>NZ_JAJFAT010000010.1 GCF_020711195.1 Halanaerobium polyolivorans
TGGAGAATTAATGGCGAATTAAGTTCTTCAGCACCCCTTATTATACCCTGGAGAAACTCCATGTTATTAATGTTAAAACCACCTACACCATAAGTTCTTTTGTGGGCATCCTGAAGAATGTCAGCCATTGGAACTAAATTCATAATTAATAAACCTCCTGTTTTTTTGTTTAATATTCAGGGAGAAAAGATTATTTTCCCTGAACACGATGCAGCCTCACCACATTTAACTGCCTTAAAGTATGTAAATCAGAATTTCTGGCAGCTGGAATATTTAGATGAGTACCACATTGATTGCATACAATCTGAATTTTATCAGAAAATAATTTTATATTCAAATCCTGACTGCCGCATTCACAGCTTAGTGAACCTGCAGCAGCAATATCATCAAGGATATCTAAAGCCTGCAGCATAATTTCTGGAGATTTAAAATCATCAAATCCCAGTTCTGCAGCCATTAAATCTAAATCTTTTTTTTCTGCCTTGATTTCATGATTAACTTTTTCGGTAGGCCCAAAAAAGCCCGGGTTAAGACCTGTTTCCTCACAGGGAAGAGAAATAATTGAATCTGAATGCCAGAAAAGATCTGAAGACAACAGCATTTGATGACTGGTATCACAGTGCAGACAGAAATAATCTATCTCTATTTTTGAACTCTCTTTTCTCTTAACTGTTAACTTAAGAGCACCACAACTGCAGTGAATTTTTTTAATTTCTGCAAGTGGTAAAGCAAAGATGTTTAACTCATCTCTTTCCAGACGGCCACAAGCAGGGCAGTTTAGAGCTATGGTAGTAGAATAATCAATAATCATAATTAGAGCCCGACCGTACTGTTTAAGGTCAGGTCTTCACCTCCTTAATCTAACTATTCTTCATTTCAATTAAAAATCCTTTTTTAACTTCAAAATTAGATTAAGGAGCTACCAGTTTTAATTGTCATCTTTGACTATTCTTTTGATTTCTCTAATCCTTTTGCTGTGCTCTTCATTTTTAAAACACTCAGCAAAGGCATTGCTTTCATATTTACTGCCAGCATCTATTCCCTGCCTATAACCTTTGTTGATAGCTCTTTTGATCATTGTCACAGCTTGAGCAGAACGATCTGTGATCTGTAAAGCAAGCTCTCTAGCAGAAGAATAGAGGGAGCGCGGGGTTACAACTTTATTGATCAAACCAAGTTCATAAGCTAAATTAGCATCAATAATATCACCTGTATAAAGTAGCTCTTTAGCCTCACCGACCCCAATTAACCTGGGTAAACGCTGGGTACCTCCAAAAGCAGGTATGATCCCCAACTTAACTTCTGGTTGACCAAAGCGAGCTCTAGTAGAAGCTATCCTGATATCACAGGCCAGAGCAATTTCCATACCTCCACCTAAAGCATATCCGTCTACAGCAGCAATCACAACCGGACAACTTTCTTCAATTAAATTGCAAATCTGATGTCCTTTTTGGGAAAGCTCTTTAGCCTCCTGACTATCCAATTTTTCTAAATAGTCTATATCACCACCTACAGAGAATGCTTTTTTGCCTGCTGCTGTAAGAATTACAGCTCCAAGCTCATCTCTGCTAAAAACTTCTTTTAAAGTTTGAAGAAGCTCATCTAAAAATTCTTCATTATAGGCATTTAAAACCTCAGCTCGATCAAAAGTAACTGTTGCAATTGAAGCTTCATACTTAGATGTGATATATTTTCCTGACATGATTTACCCCCTAATTTTTGTTCTCAAGAGCAGCTGCAATAAAACTAACAAATAGTGGATGTGGTCTATTGGGTCGTGATTTAAATTCTGGATGGAACTGTACACCAACAAACCAGGGATGAGCGGGAATCTCTATGATCTCTACCAGTCTCTCATCTGGTGATAAACCACTCAAAATCATTCCTGCCCCTTTTACTTGCTCACGATATTGATTGTTGAATTCATAACGATGGCGGTGGCGTTCATAAATAACTTCTTCATTATATGATTTTCGGCTGATACTCTCTTCGGCAAGTTTACAGGGATAAAGGCCCAGTCTCATTGTTCCTCCCATATCCTCCACATCATGCTGGTCTGGCATCAGTGCAATCACAGGATGATCTGTTTTAGGATCAAATTCGGAACTATTTGCATCTTCAAGTCCTAGAACATTACGGGCATATTCTATTACAGCACACTGCATCCCCAAACAGATTCCAAAATAGGGAATCTTATTTTCTCTGGCATATTTTACTGCTTTAAGCTTACCTTCAATACCACGATCACCAAAGCCACCGGGTACTAAAATACCATCTAATTTATCAAGAATATTTTTGAGATTGGCTTCATCTTCAAGTTCTTCAGCATAAATATATTCAATCTCAACCTCGGAATTGTTTGCCACCCCTGCATGAGTGAAAGATTCTGCTATACTTATGTAAGCATCTGGAAGTTCAACATATTTACCAACAATACCGATTCTGACAGTATGATCAAGATTTTTTATTTTATCAACCAGGTTTTTCCATTCTGCAAGGTCAACCGCTTCAATTCTATCTTCTAATTTTAATTTACTAACAGCATTATCAGCTAAACCCTCTTTTTCCAGCATCAGCGGAACTTCATAAATATGTTCTGCATCAACCAGCTGCACAACATCTTCTTTTTCTACATTACCAAAAAGGGAGATCTTATCCTTAACCTCCTGGGTTAATTGTCGATCAGAGCGGCAGACAACAACATCAGGTTGAATACCAATACTGCGCATTTCTTTGATGCTGTGCTGAGTAGGTTTGGTTTTGAGCTCTCCGGCCGTTTTCAAATAGGGAACTAAAGTACAGTGAATATAGAGGATATTGTCTTTACCAAGATCATTTTTTAATTGTCTTATTGCTTCTAGAAAAGGAAGACTTTCTATATCACCAACCGTACCACCTATTTCGGTTAATACTACATCAGCATTTGTTTCCCTTCCAACTCTGGTTATTCTCTCTTTGATTTCATCAGTGATATGGGGAATAACCTGAACAGTGGCTCCTAAATATTCTCCCCGCCGTTCTTTGCGGATTACCGAGCCATAGATCTTACCTGTAGTTACATTATTACTCTGACTCAAATTTGTATCGATAAAACGCTCGTAATGACCTAAATCAAGGTCGGTTTCGGCCCCATCATCTGTTACAAAAACTTCTCCGTGCTGATAAGGGCTCATTGTTCCGGGATCATAGTTAATATAAGGGTCAAATTTTTGAATACTTATTTTTAAACCCCTGCTTTTAAGCAGACGGCCCAGTGAGGCAGCTGTAATACCTTTGCCAAGGGCAGAAACAACTCCTCCTGTTATAAAGATATATTTGGTCATTTTTACTATCTCCTCCAATTAAATTGATTACATTTCTGCAGGGGCACTAATCCCCAGCAGTGTTAAAACATTTTTAAGCACCTGGCGGGCAGCATCAACAAGATAAAGTCTGGCCCCTGAGAGCTGGCTATTATCTGTATTAACCCGACAATTATTATAAAAAGCATGAAAGGCTGTGGCCAGATCATAGGCATAAGCTGTCAGGTGATGGGGCTGTCTGGACTCTGCACTTAATTTTATTTCTTCTGGAAAACTAGCCAGCATTTTCATCAAATCTACTTCTGCAGGATCAGTTAGCAGTTCTAAATTATCAGATTCAGGCTGGAGTTCTGCATTATCTATGATACTATGAATCCTGGCATGAGCGTATTGAACATAATAAACAGGGTTATTACTTGATTCTTCTTTGGCAAGCTCCAAATCAAAGTCCAAATGACTGTCCGAACTTCTCATTATATAATAATAGCGGGCAGCATCTCTTCCTACTTCTTCGTTAACCTCATTCATGGTTACAAAACTACCTGCTCTTTTGGACATCTGCATTTTTTCTCCGTTTCGAAGCAGATTTACCATCTGAACCACTATTATTTCTAAGGTATCTCTATCATAACCAAAAGCTTCTATAACTGCTTTCATCCTAGGTATGTAACCGTGATGATCTGCACCCCAGACATTGATCAACTTATCAAATCCTCTTTCTAATTTATCGAGGTGATAAGCTATATCAGCAGCTAAATAGGTTGGTGAACCATCTGATTTGATTACAACTCTATCTTTATCATCTCCAAATTGACTTGATTTAAACCAGAGTGCTGCTTCTTTTTCATAGATATAGCCTTTATCTCTTAAAAGCTCAACAGCTTCATTTATTTTATCTGGATGGAGAGTTCTCTCACTAAACCAGTTATCAAATTCTATTCCAAATTTATTTAAATCTGCTTTGATTTTTGCCAGCATATCCTGATAGGCAAATTCTCTACAGATATCAAGTTGTCTTTCTTTATCTTTTTCCAGTATTTCTTGACCATATTCCTGATAGAGGTCTTCAGCAATTTCTATTACATAATCACCTGCATAAAGATCTTCAGGCAGCTCTACTTCTTTACCACAAAGTTCCTGATAGCGGAGCAGGGTTGATTCAGCTAGGATGTCCATCTGATTACCTGCATCATTGATATAGTATTCTCTTTCTACATCATAACCTGCAGCTTCCATAATCGAAGCACATACATCTCCAACTACAGCTCCCCTGCTGTGGCCGACATGAAGTGGTCCGGTTGGATTGGCAGAGACAAATTCTATCTGCACCTTTTTACCCTGACCTGTATCTATTTTCCCATAGTCAGCTTCAAGTTTATTGATCAGTTTAAGATTCTCATAAAGCCAGTTCTTTTTTAACTTAAAATTAATAAAACCAGGGCCAGCAATAGAAATCTCTTCTACACCTTCCCCTGCAAAGTTTTCGACGATTATTTCTGCAATTTTACGAGGATTCATCCCAGCTTGAGAAGCTGCTGTCATCGCAAGATTGCTGGCATAATCTCCATGTTCTTTTTCCCGGGGCTGTTCAATAGAAATCTCCGGTACTCCCTCTAATTCAAGTTCACTTTCATAAATAGCTTTTTTTACACTTTCGGCCAGAGCACTAATTAATTTAGCCTCTACTAAAGCCTGTAAATTTTTATACAAAACACTTAACCTCCTATATTTATTGCTTAATATTTATAATACTTTTATTTAATACTTAATTTTCAATTCCTTCTTTACTATAACTAAGTTTTAATTTATGGTTTGAACTCAGTTCTCCCCCCAAAAAAAGATGATACTCAATCTTTATTATACCATTATTATCCTCAATATCAATTTTTAAGTCACTGGTTTTAACAGCTAACTCTAATTTTCCATAGGCTGTTTTAAAATAGCCTTTGATTTTTTCGGCCTTTTTGAAGGTCTGCTTCATCTCGGCGGGTTCCTCCCGCAGCAGCAAAACCCTTTCTCTTTCTGGATCGATTTTCAAAATAGTTCTAGCTCCATCTATACCTTCAGAATGGTCATTATAGCTGAGATAATATTTTTCTTTTTTTATATAGAGCTCACCATTAAATTCATGCTTAATATCTACAGCAGGCTGTTTACCACTAAAATCCTGCTTATTTTCTAATTTTATCAAAACTTTTTTGCTCATATCTTCTATCACTCCAAAATTGCTTAAACTTAAAAAGAAAAAGATTTAACTTGAAAAAACCACAGCTAAAATTAACTGCGGTCAAGAAAATACTATATTTTAATATTCTCGCCAAATTCTACAGCTGATTGATGGTCTTTAATAGCTTTAAAATTCTTGACTATACAGCCCTGTTCTTCAAGGGCAGCCATAACTTCTTTAAGTGCTTTTTTTGTTGCAAAAAATCTGGGCTTAACATAAGCATAGGCAACCTGACCGGTAGTTCTTTTAACATCTGTCAGAAATTTTCTTAATGAGTTGTCAATCTTCCCTTTAAATATGCCAAGGGTTGGACTACCTGCAATTATGAGGTCATAGGGATAAAAGGAAACTCCTCCGGCTCCATCAGCTGTATTTCTTAACTCTACCCGAAAACCATTTTTTTCTGCACCCTCTTTTATGCCTTCTGCAATTTCTTTTAAATCTTCATCAGATGTATGAATAATTAATATCCGCTGCAAATTAAGCCCTCCTTTTTTCATTCTTAATTCTATCATAAAAAAATGGCTTTTTACAGGGCAATTTAAGAATTATTTATCAAATTAGATTTAAACAAAAAAAAGACCCCACTCATTTTCTAATACTCTAGGTAGAGGAGGGGTCTATAAAATTTATTAAATTATTTTAGGCCCAATTTGCTGACAAGCTTATCTTTTGGCATATAGCCAACAAGTTTATCTTTAACTTCTCCGTTTTCAAAAACCAACATGGTTGGAATACTCATAATTCCATATTGAGAAGCTATTGCTTGATTTTCATCAACATTTAATTTGGCAACCTTAATAGTATCATCATATTCCTGGGCTATCTCTTCTACCACAGGTGCTACCATTTTACAGGGACCACACCATTCTGCCCAAAAATCAACAACTACCGGTTTATCGGCACCTATTACTTCATCTTGAAATGTCACATCTGTTACTTTTACTGCTTTACTCATTTTGAATTTCCCCCTTAATATATAATTATTCGGCAGCTACTGCTGCATCTTCGGCTAAACTTTGGAGCTTTTTAAGAATTGTCTTGGCAGGAACAGCCCCTACCTGTTCTGCTGCACCATCATTAATTACTGTTTTTGGTACTCCAGAAACACCATAACTGGCTGATAATTCTTCAAATTCTACCGCCTCTATCATTGCTGCCTTAATTTTCGGATTCAACATTGCCATCTGATGGGCAACCCTTACCGCTCTAGGACAATAGGGGCAGGTTGGTGTAACAAAAACCTGAAGTGAAACAGCAAAATCAATTGCCTCTACTTCTGTTTTGATCTTTTTAGAAAAATCGATTCGGCTCTTATCTGAAGCATCAAGAATATCTTCTATTAAAGAGGTAAATTCATAACCAGAAGGAATACCATAAAAATGAACTCCCATGTCTTTACCTTCTTCATCTAAAAATATTATTGCTGGTGCTTTATCAACCTTAAATTCTTCTGCTTTTTTACTATCTAAAAAATATTTCTCAAAATTTACTCTTTTATCAATAGCTGTTACTTCATTTAAAATTTCTTCTGTATCTCCACAATATTCACAATCATTTTCTTTTGCAAAGAAAAGAAGTTTTACCTCGTTTTTCAGGTTTGCAGAAAAAAGATCTTTTATTTTCCCTTTTTCTTCTTGGTCAATCTTTGCCATTAAAAATCACTCCTTAATTTAAGCTAAAATATTATAAAATTGGCTGCAGCAAATTTGCACTATATCTATTATACAAGATATATTGATAAATAAAGTAAAGTAATTAACATTAGCTCAAAATTAATTTTCTAGAAATACATTATAGGCAAGATAACTATTATAGACATCTACCTTACTGACTACTTCATAAGGAGAATGCATAGAAAGCACCGGTGGTCCGGAGTCAACTACATCCATACTGTAATTAGCAAGAAACTTGGCGATGGTTCCTCCTCCACCTTCATCAATTTTGCCCAATTCGGCTGTCTGCCAGATTACCCCTTTATTGTTAAAGAGTCCTCTTATCTCAGCCATAAATTCAGCCCTGGCTTCTGAAGCTCCAGCTTTACCACGGGCTCCAGTATATTTAGAAATCACTATTCCCTTACCCAGATAAGCTGAATTATGTTTTGCATAAACATCAGCAAAATCTGGATCATAGGCTGCATTTACATCAGCAGAGATAACCTTAGAATTCTGCATTACCCTGCGGACAAGTAGTTCACTGTAATCAGCATAATAAAGGTCCACTAAATTAGCAACCTGATCCTCAAAAAAGTGAGACTGCATTCCAGTACTGCCCATACTGCCAACTTCTTCTCTATCCATCAGCAGAACCATTGAGGTGGATTTGGGTTGGCCAAGATCTAAAATAGCTTCTAGAGCTGTAAAACTACAGACCCTGTCATCATGGCCATAACCTGCTAAAAGACCTCTATCAAAACCTGCATCACGGGTTTTAAAAGCAGGTACAGCCTGCAGATCAGCACTCATAAAGTCCTCTTCTTTGATTCCATATTCTTTATTTAAATGCTCTAAGATTGCAGTTTTTATTTTAGCTTTGGCATCCTGATCAGAAACAGGAATACTACCGACAACTAAGTTAAGCTTTTCACCGGTTATTCCCTCTTTCATTGATTTTTTCATCTGGCTTTTACCGAGGTGAGGTAAAAGATCACTGATGAAAAATATGGGCTCAGAATCCTTTTCCCCAATATTTATCTCTACTTCTGTTCCATCATCTTTAACCACTATACCATGTAAAGCCAGGGGCATAGTAACCCACTGATATTTTTTAACTCCCCCATAATAATGGGTTTTAAAAAGAGCAATTTCTCCCTCTTCATAGAGTGGATTTGGTTTAAGATCAAGCCGGGGTGAATCAATATGACTACCTACAATCTTTAAACCTTCTGTTAGTTCTTTTTCCCCTATTACAGCAGCCATTAAGGCTCGAGAACGATTAAGAGCATAAACTTTATCACCTTTTTTTAATTCTTCAAATTGCTCTATATTTTTAAAGCCGGCTGCTTCTAGTTTCTTAACTGCTGCTTTGACGAATTCTCTTTCGGTTTTATTAGCAGTTAAAAAATCTGCATATTCTTTATTAAAAGAAAAAACCTCTTTTCTTTCCTCTTCTCCCATTTCCAGCCAGGCATTTTTGGCCTCATAGCTGAATTTATCTTTTTGCTTTTTTTCTTCTGACATCGAACTACCTCCTTTTAAAAACATCCTGTCTTAAATATTATAGCAGGCTAAATAAAAAATTAGAAGTAAACTATTAACAAAATCAGAATTTAATTATTCTTTATCTTTGTTGAGTAAAAAGACAAATTCTGAACCTGTTTCGGTGTTTTTTTGATAGATTTCTCCACCATGAAGCTCAATTATATCTTTGGCAATAGCTAAACCTAAACCACTACCTGACTTTTTATTATTATAATCTTTTTTGTTGATTTTATAGAACCTCTCCCAGATATTTTTGGCTTCTGCATCTGGAATACCGGGGCCCTGATCTTCAATTGCAAATTTGATCTGAGATCCTAGGTCTTTAAGCTTTAATTTTATCTCCCCCTGATCTGGAGAATATTTAACAGCATTATCTAAGAGATTGATAATTACCCTTTTTATTTTATCACTATCAACTTTTAATCTGATATCTTTTTCTATTTCATACTTAAAGTTTTGTTTAATATTATTCACCTCTCGGTAGTTTTGACTTAAATTATAGACAAAATCAGAAAACTCAACTTCAATTTTATTTAAAGAATCAGATTTAAGTTCAGATAAGCTTAAAATATTGTTGACCATTTTCTCCAAATGATTTGCCTCTTTGATGATCATATTTAAATATTTATTCTTTGCTTTTTCACTGCTTACAGCACCATCAAAAACAACCTCTGCCGCTCCTCTAATAGAAGAAAGGGGAGTTTTTAATTCATGTGATACATTAGCAACAAAATCATTTTGTAATTTTTCGAAACGCCACCTCTCACTTATATCCTGGAAGATCAGGACAACACCCCAAAACTCATCTCCTCTAAAAATTGCCGTACTGTGAATGAGGAGATATTTTTCTTCTGGAGTCTGCAGTTTCAACTCCATAACCTTGCTTTCTTGATCAGCAATTGTACTTTCTATAAAGTCCATTATCTCCCGATTAGGAATAATATCGCTTAAATTTTCTTCGCTTAGATTCTCACCTTCAGTTCTATACTGATCGAGCAGACCTGCACTTTCTTCTCCATCAACAGCAAAAAGCTTTTTAAAGGCATCATTTAAGAGTATAATTTTTCTTTCTTTATTTAAAGCCAGCACACCCTCATCCATACCTGATAAGATATGATTAAGCTTATTTTTTTCCTCCCTTAAATTATTAAGGTTCTTTTTTAACTTTCGGGACATATTATTGATACTTATAGCTAGGTTTTTAAGTTCTCTGGTATTTTGTTCAGCCGGAAGTTCGGTAAAATTACCCCTACTTATCTCCTCTGCAGCAGTAGTAATATTTTTTAAAGGTTTTGCAATACTCTTAGACCATAAATAGGCTATCAACAGGGCCAAAAAAGCTGAAAAAACTGAAAGGTAAAGCATAATCTGTTTCACCTGATTGATAGTTGAAGTAATCCCATCAACTGAACTAAAAAATAGCAGACCATATTGTTCATTACCAGCCTCCATAGAAATGGCATTTAAGACCATCGGATTATCAAAACCCTCTGGTTCAACCCGACTGGAAAGTATTTTATTATCAAAAATATTAGCAAATCCCTCTATATTAACCTGTTCATCTTCAGGAGAAGGATAGGAATAAAGTATATTACCTGTCCTATCTGTTAACCAAATTTGACCTCTATTCATCCTGGCAGTCAGATTTAAAATCTGATTAACCTCATCATCATCAGCTCTCAGCAGAGGTTCTTCAAGATCTGCTTTGATTTCATTTAAATTTGACAAAACTTCATTTTCTTTGCTATTGAAAAAGAAATCCTCAAGATAATAAATCATTATAAAACCGAAAACAGAGATTAAAATCAGAGCTAAAACTATAAATCTGAATAATAATTTTGTAAAAAGGCTATTGCTCTTCCAATTTTTGATTATCAAATTTATATCCCACCCCCCAGACCGTTTCTACTGCCTCTGCTGCTTCTTCCCCCAACTTTTTACGCAGAGATTTGATATGAGTATCTACTGTTCTAACATCACCATAATAATCATAACCCCAGACAGCTTTAAGCAGTCTTTCTCTTCTAAAGACCTTTTTTGGATTTTCGGCCAGATGCCAGAGCAGAGAAAATTCTTTTGGAGTTAAATCAATTTTTTCTCCTTTAAAACTAATTAAATGTTGTTCGCGATTTATTACTAACTCACCATATTTAATTGTTTTTTCAGCTTCTGCACCTTTATTATATCTCCTTAATACAGCTTTAATTCTAGCTACAACCTCTCGGGGGCTGAAGGGTTTAGTTATATAATCATCTGCTCCCAATTCTAAACCGGTTATTTTATCGACCGATTTGTCTTTAGCACTTAAAAAAATAATGGGAAGATCATATTCTGGCCTTATTTTCTGGCAGAACTCCCAACCATCTTCATCAGGAAGCATTATATCCAGAATTAAAATATCTATTATTTCTTCCTGCAGTATTTTTAATCCTTTTTCTGTATCTTCTGCTAAAAAGGCATCAAAACCCTCAAAGTTTAAGTAGTCATCCAATATTTCTCTAATATGTGGATCATCATCTATGATTAAAACCTTTTTTTTATTCATCTTCAGCCACCTTTCTTCTGAGAGATTTTTTATTTCTAAATAACATTTTATCATCTGAGCTTTAAAAAGAAAACACCCTGCCACAAATCAGCAGGGTGTTCTCAGTTCATATCCAAATATATAGGGAGTAGTTAAATCATAATTTCTATATTTGCATCATCTCTTAATCCTTCTATATAATCATTGATAACTTCATTTTGTCTCTGCTGCATCATCATTTGTTCTAACTGAGGTTTAATCTGCTCAAAAGGAATGGTTTCTCCACCCTGAGCAAATTGTTCTTCATTTTCTTCATATTCCTGACGCAGTTCTTCTTCAGTAATTTCTATATTTCCTAACACTTCCTGTTCAATCAGCTTATTTACCTTTAAGCTAGGATTATCTGCAAAAGCCTGCTTATATTCTTCTTCAGATTCAAAACCTTGATTTTCCAGTACAGCTAGGAATTCCTCTTCACTAAGATTGTTCTGTTCTTTAATTGATTCTTTTTGACTTTGATAAATTTCGTCAACCTCTTCATCAGTTAACTCTATAGCAAGTTCTTCAGCCTGCTGTGAAAGCAGTACATTGTCAATTAAAGCATCAAGCTTAAGTTCCTGAAATTCATCTAAAACAGCATTACCACTTTCAGTATCTACTAAAACCTGAGCTAACTGCTGGTCTATTTGAGCAACCTCCTGCAGCAATTGATTTACATTAGCCTGTTGGGCTAACTGTTCACCTGTAATTTCTTCCCCATTAACCTCAGCAACAATATTGCCACCGATTTCTTCCTCTATGTTAGGATCAACCGGTTCCTCAGGAGTCATATCCATTTCCTGGGCGAAAACAGATGTCGGTACAATCAGAACAGTTATAACTAATAGTGATATTAATATTTTCTTCATTATTATCCACTTCCTTTCTCATTTCTTAAATACAGTATAGAGAATGAATGTGATGAAAATGTGAGAGAAAGTTTAAAAAACTATATATTTAAGCTTAAAAATTGCTTAGATATTCTAAATAGCTCTCATAATTACGCCTGATTTCTTCCATACTATCTCCGCCAAATTTACTGCTGCAGCTTTGAGCAATTACAGATGCTGTTACTGCCTCACCAACTATTGAAGCAGCTGGAACTGCACAAACATCTGAGCGTTCTTTGGCTGCTGTGCGCTTTTCTTTAGAGATCAAATCTGCAGTTTCTAAGGCTTTAGCAAGGGTTGGAATCGGCTTCATGGCAAGTCTGATCACTATTTCTTCACCATTTGACATCCCACCTTCAATACCACCTGCCTGATTAGAACTGCGGAAAAAGCCTTTTTCTTTATCATAATAGATTTCATCATGAACCTCTGAACCAGGCATGGCAGCACCTTTAAACCCAGCTCCTATTTCAACTCCTTTAATAGCCTGAAGTCCCATTAATTGGGCAGCAAGCCTGCTTTCTAGTTTTAAATCCCAGTGAACATGACTGCCTATTCCTACCGGAACTCCACTTACAACTATTTCAAAAACTCCACCTACAGAATCCCCATTTTCTTTCCAGCTGTCGATTAATTCTATCATTTCTGCTGTTTTTTGCCCATCTCCACAGCGGAGGGGTGTTTTATCAAGTTCAGCAAAATACTGCTCTTTGGCAGCTTCTGAACTAAATCTCTCTGGAGAGTCAGCTTTAATTTGATTCCAAGTTTTGCTTTTTATATTGCCAACCTGAACTACATGACTATAGATATTGATATCAAGTTCATTTAAAAATTGCCTGGCTACTGCTCCCACAGCTGTTCTGGCAGCTGTTTCTCTGGCACTGGCTCTTTCTAAAATATTGCGCAGATCGAGCTGATTATATTTTAAGGCACCTGGTAGATCTGCATGTCCTGGTCTGGGATTTGTAAGAGCCTCAACTGCTTCTGCTCTTTCTTTATCAGGGGCCATTATTTCCAGCCAATTCTGCCAATCCTTGTTTTCCACCGTCATACTGAGTGGAGAACCAAGGGTTTTTTTATGCCGCAGTCCGGAATTGATAATTACCTTATCACTCTCAATTTTCATCCGGCCACCTCTACCATAACCCTGTTGTCTTCTATATAATTGTTCATTTATTTGATCTAGCTCTATTTTTAAACCTGCTGGCAGGCTTTTAATAATTGCAGTTAAACGCGGCCCATGAGATTCTCCAGCTGTTAAATATTCAAACATTATAATTAACCTCCCTCAATAATAATCCAGCCCTCAGCTGCTGCTTTTAAAGCTTATGCTAAAGGGCTGTTTTATCTGCTTTATATTCATTGATCTTCTCTAAGCTAAACTATTTTAAGCAAAGGCAACTTTCTTTTCTCTAGCCTTAAAAGTATCCAGAGTTTTATGAATTGCCCTCAGTTCATCCATCATCAGATTATAGTTAGCAGGTTTTAAAGACTGGGGTCCATCAGATAGAGCATTCTGTGGTTCGGGATGAACCTCGACCATGATTCCATCTGCTCCCACTGCTACTGCAGCTCTGGCAACAGGGGTTACCAGCTCCCAGCGGCCTGTACCATGACTTGGATCTGCAATAACCGGTAAATGACTGATCTGCTGTACTAAAGGAATTGAACTTAAATCCATGGTGTTTCTTGTTTCCTCACCAAAGGTTCTAACCCCTCTCTCACATAAAATCACATTGTGGTTACCTTCATTCATCACATATTCGGCAGCCAAAAGCCATTCTTTAATCGTTGCTGCCATCCCTCTTTTTAACATTACCGGTTTATCTAATTTACCGATCGCTTTTAAAAGAGAATAATTCTGCATATTACGGGCTCCAATTTGAATCACATCTGTGTATTCCATGATCACATCTATGTGTTCGATATCCATCAGCTCTGTGATTATCTTTAAACCAGTTTCTTCTCTTGCTTCTGCCATATATTTTAAACCTTCTTCTCCTAACCCCTGAAAAGAATAGGGTGAGGTTCTCGGTTTAAATGCTCCACCGCGAAGCAGTTGAGCTCCACCGGCTTTTACAATCCTGGCTGTTTCTAAGATCTGTTCTCTACCTTCTACAGAACAGGGGCCTGCCATTACTGTCAGCTCATCTCCACCAACTTTGACCCCATCACCTAAATCGATCACCGTTTTATGCTGTTTAAAGTTCCAGCTTGTAAGCTTATATGGATCTGAGATCACAACGACTTTTTCTACACAGTTCATGGTCATCAGCTTTTCCTTTAAAAAGGTTCTGTTATCAGGTGAGCCAATAACACCAACTATTGTTTTTTGAACTCCTGTATTAGGATGAGCTTCAAAATTAAGCTCTTCTATCAGATCTATAACTTTCTGCTTGTCTTCCTCTGTTGCATTATTTTTTAATACCGCAATCATAATTTATCTTCTCCTTTTAATAAGTCTTTTAACTTTTCTATAAAAAATTCATTTTCTGCCTGGGTGCCGATTGTTAACCTAATCCAGCTTTCCATGCCAAATTGATGACCTGGTCTAATAATTACACCTTTTTGCTGTAGTTCTTTAAAAACTTTTTCTGCCGCTATTCCGGTATCTACCATCATAAAATTACTTTGGGTCTCTATATATTCCAGATCAAGTTCTGAAAACTGCTGATAAAGATATGCCTTCCCCTTTTTATTTAACTGATAACATTTTTGCAGATGATCATCTGCCTCAAGGGCTGCAGCCGCAGCCACCTGAGCTATTCTGTTGACATTAAAAGGTCCTCTAATCCTGTTTAAATAATCAACAAGTTTAGGGTTGCCTAATCCATAACCTACCCTTAAACCTGCCATTCCATAAGCCTTAGAAAAAGTCCGCATCAAAAAGAGATTAGGATATTGTGCAAGCAATTCTATTCCATCAAAATACTCTTCTGCTGTCATATATTCATAATAGGCTTGGTCAACCACAAAAAGCACTTCTTCAGGCACCTTTTTTAAAAGTGCCTCGATTTCTTTTTTTTCCAGCATAGTTCCGGTTGGATTATTGGGGTTACAGATAAAAATGGCCCTGGTCTGATCTGTGATTGCCTCTAACATTTTTTCTGGCTGTAGGCGGTGATTTTCATCTAATTCTATTTTAATACTTTCTCCACCCCTAGACTTAGCTGCCAGTTCATATTTTATAAATGAAGGGTCTCCCTGAACTATTTGATCACCCTCATTTAAAAGCAGGGTCATCAAAAGATCCAAAATTTCATCTGAGCCATTACCGATAAATATATTTTCAAGGGGCAGTGAATAATGTTTGCTTAAATTCTCTTTTAAGATTCTGCTGTCTGAATCTGGATAAAGATAAACATTTTCTGCCTCGTTTTTAATTGTCTCTATTACCTCTGGAGCAGGTCCCAGGGGGTTTTCATTTGAAGCAAGCTTAACAATTTTATCCAGGCCAAATTCTCTTTTGACCTCTTCTATGCTTTTACCTGCCTGATATCGTTTCATATTTTTTACACCCTCAGTTACTCCATCAAATAAACTTTTCATCAACTCACCTTCCCTTTGTCCTAAATATTCTTTTAAATAAGTTTTAATTAAAGTGAAGCTAAAAGCTCTTTGAAACCGGGAAAAGAAGTATTTATAATTTCACTTCCCTTAATTGTTAAACCTTTTTTAGTTCTTAAGGCCAACACTGCTAAAGACATGGCAATTCTGTGGTCATGATAACTTTCTACTTCTATTCCACCTTCAACTTCAACCGGCCCCTTTATTATCATCCCATCTGGATATTCTTCTATATCTATTCCTAATTTCTTAAATTCATTAACAACCGCAGAAATCCGATCAGTTTCTTTGACCCGCAGTTCTTCTGCATCTTTAATTACTGTTTTACCTTCTGCAGCTGCTGCTAAAACAGCAATAATTGGAATCTCATCGATCAATCTGGGAATTATCTCTCCACTGACCTCACAACCTTTTAAGTCTGAAGCTTTAACAAGTATATCAGCAGTTGGTTCTCCACCTTGATCTTTTTTATTTATAAGGCTAATCTCGCCTCCCATTGCTTGAACAACTTCTATAAAACCACTTCTGGTCTTGTTTAAGCCAACATTTTTAATCAAGAGCTCTCCTTGATCTGCTGTTAAGGCAGCAGTGATAAAAAATGCAGCTGAAGATATGTCACCAGGTACTTTTATCTCAAAAGAATTTAATTTTCTTTTTTTTGCTGCTTTTAAAACTATTCTATCTGCTTCAATATCTATCTCAACCCCTGCTCCTTTAAGCATCCTTT
The DNA here is from genome assembly GCF_020711195.1 of Halanaerobium polyolivorans. GTDB lineage: Bacteria > Bacillota > Halanaerobiia > Halanaerobiales > Halanaerobiaceae > Halanaerobium > Halanaerobium polyolivorans. The sequence continues at coordinate 16,480 of NZ_JAJFAT010000010.1, forward strand.
CTGTATGATCACGGGATACTGCAGGCTCATTAACAATTGTTTCTCCCTCTGATTTTAAAGCTGCCAGCAGGATTGAAGATTTAAGTTGAGCACTGGCCACCGGTAAGGTATATTCTAGGGCAGCAAGTTTTTGTCCTCTAATGCTCATTGGAGCCAATCCATTTTTGCGAGCCCAGATCTGAGCTCCCATTCTTGAAAGAGGTCCAATAATTCTCTGCATTGGTCTTTTACGCAGTGAATGGTCCCCAGTCAGCACAGAATAGAAATCCTGAGAAGCCAAAAGGCCTGTTAAAAGTCTCATCGAAGTTCCCGAATTACCGCAATCTAGAACATCATCTGCTTCTTCGAGCCCATCTAAACCCTTACCATAAACCTGATAACTACCTGCTGCTTTTTTCTCTATTTTTATTCCTAAATCTTTCATAATCTGCATTGTACTTAAACAATCTTCTGCTTCCAGTAAACCTTCAATTTTGCTGACACCTTCTGCAATAGAAGCTAAAATCAAAGATCGATGGGAAATCGATTTATCTCCCGGCACCTTAATTTCTCCACTAACTTTTCTTTTTCTTTCTACTATTAAATCCATAATCTCCTCCTAATTTTTCTTTAGTTCTGCTGCTCTTGCTAAAAAATCATATATTTTTTGCTGCTCTCCAGCTTTTAAAGCTGTTTTTAACTCTCCTAAAAGCTGCTGATATTCATCGAGAGCCTGAATGATATTTGCTTTATTACTGAGAATAATATCCTGCCATAATTCTGCAGAACCCCCTGCAATCCTCGTCATATCTTTAAATCCACTCCCTGATAATTCTAAAAAATCACCTTTGTTTTGCTGCTGTTCAATTAGATTTACCAGACCTGAAGATAAAAGATGGGGTAAGTGGCTGACAAATGCTGTTTTATGGTCATGGGCTTCTGCAGACATCAAATAACTTTTTGCCCCGATTTTTTCTATAATCTCCTCTAATACTTTTAAATCTTCTTTTTCTCTGCTGCTTAAAGCTTTTAAAATTCCTTCTTTTTGAGTACAAAGCTCAGTTTCAAGAGCTGGAGCTTCAAGCATTGGGGTTAAGATAAATGGGGCATCAATAAATAAATCTGCCTGATGCCAGTCTATACCTGAGTTATGAGAACCTGCCATCGGATGGCCCCCAATAAATCTCTGCGGCTTATTTTTCAGGATTTCTCTTGCTTCCAGCATAACAGCTTTTTTGGTGCTGCCTGCATCAACTATGAGCTGACTTTGAGAAGAATTTTCGGCAATTTCTCTGACCACTGTTCCTATTTTAGCAACAGGTACAGCAATAAAAATCAGATCTGCTTGATTCAAATTGGCAGCTATTTCTGTAAATCCCCTGTCTATTATTGCAAGCTCTTCTGCCTTTTTTATCACCTCTTTATCCTTATCAACTGCTAAAACTTTCACATTTTCAAGATATTTTTTAAAAGCTGCTGCCAGGGAGGCACCAATCAAGCCCACCCCGACAACAGCTATTTTTTTAAAACTAGGCATAAGCGATTTTCTTCTCCCGGGAATCAAAGCGATGAATAGAACTGTGAATGGCCCTCAGTTCATCCATCATCAGGTGATAATTAGCAGGTTTTAAGGATTGATGTCCATCAGATAAAGCATTTTGTGGTTCAGGATGAACCTCAACCATGATTCCATCTGCTCCAACTGCAGCTGCTGCTCTGGCAACAGGGGTTACCAGCTCCCAGCGGCCTGTACCATGACTTGGATCTGCAATTATAGGCAAGTGACTGATCTGCTGTACTAAAGGAATTGAACTTAAATCCATGGTGTTTCTTGTTTCTTCACCAAAGGTTCTAACCCCTCTCTCACATAAAATCACATCATGATTACCTTCATTCATCACATATTCAGCAGCTAACAACCATTCTTTAATCGTTGCTGACATCCCTCTTTTTAGCATTACCGGTTTATCTAATTTACCGATCGCTTTTAAAAGAGAATAGTTCTGCATATTACGGGCTCCAATTTGAATCACATCTGTATATTTCATGATCACATCTATGTGTTCGATATCCATCAATTCTGTGATTATCTTTAAGCCTGTTTCTTCTCTTGCTTCTGCCATATATTTTAAACCTTCTTCTCCTAAACCCTGGAAAGAATAGGGTGAGGTTCTCGGTTTAAATGCTCCACCGCGAAGCAGTTGAGCTCCACCGGCTTTTACAATCCTGGCTGTTTCTAAGATCTGTTCTCTGCTTTCTACTGAACAGGGGCCTGCCATTACTGTCAGCTCATCTCCACCAACTTTGACCCCATCACCTAAATCGATCACGGTTTTATGCTGTTTAAAGTTCCAGCTTGTAAGTTTATATGGTTCTAAGATTACAACTACCTTTTCTACACATCCCATTGTCATCAATTTTTCTTTTAGTTTTACCCTATTATCTTGATTACCAAGTACCCCAATAATGGTCTTTTCTACTCCCTGAATAGGGTGTACATCAAAATTTTCACTTTTAATTACCTCGATTACCTTGTCTTTGTCAGCCTCACTTGCATTTCTTTTTAGTACTGCTATCATAATTTATAACTCCTCTCTTCTCTTTAAATCCTTTAATTTTTAAAAATAATTAATTATTAGCCTTTTAAATTTTAAGCCAAAACTATTTCCAATAATTTACTCTACAAATACAAAAAATCGCCCCATCTCAGGGCGATTATAATCGCGGTACCACCTGTTTTAATCTCAAAAAGTATAAAAATCTCTCAAGATCATCTCTACTGGAAGCCAACACTTCCGCACCGAGTAACGCCGGTAAACGTCCTTAGCTTAATCGTTTTCACTTTCAGCTGGCAACTCAAGAGGTGTATTTCAGCTTATAGCTTACTGGATCCTCTTTCAAAGTTTTTAAGAGTTTTAATTTATTAATCAGTATTATAGCAGGAGAATTTTAATTTGTCAAATTAAAGTTCCGCTTTCGCCCAAATATTTATTTTTCAAGGTGCAGTAAAATTATTCTATAACTGTTTTGGGATATGAACCTAAAAGCCTAAAATAGCCTGACATAGCTTCAACCTCAGCTAATGCCTCTTTTAATTCGGGATCTTCACTACATCCCATTAGATCAATATAAAATAAATACTCGCCCAACCTCTGTCTTGTCGGTCTGGATTCTATTCTGCTTAAATCAATCTCTTTTTTGGCAAACTCCCCTAAGATCTCATGTAAAACACCTGCTCGATTAACCTCTGGTGCACAAATAATTGAAGTCTTAAATTGACTTTCTGCATTATTACCCAGATGTTTTTTATCACTGAAGTCTTTATCTGCTCTAGCTGCCAGCACAAAACGAGTTGCATTGGGTAGGTCTCCCTGCAGGTTTTCTGCCAGAATATTAAGCTGATAAATATCGGCCAATCTGATTGAACCGATTACAGCTCTATCATCATGTTTTAAAGCTTCTGCAGCAGCTGCAGCAGTACTATCAGTATAAACTATTTTTGCTTCACTTAAATGCTGGTTGATATAATCTCCAGATTGAGCAATTGCTTGAGGATGACTATATATTTTTTTAATATCCGCTTTTTTGACCCCTGGAGCTGCCAGTAAATAATGAGCAATCGGTAAAACTATCTCTCTGTAAAGTTTTAATTCTGAATGCTTATACAAGAGATCCAGACTCAAATTAACCGAACCTTCTAGAGAGTTCTCTAAGGGTAATAGTCCAAGATCAAACTCATCCTTAACAATAGCTTCTACAATATCTCGAATTGAATCACAAGCATGTGTTCTACCACCATAACTGCTGCAGTAAGCAGAAATAGCCTGTTCACTAAAAGTCCCTGGTGGTCCTAAATAAGCATAATCCAAATTCTTCATCGATCTCCTCCTCATAAAATAATTTTATAGTTATAAATGCAAAAATCCCCCGTTCTAATTAAAGAACGAGGGTTATAATCTCGTGGTACCAATCTTTTTGGCTAAAAAGCCCACTCATCAGCTACAGGAATCTTAATTATTCCAATAACCTATCTAGTTAACGGTAGAAAACCGGTCCAGCTTACTTTTGTGTTCAGCCGACAACTCACAGGGGAACTTCACCAAATTACCCATTGGCAGGCTCTCACTAACCCTGCTTCGCTGAAATAGATAAAATTTAATTACTTTCCCTGATCAAAGTTTTTATATTTTATATTCTTCGATTTTTTTTAGTTTATCTTAAAATTATGCTCTTGTCAAGCTTTTTTCAAAATTAGCTCGGCAGGGTTAAATTGGAATTAACTTTAAAACTTTTTAAACAGTATCTATATTTAATTATTAAGCAATTAGACTAAAAACAAACTCCTCATATTTTTGCAGTATTATTTTAATCATCTTTTTTGCTCCTTTAAAATCATTCTAATTTTTAGAGATTAATTATTACTTGCCTAAAGTATATTCTAAGTTTTCTCTTATTGCAATGATTTTAAAGTTTATATAACTGCATACAGGGATTAGTTAAAAATCAATGGAGTTTTTCATAATACTTCATTTTTTTAAGAGCATGTTCTGCTTTTAATCTGATGTATTCATCTATTTTAACTTCTATTTCTAAATTCTCTAAGGCTTGAGAAGTTTTATAGAGATTATTAATTTTCATGCTCTGACAAATCAAGTGGGGACTTAAAAGATAAAATCTTTTTCTGGGATTTTGCCTCTTCAATCTAAAAAGCAGACCTCTTTCTGCACCAATGATCATTTTTTTAGCTTTACTGCTATTTGCATATTTTATAATTTGATCTGGATCACCAACAAAATCTGCTTTTTCTCTAACTTCCGCTCTGCAGTCTAAATTGACAAGGATTGGAGCATCTGCATACTGTTTTTTAATCCTCTTTAAATCATCAATAGTGACCTCATTATGGGTTGGACAGGGATGGGCACAGCTGTATATTTTCTTTTTTGTTTTCTGGCTGATATATTCACCTAAATTTTTATTGGGCACTAATATTATTTCTGACTGGGAAAGTGAGTTAATTATCTTTAAAGCATTATTTGCTGTACAACAAATATCACTTTCTGCTTTTACCTCGGCAGATGAGTTGATAAAACTAACTACTGCTGCCTGAGGATGTTTTTCTCTCATTTCATTTAAACATTGAAGATTTGCCTTTTTAACCATCGGACAGTCTGCCATAATCTCAGGAATTATTATCCGCTTATCTGGGGCTACAATTTTTGCATTTTGGGCCATAAAATTAACCCCACACAAAAGCAGTATCTGAGCTCTACTTTTTAAAGCTCTTTGGTTTAATTCTTCACTATAGCCGACAAAATCAGCAATATCCTGAATCTCTTCCGGCTGGTAATAGTGGGCCAAAACCTCCGCGTCTTGTTGCTTTTTATACTTAGCAATTTTTTCTCTTGAATTATTCATTTAGAATACCCCCAATTTTGTGTTCTAAATCTTTACTCAACTCTCATCTCAATTAACTAAGCTCAGCTAGCCTTCAATACTGATTAACCAAGCTTATTCTAAATCAAGAGCAATATCGATCGAATTTATCTGATGAGTTAAAGCACCCACAGATATAATATCCACTCCTGAAGCAGCTATTGCTGCTACATTTTCCTTTGTTATACCACCTGAAGCTTCTAAGATTACTCTACCATCAACAATTTGCACAGCTTTTTTTAATTCTTCAGGACTCATATTATCCAGCAGTATAATATCTACTTCTGCTGCTAAGGCTTCCTCTAATAGGGGTAGTTGATCTATTTCAATCTCTATTTTTGTGGTGTGAGATATATTTGCTTTAATTTTTTTTACTGCTTTTTTTATACTTCCTGCTGCTTTGAGATGATTGTCTTTGATCATCACACAATCATCAAGCCCCATTCTGTGATTTTTGGCTCCTCCCACCTTAACTGCATACTTTTCCAGCATTCTTAAAGTAGGGGTTGTTTTTCTTGTATCAGCTATTTGAGCTGGATAGGCTTCAACAAGCTCAACATATTCTCTGCTTTTAGTGGCTATTCCCGACAAACGCTGCAAAAAGTTTAAGGCCAAACGTTCAGCTTTTAAAATACTTCTAGTTGAGCCCTCAACCTCTGCTATTACAGTACCTGCCTGCAGTTTATCTCCTTCTTTTTGCAGAGCCTTGAACTTTAGATCTGGATCATATTGATGAAAAACAGCTCTGGCAATTTCAAGTCCTGCTGTTACTCCTTCTTCTTTGCTAGTTATTTGGGCTTTGCTGCTGGCTGATGCTGCAATTAAATTATCAGTTGTCAGATCACCATAACCAAGATCTTCTTGAATCGCTCTTTCTATAATATCATTTAAAGTAAATTTATTTAATAACATCTATTCTGGCCTCCGCTTCTTCTCTGCTGTGAATTATGTGTTTTTTTGCCCATTTTTTTCTGCTCTTGGGAAAATCACTTCTATAATGGGCACCTCTGCTTTCTTCTCTAATTAAAGCTGATTTAGTTATTAATTCTGCAGTTTGAAAGAGGTTTTTTAACTCCCAGCTTTTTTTAGAAAATATCTCTTTTGTTAATTCTGTTTCTAAATAAAGGCTTTTTTCTTTCAGCCATTGTTTTAACTCTAATAAGCCTGTTTTATCTCTTTCTATCCCGACCAAGTTTTCCATCATTGTTTTGAGTTCTGCTTTCAATTTCGCTAAAGCTTCTGCCTCTAAATCATCTATGGGATAATATTCTTTCTGCCGTTTTTTCATAAAATCAAGGGCAAAATCATAACTTTCTTCAGCAGCTGATTTAGTTTTTTCTTCATTTTTAGCTTTAAGATATTGACAGATCCTATTGGCAAAGACAAGTGCTTCCAGCAGTGAATTGCTGGCCAATCTGTTGGCTCCATGAGCACCTGTACAGGCAGCTTCTCCACAGCAGTATAAGCCTTTTAGAGAACTTAAACCATTTAAATCAGTTTTTATTCCCCCCATTAAATAATGGGCTGCTGGAATAACGGGTATTAAATCCTCTTCCATTTGAATACCTTCTTTTCTAAGTTCTTGATATATGGTGGGAAAACGTTTTTTTAAATATTTTTTATCTTTTTGCCTTAGATCTAAATATACACAGGGAGCTGATGATTTTTTTATTTCTGCAGTAATAGCTCGAGAAACTATATCCCGTGGTGCCAGTTCAGCTAAATCATGGTAGGATTCCATAAAACGTTCTCCTTCAGCATTAAGCAGTACAGCTCCTTCACCTCTAAGACTTTCTGAAAGCAAAAATTTGCTTCCCTCTGGATTATAGAGAATAGTAGGGTGAAACTGCATAAATTCCATATCCATAATTTCTGCTCCTGCCCTATAGGCTGCAGCTATACCATCTCCTGTGGTAACTTGAGGATTACTGGTGTTTTTATATAATTGACCACACCCACCAGCTGCAATAATTACCGCTTCAGCTAAAATAATGAGCTGCTGATTATTCTCTTCTTCTACAAGCAGAGCTCCTTTGACTACTTTTTCGCCCTTCTCTACTTCTTCTCTAATTAAATCGATCATAAAAGTGTTTTCTCTGACCCTTATTTTTTTAGAACTCAAAACTTGCTCTACTAAAGACTGACTGATCTCTCTACCTGTTGCATCACCTCCGGCATGAAGGATTCTTCTTCTGCTGTGAGCTCCTTCTTTAGTTAAATCAAGCTCTCCAGCCTGCCGATCAAATTCACAGCCTATTGCTAAGAGATCCTTGATCCTTTCTGGTCCCTCTTTGACCATAAGCTCCACAGCTTCTCTGCGGCAGAGACCAGCACCTGCCTTAAGTGTATCCTCGATGTGGAGCTCAAAAGAATCAAAAACAGAGGTCACCGCTGCTATTCCTCCCTGGGCATAATGACTGTTGCTTTCAGCGATATTTTCTTTAGTTACTATTTCAACTTTTCCAAATTCGCTCAACTGCAAAGCAGTATAAAGACCGGCAATACCACTGCCTATCACTAAAAAATCACTTTTGTGTATAGCTGGATACTTTTTGGATTTCATTTTTAACCACCTATTTCAAGCATCGCCTGCAGAGCTTTTGCTGCTTTAAGTCTTATCTTTTCATCTATTTCTACCTTAGTTTCCATATTTTCTAAAGCTCTAGCTACCTTTTCCAGACTGGTTTTTTTCATATCTCTACAGATCAACTGAGAACTTAAAAGATGGAATTCTTTAGCCGGGTTTTCTTTTTTAAGTCTGTGCAGGAGCCCCATCTCTGTACCAATGATAAAACTTTGAGCACTGCTTTCTCTGGCATAATTTAAAATCCCAGCAGTACTGCCAATATAGTCTGCCTCTGCTAAAACCTCAGCCCTACATTCTGGATGAGCAAGAATTTCTGTGTTCGGAAAAAGCTCTCTGCTTTTTTTAAGATCTTCTAAAGTTACACTGTGGTGGGTAGGACAAAAACCCTCCCAGTAAATTATTTCCTTATTTGTTCTTTTGTTAACATAATCAGCCAAATTTTTATCCGGCAAGAATATTATTTTCTTTTGAGGTAATGACTCCACAATTTTAACAGCATTAGAAGATGTACAGCAGACATCACTTTCTGCTTTAACTGCGGCAGTGGAATTTACATAAGTAACCACAGCTGCTTGGGGATGTTTTGCCTTTAATTCTCTTAATTTTTCTACCCCTGCCATCCTTGCCATCGGACAATCTGCATTGATCTCAGGGTTTAAAACAATTTTATCTGGAGAGAGAATTTTTGCACTTTCTGCCATAAAGTTGACCCCACAAAAAACTATAAGATCATTTTCTAATTGGGCCGCTTTTTGACTTAAGCCAAAAGAATCACCTACATAATCAGCAATATCTTGAATTAGATCAGCTTGATAATTATGGGCCAAAATAACAGCATTTCTTTCTTTTTTGTATTTAGCAATTTTATCTAATTGCTCAAACATTTAATTAAGCACCTCCTCTAAAAATTAACTTACTATAATATATTTTTTGCTTCACATTCTTTATTTAAATAATCTATAAATTGATCTGCCTTTTCACTTGGCGCTTCAGTAACTAAACTAACTCCCACGAAAATCAAAGTGCTGACGATTAATGTCCAGATCCCCGCTCCTTGGCCAAAAGGCTGCCAACCACTAAACTGCAGATAAACAGCAGTAAAAGAAGCTATTATAATACTGCTTAAGGAGCCAGCTGCTGTTGCACCTTTCCAGAAAAATGCGCCAAATATAGAGGGGACTACAACCAGCAAACCTACTGATGAAGCCACCGAAAGGGCGGCAATTAAATCTAATTCCTGGATGGCAAATAGAAAACCAAAGATAGCTATCACTATAATCGCTATTTTAGCTATTCTAAGCTGCTTAATATCTCTTTCTTCACTTAAATTTTTAAAAAGATCTCTTACAACTATCGAAGATAAGGTCAGCATGATCGAATCAATTGTTGAAATTGCTGCTGCTGTAATACCAATCATAGCTGTTAAAGCCAGTATTGTAGGAACATATTCTGAGGCAAGCAGCTGGGGAGTTGCCAGATCAGCATTTGCCAAGCCGGGAATCAAAAGCTTGGCAGAAAAGCCCCAGACAACTGAAACTATTGTATAAATAAAACCAAAACCCAAAAAGCCGATAATCATTGTTCGCATTGCTTTTAAATCTTTAGGTATAAAAAGCCTTTGACTTACCTGGGGATTAGAAATTGAAAAGAAAAACCAGGGTAAACTCAAAGCTAAAAATGTATTAAAATCAAAAAAGCCAGGGCCAGGTACATTTAAAAATTCCGGATGTTCACTGCTTATTCTAGCAAAAAAAGCTCTAAAACCACCTAAATGCTGATATACCACAAAAAAAAGTATTAAAAGACTAACCACCATCATGATTAAAGACTGCAGTGAATCTGTCCAGGTGACAGATTTCATCCCAGCGATCAAAGCCCAGGCAATTGCCAGCACAACAGCAATAATAACTCCACTGATAAAGGGTATTTCCCCTGCTGATAAAGAACTTAAAAGATAGCCAACTCCCATTAGCTGAACAGCCAGGTAAGGAATCAGAAAAAAACAGGCTGAAATAGCAGAAGCAGCTGCTATCCATTGATTTTGATAGCGATCTCCCAGCATTTCATAGGGAGAGACATAATTATTCTTTTTACCAATCAACCAAAAACGGGGACCAAAAAACACCACCAAGGAAAGGCCTGAAAGATAGATCAGTTCAAAACCAAGAGCACCAACTCCACCTGAATAAGTAAAGCCAGCTAAACCGATCATCATAAAGGCACTAAAGGTTGTAGCACTATAGGATAAGGCAGCTACAAAACCACTTGTTTTCCTGTCATCTAAAAAGTATTCCATTACTCCCATTTCCATATCTTTTCTAGCCAAAAAAGCAACTATAGAACCCACAATTATATAAATTATTACGGCCCCATAAAGATAAATACTTGCCATAGTCTAATCCCTCCAGTAAGCCGTAACTTTTATCGCCGCTAAAATAACAAGCAAAGCAAAAATAATCCAGTATAAAAATGAGCCAAAAAAGCTGCCGCTATCCCTGAAAAAAAGATAGGGGACAGCAAAAGCAGAAACTACGAGCATAAAAATTAAAGTTAGCCAAAAAATCCTCAATTTTTTTAGTTCTTCTTTATTCAATTTAACAACCCCTCCATTATCTAAACAGCCATAATTTTACACCTGTTTGTTTACAGCTGTCTTTACAGCAAATCTAAAAAAATATATTAGTGAATTTATTTTTCATCTAAAAGATAGCCCTTGTTTCTTAATTCTTCCTTTATCTTATTTAATACTTCTTCATTTACCGCTTCAATTGTATGAATATGGACTCCATCTGTCAGTTCAGAAAGGAGTGCAGTTTTATTTTCCTGATAACTATCGATAAATTTCTCCACATCATCTCTGCTGGAGATAAGAAGATTACCACTTATCTCTCCATAAATCGGATGTTCAACCTTAACATCAACAATCCGACCACCATAATTGACAACTGTCATCAACTCATCTTTTAAGCCATAACCATCATCATGTTTGGAAGCTATAGTTGTCTTAACGGTCTTAATCCCAAAATTATCTCTACAAAAATAGCCCTGAGAAGAAGCTACAATATTTTCTCCTTTTGCCCTTAAAAGAGCAACATCCTGAACTATAACCTGTCTGCTGACTCCAAGTTCTTCTGCAAGTTTGGAACCTATTACCGCCTGCTCTGAATTTCTTAAGATTTCTAAAAGTTTTTTTCTCCTTTCTTCAGCTTTAATTTTTATCACCACCTTAATTAACTCTTGAAAATGAGTTATGTACTTATTTTATCAAAGTTTGCTCAATAATTAAAGTTATTTTTTTGCAGAAGCAGGATTTTGTAGTTTAATATAGAATTAAATAATTAAGAGCATAAGTTAATAACTAAAATTTATAGGAGGATGATAAGATGCCCGCAGTAAATTTTTCTGTAAGTGCAAATAGTGAAAATCCAACCAAAGTTGTTGTGGAAACACCGGGTGGTTTTAAGATCACTGTTGATGAACCGGAAAATCTTGGTGGAACAAATGATGGTCCAAACCCAGTCGAATATGTTTTAGCTGCCCTTGCTGGCTGCTTAAATGTAGTTGGTCATATGGTTGCTAAAGAAATGGGTATTGAGATGAGAGATCTTTCTTTTAAATTAAATGGAGATCTCGATCCAGCTAAATTCACCGGTCAAAGTGAAGAAGGAAGAGCAGGTTATCAGGCAATCAATGTTGAAATAGAGGCTGATTGTGATGCTGATGAAGAAACTCTGGCTAAATGGGTTGAAGCTGTAGAAGAAAGATGTCCGGTTAGTGATAATCTTGCTAATGAAACCCCTGTTAAGATTACTGTAAAATAATTTCTCTTTAAAAGAAAATAAAACTAAACAACTCTGCAGATTGGCATTTTCGCTTTCTCTGCAGAGTTTTTATGTTCTATATTTAAAATTATTAGTCATCAATTAAAAGCCTTCCTCCACCAAGATAGCTTGCATTGGGAAAGAGCACCCTAACCTGATAGGGGAATTCTTCACCACTCATAGTATCCTGATAGGCTTTTTTCATAACTATTACCTGAAACTGAATCAGATGATTTTCTACATAATAGATCTTATCCTCACCTTCAGGTCCATACCAGACATCATCAATAGGCAGCTTTAACTCAAAAGAACCATAATCATTGACAAAATTAATCCTCTTATCCTCAGTAATTTCTACATGCCAACCTGGCTCATTACCAACTGCTCTAAATTCTACCCCTCTCTCTTTAGCCCGCTGCCAGGGGTCAGAACTTTCTGCAGCTGTAACAAAGGAAAAAGAAATTAAAATCAGAGCTAAAGCTATAATCGATACAAGCTTTTTCAAAACTCAATCCCTCCTCTTTAATTAATGACTTGATTTAAACTACTAAATTGCTAAGCTGTTTTTCTAAATAGTATATATTTTTCTTGATCGCTAAAAATAATTTCTAAATTATAATCCTCAATTAGTTTTTGAAAAGTTTTGAGATTATAAAAAACTATGTGAGTTGGATCCCAGCTATACCACCAATCAGCAAACTCTTCTGGCCCGGGGTGAAAAGAAGTCATTACAGCCAGATAGCCGCCAACTTTAAGCAGCTTATATAAAAAATCAATTTCTTTGCCGGGATCAGAAAAATGTTCGAAAACTTCGGTAGATGTAATTAAATCATATTTTTTTTCTTTAAAATCAAGCTCTGGATAAAAATATGGGTCATATTTATCGACCCTAAAGCCTTTTTCAGCTAAGAGATCAGCCAGCACAGGTCCTGGTCCACAGCCGAATTCTAAAACCTTTGCTTTTCCCTTAAGATAAGGATCAATCACCTTTTTTATAAAGTCTTCAAACATCTCAACATAACCTTCGTTTTGATGACTATTATCATGGTCGAGATACCTTTCTTTCTCTTCTTCTGCAGCGGGAATCTTTTCTCTATCAACAAAAATAAGCTCACAGTTTTTACAAAAATAATAGTTATTTTTTAAATTTAAAACTTCAAGTTTTTCACTCTTACAAAGTATACACTCCACTATCAATACTCCTTTTTCTACCCTTTTTATTATTATATTATAATAAGCTCTTGCTGTAAATCAATATCTGCTTTTTACAGCCTGCTTAAAGATAAATTCTAGCAACCCTTTTGCTGATCCTGGAAACTATCTCATAATTGATCGTAGCTGCCAGTTCAGCTAGCTGATCAGCAGTAATAATTGAATCATTTTGCCTACCGATCAAAACTACTTCTTCACCTAGCTCTACTCCCTCGATTCCACTTACATCGACCATAAATTGATCCATACAAATTCTACCTCTGATCGGTGCTCTTTTAGCTTTAATTAAAACACTGGCCTTATTCCCCAAAATTCTTGCATAACCATCAGCATAACCTAAGGGCAGGGTAGCAATTTTTTCTTTTTGGGGAGTAATATAATCCGAACCATAACTGACTCCCTCACCTGCAGGAACATCTTTTAAGCGAACTATCCTGCACTTCCAAGTTAAAACTGGCTTCAAATTGAAATTATTTTTTAAATCTGGAGATGGCTTTAAACCATAGATCATGATCCCTACTCTTACCATATCCAGGGCAAATTCGGGAAAATCAATCACAGCAGCACTGTTAGCACAGTGCTTAATTGGAATTTCAATCTCTTCTTTTTTCAATTCTTCTAATAAATTATTGAAGCGCTCCCACTGGATTAAGGTATATTCTTTTTCAAGTTCATCTGCCCTGGCAAAATGGGTCATAATTCCCTCTATTTCAAGATTAGGCAGCTTATTAATTTTTTTAAGCAGTGCTAATGCCTTTTTATAATTTACTCCAACTCTATTCATACCTGTATCTACATTAAGATGAATTTTTTTCTTCAGTTTATAGGCAGCACACAAGTTGTTTAGTCTCTCTGCTGTCTTAAATTTAGAAATTGTGGGAATCAAATCATATTTTACTAAATCAATTAGCTGCTCAGCTAACAATTCACCCAGGACCTCAATTGGAGCTGTAATTCCTGCTTCTCTTAATTCTATCCCTTCTTCTGGAATAGCCACCGCCAACCTATTAGCTCCTGCTTCCAGAGCAGCTTGAGAAATCGCCACAGCACCATGGCCATAGGCATCTGCTTTAACAACTGCTGTAAAAATTGTCTCTGCACTTAAATTCTTTTTTATTTCTTTAATATTAAATTTTAGATTATTTAAATCTATTTCCAACCAAACCGGTCTTTTAGATTTTTTAAACTCTTTTATCATTTGCTAACCCCTTATTCACTAATTCTTTAAAATAGCTAATTATAGATTGTCCCTGAGAAGATATTCTGGATCATAATATTTATAATCTAAATCATCTGCTACTGCCTGATAACATACTTTGCCTGAATAAGTATTTAAACCTTTTAATAATGCAGGATCATTTAAAAGAGCCTTTTTGTAACCCTGATTGGCAATTTCTAAGGCATATTTTATTGTTACATTAGTTAATGCATAGGTTGAAGTTCTGGCAACTGCTCCCGGCATATTAGCAACAGAATAGTGAACAACCCCATGTTTGATAAAGGTTGGATTATCATGAGTTGTTGGATAGGTTGTTTCTATACAACCACCCTGGTCAACAGCAACATCAACAATAACCGCTCCCTTGATCATATCTTTTACCATCTCTTCTGTAACTAGTTTAGGAGATTTAGCTCCAGGAATTAAAACTGCCCCAATAACAAGGTCAGCAGCACAAACCTCCTCATAAATATTATATTTATTGGACATTCTTGTTTTGACAGCTGATTGGAAGATGTCATCTAAATATCTCATCTGATCTGGATCAATATCCAAAATGGTTACATCAGCCCCTAAGCCCCTTGCCATTTTAGCAGCATTAAGACCTACGGTACCTCCTCCAATGATAACAACTTTAGCAGGCAGCACTCCAGGCACACCACCCAGCAGTACTCCTCTACCTCCCTGGGGACTTTCTAGAAATTTGGCTCCAGCCTGCACAGCCAATCTGCCGGCAACCTCACTCATCGGTGTTAATAGTGGTAGTGAACCATCTTCTTTTTCCACGGTTTCATAGGCAATAGCAGTAATTTTTTTATCAATTAAAGCTTGGGTTAATTCTTTTTCTGCAGCCAGGTGAAGATATGTATAAAGCAGCTGGCCTGATTTGAATAAATCATATTCTTCTTTAAGAGGCTCTTTAACCTTCATTATCATATCTGCCTTTTGAAAAAGTTTTTCCTTATCTGCCTCTATTTCTGCCCCTGCCTGAAGATACTCTTGATCTTTAAAACCACTGCCCAGACCTGCACCTTTTTCGATTATAATCTGATGGCCATGATTAGTTAATTTTTCCACACCTGCTGGAGCTGCTGCTACTCGATTCTCATTGTTCTTTATTTCTCCTGGAACTCCTATAATCATTGTAATTCCTCCACTTAATTTATTTAAAAGTTAAAACAAGATAAACTTAATTAATATTAAATTTATTTTAAAAGCTGATTAAAAATATTAATTTAATAGTATCACAGCTTTAGCGATAATTAAACACTTTTAAAATTATAAATGCTTTAAATCAATTAAGGCTCCCAAAAAACTGGGAGCCTCTTAGCTTCTAAATTAATAAAATATTATTTGTAAAATTATATTCAAATTATAAATGATAGGGCTCATTATTATTTATCTTAAAGGCCCGATAAATCTGTTCTAATAAAATCAAGCGAATCATCTGGTGGGTAAAGGTCATATGAGATAAAGATAACCTGTAATCTGCTTCTTCTAAAAGAAAATCACTTAAACCAGTAGCTCCCCCAATTAAAAAAGTAAATGAGCTATAACCTCTAAGTTTGAGGTTATTGATTGATTTAGCAAAACCTTTAGAAGTCATTGGTTTCCCCTTAACATCAAGGGCAAAAACATAAGATCTAGCTTCAATCTTCTTTAAAATTCTTTCCCCTTCAAGAGCCTGTAGATTTTCTATATCCTTTGCAGATGGATTTTTAGGCAGCTTTTCTGCCTCTACTTCAATAATATTTAAATCACAGTAGTGGCTCAATCTTGTTTTGAATTCTATTAAGGCAGCTTCCAAAAAATCAGAACTCAGCTTTCCGACAGCAATTATATTGATCTTCATCTTTGCAAACCACCAGTGCTTTTCTTTTTAACTGCTTTACAATCTTTGTCCAATCTGAAGAGAGGAGTGGTTTTATCCTGAGCAGCACAGCCCATTCTTAAATCTTTATCTACTTCAAAACCGGCCTCTCTAAGCACATTATTAACTGTTATATAGGCAACCTTAGGATTATTATTTTCCTTGCTCAGGTGAGCTAAAATGACAGTAGGGAAATTATCTTCAAGCAGCTCAGGTAATAATTCTGCAGCAGCATCATTAGAAAGATGACCATCATCACTTTTGATCCTATTTTTTAAAAAATAGGGATAACTACCTGTCATCAGCATCTCTAAATCATGATTTGATTCAAGTATAAAAAGGTCAGCTCCCTTTAGTTTGCTTGCTGTTTTTGCTGCTAAAACACCCGTATCTGTTGCCAATACTATTTTCTTATCAGCTGCACGACAGATATAACCTACCGGATCTTCTGCATCATGGGAGATTTGATAAGGGATAAAACCCAGATCTCCGATCATAAAATCTCCTTTAAAAACCTGTCTGTTCTGCTTTTTTATTTTACCCAGCTTTTTTTCTGCTGCTGTCCAGGTTCCCTGATTAGCAAAAATGGGAATATTATAGCGGCGAGATAAAACACCTACCCCTTTAATATGATCATTATGTTCATGAGTTATTAATAAAGCATCTATTGAAGAGGGATCAATCCCTAAGGATTTCATCCTTCTTTCCAGTTCTTTACCACTTAAACCGGCATCAATCAAGACCGAAAAATTACCGGCTCTTATATATGTTGAATTACCATCACTGCCGCTTGCTAAAACTGCTGTTTCTACCCTCAAAGTTTACACATCCGTTTCTTCCTGCCAGCTTAAATGATAAATTAAAGAAACTATTCCAACTGCCAGATCTTCGTTTTTAACTGAGACATCTTCTGGAACATAAAGTCTGGTTGGAGCAAAATTCCAAATTGCTTTTATTCCAGCCTCTATCATCTGATCTGCTACTGCCTGAGCCGCCTCAGCAGGGACAGAGATTATGCCCAGTTTTATCTCATTTTTCATTACCTTTTGGCTCATTTCCTGGACACTTTTAACTTCACGCTCATTGATTAGATTACCTATTTTATCGAGATCATTATCAAAAACACAGGTGATTTCAAGACCCATCATCTCAAAACTACCATAATTAACTAAAGCCCTGCCTAAGTTTCCAGCTCCAACTAAAGCTGCAGGCCAGGTGCGGTTTACCCCCAATATCTTCCCTACCGAACGTTTTAATTCATTGACATTATAACCTACACCTCTTCTACCAAATTCTCCGTAATAGGAGAGATCTTTACGAACTTGAGTTGAAGGGATATCAAGTTTACCCCCTAAATCCTTAGATGAAACAACCTCTACATCTTCAAAGGTAGCCATCTTATCAAGACATCTGTAGTAGAGGGGGAGCCTTTCTATAGTGGCCTTAGGTATTTTTTCTCTATCTTTCACTTTGGATTCCTCCCTTTAGAATAGTTATTAAATTGATTATTAAAATATTATTTTACCTGACTACCATTAGCGATCTCATCACTAAGTGCAGATAAAACCATCTTACCATCTGGATCACTTGCTGCCAGAATCATTCCTTCTGATTTAACACCAAAAATAGTTGCGGGCTCAAGATTTGCTACAACCATGATTTGTTCACCAATTAGATCTTCAGCACTGAAATGTTCTGCTATACCAGCTACCAGCTGTCTTTTTTCTAAACCAATATCAACTATCAATTTAAGTAGTTTATCACTACCTTCAATTTTTTCTGCTTCTAATATCTCTGCCACTCTGATATCAGCATTCATGAACTCCTCAAAGGTGATCCTATCTTTTATTTCAGCTAAGTCCAAGTTATTAACCTCCTCAGATTTTTGCTTTTCTTCTTTTCTGGCCTCAACTTTCTCGTAATATTCTTCTAAATCTATTCTCGGGAAAATAGCATCTCCATTAACAATTTTGATACCAGATTTTAAGCCACCCCATTTAAGAGCTTCCCAATCGGCATTTTTGATTTCAGCTAAATGACCGATCTGTTCACCAATTTTAAGTGGTGTTTCTGTTAAAAATGGTTTTAACATAATAGCAATTATTCTTAAAGATTCCAGCAAATTGTAAAGGACTGTACCCAGTCTTGATTTATTGCTTTCATCTCTACCCAGTATCCAGGGTGTAGTCTGGTCAATATATTTATTTGTTCTCCTGACTAAATCCCAGATTCTCTCCAGAGCTACCGTATATTTTAATTCTTCCATCTCTTTTTCAACTTCAAGCTTTGTTTTAGCAGCTAAATCTATCAATTCTTGATCAACCGCTTCTTTTTCTCCTACAACAGGAATATTACTATCAAAATACTGTTCAACCATAGATACTGTTCTATTCAGCAGATTACCAAGATCATTTGCCAGATCAGAATTGATTCTCTGAATTAAAGCTTCTGTAGAATAAGTACCATCAGTACCAAAAGCAACCTCCCGCAGCAGATAATAGCGGATAGCATCTTTACCAAAATCATTCACTAAAACAACAGGATCTACAACATTTCCTTTTGATTTAGACATTTTGCCTGATTTACTTAAAAGCCAACCATGACCAAAAACCTGTTTAGGCAGCTCCAAATCCAGGGCCATCAAAATAATCGGCCAGATCACGGTGTGAAAACGCAAAATATCCTTACCAACAAGATGCAGATCAGCAGGCCAATAATGCTCAAATTTTTCTTGATCTGTTTGATAACCAATAGCTGTAATATAGTTGCTTAGGGCATCTATCCAAACATAAATAACATGGTCCTCATCGATCGGAACCGGGATTCCCCAATCAAAGGTTGTTCTAGAAACACTGAGATCATCAAGCCCATTTTCTATAAAGCTGATCATCTCATTTCTTCTGCTTTCAGGTTCAATAAATTGTGGATGTTCTTTTATATGTTCAAGCAGTCGATCTGCATATTTGCTCATTTTAAAGAAATAGCTCTGTTCTTCTACCCATTCTACCGGACGATGACAGTCAGGACAGACCTTTTCTCCTTCATCTTCTTCTAGCTGTCTTTCAGACCAGAATGATTCACAGGGAGTACAGTACCAGCCTTCATATTTACCTTTGTAAATATCACCTTTATCATAAAGTTTTTCGAAAATTTTCTGCACAACTTTTTCGTGACGCTCTTCGGTTGTTCTAATAAAATAATCATAATCTATATCTAATAGCTTCCAGAGTTCTTTAAAACTTGCTACTATTTCATCTACATATTTTTTGGTGTCTTTACCTTCTGCTGCTGCTTTACGTTCAATTTTCTGCCCGTGTTCATCAGAACCAGTTAAAAACATGGTATCATAACCATGCATCTTCTTATAGCGGGCTATTGTATCAGCGGCAACTGTAGTATAGGCATGACCAATATGTAGTTTATCACTTGGATAGTAAATGGGTGTTGTTACATAATATGTATCTTTACTCAAATTTTATCATCCTCTCTCTAATATTAACTGCTAATCTTTATCAACAGAAATTGCGATCGCTATTTTATAGACTTCACTTTTTTGCATATCACGCAATTTTGCCACTTTTTTTATGGCTTCTTTTTTACTGATCCCACTTGCCATTAAAAGTTTAAGGTGTTCTAAGACACTGAGCTCTTCCCAGCCTTCACTTTCTTCTTTGATCTCCTGGCGCCCAGCTATAACAAGTACGATTTCCCCTTTAATCTCCTGGTCTTTAAGCCTGGAATAGAGTTCTGCTGTTGTACCATAATATTTTTCTTCATGAACTTTGCTTAGTTCTCTGGCTACTACAGCCTCTCTTGCAGCAAGTTCAGAACTAAATTCTTTTAAATCTTTTAAAGTATCTTTTAAGCGATAAGGTGATTCATAAAAAACAGTGGTTTTACTTTCAAGGGAAAGCTCCTCTATAAATTCAGCTCTTTCTTTTCCAGAACGAGGTATAAAAGCTCTAAAAACAAAAGCAGAAATATCAAGACCTGAAACCACCAAAGCTGCCAAAAAAGCACTGGGACCAGGAATCGGTATCACTTCAATTCCTGCTGCAACTGCTGCTTTAATCAATATTTGCCCGGGGTCAGAAATTGCGGGCATCCCGGCATCACTTAAAAGGGCTATATCCTTAGCTGATTGTAAATATTCTATTAATTCCTTGCTTCTTGTTTCTTCATTATGCTCATGATAACTGAGCATTTTTTTCTCAATTGAAAAATGATTTAAAAGTTTTTGACTGCGTCTGGTATCCTCACAGGCAATTAAGTCTACTTTTTTCAGAGTAGAAATTAAACGCTGACTGCTGTCTGCTAAATTACCGATCGGTGTACCACAAATATATAATTTACCTTTTGTCAACTAAGAATCCTCCCCATAAATCTCTTTTAATTCTGCTGTATACTCACTGCTGTCTTCTTTGTAGATAATTAAAACAGGCTCAACTCTTAAGCCTGGTTTTGCACCAAGTTTTGCCTGCAGCAAAAAAATATCTGCTTCTTTATCTCGGCGTGACTGAACAAAGCGTATTTTTTTAGCCTGACAATTGTATTTAGCCAAGCTTTCAATTACCTCGGTCAACCTCTCTACTCTGTAAACAAGATAGAAAAGTCCACCAAATTTCAAAAGATGGGCTGCTGCTGCAATAACATCTTCCAGTTCAGCGTGAATCTCATGTCTGGCCGCAGCTAAATATTTATTAGCTTTGATCTTCCCTGCATCAACGGGCAGATAAGGTGGATTAGAAACAACAACATCAAATGAGCCAGCTTCCATTTCTTCCTTAAGCCGGCAGAGATCCTTATTTATTATTTCTATTTTATCATTCATTTGGTTAAGCTCTACATTGCGCTGAGCTAAATCTGCCAGTGGTTTTTGAATTTCAACTCCACTCAGCTTTATCCCTTTGTTTTTATAGGCTAAAAGCAGGGGAATAACTCCACTTCCTGTACCAAGATCGATTACCTTATCTCCCCGCCGCAGTTTAACAAAATTTGCAAGTAAGACAGAATCAGTACCAAATTTAAAAAAACGATTATCCTGAATTATTTCAAGTTCTTCTTCAATTAAATAATGGGTTTCTTCCATAAAAATTATTTCTCCTTACCCTGATTTTCCAGCAAATTCAAACAAAAAAGACAATCTCCCTTTCTTTTTTCACCAAAACTTAAAGGACAGACATGATAGCCTTCATCATAGATCCTGATCAAATTACTGTAACCCTCTTTTTTAACCACAGCTTCTTCTGCCTTTTCTTTAAAAAGCAGACTTTTTAGTTCTTCATTTTCTCGCTCTAGTTCTTCATTTTCCTTATAAAGTTGATAGGTAATATCCTTAAGTTTGTGAAAACGAAGTGAGAGTGCCTCTATCTGTTCCTGAAAATGGGCAAGGGTTTCAAGAATTTCCTGATCCATCAATTACCCTTCCTTTCAATCTATCTCATAATTTTCTAAGTCTTCTACACTGATTTCCAGGTCATCTTCTCTTCCAACATCAACAGTCACTGTGTGTTTAACTAAATTACGGTCTACCACTTCTGCTTTACCCATTTCAAGTTCTACCTTTTCACCAATATTCGGCATTTCTTTTTTTAGCTTGCGGTAGGTTGTGGCTTCATACTGAAGACAGCACATTAAACGTCCACACAGCCCTGAAATTTTGGAAGGATTTAAGGAAAGATTTTGTTTTTTTGCCATTTTAATAGATATAGGCTGAAAATCACGCAAAAATGTTGCACAGCAGACCGGAAGTCCACAGGGACCTAATCCACCCAGCATTTTTGCTTCATCTCTAACCCCAATCTGTCTTAATTCGATTCTGGTTTTAAAGATTGCTGCTAAATCTTTAACCAATTCTCTAAAATCAACCCTGCCATCAGCTGTAAAATAGAAGATGATCTTATTGTGATCAAAAGTATATTCTACATCAATTAGTTTCATGGGCAGTCCATGTTCATCAATTTTTCTATAGCAAATATCATAGGCTTCTTCTTCAAGTTCCTGATTTTTTTCGTGTTTTTCTCTATCTTTTAAAGTTGCCTTTCTAATTACATCTTTAAGAGGTGCAACAACCTCTTCTTCTGTTATTTCTTTTTTTCCTACAACTACTTCGGCATATTCTATTCCCCGGGCAGTCTCAACTATAACGTTGTCCCCGGCCTCTATTTCCAGATCTCCTGGATCAAAATAGTAGATTTTGCCGGCCTGTTTAAAACTTACTCCAACTACCGTATACATTAAATTATACACCTCAATTATTATCTATTTTGAATCAGGCTGGCGCAGTTTAAAGAATAATACCTGCAGACTAAGCTTTGCCCGTACATTTCTGCTGATATATTCCTCTGTTCTGGCTATTAAAGCCAGTTTATTAATGATCTCATTTAAAGTCATTTTAGCTGCTAGCCTTTTTAATTCTTTGAGATAATCCTTATTTTTTACCGTTGCTAAATAATCTTGCTTAATCATCATTATATCGCGATACCAGTCTGATAGCAAATCAAAGCAGGGGAAGTCTGCTTTGAGTAAAGAAGTTAATTTTTTTGTCAGTTTAAAAATCTCGATGCTGTTTTTTTTCTCTATCTCAGTTAAAAAATCATAAATTTCTTTTCTACTTGCAAAAAAGTTTTCTTTTTCTGCTGCAGCCAGGGCTTTACCCGGACTGCCGTGGGCGGTTCTGCTCAAGATTTCTGCCTTATCTGCTGCTATACCTTTTTCAAGCAGCAGCTTTTTAATTTCACTCAGGGCTAAATTTTTAAGTTTTAACTGCTGACAACGAGATATTATCGTTGGCAGCAGCCGACTAGTGTCTTCGGCCAGCAGGATAATTGTTGCAAAAGAAGGTGGTTCTTCCAAAGTTTTTAAAAGACTGTTGGCAGCTTCTTTGCTCATCTGATCTGCTGACTCGATGATATATATCTTTTTTTCGCTTTCATAAGGTTTATATGCTATTTCTTTTTTCAGTTCTCTAATTTGATCTATAGAAATATTATTTTTGTTCTCTAGAATAGAGATTATCTTAAAATCAGGATGATTTTGATGCTCCATTTTACGACAGCTAATACATTTACCACAACTGTCAATTTTTAATTCCTGACAGAAAACCGCCTTTGCAAACTCATAGCCAAGTTTGGATTTTCCGATTCCAGACTGGCCGCTAAATAAATAGGCATGACTAATTCTTTCTTTTTCTATCTCATCCTGCAGTATTTCTACAGCATCTTCTTGTCCTAAAACAGAATCAAAGCTCATAATCCAACTCCTCTACAGCTTCACAAATTGCTCAACATCTATAATAAAGACTGTTGCTCCACCAATTTTTATTTCCATGGGAAAAGAATAATAGCCTTCCAGTGAGTTAGCCACAGGTGACATAGGGGCAACGGTTTTGCTCCTTGCCTCACACTGCTCTTTTATAATCGCCAATACATCATCAACATGTTCTCTGTCAGAGCCAATTATAAAGGTGGTGTTACCCTCTCTTAAAAAACCACCTGTAGAAGCAAGTTTTGTGGCCTGAAAACCTTCAGCTGTCAAAGCCTCCAACAAATCTGCAGCATCATTGTCATGAACCACAGCAATTACCATTTTGATGGTTTTACCTGTTTCTGCTCTTTTTGCCATTAGAATAACCTCCTGGTAATTATTTTTTTGACCTCCTGATGAACCTTTTCTTCAGCTGCATTTCCATCGATAAGGGCAAATCTTTCTCCAGCGGCCATATCCAAATAGGCTTTTCTAACCCGCTGATGAAAAGAATCTGCTTCTCTTTCCAGTCGGTCTCCATTTAAATCAAAACTAGAAGCCCTTGCTCTTTTTAAACCCTCACTAATACTAACATCTAAAATAAAGGTCAGATCAGGCCAGCGAGAATCAATAACCCAGTCATTAATCTTATATACCAGCTCATAATTTAAGCCTCTTCCAGCTGCTTGATAAGCTAAATTAGAATCTGCAAATCTATCTGAAATCACTATTTTACCGGCTTTTAGAGCAGGTTTGATTAGATCTTTAAAATGCTGAGCTCGGTCTGCAGTATATAGGAGAATCTCCGTTCTATAATCCATATTTTCATGAGCGGGATCAAGTAATAATTGGCGAATTTTTTTACCCAATTCTGTTCCACCTGGTTCTCTGGTAATTACAACTTCTTTACCTTTATTTTTCAAATAATCACCAAGCAGTTTAATCTGGGTTGATTTACCCGAACCTTCTATCCCCTCAAAAGTAATAAAAAAACCTTCTCCCAAAACAGCCAGCTCCTCTCTAAAGCTTTGTTAATATTATCTCATTGTATAATAATTATACAATATGATGCCATTTATTGCAATAAAAGAAAAGCCCGCTTCAGTCCAGCTGTCATTAATCTGACAGCAGCTAAAGTCGAGCTCATTGCTAAGAATTATTTTGCTTTTTTATCATGTTTGTCTTCCAGATATTCAGCAGCTTCGATAGCAGCTTTTGCCCCACTACCTGCTGCGATTACAACCTGTCTATAATCCGGATCCTGTACATCACCAGCTGCAAATACACCTTTGAGATTGGTGCGCTGTTTATCATCTGTAATTATATAGCCATAATCATCTAATTTTACAAACCCATTTAAACATTTTGTCCTTGGTTTATGGCCGATAGCAACGAAAAATCCATCTACATCTAAATCAGATTCTTCGCCAGTTTTATTATTGAAAACTCTTATTCCCTCTAATTTATCTTCACCATGAAGGGCTTTAACTTCTGTATCCCAGATTATCTCTATATTATCCATGTTTTTGACCCTATCACCAAGTCTTTTAGCTCCTCTAAATTTATCCCGACGGTGAATAATATATACTTTAGAAGCAAATTTAGCTAGAAAAGTTGCCTCCCATAAAGCTGTGTCTCCTCCCCCAACTATTGCAACATCCTTATCTTTAAAGAAGGCTGCATCACAGGTAGCACAATAGGATACACCATTACCCCGCAATTTATCTTCTTTTTCCAGACCGAGTGTTTTTGGCTCTGCACCTGTAGTTATGATAACTGTTTCTGTTTCATATTCTTCCATATCTGTTTTAACAATATAGTTATCACCTTCAGGGATTAAATCTTCAACACTTTCGTATTCTAAACGAACATCAAAATTTTGCGCCTGTTCAGTCATCTTTTGAGTTAATTCAAAGCCCCCAATCGGTTCGGGAAACCCGGGATAATTTTCTAGTTCAGAAGTAGTAGTAATCTGGCCTCCTGGTTCAGGGCCTACTAAAATCAAAGGATTAAGCCCAGCCCTGGCTCCATAAATTGAAGCTGTAATTCCTGCCGGACCCCCACCGATTATAATCAACTTTTCTTTTTTTCTCTTTTCTTCACTCATTACTAACGCCCCCTGTAATTAACAAATATAATAATAAACCACAGCTATAAGAATAATACTCTTTGCAAAAAATTTCTGTTAAGTTAATAACAATGGACCAAAACTTAGAGTTTAGTCATTAAAACTGTAGTTAGGAGCTTCTTTAGTAACTTTAACATCATGAGGGTGACTTTCTCTTAAACCTGCCGAAGATATTCTCAGCAGCTTGGCATCACTGATTAAGCTCTCTATATCAGGGGTGCCACAATAACCCATCCCTGATTTTAAGCCACCTACTAATTGATAAATGGTTTCAGCTAGTGTACCTTTATATGGTACCCTACCTTCTATACCTTCTGGAACAAATTTTTCTGTTTCAGTTTTTTCTTCCTGGAAGTAACGATCCTTACTTCCCTGTTTCATAGCACTTACAGAACCCATACCTCTATAGACTTTAAAACTTCTTCCTTTATAAATTTCCAGTTCACCAGGACTTTCTTCAGTTCCTGCTAAAAGACTACCGATCATCACCGAATGAGCTCCAACAGCAATAGCCTTTGTTATATCACCTGAATATTTGATACCACCATCAGCAATAACAGTTTTGCCATATTTATCGGCTACTTTGGCAGCATCATGAATAGCAGTTATTTGAGGAACACCTACTCCTGCTACAACCCTAGTTGTACATATAGAACCAGGTCCAATCCCTACCTTTACTACATCTGCTCCAGCTTTGATAAGATCTTCTGTAGCTTCTGCAGTAGCAACATTACCTGCTATAACTGTTAAGTCTGGATATTCCTCTTTGATAAGCTTAACTACATTAATAACTCCCTGAGAATGACCGTGAGCAGTATCTATTACGATAATATCTACCTTAGCATCCACTAGAGCAGCAACTCTGTCTAAGGTATCATCTCCGGTTCCTACAGCTGCTGCAACGAGCAGCCTACCCTGCTTATCTTTGGAAGCATTAGGGTGCTTTTTAGCCTTTTCTATATCTTTAATAGTAATCAAACCACTCAGTTTACCTTCTTCATCAACAATTGGTAGTTTTTCTATTTTATGCTTTCTTAATTTAGCCTTTGCCCCTTCAAGATCTGTTCCTAGAGGTGCAGTAACAAGCTTTTCATCTGTCATTACCTCTGAAACAGGTCGATTATAATCTTCTACAAAGCGCAGATCTCTGTTGGTTAAAATACCGACCAAAACATTTTCTTCATCAACTATGGGTACTCCAGAAATATGATATTTAGACATCAATTCTTCTGCCTCACTGATCAAGGCATCTGGTGAAAGAGAAAAGGGATCAATAATAACTCCACTTTCTGATCTTTTTACCCGATCAACTTCTGAAGCCTGTCTTCTAATCGACATGTTCTTATGGATAACACCCAAACCACCCTCTCTGGCCATTGCAATAGCCATATCAGCTTCGGTAACCGTGTCCATTCCAGCCGAAATTATGGGTGTGTTTAAATAAATATCATCTGTTAACTTGGTTCTTGTGTCAATATCTTTGGGAACTACATCAGATTTCTGTGGTTGTAATAAAACATCATCAAAAGTTAAAGCTTCTTTAATTATTTTTTCCATTACTCTACCCCCTGTAGTATTTTTAAAAAGTTCATTAAGTACCATCCATCAGAACACTGCAGAATACTTGAAATTTAATGAAATTACTGCCTAATTTATCAATAATTACTACTGTGCTTTAATCTAATATTTTATGTATTTTAACAAAGCCCGGCTCCAATGTCAAGCAGGGTAATTTAACTCTAAGCTAAAAAATGTCAATATAGAAAAAGAGCCCGACTAAAGGCTCCTCAAATCTGTTATCTACAATTATATTTCTCGGCGGCCTTCTAAAGCTTTAGAAAGGGTTACCTCATCTGCATATTCTAAATCTCCACCAACAGGTATCCCGTGAGCGATTCTGGTCACTTTTACCCCCAATGGTTTGATCAGCTTGGCCAGATACATAGCAGTTGCATCCCCTTCTGCATTAGGATCAGTAGCTATAATTATTTCTTCTACCTCTCCTTTTTCTAAACGGGGCATTAAACTGCGGATTTTAATCTGATCAGGTCCAATCCCATCCATAGGTGATATAGCTCCATGTAAAACATGATAAAGACCATTGTATTCTCCGGTTTTTTCCATGGCGACAACATCCCGAGGACTTTCTACAACACAGATTACTGAAAGATCACGCTCATCTGAGCGGCAAAAAGAACAGGTATCACCTTCTGTTAAATGATTACAGCTTGAACAATAATTAATCTTATCCCTGGCTTCTATTAAAGCATCAGAAAGGTTTTTTACCTCATTTTTATTCTGACCGAGAATATAAAAAGCAAGTCGGCGGGCAGTTTTTGGCCCAATACCGGGCAGTTTACTCAGCTCGCCTATCAATTTTCCCATCGGCCTGGGATAGGGATTCATTACGGCATCCCTGGTAGATTCATCCCACCAGTTACCTTACCCATTTCTTCGTTTACCATTTCCTGCATTTCACGCATTGCCTGATTTACAGCTGCTAAAATAAGATCTTCCAGCATTTCTACATCATCTGGATCTACTGCATCAGGATCTATCTGCAGATCAACTAATTCCTGTTTACCATTAACAACAACTTTAACTGCTCCACCACCGGCAGTTGATTCTAAAGTTTTGTCTTCAAGTTCTTCCTGCATCTTAGCCATCTTTGACTGCATTTGCTGTGCCTGTTTCATTAATTTTTTCATATCCATTTTAATTGCCTCCTTTTTTTTCTAAAATTGACTCATCAACCTCAATTATCTCTCCAGAAAAAATCCTGGCAATTTCTTCTATGCCAAAACTTTGCTTTTTCTTGCTTTGAGATTTTTTCTTAGCTGAAGTAGAGTTTTGCAGCTCAGATTTTGCTCTGCTTGCTTCATTTACTTCAGTTTGAGTACTTTGTTCTTCACTTAGTGATTTTTTTTTATAATCACCAAGTACAAATTCTAATTCCACATATTGATTTAAAAGACTGCTGATCACATTAGTGATCATTGATTGATTTGATCTTGCTCCCTTAAAATGAAATTTTTTATCTTCAGGAAATACAATGATAATTTTTTTCCCTTCAACAGCAGTCGGTTCAGCTTCTCTTAATAAGGCCTGAACTGAGATATCTCTTTTTCTAATCTCACTTAAGACCTTTGCCCAGTAATTTTTAAGCTTTTCTAAGCTGAGAGATCCACCAGCAGCATCACTTCTGCTTTGTTTTTTATCTGCAGCAGCTTTAGCCTTATTTTGAGCTGGAAGCTCCTCTTTTTCTCTGCTGCTTGACTTTTGTGCCCTTTTTTCAATTTCTTTTTGCACCGGCTTTTGTGCTTCTAATTCTTCAGCAGGGACTTTAGCTCTATTTTGCAGCTCATTTAATTTGAATTCCAGCTGAGAAAGCCTGGCCTCAAGCGAAGATTCAGAACTCTGCTTACTACTTAATTTTATAACACTTATCTCCAATTGTAAACGGGGCCTTGCACTAGAGCGCAGTTTTTGCTTTAATTGGGCAAACTCATCTATGATATTGGTGATCCGAGCTGTGCTTAAATTAGCTGCAGCAGCTGCCAGTTCATCTAAATAGCTTTGAGAATACTCTAAAATGCCGGAGTCAACCCCACATTCCTTGATTAGAAGTAGTTCTCTACAGTAAGCTACCAATTCATCACTAAATCTTTCTATACCCAGTCCAGCCTCAAGCTGTTTATCCAATAACTGCAGAGCTTTTTGGCTCTGATTTTGGCTTAAATAAAACAAAAATTCTTTTAATTTATCTTTATTCACCCTGCCCAACATTCGAGCTATTTCTTCAGCAGCCAGCTGACCATCACTAAAAGATATGGCCTGATCTAAAAGGCTGATCCCATCTCTCATACCACCCCGAGCACTGCGGGCTAAAATATCAAGAGCCTCAACACTGATCTTGTATCCTTCCTCTTCAGCAATATGCTTTAACCTCTTTTTTATATCTCCCAAACTCAGCAAAGTAAAATCAAAGCGCTGACATCTGGACATAATTGTTGTAATAACCTTATGAGGTTCTGTAGTGGCCAGGATAAAGACAACACTATCAGGTGGTTCTTCCAGGGTTTTTAACAGTGCATTAAAAGCTCCAGTTGTTAACATATGTACCTCATCAATTATATATACCTTATATTGTCCTTCTCCAGGATAAAATTTAACCTTTTCTCTTAATTCTCTAATCTCATCAATACCCCGATTTGAAGCAGCATCGATTTCAATCACATCAAGTGAACTACCATTAGTTATTCTCTGACAGGAATTACACTCTCCACAGGGTTCTAAATCAGCTGCTGGCTCTGCACAATTTAGAGCTTTGGCAAAAACCTTGGCAGTCGATGTCTTCCCTGTACCACGTGGTCCGGCAAAGAGATAAGCATGGGCAACCCTATCATTTTTCAAGGCATTTTTTAAGGTCTGGACCACATGATCCTGACCGATCAAATCTGTAAAATCTTCCGGCCGGTATTTTCTGTAAAGAGAGAGAAAGGACATTTAATTCACCCCTAAATTATTATTATATAACAAAAACACCCTATTCCGGGTGTTAGAAAAAGGTGGCCGCACACCTCAAATCGAGTTCCCCCTCCCAGGCGTTACCCTGACAGTTGGCTCGAACCAGGCACCCTCGCGGCACATGAAGCGACTTACTTACCGCTGCTTCCTCCCGGACCTGACGGGGTTCATAAGACTTCATTGCGCGAGACCCAATTGTCAACACTACTTATCAAGGCCAGACCCTGAAAGCGAAAACCCTCAATGAGGCTTCAATCCTGCTGTAGCGGTTTGCAGGTTACAGGGCACCGCTAACACCCCATTTAGTACGGCCAAACTTTAAAAATCTATAAAATTTTAATGGCGGAGAGGGAGGGATTCGAACCCTCGGTAGGTGAAAGCCTACACCCGCTTTCCAGGCGGGCCCCTTAAGCCAGACTCGGACACCTCTCCTTAGTCTATACTTTAAAATTTATCTCTAATTCTATGAGTGTTCAGAATTCAGCTGCCTTTTGGCGGAAGGAGAGGGATTCGAACCCCCGAGGCAAATTATGCCTACTCGATTTCGAGTCGAGCGGTTTCAGCCAGACTCACCCATCCTTCCGTTCTCTTAACTCACGGAAAAAATCTTTTAATAGCTGAGCGGCTTCTGCTTCCATAACTCCAGATACAACTTCTACTTGATGATTAAAACGATTATCACCTAGTAGTTGATAAAGGCTTTTAACAGCTCCTGCTTTAGGATCATCTGCTGCATAAACAAGCCTTTTTAGCCTTGACTGCAAAATAGCACCTGCACACATCGGACAGGGCTCTAGAGTCACATAAAGCTGGCAATTTTCCAAACGCCAGCTAGCCTGTTCTTTGGCAGCCTCTTTAAGGGCAATAATTTCGGCATGAGAAGTTGGATCTTGAGTTTGCTCCCGGAGATTAAACCCGCGACCAACTACTCGATCATCACACACTACAACTGCACCGATTGGAACTTCTGCCCTTTGATAAGCTTTCCTGGCTTCTGCCAGGGCCATCTGCATATACTTCTGATCAAAGTTCATAGAATATCTCCTATATTAATTGATCCAATTTTTCCTGCAACACAAACCATTATAACAGTTGATTTTGCATTTTGCAAGTGCTTTTTTCAATTAAGAAAGAAACTAATTTTCAAGCACTCCAATCGGCAGCAAAAGCAGTGGCTCATATTTTTCGCTGCCCAGAATAGAGCTCAGCTCATTATCATCAAAAGCACCGATTATTACACTGCCTAAACCTAAATTTTCCGCCATTAAAAGCAGATTTTGAGCAGCATGTCCTGCCTCCATGTGAACATAACGCTCTCCTCTTTCTCCATAACGCCTGAGAGTTCTATCGTAAACTGCAGTGATAATAACTACCGCACTTCCATCACCAACAGCAGCTTGATTTAGGGCAGCTGCTTCTAACTCAGCTGTTTTGGCTTCTGAACTAACTTCCAGCAGGGTGTTTTCGGCTGCTTGATAATGATAGATCCCACTTGCTAAGTTTTCAACATCTTTGGCAGAAATAAAAACTTCTACTGCATCTGTTGCCCCAGCAGATGGAGCAGCTCTGGTTGGCCCACTTATACCATCAACTGTTGTTCCAACTGTAGACCAGAGCAGTTTAGAAATATTATTAAAAGATATTTCTTCAGCCTGATAATCTCTAATCGACCTCCGATTATAGATTAGCTCTGCAAATTCAGACTCCCTGATTTCAACTTCTGCTAATTCTACCCTTTCTCCATAAGAAAGACTGTTTGCCCTTTGAGTTCCTGCTCCATAGAGATAAAAATAGATAAATATTACCGCAAATAAAAGAACCGCAATTAAAAAGTAGTAGCCAATCCCCTTAAATTTCTCAAAGATAAATTTAAGCTCCATAACAGGCCCTCCTTTAAAGATTTTAAATTTTGCAAATATTTAAAGCATCAGTGAGTAATTCGACAAATATAATAGCTAATTTAAACATATGCTCATTTTTAGGAATTGACTTTTAGTCAGTTTAGCTCTATAATATAGGTACAAGGTTCTGAGGAAGTCCTAAAACGGATTGTTCGGAAGCAGTGTTTTGAAATTCTTATTTAAGTAAATTTACCAGCATTTAGGCGGAAAATCAAAGCCTATGAATTTACTATTGGAGATGACCAAAAGAATATTACTAAGGTATAGCTTTCTTTAGTAATATAGCTTGAGGAAATCAAAAATAGTAAAGGAGGACTAAATAACGGTAAAAAGAAAAATAAGAAAAGTAAAAAATGCTACACTACGAACAAGAAGTTGAAAAAGATTCGTCAGAACCTTGTTTTATTTGTGTCCACCTTTTTATTTTTTTTGTCTAATTTAAGCTTTTAACAGAAGTGATTATTGATAATTATGAATTTTCTGATGCTGTTTTTTTAGCTGTTCTAATTTAAGAGCATTAACTTTTTTGCTAATATTATCATTCATAAGACCGGTGCGTAAAATTTCAATATCTGTCTCAACTTTTTTTAGTTTTTCTTCGAGAGAATAATTTGAATCTTCTTTCAGTTTATCAAATTCGGATTTTTTTTGCATTTCCTCTAACAATTCTGCAAACTCAGCAAGCTCTCTACTGATCTCATTTACTTTTTTTAAGCTAAAATCCATTTAAATCCCCTCCAATTTTTATTGATAATTCCATTTTAAGACATTTTTCACAAAGTTGATAAATAAAAACAGGGCTTTTTCAAATTAATCGAATCCTCTGCCTTATAATCTGAAATTACCCTGTTCTTTAATCTCTTAATTAGTATATAATTATTTAGCTGTAAATATATTATAGCATAGTTAAACCCAAAAATATAGAGAAAAAGACGAAAAATATAATCTTTTTGCTAATTTATATAATTTATATGTCATTTAAGCTGAAATAAACTGTTGTTGCTTATAAGTTGATCTATTTGTAGGCTTTGATTACCTTGACAATCTTCTCCAGTTCCTGATCACTTAAAGCAGGGTGAACCGGAATAGAGATAATTTCTTCTGCCACTTTTTCTGTGACAGCAAAGCTGAGCTCACCATAACCCAATTTCTTGTAATAGGGTTGTTGGGTAACCGGAGCAGGATAATGAATACTATTCCCTACCCCATTTTCACTTAAATAAGCAGCAAATTGATCACGATCTTTTACTCTTAATGTATATTGATGATAAACATGCTTTTTGTTAGCAGGCTTAGAAGGTATTTTAAGCCATTTTAAATCGGCTAAGTTTTGATTAAAAAACTCTGCATTTTCTATTCTTTTTTGATTAAAGGCTGCCAGTTTATCTAGTTGAACTAAACCTATTGCAGCAGCCAGATTTGTCATTCTAAAGTTATAACCTAGGCTATCATGTAAATATTTTTTTGCCTGACCATGATTAATTATTTTTGCAGCTTTATTATATAATTCTTCCTGATCAGTTAAGACCATTCCTCCTTCACCAGTAGTCATATTTTTGGTTGGATAAAAACTAAAGGTCGAAAGATCACCAAAACTACCCGCTTTTTTGCCGTTAAATTCTGCTCCATGTGACTGAGCACAATCTTCGATTAAAATTAATTCATATTTTTCTACCAGCTCCATTATTTTATCCATATCACAGCTTAAGCCAAAAAGATGAACTATTAATAAAGCCTTAATAGCTGGATCTTTTTTAAGGGCAGCCTCTATTTCTTCCGGATCTATGTTATAGCTGTCTTCTTTAATATCAACGAAAACAGGTTCTGCTCCTGTATAGAGAATAGAGTTAGAACTGGCAATAAAGGTAAAAGGAGTTGTTAATACTTTGTCACCTTCTCCAATACCTGCTGCAAGCAGTGCTGTATGTAAAGCTGTTGTCCCACTTGAAACTGCAGCTCCATATTTGCTGCCTATAAAATCAGCAAATTTTTTGGAGAAATTATTCACATATGAACCAGAAGCTAACATACCACTATCCATTACTTCTAAAACTAGCTCTTTTTCTTTTTTATTTACCAGAGGTTGAGCGATTGATATCATTTATAGCTACTTCCTTTCTTTATTGTAGATTCTTTTTTGAATTTTTTTAGTTAAACTAAGTGCTTCTAAAGCATCATTAGCATTTATCAAAGGTCTGGTTCCATTTCTAATCGAATTGATAAAATGTTTTAGCTGGCTTTTAAGCGGTTCTTTTTCTTCAACAATTATTTCTTCCAGCTCTGTTTTGGGCTGTTTTTTCTTGCCGCCCAACAATTCTCTCTTTTTGGTTAGCAGTATTTTCCGCTGCAGATAATCCAGCTCAATATATGAATCTTCAGTTGTAATTGTAAGCTGTCTAACCTTTTTTTGCGTTATTCTGCTTGCAGTAAGGGTGGCAACCGCACCATTGCTCATCACCATATTAGCTACAGCATAATCGATCAATCCAGCAGAACGAGTAATTCTTCCATAAGCTTCGATATCAGAAATCGGTCCTGAAACTATAGAATTAATTACATCTATGTCATGGATCATTAAATCTTGAATTACATCTGTATCACTGATCCGGGGATCATAGGGCCCCAGTCTTTTACTATCAAGAGCAATTACTTTTTTATCTTTTAGAACTTCCGGTAAAGCCAATACTGCCGGATTAAATCTTTCTATATGACCTACCTGAACCACCAAGCCTTTTTGCTCAGCTTTTTTTATAATTTTCTCAGCTTCTTCAATCTCAGCTGTAATAGGTTTTTCTATCAAAACGTGAATATTTCTTTCTAAAGCCATCATTGCAATATCATAATGGGTAGTAGTTGGAGTAGCAATATTTATAATATCAACATCGGCAAATAAGCTTTCCATATCAGCATAGCTTTTCACTCCATAGCTTTGAGCGATCTCTTCTACCCGCTCCTGATCATCATCATAGATGCCGATAAATTCACATAAATGTTTTAAGGAGAGATAATTTCTAACATGATGTTCTCCCATACTACCTACACCAATTACACCAACTTTTAATTTTTCTGTCATATATATCCTCCCTTTAGAGATAAAAAACTCAAATTTCAGTATTTTAAGCTTAACTAAGCTAATTATAGCAAAAAATAGTCCTAATTGATAGAACTTTTAGGCTTTTTTTAATCAGATTCTAATTTGTATTATTAGCATTTTTGAGTTAAAATTATATTAGACAAAAATATATTGATTTGGTATTAATGGAAATTGATGATATTTAGATAAATTCGATTTAAAAGGAGGTTTAATTATGCACCGTATAAAAACATTTTTATTGATGTTTACTTTAACCCTTATCTTTCTTTTCCTGGGAGGATTAATAGCTGGTGAAAATGGACTTATAATGGCATTTGTTTTTGCCATGGCCATAAACTTTATCAGCTACTGGAAAAGTGATAAAATAGCTATTAAAATGACAAAGTCCAAACCTTTAAGTGAGGAGCAAGCACCTCAAGTTTATAAAATAGTAAGGAAGTTAAGCAGAAAGGCTAATATTCCTATGCCTGATATTTATCTTACTCCTTCACAGCAGCCTAATGCTTTTGCTACAGGTAGAAATCCTTCCCATGCAGCAGTTGCAGTTACAGAAGGTATTTTAAATCTGCTAAATGAAGAGGAATTAGAGGGAGTAATCGCCCATGAGCTTGCCCATGTTAAGAATCGTGATACTTTAATTCAAACAATGGCTGCAACAATGGCAGGTGCTTTAGCTTTTCTTGCCAGAATGGGACGCTATAGAATGATTTTTGGCCGCAGACGCGGTAAAGGTGGTGGCCTGGTTCAGCTCTTAGCAATTATTTTTGCTCCCCTTGCTGCTATAATGATCAAAATGGCTATTTCTCGTTCGCGAGAATATTATGCCGATCAAAGTGGTGGTCAGATTTCTGGTAATCCAGAAGGGCTTGCAAGTGCTCTAGAAAAAATGCAGCATTATTCACAGAGAAGCTCGATGCAGGTTAATGAGGCAGCTGCCCATATGTTTATTATGAATCCTCTTTCCAGTGAAGGAATGGCAAGATTGTTCAGTACCCATCCACCAACAGAAGAAAGAATTAAGAGACTAAGACAAAGAGGAATCTAAACTAAAAAAGTGCTCTACTCCGGCTCATTTTGGGTCAGGGTAGAGTATTTTTAATTTAAATTATTTAATAATTAGGAGGAAAATCAAATGAATGATAAAGCTAAGACATTAGAAATGAAGAACTGGGCGGTGGTTGGAGCTACTGATAAAAAAAATAAATTCGGTTATAAAATATATAAAAAGCTGAAAAAACATAATTATAATGTTTATCCTGTTAACCCAAATCTTGAAAATATTGATGGAGATAAATGCTATGCTGCCCTGGCCTCAATTCCTGCCAAAATAGAGGTTGTAGATATGGTTGTTAATCCTAAGATAGCTATTAAGATAATGGAAAACATCAAAGCTGAAGGTATAGAATATGTCTGGCTGCAGCCGGGAACAAGAAGCTCTCAAATAAGGAGTTTTGCTAAAAACAATAATATCAATTTAATTGAAAGCTGTATTTTAAGAAACTTAGACTAAATTAAATATATTAAGAAAGAGATCATTCCCAGATTAAAAGTCAATCCAGAACATGCAGAAGACGATGAGATAGATCAGGATATAGTTAGGAATTCCATAATCAGAAGCTGTTGAAATTGCCTGAGCATTATTTTTATTCACCTGAAAGCATAGCAATAAATTCTTCAGCAATTTCAGGATCAAATTGGCTTCCGGCACAGCGTTTTATTTCAGCGAGGGCTTCAATTCTATTGATTGCCTCAGTATAGGGCCGCTCATTTGTCATTACATCATAGGCATCTATAATTGATATTATCCTGGCTAAATAAGGGATCTCTTCTCCTTTTAGGCCCCTGGGATAACCACTCCCATCCCAGCGCTCATGATGTGATAAAATATCTTCAGCTATCACAGAAAACTCGCTGGATGCATTGGCAATTTTAAAACCAACTCTGGGATGATTTTTCATTATCTCCCATTCTTTTTTATCAAGTTTGCCAGGCTTGCTTAAAATCTCTTCAGAAATTGTTGTTTTACCAATATCATGTAGTTTTGCCAGCAGAGAAAGTTTGTCTAATTCTGAGTGATCAAGACCAAGCCTTCGTCCGAGCTTCCGTGCATTTCTACTCATCCGAACTGCATGTTCTTTGGTTTCATCACTTTTAGCTGCCAGAGCATTAATTATGCTTTCAACAATCTTACTTTTTTCACTTCTTTTTTCTAACAATTTATTTTGATACATCAGATCATCAGCTTCTTTTAAAACAGCTTCGATCGACTGATCAAGTTCAAACTTTGTTGCCTTACCCAACCCCATTGAAACAGGGGTTTTTTCAATATAACTATGATCCATCTTATCCCTGATTTTATTCATTATTTTTTGTGCTTCTGTTTTATCAGTTTGAGGAAGCACAGCTAAAAATTCATCCCCACCCCAGCGGGCGATTAATGTCTTTTCAGGAGTTGCACTTTCTAAAATCCGAGCTGCTTTGATCAAAAATTGATCTCCCAGATCATCACCATAACTATCGTTGATAAGTTTTAAACCATTAATATCTGCTTTAATAATACTCAAGGGTAAATTATTCTTTTGATTCAGTTTATTAATTGTATTTTTTTCTTCAAAGCATTTTCTATTATTAAGCCCTGTTAAGACATCAGTATAAAGGAGTTTGTCAATTTTTGCTTTGTGTTTATTATGTTCAGCAGTATAATCGAGCCAGGAACCAATAACTTTAATTACTCCACCTTCCCTGCTGATTACCTTTTGCTGATCATATAGCCAGTGATAATTGCCCTCTTTATCTTTAAATCGATATTCATCAACCGAGGCATCTTTGATAGTAACTTTGGCTATTTTCTCTTTCAATATCTCCCGATCTTCTGGGTGAACACAGCTTAAATGAAATTCTTCTCTGCCAATAAAATCTTCAGCTTTAAAGCCCAAAATGTTCTCTACATTTTCATTTAAATAAGTTATTTCATGTTTTCCATCAACTACTTGATAGGAATAAATAACAGCAGTAGTTTGAGAGATTAACTGTTCAAGTTTTCGCTGACTTTCTTTTAGTGCCTGTTCAGTTTCTTTAAGATGAGTTATATCTCTTCCCACACCTTGTATTTCTGTGATTTCTCCCATTTCATTTAAAATCGCGTTATCTTCCCAGGAAATCCAGCGCCAGCCATCTACGGTCATTGCCCTTTGTTCCATATGTGCCCTATAAGGAGCTTTGTTAAGAGCTTTCATTGCTTTTAAAGTGCTTTCTAGATCATCCTCATGCACTAAGGGAGTAAATTTACTCCCGATAAGTTCTTCTCTTGTTTTGCCAAACAATTCACAGTAGGCATCATTTACATAAATAAAGCGGTTTTCACTATCAACCCTGACTATCAAATCATTTTGAGATTCGATTAAACCCTGATACAATTTTTTGCTTTTTTTAAGTTCTTCTTCAACTTTTTTGCGTTCAGAGATATCAATAGCTACTCCTAAAGTTAAGAGCTTTTCATCCTGATAATCACTTAAAGGATAAACGGTAAACATTGCTGTAAACTTCTCACCATTTTTACGGATTAAAGTTACCTCATCACTCCAGCTTTTATTGTCTTCGATAAGGGTGTGCATATTTGGAAACTGACGGATTTCAGACTTGCAGTGCAGCTTAGAAACAGGAGTATCAATTACTTCTTCTCTACTGTAGCCAAAAATATTTTCTGCCCCGGGACTAAACTCTCTAATAAATGATTCTTTTTTATCATCAGTTGCCTCAGTAATTATAAAGGAAATATTTTGACTGGCTTTAAAAATCGCTTCCAGTTTTTTCTCTTTTTCTATCGACTCTGTAATATCAAGTGAAGTTCCAACAATTTTTTCTATTTTACCATCAACAATTATCGGGCTTAAATTGGTATGCCAGTATTTCAATCCACCCGGTAGATCTATCTTTTCTTGATATTCTATACTTTCTTTTTTAACCAGACAGCTTCTATATTTATTTTCGATTTCACTACCTATTTCTTTACCAAAAGCTTCAACAGGGGTTTTACCTTTAATGCTTTCTGATTTGATCCCTGTTAAATTCTCTTCTATAGAATTCAAACTTTGATAAGTTATTTTTTGGTCATTATCTACATTTAAAAGGAAAATGCTGGTTTGAACATTATTAAATATACTTTCATATTCCTGATTTAAAACTTCCAATTCTTTTTCTGCTTTTTTGCGCTCGGTGATATTTTCATGAGCAACAACTGCAGAAAAAGGGCCCTCACCTTTATAAGGTGTCACCCTAAGCTTAAACCATCTTTCATTTTCAGGAGAATGGCAGGGATATTCAAAACTAAACAAATCACTTTCCTGAGCCATTACTTTTTTAATACCAGCTAAAATATCTGCTGCATTTTCAGCCTCATCAGCATTTTTTAAAAGCTCAAGATAATTTATCCCCAGCCCACTCTCTGCAGGTGTCAAAGCATTTTCCCGGGCAAAATCTTCCCAGGCCTTATTGGTATAGCAAATTACTCCATTTTCATCAAGTACAGCAATATGGGCTGAAAGTGAGTCAAGTGAGTATTGATTTAACTGACAATGCTTTTTTATTTGATGATTATTTAAAAATTCTTTTAGATTATGCTTAAAAATTTTCTGCTCGAGCTCATTTTCAGGCAGGCTGAGTATGAGATCTGCAGCTTTAAACTCTGGTTTAGAGTCAAAACTCCGAGTATTATTATTAAGAAAAATAATTGGCAGTTGATACTTAGATTTAATTTTTTCTGCAAATTGATAAGAAAAAACTCCAGCTTCATAAAAACTGCCTAAAATGATTAAATCTATTTGGCCAGCCTTAGAGGAAATATATTCAGCTGCTTTTTCGCCTGAAGAAAAAGTGACTACAGCTCTATCCCCCAGCTCTCTAATTAAAGGCTCTAATTTCTGCTCCATCTTTTTTTCTGCAGTTATTATTATAATTTTATCTTTCATTAAATTAAACTTCCTTTTCTAAATAAGATTTTCTAGCTAAATCAGCTCTTTTTCTATTCTTTAGCATCTTTAATAATATCAGTTATCGATAAAAAAGTAAAATTAAATAGAGCTGATTAAACAAAAATATTCCTTCACTTGAGCCATTATTAGTCCAGCTATAATTTAGAAAATATTAACTCAAAATGAAGGGATTATAATATTATATTTCACGCTAAAAGCAGAATTTCCTGCTAATATATTTATGAAATTATATTTTTTTATTTTTTTAAAAATTATTCTACAAAAGAACCTCTCAACTTTATTTCTTGCTGATGAGCTTTTCCTTTTAAGAAAATTAACCTGCTGCCCTCTTTAAAGTCAAGAGAAATCTCTTCTCCTGCTTCTATCAACAAACCTTCTTTAGCAGCAAGCTTATACTGACCTTCTATTTGTCCTTCAATCAAATAAATTATCCCTACCTGATCTGTCTTTAGTTGTTCCTGGAATTTAGTATCATTTTTCACCTTAATATCAAGGTATTCTATTTCTGTCTGCAGTTCTAATTTTGAATTTGGACCTGCTATTTTCCTGATCAAAAGATCAGAACTTTTTTCTTCTTCAATCTCTTCAGCCTTGACAGTTTGATAACTGGGATCAGAATTTTTTAGCTTTTGGGGGAGATTTATCCAAAGCTGTATTCCCCGGCTTAAACCTTCAGGACCCGGCTTTTCTGAATGAGTAATACTTTTACCAGCATTAAATGCCTGAATCCCTCCAGGTCCAACCTCAGCTTTATTACCCAAATTATCTTCATGGATGAAATGTCCTTCCAGCATATAAGTTATTGCTTCAAATCCTCGATGTTCATGAGGAGCAAATTCATTGGGCGGCTCCACAAAAAATTCATCAAGTAAAACAAATGGATCGTGAAAATCATTCCGGCTTCTATTTGGAAAGAGTCTATTTACTTCAGCACCTGCACCTTCAGCTTTTTTAACTGCTGAAATTTTATCTGCTTTCATCTTCTTACCTCCTTTTTGATCTCTTAGCTTAAAAATAATATATTTTATCTAAAAATAAAATAAATTACTTTACAAAAATAGTTTTAAATTCATAATCTCTTCATATTTAGTTGTTAAGCTTAATATAGAATAGCAGAGGAGGAATAAAAAATGAGAAAGATGACAGTTGTGATGCTTATTGTCTTGGCTCTTATCTTTAGTTCTACTACCTTATTATTTGCTGCCAATCAGGGTAGAAATATGCAGGAGAGAATGAACATCCAGACCGAAACAGCTCAATACAGAGCAAATGAAGACTGTACAGAAGAAGAACTACAGCTCAGAGAACAGAGACAGGAAGGTAGAATGCTTAAACAAGAAGCTGGAGAAAACGGACGTTTTAATCAACGGGTTGAACAAACACAAAGACAGAGATTTGCTAGATAATATTTTGGCTTAAGATTAGCTTCCCTTAGTTTTAAGTCTTTAAAACTCCCAAACAGAGGAACTTAGAACAATTTCTTCTGCAAGGGAGTCCTTTTTTATTCTTTAAATTTATATTTTAAATGACAACCATCACAAAACGGTTTATTTCTGGACTTACCACAGCGGCAGAGGGTAAGTCTATTTCTTTTCTGATAATGGCTTCCATCAGCAGATTCAATTAAAATCTTACCTTTTACATAAATACCTGCTCCAAAACCATATTCTCCATCCTGTAAGATCTCTATTTGGGGTTGATAATCTTTTTCTACAAATTCCCCCTCTTTATCAACAACAGTTAATCTGCCTGCTGGACACTCATCAGCAGATTTTATTGCCTCTTTTTTCTTTTCTTGATCAGAAGATTCTTTTACCATTTCCCAGGTGCTGCCCTTTTCTGTATGACAGAATCTGGCTAGTGCACATCTATGATCATCTAAAAGATCTATTTCTTCACCTTCAATATGTTCTGCCCGCTCCCTATATGATTCTTTTTCTGCTATTTCTGTACCATCAAAATCAACTTCTTGATGAGAGCCATCACAAAAAGGAGGGTTCTTTGATTGACCACAGCGGCAGAGTGAATAACTTTCAGATTGGGGTAATTCACGTCCAGGATGATATTCATAATGATTGCCTACTTCAACAATTATTTTCTCTTTCAGTGGGACATTACCACTGACAAGATAGGGGCCATCTTTTATAATTTTAATTTTAGCTTCATTGTTAGCCATTTTAACACCTCATTTTTTAATTATTTGATTTCTATACTATGCTGACAGGAAAATTCCTTTCCGCTTTTAAGCCTGATTATTCCTTCTTTATTTTTTAAATCACCTGTAGAGTCAACAGAATCAGCTATTCCATACCATGGTTCTATACAGACAAAGGGAGCACCATGCAGCTCAAATTCAGCTAAAAGCTCTTCGTTCTCAATTTTATACATAATATCCCCCTTTACTTGTTCTTATTATTCACTCATTTTTTAGAAAGAAAAGTATTATTTTTAAGCTAAAACCACTGCTTGGCCTTAGTTTCTTGTGCATAATCAATATTTATTTTCTTTAGCTTAGTTAAATAGTTCTATTAAATTTTTCTTTTTCCTTTATTATATTTCTAAATTATGGCTAAGTCATAATCGAAAAAAGCCCTTCTCAAAAGAGAAGAGCTTAATAAAATATTTGCTTAGTTTCTTAAAATTAAATTATTGACCCTCCTCGGGGCAAGCCCACGAGCTTTGCGAGTAGACTTTAGCTTCTATCACTGATTTAAATAATTAAAGGCAAAATTAAAGTAAAGAGAGGCACCAATTAAAAGGCTGTCCTCATCTATGTTAAATTCTGGATGGTGATGAGGGAAGTTTTTGCTATCATCCTCAAATCCAGCCCCTACAAAAGCTAAACAACCAGGGATTTCATTTAGATAGTAAGCCATATCTTCACTACCGGTTGTTTTCTCCATTGAAATTATACTATCTTCACCAACTATCTCTGCCGCAGCTTTTTGAGCATAGGCAGCGATTTCAGCATCATTGACTGTAGGTGGTGTCCCTTCTTTGATCTCAACTTCAGCCTCTGCCCTATATGCTGCAGCAATTTTATTGGCAAATCTTTCAATAGCTTCTGAAGCATTAGTTCTTGATTTCTCACTAAAACAGCGCAGGGTTCCTTCTAATTCGGCTCGAGAGGGAATAATGTTAAATCTACTCCCAGAATCGATTTTACCGATTGTAAAGACAACCGGATCTAAAGGACTGCTTTCTCTACTCATAACAGCCTGTGATTCCATCACAAAGGCCGAAGCAGCTGCAATCGGATCTACAGTCTGCTGAGGAAGTGAACCATGGCCGCCAGCACCGATAAAATTAATCATCACATAATCACCAGAAGCCATTCTTGGACCAGCCTCAACATTAATTTTGCCTGTTTTTAAACCACTCCAGAGATGAATACCTAAAATTGCCTCAACATCTTTAAGTACTCCCTCTTTAACCAGCTCTTTGGCTCCTGCTACCATCTCTTCAGCAGGCTGAAAGATAAGTTTTACTCTTCCCGATAATTGATCCTTTGTTTTAACAAGAGCTCTGGCTGCTGTTAATAACATTGCCGTATGTCCATCATGTCCACAGGCATGCATTAAACCTTTATTTTCTGATTTAAAGCTGAGTTCAGTTTCTTCATCTAATTCTAAGGCATCAATATCAGCCCTTAAAGCAACTGTCTTACCTTCTTTTGCACCTTCGATTACTGCCACAACTCCTGTGCCAGCACAACTTTTATATTCAACCCCTATTTTATCTAACTCTTCTTTAATCCGTTCAGAAGTGCGGTATTCCTCCCAACTTTT
Source organism: Halanaerobium polyolivorans (assembly GCF_020711195.1). Classification (GTDB taxonomy): domain Bacteria; phylum Bacillota; class Halanaerobiia; order Halanaerobiales; family Halanaerobiaceae; genus Halanaerobium; species Halanaerobium polyolivorans. The sequence goes on from NZ_JAJFAT010000010.1 coordinate 60,275, forward strand.
TTCGGGATTTTTATGAAATTCTCTTCTAAGTTCTATTAAATATTCTTTTTCTGCTCTTAAAACTTCCTTAAAGTCCATCTATACCACCTTTTTTAAGCCTTTAAAAAATCTAAGGCGAATTTTGCATAAAGAGCTGCTGATACTTTTAATGCAGCTTCATCAATATTAAATTTCGGATGATGGTGGGGATGATATTCGACCTTATCCTCATTTTTAGAACCAACAAAGGCAAAAACTCCTGGCAGCTCTGCAGTATAAAATGAGAAATCTTCTCCACCGGTTGTTTTTTCTACATGGGCTAAACTTTCTTCACCAAAAAGATCGACTACCGATTTTTGACCAATTTCTGTCATCTCTTCATCATTTATACAGGGAAGAGTCAGCTTATTATACTCCATCTCTATTGAAGCTCTATAACCCTGAGCTGTTTCCGAAGCTACCCTTTCTATCATTTGGGGAAATTTATCATTTAGCTCCTTACTAAAACAGCGGGTTGTCCCTTCTAAATAGGCCTTACCTGGCAGCACATTAAATCTAGAACCTGATTTAAATATACCAACACTTAAAACAGAAGGATCAAGTGGACTTATTTCTCTACTGACAATAGACTGTAGATTCATAACCACTGCTGCTCCTGCAGTTAAAGCATCAACACCCTGCTGGGGCATTGAGCCGTGTCCCCCTTTACCTTTGACATCGATTTTAAATAGATTTACCGCAGCCATCCTGGGACCAGCTTCAAGTGAAACTTTACCTGTTTGCAGCTCATTCCAGAGGTGGATTCCCATCACAGAATCAACATCAGCTAAAACACCAGCTTCAACCATAGCTTTGGCACCTTCTGCCACTTCTTCTCCAGGTTGAAAGAGCAGCTTAACCTTACCGCTGAATTCTTCTTTAAGTTCATTAATTATCTTGGCAGCTGTCAGTAGAGAAGCAGTGTGCCCATCATGACCACAGCCGTGCATCAAGCCATCATTTTGAGATTTATATTCTAGATCATTTTCTTCTTCAAGTTCTAAAGCATCCATATCAGCTCTAAGAGCGATTGTCTTATCACCTTTTTTTCCTTCTATGGTTGCTACAACACCAGTTCCAGCAACGATTTCTGTTGCTAAGCCTAGTTTTTCTAACTCTTCTGCCACTCTGGCTGAAGTTCTCTCTTCCTGCATACTAGCCTCTGGATGCATATGAAATTCTCGGCGCATTTCTACGGCATAAGCAAAATGTTTTTCTGCCAATTCTTTAATTTTATCCATTCTGACCACCTAGATCCTTTACAGACTGATAAATTACCTCTATACCTTTTTGTAGGTCCTCATAATCTGTCCATTCCTCAGGACAGTGACTTCTACCACCTTTGCTGGGGACAAAAACAAGTCCCACATCTGTCATCCCAGCCATAACCATTGCATCATGACCTGCTCCACTGATCATTTTTTTATAGCTAAAACCATTTTCTTTGGCATTTGCTTCAAAAAGAGCAAGTATCTCTTCAGACAGAGGTATTGGATCTACACTTAATAATTCATTGATTTCCCATTCAACAGCAGATTCTTTTTCTTCTTCTGCCAAAATACTTTGAATGGCATTTTTAACCTCTGCAACAAGTTCAGCTGATTTAGACCTGATATCAACCGTAAATTCAACTTCACCAGGAACTATATTCGCAGCCCCAGGTTTTACTTCCAGTTCACCAACTGTTGCAACTGTACCTTCTCCAGCTCTAACAGCTGCTGCTTCAACCTCCTGAACAACTCTAGTGGCACTTAAAAGAGCATCCTTACGCATATCCATCGGGGTAGTTCCGGCATGATCAGGTCTTCCTGTGAGCTTAACTTTAAATTCATTGATTCCAACTATAAAGTCGACCAGACCAAGATCTGTACCTTCATTTTCTAAAACCGGCCCCTGTTCTATATGAAGTTCGATAAAAGCTTTAATAGATTCTGGATCTCTAGCTGCATCTTTAATTTTTTTGGGCTCAAAACCGTGTTTTTTAAGCTCTTCTGCCATGGAGATTCCAGCTTTATCTTTGTAATTAAGCAGATCCTGATATGATATAGCTCCAAGCATAGCTCTACTACCATAAAGACCGGAACCAAATCTGCCTCCTTCTTCTTCGATTAAAGCTACAAATTCAATCGGATGCTGAGTTTTAAAACCTTCTTCTTTAAGTAATGTCATGACTTCTAAGGCCATTATTACACCTGCTGGTCCATCAAAATGGCCTCCATTTTTCACAGAGTCATAGTGAGAGCCGATCATAATTGCTGGAGCCTCTGGATTCTCTCCCTCAATTCTGCCGAATAAATTACCAGCCTGATCTTCATAGGCTTCTACCCCAATCTTTTTCAGTTCCTTTTTTAAATATTTTCTTGCTGCTTGTTCTTCTTTGGTAAAGCTAAATCTAGTTAAACCTTCTCCTGAATCTGTATTAAATTCTGAAAGCTTTGTTAAATGCTTTTTAATTCTTATTAAACTACTTTCCATATTTTCCATCCTTCCTACTCCAAGCTATTCCCGTTTATATATCACCCTGACTAGCCTCTATTTTAGAGGAAGTTAACAAAAATACCGGCGATAATTACTGAAGCTATTGTAACTGTGGTAAAACCACCAACAAGCATTTCGGGAAGCATTTCACTCATTAAAAATTTCTTTTCTTCTTCATTTTCAGCCAGTGCTTTTGCACCTTCTTCTGTTAATATATAGTTTGGTGGGAAACCATAAAGTGCTGTCAAAGCGATTGCAAAAGACATTTCTTTAGTATAGCCCAATAATTTACCAATTAAGATCGATAAGATAGCCATTCCTGTTACACCAAAAACTATAATCCCAACTAGTGGACCAGCCAGTTCAGCCAGCATTGTCGGGGTGGCATCAGAAAGACCGGCAAAGATAAAGGCCATTAAAATAGTAATCAAAAAGCCAAATGAATTAGAAAGATTAAGCGGTCTTTTTTCCACAAAACCGATCGCATTGGCAATAACACCAAAAATCAAACAGTATACAAAAGGTGAAATACCTAAATATGGATCTAAGAAAGTACCTACTGCTACAGCAGCCCAGGCTGTTAAACCTAATTTGGCTAAGAGCACATAAGTTGTACTATATTTTTCTGGAACTGGTGGTATCAATTTCTTAGAATTCTCTTCTTCTGTATCTGCCTCAACCTCTTTGTATTCTATTTCTCCTTTTCTATAACCTTCGATCAACCGTGTCCCTTCAATTTTAAGCATCAATGAAGTTAAAGGATAACCGAGAAAGCCCTGCATAACATAAGTAATAATAGCTAAAACTGCCATCTGTTCTAAGCCAAGTCCTGCTGCAGCTTCATTCATGATAATTGCTGCTACAACTCCTCCAGTTAATGGTGGAGTGGCAGTAACTGCTGCCTCAAACCCAAAAACTGCAGAACCAATAGTCATTGTTAAAGAAATAATACCCGCGATACCAACAAGGGCAATAACCACACTTCTCCACTGAGCTGCCAGTTCTTTAACAGAAAGCAGGGTCCCCATATGGGTTATCAAAAGATACATTGATAAATAAACTACCGGGGTCTGAAAACCTGCCTGGGCAACTATATCACCAGGGAAAAATGTCCAAAAGCCAAATAAAAATAATAGTGCTGCTACAAATACCGAGGGAATAAATGCCTTGGTTTTTGCCGAAATAACGTCTCCAACTGCTAGAATAATTAGTACGATTGAAAATGCCATTAATAAACTCATAAATTTCCTCCTCGTTTTGCTTCTACTCTGATACTTTTCAATTATTATAACAATAATAATTGGCTGTGACCATATTGTATACACCAAAGTTTGACTCAGTTATTAGTTCTAAACATTGAATTTATCTCAATAAGGTTATATAATATTTTTAAATAAAGGCAAAATATTTGCCCAAATCTAAATTATTACTTTAAAAACAGAGGGGTTTTCTCATGAAAGTAAAAGAAAATAAATTAATAAAAATGCATTCATTATTGGAAACAATCAAACTATTGAATTCAGAAAAAAACGTAGATACAATTTTAAAAACTCTGATGACAAAATCACTTGAGCTTACTCCTGGTGGAGATATGGGAGCTATTTTTTTAATGAACGAAGCTAGCGGCTTTTTAGAAGTATATGCTTCCTATGGTATGGGAGATGCTGTTAAAGATGTACAGTTAAAAGCAGGTGAATCAATGACTGGGCAAACATATGCTAAAAAAGAGACCATGTTTTTTCGAGACAGCAAAGCCGTGCAAAAAGCAATGAACAAAATGCGCAATAAGAATAAGAGGCTGGCCCTTGAAGCTAGAGTATTAGCTGAAAAAATCCAGGGTGCAATCTGCTGTCCACTGATCTATAAAAATGAAGCAATAGGTGTACTTGTAGTTGATAATACCAGTGATGAACATTCACTTAAAGATGAAGATGTAGAGTTTTTAAACGATATTTCTGTTCAGGCTACCATAGCCATCATCAATGCCAGAAATTATAAAAGACAGCTGCAGGCAAATAAAAAACTGCAGAAATATAATCGTATTATTCAGGAACAAAAAAACAAGTATAAATATACAAACAGCCTCCATACCAAACTAACTAATATGATTTTAAGTGGTTCGTCTATCAAAGAAATACTACAGGAACTAAAAAATATGATAGGAAAAGATATTTTTATATTGGATATTTTTTATAATCTGCGCTATCATTCTTTTGCCGAAGATGCTCAACTTAAAGAGATTAGTGATAATTTAGCTGAACTAATTCCTTATCTGAGAAAAGAAAAAACAGCTTACATAAAAAAAGCCGAGGCTATTAACATTGTCATATTCCCGATAATAGTAAAAAAAGAGGTTATGGGCTGGTTTTGTGTATTAAATAACTCGCAATCTAAACTAGATGAGCTTGATAAAATAACTGCTGAAAGAGCAACAACAATCATCGCTTTAGAACTAATAAAAGAACAGGAAATCTCAGATATGGAACAATCACTTAAAGGTGATTTTCTAGACAGCCTACTGCTGAATAATGACTGTGCCTTTATCAAAAAATCAGCTTTAAGTTATGGTTTTAACTTTGATAAAAATCATCAAATTATAGTAATCGAGTTTGCACTTAAATCAAATAATGAACAACAGAATAAAAAGCTACTCAAAAAATATTATCATCTTATTAATAAAAAGAGTAAAGAATTTTTCCCAAATTCCATCGCTCTGATCAAAAGAAATATGATTATCATCATTATAGAAGAACTTGATAATAAAGCTGAAGACAAAATTAAAAAATTCAATCAAAAATTAAATAAGATCTTTTCTCCAATTTTTGCTTTTAAAGAAGATGATTTTTCCTATAAGATGGTAGTAAGCAGTTCTTTTAAAAAGATTGATGATTTTAAAGAAGCATATTTTCAGGCAATAAATACTCTGCCAATGCTTGAAAAAAAGCAGGATAAAAACTATGCTTTTTATGACCAACTAGAAATCAAAAAACTGCTCAGCAAAAATGATGCTGAAGAGCTGGCAGCATTTGCAGAAAAAATACTAAAACCACTTAAAGATTATGGTAATTCGTCTAAAAATGATCTGATCAAAACCCTAAAAGTATATTTGCAGAGCAACTGCAGCTGGACAACAAGCAAGGAAAAACTCCATATCCATGGTAATACCTTAAGCTATCGCTTGAACAGGATTAAGGAGATTTTAAATATTGACTTTGATGATTATAATGACCGCTTAAAACTGCAGCTTGCCTTTGAAATCGAGGATATTATTTAATTTTTAATCAATCAGGCTTAATTTAAGGAGTTGAAATTATGAATGAAGAACTGATCCGTCTTTCATATTATCTTTTTGGAACTATCTGTCTCTGGCTTTTATTTATTGAAGCTGGGGAAAAAGGCTGGAAATCTTTAATCCCTATCTACAATATTTATATTATTAGCAAAATCGCCGATAAACCTACCTGGTGGTTGATACTGCTTTTTATCCCGATAGCTAATGTAATTATTGCTTTAATCTTATTTGTTAATTTTATTAAAAAGTTTAATCAGCCGGCCTGGCATGCAATTTTGCTGCTCTTTATTCCCCACCTCTATGTTTTTTATATAGCTTTTAGCGATAAAATAGTCTATAAAAATTAAAGCTATATTTTAAAATCCCCTGCTTAAAAAGCAGGGGATTAATTTATTCTTATTAAGTTATTGAAGTTAAGTTATTGAAGCCTGATAGATTTTATCAGCCGCATCTTTTAAAACCTGATCAAATTCTTCATCACTCTGTTCAACATGTAAGTCTTGAAGCAGAGCTCTGGAGAAACTGGCGATTAAACCATGATTCTCACTTAACTTATCAACAGCTTCCTCTTGGCTGTAACCTCCAGATAATGCTACAACCCTCAGAACCTGAGGATGTTCTATCAATTCTGTATAAAAATCAGCCTCATCCGGAATTGAAAGTTTGAACATCAAAATTTTATCTGATTCAAGCTTTTCCAGCTGTTTTAAGATCTCATCTTTTAAGATTGCTTCGGCTTCTGCTTTATCTTCGATATCAATATTAACTTCTGGTTCTAAAATTGGAACAAATCCAGCCTCAACTATTTTTTTACCATATTCAAACTGCTGCTCAACTATTTTCTTGATGCCTTCTGGATTGGCACTATGGATAACAGAACGCATCTTGGTACCAAAAATATTATTTTCTTTGGCACTTTCGAGCAGCTGATCAAGCTCTGTCATTTCTTTCATCAGCTGAACCCCATCTTCTAGCTCTTCTTTGCCCTCATCTACCTTAAGGAAGGGAATAACTCCTTTTTCTTCCCAAAGATAATCTCCGGTAGGCATTCCTTCCATAGAGCGCTCCATGGTTTCTTTAAACAAAATCGCTCCCAGAATCTTTTGAGAAGTAAAGGCAGGACTGGTTATTACCCTAGTCCGCATTTGATGAATAAGATCAAACATTTCATCTTCACTATCATATTCATCTTCTGCTATTCCATAGCCTTCAAGAGCACCAGGTGTACTACCACCACTCTGATCAAGAGCTGCAATAAAGCCTCTACCGTTCATCATACGTTCGAACTGTTTTTTATTCATTAATATACACCCCATTTGTTAATATTTCTCAGATTTTTATTCTAAACTTTATTATATAATTATCTGAACGAAATTACAAATGATAGCAGTAACTTTTAGCATTAAAGCTTTTTAGAGGTTAGAACTGCTGGATCCTCCATCGATCACAATCGAACTACCATTAATATAGCTTGATTTTGGTGAAGATAAAAATGCAACCAAATCTCCTAATTCAGCCGGTGACCCTATTTTTTGCAGAGGAATATTATTTCTCTTAGAATCTAAAGCTTCTGCATAGCTCTGAAACTTTCCTGCTGCAGCCCTGCCCAAGCCACTGCTGGAAGCAATAATTATTGCTGAATTACCTCTGATTGCAAGATCCATGCTCTCACACTCCTTTTTAATGTAAATTGCCTTCTCTATGAACAACATCATAAGCAAATAATGCATAGCCAATTTGAGCTGGATTATACTTAGATTCTGCTGCCATTTTACGAACAATCTTGATTATTTTTAGATAATCATCTGCTTTAAAGCTTTCTTTTTCTTGCTCGAAATAGCCTAGCCTCCATAAGCTGGCCCAGACCCTTGTATCGATAACACAGTGATTTTCAGGATCTAATGAAGTTAAAATTGCAGAAGCAGTTGGAATACCAATTCCCATTAAACTGCTGTATAAAGCTAGTCTGGCAAAGGTATCATCAATCTCATAGGCCAAGGCTGTTATCTTTTCCACCCTAGCTTCGGGATTCTTTTTAACATGATAGGAACTTCTAGTTGAATTTAAATGAGCGAGTTCATAAAGTTCTTCTTTATTTAAATAAGATTTCTGATGATATTTCTCTCCTAACTCAGCTAGGGCAGCAGGATATAGACCTGAGGTATTATCATATTCATTTAAATATTTTGCATAATCTATACTTTTAATTATAATCATCCCTTTCTTATGCTTCCAACCCTGTGATAAAATTATCTATATTTTTACCCAGCATTGCTGCATTATAGCCTCCCTCTAAAACGGCAAAGCTAGGCAGGCCAAGTTCTGCTATGAGCTGACCAATCTTGTAATAACCCTCAGAACTGATTCCCAGTGATGCTAAAGGATCGTTTTGATAGGCATCAAAACCGGCTGAAACTGCTATTAATTCAAAATCTACTCCAGCTCTTAATGCTTTTTGAAGCAGTTTTTGCAGCTCCTTAAGATATTTTTCTTCACCTGGTATTTTTCTAAAAACATGGTTCAAACAATTTGCTCTACTCTGCAGACCACTACCCGGAAAAACTGCTTTGTGTAAAGATAGATAAACAATATCTTTTCTACCGAAAAAAATATCCTGAGTACCATTTCCATGGTGGCCATCAAAATCAATAATCAGAGTTTTTTTCTCTTCTTTTTCTACTGCTACTGCAAGATTATTAAAATAGCAAAAACCCATTAAATAATCCGCACCTGCATGATGGCCAGGTGGCCTCATTAAAGAAAAGCCATTACAAGAAGCTGCCTGCAGAGCTGCTCCAGCTGCCAGGGCTGCATAATCATAAATATTTTCATAGTTTGGACAATCAGAATTATAAAAATTATTTTCTTTTATTTTTATAAGCTGAGATTTGTTATGAACCAAGCTTAACTCTTCGGCTGCTGCTGCTTCAGCTTCAATAAAATTATAGCCTTTATTTTTTAAATAATCTGAAGCTTTTTCAAGTCTTTCTGGTGATTCGGGATGACCAGCCTTTTCAAATTCTAAAGCAGTTTTAGAAAAAACAATGTCCATAAATCAGCCTCCCTTAATTTGCTGCTCTAAAAGAACAGGGTAATCCAACCGAACATTTTCCACAAACATCTGTTAAAGCAAGCTCTGGGTGAAGTTCATCATTTTCTAAAAGCCGCTCATAACACTTAAAACGAGCAAAAGAATCTACTTGAAGTGAATCATTAACACAGTTTTCAACACATTTTTGACAGTTTTTACCCGCTTTGTTTAAACAAAGCTCTTTATCTATTGGCTGAGATGGCTCTATTTTCAAATCAGTGATTAGGGTTCCAACTCTACCTGCACATCCCTTTGCTGTAATTAACATGTTATTGATTCCAAATTTACCTAATCCAGCAGCATAAGCAGCATGACGATGAGACCAATCACTAAGCAAACGTTTTTTATCAAATTGATGGGTAGCCGGTACACTACTTGCCCGCCAGCCTTTTTCAGCCAGTTCTTTCTCTAAATGTTGATTTAAATCTGAAATCAACCGATTTGTTTCTACATAAGCAGCTGCCCATTCTCTGGAACTGTATTCTCCTTCTAAATTAGAATTAACAATCTCTTTGCTGAAAGGCAAGAAATAGGCTAAAACAGTCTCTGCACCAGCAAGTATATCCTCAGGTAAAAGATGGCTGGGACTGATAATCTTTTTAAAATCTTCAAATAAAGGGTTATCTGCAGCTGCAAATTTAAGCAGTGGTTCCCTCCAGTTACTCTCAATTTCTTTGTCTTTTTGATATTCTGAAACATATTCTTTGACTATCTTCTTTAGTCTTTTTTTCACTATTTATCCCCCATTTATATTGCTAAATTAATTTCAATTCCTAGCTTAGCTAAAATTTCAATTAGATTATATCATATAACAAGCAAAGTCTAAACTTAGCTGAAAAATTTTTGTCTATTTTAGATACTTATGAACAAACAAAAAAGAAAGCCTGACAAAAATGCCAGGCAAAATTCGAGTGATTCAGCTATTTTTTTATATTTTTAAATTATTGAAGCTTGATAAATCTCCATTACTGCATCTTTCATCGCTATATTGAACTGTTCATTTGTCTGGTCCACATGGAGATCCTGTAGTAGGGCTCTGGAGAAACTGGCTATCATCTTATGATTATTAGCGAGTCTAGTGGTTGCTTCATCTCGGCTGTAACCTCCAGATAAAGCAGCTACCCTTAAAACATGTGGATCTTTAATTAATTCTTGATAGAAGTCAGCTTCTTCAGGTAGGGTAAGTTTAAACATTATTATCTCATCATCATCTAATTCCGCTAGATTTTTCATTATTTCTTTTTTCATTATCTTTTCACATTCAGCTTTTTCTTCACTGTTAATATTGATTTCAGGCTCTAAAATAGGAACAAAACCAGCAGCGGCAATTTTTTTGCCATATTCAAACTGCTGTTCCACAATCTCTTTAATTCCTTTTTGATTTGCTTCATGGATTACAGAACGCATTTTTGTAGCAAAGACGTTGTGCTTTTCAGCCTCTTTGAGCAAATCATCGAGCTCTGTCATCTCTTTCATTAACTGAACCCCATTTTTTATTTTCTCTTTGCCCTCATCTACTTTCAAAATGGGAACTATCCCTTTATCTTCCCAGAGATAATCTGCTGTATATTTACCTTCCATCTTGTTTCGCATAGTGTGTTTGAAAAGAATTGCCCCTATTATATAGTCAGAACTAAAGCTAGGGCTCGTTATAACTCTTGTCCGCATCTGATGAATAAGCTCAAACATCTCTTCTCTGCTCTCATATTCTGATTCGGGAATTCCATAACCTTCTAAAGCACCGGGAGTACTACCACCACTCTGATCTAAAGCCGCAATAAAACCATCCTTATTTTTCATTACTTCATACTGCTTTTTATTCATAAATACCCCCCTTTGACTAAATCCACTAAAATTTACCTTTTCCTATTTACATTATATTAAAGATTGAGCTTAATTACAAACTTCACAATTTGGATCTTATTCTCCAGTTTCTAGTTCTGCAAATACAGGTAGTGAATTCTCTTTTTCCATATTTATATCTCCCTGAATTAAGGGTAAAACATAATCTTTAAATCCTTCTGTTACCCCATTTTGCTCTTCATTAATCCATTTATCAGGAACTAGTTTTACTCTATTAGCTACCTTTTCAGCCTCAACCTTAATTATCTCTACCTGATAGGGATCATTAGATATTCTCTTGATTGCTGTCATTTTACCAGTTTCACCAGCCAGAGCTGCTTTTACAGCTTCTGCGCCCACCTGATAAGCTTCCACTATATCTCTACCCGAAGCACAGTGAGCTGCTGCTCTCTGCATAACATCAAACTTGATTGCCTTAACCCGATCACAGAGATTTTCTTTAATAATTGGTTTTAACGTATAAGCTGCTCCTCCCAATTTTTTATGTCCAAATTGATCATGGGCAGTACTTTTTCCTGCAGAAATATATTCTCCATTTTTATCCTTGATTCCTTCAGAAACAACCACTGTAATAGCCTTTTGTTCTTTCATCTTCTTTTCAACATCTGCAAAAAATTTATCAAGACTAAACACTGCCTCAGGTAAATAGATAAAATCAGGAGCATATAATTTTTCGTTGGCTGCTAAAACACTGGCAGCTGCAAGCCAACCACTGCTGCGGCCCATAGTTTCAATTATATGAACATTTTTGAGGTCATAAACTCTGCTGTCTCTGGCAATTTCCATAACAGAAGTAGCAATATATTTTGCAGCACTACCAAAACCAGGACAGTGGTCTGTTATAACTATATCATTATCAATTGTTTTAGGAATCCCCATTATTGTAACATCAATTCCTTTTTCTTCAGCATAACTGGTCAATTTAGCTACAGTATCCATCGAATCATTTCCACCAACATAAAATACATAGCCTATTTGATGTTTTTCTAAAAAGTTGAAAAATTTAATATAATCCTCTTCATTTTCATTGTAATGGTCAATTTTATATCTAGAAGTACCGATTACAGTAGATGGAGTGTTCTGCAATAATTCTAATTCTTTTTCGCTTTTATCTGTCAGATCAAAATATTTTCCTGCCAAAAGCCCCTGCAAACCAAAGCGCATTGCATAAATCCTATCTAAATCTTTAGATTTTTTTACCTGGTCTAAAATTCCCCTATAGCTGGAATTGATTACTGCTGTAGGTCCACCGGATTGTCCAAGCAAACAATTTCTTTTTTTCATAATAATCCCTCCACTGCTGTTTTTATGATTTTTAAAGCAATAAAGTCTTAAGCCAGAAGTCAAACCTACACCAATTTATTTTTCCACTTATTATTATAATTAAGGATTTGAAAATAATTTCCTTTAATTTATTTAATATTTTAATTATTTTGTTAATTTAAAAAGCAATTATTAAATTTTAAACTTAAGCTGTTTTAAGATTAATAACCATAAAATATAGAGGTTTTATGAATTGGATCATTTTTATCCCGCAGCTCGATTAATAAAGAATTAACAAATTGCCCAAGATCATATTTCTCAATTTCATTTAAATCTACCCACTCATAAATATCTGCCTCATCATTTAAAGCAACTTGATAAGAATCACTTCTACAGAGATAATCGATAAATATAAAATGTTTATCTAGATCTTTGCTCTGCAGGCTGTCTTTGAGGCTTAAAAGTTCTAAAGAATGAACATCAAGCCCAGTTTCTTCTTTTACCTCTCGTTTTAAAGCTTCTTCCATCCCTTCACCAAGTTCAATATGACCTCCTGGAATTATATATTTATTATTCCATTTGGTTGAGCGGCAGATTAAAACTTCATCATCAGGGTTTAAAATAACTGCTCCCACCACTACTTCTGGATACTGCATAATATCAACTCCTTTTTTATCTCAAGCTTCTAATTATATTATTAATTATTTATAGCCAAAATCCTTTATTAAATAAAGTCTTTTTAATTCAATTTCAAAAGTAAAAACCCGACAAAGTCGGGTTTCATTAATCTTATTTATGATTTAAATATCTGTAAATTGTCGCTTCAGATGTTTCCAGTTTATTCGCCACTTTGGAAACAGAATTTTTCAATAAAAATACTCCTTTTTCATCTAATTTATTAGTAATAGCCTTTTTCTCATCAGCTGTCATCCTTTTAGGAGGTATTGAAGCATTACCAATCGAGCTTTCAATTATAGAATCGATAAGTTCTTCGATTGAGGAAGTAAAGTTTTCAGAGAGATCCTCTTCCTGCTTTGCTTCATTGATATTATCATCAACTCCAATAATACTATTTAACAAATCTCTGGCTTCAATAAATTTACTCAAATCAACATTTACACAAAGCATTGCTGTTACTTCATTTTCTTCATTTTTGATGAAAAAAGTTGATGATCTTAATTTTTTATCATTGTAAGTTTTACCAGTATAATTAGTTAAATAATCATTTTCTAATTTTTCTTGGTCTTTCAAAACATTTAAAGCAAGATCTGTAAGAGAATCTCCAACTTTCCTACCACTTATATGACCATTCTCTATTGCCACAATAGAATTTTCATAATCATTAACATCATGAAGTACTATCTCACAGTTCTCTCCTAAAACCTCAGCTAAAAACTCCACTAACAACTTATATCTACTCAAAAAACTTTTCTCCACTATTCTTCCTCCTCATAAGTGTTAATAAATATTTATTACTAAAAAAACTTAATCTTATAATAACAATTTTTTATTGTTTAGTCAAAATTTTATTGTTTTTAATTAAGCCGAGATATATTCTCTAGCTAGAAAATATATCTCAGCAGATAACTTTTTAACCTATACCACCGAACATTACCCCCAAGACTAAAACAAGTATAGCAACTGAACTGAAAATATATTTGGCATATGGCTCCCAAATCTTAGCTAATGGTCTTTTTGCACCCTCATTAATTGCATTCCTGGCATTTTTGATTCCGTAAATCCAGAAGAAAATTACAGCCGATAATACCGCTCCTAGTGGAACCAGATAAATAGTTACTGTATCAGCAAAAGCACCAAAAAGCTCCATATTTAAATCTAAAGGTATTCCAACTAAAAATGCTCCTAAACCAACAATTAAGGAACTCTTTTTTCTACTTATATTTAGTCTATCAATTAACGCTTCAACTGGTACTTCCATTAAATTAATAGCTGAAGATAAACCTGCAAAAACAATACTTAGGAAAAACAGAGTACTAAAAATAGTTCCAGCCGGCATCTGTCTGAAAACCTGAGGTATAGTGATAAAAAGTAAAGGTGGTCCTGCTTGTGGATCCAAACCAAAGGCAAACACTGCCGGAATTATTACAAATGCAGCTAACAATGAAGAAAAAGTATTAAATAAAACGGTTTGAAAAGCTGAAGTAGGTATATCAGAATCCTTATCTAAGTAACTACCATAAACGAGCATTGCAGCTCCCCCCAGTGATACCGTAAAAAAGGACTGACCTAAGGCCATTACCCAAGTAATAGGTTCTCTTAATTTTGACCAATCTGGAACTAAAAGAAAAGCTAAGCCTTCTTCTGCTCCCGGCAGGGTAAGTGATCTAAATAGCAATATTATCAATAAAATGAATAAGCCGGGCATCATAATTTTATTCATTTTTTCTATACCGTCTTTAACCCCCAACCTTACTATCAATAATGTTAATAAGATTGCTAGTCCATGCCAGAAAATAGATTGATAATTCCCGGCAAAATTTCCGAAATAGGCTGGAATATTATCTATTCTGGCAAAAGAATTTGTTATTGATAAACTGAAATATTTTAATATCCATCCAACAACTATAGAATAAAATGTGAAAACTCCTGTAACTCCTAAGACAGGTATTATACCAAGTTTTGCTCCATATTTTAAACCTTTTTTATTAAAAACATTTTCATAAGCACTTATAGCACCTGTTTGTTGATCTCTTCCAAAAGCAAATTCCTCCATCAGTCCTGTCCAACCCAGTGTAAATACAAATAATAAGTAGGGAACTAAAAATGCTGCTCCACCATAAGCCCCCAAACGCCAGGGAAACATCCAAATATTACCGAGTCCGATTGCAGCCCCAACACAGGCTAATATAAAACCTAATTTACTATCCCATTTTTCTCTTTCTGCCATTATTTTCACCCCAATATAGTAATATAATATTATAATTATTTTATTTATTCTGACTATTAAATCTTTAGCAAGCAGAGACCTAAATTATTATTAGATCTCTGACTTAAAGTTGTAATTATTGTCAAATGACTAAACAAGAGGTTTTAAACTAGCCTGGAAATGTCTCAAAATATCTGGCTCCCAAGTTATTTGGTAACCTTCTACTTCATCAGCTCTTTCTTTGATTGAAATTAAAGCATCTGCCATAACATCGATATGGGCTTGAGTATATACTCTTCTTGGAATAGCAAGTCTGGTAAATTCAAAGTCTGCTTCAAGCTGTTCACCTGTATCGGGATTATTACCCAACATATAGGATCCTATATCACAGGTTCTAATGCCTGCTTCTTTATATAGTTCAATCGCTAAAGCCTGACCTGGGAATTCATAATAAGGAATATGAGGCAGCATATCTTTGGCATCAACGAAAATACCGTGACCACCTGCTGGAGACTGATAAGCAATTCCAGCTTCATCTAATCTGCCAGCTAGATATTCAATTTGACCAATCCTATATTCAAGATAATTTTCATCAATACCCTCTTTAAGACCAATAGCAAGACTTTCTAAATCTCTTCCTGCTAAGCCACCATAAGTTATAAACCCTTCATTAGAAATTGTTCTAGCTTTTAAAATCTGGAAAAGTTCTTCATCATCTTTAACCCCTAAAAGACCACCCATGTTAACTATGGTATCTTTTTTAGCACTCATGGTAAAAGTTTCTGCATAACTGAACATCTCACTTACTATCTCTTTAATGCTTTTATCTGCATAGCCTTCTTCTCTCTGTTTAATAAAATATGCATTTTCTGCATAACGAGCAGCATCAATATTTAAATGAATATTATATTTATGACAAATTTCAGCAGTTTCTTTAATATTTTCCATTGATACAGGTTGACCACCGGCTGAATTATTTGTAATTGTCATTACAACAACCCCAATATTTTCACTACCATATTTGTTGATAAGTTTTTCTAATTTTGAAGTATCCATATTGCCCTTGAAAGGAACCCTAAGTTCTGGTTCTGAAGCTTCTTCTACAACACAGTCAATCGCTCTAGCACCTGCAAGTTCAACATGAGCTCTAGTAGTATCAAAATGCATATTAGAGATTGAATATTTACCATCACCTAATAAAACAGGAAATAATACTTTTTCTGCAGCTCTACCTTGGTGAACAGGCTGGATATATTGATAAGCAAAAATATCTCTTGCTGTTTCTAATAATTTAAAATAACTTGAACCACCGGCATATGCTTCATCACCTCTCATCACACCTGCCCACTGTTCCTGACTCATAGCATTTGTCCCACTGTCTGTTAATAAATCTATGTAGACATCTTCACTTTTGAGATTAAATAAATTATAATCCGCTTCTGCAATTTTTTCTTCTCTCTCTTCTCTAGTCAACATCTTAATTGGTTCTACCATCTTTATTCTAAACGGTTCAGCTACATATTCTTTAGTCATTATTTCTTCCTCCCTAGGTTGTTTTGATTTTTAATTTTTTAGTCTAAGATTGCTTTAAGCAAAGGCTATAACTTCAACCTCAATTAAAGAATTTTTAGGTAATTTTGCCACTTCAACACATGATCTTGCCGGATAAACACCCTCAAAATATTGTTCATAAATTTCATTAACCTGAGCAAAATTATTTAAGTCACTCAAAAAAATAGTTGCTTTCACTATCTTATCAAAATTTGAACCAGCTGCTTCTAAAACATGTTTTAAATTTTCCAAAACCTGAATAGTCTGTTTTTCGATATCATCCTCAACCATTTCTGAAGTATTGGGATCAATTGGAATTTGACCTGAACTAAAAATTAAATCTCCCTTTTTAATCGCCTGAGAGTAAGCTCCAATAGCTGCCGGAGCTTTTTTGCTTTTGATCTGTTTTTTCATTTAATATTACCCCCCTAAAGTAATAATATTTGTGATTTATTAATAATCTTTTTTTATTGTAATAATAACTTATTATTATAATAACAATTTATTATTGCTCTGTCAATAGTTTTTTTGATAAAATTTTATTAATTTTATAAAAAATTATTATAAATTGAAAAAACCACAGCTTTTAGACTGTGGTTAAGGAGTCAATAAATAATATATTTTTGTTTTAACTTAAATCTTCATCAAGACCTTTTCGTCTTGCACTTAAATACTGATAATAATCCCTAGCTGCTTCAACTTCTTTAAGATCTATCTCGGTGACCAGCACCTCTTCATTTCCTTCAGATGCACTGGCTGTAAGCTTACCATGGGGATTGACAACTCTACTACCCCCAAATAAATAGAGGTCTTCTTCTGAACCAACCCTGTTAACTCCACATAAAAAGAAATTATTTTCTAGAGCTCGCTGGCGGGTATTTAAATCCCAGACATCTATATCCTGAATTCTCCAGGCTGAAGGTACAAATAATATTTCTGCCCCCTCTAGGGCCATTTTCCTTGCTGCTTCGGGGAAACCTAGATCATAGCAAATAATAATCCCAAATTTAACCCCTTCTAGTTCAAATATATGATAGCTTTCTCCAGAATTATAAAAGCTTTTTTCATGTAAAAAGAGATGAGCCTTATCATACCTGCCCACTATTTTCCCCTGCCTGTTGATAACTAAGGCAGTATTATAAATATCTCCATTTTCTTCTTTTAAAGATAGAGGTAAAATTAAATTAATCTTTTTCTCTTCAGCAAAATTAAAGAAATCCTTTAAATAATCAGCCTTAATTTTAACACTTAAATCATAAATATCGCTTCCTAAAAGGTCGAGATTATAACCTGTAGTGGCAAGCTCAGGCAGACAGGCAATATCGGCCCCTTTCAATTTTGCCTCAGCAAGATGTTTTAATATTTTCTCTTTGTTCTTTTCTAAATTACCTAATTCACATTTTAGCTGTATCAGCGCAACTTTTAACTGTCTTTTATTAATATTATTCACCCCTTTTTATTATATAGATGACATTTTACAAAATGACCGGGTTCTATCTCAATAAATTCCGGTTCAAGCTGGCTACATTTGGCAAAAGCTTTATCACAGCGGTTATGGAAACTGCATCCTTCCGGAGTATTGCTTGGATTAGGAATCTCACCTTCTACCTCTGTATCTTTTGGTTTCAGTTTTTCTTCTTCTGCAGATACAACCGGAATAGCACTTAATAATGTTCTTGTATAGGGATGAGAAGGATTTTTATATAGACTTTCATTATCAGCTAATTCACAGGCCTGGCCTAAATACATAACCATTACCTGATTAGCTATATTTCTCATCAAGCTTAAATCATGGGTGATAAAAAGATAAGATAAATCCATATTTCTTCTTAGTTCATTTAAAATCTTGATCACTTTAGCCTGAACAGAAACATCAAGAGCAGAAGTAGGTTCATCTAAAACTATGAACTCCGGATCACAGGCCAAAACTCGAGCAATTGAAACCCGCTGTTTTTGACCACCACTCAAAGAACGAGGAAATTTTTTAATATTCCCTGGTGATAATTCTACCAATTTGACCAATTTCTCAATCTCTCTATCTAAATTTTTTCTGCCTTTGATCTGACGATATTTTTTTAAGGGAACTTCTAAGATCTGTTTAACCGTCCGTCTGGGGTTTAAGGAAGAGGTAGGGTCTTGAAAAACCATCTGGATCCCATCTCGATATTTTTCAGCCTCTTTATCCTGCAAGCCAATATTTTCAATTCTTTCTGACTTATAGCAGATCTTACCTGAGCTTGGCTTATATAAACCAACAATACAATTACCAACAGTACTTTTACCTGAACCCGATTCTCCCACCAGACCAAATATTTCACCCTTATTGATAGAAAAACTAATATCATTAACTGCTTTTATAATTTTTTTCTTTTTATTCAAAAATCCTTGTTCAAGCACAAAGTGTTTTTTGAGATTTTTAACTTCTAATATTTTTTCAGCCATTGTTTTCTTCCTTTCCCGGCAGATTATAACAGGCTACAAAATGACCTTCCTCTTCTGCTTTGAGTTCGGGATTCTGTAATTTGCATTTTTCGATTCTGTAACTGCAGCGGGGTTCAAAACGACAACCTTCTCCAACTTCAAAATAGTTGGGGACAGTTCCTTCTATCCCACTTCCTACCCCTTCAGCCGTTAATTTGGGTACAGAATCTAATAAGCCTCTTGTATAGGGATGAAGTGGATTTGTAAATATTTTTTTTGTAGCAGCACTTTCAACAATATTACCACCATACATAATATATACCTTATCTGTATTTTCTCTTACTAAACCCAAATTATGAGTGATCATTAAAGTTGCTAAATCTTTTTTTCTGATCAGCTCATCAAGTAATTTGACTATTTGTTTTTGAGTGGTAACATCTAAAGCTGTACCAGGTTCATCAGCAATTAAAAGGCTGGGTTGACTGGCCAGTGCCATTGCGATTAATACCCTTTGTCTCATCCCACCACTAAGTTGAAAAGGATAACTATTCAGAATTCTTTCAGTATCAGAAAGCCTTACCTCTTTTAATGTTTTTTCTATTAAAGCTTTAAGCTCAGCCTTTTTCTTTTTGCTTTTCTTTTTAAAAAGAGAAAAACCACTGCTTTCAGGATAGTAATTCCACCAGATATTTTCCATCATTTGTTTCTCTATGCTGAAAACAGGATTTAATGAGGTCATCGGATCCTGAAAAATCATGACCATTTCTTTACCGGTGATCTTTTTCCGCAGGGCATCATTAGCCTCAAGTATCTCCTGCCCCTTATATTTGATCTCACCTGAGATCTTTATTCTTTTCTCAGGTAATAGACCCATAATGGTTTTAACTGTCAGAGATTTACCACAACCACTCTCTCCAACCAAACCAACTCTTTCTCTGGCAGAAATATTTAAACTAACTCCGTTCAATACTTTAGCACTACCAGCATATCTTTCAAATTCTATATAAAGATCTTTAACTTCCAGCAAATAATTATTTGGCAATAAAAGACACATCCTTTGCTTATAATTCTACATCAAGCATATCCTTTAAACCATCTCCCAGCCAGTTAAAACCAAAAACTAATAATAGTATAGCTAAGGCCGGAAAGACGGTCATCCACCAATCTGTCGGTAGATGAAAGGTACCCTGTGAAATCATAGTTCCTAGAGCTGGTGTAGGTGGTTGTGCTCCCAGTCCTAAAAAGCTGAGACCTGCTCCAAGCTGAATAATAAAAGCTATATCAAGGGTTACCTTAACCAGTATTTCAGAGATGCAGTTAGGCAATATTTCTTTAAACATAATATGAAGGTGACCAATTCCCATCAACTTCAATGATTTGATAAAGTTTTCATTTCTAATTGAAACAACAATTGACCTTACAAGTCTAGTATACCAGGTCCACCAGATAGCACCAAGGGCTATCATCATATTTCTTAAATTTGGAGTTAAAACAGCACTGATCGAAAGGGCCATCACCAGAGGAGGTATGCTGAGCATCATATCTGTAAACCTAAGAATCACCATTTCTATTCTGCCACCAAAATAGCCTGCAGTTAAACCAAGAATGGTTCCAATTGGTACCCCGATTATTAGTACTATTGCAGATAAGAGTAGAGAAAAGCGAAAACCAAAAATAACCCTGGTAAATACATCTCTCCCCACATCATCTGTGCCAAAAATATGGCTTCTACTCGGACTCTGAAAGGTATTTCTAAAATCAGTTTGGGCCCCTCTATGACCTGGATATGGTGTCAAATAGGGAGCAAAAATAGCTAAAATTATAATTGTAAGTACAATAATAAGACCGATCACAGAGGTCTTATTCTGTGAAAATCTATACCAGTTTTCCTTTATTCTTTCATTTTTTAAAAAAGACATCTTAATCCTCCTCACTCAATCTGACCCTGGGATCAAGCAGACCCATCAGCAGATCTATAATGAAATTGGTAGCTAAAAAGACTGCTCCGATGAGCAGTACAACCCCCATCAGGGCATTAACATCAACCTTGAGTAGGGCATTAATCCCATATCTAGCCACTCCCGGCCAGGAAAAAACCTGTTCTATCAAAAATGCATTACCTAAGAGTGAGGCAAAGGTCATCCCAATAATGTTTAGACTGGGTATAAAAGCTGGTTTTAGCATATAGATAAAATTTATTATTCCATCTGGGACTCCATAAGAATGCATGACTGAGATATAGTCTTTAGTGCCAACCTCAAGCATGCTGGCCCTTGTAATTCTCGAAACCTGACCTATGCCAGGCATTGAAAGGGCAAGAGAAGGTAAAAGAAGATGACGTAGGGAATTAAAAAAGACTTGAAAATCTCCCTGGATTAAGGCATCAAAACTAAGCATACCTGTAATCCTGGGTGAAGCTGATAAAGCAGAACTTAAACGGCCTGTAATAGGCATAATATTTAAAGCATAACCAAAAATTAATTGAAATGCCAGACCTATAATAAAGGCAGGTGCTACCACCGCAGAAAAAGAAAGAGTTTTAAAAAAGTTATCAACTTTACTATCCTTTTTCGCCGCCGAAACAACTCCCATCGGAACCCCGATTATTACTACCCAAATAATAGTATAAATAATAAGTTCAAGTGTTGCTGGAAAATACAATTTTAAATCAACTAAAACATTTCTTCTTGAAACAAGGGACATTCCAAAATCTCCCCTGAATAAATTTGTAATATACATAATGTACTGTTCTATCAAGGAAAGATGCAGCCCCATCGACTGTCTCAAAGCCTCAACCTGTTCCCGAGTTGCATGTGGTCCCAAAGCCATCCTTGCCGGATCACCAGGTATAACCCTAGAAATAATAAAGATAATTACAGAAAGACCAAAAAGAACCACCACTGAATAGATTAACCTTTTTAATAAATATTCTATATATTTCATCGACTAGCCTCCCAAAATAATTGGAGATAAAAAAACAAAATATAATCTACTGACCACCAGGGCCAGTAGATTATATCATTTATTAATAAAAATTGAAAGCCAGATTCAATCCTCATTTAATTAGTAATTTGATTTAATCTGCAATGCTCATTTTATAGAAGTCATATTCAAAGGACATTACTGGTACAAATTCAAAACCTTCAAGATAATCCTGCAGGGCATATCTTTTCAGTAATGAATAAACATATATACTGGGTGCTTGATCTACTAGTTTATCTTGTATTTCGTGGTATATTGCTTCTCTTTCTTCTCTATCCATTGTCCTTCTGGCTTTCAAAATTAATTCATCAATTTCTTCATCCTGCAGCCACTCCATAGACATCCAGGTTCCGGCTGCGGAAGAATGGTAAGCACTAAATAAATAGTTATCAGGATCTGGATAATTTGCAGCACTATAGATATTTGTTATATGAGGTGTTGATTCTACTGAAGAAGCTAGATCTGTTATTCTACCCCAGGTTTCAGAACTGATATTAAGCTCTATACCTATTTCTTCTAAATCTTGCTTGAACATCAGACCCAAGCGGCGCTGCCTTTCCATACCTTCTACATAAACAAAATCAATTGAAATCTCTCCGGGTTCATAATCACTTTTTGCCAGTTCTTCTCTAGCTTTATCTAAATCAAATTCATATTGGAAAACATCTGGATTATGACCTGGTATAACCTGTGGTACTGGCCCCTGTGCCTGTTCGGTTCCCGGACTAATAAATTCATTAAATGTCTCATAATCAAAGGCCCAGGAAAGTGCCCGTCTCACATGAATATCATCAACAGGTGCTTTTTGAGTGTTCATTTTCAGATAAAAGATTTCTCCAGTCTGAGCAGTTTCAATATTTACCCCATCTAAAGCATCTAATCTGTTATAGGTTTCTATTTCTCTATAGTGATCACCTATAGTTAAATTACCGGTTCTCATTTCTGAAAGAACAGTTGAATCTGGATAAATAATCCTGGCTCTAACTTCATCTACAGGATTTTCAGGCCAGCCTCTAAAATAATCTTCAAATCTTTCAAAAACTAATTCTGTTCCCCGATCCCAACTTTTAAATTTGTAAGGACCTGAACCAGCATCATTTTCCAGCAGCCATTCCTGACCAGAATCACCATCTACTTCATTTTCAAGCAGTAGTTCTTTGTTCAAAATAGCAAGCCAGGGTAAGGTTGAAATAAAGGGTGCATATGGTTCCTGCATTCTAATCTCAACTGTATATTGATCAGCTGCTTGAACAGATTCCACTACATCAGACCAAAGCCAGGAATAACCCTGTCCTAAATCAAGCATCCTCTCAAAAGAAAACACTACATCCTCTGCGGTCAATTCCCTGCCATCGTGAAATTTAATCCCTTCGTTTAAGTAAAATGTATAGTTCAATCCATCTTCACTATAATCCCAGTCTCTGGCAACAAGAGGAGCCATAGTACCATCAGGATTTGGAATCACAAGTGAATCATAGATATTTAGAATTGCCATCGCCTCGGTCCAATCAGTGGTCTTAGAAGGGTCTATAGTATCGATATCCTGATTCATGCTCATACTCACAATATTTCTTTGAGCACTTACAAAGCCTGCCGAAAAAATTATAATTGACAAGATAAAAACAAATGTCAGCATCAAGGTACTCTTTCTACTCATTTTCTTCCTCCTCGGTTTTTTAATGGATAAATAACGATAAATAATTTGTTTTTTTGAAAATGGATTAATTTTAAAAAGTTATCACTTCCTCATTAATAAATTTTACTTAATCCCAACGGTTTGAAATTGTTTTAAATCACCATAAAGTTTGACTAGCTTTTTATATTCATTTTTATCATAAAAGCTGCATTTATTTTTTGTATACATTTTAGCAACCTCAATTACAAATCTACCAGCACTTTCTATATCTGAAAAATTGCTTGCCCCACTTGCACAACCTGCAACCGGCATTTCGGTAGTAATAGCAACTCCCACCACAGGTGCAGTTGTAGCAACTGCAGGTTGAAAAATACTGTTTATATGAAATAGACCATTACTATATGGTGTAATATCCTGTTGGGTAACAGGTAATACATATGCTTTTTTCCCGGTCACTGTTTCCATGATAGACAAAAGATCTTCACTGACCTTTAATATGTAACCTTCTTTGATGCTTGGAGAAATTGCAAAACCATTATTATTTAAAATCCTGTTGCCTTTAGTTGTATCTATAGACAAAATGGCTTCCATTTCTTCACAAACCTCATGTTTATTCATGGCTTCCATATCGATCGGTGAATCCATAAAAGGAACTGGATCATGTTCTCTTGTCGGAGCATCTGGACAAATATGGGTTGTTAATACTATATCACCCTGAAGTTGATCTCCTCTTTTTTTCATTCTGGCCAGTTTTAAGGCAGCTGCCAGAGTTGTTAAAGCTCCATCTCCATCAGAAACAAAACCACTGACTTCTGGTCTGGCTCCTATACCTCCCAGACGGCCGATAATCCCTAACACCGGAGCATTTTTCTTTTTTCCTTTAATAGTTATTTTTAAACCATCTGTAGTGCCTTTTTCACCCTCTATATTGGTGATTTCTACCTTGTCGGCACCATTCTCTCTTAAATAATCAGCCACCATTTTACCACTGGCATCTGCTCTATCTAAGAGATCATAAATATCTAATACTTCTTTTAAAATCATATCTTTTCCTCCCTAAGTTCTTTAGCTTCAGCAGCCCGCAGTTCTTTTTTTAAAAACAAGGCTCCTGTAACTAAGGGATCTATAACAGGAAGTTCAAAACTTTTTGCCAGATGATCTGCTATCTCCATTGTTGACATTCCAGTACAGGCCAGGATAACTGCTGATGCTTGTTTGTGTATGTTTTTTACTGCATTGATTAATTCTATTTTTCCTTTTGGGGTATTTAATTGCTGGGTTGTTTTAATATTGTTAAGCAGCTGATAATCAATTAAATTATCTCCTAAAACTTCAATTATTTCCTTGATTTTAAATTCACCCATACCAACTACTGCTATTTGATCAGCTAAACTTCGGGCATAATGAGCTGAACTGGCACCAGTTCCACAAACAGGTATATCCAAAAGCTGTTCTAATTCTGTAACAGCTGGATCAGCAGCACAGCTGATTAATACTGCATCAACTACATCTTTTATCTGCTCTACTAATTTGATTATTTTGGGAATTGATTTTTGATGTGATTTGAAATCATGCACACCTTCTGGTTGATCTGGTATAGTAAAAGTTACGAAATTAAATTGAGGATAGTGCCTTTTTAAAATTAGAGCATGCTTATTCCGATCCATTGCATTATCTAAAGTAACCACCCTGATTACAGCAATTGTTTTCTGCAGCATTTAAAATCAACTCTTTTAAGTTTTAATTTTTTGTGTTTAAATATTCTTAATAATTATTTTACCACAACAGAGCAGCAAATTATATGTGCATTTATCAAAACTTTATACTTGTTTTTCATGCACTATGCATAGCTAAAGCATCTGTTTGACTTTAAAAGCCAGATATAGGTTAAGCCAATTTTCACTATTTTGTAGATCTACATCAAGTAATTTAGCAATTTTTTTGATCCTATAATCAAGGGTATTTCGATGAATATTTAACTTTCGAGCCGCTTCCCTTTTATTATTAAAAGAGTTCAAGAGAGCTTCGATTGTTTTTAAAAGATCACTGTTCTCCTCTTTTAAGAGCGGACCAAGCATTTCCTTATTAAATTCATTTAAACATTCTCTATTATCTAATTTTACTAAGACCTTAAAAATGCCAAGATCATCATAATGAAAAAGATTGCTCTCTTTATTTATTTTTTTACCCATCTCTATAGCCTGTCTGGCCTGATGATAGCTTTTTCTGATCCCATCTAAGCCCTGATAATGGCCGCCAAAACCAGCAAATAATTTAGTGCTGGCTATTTCTTTTTTTATTTCTGCAGCTATTTTTTCAGCAAAAGCACGGCTTTTTTCTTTTCTCTTTTCCTGATCAAGCCCCTCACAGTTATAAAAAACAATAAAAGAAGAACTTTTATTGATCACAATCAAATCTTTATGCTCCTGCAGCAGGCGCCTTTTAATTATACGCTTTATTTTATCCTGAATATCTTTAATCTGATATTCCTGGCTAGCTTCTAAGTTGCGATAATAGCTTTCAAAATCATCTATTTCAAAAACTATGACCAGATAGTTCTTTTCTAAATCCCAATTAAGATTTAAAGCCCGGTTGATTATTATTTCTTCGGAATTATAGTTTTGCTGTATTAAATCATTAAAAAGATCAACTTTCAATCTTTTTTCTACTTCAGTTTTTTCTTTTTCTTTTAACATCTCGAGAGCTATAACCGTTGCTGCATGCTGTAAAGCTCGATAATCTATTTTTTCAATATCGCTATTTTCTCCAGTAAAAATTGAAACATAACCCAAGATGCTGCCTGAAACTTTAACCGGAGTCATCAATCTAGATTGTTTTTCACTTTTGATCAAATTTATATTATCTTTAAGCAGCATTTTTTTTAATTTAGCTTCTGGAATATATACCTCATGCTTGAGAACATCTTCTTTATCCCCAACAAAAACCAGCTTCTTTTGTTCCCTATCTTGAATCAAAACCGATTTATTGATCAACTTATATAAAGTTTGGGCCAGATGATCTAAACCACCTCCACTTAAAACGACATCGGTTAAATCCTGGTGTATTTTTTCTGAGTGTTTTAGTAAATAGGTTTTTTTATCCAAAAGCATACTGCTTAAAGGCAGCAGTATGTCTACATAAGATTTATCCTTTGGTAATTCGATAATTGGATAATTAAGTTCATTGGCAGTTTTGACTATTATTTCTGGAATCTCGGAAAAATAGCGTCCTTTTTTGATACACAAAGCAGCACTATTTTTTGCAGATAGAGTCTGGACAAGCTCTTTTTGTGACTGCAGATCATCCTTAAAAGAATAACCTGTGGTTAAGTAGAAACCACCTTCATTAATCCAGTCTATAACATCGGGAACCTCTATAATATCAACATATTTAATCTCTTTTTCTAAGGCAGATATACCAGCTAGTAGCCTGGCACCTTCCATGAATTCAGATTTTAAAATCGCCTCAACTGTCAGGTTCAAATCAAACACCTCCGAAACCATTATATCAGATATTTAGCCATTTAGAAAAGATATTAGAAAATATTTAATATTAAAATTCTATTGGACAAAAGTTCTCAGCTGCTGTAGAATTAAATTAACAAAGAGAGATGTTTTTAAGAATAAAGGTTATTAAGCGCCAAAAATCAGACAATTACATCTTAAAAGAGGTGATAAAATGGGAGAGCTTTTAAATCTAATAAAAAAACGCAGAAGTATAAGAAATTTTCGCAATGATAAAATAGCAAGAGATGATCTAGCAGAACTTGTAGAAGCTGCAATCTGGGCTCCTTCAGGTGGCAATATACAATCATGGCGCTTTATTATTGTTGATGATGATGTTTTACTAGAAAAAATTGATGCCTTTAGTCCTGGCCTGTCAGGAAATCCTCCTGCTTTAATTATTCTTTGCTATGATAAAAATTTAGCCTATAAAAAAGGTGGTAAATTTGGCAGAGACATTTTAAGCAGAATGGATATTTCTATGGCTGCCCAAAATATTATGCTGCTGGCCGCAGAAAAAGCTTTGGCCAGCTGTCCGGTTAAATCATTTAATAGAGGTGCTTTAATAGAATTGTTAAAGCTTCCGGATAAAATTGAACCTGAGTTATTGATTTCGGTGGGTTATTCTTTTGTTGAACCACCTCCACCAAAAAGAGATAAACTTGAAGAAATATGCTATTTTAACAATTGGGGTGAAGAAAATAATGAGTGAGCTCAGTCAAAAAGAAGTCTTAAAGTTAATTTCACATATGACAAGCAGTGCCAGGGGATTGATTTATGAGCCAAAAAGTTATGGTCCTTTTCGACTTATTGACTCAATTATCAAATTATATCAAACCCTTGAAGAGGCAGATGTGATAAAAGAAAATGGCGAGACAGATTTTGATGAGATTATTTCAGAACTTGAGGCTGTAAAAAGAGACTGCCTAGAAGAAGACTGTCAAGAAGATTGTGCTGAAAAATTAGATGCTATTATTAATAAGCTTGTTGTAGAATTAAATAAAGAAATATAATCAATGAGGGAGAGATTTGATGTCAGTAAAAGATGCCAGTAAAACCGTAGTTAATGATTGTCTACAGATTAAAGAAGGAGAAGCTGTTTTAGTTATTGTTGATCAAAAATCTTTAGCCATAGGAGAAAGCCTTTTAGAAGCCTGCCTGGAAGTTAATTCAGAAGCAGCTCTAATTAAGATGATTGAACGTACTACCCATGGAGAAGAACCACCAGAATTTGTTGCTGCTGCTATGAAAAATGCAGATGTTGTTCTAGCTCCTACAACTAAGTCTTTATCACATACCCAGGCCAGAATAGAAGCCTGCAAAAATGGAGCCAGAATAGCGACTATGCCAGGTATAACAGAGGATATAATGATCAGAACCCTTGGAGCAGATTATGATAAAATCAGCAAATTAAGCAAAAAATTTGCTCAAAAATTAGATCAGACAAAAGAAGTTAAAATAACCACAGCCAAAGGAACAGAGCTCAGCTTTTCAATTGAAGGCAGAAAAGCAACAGCAGATACTGGAAAAATAATCAACAAAGGAGAATACGGCAATCTCCCTGCAGGTGAAGCTTTTACAGCTCCCATTGAAGGCAGTGCAAACGGTACACTGGTTATAGATGGTGCTATAGCAGGTATCAATGATATGGATGAAGATATTATTGTAAGCATCAAAGATGGCCTTGTAGAAAAAATTGAAGGTGGAAAAGCAGCAGCTGAGATTAGAGAACTCTTAAGTTCTGCTGATGATGAAAATGTCTATAATATTGCCGAATTGGGAATTGGAACAAATATGGAAGCTCAGCTTTCAAGCAGCCTGCTTGAAGCAGAAAAAGTTTTTGGAACTG
This sequence comes from Halanaerobium polyolivorans, assembly GCF_020711195.1. GTDB lineage: Bacteria > Bacillota > Halanaerobiia > Halanaerobiales > Halanaerobiaceae > Halanaerobium > Halanaerobium polyolivorans. Next base: position 89,109 of record NZ_JAJFAT010000010.1, read on the forward strand.
TTCACATCGCCTTTGGTGATAATGCTTCTATGGGTGGCAATGTAGAAGCAGCTATCCATATCGATGGAGTTATTTTAGAGCCAAATCTCTATTTAGATGGTGAGCTTGTAATTGAAAAAGGTGAACATCTAATATAAATGAATACATTAAGATATTAAAAGACATTGCCCAAAAGCTCTAAAATTATCAGAGAGCAAGAGGCAATGTCTTTTTTTATCAAAAATAATAACTAAGAGTTGAAGAAATTCCATACAAATAATCATCAGCTTCATCTTTTGCTAAATTGCCATCAAACCTTATTTCAAATCCTCCACCTAATTCACTTGTATAATAAGAACCGAGCAAAGTCCTCCTATCTTCACTTTCTCCCATTAATATAAAGCCAAGCTTAGAAAAGTGATCAAGTTGAACTGAAAGATCAAGCAAGAAAAAATCCCTATTATCAAATAAAGCAGCTAAAAGACCTTCTGCAGCGGTACTATCTCTGCCTAATTCTTCAGCACCACCTATCTCTAAACCAGTTAAATAAGCTGCACTCAAATTATCTCTTAAAAACCTATAATATTCAGCCTGCAGCAAAACCTGTCTTCTTCTGAGGTCACCAACCAGCCAGCTGTAATCAATACCAAATTGCAGCATTATATCATCTTGATCTTCAAGAGAAAAATATCCCAGTGAACCATAAGTTCCAAGGTCTTTTATGTCCCTTTTATAGCTCATTCCTGCCCTAAATAAATTATCATCAAGATTATCATTTTCTGAATCAGAAATAGGTTGATAGCTTGCCTGAATACTAAAGTCATAACCAGCTCCGGGCAGACGTAATCGTGCTCCATAACCAAGTTCTTCCCAATCATCAATATTTAATTTAGAAAAAGAAGTCACCAACTGTAAACTTCTTCCCCTCCCCAGAGAATAATGATAGCGAAAACCATCAATACCGGCTTGTCTACTCTCACTTGCCAGATCATCTATTCCCAGTCCATAATCTAAAAGGTTGATAAGAGCACCATATGACCAGGAAACAGGCTGACGTCCTATAGTTAGATTCTTATTATCTCTGCGATGACGAAGATATAAATATTTTATCTCCAATTCTGCTTCACCACTATCATCAAGTGCTGTCTGCACAACAAAGCGAGGTTCGAAGTTAGAATAGTCAGCAAAAAAGAATTCTACTTCACTCCTAGCATTAAGAGAAAGCTCTAAAGAATCTAAATAAAACATGGAACTTTCAAGCTCCAGTTTTCCTCCCAGCTCAACTGCTGCCGTCTTATCTGCAGCTAAGAGAAAAGCTATTAGCAAAAATAGTGTCAAAAGCAATTTATGATTGTTCTTTAATTTAAAAAACATGTTAACACCTCTCACTGCAGTTCTTCTAAAGAAATTTTCCCTTCAGGTATATCATAATCAAATTCTAATTCTAAAACTTTTAAAGTAGTTTGACTTTCTGCTTTTAACTTGTCATTCATTACAGCCCTTACCGGAAACCAGCGTCCTGATTCAAATTCTTTTAATTCTTTTACATCTAATTCTTTAATCATTCTGCCCCCTGTGCTGTAATATTCATCTCTTAAAATAACAAAGCGTTCTTTATCAACCCAGATTTTCCTCTCATAATAAGATACATCTTCATCTTCAAGTGCTAGCCCTGATAAAACAAATGCTTCTCTAGAATTGATTTCTTCTATACCTTCTAATTCAAAATCATATAATTCGCTCAGTCTTTGCGATTCAAGAGCATCTTCATAAGAGAAATCACTACCCATCATTCCTTCTCTCATCATATGACCGGAAATTCTAACTAAATCTTCTGCATCGGGAAAATACATCCAAAGATCATCATCTAATTTTAGGTATCTAGTCCCTCTATCTCTGGGATTTGTAAATTCACTTAAACTGTTATGCCCTTCAATAAAGGAAAACATCTCTTTGACGATCTCTCTACCTCTATCTTCAATTATCATTTGAGCTTCCATTCTTCCTGATTCTATATATTCATTTTCATCAACTCGCTGCATTATTTCTTCAGCACTCAACTCCTCAGCTGCTATATGCAAAGGAAAACACAAGAGTAATGCAAATGATAGAAAAAGAGCAATAAGAAGATATACATTTAGATTTTTAAACACAATACAAGCCTCCTTTGTTAATCATCAATATAATGTAATGCGTCTACCGGATCCATTTTGGCAGCTTTATAAGCTGGAAAAAGACAGGCTAAAGTAACCACAACGACTCCCAAAACAAAACTTAGAATAAGGTTTTCAAAGTTAAAAATAAGGTAAAAGACTGGTTCTACCAGAACATCTAATTCTTCCATAAGTTCTGCAAATACTTCAACCTGAATCCCTTCAAGCGAGTAGTAAAATGTTATTATACCACCACCTATTACTCCCATCAAACTGCCAAGCACTCCCATAAAAGCACCTTCATAAACAAATATTTTCATAATTTCTTTTTCTTTTAGACCAAGGGCAGCCATCATCCCTATTTCAGAAGTTCTTTCACGAATAATCATATTTAAACTGCTGATTACAACAATGCTACCAAGTAATATAAATAATACATAGACTAAATTCATCAGATTACCGACTTCATTGTACATTTCAATTAGTGGGTCAGCTTTATTCCAGAGCACAGTTGAATAATTATCAGCATTTCTTTCTCTTAAAAGCTCATTTATTTCAGTCTGCAAAGCAGCTGCCTCTCCTGTATCAGCTGCAAAAACAAGTAATTCAGTTGCTTCATCTTCCATCCATAACATATCCTGAACTGTGCTCAAAGGTAGATAAAAGAAATTATCATCTAATTGAGTTACTCCTGATTCTCTGATCCCCACAATCTGAAAGCTGCGCCCCCTTAATGATTGATAGGCATCAGCAAAAGAAAAGGTAACCCTATCACCAAGTTCAGCATTAAGTCGTTGCAATAAGCCACTACCAAGATATATTTCATTTTCTCTTTCAGGCATTCTCCCTCTTTTAAGGTCTGCTTTTAAAGCTCCATAATCATTTTCAGCAGCTGAATCGATTCCTACACCTACCATTCTTATTAAGCTATCATCAATACTTGCCATAGCTCCAAAGCGAATCCTTGGCAGAACATGTTCAACCCTATCAAGGGACTTTATTTCAGTAATCATCTCACTTTTTCCTTCTCCTGCAAAACCATCCACAGTATAATCAAGAGGTAATAAAGTTTCTCTAATTTCATACTCTCTATCTGTTATTCTTAGATGGCCATAATTATTATCTATATATGTTTGGAAATTCGATTCGGTAAAGCCGAGCATTAATCCTCTGGCAAAAATTACAATCATTACTACTGCAGTAATTGCCAGAACCGAAACAAAGGTTCTAACCTTATTTCGACTGAGATTACGCCAGGCAACTTTGAATAAATAGATCATTCTCACCTCCAAAAACTAAATTATTTATGATGAATGGCATCAGCTGGATCTTTACGAGCTGCCCAATATGCAGGTATAATACTGGCAATTACAGTTATAATGATCACGAAAATAAATATAAAGCTAAAAGAAGATAGACTCCAGCTGCCATAAAGCCTCCCACTTAATGGCAGGCCAAGGGCTTCAGGATTCCACAGTCCTTCTAAAGAAAAACCGTATTTAACAAAGAAAAAGTTTAATATTCCTCCTAGGAAGCTTCCCAGCAGAGCTCCTACTACTCCTATTCCACCTGCTTCAATAACAAAGACCTTTACAATCTCTTTTTCTTTTAGTCCCATTGCTTTCATCATTCCAATCTCTTCAACTCTTTCTAGGGCAGATAATACAACGGCATTAACTATACCAATAGCTCCTACTAATAAAATAAGTGCTAGAATAAAATAAGTTTCTAAATATCCCCAGGCCTCAATTGCTACAAGCATCTCAGAAGCATCCCTATAAGAGCGAACTTCAAAGTCTGTCTCAGCAAAATCAGCTGCTAATAAATCAGCCTTATTTAAAGCCTGATCCCGATTCTCCAATCTCAGCATCAATTGAGTAATACTATTTTCTGCAACTGCCAATCTTCCTACAGCCTGATCCCTGGCAGCTAATACTGTTCTTTGATTAACCTCTGGATGTGGAGTTGAGATAATACCTTTTATTTCTCCTTCTAAAGTACTATAATAATTATCTTTGTCCCTAAATCTTAGGGTATAATAATCTCCAATATCTAAATTAAAAAACTCTGCTAGATCTTTCCCTATTACAACACCTGAGTCACCAGCACTTATAAATTCTCCTTTTTCTAAATGTTCATGATGTTTAAAGACAGCTTTAAAACTTTCTTCATCAATTGCTCTTACAAGAACGGGAAAATCATATCTGCCAGCAATAAATGTAGCTGAAAAATCTATCACAGAAGTTAAGGCTCTAAAACCTTCAATTTCTCTTAATTCAGCAAGTTTTGATTGTTCAGGAATAAAAGCTTGCTCTAAAGGTGGTTCTTCATCATCATCTATTTCGGCAAAAAATTCCTTTTGAGCAATTTCAATATGGGGTGTTTCAAAATCAATAACATTACCAAAAGATAAATCCATCATCCCAATCATAAGGGAGTCTAAAAGCAGAAAAGATATAACTGCTGTTGCTAGAATAAGTGCCATAATAAAGGTTCTTTTTTTTCTGCGTTTAAGATTTTTCAAGGCAAGTTTGAATAAAAACATTATACTAGCTCCCTTCATTACTTCAAAATCTAAAAGTTAAAATAAATTTTAGATAGCTTAAATTATCAAAATATTATGTATTGTTTATTATATCATAATTAGATTAATAATTAAGCAATTTAAGTCAAACTTTAATCTGCTCTTAATTGCAAGTTCTAGTTAAATATATTATACTGACATTAATCTAAAGGAAGGAATGGTAATTTGAAGAAATTATATATTTCTCTTATAGCAATATTTGCTTTAATTATTGGAATCTTTACTCCCCTTGTCAGTGCTCCAATGATCGGCCAAATTTCATATTTCTCCGATGCTCAAGGTGGAGCTCTTTTTATTTTTATGCTTGCTTTAATTTCACTCATTTTAACTATCAATAAATATTTTAAACATTTAGCAATTACAGCTCTAAGTGCTTTAGCTTTCAATATCTATACTTTTATTCAGCTTAAGGAAAGCGCTGGAGAAAATGTTGAACTTTTAGTTTATGAATATGGCTGGATTTTTCTAATATTGGGTTCTTTACTTCTTTTAATTGCAGCTCTAAAAAAATAAAGCTTCCTAAAGCCAGCTTTGAAAAAATACTGTACTTTAGGAAGCTTTTAAAATTAATATTTGGCTTTTTGCTTTAATTGAGTTTGCTTTCAACTGAAGCTAATTTCTGTTTCATACTGCCTTTTTTATCTCTGCGGTCATCGATTTTCAAACTGGTAGTAACCCTTAAAGCTCCATTTTCAAATGGAACTTCATGCATTTTTCTAGTAATCAAAAAAATGTCCTCTAAATTCCCTTCAAGAATTGTACCCATTGGTGTCAATTGGTATTCAACTTTATCCTGTTTTTTTAAGATCTGATGGCAGCCGGCAACATAATTGCTCAAACTTGTTTCCTTGGTTCCTAAAGGTACAACTGTCAATTCAGCTATAGCCATAATTAACTACCCCCTTTTTAGCTTAAAAATAAAAAAAGATAAAAAGACTGATCAATAAGAACAAAACTATAATGATTTTTGCAGCGGTTTTCATATAATATGATGCTTCTTTGCCCTGCTCATAACTTTCTGTTTCTTCATTCAGCATCTGATTATCAACAAATTCCAGCTCAGAAACCAATTCTTGGGCTTTTTTATAATCTTCTATAGAAGTGTAGAGTTCCACATTGAAAGCAGAGAAGCCCATATAAATGGAGGCATAAGCTCCAACTTCATGATGTTTTTCTATTACCGCTATTCCATTATCTTCAAGTAGGGCTCTAATCATCTCTGCTTCCTGTGCACCTGTAGTTATGAGATGTCTCAATTTAAGTTTACTCATTTAAGATGCTCCTCACCTTTGAAAGCAGTTATTTTTTCTGTTCTATCTCTTTAACACATTCATTTTTAATCCTGCCAACTAAATACTCTAGGCCATCAATTACATGTGGTCTGATATCTCCTCCAATTAAAACATACATTATATCATCTCCAACTTCAAGTTGGCCTTTATTCAGCCAGGTTTTAACATAGAAAATACCATCCATTTTATAGGTTTCCGCAACTGCTTCTTCTACCTTGAGGGGATCATAGTCAAATTCCATTCCTTTGACCTCTGAACCATCCTCTATGCCTTCTCTCACTTGGGCCCTGGGAGTTTTGCGGACAACACCATTGTGAAGCAAAATCATCCCTTCTTCTAAAGCATCAGGGGCAGCTTTTGCTTCTTTTAGCCATTGATCTATTGAAGGTGTTTCTTTTTTCTTCATTATTTGCAGCTCCTCTCCAAAAAGATCGTATTATTAATTCAAAATTAGCTAATACTAACTCTAATATTCTCTGATACTCTTGTTTTCCCTGCCATTTTAAGCTATTTTTATTTCTTTTACCTATTATCTATAAAAAAATTGCAAATTATTTTGTTTTTGCAGTTATATAATTTGTCCAGCTTGATGCCTTAGTAAAAAATAGCATCCCAATAAAAGCTGTTAAAACAATATAAATACCACTAAAACTTCTCAATTCAGCTGCAGCTAAAGCAGCAATAACAACAGAAAATTCTCCTCTCTGTACTAAAGAGAAACCGCCTCTGATTGCAGCTTTTTTGCTTAGCCCAAAGGCTTTACCTCCAATGATACCAACAATTATTTTACCTATTATCGCCCAGACAAGCAAAAAGGCTAAAAGTGGAATTGATAAAATACCTGCTCCCAGTTCTATCCCTGCTCCAAACCAAACAAAAAAGAAGGGTAAAGTTATATTCCTAACCGGCAAAATTACCTTATCAAATTTTTCTGGATGTTCAAGTTCTGAAAGCATAACCCCAGCTAAAAAAGCACCTAAAAGTTCAGAAAGGCCAAGTAATAAAGCTAAACCCGAAAATATCAAAGCCATTGAAGCACCAAATAAAAGCACAAATTGTTCGTTAAGCCTATGATCGAATTGATCGGCAAAACGGGCAAAAAGAAATTTAGCTAAAATTAATGAAAATCCAATTAAAGCAATTACCCTTGCAATTACTCCTGCTCCTGTAATTAAGGTAAAATCTCCTTGAACATATAAAACAGTAATTAAAGTTACTGCAACCGGGGCTATAATATCTTCGAAAATTAAAAGTGCTATCATATAATCAGATTCTGGATTAGCAAAACGTTTTTTATCTTCCAACATTTTTAAGGTTATGGAGGAACTGCTGGCATATGTTACTCCACCAAGCAAAAATGCTGCTGGCCAGCTTAAAGAAAAAAAGTATGCTACAAGCATTGGAAAAATTAAATTTATCCCAAGATCAAGTACTCCCCCAAACCATATCTTTTTTGCTATTTTAATCATTTTAGATAGAGGATACTCTAAACCTAACAAAAAGAAAAGTAAAACTATACCAGTCTCTGCTATTCCCAGCAGTGCTCCTTCTCTAATAATTACAGGACTTAATACCAAGCCCACTAGAATAAAAACAGGAACAGTTGTTATTTTGAGTTTTAGACAGCCTAAAAGCACAAAAGCAAATATTAAAGTTTTAATGCCTAAGTCAAGCAAAATCGGATAGTCTAAGACTAACATTCTTATTCTCCTTCACATATTTTTTCAAACTCTTTGATATCTTCTTCAGTTCCAGTTACCATTAATTTATCATTAGGGCGAAGTTTTTCAGTGATATTTGGACTCCCATGCACCTTATCACCTCTTTTAATTCCAATAATAGTTATTCCAGTTTCACTTCTGATTTGTGAATCTATTATACTCTTATTAGCAAGTTTAGAGTTAGGAGAAAGATCTATCCATTCAACCACAATATTGTCACTTATATTTGAATCAATACTGCTTTTATCAGCTTCATAATCTACTCCTAAAAGTAAAGCTCCTAAAATTCTAGCTTCCTCATCATTTATAGTTAAAGCTAATTCCGGTTCGTCACCTTCAGCCTTGTTAAAATAAAATTCTCTTTTTCCAGAGCGATAAAAAATCAGCACCAACTGGGAACCCTTTTTTGTGCTTATTGTATATTTATGACCAACTCGAGGTATTTCACTATGCCTGATATTCATTATCAACCCTCCTTTTGTAAATTTTAAAACTTAAAGCCTAAAAATTATTCACTGAAATAGCATGAACTCCTAGTATTTGATATAATTAAAATAATATATCATACTCGAGCTTAATATTATGAAAATTATACCACAATCTAAAGCAAATGATAAGCTAAGTCTTATCCATAATCATAGAAAATCAAAATAATCTCAAGAAAGGAAGATGGCAATGTTAAAAAATAAATTAGTTATTAGAGCTTTAGAATATTCAGCTTTAAAGCATAAAGGTGACAATAGAAAAGGGAGTGAAATACCCTATATAGTTCATCCTTTTGAAGTGGCAATGATCTTAAAAGAAAATGCTTTTACTGAGGAAGTAATAGCTGCCGGCCTTCTCCATGATCTCTTAGAAGATACAGTGGTCAAAAAAGAAGATATCAAAACTAAATTTGGTAAAGAAATTTTAGAACTTGTCATAGGAGCCTCTGAAAAACTAGAAGGTAGAGCAGAACGCTCCTGGAAAACAAGAAAAAAAGAGACTGTAAAGTATCTAAAAAATGAAGCCAATTTTAAAGTTAAAGCCATTGCCTGTGCAGATAAGTTAAGCAATATCAGAAGTATGTTGAGAAATTTAGATAGAGTAGATAAAGAAGCTTTCTGGACAAAATTTAATGCAGGAAAAGAAGCGCAAAAATGGTATTATCAAGCTTTAGTCAATAGCTTAAAATCTCTAGAAGGAATGGAGATGTACAGGGAATTTAAACTATCGGTAGAGCAAGTTTTTAGCTGAAAATAGCCGGGAAAAATCCCGGCCATTAATTTAAGAATTAATTTTTTTATCTGCTTTTTTAACTGCTGCTACAAAATTATCCCATTCTTCTTTTCTAAAAGCACAGCTAGCTGAAACATCTTCAGATGCTAGATAAAGTCCGATCTCATCTTCTGAAGCATTAACCCCAACAGTTAATTTCTCACCAATTTTGAGTTCATCTAAAATTTCTTCCATTCTTAGCCCCCTATTTCATTAATTTTTTAATCAATGACCTGCCAATAACCTTATTTTTGGCTCTTTTTGCAACCCGCTTAGGATCTCCACTGCTCAAAGTCTCCACATCATTTGCCTTTCTTGCCAGCTTGTAAAGAAAAGATACCAATTTTGCCATCTCTTTTCACCTCAGTAATTAAAAGATTATGATCTTTAAAGCTCTTAATTGTATTATAACAGAGCAGTCTGACAGCATTATGTCACAAACTAATGTTTTTTAAAGCTCTGCTAAAAATTCTTCCGCTTTTTTTAGGTGCTCAGCTAATTTATCCTCATCCATTCTATCAAGGATCGAAAGCATTAAAGACATCCTTGGATTATCAGAAAATTTATCTTTATTCTTATTTATAAAACGCCAGTAAAGACCATCCCAGACAGCAGACCATTCCCCTTTAGAATAATGGCTCATTTTATGAATATAATTACTGGAAGAGATATAAGGTTTAGTCATCATTTTAGAATATGAATACTGGCTCATCCCATAAATATTTGCATACATAACCAAAGTGCTCCAATTTGTTTTCTATAAAATCTTGCAAAAGTTTTTCTGCCTCTGTTCTGTTAAGAGGGTAAATAAAATTATCTAGCTTACCCGGATTATCCGGAAAATGATTTTCTACATATTTTTTTGCTTCAGCTAAAAAAGGGTTAGCAAACTCTGGTGGGTCTGGAATAGTTATCTCTTGAGGAAATTTTTTTCTATTTTTAGCATCAAAACTCCATTTCCCACCCACAGGCTTATTATCTTCATCAACTAAAATATTAAGCTTTTTGCGCTGCCTAATATAATATTTATGCTGAAAAAAATCATTATCAGCAAAATAACTTCTATTTTCACTTCTGCTGTTCAAAAAATTGGGGCTTTCTAAAAACTCTAGTTCTATTCCTTTTTGTTCAGCAGTCTGCTTAATTCGCTTTTTAATCTCTTTATCAGGAGGATCAAAGAGACTAAGCTTTTTGATATCTTTAAGAACTTCATTTAAATCAGCCTGATAACCAAAATATTTAATTTTTGCGAACTTAGATTCATCTTTTAGTTCTTCAGCAAAATTCTGCATAGAAGCCCTATGTAAGAGCAGTTTCTTTTTATTAAATTTGTATTTGCAAAAATATTCTTCAGCTTCATATAAAATAATATTCTTTATTTTAAGCTCTTTTAAAGCTTGAAAAAGCTGATTGGGGAGCACCAAAAAATTTTGCTTTAATTCTCTCATTTTAAATCTCCTATTTAGTGAATATTTTCTTCCCACTCTCTACAGAATAAATTATCAAGATCTAATTTATATTAAAAACTTTTTTGATAAAAATCACTACTAGCAAAAGTAGAACACTAAATAAAATAATAGTTCCACCTGAAGCAAGATCATAATAAAAAGATAATATTATACCAGAATTTACAGAAATCAGGCTAAAAAAGATACTGTAAAAAATGGTCATTTTAAAGCTTTTACCCAAAAGCATCCCTGTTGCAACAGGGATTGTAATTAAAGACGCGATTAATAAAGTACCCACAATTTGAATTGATAATGCTACTGTAAGTGAGGTAACAATCATAAAAATGATATTTAATGGTTTTGCTGGAACTCCAGCCAGCCTGGCTTCATCTTCATTAAATGCTAAAAAGAAAAAGCCATAATAATACTTAACTATAATTGCGATTATTATTAAAGTTAAAAATAATATAATATATATATCTCTACTACCAACCAGAGAAATACTGCCAAACAAATAACTCTGAATACCGGCACTTCTTTGCGAAAGATTGATTAAAATTGTTGCAATCCCCAAACCAGCAGCCAAAATTATTGCAAGTGATAATTCGGCATAATCAGCATAATCCCGGCGTAATTTTTCTATTGCTAAGGCAGCGATTATAGAGACAATAATTGCTGAATAAATAGGAAAAAACCCTGCAAAAAGTCCTATAGCTACTCCTGCCAATGCTACATGGGATAGAGCATGACCGATTAAAGAAAGCCTTCTTAGGTTCAAAAAGACTCCCACTAGTGGAGCTACTATGCCGACAAGGTTACCAGCCAGTAAAGCTCTTTTCATAAATCTATAATTTAAAAACTCCAGCAACAACACCTCCTTAATGACCATGTTCTGGAATTATTCTTATCGATGTATCTCTTAATCCTTCTATATAATTTTGGTAGCTAAAATCACCTGAATCATGAGGATATGCTTCACCATTATCAAAACAGATGACCTTATTTGCCTGTTTGCTGATCAGATTAACATCATGAGATACCATAATAACTGTCTTTTGAAGATTATTGTTAATCTCGCCAATGATCTGATAAAAATCATCTTGAGCCCTTATATCGACCCCAACCAGAGGTTCATCAAGCAAAATTAAATCTGGATCATTAACCATCATTCTAGCAATAAAAACTCTCTGCTGCTGACCACCAGATAAGTTACCAATTTTTCTATTTAAATAGTTTTTCATATCTACCAACTCTAAAGCTTTAATAATTTTTGCTTCTAATTTTGAATTCATTATTTTTAAAAAACCCATTTTATTATAAAGATTGCTGGCAATTATTTCTCTTACTGTAGCAGGAAAACTCTGATTAAAATCCCTAACCTGTTGGGATATATAACCAATCCTACTCCAATCACTATAATTATTGATCGATTTACCAAAAATCTTTATCTCCCCTTGATCAGGCTTTAAATTACCGGTTATCATTTTGATCAAAGTGCTTTTACCTGAGCCATTTGGCCCCACAAAAGCTGCAAAATCACTTTTCTCAAATTCTAGTGAAACATTATTGATCACCACTTCTTTTTCATAAGAAAAGCTAACATTATTTATTTCAAGAACTTTCACATGATCTCCCCCAGATTTTCTTTAGCTGCTATATCTAAATTTCGATAAACTTAGCTGCATTCCTTTAAAAAAGCTTTCCTTTATGACAAAAAATCGCCTGACTCACCTTATAAAAAGCAAGTCAGGCTTTATAATTAAATTATTTTAGTGCTTTTTTCAAGTTTTCAAGGTTACTATACATTATTGTAAAGTAATTTTCCTCATTTTCAAGATCTTCTTCTCTTAAACCAGCAGCAGGATTTAAAGTTAATATTTCTAAACCTGCTTCTTCAGCAATAACATTTACCGCCCTAGGGCTGGCAAGAACTTCTAAGAAAATATAGTCTAGCCCTGTTTGCTGAGAAAGATCAATTAACTCTCTAATTGTTTGTGATGAAGGTTCTGAGTGAGGATCCAAACCTGTTACTGCTACCTGTCTTAAACCATAATTTTCTGCTAAATAACCAAAAGCAGCATGTGAAACAATAATAGTATCATGTTCTAAATCTTGAAGACCCTCTTTGTAGGCTTCATCTAATGCTTTAAGTTCTGCAATGACTTCATCTCCATTAGCTCTATATATTTCTTCACCTGCGGGATCTAATTGAGAAAATTCTTCTATCATTAATTCGGTTATCAATATCATATTATTAAAATCTAACCAGATGTGATTATCATATTCTCCATGAGCATGATCATGGTGGTGTACATCTTCTTCGTGTTCATGATGGTGGTCGTCATGATGGTGGCCGTCTTCTTCATGTTCATGATGGTGTCCGTCTTCTTCATGTTCGTGATGGTGGTCGTCAGGATGGTGGCCGTCTTCTTCATGTTCATGATGGTGGTCGTCATGATGGTGATCATGGTGGTGTCCATCATATTCAATTAAATCTACATGTTCAGTTAAATCAATGACCCTGATTCCTTCTTCTCTTAAATTAGCGGCTGCATTATCAGTCCATCCCTGCAGCTGCTGACCAATATAAATAAATAAATCAGAATTTTCCAGCTGGGCTAAGACCCTAGGTGAAGGTTCAAATCCATGTACCTCTACTCCATCAGGAGTAAGCTGATTGATATTTAATCTTTCCCCTCCAACCCTTTCTGCTATTTCAAAAATCGGATAAATACTTATGTGTACATCAGCCTCTGCTGCCTGAACAGTATTAAATAAAGGCAAAACAGCCATTGAAAAAATGAAAAGAAAAAGTATAATTTTTTTCATATTATCTGCTCCTCTTTCAATAATTATTTTTTTTGTTAAAATATTTATTATTTCCATTTTATACTAATAAATTATTTTTGTCAAATAATGTAGATTAATTCATTTTATTTGAATATTTTAATTTAAATTGCAAATATAGTCCAAATTTATTATATATAAGTTGATTTATCAGTAAAATATCTTACAGATCTTTAACTTTTAAATCTTTGCCTATTTTAACGTCGATAAATTCTGTTTCAATATCATAACCTGTTTTGCTTTTACTCTCAATTAATTCAGCATAGGCTTCTAATTGTTCAGACTGATATTTATCTCCAGTTTTATAATCTATAATTTTAATTTTTTTGGCTTTCTTATCTATCATTAATCTATCTATTCTTTTCATTTCTTCTCCAGCAAAAATGGTGTATTCCGTAAATACCTCATATTTGTCAGCAAATAAGTCTTTTTTGGCTGCTGTGAATACCTGCAGTAAATTTATCAGTTTATCGATTACTTTTTTCCCGACTATATTTAGATATTTATCTCTGATAATCGCTGCTGCTAATTGATGTTCTTTTTTTCTATCATATTTAATATACTGAAGATAATCATGAACTATTGTTCCCAATAATCTATATTTATGCTGTTCATAATTTAAGCTCTTTTTTTCTTTTTTCTCTGGCTCAACTTCATATTTAAAGTATTTAGCTAAGTCATTTAAATCAACTTTGCTTTCAGAACTTTCTCTACCATCACTCTGCAGTTCACCAAATTCTTTGGCTTTAATTAGCTCTAATAGATTATCACTTTGAGCTGCCCTAAGTAGAGCTTTTTCATAAAATTGATAATTACTGCCAGACCAGAATAAATCTTCATCTAATCTAAATTTGCGGGGGTTTTCTACATAAACGAAAAGATTCTTTGCCGCCCTTGTTAGAGCAACATAATCATTATTAATTTCTTCCATTAGTTCTTTTTGCTTTTCGTCCTCTATGAAATTATAGGCTAAGCTTTCTAAAATAAAATTATATTTTGTATTTGTTAAGAGATAATCATTAACCTCATCATAGTTTTGATCAAAATCAAGGTATATTTTAATACTATTATAATTGTTTCCTTTTGAAAGTTTGGGTGAAAAATAATAAAATACACTTTCAAAACTTAGTCCTTTTGCTTTATGAATAGTTGATAATTGTACCGCATCTTCAGCTTCTATTCCCAGCTGCTGCAGCTCTTCTGATTCTTTCTTTTCTTCAATATACTGCATCAGTGAACTTAAGCTCTTAAACTGATTTAATAATTCATAAAAGAAATAGATGTTTTTCAGAGCTGAAGCCTGATCCTCATAAATACTAAACAAGCCCATCTCATTAAATAAATGATGAACAAGTTCTGCATAGCTCATCTTTTTCAACTTTTTAATCAAGCTGAGCAGTTCTCTAATAGCCTGAGCTTCTATTACTTTTTCAGAATCTAGGGCCGCTTCTATTTTCACTTTATTTTTCAGCAGATATTTTAAACTTTGGTGATTAAGCTGTAAAAGATCGCTTCTTAAAAATTTAAGTAGGCTGAGATAGTCTGCTGTATAAAGATATTTAAAGAGATTATAGATAGGTTTTACAGCCTCATGTTCTATGATGCTGTTTGAACTTCCCCGAATATATTTAATATTTCTCTTATCAAGTTCTTCAGCTATTTCTTCTAAATCATCACCTTTACGAGCTATTACCGCTACATTGGCTAAATCACCTCTATCTTCTGCAATTTGAGAGGCTATCTCAGCTTTAAGATCTTCAACCACTGTATTTTGGATATATTCTAAGCGGCTCTTTTCTTCTGCAGATTTGGCTTTTTCAATATCTTTATTAAAATTACTTAAACTGCTTTTCCCACCAAGCAAAAGCTTTAAATAGCCAAGCTCTGTTCTTGCTGGAAGAACGTCTACAGCTTCATATTCCCAATCTGGATGAAGATCGCTAAAAAAAGCATTGACAAAATCAAGTATTTTGCCATCACTTCTGTAACAGATATTTAAGTTATCAACTTCAGCAGCTATGATATTTTCTAAATTTGCAAATAGTTCTTTTTCTCCACCTCGCCAACCATAAATAGACTGTTTTTCATCACCAACAATAATCTTATGATCAGTATTATTGATGATCGGTTTTAAGAGTTTCCACTGCAGAACACTTGTATCTTGAAACTCATCTATCAAAAGATATTCTATCTCAATTCCCAATAAATCATTAAAATACTGGGATGTTTTTCTGCCTTCTAAAAGATTTAACTCTTCTTCTCTTAAATATTGATAAGTATAATTGCTGATATCACTATAAGTGAATGTTTTTTCTTTAAATTTAATTTGATCATAGAATTCGAAAATCTTTTTTGTAAAGCGAAAAATTTCATCTTCATAAGCAATAATTTCTTGATTAAAGGCTTCATTTGCCAGCGCTTCCTGCATCAGAGCATATTCCTCTTCTAAGGCAAATTTTAATTCTTCCACAGACTTGCCCCTTAATTTACCCCCATTCCAAAAATGAGTTGATAAAAATTGCTTATAGTTATTATAGATCAGTTCTTTTTTCTCGGCTTCAGATTTTAAAGCCAAATATTTTTCTAAAATTCTTTTATAATCTTTTCTAAAATAATTACTATTAAATTCTTTAGCTTTTTTGCTTGCTATATCTTGAATAATCTGCAGAGAATTATCAAGTTTACTGATAAAATCAGTGTTTTCTTTTGCTTTTCTGCTTTGATAATCTATTAATTCGAATTTCCAGCGTTGATTTATTATGTCAGCAATAAGATCAGTATAGTCTTTTATCTTCCTGCTCCTATTTTCTGCTAGGAAATTTTCCATCTGGGCAAAAACCGCTTCATCCTCTAAAATCTTTTTAAATACCTTTTCTGCACTTTCTTCATCTGTATCACTAAGCTCATAAGCTTTAATACCTAAATAAGGAGCTATAGAACGCTTAAAGATTCTATTAACAAAACTATCTATAGTAAAAACATTAATTTTTTCTTTGCTGCTTAGTATTTCTTCATAGATAGCATCTACCTGTTCTATTATTTTTTCTCCTGCAAGAGGACTGAGCTTATTAAGTTCTTGATAAAGCTCAGAATCTACTCTCTTCTTTTTTAGCTCTTTCAGATGCTCGATTATCCTTTCCCTGATCTCAGCTGTTGCCTTACGGGTAAAGGTCATCACAACGATATTCCTGAAATCTTCGCCTTGAAAGACAGCATTAAGGTATTCTAAAGAAAGCCTGTATGTTTTTCCGGTACCTGCACTTGCTTTTAATATTTTATTCATTTTACCACAACCCTACATATTTCATAGTAATCACACTTTTTCTTGCAGTCAGATTTATAGATGGTCTTATATCTTTTTTCTTCAAATAGTTGAGTAAGCTCTTCTTTTATTTTAAGCTCTAATTTTTCTTCGCGATCTCTGTTGTCGATATCCAGATCATTTTCCATAATCTTATAAATAGCTTTTATGGTATTTGAAAAATCCCTGTCTTCAAAGTTCAACATCAAGGAATAGAGGGCCAGCTGTTCCATACTCCCACTCCCTGTTTTAAGATCTATGATATAATTGCTGCCAGCTTCTGCCTCAATCAATATATCGGGACGACCATTTATATAGGCTGAGATACCTTCTTCACTTTTAAAAATATCATGTTTTCTTAAGCTGACTTCAGTTTCAACTTTAACTATCTTATCAACTAATTTTTGGATGCTTTTATCCAAACTAAAAAGAGAATCAATTAAGTTCTCAAATAAGATGGCATGATAATATTTTTTATAATAATCATGGATCTGCAGCTCATATTCTTCTAGCTTTTCTTTTAAGATTGTTTCTAATATACTTCTGCTGCAATTCTCTAAAGGTATAGCAAATTTTTCTATACACTCCTCGAAAAATTCATGGGCAATAGAACCGATCATCAACATACTCAGCTCTTTATCAATTTCAAGTTTTTCTGATTCTATATTGGCGATATTACTCATATAAAACTTAAAAGGGCAGCGCTTTAAATTTTCAAATCGATAATGGCTCAGAGAAAGTTTAGCTTGGGGAAAATCTTCTTTCTCTAAAAGCATTTGATCTTCTTTTACTAAGTCTTCACCCAGCAGATCCTGCTCTTTTTTAGAACTAGCTGCTATAAATAATTCTGCCAAAAGATTTTTTTGATCTTTAGTCTGATATTCTACCTCACTATCTTCTAGCTCATATCTTAATTTAAGTTCTTCGATAAAAGGACTGGAAGTAATATTATTATCTACATTTTCAATGTAGAATAAATCACACTGAGCTGTATTAAAAATAGTTGAGAAAAAATCATATTTCTGTTTCAGATAATTAACTTCTTTCAATTCCAGGCCTAAGCGTTTTAAATCAGCCTCACTCAAAAAGCTATTACTTCTATACTCTTTAGGTAGGTTAGCCTGATTAGCATTGATCATCAGCAGCTGCTCTCGTTTTTTATAAGGGGCTTTTTCTAAGTCTTTAACCACAGCCTGCAAATTTTCTTTTTTACTATTTTTTCTAAGCTTTTTAAAGCCTAGATAATTTAACAGCAATTTAAATATCTGTTCTGACTTAGCTCGCTCCTGCTTTAAATTATTATCAAGCTCTAAAAGTGAGATAGTATTAAGCTCAAGCAGTGCATCATAAAACTGCTCTAGATCGCCATTCTGATATTTATCTTCTTGCAGAACCTTTATATCTAAATCTTTTAAGAAGTTGAGAAGGGACTCTATATCTTTGATATTTTTTAAGTGCTTGAGATCAGAGATGATCCGCTCAAACTTATGATTAGCTAAATTATTTATTTTCTCCTGATCAAGGTAAACATATTCATAATTAGCAAAAGATTTTAACTGCTGCAGATCCTCAGCTTTTAAATTATAATAAAGCTGAAAATTTTGCCTATAGCTGCTCTTGAGCAGTTGATTTAAATCAAGTCTAAATCCTTCTCTATTGAACTGAAAGTTAAGCATGTTTTTAAAGATCTCTTCTAAAAAACTGTAGATAGCAGTCTCTTGAAAAGCAATACTTTTTTCAAATTTAATCAATTCTGGAGAGAGTATATTTTCTATCCCATTTTCCTGCTCACTTAAATCTATTATCTCTGTTGTCTCTTTCTGCTTATTAATTTTTGCTAAAAGATTAAAGAGCTGTAGTATTTTTTCCTTGCTTTGATAAATTCTTAGCTCAGAATTAAGATAGTCAGGAAAAGTGAAAGATTTTATCCTTAAATTGCTTTCATCAAAATCATTCTCTTTTAGCTGCAGCTTGATTTTTACTTTTTTCTCTGCTGCCTCTAATCTTTTTAAAACTTCTTTATCAAAATCATTAAAATGAAGGCAGTTGATAAAGTTAATACTATCAAAATCAGCTGCATATTCTGGAGAAAAGTTCTTGAAATCTCTTTTGAGATTTCTATCGACCAAATTATTATTTCTCAAATAGCTCTCATACTTTTTTCTGATCGCTTCAAACCTTTCTAATCTCTGCTGCTGCCATTTTACCCTTAACTCAAACTCAGATAAAGCCAGCCTATTTTGACTTATCAGCTCATAAAAGTGGAAAAATTCGTAAGCTGTGTCTATGCTTTCAGCATAATTATCTATCTTAAAAAAATCTTTATCTGACTGGCTTAAAACTCCGTAAAATATAAGTTTAAGTTTATCTTCTTTGATTAAAGTTTTATCACTCAAAAATAATTTATCCCATAAATCTTCTTTCATTATGAATAAACTTTCAGAACTAAAAAGCTCCTTATTCCGATCATAATAGTTCTGGGCTTCAACCATACTGGCAAAGTTAGTAAAAACATAAAGCTCTGCTTTGTTAAGAGAAACACTCTGCTCTATTAAATTTTCTCCATAGTCTAAATAGTTAAATTCCAAACTAAACATCTCCCTTTTTTAGCTTATATTCCCTTAGTTTTTGAAGAAAAAAATTATATTTAATAATATTATACCATATTCTTCTGACAGCATGGTGTCAGAGCTTATAATTTATTTCTTTAAATTAAAATAGAGCCCCAACTACTGGAGAAAATCCAGCAGCAGAAGCTCTTTAAATTGCTCTTATTTTGGCCTAAGTTATAATTCTCCTATCATATTTTTCAGCTCTTCAGCCTTGTTAAAACCATCAATTAAATTATTAGGCAGATTTTTCAAACCCTGATCAGCTCCCAGAACCATTCCAATTATCATTGCCCGGGCAGCATTATCGCCACCTGCCCTGATATTTACCGAAAATGCTTCTAAGGGATCAGAGTAGTTTAAGAGCACATCTAATACGATCGGAAAACCCTGGGCTGTAGAACAGCCCTGTCCTCTTTCATCTGCTCTTTCTAGAACCTCACCTTTTGAACTTATATTTTCAAAAAGACCACTAATATAATCATTTAGATCTTTATTATCAACTAAGGCCTTCCTATAATCTTTAGCACCTAAGATGTCCTGCATAACTTGATAGATATATTCTGCACTTTGATCTACTATCTCCCCATTATGGGTTAGATGAATTTGAGCTAGAAAATCATCTTTAGTAATACTGCTATCAATAAACATCGGGGCACTACGGGCCAATCCACCCAGTTCTACATTTTCGGTGCCAATTAGACTTTCACTTTCTTTGAATTTCTGCAGGGAATCTTTCATCGAATGATCCATATACATTTCATTTTCTTCTATATATTTCATCCAATCATCTCTAAATTTTTTTAAGTCAAAACCCCCGTTATTGTAAATAGACTTCAGTAAAGCAAAAGCTTGTTCTCCATATTGAGTAAAGTCTCCGGCTTTTTTGCCTTGATGAAATTTTGCAATTTCAGGTGCTCTATATTCACTTACTACTCCCGGAAAATGTTTTTTAACTTTATCTGTATCATAAACCCAGTGTGAGCCTAAAGAGATTGCATCTCCAATTAAACTTAGATATACTGCTGATCTATTTTTATCCATTTTCGGACCCTCCTCTTAAATAATTATGCTCTTTCAGATAGAATTATACTCTGCTAAGAGATAAAGTTAAATAAAGCTTTTTACAATTTAAAGCTCTTTTTCTTTAATCTCTAATTCGACCACCCTCAAGTTAGCTAATTTATCGCTTTTAGCTTTTTGATGAAGCTGAATTAGTTGTTCTGAAGCAAGACTGGAAAATACTGAAGCCTTGTTTAAGCCAACCAACTGATAACCACCTTTTTTAGCTCTTTTCAAATAGCCATTTTCAGATTTAAGAGCATATAAATACATTGTCTACCTCCTTTAAATTTTTGCTAATAATCCTTCTAATTTATTTAATCCCTCTCCCGGCTTTGTATTTTGAACCTGCACCCATTCTTTAAGCTTAGCAATTGCTTTCCCAGAATTTATAATTTCCTGGGCAGCTTGATAAGAGCTTTGCAGCTGATTATGATAATCCATTAAATAGAGGATCAAAGCAGTATTGAGAGCTATAATATCTACTCGAGCCTTTTTCCCTTTTCCTTTGAGATTTCTAAGCAGCTCTAAAGCCTCACTTTCTCTATCTTTAAAGGGAAGTATATCTTTGCTGCTGGCTTTTTCTATCCCCAGACTGCTGGGATCAAAAGAATACTCTTTAAGCTGGGCACTTTCATCAATTTCCACAAGATAATTTCTGCCCAGAGTTGACGCTTCATCCATGCCGCTTATGCCATCTTCGGCTAAACCATGTACAACTATAGCCTTTTTATAGCCTATTTTATGCATCACCTTTGCCACAGGTATTAATAGATCTCTGCTGTAAACACCCCGAACCCCATATTTAGGATAAACAGGGTTGGCCAAAGAGGCTGCAATATTTAAAGTGCTGCCAAAAGAAATCTTAGCAAGTATCCTGCCTAAAGCAGTAGGATGAATTTTTGAATCCATACCATTTAAGACTCCAATTCCAACCTCCTCAATACTTTTTACTATAAGTTCTGGTGGGCACTCAACTCCTACCCCCAATTCCTCTAAAATATCGATTGTCCCACAGTTAGAGCTTATTGCTCTTGAACCATGTCTGGCCATGGCTACACCTGCAGCTGCAGCAACAATGGAAGCTGAGGTGCTGATATTAAAAGTATTAACCTTATCCATTCCGGTCCCACAATTTTCTACTAAAGGCTGTTTTAGTTGAGGAGAGAGCTTTATGGTATCTAAATTATATATAGCATCCCAACTGCCTGCTATTTCCTCTACTGTTTCTCCTTTAGCTTTTAGGGCCGCCAGAAAAGCTCCCTGCTGCATTTCTGATTGTTGATCTAATAAGACTTGTGAAAAGAGCTCTTCCATTTCAGCCCGCCTAAAGTTATTGCCTGCGATTAATCTGCTGATATTTTGACCAAATTCTTTGCCTGCTGCTAATTTACTCATAATTAATTCCTCCCTCTCAATTTTCAATAATTATTTTAAGTGCTGTTTTATTTCTGACTTTTTCTATACCTGCAAATATTTCTTTTAAGGATATCCGCTCTGTTATCAATCTTTTCACAACTACTTTTTGCTCTGCAATCAGCTGTAATGCTTTTCTATTTTGTTCAGATGTACATCCATAAGCTCCAATTAAAGCCCGCTCACCATAATGAAGTAGGTTAGCATCAATTTCAAATTTTTCTTTTCCCTCAGCAAAACCTGAAAATAATAAAAGCCGCCCCCTCTTGTTTAAGCTTGCTATTAAAGAATGATCAACCTTTATCTGTCTTGAGGCTAAAAATATCAAATCTATCCCCTGAGCAGCAGTATAGTTTGTTAAGAATTGTTGCCAGGATTCCTGCTCACTTTTAACTAAGGTATCCACTCCTAAAGAAGCAGCAAATTCCAGTCTCTGCTTTAATTTATCTACTAAAATTATCTTTTTGGCTCCATAGCTTTTGGCCAGCATAGCCTGCAGACAACCGATTGGACCAGCCCCAATAATCAAGATACTCTCATTTGGAGAAAAGTTAGCTATTTCCATCCCATTAATACAACAGGCTAATGGTTCAGCAAATACTGCTTCTGCAAAACTCAAATTAGCTGGAATTGGATTTAAAATATTTGCTTTAAGAGCTTTTTCGGAAATAGCTATGTATTCTGTAAATCCACCATCTACAGTAAAACCAAAAATATCTATCTCCTGACAGTGATTTGTAATTCCCTGCTGACAAAAATTACATTCTCCACAAACAATTCCTGGAGCTACTTGTACTCTATCCCCCTTTTTGAATTTATCATTCTCACTTTCAACTATAATCCCTGTGATCTCATGGCCTAAAACTCTGGGGTAGTCTAGAGCTTGATGCCCTTTATCAATCATTTTTAAATCTGCATTACAAATTCCACTTGCTGCCACTTTAATTAATATTCCCCCGGCAGAAATCTTTGGCTTGGCTAACTCTCTAAGTTCTAATTTCTTTTCTTCATTTAAAATTGCTGCTTGCATAAATAGCCTCCTCATTTAGTTTGTTTAATAAAAGCAAAAATAAAAGCAAAAAAAGTCCACAACTCCCGAAGGAGTCGTGAACTTTTCCATAATTCACTAGCAATTTAAATAAACTGCAGTTTAAATAGGCAGGTTTCCTGGCTCACGACTTCATCTTTCACCTTCCCCGATTATTTTAATAATCAAGTGGTTATTGAAAGAAACTTTTATCGCTTACAGTGGCGGGACCGCACTGTCACAAGTAGAACTCAGCCTTAACTCATGCAGATTTCCCTTTTAAAGCAGTCAATCGAAAAATTTTCTTTTTAAATTAACTGCTCACCTATTTAATTATATTTAATTTTCAAAAAATAATTTTATTCTAAGAAAATATTATCATATTTTAAAGTGTATTACAATAACCTTTAGCTTTTTAAAGGACATAATTGCTTAGCCAAATACTTTTTTAATATAATCTAATCTAGTTGTCATCTGTTTTAAGAGCAGATCAACTAAAATTAGAGCAGTCATAGCTTCTACCACAACAACAGCTCTCGGCACTATGACAGGATCATGACGGCCCTGGATATTAATTTCAATATTTTCCCCAGATTTATTGACTGTAGATTGTGTTTTTTCTATTGAAGGGGTTGGTTTAACCGCAGCCCTTAAGACCAACTCACTACCATCAGTTATTCCACCTAAAGTTCCTCCGGCATGATTTGTCAGCTTAGTTATTTTTCCATCCCCATTAAACTGGAAAAAGTCATTATGCTGATGACCTGTCATTTCTGCAGCTTTAAAACCACTGCCTATTTCAACACCTTTGACTGCCCCAATCGACATTATTGCCCTGGCTAATAAGGCATCACTTTTATCAAATACAGGTTCTCCCAATCCTTTTGGGATATTATCAACCCTACATTCGATAGTTCCACCTGAAGAATTATTTTCTTCCATCAGTTTTGTTAAATATTCTTCAGCTTTTTTGGCAGCTTTTTGATCAGGCATATAAAGAAAATTATCCATCCTTGTTTCAATTTTTGTATTTTCAGCTTCTATTTTAACAGGACCTATAGATGCAGTGTAAGCTCTGATTTTAACTCCCAATTCAGCAAGCAGTTTCCTGGCTACAGCTCCTGCTGCAACCCTGGCTGCAGTTTCTCTACCTGAAGCACGACCACTACCACGGTAATCTCTAAAACCATATTTTAGATCATAACTATAATCAGAATGACCAGGTCGATAAAGATCTTTAAGTTTAGAATAGTCTTTTGAACGTTGATCTTTATTAAATATTATCAGAGAAATTGGGGTGCCAGTTGTTTTCCCCTTAAATATTCCGGATAATAGCTCTACCTTGTCACCTTCTTTTCTGGGGGTTGTAAAAGGAGATTGACCAGGTTTTCTTCTATCTAAATCAGACTGTATATCTTCTTCACTCAATTCCAGCCCGGCAGGACAGCCATCTATGACTACTCCCAGTCCTTTACCATGAGATTCACCCCAAGTTGATATTTTAAATAAATCACCTAATATTGAACCCGACATCTTAAAACACCTCTTATGAAATTATTATATTTAAATTAGCAATCTTTTGGTATTTAAAAAGTTTAGTTTTGCATCTAGCACATTTTATTGTCAACATATTTTCACCTGCTTTTAAACTCTTGCCAAGCTTTATCAAAGTATTTTTCTGATCCAGCCCTCAGGAGCTTCTAAATCTCCCAGCTGTATTTTGGTTAAGCTATCATATAATTTTTTTGTAATTTCTCCCATTTTATCCATCCCACTAGGGAAAATAATTTCTTGATCTCCATTTACTACCTTACCCACAGGTGAGATAACTGCTGCAGTTCCACAAACCCCACATTCGGCAAAGTTTTCTAATTCTTCAAGTTTAACCGGTCTTTCAATGACCTTTAGACCAAGCCTATTTTCAGCTATGTACAGGATTGACCGCTTTGTTATAGAAGGAAGAATAGATTCTGACTTTGGTGTTAGAAGTTCGTTATCCTTTGTTATAAAAATAAAGTTAGCTCCACCTGTTTCTTCTACGGATGTTCTACTTTCAGCATCTAAATATAGATTTTCATCAAATCCATTTTCATGTGCTTCAATATGTGCTCTTAAGCTCATTGCATAGTTCAAACCTGCTTTAATGTTTCCTGTGCCCCGGGGAGCAGCTCTATCATATTCACTCACACAAAGAGTTAGTGGATTGACCCCTCCTTTAAAATAGGGTCCAACCGGTGTTCCAAAAAGTCTAAACTGATATCCCGCTGCAGGCTCAATACTGATCACAGGTTTTGAAGCAAAAATAAAGGGACGTAAATATAATGCTGCACCGGTTCCATAAGGAGGAACCCATTCAGCATTAGCCTCTACCACCTTATCAACTGCCTCCAAAAATCGTTCTTTGGGAAAGGGTGGTATTTGAAGCACCTCTGCAGAATCGATCATTCTTTCTGCATTCAAATCAGGCCTGAATGTAACAATACTTCCATCTTTTGTAGTAAAAGCTTTTAATCCTTCAAATACCTGCTGACAATACTGCAAGACACCTGCACTCTCATTAATTACAATATCCGAATCAGAACTTAAAGTTCCTTTTTCCCATTCTCCATTTTTATAATTTGCCACATATCTTTTATCTATAGCCCGATAATCAAAACCAAGGTTTTCCCAATCTAGATTCTTCTTTTTCATCTTTAATTCTCCTCGTATAATATAATTATTTAAAGTTATCTCCAACCAGATAGTTCATTTTTGTTAAAATAGCATAATCATCATAAAATTTGATTTCTGTAAGAGAGGTGTTATCTATCTGGAATTGTTTAAAACTTTTTGATTGTACTGCTAGAATTTCTCTTAAGTACATTTTTATAACTCCACCATGGGTCACAACTATTAGTTTTTCTCCTTTATGTTCTTCTAAGAGCTGATCGAAAAAAGAATTTATTCTGGCTGCAAACTCGCTAATATTTTCTCCTCCAGGTGCTCCATTTTTCAGCGGGTCATTTTTCCAGACTTCCATATTATCAGGATATTGAGCAGCTATTTCTTCGAAATTTAAACCTTCCCATTCAGCAAAATCTATTTCTCTTAATTTTTTACTCTCCATAATTTCAATATCCAGTTTATCAGCAATAAATGATGCTGTCTTTCTGGCCCGCTTAAGATTACTGCTGTAAATATGATCAAATCTGTAATCTTCTAGAAATAAAGCTGTTTCTACAGTTTTTTGGATACCTGTGTCATTTAACTCTGTATCTGTCTGGCCCTGGATTATAGATTTTTTATTGTTATCTATCAAATTTTTCTGCTTGATAATCCTTACACTCCTTTGGAATTTTTAATACTACAGGTGAATTCTTAAATTCCTTTTTATTTGCTCAGGATCATATTCTTCAAAGCCCTGACTTTTTGCCCACTCAGACATCATCTCATGTTCTTCATGCTCAGGATCAGAAATTATCTCCATAAACCGGCTAAATCCTGGAACTCCTCCTACATCTTCAGGTGGAGCAGTACCTGCTCCTTCTAAAAATTCTGACTGATATTTATTATAATCTTCTATTATCTCCTCTACTTCGAGATATAACTCCCAGTTATCACCATAATCATAGATATATTTTATTCTTGCAGG
Source organism: Halanaerobium polyolivorans (assembly GCF_020711195.1). Lineage (GTDB taxonomy): Bacteria > Bacillota > Halanaerobiia > Halanaerobiales > Halanaerobiaceae > Halanaerobium > Halanaerobium polyolivorans. Next base: position 115,436 of record NZ_JAJFAT010000010.1, read on the forward strand.
AAGATAATCTTTCAGCAAAGAATCTTTTTCTAAACTGAGTTCAAAGTCTTCTCCCTCATAATTGAGTTCATGCTTATTATATTCTAAGTTTTCTTCGTTCATTACTATATTGTAGGCTGCTTTATAAGCATCTCTATGGTATTCAGCTTGATTCCAGGATTTACTCTCATCCTTCTCTTCACTATAAACAAAAAATTCATGAAGGTGATAATCCATCCAGTTATATAGGTTTTGGATTACTTTATGTAAATCATAGAAATAATAGTTTAAAGGAACTATTACTTTTCGCCAGGCAGAATATTCGCCTAACTCTAGATCAACTTTTATTACAGCTCCATTAATTTTAACCGGAGACTCACCATAATATTCTTCTAGTTTCTCGTTCAGTCTTTCACCAGGTGTATAGTAATCATCTGAATCTTTTTCAGTAACAATTCTGTGGCTTAATTTACGACTGATATAAGACTGAACTTTTTTATCCTGAATATACTCATCGTGAAAAAATTGTGCCTCTTTACAGCTGTGGTTCATTCTAGCTACCTGACTATGGCTTTTAGTTTTCGAAAATTCAATTTCCTCAAATTCATTTAAATAGCTTTCAATAATCTTTTCTTTAACGCCTTCAACTGTAAATGTTTCTCTTATTGCACTTTTAATTAGCTCAGCAATATTTTTGAAATCATTTTTCTTCAATCCATATAATACTACTGTATAACGAGCAGCATTATTGGTCATTACAATAACTTTTCTCCGTTCAATTCTGATTATATTCGCATGCCAGCAAAATAACTGGTCTTTTGAAGTTTCAGCTTCAACTAAGTTTTTGATTTTTAATTCATCTCTTAATTTTTTGGTTACCTGGATTAACATATAATCATTCCTTTTTTTGATTTTTTTAAACTTTTAGCCTGCTAATATTAATGATTACTTTTTTTAGTATTATAAGTTGTCAATTCTCTCCTCAACATAACCAATGTCTTCTTTTTTCTGCAGAAATATTGAGGTTTATAGAAACAAAATTACTCTTAATCAATTCTATTTGGTTGAATTGCAGAATTAAAACCAATAAAAAATAATCCATAGCTAAAAACCAAATATGATATAAATGACCAAAAGATCATATTCGAGTTTTAAACTGTGGATCTAAAAATATTTATCTTCATCATAAGCTCAGCAGAAAAAGCAACAATCTTTTTAAAACTTCAAAATATAATTAGATTAATAGGTTGTATAATTAATGTTGTGAAGAAAAAATTGTGAATTTAAAAACATCTAAATAAAAAAGGCATTTGCCTGGCTCC
>NZ_JAJFAT010000011.1 GCF_020711195.1 Halanaerobium polyolivorans
TTGATTATTTTTACTGCTCAAAAGAACTTGTTTTTTTGTGCTTTTTCTATGCGACGTTTATTATCTTATCAATACTCACTAGCTTTGTCAAGGAGTATTAAAAACTTTCTTTAATTATTCCTCCACCCAAAACTAAATCATCAAGATAAAAAACTACAGATTGGCCTGGAGTTACAGCTCTTTGAGGCTCTTTAAACTCTACTTTTATTTTATCTTCTCCAGTATTTTCAATAACTGCTGGAACAGGGTAACTATTATAGCGAATTTGAGCAGCTACTTCCATTTTGCCATCTAATGATGAAAATGGAATAATATTTATATCCTCTGCGATTAAAGCTTTACTGAAGACTGCTTGATCTTTACCAAGAATAACAGCATTATTTTCAGGATCCAGTTCGACTACATAAGCAGGATAACCAAGTGCTACACCTAATCCTCTTCTCTGACCAATTGTGTAATTAGAAATACCAGCATGGGTTCCAACCTTATTACCTTCACTATCTAGAATAGGGCCAGGCTGAGAAATCTCAGGATAATTCTTATCCAAAAATCTAACATAATCATCATCTGGAACAAAACAAATTTCCTGGCTTTCTGCTTTATTGTGAATTTCAAAACCTAATTCTTTTGCTTTTTGCCTTATTTCTTCTTTAGTAAAATCACCTAAAGGAAAAAGAGTTCTACTTAATTGTTCCTGATTGAGCACATAAAGCATATAGCTTTGATCTTTACTCTGATCATGGCCTTTTTTCAATAGATAACGTCCATTATTTTTTTCTATCTTAGAGTAGTGACCAGTCGCAATATATTCACAGCCTATCTCTCTAGCTTTTCTTAGTAGAGCATCAAATTTTATTTTCTTATTACACATTACACATGGATTTGGAGTTCTTGCCCGACTATACTCATCCACAAAGTAGTCTATAACCTTTTCTTGAAATTCATCTTTAAGGTTAAAAACAAAATGGGGTATATCCAGTTTTTGAGCAACTCTTTTAGCATCTCTAAGAGCAGAATATGAACAGCAGTGATCTTCTCGATCAGTTGCCTCTTCATAATCAGGAAAAATATGCATTGTTCCCCCGATAACCTCATAACCTTTTTCTTTTAATAAAGCAGCAGCAACTGAACTATCAACTCCACCACTCATTGCTATCATAACTTTCTTCATCTAATAATTACACCCTTATCTATATAAATTGTTATTTTAATGATCTTAAATGTCTAACTGTATCTTTTAAATTATCTATCAGATAATCGATTTGAGATTTATCATTAGCCAGGCCAAAAGTAAATCTAACCGCACTTTTAGCACTTTTTTCATCTGCTGAAATTGCTTTCAGAACATGAGAAGTACTAATTGAACCTGAAGCACAGGCTGAACCTGTTGAAACTGCAATTTTTTTGAGACTCAAATTATATAGGATGGCTTCTCCAGCCAAACCTTCAAATGTTAAATTTGCATTATTAGCTAATCTATTTTCACCTTCAGGACCATTTAAAGTGATATTATCGATCTCTGAAAAAACTCTTTTGATAAAATAATCTCTTAAAGCTTTTATTTTTTTTACTTTAGTGACTAATTCCTCTCTAAGAAGCTTAGAAGCTGCAGCCATACCTGCAATTCCTGTAACATTAAGGCTGCCAGCCCTTCTCTTTCTCTCCTGACTGCCACCTGATTGTTGGGGAATTAATTTAATACCACTTTTAAGATAAAGTGCTCCAACACCTTTTGGGCCATTAAACTTATGAGCAGAAACAGATAGAGCATCAACACCTAATTCTTCAACATCTACCTGCATTTGTGGCACTGCCTGCACAGCATCACTATGAAAAAAAATATTATTTTCTCCAGCAATCTCTGCTAATTCTTTAATAGCTTGAACAGTTCCAATTTCATTATTTGCTGTCATAATTGTAATTAAAATTGTATCATCTCTAATAGATTTTTTTAAATCTTTAGGATTGACAAAACCCTCTTGATCTACCTCTAAATAACTGAGCTTAAAACCCAGATGTTTTTCTAGGTATTTACAGCTTTCAATAACAGCAGGGTGTTCTATACTTGAAGTAATTATATGTTTACCCTGCTCAGCATAAGCCATTGCAATTCCTTTAATAATTAAATTATCTGCTTCTGTTCCACCTGAGGTAAATATTATCTCTTCAGCTTTATTGGCCCCAAGCAATAAAGCTATTTCTTCTCTTGCATTTTCAACAGCTCTCTCTGACTTCTCTCCTAAAAAATGTGAACTGGCAGGATTAGCAAATTTATTACTATAAAATTCCTCCATAACAGTTTTTACTTCTTTTCTTAATGGAGTTGTTGAAGCATGATCAAAATAGTATATTTCATTATTATTTAACATCTGATTTTTGTCTTCTTTCATCTTTCTTTTCAGCAAGAGCTCTCGCCAATAAATCAGCCAAAGTAGTATTTTCAATAATCTCGTTCACAGCTTCTGCCATTTCTTCCCAGAGTCCATGCATTACACATCTATCAACATAATTGCAAAAATTTTCTTCAACAACACAATCGACTGGTACAACCGGCCCTTCCAAAGCAGTTAAGATCTCGGCAACAGTTATATCTTCTGGTTCATGGTTTAACATGTATCCACCATGGGCTCCCCGAACACTTTTTACTAATTCCGCTTTGCGGAGTGTTGCAAAAAGCTGTTCTAAATATTGTTCTGATATATCCTGCCTTTCAGAAATTTTTCTAATCGGAATTGCCTTACCTTCTTCATGTTCAGCAAGATCTACCAGGGCTCTCAAACCATATCTTCCTTTTGTAGAAATTCTCATATTTTTCACCTCATATAAACTTGACTTTTGTTATCAACTTTAACTTATTCTAACATATGCCAAAAACTCTGTCAATATTGATTATTCAAATCTACTCACTTACTTAAAAAAAGTAGTTACAATCTTCAGTTCATAGTCTCCAGCAGTTTTTTTCTTGAGCCTTTTTTTAAGCGGCTCTAATTTGTCAGCCCTTATTACAGCAGCAGCTACAGCACCCTGATTACTATATTTGCTCTCATTAATTTCTGCTTCTAATGCTTCAAGTTGGGCTAAAACTATCCCAATCTTGTCAAAGCTTACCTCAACCTCTATTTTATGAAATTCATCTAATTCTTCAATCCCGGCCTCTTGTATAGCTAGCCTGGCTGTACCACCATAAGCCCTAATCAAACCACCAATGCCCAATTTAGTTCCTCCAAAATATCTTGTCACTATTATTACCGTATTTAATAAATCAGCACCTTTTATTGCTTCTAATACCGGAGGTCCTGAAGAACCAGCAGGTTCTCCATCATCATCAAAATATTCTAAAGCTTCATTTTGACCGGCTTCTACTCTAAAGGCTGAAACATTATGAGTTGCATCATCATATTTTGCTTTGATCTCATTAATCCTCATTTCAGCCTTTTCTCTTGAACTGACAGAAAAGATACTGCCAAAAAATTTACTGTCCTTGATGCTTTGTCTAACTTCAATATTTTGAGCAGGTCTTAATTTTTTTCTTGCCATAATTAATTATCAGCTCCAGCTTGATCTCCTTTTAAATAGTTCAAAAAATGCCTAACCTTCTTTTCTCTACCTAAACTGCCAGGTTGATAAAAATCTTCTTGAGTTAATTCATCTGGTAGATAATCTTGCTCAACATAATTTTTTTCATAATTATGAGGATACTTATAATCTAAGCCATGTCCTAAATCTTCAGCCCCACTATAATGGGAATCTCTTAAATGAGGTGGTACTGATGCAGCACCATGATTTTCAACATAGTTTACCGCTTTATCAATCGCCTTTATAACCGAATTACTTTTGGGAGCAGTTGCGATATAGATTACAGCTTCCGCAAGAGGTATTCTGGCTTCAGGAAAGCCAATCTGTTCTACAGCTCTAGCAGCAGACTCTGCAATAATTAAAGCAGTTGGATCAGCCATTCCTACATCTTCAGCTGCATGAATAACCACCCTGCGGGCAATAAATTTAGGATCTTCTCCACTTACTATCATTCTAGCCAACCAATAAATAGCAGCATCAGGATCTGAACCTCTCATGCTTTTAATAAAAGCTGAAATTACGTCATAATGCATGTCACCATTATTATCATAATTTAAAATTCTTTTCTGCATCGAGTCTTCGATGATCTCTTTATCTATATTAATCTGACCGTTTTTGTCTGGTGGTGTTGTTAAAACAGCCAGTTCAAGTGTATTTAAAGCAACTCTAGCATCCCCATCAGCTAATTCAGCGATAAATCTAAGATCTTTTTCAGCAAGATTAACCTCTAGTTTGCCCAATCCCCGCTCTTTATTAACTAAAGCTTTTTTTAAGATCTCAAATATTTGTTCTGCTGCTAATTTTTCCAATCTAAATATTCTTGAACGTGATAGGAGGGGAGAGTTAACTTCAAAATAAGGATTTTCTGTTGTTGCCCCTATCATTATTAAAGTCCCATTTTCAACTGAAGGTAATAAAGCATCCTGCTGAGATTTATTAAAACGGTGAATTTCATCGATAAATAAAATAGTTTTTTTATTATATAAACTTCGATTTGATTTTGCTTTTTTAATAACTTCTCTAATATCTTTAACCCCAGATGTAACAGCATTTAATTTTACAAATTCTGCTTCTGTCTGATTTGCAATTACCTGAGCAAGGCTTGTTTTTCCAGTTCCTGGAGGACCATAAAATATTAATGACTGGAGTCGATCAGCTTTAATCGCTCGACTTAATAATTTATTTTTACCAACAATATCTTTTTGACCAAAAAATTCTTCTAAATTTCTGGGTCTCATTCTATAAGCAAGTGGTTGATCTTTTTTGTCTTGATTAAGGTTTTCGAATAAATTCAATTAAAACACCTCAATTTTCAATCGTAATGATATCAGTTTGGGTAATTATCATATCAACAGCTATATCATGATCTTCAACAGGAAAATCATCAATAATAAATTCCTCATAAGCGAAAGCCACTTTTAAAGCACTTTGACCATGTTCTGCTAAAAATTTGTCATAATAACCCCCACCATATCCAATTCTATATCCTGCTTTGTTAAAAACCGCTCCCGGTACTATAATTATATCCAGATCACCAGGTACCTTTTTATTTCTTAATTCTCTTTTGGGCTCTTGTACCCCAAAAACTCCAGCCTGCAGATCTAAATCTAAATTATTAATTTGAGCAGTTCCTAAAGTACCCTCTTTTTTTAGGGTATAGGGAAGATAAAGCTTAAAACCATTTTCAATTAAAGTTTCAAGTAGGGGATAAGTATTAACCTCTTTTCGCATCGAGATATATGACATTATTTTTTGGGCAGTTTCCAAGTCCTTTAAACTTAAAAATCTTTCATTAATCTTTTTACTCCATTTATTAATTTTTTCAAAAGGAATTTTAGATCTCTTTTCTAAATAATGCTGTCTTAGTTCATTTTTAGTGGCCATTATCTCACCTCAAAATATTTTTAAAAAAAAGAAAATATCTAGCTATATCGTCTAACACTAATAATAGCAGAATTTAAGTGATTCTGCAAAAGAAAAAGCTAACCAATATTTGGTTAGCTAAAGAAAATAATCCGCCATGCCGGTTGATTATTAATTTTGATCCCTGTCTGCCAAGTGGGTGCCCTCCTACCTAGTTTGTATGTCCATCTAAGGCTTATACGCCGCAGGTAGAGACCAGGCTCCCTATGTGTAAGTGTTGGTCAAAATTTTGTTAATCATTATCGCACATAGCAGATTAAATTTATATTTTTTATTATCTTTAATCTATAATAATAGTAACATAAATGCTCCGAATCTGCAAGCAATTATCTTAACAATTTAAGCATATTCTTCTTAAAAAATTATTGCTAACTTAACTTTAAGAAAGCAGTGAAAGCCCTAATTCTTTAAGCTGTTTTTCGGCAACATTAGATGGTGCATTTGTTAGAGGAGAAGTGGCCCTCTGTGTTTTTGGAAAAGCAATGACATCTCTAATAGAATCTGTTCTAGCGGTAATCATCATCAAACGATCCATTCCAAAAGCGATTCCACCGTGAGGTGGTGTACCATAATCAAATGCCTCTAATAAAAAACCGAATTTTTCCTGCTGTTCTTCTTCACTTAAGGAAAGCACAGAAAATACTTTTTCCTGTAAAGGCCGATTATTAATTCTGATACTTCCTCCACCAAGTTCTTCCCCATTTAAAACAAGATCATAAGCGTCAGCTCTAACTGAAGCAGGATCTTCTTCCAATTTATCTATATCGGCTTCGATTGGAGCTGCAAAAGGATGGTGTTTAGCTTGATAGCAGTCTTCCTCCTCATCATACTCGAATAAGGGGAAATCAATAATCCAGACAAATTCATATACCTCCTCAGGTATTAAATCATAGTCTTTTGCTATCTTCAAGCGCAGATTAGCTAAAGCTGCTGCCACAATAGGAGCTTTATCAGCAACTATTAAGAGTAGATCTCCTTCTTCTGCCTCCATTTCACTTAAAATATTATCAATTTCTTCTTCAGATAAGAATTTTGCAATTGGAGATTTTAATTCATCATCACGCAGAGCTATCCAGGCTAAACCTTTTGCCTTAAAAAGTTTAACGTGTTCTTCAAAACTATCAATTTCACTTCTTGAAGAATCTGCTCCACCTTTAAAGTTAATTCCTTTAACCTGTCCACCAGATTTTACTGTACCACTAAATATATTAAAATCACTAGCTTCTACAATTGAAGAAAGGTCTTTCAATTCCATAGCAAAACGCAGATCAGGTTTATCAGTTCCAAACCTATCCATCGCTTCTTGATAGGGCATTTTTTTGATCTCTGAAGGAACCTCAATCTCTGCCTCAGCAAATATTTTTTCCATCAAACCATTAGTAATCTCAAATACATCTTCTCTATTTACAAAAGACATTTCCATATCAATCTGGGTAAATTCAGGCTGTCTGTTTGCTCGTAAATCCTCATCTCTAAAACAGCGGGCTATTTGAAAATATCTTTCCATTCCAGAAACCATTAATAACTGTTTAAAAATTTGTGGGGATTGTGGTAAAGCAAAAAACTGACCAGGATTGACTCTACTAGGCACAAGATAATCTCTAGCTCCTTCAGGAGTACTCTTAGTTAAAATAGGGGTTTCAATTTCCCAAAAGCCATTTTCATCTAAATAGTCTCTGGTTGCTTTAGTGATTTTATGTCTTAAACCCATAATTTTGGTCATTTTAGGTCTTCTCAAATCTAAATACCTATATTTTAACCTAATATCTTCACCGGCATCTATATCATCTTCAACCTGAATTGGAGGAGTTTTAGCTTTATCCAGAATTCTCAACTCATTAGATTTAATTTCGATTTCACCGGTATAGATATCCGGATTAATATTTCCTTCTGGTCTAAGTTCTACCTCACCCTTAATGGCAACCACATATTCAGATCTCAACTGATCAGCCTTTGCAAAAGAATCTTCACCAATATCAGGATTAAATACTACCTGGACAATACCTGATCTATCTCTAATATCTGCAAATATTACTCCACCATGATCTCGCCTTTTTTGTACCCAACCCATAATTATTATTTCTTCACCTTTATTTTTTTTAGAAATTTCTCCACAAAGGTGGGTTCTTTTAAAATCTTTTATTGTCTCTCCCATCTTACTTTTCCCCCTTATCTACTCGCTGCTTCATTTCCTTTAATAAATTTGATAGTTTAATTTCTGCTTCATTACCACTTTTCATATTTCTAATCGTAGCAGAATTATTATTAAGTTCATTTTCCCCAATAATAATTGTATATTCAGCATTCATGCGATCAGCTGATTTCATTTGTGAGCCCACACTTCTATCTAAATAATCAATTTCAGTTTTAAATTCTTCCTTTCTCAATATATCCAGTAGTCTAAAAGCCTCTTTTTTAGCTTTTTCTCCAATCACTGTAATATAGAGGTCAATACCTTCTGCTTCAACTATATTAATCTCCTTAGCCTGCAGGGATAAAAGCAGTCTTTCTATACCTAGAGCAAAACCTATTCCTGGTATATCTCGATTTCCGATCTCTTCGGCCAATCCATTATAGCGGCCACCACCGAAAACCGTGTTTTGAGCACCAAGCGCATTATCCTTGATTTCAAAAGCTGTATGAGTATAATAATCTAAACCTCTAACCAGCAGTGGATTAATAATATATTCAATATTTAAAACATCTAAAAATGACTGAACTTCAGAAAAATGAAGCTCACATTCTTCACAGAGATGTTCTGTTATTTTAGGAGCATCTTTAATTACAGCCTGACAGCTTTGATTTTTGCAGTCTAAAACTCTTAAAGGATTACGTTCAATTCTTTCCTTACACTTATCACAAAGTTCTGCTTTGTTTTTAGTCAAAAAAGTTTTTAATTTTTCCATATACTTAGGCCTACAGCTTTTACAGCCAACACTATTTAGATGAAGTTCAAAATCTTCTAGACCAAATTTTTCTAAAAGACGAATACCTAAAGATATTATCTCAGCATCTAAAGCTGGATCATTAGAAGCAATTGCTTCAACCCCTAATTGGTGAAACTGTCTGAATCTTCCCGACTGAGGTCTTTCATAACGAAACATAGGGCCAATATAATAATATTTTGTTGGTTGTGCCTGCCCATAAATTTTATTTTCTAAAAAAGAACGAATAACTGAAGCTGTTCCCTCAGGTCTTAAAGTTATACTTCTCCCAGATTTATCTTCAAAAGTATACATTTCTTTTTCAACAATATCAGTGACCTCACCTATACCTCTTTGAAATAGCTCAGTATATTCAAAGATTGGGGTTCTAATTTCCTGATAATTATAATTTTTAAAAAGCTTATGAGTTATCTCTTCTATGTACTGCCACTTTTCGATTTCCGGTGGTAGTATATCATTTGTACCTCTTGGAGCATTAAATTTCATTGCTAATTCACCTTCTGTTTTATTCTTTTTTTAAAAAATTTTAGAAAATCTATCAGCGATTTTATCCATTTTAAAAGGATAAAAAAGCTGATAGATTAAAGTTGAATCTAATTAGTTAATTGGATCTTCAATCTCGATTTCTTCTGTATCTTCGATTTCAAGATCTTCAATGTCTTCTTCGATCATTTCTTCCTCTAGTACTGGTAATTCATCTTCTTCGGCTTCCATGTCTTCACTCAAACCCTGGATTATTTCTATTTCATTATTTGCTTCTTCTTCTGCCCCTAATTGACTGAACATAACAAATAACTGATATCTTTTCATAAAATCATTTCCAGCTCTATCGGAAATTTCATTTAAGATTGCAATAGCTTCTTCTCTTTGATTCTGTTCAGCTAAAAACTGGGCATAATTAAAGCCTATATCATCATCATTAGGAAATTCTTCCATAGCCTCTGCGAAAATCTCTTCAGCCGCTTCATCATTTCCTAAAGCTGAATGAGAAAGAGCTAAATAATTATAGAAGACTGGATTGCTTTCTAATTCAATAAAGGAAGAGAATTTTTCAATGGCTTCTTCATAATTTCCTGTTCTATATTCATGATAAGCACTTAAAACCGGCTCATGAATTTCAACATCGGCATCTGCTTTAAGACCATCTAACCATTCTACTACTTTTTCATTTCTTTTGCCTTCTCTAATTTCTTCTGCAAGATCTGCTTCAACATCAGCAAATGCTGCTTCTTCTTCAGGATAACGTTCTAAATAAAGCTCTTCTAATTCTGTTTCAGAAACATCGACTTCCCCTATAGCTTCATTAATAGTCTGAGTCAATCTTTTTGATCTTTCTAAATTTCTTCTAATATCATCTCTTAAATCACCTAAGGTAAAGCCCTGTTCAGATAGGTTTTCAACTAACTCTTCTTCAGTTATTTCATTTTCCTCTAGAAGAGTATTGTAATTTTCATCTACCTCTGCTTCAGTAACTTCTACTTCAACATTAATATCATCAGCTTTTTCTAAAATTAAACGTTGTTCAATGATTGAGTCCAAAACTTCATAGCGGAAACTAATAATCTCTGAACTACTTAAAGTTCTTTGTGGTATCTGCTGCTGTAAAACAGAAAAGAATTCTTCTTCTGAGATTTCATAACCATCAACTTCAGCAATAACACCTGGATTTTCACTGCTTGGTGGCTGAGTTCCTCCTCCACCACCTCCGTTAAAATAAGCTCCATAACCCATAAAAGCACCAGTTATTACAAATGCCACAACAACTATATATACAATGATTCTACTATTATTTCTTAAAGTATTAAACAAACAACTTCACTCTCCTTTCTTGGATATTACTTTCACCTGTTTAATTTTAACTTATTAAACTCAGCATGTCAAACAGCTTAGAGCATCTTCGGCCAAACATCTTCTTTAAAGTCTTTTATATTTCCTCTTGCACCATGTCCAGGACAAAACTCTGTCTGTTCTGGAAGAGTCAAAACCTTATTTTCTATAGTTTTTTTGAGAACTTCAAAATCACTGTCTTCAATATCAGTTCTACCAATTCCATTACTAAAAATAGTGTCACCAACAAAAATAATGTCTTCTTGAGCAAGATAAAGAGCTATTCCTCCACTACTGTGTCCGGGTGTATGAATAACTTCAAATTCTAATGATTCAAAATTAATAATAGCTCCATCTTCTAAAAATTTATCTGCTGAAGGTGAAGTAATTCCATCACTAGTAAAAAATTTAGAAAGATTTTTATCTGCCGAAAGTAATTTATCAGCTTCATTTTGATGAATATAAAGCTCGGCTCCAGTTTTTTTCTTTAAAAACTCATTAGCACCAATATGATCAAAATGAGCATGTGTATTAATAATTATTTTTAAATTTAATTGATTATCTGCAAGATATTGATAAAGTTTTTCACCATCACCACCAGGATCAATAATCAATGCACTGCCATTCTCCGATATTATATAACAGCGAGTTAAAAATTGTCCTACCGAAAAGTGCTTAATTTTCAATTTTTACACCTTCTTTATTTAAAAGTTTTTATTGCTGTCAATTAGCATTGTTACCGGGCCATCATTGACAAGGCTAACATCCATCATTGCCTGAAATTCACCAGTTGCAATATCCAAACTACTTTTTTTAGCTTCTGCTACCAGATAATCATATAATTTCTCTGCCTTTTTGGGTCGAGCAGCTGCAAAAAAGCTAGGCCTCCTACCTTTACGACAATCTCCGTAAAGAGTAAACTGCGAAACAAGCATTATATCTTTATTTAGATCAAGAGCCGAATTATTAAGCTTTTCTTCCTCATCTTCAAAAATCCTTAAATTAATTATCTTATCTAACAAATAATCTGCATCTTCTTGACTATCTTCTTTAGCAATCCCTATAAACACCAATAAACCGGGGCCAATTTCCCCGGTTATTTCACCATCAACCTCTACAGTTGATTTTTTTACTCGTTGAACTACAGCTCTCATTTAAAACAACTCCTTATTAAGCAGGGTTTGATCTACTAACATTTAAAACTCCTGATATGGTTTCTATTTTCTTCATTATATCATACATGTGCTCGGTTGAACTTAATTCTAAAGACAGATTGATTATAGCTTTACTATTTTCGTCGGTTCTAGCCATAACTGATAAAAGATTTAGTTTTTCTTCTTTAATGATATGAGTAATATCATTTAAAAGTGCACTTTTATCAACAGCATCAATTCTAAGATCAACCTGATATGATTCAGTCCTACCTCTTTCCCAACTTACTTCAATTATTCTTTCAGGTTCACTATCTTGTAAACCTTTTAGATTTTTACAGTCAGTACGATGGACTGAAACCCCTCTTCCCCGGGTAATATAACCGGTAATCTCATCTCCAGGAACCGGATTACAGCATTTTGCCATCCTAACAAGCATATTCTCCATCCCTTTAACTGAAACACCTTTATCAACAGATCTTTTTTTCCTTTTTCTGGTTATATCTTTTTTGCCAATTTCTTTTTCAGCTTGATAATCACTGAATTTACTAATAACCTGTTTGGGACTGATGTTGCTGTATCCAACTTCTTCCATTAGATCTTCAACATCTTTTCTTCCTAATTCTTTGGCAATTCCCTTTAATTCTTTTTCTTTTTCTTTTTCAGTAATTTCAATATGATGTTTCTTTAAATGTTCATTGATTATATCTCTGCCTTTTGCGATAATTTCATCTTTACGTTGTTTTTTAAACCAGTGTTTAATTTTACTTCTTGCTCTCGAAGTTTTGACAAAATTGAGCCAGTCTCTAGTTGGGCCACTACTTTTTTTAGAAGTTAGGATTTCTACAATATCACTGTTTTCCAGCTTATATTCAAGGGGAACTATTTTGCCATTCACTTTTGCCCCTACACAGCGGTGGCCAACTTCTGTATGAATATGATAGGCAAAATCAACTGGAGTACCACCCTTAGGTAATGATACAACATCACCCTGAGGTGTAAAAACAAAAACTTCGTCTTCAAAAAGGTCGATTTTTAAAGTCTCCATAAATTCTTGTGGTTCTTGTAAATCTTTCTGCCATTCTAAAAGTCTTCTCAGCCAGGAAAGTTTTTCTTCAAATTTTTCATCCCCAACCTTGCCTTCTTTATATCTCCAGTGAGCAGCAATACCATATTCTGCAGTTTTATGCATATCATAGGTTCGAATTTGTACTTCTAGTGGATCTCCACTAGGAGCAATTACAGTTGTATGAAGTGACTGATACATATTTGATTTAGGCATTGCAATATAATCTTTAAATCGACCAGGCATAGGTTTCCAGATCTCATGAATAATTCCTAAAACTTCATAACACTCTTTGACATTTTCTACTAAAACTCTGACAGCAGTCAGGTCATAGATTTCGTCAAATTCCACTTCTTTACGTTTCATCTTATTGTAGATACTGTATAAATGTTTTGGTCTACCATAAATTTCTGCATCTATATCATGGTCTTCAATAGTCTCTTTTAATTTATCTATCGCTTCCTTAATGCTTTTTTCTCTTTCTTCACGATTAGTCTGAACTTTATGGGAAACCTCATAGTACATGTCAGGTTTTAAATAGCGGAAACATAAATCCTCTAATTCCCATTTTAATTTTGACATACCTAATCTGTGTGCTAAAGGTGCATATATTTCTAAAGTTTCTCTTGATTTTTCTTTTCTCTTCTCTTTTTTTAAATAATTTAAAGTCCTCATATTATGAAGCCTATCAGCCAATTTAATCAAAACTACCCTGATATCTTCAGCCATAGCAACAAACATTTTTCTTAAACTTTCAGCCTGCTGATCTTCTTTGGTTTTAAACTGCATTCTGGTAAGTTTGGTAACACCTTCAACAATATGAGCTACTTCCTCACCAAATTCTTTTCTAATATCATCACTTGTTATCTCTGTATCTTCGACAACATCATGCATCATCGAAGCTACTATGGAAATGATATCAAGTTCTAAGTCAGCTAAAATCATGGCAACACCAATTGGGTGATCCACAAAAGGTTCACCAGATACTCTGTACTGACCTTCATGAGCTTTCTCAGCATAATTATAGGCTTTAATAACTAAATCAAGATCAGGATCATCCATATAGCTTTTTATTTTATCTAATAAATTTTCTAGCTTCATATATATAAAAATACCCCTTTAGTTTTTCTCAATAAAACAGAATCAGTCAATTAACAATGATTGAACTTCATAATCTTTTAATATTTCTCTCCCATTAAGAAAATCAAGTTCTAATAAAAATCCACATGCTACTACTTCTCCCCCAAGTTCTTCTACCATTTTACTTGCAGCATATGTAGTACCACCGGTAGCTAAAAGATCATCTATGATGAGGATTTTATCTCCTTCATTAATTGCATCTTTATGTATTTCTAAAACGTTTTTACCGTATTCTAATTCATATTCCTTTTTTAAGACTTCATGTGGTAATTTACCTGGTTTTCTGATTGGAATAAAACCCCTATCTAATTCTATAGCAAGAGGGGTACCAACTAAAAATCCTCTGGCCTCTATACCAACCACATAATCAATTTCATAATCCCTAAAAAAATCAGCTAATTTAACGATAGCTTCTTTTAGAGCCTCACTATCTTTTAAAAGTGGGGTGATATCTTTAAATAAAATCCCCTTTTTGGGAAAATCAGGAATGTTTCTTATTTTAGCTTTAAGATTCATTTTCTTCCTCCTTAAAATTATTCAAGTTTTCAATCAGTGCAAATAGATTTTCAGCAAAGACAATATCTTTAAAATGAGAAAATTTTTCTATTTGCCTGGATAATTTATTATACCGTAAAGATGCTTTAAAGTCCAATTGATTTTTCTGCTCAGGCTTGAACTTTAGAACCTGACTTTTAAGATCAAATAGATCAAGTTCAGCTGCTATTTTCAACATCTGATTAAATAAAGTACTGTTTTTTAAATTGAAACTGTTGGCAAGTTCATATTCTTTTTTTATTAAATTTAAGTTGATATCAGCTCCCTGCTGAGGATTAATATTACTTAGTAAAAGCATAAATTCTTCCATCATCTCTCTACTGGGACATTTATGTTTGATTAGATTAAAATTAAAAGGGATTTCTTTTTCTGAAAAAAGCAGAATTATTTTTTTCTTTTTATCAGTAAAATTAGTGATAATCTCATTTAAATGCTCTAAACAAAAAGGAAGTGAATAAAATATTAAATGAGAAAAGCACTCTTTGTTTTTTCTTTCTTCACTAAAAAAATAATGAGCTTTATATTGCAGCTGTAGTTTCTTTTTTAGCTCTTTTTTATTTACATAAACTGCAGCTTTATCAATAAAAGAATCTTTAAGTAAATAATTGAGTTTTTGCTCTTTATTTTTATTATTTCTAAAATCATAGATCTTATAATCTTTTTTAGTGAAGACCAGTGGTGGGATATTTTCCCCTGCTTTTCTAAGATCAGATATTTTCAGCTGGATATTTTCTCTTCCCTGCCAGTGGTTAATTTCTGCCTGGGCAATTACATCGATTTTTTTAGCTGCCAACTCCGAAAAATAGTCACCCATATTAAAAGCAACAGCAGATAGATTGGAATTAAGCTTTATTTTTAAGTGATTATTTTTTTTGCCCATTTTATAATAATTTTTTAGCTTTAAATTTTGAAATAAAAACTTTGGTCTGGGATTTGCAACCCCAAAAGGACTAAAAACTTCTAATTTATTAATCAGGTCTTTATTTAGCTCCTTGATATCTAAATTTAAATCTATTTTTTTGAGCTCAAAAAAGTCTTCTTCAGCTAAGTTTTGCTTTAAATAGTTATTAAAGGCCTCTTTAAAATCTGCAATTTTGTCTTTTCTGATACTAAAACCAGCTGCTGCTTTATGACCACCAAAATTAAGCAGATATTCTTCGGCAGCTTTAAGTGCTTGATAAATATTTAGCTTTTCTATACTTCTAGCTGAAGCTTTAGCTTGCTCCTTGTTTTCAGTTAAGGCAATTAAAATAACAGGTAAATTATATTCTTCCACCAGTTTAGAGGCCACAATCCCGATAATACCAGAATGCCATCTCTGATCAGCCAAAATAATTGCTTTTTGCTCTTCAAATTTTATTGATTTAATTTTTTCTAAAGCCTGCTGATAGATTAATTCTTCTTCTTGCTGTCTCTCTCTATTTATTTTAATTAAAGAGTCAGCTATTTTTGCTGCTTTTTTATGATCATCGGTAATTAAAAGTTCTAAAGCTTTATCTGCATGGTAAATCCTTCCCGCTGCATTGATTGGAGGAGCTATAATATAGCCTACCTGACCAGAAGTAATTCTTTTACTATCAATATTTAATTTATCAATTAAGGTCTTTAAACCGAGATTTTTAGCTTTTTGCATCATTTTTAAACCATGTTTAACAATAATTCGGTTTTCTGCTTTTAAAGGAGCAATATCGGCTATAGTTCCAAGGGCAACAATTGGCAAAAAATCTTTTGCTAAAGCTTCTAATTCGAAAGACCTATCTTTCTCTAAAGCCTGAAGTAATTTAAAGGCAGTACCAACTCCAGCTATTTCACTTAAAAAATGGTTTTTTTCTTTAATTAAATGATGATTTATAACAGCATCTGCTCCTACTGGAGTTTCAGCAGGTGTATGATGATCTGTAATAATAACTTTCATCCCAAGCTCTTTGATTAATTCAACCTCTTTAAAGGCTGTAATTCCACAATCAACTGTTATTATTAAGTCAATATCCCTGGCTTTAATTTGATGAACCGCTTTTTTGCTTAAACCATAACCATTTTCAATTCTATCAGGAATAAAATAATCTACTTCGATATTAAAACGACTTTTAAAATATTTATATAATAAAGCAGTTGAAGTTATACCATCAACATCATAATCACCATAAATCAAAATCTTTTCTTTATTATTTAATGATTTATTTATTAGCTCTACTGCCTTATCCATTCCGGGCAGCAGGAAGGGATCACTTAAATATTTAAGGTCTGAACTTAAAAATATCTCTTTATCCTCTTGCTTAGTAAAAGCTCTTTCTTCTAATAAATAGTCAATTAAATTTTCACTTTTAATATTATTTTCATATTTTTTAATTTGCCAGAATTTATTCATTAAACCACACCATCTTTTTAATATTTACCAGAACGAAAAATAGAAATAATCAGTAAAAAACCCAAAAAACCTGCAAAGATATAACCAATAAAACCTAAGACTGGAATATTAAAAATCATTGGCTCCATTTCACTCTGAATTAATAAAGTTGAGCCTATTATTATGGAAGAAATAATCATACTCATCGATAAACGATTTGAAACAATATCAAGTCTGGCTATAAAGTTTTCTAAGTTTGTATGCCGGAAATTAATCGTGAAATTATCTTCTTCTATTTTTGTTAATATTTTTTTCAGTTTTGAATTAAGTTCATATTTTTTGCGGCCAAATTTCCAGACTTCTGAGCCCAATCTATTCATAATCTTTTTAGGCTGCATCCTATCTTCGATAATCTCATTTAAAAAGCCTTTACTTACTTCAATCACATTAAAATCAGGGTCTAATGCTTTTCCAACCCCTTCACTAACAGCTATAGCTCTAAATAAAAGAAAGAAATCCTGGGGCATTCTAATTTTATGTTCATAAATAAACTGCTGTAAATCTTCGAAAACTGCTTTTATTTCAATTTCTGAAAGATCACTACCGTAATATCTATCAAGCAATTTTTCCATATCTAATTGAAAGCGCCTTCTGTTAAAATCATTGGGTTTATCACCTAGAATTAAAATAACATCCATCAAAACATTAATATTTTTATTAACCAGAGCATAAAATAATAGGGCCATTAAATCCCTATCTTCCTGGGTTATTCTGCCCATCATTCCAAAGTCGACATAAGCAATGGTTTTTTCATCAGTAATAAAAATATTACCCGGATGAGGATCAGCGTGGAAAAAGCCATTAATCAAAACCTGCCTCATTAAAGCAGTAGCTCCAAGCTCTGCAATAAACTTATTATGGGGATGACTTTGATCTACTTCTCTTAATTTGCTGCCTACAATCTCTTCCATTATAATTAGATTCATAGTAGATAATTCAGAATATACTTCAGGAGCAGTAATATAAGGGTTATCAGCAAAGTCGCTTCTAAAACGCAAAATATTTGCGATTTCACCTTTGAAATTTAGTTCATCTTTGATAGTTCTTTTAAATTCTTCAACAATATTGACAGGACTAATCATAGAATGGAATAATTCTCTTTCCTCAGCAATTCTAGCTAAGTTCTGCATTATTTCTACATCAACATTAATCTTTTTTTCTATGCCCGGTCTTTTAACTTTCATAATAGCCTTTTTATTCCCTTTTAAAATAACCCTGTGGGTTTGAGCAATTGAAGCAGCAGCACTTGCTTCCTCTTCTATTTTTAAAATCTCTGTTTGATAAAGTTCTCCCAGCTCATCTTTTAAATAATTTTCGATTTCTTCAAAATCCTCTGCCGGAACTTTATCCTGTAGATTTCTCATTTCCTGTATAAAAATTGGAGGAAACACATCTGCTCTGGTGCTTAAAAGCTGACCTAATTTTATATAGGCAGGGCCAAGCTCCTGCAGTACTTCCCTAATTCTAACTGCAAGCATTTCATTTGTAGGGCGCTGTGTTTTACTAACCCTTTCTTTAAAAGGCAAATATCTATTTAGGTCAAGTTTAGCTATTAAAAAACCAAGACCATTTTTTACAAAGATCTGAGCTATCTCGCTATAACGTTGAAAATGCCGATAATGTTTGGGAAAATTAATATCCATCGCAATCACAGCCTTTTTTAAAGTTAGAAACCCCTCCAAATTTAACTCGGGAGGGGTTTTTATTAAATACTAAGTTATCTGTTATTAGAACAGCTTATTTGCTGATTCTATTTTGCCAGGTAACCAATAATGGACTGGCTACAAAGATAGAAGAATAGGTACCGGCAAACATACCAATAAATAATGCCAGCATAAATGTCTGTAATGATGCTCCACCGAAAAAGTAAATAGCAAGTATAGCAACCAAGGTTGTTATCGAAGTATTAATAGATCTTGGCAATGTATCAACAACAGCACTATTGGCCTGCTCAATAAAAGGCACCTTATGCATTAACTTCATATTCTCTCTTATTCTATCAAAGATTACAATAGTATCATTTATCGAATAACCAACAATGGTTAACAATGCCGCAACAAAAGGAGTGTTTACTTCTCTCCCGAGTATAGCAAATATACCAATTGTTATCAGCACATCATGCATAAGAGTAATAATCGATACAGCTGCAAATCTAAATTCAAATCTAAAACTTATATAAGCTACTATAGCAATTGAAGCTACCAACATTGCCAACAGGGCATTTATTCTTAATTCCTGCCCAATTGTTGGCCCAACCATATCGGTTCTTAGCATCTCCACATTTTGAAACTCATCCCTTACCGCCTCTTCAACAGCAACAATTTCATCAGAATCTAATGCCTGACCTCTTATCATAATACCTCTTAAACCATCTTGATCAGTTTCCTGAATATTAGCATCTTCAGCAATTCCAATTCTCTGTAATACTGCCCTTACATCTTCGGTTCCAACATTTTCTTCAACAGCAAATTCCATTATAGTTCCACCAATAAAATCTATACCAAAATTCAAACCATTTATTAATAAGAAAACTAAACCAATCCCTATCACAATTGATGATACTATATACCATATCTTTCTTTTACCTAAAATATCCACTTCAATTACCCCTTTCTGACCCCGAAGGCTTTTTCTGCCTGCATTAGTTTACTCCCTGTGAAAATATCAATAACATTTCTTGTCACAAAAAAGGCAGTAAACATACTAACTACAATACCTATACCAAGGGTTACAGCAAAACCTCTAACTGTACCACTTGTAAAATAGGCCAGAATCAGAGCAGTTATTATAGTGGTTACATTGGCATCTAATATTGTGATATAAGCTCTCTTAAAGCCTGAGTCTACAGCAGCCCTCAATGTTTTACCACTTTTCATTTCATCTTTAATCCTCTCAAAAATAATAATATTAGCATCAACAGCCATACCAATAGAGAGTATTAAACCTGCTATACCAGGTAAGGTAAGCACAGCCTGTAATCCGGCAAGTGTTCCCATCAACATTGCACCATAGATAGCTAATACACCTGCAGCTAAAACACCTGGGAAACGATAGTAATAAATCATGTAAGCACCTACAATTAATAAACCAATTAAACCAGCAATTATACTTCTTTGAATTGCTATTGAACCTAAGGTTGGTCCAACTGTTCTGGTTTCAATTACCTCCACTGGAACTGGTAAAGCACCCTCTCTAATTAAAATTGCATGCTCTTCAGCTTCCTGTACAGAATCATAACCTGTTATCTGTCCTCTTTCTTCAATAACAGCTTGAACTGTAGGATTTGTAAGTTGTTCATCATCTAAATATATTCCAATTCTTCTTCCCATATATTCTCTAGTAATATTTGCAAATCTATCTGAACCTTCAGAAGTTAGAGTAAATGAAACAACAGCTCTTCCATATTGATCATGATCTGCTCTAGCATCTCTAACTGCCTCACCTGACATTAAAACATCCCCATCGTCATTTCTAAATGTTAACATAGCTGTTCTACCAATAGTTTCAATTGCCTGATTTGGATTATCAACAGCAGGAAGTTCAACTAAAATTCTGTCACTTCCTTCTCGCTGAATTAAGGGTTCAGACAACCCTAATTGATTAACCCTTCTTTCAATTACCCCAACTATACCTGCCATAACACTATCATCAATTTCTCTATCTTCAGTTGGCTGGGCCTGTAATGTTATCTGGGCTCCCCCCTGTAAATCTAAGCCTAAGTTAATCCCGTAATGAAGAAATAAAAAGAGAGAAAAAGCAATAATAGCTAAGATAATGATAAATTTAATTCTTCTTTTTTGCTTATACCTCATTAAATATAAATCCTCCTAACAATAAATATCTAATTTTCAAATGATAAATCATAATCATGATGTTCAATTAGCCTCATTTCGTTCAGTGGCCAGTAAACCCAAAAAGCTTTTCCAGAAATCGAATCATAATCTACAAAACCAACTATACTATCAAAGCGACTATCAGCACTGTGATTTCTATTGTCACCTAAAACAAAAACACTCTCTTCCGGAACTTCATAAGGGCCAAAATCTCCTATTGCTTTTTCTTTGATATAATCTTCCTCTATTGCCTCACCATTTACATAAGTAACACCGTCTTTAATATAGACGGTATCATCTGGAAGACCTATCACCCTTTTAATGTATTTTTGAGCAGGAGCTCCTTGGGGACTAAATACTATTATATCTCCTCTTTCAGGAGGGTTTATTCTGTAAATAAACTTATTTACAAAAAGTCTTTCTCCATTTTGAAGTGTATCTGCCATAGAGTTTCCATCAACAACAAAAGACTGGGCAACAAAGGTAATTATAAAGAAAGCTAAAATACCTGCTATTACCAGTGACTGTAAAAATTCTTTTATCGCACCTTTCACATTATATCCCCCAGTTCATTTAAGTCCAATAATATTCTTATTTATCTGCGCTCTCTTGACTATTATTACCTTTTTCTTTGACCTTAGAAATAGCACTTTTAACAAAGTCAATATCTACTTCTGAACTAACTCTAACTCTAACATTGTTATCTCTGATTTTAACTACCTTACCTTTAATACCACCTATGGTTACTATCTGATCTCCCACAGAAAGCTTGTCCAGCATATCCTGATGTTCTTTTTTTTGTTTTTGCTGTGGTCTGATAAGGAAAAACCAAAAAATACCGAAAATTAATATCCAAGGTAAAATCGCGTACAAATATTCCATTTAATATCCTCTCCTAATTAATTATTATCTCTCATAACTATTTCAACAATAAAAATAATATTCCTGCTAAATAAAAGATTTATTACAAGAATAATATCATCAATCCTTAAGATTTTCAACAACTTACTTCAATTTGTATTTTTGATAAAACTCTTCTCTAAAATCTAAGAATCTATCTTCCTTGATTGCTTTTCGAATTTTTTCACTAAATTCAAGCATAAAGTAGAGATTATGATAGCTTGTTAACCTCACACCCAATATTTCATTTCTCTTCAATAAATGTCTAATATAACCCCGGGTGTAATTTTGACAAACATGGCAGTCACAATCTGAATCTAAAGGATTAAAATCTTCTGCATAAACTGCATTTCTAACAGTTAGTCTCCCTTCAGCGGTGAAAACCTGTCCATGTCTAGCAATCCTGGTTGGCATTACACAATCAAACATATCGATACCATAATAAACACCTTCTAATAAATCCTCAGGTGTACCTACTCCCATCAAATACCTCGGCTTATTCTTAGGCATAATAGGAGTTGTATAATCTAAAATCTTATAAATTTCTTCTTTGGGCTCACCAACACTAACTCCACCAATGGAATAACCGGGAAAATCTAATTTACAGATCTCTTTAACACTTTCTTTGCGTAATTCCGGGTAAACTCCACCCTGAATTATACCAAAAAGTGCCTGCTCACTATTTTCCATCTCTTTTTTAGATCTTTCTGCCCAGCGCAAAGTTCTATTGAGAGATTTTTCTACATAACTTTTTTCAGCAGGATAAGGTGGACATTCATCAAAAGCCATTACAATGTCTGAACCCAGATTTTTTTGGATTTGCATTGATTTTTCTGGAGAAATAAAATGCTTAGAACCATCTAAATGAGAGCGGAAATAGACTCCTTCTTCTTTAATTTCCCTCATATCTGAAAGCGAAAATACTTGAAAACCACCACTATCGGTTAAAATAGGGCGATCCCAGCTCATAAAATCATGTAAACCACCAGCTTTTTTGATCAATTCATCTCCAGGTCTGAGATATAAATGATAGGTATTGGCAAGAATTATTTGAGAATTGATCTCTTTTAATTCTCTGGAACTCATAGCCTTTACTGTAGCTTGGGTGCCTACCGGCATGAAGATCGGAGTTTCTATTTTTCCATGTGAAGTTGTTATTTCAGCTAATCTTGCCTCAGTGTTTTTAGATTCCTTTAATAATTCAAAATCAAACAAAACTAATCTTCCTTCCTGTTTAAGATCAACATCGCATCCCCTAAACTAAAAAATCTATATTCTTCTGCTACCGCTTTATTATATGCTTTTAAGATAAATTCTTTTCCGGCCAGAGCAGAGACGAGCATTAAAAGAGTTGATTTAGGTAGATGAAAATTTGTGATTAGAGAGTCAATTACCTTAAAGTCATAACCCGGATAAATAAATATATCAGTCCAACCTTTAAAAGCTTTTAAGCTTCCCGACTGAGCTGCAGCCTCTAAAGTTCTTGTCACCGTAGTACCAACAGCAACAACCTTATTCCCTCTTGCTTTAGTTTCTTTAATTTTTGCCACAGTTTCTGAAGAAATTTCAGCATATTCTGCATGCATTTTGTGATCTTCAATTTTTTCGCTTTTGACCGGTCTGAAAGTTCCTAAACCTACGTGGAGGGTAATATAATCGATCTTAACTCCATAGTTTTTTAGATCATTTAATAGCTGATCTGTGAAATGAAGTCCTGCAGTTGGTGCAGCAGCTGAGCCTCTTTTTTTGCTGTAAACTGTCTGATATCGCTCCGGATTATCTAGTTTTTGCTTAATATATGGTGGTAAGGGCATTTCACCAAGTTTATTTAAGATTTCTTCGAAACTACCAGCCTTCTCATCCCAGCTGAATTGAACAATTCTTCCCCCAAAATCGGTGTATTCCACAACTTCCGCCTCTAATATATTTTGGAATTGAACCTTGACCCCTTTTTTAGCTCTTCGCCCTGGTTTGACTAATACTTCCCAGCGTCCTTCTTTTAGTTCATTTAATAATAAGACTTCAATTTCAGTCCCGGTTGGAATCTTTTCTCCATATAACCTAGCCGGTATAACCCGACTGTTATTTAAAACCAATCTATCTCCGGGTTCTAAATATTTTTTTATATTTTTAAAAAGATCATCTTTTATCTCTTTATTCTGGGGATCTAAAACCATTAATCTTGACATATCTCTTTCCGGAAGCGGTTTCTGGGCAATTAACTCTTCCGGCAGCTGATAATCAAATTCCTCTACTCTCATTTAATAATACCTCCAAAACTAATCTGAAAATAAATCTAAATTGCGTTTTTTAACATCTTCTTTGATATTTAAATGCTGATATGCTTTTAAAGAGGCAACCCTACCTCTGGGAGTTCTTTCTAAAAATCCTAGTTGAAGTAAATAGGGTTCATAAACATCTTCAATTGTTTCTGTTTCTTCACTAATAGAGGCTGCCAGGGTATTTAATCCCACCGGACCTCCTCCAAATTTTAAGATAATTGTTTTTAATAATTTATGATCAATTCTATCTAAACCAAGCTCATCAATTTCCAGCAATTTTAGAGCAGAATCTACTACTTCCTGACTTATTATACCATCTGCTTTAACTTGGGCAAAATCCCTCACCCTTTTTAAAAGACGGTTAGCAATCCGGGGAGTCCCTCTTGAGCGTCGAGCAATCTCTAAAGCTCCATGTGCTTCAATATCAACATTTAATATTTCTGCAGAACGGAGTATGATCTCCTGCAGCTCATCTTTATTATAAAACTCAAGTCTATTGATAACCCCAAACCTATCTCTTAAGGGGGAACTTAATCTACCTGCTTTAGTTGTTGCTCCAACCAGAGTAAAAGGAGCTAAATCCAATCTAACCGATCTTGCACTTGGACCTTTGCCGATAATAATATCTAAACAGTAATCTTCCATCGCAGGATATAAAACTTCTTCAACCATTTTATTTAAGCGGTGGATTTCATCAATAAAAAGAACATCTTTGCTCTGTAAATTAGTTAAAATAGAAGCTAAATCACCAGGTCTTTCAATAGCAGGGCCAGATGTTTGATGGATATTAACATTTAACTCATTGGCAATTATACCTGCCAGGGTAGTTTTCCCAAGCCCTGGAGGACCATAAAGCATTACATGGTCAAGGGCTTCTTCTCTATTGCTGGCTGCCTCAATAAATATTTTTAATTTTTCTTTAGATTTACTCTGGCCAATATAATCTGCCAGGCTTTGAGGACGCAGCCCCTTATCTACTGCTTTATCGTCTTTTTTCTTTTTAGGAGAAACAACTCTTCTTTCATTTTCCATCTTTATCTCTCCTTACCTAGATAACTTAATACCTGTCTAATCTTTTCAGAAACAGCTAATCCATCTTCAAAGCTTATCTTCCTCAATGCTTTATTTATTTCAGAAATCTTATAACCCAGTGCTGTTAAAGCATCAACAACATCCTGTCTATCCGCATCTTCAGCTGTTTTGACTGCTGAACTCTCCTGACCAGATTTTAAATAAGCAAAGTCTTCTAATTTGCTCTGTAGTTCAAGTATTAAGCGCTGAGCAGTTTTTGGTCCAATACCAGAGATTTCTTTTAAAATAATTTCATTTTCCTGCATAATAGCAGAAATAAAACGATCAGCAGGCATGGTATTAATAATATTTAAACCGGCTTTGGGGCCAATCCCGTTGACAGTTATCAGTATTTCGAATAATTCTTTATCTTTTCTGCTGGGAAAGGCAAACAATTTTAAAGCATCTTCTCTGACATAGGTATATATATAAAGTTCTATATCATCACCAATGGTGGGCAATTTATCAAAACCTGCCAGCTCAACTTCATAACCTACTCCATTGATATTTATTATAGCCTGTCCTGCTTCTAAATAAATCAATTCTCCTTCTAAAAATCCTATCATAATCTTTCCTCCCATCCAGAATGGGCACTGTAAACATGACCATGACAAATAGAGATTGCCAGTGCATCAGCAGCATCATCAGGTTTGGGCAGTTCAACTAAATTTAATAGTGATTTAACCATCTGTTGGACCTGTCTTTTATCAGCCCTGCCATAACCAACCACTGCCTGTTTAATCTGAAGGGGAGTGTATTCAGCTACTTTTATCCCAGCCTGTGAACCAGCTAAAAGTATAACCCCTCTGGCCTGCCCAACTTTAATTGCAGTTTTAACATTTTTGTTAAAAAACAGTTCCTCTACAGCCATCTCTTCAGGTTTAAACTCTTTAATCAATTCTTGAATATTTCTGTGGATAATTTCCAGTCTTTCGATATTTTCTTTATCTGCTGAAGTTTTAATAACTCCATACTCTAAGACTTTAAAGCTGTTACTTTCTTTATCAACCAGAGCATAACCAATAGTAGCAAGCCCTGGGTCAATCCCTAAAATCCTCAATTATAACACCCACCATTCAAACATAAGTTTGAAATAATTATATCATAAAATAGCTTATTCGACAATCTAAATGCGATATTTACGGTTCATAATTAATTCGCAAAAAAATAAAGACACTTTTTACAGTGTCCTTATTAAGAGCTATAATCAGCTTAAACCAAAGAACAAATATTAACTATTTTAATCTTCTTCTGCTTCAATCTCTTCTCTAATCTCTGCTTCTATTTCAAAATTAGAGTAAACATCCTGTATATCATCATGGTCTTCTAGTTTATCTATTAAACGCAGCATCTTTTTAGCATTGCTCTTATCAAGTGATACCATATTATCAGGTATCATCGCTAAATCAGCAGAAGCAAACTCATAACCGCTCTCTTCCATAGCTTTTCTGGTTGATTCAAAATTTCCTGGTTCTGTATAAATATAAGCTTCTTCTGCCTCGATTTCTAAATCTTCTGCTCCGGCTTCAAGAGCCTCTAAAAGAAGTTCATCTTCATCAATTTCGAATTCATTAAGATCGATTATCAATTCACCTTTGCGTTGAAACATCCAGGAAACACAGCCGTTTTCACCTAAATTACCGCCATTTTTATCTAAAACATGTCTTATTTCAGCAGCTGTTCTATTTCTGTTATCTGTCATAATATCCATATATATTGCAACTCCACCTGGCCCATATCCTTCATATACAAAAGATTCATAACTCATACCTTCCAGGTTACCGGTTCCTCTTTTAATAGCTCTCTCTATATTATCATTGGGCATATTATTATCTTTTGCCTTCTGAATAGCCATTCTGAGATCTGCATTCATTTCAGGATCTCCGCCACCTTCACGAGCAGCGACAGCAATTTTACGGCTCAATTTGGAAAAGAGTTTTCCTCTCCGTTTGTCTTCTTTTTTCTTTTTATGCTTTATATTTGCCCATTTAGAATGTCCAGCCATAATTCAACCTCCTTATAATCAGTTTGCAGTTAATTTTAACATAATTACTGCTATTTTTCAATATTTGCTAGGCTTTCTTTAATAGAAAAAAAGATAATTAGTTAAAGAAACCATGACGGTTAAGCCATGGTTAATTTATAGAAAATTATTTAGCTTTTCTTAAATTTCTAACTAAATTTTGTAGTTCTTTTTTGCCATTTTCAGACCAGTGAGAAATAAATGCCTCTATTTTTTCTTTGTCGTACTCAGTTAAATTTTCTGCTATTTCATTAATATCTTTTTTGTCTATAACTTTCATCATATCGATAGATTTTTTTAATGGGTACTGTATTTTGTAGTATATTTGGTCAACCATTATTAACCTCCTCAAATTGATTTATCAATTTCTCTAAAGTAGGCATAGTTTCTCTTTCGATAAATCTTAAATATCCTTCAAGTGTAATTATTCTGTTATCAAGCACTCTTTCACTCATTTCAGGAGAATAATTATCGAATTGGTTAGTTTTGTTGATTGCTGAGTCGATATAGTTGATTAATTCTAGTACATCTTTTGGCATTTAAACACCCCTTTTTGAGTTTTTTAAAAATTACAAAAATAAAAGCCTTCAAAAAAATATGAAATAAGTTGACCTTTAAGCCGGGTTCTGTCTGGGATGATCATCTATCTAAATAAACAGTTGCCTGTTTATTTTAGCGTCCTAACCCGGAGAAGAGCGGATCACTCTTAATTTCTCCCTATTTGGACTTACTCCGGATGGGGTTTACCTGGCATTTCAGTTACCTGAAACCCGGTAAGCTCTTACCTTACCTTTTCACCCTTACCCCAAATAATTGAGGCGGTATATTTCTGTGGCACTAGCCTGGGAGTTACCTCCACCGGGTGTTACCCGGCATCCTATCCTATGGAGCCCGGACTTTCCTCATCTCAAAGAGATGCGATCATCTGGTCAACTTATTTTTTTCCATTTAAAGTATATCACCAGTCTTATAATATGTCAAGTAATTTACTCAACTTAAATCATTCCCATACTTTCCAGGGATTTGTATTTTTTTGAGACTGAATAAAATTGATATTTTGCATCGATTTTTTTTCTGCTTTTTTAGTTAATTTTTTAAATAATAATTCTTTAACAAATTTCTCACTGCCATAATGGCCAAAATCTATTAAAGCCAGATTTAATTCTTCAGCTAATTGAGCTTCATGATATTTTAAATCACCGGTGAGATATAAATCAGCTCCATTAAAAGCGGCATCTTTTATAAAGTCAGCCCCACTACCACTACAGAGAGCTACCTTTTTAATCATTTTATCTTTACTACCAATATATTTAAAATTATTTAAAGCTAATTTATTTTTAAGCTTAATTATAAATTCTTCTAAACTGAGCGGCTCTTTTAAATAGGCAATCCTTCCTATCCCTTTTGATTCTTTAAGGTTTTCTAATTTATATAAATCCCAGGCAGGTTCTTCATAAGGATGTGCTTTGATCATTTTTTTGCTTATTTTGCTAATATCTTCAGCTTTAATAATGGTTTCTAGCCTATATTCCTCCACATTATTTACTCTACCCTTTTCACCTGAAAAAGGATCTGAATCTGCTAAAGGTTTAAAGCTCCCAGTACCACTTACTTCAAAACCACTGTGGCTGTAATTGCCTATCCTACCAGCTCCATTTTCATACAGTGAATCTTTAAGTGTCTGCAGATGAGATTCGGGCACAAAAACAACTAATTTATAATAGTTCTTTTCGCTGCTGACACTTAAAATCTCGAGCTTTCTTAAATCCAATTTATCAGCTAAAAAATCATTTAAACCACCTTCAGCAATATCTAAATTAGTATGAGCTGAAAACAAGGCGATATCATTTTTAATCAGCTCCATAATTAAACGTCCTGTTTCACTTTGAGTATTAATAGAGTTAATGGCTTTGAAAATTAAAGGGTGGTGGGTAATAATCAAACCACAATCTTTGGCTTTAGCTTCCTCTAAGACTGCAGCATTTAAATCTAAGGCCAGCAGCACATTGTTGATTTCTAAACTTGGATCTCCAACCTGTAGGCCTACATTATCCCAGTCTTCGGCAAGTCTAACCGGGGCTATCTCTCCCATTAATTGAATAACTTCATCTATTTTAGCCATTAAAACTTCCTCCTTTTAAAAAATTCATAATTTCTTTAAGCAAGAAAAAAATATATATATTCAGACAAGAAAACCCTGCTCTATATCAGAACAGGGTTAATATACTGGTGGGCCCACCAGGATTTGAACCTGGGACTAACCGGTTATGAGCCGGTTGCTCTGACCAGCTGAGCTATGGGCCCGCTAAAGATTTTTTATTTGCAACGACAAGATTAATTATATGATATAAAAGCCAATAGGTCAAGACCTTTTTTGCTTTTTTTTCAACTTTTAATAACAGTAAAGTAATAAGAGCTATAAAAAGCTAATAATAACGCAATTATTCAGGATTATTCTAAATAATCCTTCAGTTTTTTACTCCGACTTGGATGACGAAGTTTACGCAGTGCTTTTGCCTCGATCTGTCTAATTCTTTCTCTTGTTACTCCAAACTCTTTACCTACTTCTTCTAAGGTTCTTGGTCTACCATCTTCTATACCAAATCTTAGTTCTAAGACCCTTTTTTCTCTTTCAGTTAAAGTATCAAGTACTCCATCAAGCTGTTCTTTTAAGAGAATATAGGAAGCAGCAGAAGCTGGCGCAGGAGAATCTTCGTCTTCTATAAAATCACCAAGGTGACTGTCTTCTTCCTCACCAATAGGTGTTTCTAATGAAACCGGCTCCTGAGCTATTTTCATAATCTCTCTAACCTTTTCAGCCGAAATATCCATTTCTTCACCAATTTCTTCTGGCTTAGGTTCTCTACCTTTTTCCTGTAACAACTGACGTGAAACTCTAATCAGTTTGTTAATGGTCTCAACCATATGAACAGGAACACGAATAGTTCTTGCCTGATCTGCAATTGAACGAGTTATTGCCTGTCTAATCCACCAGGTAGCATAGGTACTAAACTTATAGCCTTTAGTATAATCAAACTTCTCTACGGCCTTCATTAGTCCCATATTACCTTCCTGTATTAAGTCAAGAAAAAGCATTCCTCGACCCACATATTTTTTAGCAATACTAACTACCAAACGTAAATTTGCCTCAACTAACTGCTGTTTAGCCCACTCATCACCCTGTTCCATTCTTTTGGCGAGCATAACCTCTTCATCAGCTGTTAGAAGATCTACTTTACCAATTTCTTTTAAATACATCCGAACGGGATCATCAATGCCGACACCTTTTGGTACACTGAGGTCTAGACCACTATCATCATCCTCTTCCTCATCTTGCTGAAGTTTTTCATTCACAATATTTATATTCTTTTCATTAAAAAGATCATAAATTTGCTCTATATCTTCAGAATCAAGGTCTATATCCTCAAGAGCATCCATTATTTCCTCATATGTCAGCTCCCCTTGTTCTTTGCCACGGTTAATAAGAGCCTGTACTTCATCTATTTTAGCAGGACTTATATCTTTTTCAGCCACTTTAGTCCCTCCTTTCAATATTATAATTCATCTTCTGAAATGTAACTAAAATACTATTTAATTTATCAAGATCATAATTTTTACTTGCTAAAAATTTGCAAATCTTTTCTTTGCTTTTTGAGATCTTATAAGAACTGATATATTCTGCCAGTTCAAATATTCTTGCTTCACTTAAAGAACTTTTCTGTTTAACTATAATTTCTGACCAATAAGAATAAAGCTCATTATCAAGTTCATCTTTTATACTATCATTGTTAACTGAAGCGCTAATTACTCTGCCTTTAAACAGTCTATCTGCTAGCTGGGCTGCTCTACCGCTAAAGTCATCGGGAGTTAATATTTCTGAAATTTTCTCCCTTAGTTCAGGTTTAGTTATATAGTGAGCTAAAATTTGTTCTTCGATCTTTTGATAATAAGAAATCTGAGTATTTAAATCTACTTTTTTTGACTCACTATTATTTTTTTCTATATCTTTGCGATAATTCCTGCTTTTAATTTTTTTAACTTCTTTTTTTACCTCTTTTGCCAGGACTTCAGCTTTAAAGGATGTTTTTTCAGCAGCTCTTTCCAGGTATATTTCTCTTTTTAGTTCATCTTCAATCTCAGCGATCAATTTTATAATTGATTTTAAGACCTTAATTCTCACCCCTGGTTCTGTAAGATCTTTATCCTTAATTATCATTTCAATTTTAAAATCAACCAGGCTTAAAGCTTCAGCAAGGTATTCAGAAAAAATATCAGCCCCTTCTTTTCTTAACAAATCATCGGGATCATTTCCCTCAGCAAGTTGAATAACTTTTACATCAATCCCAGCATCACTTAAAATATCCAGGCCTCTTAAAGTAGCCATATTGCCGGCTGTATCAGCATCATAAGCTATATAAGCTTTTTCTGCATATCTTTTTATCAATTTAGCCTGCTCCTCTGTAAAAGCAGTCCCTAAAGAAGCTATAGAGTTCTCGAAACCTTTTTTGTGAGCCTGAATAATATCAGTATAACCCTCCATTATAATACAGCTATTCTTTTTTCTGATTGCATCTTTAGCAAGATGCAGACCATAAAGGTTTTTCTTTTTGCTAAAAATTGCTGTTTCAGGAGAGTTTAAATATTTAGGCCCATAATCAGCGGCCTCCGTTGCTAAAATCCTGCCCCCAAATGCTATTACTTCACCTCGATTGTTATAAATCGGAAAAATAACTCTATTTCTAAATTTATCATAATAAGAATTATTTTTTCCTTTTGTAATTAAACCTGCTTTGTGGATTAAATCAAGACTAAAATCTCTTTTCTTTAAAAAATTTAAAAGCAGCTGCCACTCATCAGCAGCATAACCAATTTGAAATTTATTTATATCATTTTGATCAATATCTCTTTTTTTAAGATATTCTAAAGCTTTATTTCCCATTTCTTTTTCTGTCAGTAGGTAATTATAAAATTTTGCAGCTAATTTGTTTAAGGCAAATAATTTTTCCCGTTCCTTATATCTTCTTCTCTGAGTATCACTAAGATCAGGTAATTCCATACCACTTCTTTCAGCTAAAAGCTTAATCGTTTCTGCAAAAGTGAGGTTTTCAATCTCCATCACAAAATTTATTAGATCTCCACCAGCTCCACAGCCAAAACAATGATAAAAATTATTATCAGGATTAACAAAAAAAGATGGAGTTTTTTCACTATGAAAAGGACAAAGCCCCTTATATCTATTACCTGATTTTTGCAGCTCAATATAATCAGAAACAAAATCCACTATGTCTGCATTGCTTTTTAATTCTTCAATAAAATCATCTGAATATCTGGCCAATTTATCCACCCTGACCTTTTTAATATACTTCTGTTGTAGTTATATTTCTCTAAAAAATAAATTTATCCTGCATTTAAAATAAATAACTTCTGCCTCCACAGCCCTTTAAAATTTATTCCCGAATCAAGCCAATATTCCTGCAAAAAACTAATTATTTTTTTGCAGCCAGGGAGTAGGAATAAATAATTCTTTACCCAAATTAATCGCATAGCGATCTGTCATCCCCGCAATATAATCAATGATAGCAGTTTTTTTATTAGCTTCAAATTCCAAATATTCTTCAGGTAAAAGATCAATATTTTCAAAAAAGTGTTTATAAAGCATCTTAAGCAAGCGCTTAGCTTTAGCTACTTCATTTTTACCCTTAGAATCTATATACACATTGGCAAATAAAAATTCTCTTAAATCACTGCTTGCATTTTTAACCTTGTTAGATCTTTTTATCTCTGACTGCTGCCAGCTTTCCTTGATTATATCCCTGACCATTACATTGATTCTTTTAGAATGAGTATCACCAAGGATCTCCATAGTTTGCCTGGGAAGATCATTGGCTGAAATCAAGCCTGCTCTTAATGCATCATCTATATCATGATTTATATAGGCAATCCTGTCAGCTATTTTAACAATTTGACCCTCTAATGTAAAGGGCTTATCCTCACCTGTATGCTTTAAAATTCCATCTCTGACCTCAATACTCAAATTTAAACCTCTTCTACCATTACTTCTTTTTTCTAAAAGATCCACAACCCTTAAACTCTGATTGTTATGCTGAAATTCTTTATCACTTATTTCTGAAAGAACAGCTTCTCCAGCATGTCCAAATGGAGTATGGCCTAAATCATGACCTAAAGCAATCGCTTCTACCAGGTCTTCATTTAGTTTAAGAGCTCTAGCAATAGTTCTAGCAATTTGAGCAACTTCAAGGGTATGAGTTAATCTAGTCCGGTAATGGTCACCTTCTGGGGCGATAAAAACCTGGGTTTTATGTTTCAGCCTTCTAAAAGCTTTAGAATGGAGGATTCGATCACGATCATGTTGGAAAATCGTTCTAATATCACACTTTATATCATCCTTTAACCGACCCCTGCTTTCAGAACTCAAAGCAGCAGCCGGTGAAAGTTTTTCTTGTTCCCATTTTTCTTGTTCTATTCTGGAAAACATAAAAATCAACTCCTAGCCATTAAAATAGGCTAATACCTCTACAGCTGTTTCTTCTATATTGTTATCGGTAACATCTATTACAGGACAACCGATCTCTTCCATTATAGAATCAGCATATTCAAATTCTTCTTCTATTCTCTCCTTAGCAGCATAGGTTGCTTCATCACCTAAACCCATTTTTTTGAGTCTTTCGATTCTAATGTCATTTAAGAGCTCAGGATCAATTGTTAAACCAACTACTTTATTATCTTTGTTTTTCATTACTGCTGGATGAACATCAACCTCTGGAACAAGTGGTACATTAGCAGTCTTATAACCCAGATAAGAAAGATGAATAGATAGGGGAGTTTTAGAGGTTCTAGAAACACCTACTAAAACAATATCGGCTTCTTCAATCCCTTTTTCTTCATTTAGATCATCAAACTGCAGGGTAAATTCCATTGCTTCAATTCTTTTAAAATAATCCTCATCAAGTTTGTATTTTAAGGCAAATTCCTCTCGTGGTTCCACTTCAAGTCTCTTTGTTAAAATTTCTAATGGTTTGGTCATCATATCAACATATTCGAGATCATTTTTTTCAGACTCATCGATTATATATTTTCTAAGCTCTTCTTTGACTGTAGTAAAGGCAATTATTGCATTATCCTCTACAGCCTGCTCAATAATTTCATCGATTTTTTCTTTAGAACGGACAAAGGGAAAATTTTTCTTTTCAACTTTATGATCAGGATATTGACCGGAAGCAGATTCAACTAAGTTCTTAGCTGTCTTACCAGTACAATCTGAAACAACATAAAATAAAACATCTACATTCATCTTTTACACCCCTTTGAATATTTTTTTAATCAAGAGCTATTTCTTCAATATTAATTACCTCTCTCATCAGCTCTGAAATGCCAGCAAGTATAGCCAGCCGGTTCTTTTTAAGAGCCTCATCTTCAACCATAACCATAACATTATCTAAAAACTGATCTATATCTTCTTTTAATTCAACCAATAAATAAAAGCCCTGCTTATACTCTTTAGCAGCAAAATGCTCTTTAATTAATGGCTGATTATTTTGATAAGCCTTATATAACTGTTTTTCTTCATCGGCAGCTAATAATCCTGCATTAATCTCTGTTTTAGACTCTAAATTCTCAGAAATATTTTTAGCTCTTACTAAACCTCTAACCAAATCAACAAATAATTGAGGGTTCTGAGACCTAAATTCCATTAATTTTTCTGCTCTTTGATAGATATCTACAAAATCATTATCATTCACATCAATCACTGCATTAATAATATCATAGCGAATTTCTAAATCAGAAAGTAGATTTTCAAGCCTCTGTTTGATAAATTCTTTCAGCTGGACAGCAGTTTCATCTAGAGCAGATTTATTGATATCAACAATTTCCATGCTCATTTTTATCATTTCTAAAATATTAACCGAGAGTTTTTCTGCTAAAATTATTCTTAAAAGCCCTGTTGCCTGTCTGCGGAGTGCAAAAGGATCTTGTGAACCACTAGGTATATTACCAAGTAAGAAGTGGCTGCTTAAATTAAATAGCTTCTCAGCCATCGCTAAAAGCTTACCAGGATCAGTTTTGGGTAAACTATCACCTGCATATCGAGGCAAATAATGCTCATAAATAGCATCTGCAGTTGCTTCAGCTTCTCCAGCTAATAAAGCATATTCTCTACCCATAATCCCCTGGAGATTGGCAAATTCGTTTACCATTTCTGTTGCCAGGTCATTTTTAGATAATTCAGCTGCTCTAACAGCCTTTTCTTTTTGATCTGCACTATAGTTTAGTTTATCTGCCAGTTCAGCAGTTATTTTCTCAAGTTTTTGAACTTTATCATAAACACTACCCAAATCCTGTTGGAAAACAATATCTTTAATATCTTCACTTCTATTTATAAAACCATATTTTTGATCTTCAGCAAAGAAAAATTGAGCATCATCTAATCTACCTTTTAAAACCATCTCATTTCCTGCTATTACTTCAGCTAAATAATCTCTACCACCATCTCTAACCCCAATAAATTCTGCCTGCAATTTCCCCTCAGCTTTAACAGGAAAATAGCGCTGATGTTTTTCCATAGCAGTAATTAATACTTCATCTGGAAGCTCTAAATATTCTTCTGAAAACTGTCCCTTAAAAGCTGTAGGATATTCAACTAAATCTACAACCTCATCTAAGAGGCTTTCTTTAATAACAGCTTTACCACTTAAATTTAATTTAGCAATCTGATCCTTGATAATTTTTCTCCTGGTAGTTTCTTTAACAATAATATAATTGT
This sequence comes from Halanaerobium polyolivorans, assembly GCF_020711195.1. GTDB lineage: Bacteria > Bacillota > Halanaerobiia > Halanaerobiales > Halanaerobiaceae > Halanaerobium > Halanaerobium polyolivorans. The sequence goes on from NZ_JAJFAT010000011.1 coordinate 35,482, forward strand.
CCTGGAGAATATTAAAATAGGCATCAGCATGTTTAAGCTTTACCTTACCCTCACTTAAAAAACGGTGACCAAGACTAAAAACTTCAGAATTAACTTCTGCAATCTCTAAATCTATTTTTTCTTCCCCAAATAGGGCAAGCAGCCATTTGATAGGGCGAATAAATTCCATTTTTACACTTCCCCAGCGCATTGCTTTAGGCAGGGGAACTTTTTTCACAATACTTTTTAAAATATCGGCTAAAATATCTTTAGTGGCTTTACCTTTTTCAACTTTTTCAGCATATAGATAGCCATCTTTTTCTACCAGCTCAGCTACCTCTAATCCCTGTCCTCTGGCAAAACCCTGACCGGCTTTGGTAGCTTCACCATTTTCATCAAAAGCAATATTAACTGCTGGTCCCCGAACACTTTCTCTTTTATCTTTTTGCTTTTCTGCTAAATTTGTGATTGATAATACCAATCTGCGGGGAGTTGAATAAACATTTACTGCTTCATACTCTAAATTATTATTTGCAAAAATTTCTTTTGCAGATTCTAAATAATCTATTCTAAATTTTTTCATTGACTCTGCTGGCATTTCTTCAGTTCCAATTTCAAATATTAAATTCTTAGCCATTGCTATCACTCCTGATCTCCTGAGTCCAGATATCTGGCTGCACATTTATGGGCCAGCTTGCGAACTCTTTTAATAAATCTTGTTCTTTCAGTAACACTAATCGCTCCTCTTGCATCTAATAAATTAAAATTATGGGAACACTTTAGGGTATAATCATAAGCAGCCAGTGTTAAACCAGCTTCAAGACAATTTTCTGCCTCTGCTTCATAAATATCAAATAGTTTAAATAATCTATCTATATCTGCTGTTTCAAAATTATAGGCAGATTGTTCAACTTCATTTTGATGATAAATATCTCTATATTTTACCCCTTCTACCCAGGTCAAATCATAGACATTGTTTACTTCCTGTAAATACATTGCAATTCTTTCTAATCCATAGGTGATTTCTACTGTAACCGGGTCTGCTTTAAAACCTCCAACCTGCTGAAAATAGGTAAATTGGGTTATTTCCATACCATCAAGCCAGACTTCCCAACCAAGCCCCCAGGCTCCAAGGGTTGGTGATTCCCAGTTATCCTCAACAAAACGAATATCATGTTTTTTAGCATCTATGCCTAAAGCACCCAAACTTGCTAAATATATTTCCTGTATATCATCAGGAGAAGGTTTCATAATTACCTGATATTGAAAATATCTCTGTAGACGATAGGGATTATCACCATAACGTCCATCAGTTGGACGCCTACAGGGTTGTACATAAGCAGTATCCCATCCTTCTGGACCTAGTGATCTTAAGAAAGTTGAAGGACTCATAGTCCCTGCCCCAACTTCAATATCATAAGGCTGTTCTATTACACAACCCTGATCACTCCAAAATTTATCCAGAGCAAAAATTATTTCCTGGAAATTCATAAATACACTTCCTCTCTTTGGTCATTTTTCTATTTAAAATTAATTAAAATCATTTCTCAAAACAAAACCTTATCCTTTAGGACAAGGCCAAAGTTTAGCTATTCATATTCCTTAGGGTATATAGAAAAGATAAAGACTTTGGGTTTAAATCGAGGTGATAGGCTAAAAATTTTTCCGTAAGCTCCATTAACTTTTCTGTTAAAGACTCAGAAAATTGTTCAGCTTTTAAAAGCGATATTTTAGCAAAAATAATCTTGTAGAGAGCCCTCATCTGATTAAGAGAAAAATCGCTGTAATCAAATTCAGCCTGGGCCAGACACTCTCTGCAAATTGAGCCACCTTCTTTTACCCCAACTGCAGTAAAACCTTTTAAATCAAGTTTTTTTGCACAAACTGTACAGTTTTCTATTTCTGGTTTAACTCCCAGTAATAACAGTAATTTGGCTTCAAATACAGTTAAATAAAATAGCAGTTCATTTTTCTCAGCTTTATTCATATACTCTAAGATTAAAGCCAGCAGAGAAAATAATGCCTGATCTGCTTCATATTCAAGACCTGCCCTCTCAATATATTCAGCAGCTACACTAGCATAAGCCATATAATCAAGATCCTCACGCAGCTTAGAGTTCATCGCAATAGATTCAATATGATTTATTTTAGCCAAAGATCTACCTTTATATAAGCTGAAATGGTGATGACTAAAGGGTAAAACAAGACCTGAGCGGGACTTATTACCCTTTCTAGCACCTCTGGCAACTGCTTTAACTTTGCCTTTTTCCTTTGTATAGAGGGTAATAAGCCTATCTGATTCACCTAGATCAAATTGTTTTAAAACAACTGCTTCGGTCTCAAATTTAGCCAAATTAATTCAACTCCAATTTAATCTTTCTCATCAGTCACTATAGTAACCCCTGAGCTGGCTCCAATTCTATTTGCACCAGCATCAAGCATATCTAATGCTTCTTCAAAATTATGGATCCCACCTGAAGCTTTAACACCTACATCACGGCCCACTGTTTTCCTCATTAAACTTACATCTTCAATTCGAGCACCATGACTGCCAAAACCGGTTGAAGTCTTAACAAAGTCTACTCCGGCATCTTTAGCTATTTCACAGGCCTGTTTAATTTCTTCTTCATCTAAATAACAGGTCTCTAAAATAACCTTAACAATAATATCAGAGGTTACTCCAGCTGTTTTAGTAGCATCTACTACTGCTTTAATATCAGACTTGAATATTTCTAGGGCTCCAGATTTGAAAGCACCAATATTCATAACCATATCAATTTCCTGGGCACCATTTTTAATCGCATTTCTGGTTTCATAAGATTTCACTTCAGTAGTATTTGCTCCCAGGGGAAATCCAACTACTGTGCATACTTTAACCGAGCACTCCTCTAATAGTTTTGCTGCTAAAGGAACATAAATCGGATTTATACAGACAGAGGCAAATTCATGTTCTTTAGCCTCTGCACATAATTTTTTAATGTCATCCACTGTAGCAGTGGGATTTAAATTAGTATGGTCAATCATTTTAGCCATATCTTTTGGTTTGATCGCCATTATAAAATTCACTCCTTATTTTCTTTTAATTTCCATCAGTCAATAAATATATTCTTCAAATTCAACAATAATCCTGCATTTAAACCAATCTTTCTAATAAAATAGTGGCCAGGGTAAAATAGATAAAAAGTCCAGAAATATCAACCAATGTAGTTATGAACGGACCTGCTGCAACTGCAGGGTCAATACCAAAATAATCAATTATAAAAGGAATACTGGTTCCCAAAATGACAGCTGTGATCATTGTTGTAACCATTGAAAAACCAACCACAACAGCAATAGCTATATTATTATGCCAGATAAATGTAATCAGCAATAGAGAACCACCAATTAATAAGGACATAACTATTCCGGCTTTAAATTCATTTAATAAATGCTTAAAAAAGCTTTTCAACTCCAGTTCATCTGTAGCAAGACCTCTGACAACTATGGTTAAGGACTGGGTACCAACATTACCCCCCATATCCATTAAGACCGGTATAAATATTGCTAAAGCAGCGATTGACTGTAGTGCTTCTTCAAAACGACCTATAACAGTCCCTGACATCAAGCCTCCCAATAAGAGTATAAACAACCAGGGAATCCTTTTTTTAACAGCCTCCATAAAGTTACCATGGATATCATATGTACTGGTTGCACCAGACATTTTAAATAAATCCTCAGTAGTTTCTTCTTCAATTATATCTAAGATATCATCTACTGTAATAATACCAACTAATTGTTGATGTTTATTTATAACAGGAACTGCCAGCAAATCATATTTAGAAAGTATCTTAGCTACTTCCTCCTGATCTAAATTAACATCTACTTTTACCACATTTTCGTTCATAATATCATTTAACTGCTCATCTCGATGAGCTGTAAGCAGCTGTCTAACCGAGAGCACACCGAGCAGTTCTTTTTTTCTGGAAATAACATAAATATAATAAATCATTTCGGGCTCTATCATCAAATCTTTTATCTTATTTAAAACAGTCCCAACAGAATTATCAGCATAAAAAGCAATAAACTCTGTTGTCATCCGTCCCCCGGCACTTTCATCATCATATTCTAGAAGTTCTTTTAATTCCAGTGCCTTATTTTCTTTCATTAATTTTAAAACTTCTTTTATTTTTCCTACTCTTAAAACACCCAATAAATCAGCAGCATCATCACTATACATATTGCTTAAAATTTCTGCCAGTTTAAATGTAGTTAATTTGCTAGTAATCTCTTTCTGCAGATCTTCATCAAAAAATATGATTATTTCACTTAAAACTGCTGGAGAAAGCTTAACAATATTTTCAAGTAAAACTTCTTCTTCTAAGGATGCCAAAAATTCTGCCACATCAGCTGGATAATTATCCTCATAAAAGTCATAAAAGTTTTCATAGTTTTCAGGAACTAATTCATCGGTAATGTTTTCTTTGATAATTGTCATTAGCATCACTCCAATACTCAAACTAAAAAGTTTTTATTTATAACCCATTCTTTTCATCAAATTATCTTTGTCCCTCCAATTTTTTAATACTTTAACCCAGAGGTCTAAATAAACCTTTGTCTGCATCAAATCCTCAATCTCTTTTCTCGCTTCTCTGCCTATTTTTTTTATCATCTTACCATTTTTACCAATTATAATGCCTTTATGAGATTTTTTTTCAACATAAATATTAGCCCTAATATAATAATCCTCATTTTCTCTTTCTTTAACCTCTTCAACTAAAACAGCTGCTCCATAAGGAACTTCTTCTCTGGTTAGATAAAAGATCTTTTCTCTGATCAGTTCTGCAAAAACAAAACGTTCAATCTGATCTGTTATCATATCTTCGGGATAATATTGAGGTCCTTCTGGTAAATATGAAAAAATCTCTGCTAAAAGAGTATCAATATTTTTGTTATTTAGAGCAGAAATAGGGATAACTTCTTCCCCCACTTTTTGAGTGTATTTTTTCTGTCTTTTCTGCAGCTCTTTATTAGAAATCTTATCAATTTTATTCATCACATAAATAATATCTTTTTTGGAGTTTTTTATTTGATCATAGATCATCTGATCATTTTTGCCCCAATAAGTACTGCCATCAAGAATAAATATGATTAGGTCTATACCTTCCAGACTACTGTATGCCTCTTCTAACATATATTTATCAAGTTTGTTTCTAGCCTGGTGGATTCCCGGAGTATCAATAAAAATGATTTGACCATTTTCCTCTGTATAAATGGCTTTTATACTATTTCTGGTTGTCTGGGGACGAGGGGAAATGATATTTATTTTTTCTCCAACTAAATTATTAACTAAAGTTGACTTTCCTACATTTGGCCTACCAATAACTGTGACAAAACCTGATTTATAAGTCATTATTTTTCTCCATTGATTTCTCTGTAAATGCACCTGGTAAAAGTTCTAAATTGCTCATAGTTTTTTCTTTCCCACCTTTTTTTGTTACCATTATAATTTCTATTTCTCCATCTGCAAACTCATTGATTACCTGTCTACAGGCCCCACAGGGTGTAATTGTTTCTTCAGTATTACTTACTAATAAAAGGGCTTCAACTTTTGCTTTACCATCTGAAACAGCACTAAAAATAGCCGATCTTTCTGCACAATTTGTTAGGCTAAAAGATGCATTTTCTATATTTGCCCCACTGTAAATCGAACCATCTTCCATCAGCACAGCAGCTCCTAAGGGGAAATTAGAATAGGGAACATAAGCATTTTTTTGGGCTTTTAAAGCAGCCTCTAAAAGTTTATTTTTTATCTTTTTATCCATAAGCAATCAACTCCCTGTACTAATAATTGACTTCTGTACCATTAGGAACTAGCTGAATCCAGCTTTGCCCCGGGTTTAACTCGATTTCACTGCCATTGTTATCTAAATAAGTGATCTGATTGTTAGAATTTCTTTCCCAGTTTCCCTCAATAACTGTACCATCTCTAAAGAGTTTGATCTCACCACTAGAGTTAAGATTAATCTCCTGGCGTCCTTCTTGATCTTTAGTTGAAGTCTCTACAAACTTTACGATAATATTTTTAGCATTCAAATGGGCACCACTTTCAACCTGATGTGGTGTCTCAAAATCATAAATATAACGATCATAATTATTTTGCAGGCTATTATAACGGTATAAGACATTATAATCTCCCCAATAATTAATAGTTATTTCTTCTGCAGGACTAAAATTACTGAGCACAGAAGCGGTTATAAAATTAAATTGTTCAGGATACTCTCTTTCAGCCAAGTTATTTAAGTAGTCATCTAAAGAAGGTCTACCTGTATAAAGGTTATTGGGAGCCCTTCTTTTGCTGCTGCGCCAAAAATACTGGCTTTGGTAAATTTCATCTAAATGCAGAATACCATTATCATTTAACATTTGGAAACCATCTGGACTAGCTCCTGCATGTAAAAATAGTGCATCATAAGCAGCTGCAGTTTCAATCAAAAATGGTCTAGCACTCCTAATCGGCCCTATTTTTTCTGGTAGATCAGGCCAATAAATAGCTAAAAATCTAGTGATTCCACCTTCAAGCATAAATTCGTAAATAATTTCTGCCTCCTCAAGCCCACTCTGAGGACGAGCTGCCGGAGAATTTTCAACTGCGACAGCTACAGCTCTTTTATAATATTCTTCTGCAAGCGGCATTCCGGTAAATGGAGAAGTTGAACTATAACTTGGCTCAGCATCAGCACCTATTTGCTCTTCGTCAGCTTCATATTCAGCTTCGATTCTATCCAGCTGCTCATCGATTTCCTCATCACTGAGTTCTTCCTGAACAGGCTGTTCTTCCTCTCTAAGCTGGTCTTGATCTTGACTGCCACAGGCAGCAAGAAAAACCAAAGTTAAGATAAGCAATAATGCCAGTAGAATTGACTTTTTTCTCATTTTTACACCTCTATCTAACTATTCATTTTCTTTAAGTTCTAAATCTTTTTTGCTGATTAGTTTAACTTTTCTAATCCTATTGTCAATTATATTTTCGACTATTAAAGTTAATCCTTTTATTTTAATTTTTTCTCCCTGTACAGGTAATCTATTTAAGCTATTTAAAATTAAACCACTTACAGTTTCAAAATCATAATTATCTTCTAATGGTTCTTTTAAAAATTTATTTAATTCTTCTATATCTGTCCTGCCATCTAATAATAATTTATTATTATCGATTACTTCAATATAACTTTTCTCAAGATCAAATTCATCCTGAATATCACCAACTATCTCTTCTAAGAGATCCTCTATAGTTATAAGACCTGAAGTTCCTCCATATTCATCAACTATTATCGCCATATGCTCTTTTCTTTCCTTCATTTCTGATAATAACTGATTGATCGGTTTACCCTCAGGAATAAAATATATTGGTTTTATAAAGTCTTCAATCTCATAGTTTTCTTCTTTTTTTAGTAATAACTCTAATAAATCCTTGATATAGACTAGGCCAATAATATTATCGATTGATTCTTCATAAACCGGGATTCTAGAATGACCTTTTTTAACCCCTGATTTTATCAGCTCTGTTAAAGATTCGTTCTTCTCTATACAAACTATATCGATTCTTGGCACCATAATTTCTTTAACCAGAGTGTCATCAAATTCAAAAACGCTCTGAATCATCTCCTGTTCTGTTTCTTTAATAACTCCTTCACGGTGACTGACTTCAACAAAACGCCTGATTTCATCTTCACTTAAAAAAGCAGAGGAAATCAAGCTTGAATCTTTAACAAAAAGATTAACTATTTTAGTAAGAATAAAAATTACCGGCATAAATATTTTTTCCATATAATATAATGGAGCAGCAGCAGTTTTAGCATAAGCAATAGATAAATTGTTGCCTAAAGCTTTAGGTGTAATCTCACCGAAAATTAAGATTATAAAAGTAACAAAGCCTGTAGCTATACCCACCCCTTTATTGCCAAATATCTCTATGGCAAGAGCTGTCGCTATGGAGGATGCAGCAATATTAACCAGGTTATTACCAATTAAAATAGTTGTTAATAATTTAGTTTGGTCTTCAAGTAATTTATCAACCTGAGAAGCACCTTCATCACCATGTTGTACCTTATCTTTTATTTTTATTCTATTTACTGACATAAATGCAGTTTCAGAGCCAGAAAAAAAGGCTGATAAAAATAAAAGTATTAACAACAATATAAGTTCTAAATACATGCAATCTCCCCCAAAAAAATCTATTTCTTTATCTTAATCTAAAGAAATAAAAAATAATAAATGTTGTTATAAAACCCAGCATAGCTCCAAAAAAGATCTCTTTGAAGGTGTGAGTTTCAGACTCTAAACGACTTTGAGCAATCAAAAACAAAAGCACAAGCGATAAAGTAAAGGCGATCAAGTTAGCTGTTAAAAATAATATTATCAAAGAAGCGGATGCAGCAAGGGCTGTATGGCCGCTCACGATACCGCCTCTTAAAGGTGTACCACTACTAAAAATCGATTTTAAAGCCACAACAAATATAAAAATAATTATTATATTGATAAAGGTTAGATGTAAGGGTTCATGTCTAATTGTTAAAATTGTAGCTGCAGAAATAGCCTGGAATTTATTAAAAAAAACTAAATAAGCTATAAATAATGCATTACCAGCAGCGATCAAAACTGCAGCAGCACTGATATTTTTAGCAATTCTTGCTTTAATGGTATACTCCTGACTAACAATATCGATTATAACCTCTACCGCAGTATTAAGCAGTTCAGCAAAAATCACGAAACTGATAGAAATAATTATCAGACCCAGTTCAACCCTGCTTAAACCTAAAAAAAGACCTAAGCCCAGGACAGATACTGCAGCTATAAAGTGGATCTGCATATTTAATTGACTTCGAAAAGAATGAATCAAGCCTGCTATAGCATGATTAAAGCTGTTGATCGTTTTTAAAAGCCACATAATAACACCTAATCCCTGCTTAAATCTAACTCAGTCAGTATTCTTTCTTCTTTTTGTCGCATTTCGTTTTTTTCTTCCTGACCATGATGGTCATATCCAAAGAGATGCAAAATACCATGAACTGTTAAATAGGCTAATTCTCTTTTTAAAGAATGACCATATTCTTCTGCCTGTAAAGCAGCTCTTTGCGATGAAATTATTATATCACCCAACACCTCATCATCGATGGGAAAAGATAATACATCAGTAGCTTCATCAAGTTCTCTATATTTTTTATTTAACTTCCTTATTTCTTCATTGCTAACAAAAGCTACACTAACCTCACCACCACTATAGCCCTCTACTTCTGCAGCAGTAGTTATAACCTTTGCTAATAGATCCTTCATCTCTTGATCAATCTCTAAAAAATCCTGCATATCATTAAATTCTACATTAATCATTTTTTATCTCCGCCTTTCATCTCTTTGAGCAGGTTCTCTGGATATTCTACTCTCTGATGATAAATACCGGTTAAAACTTTGACAAAACTATTTGTGATCTGATCCAAATCTCTCAGAGTTAAATCCGATTTATCCAATTGGTTTTCAATCAATTTATCTTTGATTAAGCCCCTAACAAAACCTTCTATTCTATCATGATTATTTTTATTAAAGTTTTTAGACCTTACAGCAGCTTCAGTAATATCTGCCAGCATAATAATTGCTGCTTCCTTACTTTGTGGTTTAGGGCCATCATAACGAAAATCTTTTTTTTCAATATCATCATGCTTATTTTCCTGTATTGCCTGCTGATAAAAGTAAGAAATTAAGTTTGTCCCATGGTGTTCTTTGATAATATCAATTATTTTACCGGGCAGACCATGCTCTTCAGCCATTTCAACCCCATCTTTGACATGGGATTTGATAATTAAAGCACTTAAATTAGGAGAGGTTTTATCATGAGGATTTTCAGCCCCAAAATGATTCTCTGAGAAAAAGTAAGGCCGTTTCAATTTACCAATATCATGATAATATGCAGCAGCTCTAGCAAGTAAAGAATCTGCCCCTACATCTTCTGCAGCTGTTTCAGCAAGGTTACCAACAATAATACTATGATGATAAGTTCCAGGTGCTTCAACAAGCATCCTTTTTAAAACATTTTGGCTTGGATTAGATAATTCTAGTAGTTTAACAGAAGAAGTCATATCAAATAAATCCTCTAAATAAGGTAAAAATCCATTAGCTAAAACTCCTACTAAAAGTCCATTTGTTATTCCTCCTCCAACTGCCCAAATCATATAATTCCAGTTGGGATTTTCCTGTAAAAGAGATAGTCCAGCTATTAAAAACATTAGAACAACACTAATATTCAGACCTGCCCTTATAATATCTCCCCGTTCTTTTACCTTGCTTACACTGTATATACCAACCAATCCGGCCAGCAAAGAGACTAAAACTATATTATAGTTCATATCATATATGGGAGCAATCAACATACTTAAAAATAAGGTGGAAACAAGGGCAGTATCAGTATTAATTAATACAGTTAATAGAATTGATGCCATAGCAGTAGGAACAAGAAAATCTACAAATGGATTTTGAAAAAGACTAAATATTTTTGCCAGCAAAAGAACTAGCACAATTAAAATCTCAATTAATAATAATTGGCTGTTATCCTGCCAGATTGACTTTTTATATTTATAAAAATAAAAAGCTAATAAAAGAACAATGATAAAAGCAATTAATATTCTACCAATTATATTATAATAATTCATTTCTGATCTCTGTAAGCCGAGTCTTTCTAAAATTTCTACATCAGCCTCAGTTACAACATCACCCTGGCGAACAATGATCTCTCCCTGACGAACCGTATTTTGAACTGGTTCAATTTGGGCAGCTGCCTCTTGGCGTCTGGCCTCTGTAGCCTCAGTATTTAAAAACATATTTGCCTGCAGAGTATTTTCGCTTATTTCTGCCAGGGCAAGACGTTTATCTCTAGAAATATCTAAACCCATTGCTGTTTGAGCGATATTATCTCTAGCACTTGATAGCTCAGCAGGTAAAATTCTTCTTGATAGGGCAGAACTCAATAACTCATCTGCTCTACTTCTTAAATCTTCTAGTTCTTCCCTGGGCAGGCTGATTAAAGTCTGTAGATTATCATCAGAAATTTCAAAATCAATTTCCTCTTTAACATTTGTTATTATTAGATTAATATCTTCAGAATCTAAACTTGCTAATTCTTCTTCACTAAAGCTAATTTCTGGCTCAGAATCATCAATTAAAGCTGCAAATTCTTCTTCAATTTCTGGATCAGCACTTTCCAGGGCAGCAAATCTCTCGATCAGTATACTTTGCCGTTCTTCTATAATTGAATCAAATAAAAGATTGATTTGCTCATTAATATCCCTTTCCACAGTACCATCTTCTTCATAAACCCTTGGCGCACTTTCTTCTGCTCTTTGTCTTAATTCTTCGGTTCTAGTTTCATCTATGAAAGTAATGGTCCGTGGAGCGGTTATATTGCTTTGACTTACCTGGCCAGGTCTTAAATCTACCTGGTCCGGGATTAGGTCTAAACTAAGTGTTACAGCTATTATAATAAAAAATAAAACTCCCCAAATTATTTTATATGTCCTGGGAGAAAAGTCTAAATATTTTTCCCTCCATTTACGGAGTCTTAGCCTTATTTCTTTCATTAATTTCATAATTAGCTCCCACTTTCATAACTTTCGTATGCTTTAATAATTTCTTTAACAAGATCATGGCGTACAACATCATGTCTGGTTAAATAAACAAAATCTATTCCTTTAATATTCTTCAATATTTTCTGCACAGTTGCTAGTCCGGAATTTTTCTTATGGGGTAAATCAATCTGAGTTATATCACCTGTAATTACTGCTTTAGAATTAAAACCAATTCTGGTTAAAAACATTTTCATCTGTTCTAAGGTCGTATTTTGAGCTTCATCTAAAATCACAAATGAATCATCTAAAGTCCTTCCCCTCATATAGGCTAAAGGAGCAACTTCAATAATATCTTTTTCCTGATATAATTTTGCTTTTTCGGGTCCTAAAATATCATAAAGAGCATCATATAAAGGTCTTAAATACGGATCAACTTTTTCCTGCATATCACCTGGTAAAAAACCTAGATTTTCTCCTGCCTCAATTGCAGGTCTTGTTAATACTATCCTATTAACCTGGTTGTTCATCAGGCTTTTAACCGCCATTACCATAGCTAAATATGTCTTACCTGTCCCAGCAGGTCCAATAGAAAAAACTATATCCCTATTTTTGATCGACTCAATATATAATTTCTGGCCCATGGTTTTAGCTTTAATTTTTCTTCCCTTATAATTTTCCTGAATTACCTCATCATAAATATCGTTTAAATTGATTTCGGGATTCCTTTTCAACAATTCAGCTGCATATTTTAATTTCCGGGGTGGAAACTCATCTTTTTTATTAGTCATAGAAAGAAGCTTTTTGATTATCATCTCTTTTTTCTCTATATTACAATCCTGACATTCTATTTTTATTTGGTTGCCTCTTCCACTAAGTTTAACAGCTAGTATATTTTCTAATAATTTTAAATTTCTATCATTATGCCCAAAAAAGTTTTGAGCAATCTGGTAATCATTTATTTCTATTCTACTTTCTTCTTTAGACAATTTTTAATCCTCCCTCATTATTTTATTAACTTCTAGAGTAAAGAAAATAATCCTTCCTTTTTTAGACAAAGGATTTAATTAAAGGCTATTTTTTTATTATATCATAGAATTGGATGTGGATTACAAATTACTTGAAAAAACTGCAACCAAGCTAGGCTGCAGCTTTTACAAATATATGAATTTACCTTCTTTTCTGCAGGGCTTTTGGCTCTGACAAAATTTCTTTATAAATTACAGCCTTTTCTAATTCGCTGAAATCTTTAAATTCCTCAGCAAGATAAACTTTCCCCTTTTTAGCAGCAGAAATTGAACGCTCTTTTTGCTTTTTTGCTTTATCTTTAGAAATAGCTTCTTCTGCGGTAGAACTCTTTTCAGCTTCAACCTGCTCATCTTCTTCAACTTTTTCTTCTTCATAAGCTAATTTATAATCATCATAAGCTTCTTCTTGATGATCATATTGATAGTCATAATTAGAGTCTTTTCTTTTTGAATAATCTTCTTTCCTTTCTCTTTCTATTTCTGCGGCTTTCTCTTGAATAAAGTCAAATAGCCTTTTAAAGGTTTTAATTATTTTAGCCATAATAACGAAAAAGAAGATTAAAACAGGAAGTAAATATATTAAACTCTCCATACAATTAATCCCTCCTGTTAATGGTTCAAATTAATTTTCACTGATCTCTTTGTTTTTTTCTGATGATTCAGAAATACTTGATCTCATCTTTGTATCAGATTCGATATTTTTAAAATTCATATAATCCATAACACCCATATTACCTTTTTTAAGAGCTTCTGACATAGCTAAAGGAACTTGAGCCTCTGCTTCTACCACTTTAGCTCTCATTTCCTGTACCTTAGCTTTCATCTCTTGTTCTTCTGCAACTGCCATTGCTCTTCTTTCTTCAGCTTTAGCTTGAGCGATTTCTTTATCAGCTTCTGCCTGATCTGTCTGCAGTTGAGCACCAATGTTCTTACCAACATCTACATCAGCGATATCAATAGATAATATTTCAAAAGCAGTACCTGAATCAAGGCCTTTATCTAAAACAGTTTTTGAGATAGAATCAGGATTTTCAAGTACTTTTTTATGGGATTCAGCTGAACCTACAGTAGTAACAATACCTTCTCCAACTCTAGCCAGTACTGTTTCTTCGCCAGCTCCACCAACTAAACGGTCTATATTAGCTCTTACAGTAACTCTGGCTGTAGCCATAACCTGAATACCATCCATAGCAACTGCTGTAACAATAGGAGTTTGAATAACCTTAGGGTTTACACTCATTTTTACAGCTTCTAACACATCTCTTCCTGCCAGATCAATTGCTGCTGCGCGTTCAAAGCTGAGCTCAATTTCTGCTCGATGAGCAGCTATTAAAGCATCAACAACCCGATCTACATTACCTCCAGCAAGATAATGTGCTTCAAGCTGATCACTGCTTATTTCCATACCAGCTTTGTGAGTTTTGATCATCGGTCCTACTATTGATGATGGAATAACCCTTCTTAATCTCATACCGATTAAATTAAAAAAACTAACCTTTACTCCAGCTGCTGTAGCTGAAATCCAAAGTCCAATTGGTATAAAGTAAAAAAACAGGACTAAAAATGCCAATAAGGCAATTAAAAATAACACTGTTAATAGTTCCATTTTATTCTGCCTCCTCTTCTATTTCTCTAACAACTATTCTGCTGCCAGAAACTGATACAACTTCTACTAAACTGTCTTTTTCTATAAAACCACCTTCACTTACTGCATCAATCCTTCTGTTATCAATTTCTATTGTACCTGCCGGTCTTAATTTGGTTATTGTAAGAGCTTTGCGGCCTACATAATCCTGTTTGTCTGAAGATGAATAATATTCTTTTGAACTTGTCTCAAGTGATATTTTATTCCAGAAACGGCTTGTACCCATCTTTTTAACCATTAGAAAAGCAATTAAAAGGGTGAAAAACACAACCCCCAACAGTACATTAAGCGCTATTGCTCGATTGGGGAAAACAAAGAATAAACTGATTAAAACAGCTGTTATACCACTTATACCGGCTACACCAAAACCTGGAATAACAAAAATCTCGAAAAAGATCAGTATAATGCCAATTATAAAGAGAATTACCATTCCAGTTCCAATTGCTCCGGTCAAAATATGACCGGCAAAAAATATCAATAAAGAAATAATTCCAAGCGTACCACCCACAGCAAAGCCGGGTGTTAAAGCTTCAAAAATTAAAGCAGAAAAAGCAATTATTAATAACAGACCACTAAAATAAGGATTTGTTATTATAGCAACAATGTTATGCAAACTGCTTCTTTCTATACTTATAATTTCTCCGGGATCAATCGCTTTTAATTCACTCAATTCGTTTAAATTTTCAGCTATAAAATCTCCCATCCCCAACTCAACCGCTTCTCTGGCTGTCAGGGTAAGCAGCTTTTCTCTTTCGATTATCGACTCAATTTCAATATCAGAGTCGACCATTGCTTCTGCTATTCTTCCATCTCTGCCTGTTCTTTCTGCGGTTGCAGCAAATTCTTTTCTGAGAGCAGAAATTATTTTTTCTTCCTGAGGTCTGGTTTCTGCTGCTCCAATACTGGAGCCTGAGGAAAGATATATTTCATCGCCGGTCAAAGCAATCAAGGCTGCCGCAGACCAGGCTCTACCATTAACAAAGGTGATAATCCTCAGCGGAGAATCAAATATTCTATCTCTAATTCTCAAAGCAGGATCAACAAAACCACCAAGACTATTTATTTCAATTATAAACTCTTCAGCTCCTTCGGCTTCTGCCCTGCTTAAAGCATCATTAATAAAAGAATACTGAGCTATATTTATTTCACCTTCTAAACGGATATGATAAATAGAGGCTTCAGCCTGTTCTACTGAAGAAAAAACAGAGATAACCACTAAAAACAATATTAAAAAAACCAAAATTTTTCTCATCAATTTTCACCCCCATAATGAGGACTGGGAGGATATGAACCTCCTCTATATAAATAAATCAGCTATTTTTGACTGAGCTTTTCTTTAACCTTTTGGCTGACTAAACTACCATCAGCCCTTCCTTTTATCTTGGGCATTATTTTAGCCATAACCTGGCCCATATCCTGCATGCTTTCTGCACCAGTTTCAGCAATTACTGCTGCAACAGTTTTATCGATTTCCTCTTCTGACATCTGTTCTGGTAAATATTCTTCTAATATTTCCATTTCTCTATAAAGTTTATCCATTACCTCTTTTTTGCCTGATTTTTTGAAATCAGGTATTGAGTCTTTAATCGATTTTAGCTGTTTTGCTATTACAGCAATTACTTCTTTATCATCTAGCTCTTTGCCAGTTTCAATCTCTTTATTTTTTATTTCTGATCTTGTCATTCTTATTACTGCTAAGCGCTCTTTATCTTTTTCTTTCATAGCTTTTTTCATATCTTCTAAAAGTCTTTTCTTTAAAGCTTCCATTTTGCCAACTCCCTAATTTTATATTAGCCTGGAGGCCACTGCAGTTTCCTTCCCCCTAATAAATGAAAATGAATGTGATAAACAGTCTGACCGCCATCTTGATTGCAGTTACTAACAATTCTATAACCACTTTCAGCAATGTTTTTTTCTGCAGCCAGCTCTTTTGCCACCTGATAAATATGACCTATTAACTTATTATCTTTTTCTTCTAAATTATTGAGATCAGAAATGTGTTTTTTTGGTACTATTAGAAGATGAACAGGTGCCTGAGGATTAATATCTTCAAAAACCACAAGCTTTTCATCACTATAGACAAAGTCTGTATCAATTTTTCCTGCTGCTATTTTACAGAAAAGACAATCTTCCATTCTAACACCTCCAAAAATAATTATTTTGCTTTATCATCTATTACTTATATTCTCTTAAAAGCTCTTAGTTCCTGCTATTCTATGATTTTTCCTTTTATATGAGAATAATCAAATGAACTCTCGAGCTCAACTTCTGTTAAAGTGTTTTTAATTTTATCAGGGCCAGCAAGCAGCACCTTAAGATAATTATCTGTATAACCGGTTAATAATCCTGTTTGCTGATCTCTTTCTTCTTCTATTAAAACTTTTTTGCTTTGACCCAAAAATTTAGCCTGATACTCTTTCATTAATGATTGATTGAGCTCCCGCAGTTTTTTGCTGTATTTTTTAATAATATTGCCATTAACTTTGTTATCCATCTTATAAGCGGGTGTACCTTCACGAGCTGAAAAGGGAAAAACATGTACTTTAGTAAATTTAAGCTCTTTGACCAGCTCTAATGTTTGCTCAAAAGTTTTTTGCGTTTCTCCGGGAAAACCAACAATAACATCAGTTGTAATTGCAATATCAGGTATTTTAGCCCTTATTTTATTAACAGTTTTGGCAAATTCTTCAGCTGTATAGGGTCTCTGCATGGCTTTTAAAATTTTATTGCTCCCACTTTGCAGAGGTAGGTGGAGGTGGGGACAAAAAATATCCTTTTCTGCCATTAAATCTATCATTTTACTATCAATTTCTGTACCTTCAATTGAGCTAAGCCTGAGCCTCTGCAGATTTTCCACTTCACTTAATTCCTGCAGTAGTTCACCTAAAGCAGCGGTATTGTTTTTCTCACTTCCATATGCTCCCAGATGAGTTCCTGTTAAGATGATCTCTTTAACTCCCTCTTCAACCATCTTTTTAACCTCTTTTAGAATTGATTTTTGCTCTCTACTCCTGACAGGTCCTCTGGCATAGGGAATTATACAATAACTGCAGAATTGATTACAGCCATCTTCAATTTTTATATTAGCTCTGGTTCTATTTGTTAATCTTTTTAGCTCAAGTTCTTCATAATCTTTTAATTCTTGATAATCTTTTATTTGATTCTCTATTTCCTTACCAGCCAGTAATTTATCAACCTTTTTAACAATTTTAGCTTTGTCACTACTTCCCATCACAAAATCAATTTCAGATATGGAACTGACCTCTTCCGGAAATGCCTGGCTGTAACAGCCAACAACAGCGACTAAACTCTCATTATTACTTCTTTTTGCTCTTCTAGCAATTTTTCTGCTTTTACTGGCAGCTTGATTGGTTACAGTACAGCTATTAATTATATAAATATCTGCCTCATCAGAAAAATCTACAACCTCAAAATCATTATCTAAAAAAATATCTATGATTGCTTCTGTTTCATATTGATTTACTTTACAGCCGAGAGTATAAAAAGCTGCTTTTTTATTCATTTTAACCACCAAGTTCACCTTTCTCATATAATAAACAGGATAAAGCGGAAATCCCTGCCGTTTCTGTTCTCATTATTCTTGGTCCCAAGCTAATAACCTCTGCCTGCAGATCTTTTTTTGCTTTTTCAACTTCTTCTGCAGAGAAACCACCTTCTGGCCCGATAATCAATAATATTATAGCATCATCTGCAGGCTGATTTTGCTTAAAAAATTTTTTTAGAGAAAATTCAGCTTCATCTTCCCACAAAATTAAAGAATAATCAAATTCATCTTTCAGTTCTTTTAAAGCAGAAAGAGAACAAAAATCTCTTATTTCCGGGATCAGAGATCTTCCCGACTGTTTGGCAGCTGCTTCTGCAACTCTCTGCCATCTTTTAAGTTTTTTCTGCTTCTTTTTATGATTATATTTAACTATTGTTCTCTCTGTTTCTAATGGTATCAGAGCTTTGAAGCCAATTTCAGTTGCCTTCTCAACAATTAAGTCCATTTTTCTTTTTTTGGGCAGCCCCTGAGCTATAATAACCTTCAATTCTGCTTCAACTGCAGATTTTTCGCGCTCGATGACCTCTAATTCAGCTGAGTCATCATTAAAAGCAACTATCTTTGCCTGCAGATCAAAACCATCTTTATCAGAAACAATAACCCTGTCACCTATATTAAGGCGCAGGGAATTTTTAAGATGATTATAATCATTTCCTTGAATAGAAATTTTTTCTCCAATTGCTGCACTTTCTTTAATGAAAAATTTATTCATTTTCTTTCACTCCGTATAATTTCTTTATTCATACATTAAGTGCGTCTTTTATTTTTTTTAAAAAACTTTTATGCTCCGGGTTTATTTCTTCACCACTTATTTCAGCAAATTTAGCCAGTAATTCTTTTTGTTCATTATCAAGATTTTTAGGTATAATAACTTTTACCTTAATATATTGATCACCACGGCCATAGCCATTGAGATGAGAAATACCTTTATTTTTTAATCTGAATGAAGTTCCTGGTTGGGTACCTTCAGGAATATCAAATTGAACTTTACCTTCTAATGTAGGGACTTTTATCTTGTCACCTAAGGCAGCCTGAACAAAGCTTATCGGTACCTCACAGTAAAGATCATCTCCTTTACGATCAAATATTTCGTGATCTTGAACATCGATAATTATATATAGGTCTCCTGCTGGTCCACCTTTTTCTCCAGCCTGACCTTCCCCGGCCATTCTTAAACGAGTTCCGGTGTCAACACCTTCAGGAATATTAACGGTTAATTTGCGTTTTTTACGAACTTTACCTGAACCATTACATTTAGTACAAGGTTCAGAGATTATTTTACCTTCACCTCTACAGGTCGGACAAACCCTACTTTGAGTAAACTGACCAAAAGGAGTCTGTTTACTGGTTCTAACCTGACCCTGACCATGACAATCTGGACAGGTTTTTACATCTGAGCCAGGTTCTGCTCCACTACCATCACAGCGGTCACATTCTTCTTCACGGGGCAGCCTAATTTCTTTTTTACCACCAAAAGCAGCTTCTTCAAAAGAAATTTCCATTCTATATTGAAGATCTGCACCACGTTTTGGTCCATTTTGTCTTCTACTGCCACCACCAAAACCAAACATGTTGAATAGGTCGTCAAGACCACCAAAACCACCACGAGCAAAGTCATCAAAGTTAAAGTCATTATCATTGATACCAGAGTGGCCATATTGGTCATAACGAGCTCTCTTATCAGGGTCACTCAATATCTCATAAGCTTCAGAAATCTCTTTAAATTTATCAGATGTATCTTCTCCATCCTGGTTCATATCAGGATGATACTTTTTTGCCAATTTACGATATGCTTTTTTAATTTCACTTTGATCAGCATCTCGGCTTACACCAAGTATTTCATAATAATCTTTTTGAGCCATCTTAAAGTCACCTCTCTAAAAAAAAAGATAAACAGTTATAGGGAGAGCCTAACTCCCCCTTTAACTGAGTTTATATCTTATTTTAATTATTTCTCTTCGTCTTCATCTACTTCTTCATAGTCTACATCTACTGTATTGTCATCTTCACTACTTTCTGTTTGCGCTCTTCCTTGTGCTCCGGGCTGAGCTCCAGCTGCTCCAGCACCAGCTTGAGCACCTTCTGCCTGACTATAAAGCTCAGAGCTTAGTTCTGTCAATTCTTCAGTTAAAGCTTCCATTTTAGCCTTAATTTCATCAATATCATCACCTTCTAATGCCTTCTCAAGTTCATCTTTTGCTGCTTCTACTTTATCTTTGATTTCAGCAGGAACTTTATCTCCAGCATCTTTGAGGGTTTTTTCTGTTTGATGAACAAGTGCATCTGCTTCATTGCGAGTTTCAATTTTTTCTACTCGTTTTTTATCTTCTTCTTCATGTTCTTCTGCATCTTTAACCATCTCTTCAATTTCTTCTTCAGATAAACCACTTGTAGACTTGATTGTGATATTTTCTGAATTACCAGTTCCTTTATCTTTAGCAGATACATGGACAATTCCGTTTTTATCAATCTCAAACTCAACCTCAATTTGTGGTACTCCACGAGGTGCAGGTGGAATATCTGTTAATTGGAAACGGCCTAATGTTTTATTATCTTTGGCCATTTTTCTTTCACCCTGCAGAACATGAATATCTACACTTGTTTGATTATCACTTGCAGTTGAGAATATTTTACTCTTTGAGGTAGGAATTGTAGTATTTCTTTCAATCAATTTAGTAAACACTCCACCTAAGGTTTCAATACCTAATGATAGTGGTGTTACATCAAGTAATACTACATCATCAACCTCACCAGAAAGAATACCTCCCTGAATTGCTGCCCCAACAGCAACAACTTCATCAGGATTAATACCTTTATGAGCATCTTTACCGATTAGATCTTCAACAGCTGACTGAACAGCTGGAATTCTAGTTGAACCACCAACCAGGATAACCTCATCAATATCGGAAGATTCCATACCTGCATCACTTAAAGCCTGACGGGCAGGTTTCATTGTATCTTCGATTAAGTCACTAATTAGCTTTTCAAATTTAGCTCTAGTTAAATCTATATCTAAATGCTCAGGACCTGATTCTGTCTGAGTGATAAATGGCAGATTAATATTAGTTTGTTTAACACTAGAAAGCTCTATTTTTGCTTTTTCTGCAGCATCTTTAAGTCTTTGTAAAGCCATTTTATCTTTTCTAAGATCAATTCCGGTAGAATTTTTGAATTCATCAGCTAAATATTGAATAATTCTTTGGTCAAAATCATCTCCACCTAAGTGGTTATTACCACTGGTAGCAATTACCTCAAAAACTCCATCCCCTATATCAAGAATAGAAACATCAAAGGTACCTCCACCAAGGTCATAAATTAAAATTGTTTGTTCTGATTTATCATCAAATCCATATGCTAATGAAGCAGCAGTTGGTTCATTAATTATTCTTTCAACTTTCAAACCGGCAATTTTACCTGCATCTTTTGTTGCCTGACGCTGACTATCAGTAAAATAAGCTGGTACAGTTATTACAGCTTCATCTACTTCTTCACCTAAATATTCCTCTGCATCTCTTTTTATTTTCTGCAAAATCATAGCAGATATTTCTTGTGGTGTATATTTTTCTTCATTAAGCTCAACACTATGATCTGATCCCATTTCTCTTTTAATAGAGGTTACTGTTTGATCAGGATTAGTTATTGCCTGACGTTTAGCATGTTCACCTACAATTCTTTCTCCCTTTTTAGAATAAGCGACAACAGAAGGAGTTGTTCTTCCACCCTCTTTGTTTGGAATAACAGTAGGTTCTCCACCTTCCATTACTGCTACACAAGAATTTGTAGTTCCTAAGTCAATACCTATAACTTTACCCATTTTATCTTCCTCCTTAAAAATTCTATACCATTTTTTATAAGTTTTATCTAAATTTATTAATAACTATAATTTAAAAAGATTTAACAACACTTTAAACAGCGACCCTAACCATAGCTGGTCTAATAACTCTTCCCTCGATCATAAAGCCTTTTTGCATTACATCTATTACAAGTTCTTTATCAAGCTCCTCTTCAGCTTCAACCTTCATAATAGCTTCATGAAACTCGGGATTAAATTCTTCACCTTCAGCCTCAATTTCTTCTATTCCTTCATCTGAAAAAGCCTTTAAGAATTGCTTATATATCATTTCTACCCCACTATAGAATTCAGAATCACTATCTTCAGCCTTTAATGCCCTTTCAAAATTATCAAAAATTGGCAGCAGACTGGAAGCAAGTTCTATTTTACCCTGAATAGTCATTTCAGCTTTTTCTCTCTGACTTCTTTTGCGATAATTAACAAAATCAGCCTGAAGTCTCTGCAATCTATTTAATAGATCATCAATTTCTGCATCCAATTCTTCAATCTTTTGGTTTTTCTCCCTTAATTCATCTACTAATTCTTCTCTAGTTAGTTCTAATTTAACATCTCCTTCTGCAGAGTTATTTTTAGAACTATTTAAATCTTCTTCAGCCTTATTTGTTTTTTCTTCTTGATTATTAAAATTTTGATTTTCAGTGTTTTGCTGATCTTCTTTTTCTTTGTTCACACAAATCACCCACTCGCTTTAGAAATTAAGTTGCCTAATATATCAGAAATTACATCAACCGAAGAAATAACTCTTGGATATTCCATTCGGGTTGGTCCAATAACACCAATCTTACCCACTGCTCTATTTGAAATATAGTAAGTTGCTACTACAAGTGAGCAGTTTTTAATATCTTCTAATTCATTTTCTTGACCAATTTTTATCTCTAAATCCTGGTTAGAAATACTGTTAATAATTTTTTTCAGCATTTCTTCCTGATCAAGCAATTTGAGCATTTTTTTCAATCTCTCCAAATCATTAAATTCGGGCTGTTCTAAAATATAGGAAGTACCACCCAAATAAACTTTAACTCCATCAGGCTCAAAAGCTCCTTCTAACTCATTATAAAATTGCTTAAATAAATCTACTGACAGGTCTAATTTTGCCAGCAGCTCTTTTTCTAAACTATTTAAGTAATTAAGATCAAGCTCAGATAAAAGCTTATTTTCCAATTTATCACTTAAAAAGCTGTTTAAATAAGAAATTTTTCGAGCAGATAAGCTCTGCTGCAATTTAATAATTTTGTTATTGACCATTCCTGTATCGGTAACCAGAACAACCAATAAAGAGTTATTTTCTAACTGCATTATTTCAACTTTTTTTAACCTACTAACTTGAGTTTTCGGTTCACTTACTAAAGCAGTATAATGAGTAATATTTGAAAGCATTTTAGCCATACCAGAAATAATGTCCTGGACATTTTGTAGATCCTGATATAAATCCTCAATATTTTTAATTATTCCACTAACATCCTGTTCTTCTCTTCTAATCAATTCATCAACATAATATCGGTAACCTTTATCAGAAGGTATCCGGCCAGCAGAAGTATGAGGCTGTTCTAGATAGCCTAAATCTTCTAAATCAGCCATTTCATTTCTGATAGTTGCAGGACTTACATCCAGACTATATTTTTTTGCAAGAGTTCTTGAACCAATCGGAGATGCAGAAATTATATGCTCCTGAATGATGGCCTGCAGTATTCTTTTTTTTCGTTTGTCAAGTTCTTCAACCATCATTTCTCACCTCTTTTTTAGCACTCGCTTAACGAGAGTGCTAACAGCTAATAATAAAATAACATATTGATATTTTTTTGTCAAATAATAATCTGAATTATTTTCTAATTTATTTTAAAAAAACCAGAAAAACTTCGTTTGCCAATAGTTTTCCTTTTGCTGTCAAATAAAGACGATTATTACTCTCTGCTAAGAGAGATTTGTTTTTTAGTTTATCCACCGAATCTCGGTAAAGATTATTAAAATCTTCTTTAAAGTTTAAATAAAACTGATGTAAACTTAAACCAGCTCTAGTTCTTAGAGCCAGAAAACAATATTCGGCCATCCTGTCTTCTTTAGTTAAAAAATTTATCTCTCTTTCTACTTTTTGATCTGCTAAAAAACTTTTTAAATATTTATTTAGATCAGCCCTATTTTTATATCTTATTTTACCATTAAAAGCAGCTGCACCTGGACCTAAAGCAAGATAGCTATTATAACGCCAGTATAGATAATTATGTTGAGCTCTATAACCACTTTTGGCAAAATTAGATATCTCATAATTATTATAACCTGCTTTTAAGAAGAAGTTCTGGGCAAAATTATACATTTCTGCATCAATTTTATCAGCTGGCAGTTTAAATTCACCTTTTTCTAATCTCTGATAAAAGGGTGTTTGTTCATGAATTTCGAGATTATATAAAGAAATATGGGGTGGATTAAAAGAACTTAGGATTTCTAAATCCCTTTTAAATTCTTCCCCACTTTGTTCAGGTAGAGCAAAAATCAAATCCAGACTATAATTACTAAAGTACTTTTTGAGCAATTTAATTGAGTCAATATTTTTCTCTCGACTGCTATTTCTACCTAAAAAATCTAAAAATTTATTATTAAATGATTGAATACCCAAACTGATGCGATTGACTCCCGCTCTTTTATAAGCGATAATTTTTTCTTCACTTAAAGAAAGGGGATTAGCTTCGATTGTTATTTCTGCAGTTGGAGGAAGTTGAAAAGAGCTTCTTATTTTTTTAAGCAGGGCAAATATTTTTTCACCACTAATTAAAGATGGTGTTCCTCCACCTATATAAATTGAACGCAGTAATTTATTATCTACAGATTTAATTAAAGACTCTAATTCCTGAAAAAGGGCGGCCCAATACAGGTCCACCCTTTTTTTATCATATTCAACTGAATAAAAATCACAGTATGGACATTTAGAAAGACAAAATGGGATATGAATATAGAGAGCTGAAGCTTCATTAAATCTAATTTCTTTACTCATCTTCATGCCTTTCTAGAACAGTCATAAATGCTTCCTGAGGAATTTCCACACTACCAACCTGTTTCATTCTTTTTTTACCTTCTTTTTGCTTTTCAAGCAGTTTTCTCTTCCTACTTACATCTCCACCATAACATTTTTGCAAAACATTTTTTCTAACGGCAGGAATGTTAACTCTGGCGATAATCTTTCCGCCAACTGCTGCCTGAATCGGTACTTTAAACATATGACGTGGAATTACCTCTTTTAATTTCCTAGTTAATGCATTACCACGCTGATAAGAATTTTCTTCATGGACTATGGTAGATAAAGCATCAACAACTTCTTTATTAACTAAAATATCAAGTTTAACAAGCTTCGATTCTTTATAACCTTCAAACTCATAATCAAGGGTTGCATAACCCCTGGTTCTTGATTTTAACTGATTAAAAAAGTCTGTAATAATTTCACTTAAAGGCATTTCATATTTTAAATTAACCCTGTCTTGATTTACATACTGCATATCTTTAAATTCACCGCGGTTTTCCTGACATAATTCCATTGCCTGACCAACATACTCTTCAGGTAGGTGAATCTCTGCAGTAACAAAAGGTTCTTTTATTTTTTCGGTTTCAGATGGGTCTGGAAATAAGGCGGGGTTTTCTATTTCTAATTCTTCCCCATTTTTCTTAATTATCTTATATTCTACACTTGGAGCTGTAATTACTAAATCAAGATCATATTCTCTTTCCAGCCTTTCCTGAATTACTTCCATATGAAGTAGGCCTAAAAATCCACAGCGAAAACCAAAGCCAAGTGCTTCTGAGGTTTCGGCTTCAAAAGTAAAAGAAGCATCATTTAACTGCAGTTTTTCTAAAGCCTCTTTTAAAACTTCATAATCAGCATTATCTGTTGGGTATAAACCACTGAAAACCATCGGTTTAACCTTTTTATATCCGGGTAGAGCTTTATCTGCAGGTCGATCTTTTTTGGTTATCGTATCACCAACTCTACAATTACGAACATCTTTTATACCAGCAATAATATAACCAACCTCACCAGAACTTAATTCATCTTTTTCTTTCATATCAGGGGCAAAAAATCCTACTTCATCTACCTCATAACTCTTTTTATTAGACATTAGTAAAATTATATCATCTTTTTTAACAGAACCTTCTACAATTCTAACATAGGCGATAACACCCTGATAAGAATCATAAAAAGAATCAAAAACTAAAGCACGAAGTGGTTCATTACCTCCTGCATATGGGGCAGGAACCCTTTCGATAACAGCATCTAAAATTTTATCAATATTGGTACCATCTTTAGCACTTGCTAAAATTGCTTCATCTGGATCGATACCAATATCCAGCAGCTGTTCTTTTACCATATCTGGGTTGGCAGCCGGTAAATCAATTTTATTGATTACAGGAATAATCTCCAAATCATGTTCTAAAGCTAAATAAATATTGGCCATGGTTTGAGCCTCTACACCCTGGGCAGCATCAATAACCAAAAGAGCTCCCTCACAGGCAGCAAGACTTCTTGATACTTCATAGGAAAAGTCAACATGGCCTGGTGTATCAATTAAATTAAGTTCATAACCCTGATAATCAATTGTAACAGCCTGAGCCTTAATAGTTATTCCTCTTTCTCTTTCTAAATCCATTTTATCTAATACCTGAGCCTGCATATTTCGATCTGTAATTGTATTTGTAAACTCCAGCATACGATCAGCCAGGGTAGATTTCCCGTGATCAATATGAGCAATTATGCAAAAGTTTCTTATCATATCAGTCTGCAAATAGCTTCCTCCTCTAAAATTTAATGCTGTTGTAATTATAACACCACCATATTTTATAATCAAGCATATAGAGATTAAAAAAGACTTTTTAACCCTTGCATTTTATAAATTTACATGTTAAAATTGTAATGTTGCAAATCAAGTCTGAAATTATAAATATCCATTATCAAGAGGGGGTGAAGTTAGATGCCTATTATTAAGTCTGCAAAAAAGAGAGTTAAAGTTACAGAAAAGAAGACTGCTCAAAATCGCGAATGGAAAAATAAACTTAAAACAGCCATCAAAGATTTTGAAAATGCAGTTGAAACAGGGAATAAAGAAGAAGCAGAAGAACAGTTAAGAGAGACTATTAAGGTCATCGATAAGGCTGTATCACGCAATATAATTCATAAAAATAACGCAGCCCGCAAAAAATCCCGCCTCACAAAAATGTATAATAATATGTAAATAAAAAAGATAGCTATCTTTTTAATTTTGAAAACTCATCCAGCTTGGATGGGTTTTTTTGTTTTTAATAGTTGATTGCTTTAATTATTATCATTTCTAAAGCAGTATTTTGATCTGGATAATAGCCTGTTAAGAAATGATAATTAGCAGTTAAGATTTCTTCTAAGATCTTTTCCAATTCTAATTGAGTGAAATTCCTAGATCTCTGCAGAGCTTTTTTAACAGGATAGGGATGTTTATTTATTTTTTTGGCAATTTCTTTATTGTTTTTTGTAAACTGACTGTAAAACTTAACCTGCATCAATAATTCAATTTGATTTGCCAACATTGTTAATAAATATAGCGGATATACCCCTTTGTTCAGCATTTCCTTAAGACTTAAAAGAGCTTTATCAGTTTTCTTCTCTCCGATCAGATCTAAAAAAGCAAAGATCTCTTCATCTTCTATAAATCTTTCCCGACTGATTAAATCTTTTATATCATAATATGATATTTTTTCTTTATCAGGAAATCGAGTAACTATTTTCTCGATTTCAGCGGCAAGAATCTCTAATTTGTTGCTGAACATATTCTCTAAGACTTTAATTGACCTTTTGTCAATTTTTTTATTATATTCTCTAAAGCGGCTGACAATCCATTTGTCTAAATTAGAGTATTTAGGAGCTTTAAACTCATGATAACTGCCCTGTTTTTTTATTCTTAAATATAATTTTTTTCTTTTATCTAATGGCTCAGGACTCAAAATTAATAAAGAGGTGCTTTCAGCTAAATTTTCAAGCAAAGCAATAAACTTTTCTGCTTCTTTTTTATCAAAAGAATCAGCTGCTTCTAAATGAGAAATCACAAATCTTTTTTCACTGCCCAAAGGTGGAGTTTGAACTGCACTCTTTAACCTTTTTAAATAATCTTCTCCCGGCTGAACAAAGGACAAATTAAAATCTTTAATTTCCTCATCCACAAATTTATCGATAAACTTTTGCTTGAATTCTTCTCTAAGATAATTGTCTTCTGAACAAATATAATATAATTTTTTTAATTTATTCTCATTGGCTATAAAGCTTTGAACTTCCATAGTCTGTCCCCCAAAAAAAAATTTAATTACTTCTTATCTCATATCTTATCATAAATAATCAAAATACCGCAAACAATCTGCTTGAATTTAACTCTCAATTTAGAAAAGAACTGATCTTTAAAGTATTTCCATCAGTTTTCACCACTACTGCACCAGCTTGATCAGTTCGAAAATATTTGATTTTTCTCTGCTCCAAATTTTTTAGTACTTCTTCTGCCGGATGATTAAAGTTGTTTCTTCCCACCGGAATAACTGCTAAATCAGCCTGAATAGCATCTAAAAAGAAAGGACTGCTGGAAGTGTTGCTGCCGTGATGGCCCACTTTTAAGACATCAATTTTACCTGGTTGATGTTCTTTAATTATTCTTTCTTCACCACAGCTGTATAAATCACCGGTAAAAATAAAGCTGCGGCTGCCATATTCTAATAAAAAAACGAGAGAATTTTTATTTTCATCTCTATAAATTATATCTTGAGGAGGATTTAAAAAATCAAGCCTGCAGTCTGCAATATTTAAAAAATTATTTTCTGAGAGATAAAACAAATTTATAGCTTGATTATTTTCAGTATAGTCAATAATAAAATCTTTATATTGATCTCTTTCTGCTGCTCGGGCTATCAATATATTTTTAACCCTTTTCTTTTCCAACAAAGCAGGCACTCCACCTGTATGATCATCATGAAAATGACTTATCAGAAGATAATCTATTTTTGCTACTCCTTTGTAATTTAAAAAAGGCAGAATACTGTATTCTACATTTCTTCCCTGATAGCCAGGTGGTCCAGTATCTACAAGCATATTCTGACCATCTGGAAACTGAATATATATTCCATCTCCCTGGCCTACAGCGATAAAATGAACTTCTAAAAGCCCTGAATGAAAAGTAGAAAAAAGCAAAAGAAAAATAATCAAAAAAGATAGCAATATAACTTTTCTAAAGCAGCTAAACTTTTTCTCATTCAGCTCAACAATTCTCTTTTTGAAAACATATGGTAAAGAAAACAAAATTATATAATATAGAAAGATTAAAATAAGATTTGGTTGAGAAATTGTGATCATTCTTCCCTGAATATGAGTCATAAATTCTAAAGCTCTAAAAAATATGTTTAAGCTTAGATCTAAAGCAGGGCCAAACAAATAGGCAAGTTGAGCTATAAAAGTGCTTAAAATAACTATCACTAATATTAAGGGCAGCAAAAAACTAATAGCCGGAATAACCCAAAGATTTGTGATTAAAGCTATATAGGCATATTGACCAAAATAATATGCAATTAAAGGTATCGATGCCAGCTGAGCAGCAATAGATACTGCAAAAACTTTGTTGACATATTCTGCAAGCAGAGGTGTTAAATAATACAAGGTCAAAACTAATAAATAGGATAGCTGCAGCCCTACTGTAAACAATAAATAGGGGTTGATAAGTAGATTTATTATGAGGCTAAAAGAAATTATATTTATAAAATCAGGCTCACGGTTAAAAGCTTCTGCCCACAAATACAATAAAGCAAATATTGAAGCACGGATAATTGAAGCCCTTGCTCCAACCAAAACTATATAGATAAGATTAAATATTGTTATAAACAATAAAGCATTTTTTCTTTTTGCAAAGATATTAAAGGCAAAATAACTAAAAATCAGAATAATTATAGCTATGTGTAGACCAGAAATAGCAAGTAAATGGCTGGCTCCAGCTGCTTGCAAAAGTTCTTCTTTCTGATAAGTTATGGCAGATCTTTCTCCTAATAAAATCGCTTTGATAAATGCTGCATTTTCTCTGCTGAGCAAATTATCTATAGTAGAAAGCAGCCTGCTTTTAGCAGTGATAAGATAATTCTTATAGGAAAATTTTCTGTAATGATAGTTTATATTTTTAACTGACCAACTTTGCAGATAGATTCCATCTCGCTTTAAAAATCTTCTATAACAAAAGCCCCCAGGATTTTTTTGCACTTCTGGTAGTGATACTCTAAACTCAGCCGAAATAACACTATTATTATCATAGTGATAAAAGTTTTCTTTAGCTGTTATTATCTTACCATATTTAACTTTTTCTCCATTAATATAATCAGCTTTAATATAAAGGTAATCCCCTTCTAAATCGGCGGGATCTATTATAATTCTTCCTCTGATATTTATATAATCTTCAGTAAGATAATTCAAAATAGAATAGGAACTGTAATATTTATATTCCTGATAAGAATATAGTCCACTACCCAAAAAGAAAAATAACAGTACTAAAAGAATGATCAGCTTTTTTTTAGAAAGATTAAATTCATAAATAAAGTAATATAAAAAAAGCATAAACTGAAGAAATAGCAGCAGCTTTAAAAAGAAGAAATACTCTATTTCAAAGAAAGTTCTCGCTAAAATAACTCCCAAAACCATTGCAGAGGCTATATATATAAATGCTTTATTATTGAGCTTCATCTTAAACTGATCTCATCTCTGATATTATCTAAAGTTTTTTCTCCTATTCCACTTATCTTTATCAGCTCTTCTTTACTTTGAAAAAGGCCATTTTCTTCTCTATAATTGATTATTGCTTGAGCTTTTGCTTCTCCAATTCCACTCAGCTCTACCAGCTGATTAAGATCTGCCCGATTAATATTGATTAATGAACCGTTATTTTCTCCAGCTATCACAGCCAGATTATTTAAATCAATCGAGTTTTGCTCTTTAAAATCATTTTCCTCTCTATTTCTCTGTTCAATATTTGGAATTATAATTTTTTGGCCATCAGCCAATGTCACGGCAAGATTTATTAATTCCAGATCAGCTTTATCAGTTAATCCACCTGCAGTTTTAAGTAAATCAACAAGGCGATCTCCTTCCTTTAGCTGATAAACTCCAGGATTATTGACTTCCCCAGCTAGATGAACAATTATTCTAAAGTTTTCTTCAATCTCGCTGGCACTTTCTTCGCTAATTAATCCTTCCTCTTTTTCTTGAGTATAATCTATACTGTAATTTGGGCTCTCATTAAAAAAATAGGAAAATAGTGAGAAAAAAAGCAAGATCACAAGCAAAAAATATTTTTTATCAAGTTTTTTCAACAATTTATCCACCCCCTATCTAATAATTATGGATAAATAATAAAATTCCTGTAAAATAATTACAAAATACCCAAAAAAAATAACCGACCCTCAAGTCGGTTAACTGCATTATTTTTAAAAAATATGATTAAATTAGTTTCTTAAATGATCTTTGATTTTTTTAATAATCAGGTCATTGGCAATTTCATTTAAGCCACCATGAGGAATTATTATATCAGAATAATATTTGCTTGGCTCAACATATTTCTCATGCATCGGCTTAACTGTACTTAAATACTGTCTTTTTACAGATTCAAAACTTCTATCTCTTTCTTTAATATCCCTACTAATTCTTCGCAAAAGTCTTATATCAGCATCTGTGTCTACGTAAATTTTTAAATCAAATAATTTTCTTAAGATTTCATAATGGAAGATTAAAATCCCCTCTACTATGATAATTGCTGCCGGATTAACCCTCTTTTTTTCAGCTAATCTTTCATTTGTTTTATAAGAATAAACAGGCCTTTGAACAGCCTCTCCCTTTTTCAGCTTTTTTAATTGTTTAACCAAAAGTTCTGTTTCAAATGAATCAGGGTGGTCAAAGTTTATTTTCTCATCCTCTACTTTAAAATGAGAACGATCATAATAATAATAATCATGTTTTAAAATTATTGCATCTTCTTGAAAAGAATCCTTTAATATTCTGGCAAGTGTTGTTTTACCAGATGCAGTCCCACCTGCAATTCCGATTAAAAATGTCTTCATTTTTTTGCCCCTTTTAAATTTTATAATATTCTTTTTTGTCATTTTTAAATTCTACCCTATACATCCCTTTATAAATTATACTATAGTTGATGATAATATCAATAATCTCTTTGAGATTTTTATCTATTCTGATAGTTCTTCTGCAATCTGATTCAATAAAATCTGGAAGGGGAATCACCTGGTGTTCAATTTTATTTTCTTTTAATATTTTTTCTGCTTTTATAGAATCCTCTGTAGATTGAAAGATTATTATATAGTAACTATTATTTTTTCGCAATTTCTTTAACTCCTTTTCCTCTCTTTTATTTGCAAGTTTAAGCCAAAAATATTTTTTCTGCAATATCTAAGATTAAATCCTCTTTAAGCTGTTTGGGTAATAATTTGCTGGTTTTGATAAAGCTCGGAAGTTTTTTTCTTAAAGACTTATCTTTTTTTTGGTGATTGATCCTAACTAATTTTAATAGTTTTTCAAATTGATAGATTTCAAATCTATTAATATTATTTTTTTCTGCCAGTTTTTCTAAAAGAACAACCAAAATTTGTCCATAATCAGCTTTATGATCTAAGTCAAGCAAATTAACCAACTTGGGAATAAAATTTTCGAAAAAAGAGCGCTGATAAGCTTCATCGGGAAAAGAAAATTGTCTTAAGAGCTCTTTTTTATCTGCTTCACTAATATCAAGTAAAAAATTGAGAAAATAATTCTCTGCTTCAGTTTGATTAATATAATATTTTTTTCCAGACAAATTTTTAAAGTACTTCATCGTATCATAGTAACCCATCTTAATATTACGTCTGGCATTTTCCTGATCAAAATTAAGCATTCTACCTAAATATTCAGATGGATTAATATATATTATTTCGGAATCTTCATCTACTTTTTTGCCAATATCACCCAAGCCATATGTTCTAATAGCTATCAGTTTTTTATAACCTTTATTTAAAAGTGTATTGATAGGTAGGTTATTATAAAAACCACCATCAATTAAAATCTTACCATCTATTCTTTCCATTTTAAAAGCAGGCAGATAAGAACTTGCTAAAATATAATCTACTACTTTACCTTCGGGAATATCTTCTAAAAACAGCTCAAGTGGTTTAAAATCACTTAAAGAAAGGGTTACGATAGCAAAATCAATATCTGAACTTCTTAGTAACTTTTCATCTACATTTTCTTTTAAAAGAGATTTTAAATATGAATTATCAAGCCCTTTATTTTGTAAAACTTCTTTTGCCTTAGCTATAAAATAAACAAGATTGTCCTGGTTAATAGTAAGATTAAGCAGTTCTGATAAATATTTATCTTCTATATCTAAAACCTGTGAAGTTGAAACATTATACCAGTATTGATATGCTTCATCAAGTTTTCCCTGAACAAACATCGCCCCATTCATCGCTCCAATCGATGTTCCTGCTACAGCAGAGATTTCGATATCCAGCTCTTCAATTGCTTTTAAAGCACCTATATGATAGGCACCTTTTGCTCCACCACCTTCAAGCACTAAACCATACAATTTATCTCCCTCCTCAGCCAAAGTAAATTGCTCTAACTATATTAATATTTCTTGAGAAATCTGCATATCCCTTTAAAAAGTATTAATTCAATTTTTATTTTAATTATTTTTTTAAGCTTTGATTTAACTTTGCAATCGAAGCAAATTAGCTTTTCGCTCAATTTTGTATTCAAATTACTGCTGATATGATATAATAAAAGCAGATAAAGCTTGACATAACTGACTACTCACAAAAAAAATTAAAAAGAGGGAAGGTGAAGAGCTTGCAAATTATCACAATTTCTCGCCAAACAGCAAGTGGTGGCAATGAAATTGCTGAAGGTCTTGCTAATAGATTGGGTTTTAAATTAATTAATCGTGATTATGTTCTAGAAAACTGGCTGCCAGATGTTGCTGATGAACACCAGCTGCATATGTTAAAACAGAGCCGCAAATTCTACAACCGCTGTATTGATCAGAAATATGGTTTAGAAAAAGAGCTTACATTTGCTGATTATATAGAAAATAGACTAAAAGATTTAGCCAAAGAAAAAAACCTGCTTATAGTAGGCTTAGGCTCTCAAATAATATTTAGAGAGCATTCTCGAGCAATCCATATTAAAACAGTTGCCTCTCATCAATATAGGGTCAATAAGCTCTCCAGAAAATATGGCCTTAAAAAAGAACAGGCTGAAAGGATAATTGAACTAAGTGACCGCAAAAAACGCCGCTATGTATGGCAGGTTCATGAAGTAGACTGGGCTGATCCAACACTTTACCATTTAAGCATAAATAGTGATGGAATTGAGCTTGAACAGGCTTTAAGTATAGTAAGTAATTTAGTGGATTTTAAAAAGGAAAGCCCCAGGGCTCTTAATGAAAAAAAAGTTGAGGTAGAAAAAGAGAAAAAAGACTACGATTTTGCTCATCCCAGTGAGAAAGAATTTGCTAAGATTCTTGATATGCATAATATCAAATGGGAATATGAACCAACCGAATTCCCCCTTGAATGGGATGCAGAAGGAAATATTAGTATGGGGTTTAGACCTGATTTTTATCTTACAGAATATGACACATATATTGAATTAACAACTATGAAAAGGAAATATGTTACCGAAAAAAATAAAAAAGTTAAACTACTTAAAAAAACTTATCCACACATAAATGTTAAAATCGTATATAAAAAAGATTTTCATACTCTAGTTGAAAAATTTAATTTTAACAAAGGAGAATAAAATATGGAGACAGATAAAAATTTAGGTAAAATAGTTTTTAATGAAACAGAAATCTCAAAAAAAGTAGGAGAGTTAGCTGCTCAAATTAATAAAGATTATCAAGGCAAAGAAATCATAATTGTTAGTATCCTTAAAAGTTCTCTCTATTTTATGACAGATCTAACCCGCCAACTAGAAATGCCTTTAAAATTAGACTTTTTAGAAATCAGCCATTACAGTGATGAAGATGATTCTGGAATCATAAGAGTTACAAGGGATTTAGAATTTAGTATTGCCAATAAAGAAGTCCTTATAATAGAAAATATTATAAGGACCGGTCTTACTCAAAGCTATTTGCTTAGAAATTTAAAATCTAGAAACCCAAAAAGTCTAAACATCTGCTCCTTTCTCAATAACACCGAGAAAAAGTTAGTAGAGCTGCCTGTTCACTATAATGGTTTTGAAGTTGATGATGAATATTTAGTGGGTTATGGTCTAGATTATAAGGAACAATATAGAAACTTACCCTATATTGCTGAATATCAGTTATAGTCAACTAGCTTAAACTTATATCTTTGTTTTTTAATCTACTAGAATTAAGGATTACACTAATTGAACTAATGGTCATGGCTCCAGCAGCTATAATAGGGTTTAAAAAGCCTAAAGCTGCAATTGGAATTGCTATAGTATTATATATAAAGGCCCAGAATAAATTCTGTTTGATAGTGGCAAATGTATAACGGCTTAATTTTAGGCCCGAAACAACAGAACTTAACTCACCACTAACTAATGTTAGGTCTGAAGACTCAATAGCTATATCTGTACCAGTACCAATAGCAATTCCAACATTAGCCTGTTTTAAAGCAGGTGCATCATTTATTCCATCACCAACCATTGCCACAACTTCTCCTTGAGACTGGAGTTTTTTAACCTCATTCGATTTATCTTCCGGTAAAATCTCAGAGATAACTGATTCAATTCCAACCTGATCTGCAATCGCTCTAGCGGTTCTTGAGTTATCACCTGTTATCATAATAGTTTTTAAACCCATTGCTTTAAAAGCTTTAATTGCTTTTACAGAATCTTTTTTTATTGTATCAGCAACAGCAATAATTCCTATAGCCTGACCAGCATAGGCGACTATCATAGCAGTTTTTGCTTCTTCCTCTAAACTAATTATCTTATCTTTTAATTCTTGAATATCTATCTCTTTACTTTCCATGAATTTTTGATTACCTACAAGTATAACTTTATCCTTTAAAACTGCTTCAATACCTCTACCAACTACTGCATTAAAATCTTTAGTTTCCATAAACTCAATATTCTTTGCTTCGGCTTTTTTAACGATTGCTTCAGCAAGTGGATGTTCTGATGATTTTTCAGCACTTCCGGCCAGCTCTAAGACTTTATTTTCATCAAATTCTCCAGCAGCTATAATATCAGTTACTTCTGCCTCACCTTTGGTGATCGTACCGGTCTTATCAAGAACTACCGCAGTAATATCTTTCATTGTCTGCACTGCTTCTCCATCCCTGATTAAAACACCATTTTCTGCTCCTTTACCTGTACCTACCATTAAAGCAGTAGGGGTTGCTAAACCAAGTGCACAAGGACAAGCAATCACTAAAACAGCTATACTGGCAAAAACAGCAGTGGTTATGGCTTGAGTTCCACCTACAATAATCCAGGCTACAAAAGTTA
This sequence comes from Halanaerobium polyolivorans, assembly GCF_020711195.1. GTDB lineage: Bacteria > Bacillota > Halanaerobiia > Halanaerobiales > Halanaerobiaceae > Halanaerobium > Halanaerobium polyolivorans. The sequence continues at coordinate 71,628 of NZ_JAJFAT010000011.1, forward strand.
AGATAGCTAAGGCAATTACTGTTGGAACAAAATATGAAGTTACTTTGTCAGCAAAAGCTTGAATAGGAACTTTTGAACCCTGAGCTTCTTCTACCATTTTGATTACCTGGGATAAAAAAGTATCTTCTCCTACTTTGCTTGCTTTAACTTTAAGAACTCCCTGCTTATTAATTGTTCCCCCAATAACCTCATCACCTTCTAACTTTTTAACCGGCATAGATTCTCCAGTAGCCATTGATTCATCAACAGCACTTTTGCCTCCAATGACTTGACCATCAGTTGGAATTTTCTCTCCCGGTTTAACAAGCATAATATCTCCTACTTCGACCTCTTCGACCGGAATCATTTTTTCCTGCTCAGCAGTTATTATTCTTGCTGTATCAGCACCAAGTTCCATCAACTTTTTTATTGCCTGTGAGGCCTTTCCCTTAGCTTTGCTTTCCAGATATTTACCTAATAAATGAAAAGCCATAATACCTGCAGCTAAACCGAAAAATCTATCCAGGTCAAAAAAGAATGATGAAACACCATAAGCATAAGCAGAAAAAGTACCAAGTGTTATTAATACATCCATATTGGCTCCACCATGTTTAACTGAATTAAATGCTCCCTTGTGGGTCTGATAACCGAGTATGAAGACAACTGGAAAAGCAAGGGCAGCTTCAATTAAAGCTTGAACAAAATTGGGAACAGCTAAACTATATCCTAAAAGTGAGCCAAACATTAAGATAAAAACCGGAATGGTAAGAACAAAGGCATAAATTAATTTCTTACGCGCCTTTTCCATTTCCATATTTTCCTCTCCTGCTTTAGCTTCTGAACCAGAAATTTCTTCACTTTCTACCTCATAGCCTGCCTCCTCAACAGCCTTAACAATATCTTTTTTCTTTGTTAAATCAGCCAAATATTCCACATGACCTTTTTCGGTGGCAAAATTTATATTAACTTCCAAAATACCATCTAATTTTTTAATATTTTTTTCAATAGCTTGAGCACAAGCTGTACATGACATACCTTTAATCGGTAGCTCAAGCTTATCCTTTTTAGTTCCATAACCACTATCGATTATTATTTTTTCAATTTCTGCAAGCGAAATTTTATTTTCCTTAAACTTAACGGTAGCTTTTTCAGTATTGATATTTACATTTGCTTCTACTATAGCTTCAGTATTTTTTAAAGCCTTTTCAACACTTTGGGCACAGGAAGCACAACTCATACCTGTAACTGAAAAAGTTAATTTTTTCTCAGACATTTATAAAACCTCCTAATTTTTCAAGCATTTATACCCCTATTGGGTATCTTAAATATAGTATAACACTCAACTTTAATTCTGTCAAAAAAAATTCTATCCCAAGTCAGACTCAGAATAGAATTGTTTAAATAATATTATTTATTGCTTTTTTTAATATCTAATATAAGATAGCTGTATTATAAATTCTTAACCCATAATCCTCTTTCATAACCCTTTTTATGATCGGTCTCAACACAGTTAAAACCCAAACCCTTATAAAAATTAATAAGTTTTTTATTTTCCAGTGAAGAATAGAGCTGTAAAAAATGAGCTTCTTTTTCATTTAATTTCTCAACAGCTTTTTCAAATAATGTGCTGCCTAAACCATGGTTTTGATAATCTGGAGCAACAGCAAATCTTTTCAATAAATACCTATGCTCAGCAACTTCTTCTAAACGTAATGAAGCAATTATTTTCTCATCATCAAGCATGATTAAAACTATATTTTTTTCAATATCAGCATATATATCCTCAATACTTTCTTTAAGTGCAGAATTAACCACTTTTTGTTTTTTATTCTTTGTTTTTCCATAATCAGCAAAAGCTTTTTTCATAAGCTCATTTATTCCCTGAGCATCTGTTTGGGATGCCTGTCTACATGTATACTCTATTTTCGGACTAAATTCTAACAGCATTTTCACCACCCCTAAATTGTTGCTGCCATAACAGCTTTTATAGTATGCATTCTATTTTCTGCCTGATCAAAAACCTTAGAATATTTACTCTCAAATACCTGATCACTAACTTCCATCTCCGAGATCCCAAATTCCTTTAATATCTTTTTGCCATTCTCTGTTTCACTGTTATGATAGGCTGGTAAACAATGTAAAAATATTACCTCACTATTTCCAGTATTATTAATCATCTCCATATTAACCTGATAATCTTTTAGCAGCTCAATTCTTTCTGCAAATTTCTCTTCTTCACCCATAGAAACCCAAACATCAGTGTAGATAGCATCTGCACCTTTTACCCCTTTGCTCGGATCTTCTGTCATTTCTATTTCAGCACCGGACTCTTCAGCTAGAGCTTTGGCTTCATTAAGCAAATCTTTTTCAGGCCATAATTTTTTAGGTGCCACAACGGTGAAATTAACACCCATTATTGCAGAACCAATCATTAAAGAATTAGCCACATTATTTCTACCATCACCTGTATAAACAAGGTTGATGCCTTTTAGCTGAGAAAAGTTTTCTTCTATAGTTAAAAAATCGGCTAAAATTTGCGTAGGATGAAAAAGATCTGTTAAGCCATTCCAAACTGGTACTCCTGCATACTCGCCCAATATTTCAACAGTTTGATGCTTATAGCCTCTAAACTCTATTCCATCAAACATCCTACCTAAAACTCTTGCAGTATCAGCAACCGTTTCTTTTTTGCCTAGCTGTATATCATCCTTACCCAAATACTCAGTACTTCCACCTTCATCTTTTGCTGCCACAGCAAAAGCACACCTTGTTCTGGTAGAAGGCTTTTCAAAAATTAAGGCAATATTTTTTGCAGCCAATAAATCCCCTTTTATCCCTGCTCTTTTTTTTGCTTTCAGTTCTTTTGATAAAGTTAATAAATAATCGATCTCTTGTTGGGAGTAATCTTTTAACTTCAAAAAGTTCCTCCCCTTTAGATTAAAAGCCATAATTATCTCCTCCTTAAATTCTCACGGCCAAATACTCAATAATTTTTACTCTAAAACTAAAAAATCCCCGCTCTCTTATTCATAAGAGACGAGGTATTACCCGTGTTACCACTCTAGTTGTCAGTCTTAAAAGTTAATAACTAACCACTCAAAATCTAACGCCATTTAGCGTCTCCCCCTACTTATTTCAGAAGAGATCCTCCAGGTGCGTTTCAAAATGCATTTTAGACCGAACTCACAGCTGCTCCGGCTTGCTTAACTAAAATTACAAATCTACTTTCCCTTCTCAGGATATAATATATTATTTTTTATAATTATATATACAATCTGAAAAAATTGCAAGTTTATTTAAAAAGTAAAAATATTCTGACAATAATCTAAAGCTCTATATTTTTCCACTTCCCTTTTTTGAAACGGAAGAATACATAGCTTCCGCGAACAGTCCAATCAACCACCATAGCCAACCAACCACCGGCCAGGCCTAAACCAAATCTATGCACTAATAAATAGCCTAAAAGTAATCTAAAAACCCAGCTGGATACAGCAGTACTGTAAAAAACAGCTTTGGTATCTCCAGCTCCCCTTAAAGCACCGGCAAAAATAAAATGAGTTCCCATCTGTAACTGAGAAAAGGCTATTATTCTTAAATTCAGTGAACCCATAGCTATTATATCTGGGTTAGCTGTATAAAGTCTGATCAAAAATTCTGGAAAAAGCAGAAATATTAATGCCATAAAGCCCATGATTAAAGAACCAATCTTCCAGGCTTCATAACTACCTTTTTCAGCCCCGGAAAGATTATCTGCCCCAATATTTTGGCCAACTATAGTTGTAGCAGCTACAGCTATTCCAAAACCAGGCATATATGAGATAGATTCTGCATTTATTGCTATCTGATGGGCTGCATAGGCAGTTGTCCCTAAAGCTGCGATAATCCTAACAAATAATAATTGGGCCATTCGGCGGACCGATTCTTCTAAAGCAGTTGGTACCCCTACTCTAAGAATCCTCTTAATCAATCTTAGTTTTATTGTAAAGAAATTTTTAAAGTCCATTTTCAAAACACTATAATTAGAAAAAGATAAGATTAATAAAACAATTCCCCCAAATGAGCGGGCTAAAGTTGTTGCCAGGGCAGCTCCATTTACTCCTAATTCTGGAAAACCCAAATTGCCAAAAATCAAAAGATAGTTTAAAACTATATTGAGTAGATTTACAACTATATTCACTTTCATTGGAATTTTAGTTTCACCTGCACCTCTTAAAGCGGCAGTTACAATAAAAGCAAGCACCATAAAGACAAAGCCGGGAGTCATTATTCTAAGATATGAACTACCAAGTGCTATAACTTCTGTTTCTCCACCCATAAAAGTTAATAATTGAGGAGCGGTAAAATAAAATAATAAAGCAGCACTTAAACTAAATAAAATTGAGATCAGTATAGACTGCTGAAGAACCAAAGCTGCATCTTTATTTTTATCAGAACCAATAAATCTAGAAACTAAAGCAGTTGTACCAACACTTAAGGCAGAAGCAAAAGCAGCCGTAAAGAAAACAGGCTGCATTGTTAAACCGATTGCTGTCACAGCTGCTGCTCCTAAACGGCCGACCATCATCATGTCTACTATGTGGGTTATAGTTGCTAAAAACTGTTCGGCAATTACAGGCCAGGCCAGTTTTAAGATAACTTTTTTTGTAGAACTAGCTTCTGTTATAATTGCTTTGTTGTCTTTACCCACCTAATTCACCCTCGATTTCTAAAGAAAATTAATTTTCATAGTAGACTTCTGCATTATTAACTATTCTAATTATTTCCGGATGAAAATAACTTTTTGCACCAGCTTTTTTATCAACAAATCTCAAAAAAGCAAAAGATAATAGAAAGCCGGCTGCTGAACCTATAATCCCTGCCATTTCATCAGCTAGGGCAAAAACAGATAATAAAGAACTGCCGGCAAAATAGCCAGCAATTATTGCTGCTAAAGGTAGTAGGTAAACCAAAAAAGCGGAAAACAAAACAGGTTTTGCCCCCATCTCCAGCTCCACCATACTACCAACCTCAGCATCTAAAGGATCATTGACCAAAACATCTATTTCATCTAATTCATGGCTCTGCTCAGCCCCTAAAACACATTTTTCATCACATTTATTACAGGCAGAGCTTCTGACAATTCTAACAAGGCTCTGTCCATTTTTTTTATCAATAACTCGAGCCATTTCTTTCATGATTTTCACCTCAATTTATTTAATAACAAGGTTAACTAATTTGGAAGGTACATAAATAGTTTTAATTAATTCACTACCTTCTAAATATGATTGAACCTTCTCTTCTGCCATAACTTTTTCTTTTACTTCTTCTTCTGATATATCAGCATCTACATTAATTTTCTCCCTTACTTTACCATTGATTTGAATAACAATTGTTATCTCATCTTTTTCAAGTGCTGATTGATTATACTCAGGCCAGCTCGCCAGATGGATACTCTCTTCATAACCGATCCTCTCCCATAATTCCTCACTCAAAAATGGAGCAAAAGGAGCTAATAACAAGAGGGTGTTTTCAGCTGCTGTTCTCAGTAAAGCAGAATTTATCTCAGCTTCTTCGCGGTCATTTAAATAAGAATATACCTCATTGGTTAATTCCATGATAGCACTAATTGCAGTATTGAAGTTCAGTCTTTGCCCAATATCTTCACTCACTTTTTTAATACTGCTGTGCATAATTCTATATAATTTTTTAGCATCTTTGTCTAATTCAGCAGGCTTTATTTCTGCTTCTTCGTTTTTAATTAATTCAATATTATCAGTAATATATCTCCAGACCCGATTTAAAAAGCGGTTGGCACCTTCTACCCCTTTATTGCTCCATTCCAGATCTTTTTCGGGAGGAGAAGCAAAAAGAATAAATAGGCGGGCTGTATCTGCACCATATTCTTCTAAAATATCTTTAGGATCAACCACATTACCCTTAGATTTAGACATTTTAGCACCATCTTTTAAAACCATACCCTGGGCTAACCAGTTTGTAAATGGCTCAACAGCTTCTGCCATCCCCATATCATGGACTACCTTGGTGAAAAATCTAGAATAAAGGAGATGTAAAATAGCATGTTCAATCCCCCCTATATACTGATCAACCGGGAACCATTTATCTGCCTTATCTTTGGCAAATGCTTTTTGCTCATTATTTGCATCAGTATAGCGGAGAAAATACCAGGAAGAATCAACAAATGTATCCATAGTATCTGTTTCTCTTTGAGCAGGTCCACCACATTGAGGGCAGCTAGTATTAACAAAGTCATCTACCTTCTTTAATGGTGATTCACCACTAGGAGAAAATTCAACATCATGGGGTAATTCTACAGGCAAATCTTCTTCAGGAACTGCAACTGCACCACAGTCATCACAATAAACTATCGGGATCGGTGCTCCCCAGTAACGCTGTCTGGATATTAACCAGTCACGTAACCTGTAATTAGTCTCTACTTTAGCAAAACCTGCCTCAGAAAAGTCCTCAGCCATTTTAGCAAAGGCTTCTTTAACACTTAAGCCATTATATTGATCTGAATTAATTAAATAACCATCATCAGCATAAGCCTCTTCCATTTCAGATCCTTTTAGCTTATCTTCTATATCCTCAGGCTGAATGACTGCCTTAACAGGGATATCATATTTTCTGGCAAAATCAAAGTCGCGCTGGTCATGGGCAGGAACTGCCATAATTGCTCCAGTTCCATAACTCATTAAAACATAATTAGCTATATAGATTGGAATTTCTTTGTCATTAACCGGGTTAACTGCATATGCACCGGTAAATATACCTAGTTTTTCACTTTCAGCTGAAGTTCTTTCTTCTTCTTTTTGCTTTTTAACCTTGGCTATAAATTCTTTGACCTCTTCTTCTTTCTCACTTCCCTCAGTAAGTTCACTAACCAGAGGATGTTCTGGTGCCAACACCATATAAGTTGCACCATAAAGTGTATCCGGTCTGGTAGTAAATACTTCTAAATGCTCATCTAAATCTTTTAAGGGAAAATTTATTCTAGTTCCTTCACTACGGCCGATCCAATTTTTCTGCATTGTTTTTACCTTTTCCGGCCAGTTGTCAAGCTCTTTAAAATCATCTAAAAGCCTATCTGCATATTCTGTTATTTTTAAAAACCACTGTTCAAGTTCTCTGGGTTCAACTTCGGTCCCACAGCGTTCACAGCCTTCATTAACAACCTGTTCATTTGCTAAAACGGTTTCACAGCTGGGACACCAATTAACAGTAGATTCTTTTCTATATGCTAAATCTCTTGCAAACATTTTGGCAAAAAACCACTGGGTCCATTTATAGTAATCTTTAGAAGCTGTAGTTACTTCTCTATCCCAATCATAGCTTAAGCCCATTGCTTTCATCTGTTCTTTCATATGGGCAATATTTTTCCAGGTCCATTCTTTGGGATGAATATTGCCATGTTTAATCGCTGCATTTTCAGCTGGTAAGCCAAAAGCATCCCAGCCCATAGGATGAAGAACATTATAGCCTTCCATCCTTTTATATCGTGCAACTACATCACCAATGGAATATACTCTAACATGTCCCATATGTAAATTGCCTGAAGGATAAGGAAACATTTCTAAAACATAATAATTTTCCTTATCTGGATCAGTACCTGTTTTATCTAAATTTGAATTTTCCCATCTTCTTAACCATTTTTCTTCCACTTTATCAAACGGATAGTAGTCCTGCAAAGATATTCACTCCTCTTATTTGTTTTTAATTATTTTACTCTTCTTCTCTTAATATTTTTTCAGCATCTGCCCAGAGTCTTTCAAGATCATAATATTCTCTTTCTCTTTTTTGAAAAACATGGACTATCACATCGGAATAATCCATCAGCACCCAGCGAGCATCATCAAGACCTGCTACTTTTTTGGGCTCAATACCTCGTTTAGATAGTTCTTCATCAATTGCTCTGGCAACAGCTTTAACCTGTTTATCAGAATTAGCACTACAGATCACAAAATAATCTGCAATCACTGTTAATCCTTCAACATTTAAAATATCAATATCTTCTGCTTTTTTATCATCAGCTGCCTGGGCAGCAATTATTGCAATATCTTTGATAGTTGTTTCTGACATTTATTAATTCCCCCTCAAATTGGATAGCTCAAAATCATGGCCTAAAATAATCTCTAAATTTTTTGCAGCTGAATCATCTTCTGCAAATTCTGTTTCTGCATTAATAAGTTCAGCCAATTTATTTACTGTTCTTTGATCTTCCTCATTAAAATATCTGATCAATGAATTTTGATAGTTAAAATGATCTGCATTAGAAATAGCTTCAATTTGAAAACCGTATTTTCTTAATAAATCAGCAGTATTAGAAGCTATACCATAACCACCCTGTCCATTAAGTATTCTTAGTGTGTAATTTTTGTTATTGATATAAGATTTATTTCTAACCAGGTTTTCAACCATCACCTGGGTTCTATCCCAATCAACGATCCAATAACTAACTCCACCCATATAGCGAGCTTCTCCGGGCAGGGTTCTAATTTCTATATTGTTTAGATCTATATCTTTGGCGGTTGACAAAAATGGACTAATATCTCTAATCGGTATGTCTGTATCAATAGATCTATTAATTTCTCTAAAAATTCCAGGTAAGCGGGCTACAGTTGAAGGAGAAATTGCTTTTTCAATTACAGCATCAACAAATTTTTGCTGTCTTTCTATTCTTCCTATATCACCACTCCGATCACGATAACGAACATATTTAAGGGCATCTTCACCACTTAAATACTGCTGGCCTTCACTGATATTGATGTATAAACCACCAGCTCTGTCGACATAATATAAATCTTTTTCAACCTCGATTTCTATGCCCCCAAGTCTATCAATTATATTCTCAAAACCTTTAAAATCAGATGCTAAATAATAATCAATTTCTATTTCCAGTAATTCTTCTACTGTTGCTTTTGTTAATTCTATCCCACCTCTAGCAAAAGAAGTGTTTAGTTTAGTGAAATTTTTACTTTCTAAGTTAATAAATGTATCTCTGGGTAAAAATATTACCCCTGCTTCATTAGTGTCAATATCGATAGAGATTAAAATCATCGTATCTGCCCTGGAGGCTCCCCCATTGATAGCAGAGTCATAACCTACAGCTAAAATATTAACTTTATTATCCTCAAAAGGACCCCCTGTAATTTGGCTTAATTCATCATTCCAAATATAGGCAAAGGCAATACCGATTATCAGCATAAAAATAATCAAAGAAATATATTTCCAATCTGTTAATTTTTCTAACATTAATTATCACTTCTCTTTAGCAAAAATTTATTTCGTAATTCATTGGTATATGGATGAACAGGATTATCAAGTTCAAGCTGATATAAAATGCTGTAATGAGCTATTAAATAAATACCATTCTTTAGGTCAGCCTTTACTCTCTTTCTGATCTTATCTAAGCCTTTAAATTGACGACCTTCTTCGATAAAATCAGCTGCATATATTATTTGAGCAATAATTCCCATTTCTGGATGACCTAAGGTGTGGTATCTTATAGCTTCAAGTATTTGATGATCTTTGAGCTTAAAATCTTTTTTAGCCAGTTCAGCTCCTGCTGGAGCATGTAAAACTGCTGGAATAGACCATTCCAGCTCATCAATCTTCCACTCTGAATCTTTAAGCAAAGCTTTAATTTCAGCTTGTTTAAATTCTTTAGCAATATCATGTAAATAAGCTGCAGTTTTTACCCTCTCTAAATCAGCCCCATGAATTTCTGCTAATTCTACCGCAGCCTTAACAACTTTTTGGCTATGCTCAAATCTTTCTCTATTTAAATATTGCTTGATTTCAGCCAGCCCAATATTTTTCTCAAAAAAATCTCTATTCTCCATTTTATCACCTGTATAATTTTTTTCTATCAATATAAGCTACAACATTATCTCGACTTAAATATTTAATTGAATTATTTTTTTTAATTTGATCTCTGATAAAAGATGAAGAAAGATCAATGCTTATACCCTGATAAAGCTTAAGATTATCTAAATATGCCTGATATTTTTCTTTTGCTAAAATTTTATCCAAATCATAACCAGGCCGTTTAAAAACAATAAATTTACCATTAGCTAATAAATATTCAGGTTTATGCCAGTCAAAAATATCTGCCAGAGAATCTGCTCCAATAATAAAAAAGACTTCTTTGGCAGCAATAGTAGGCACAAATTCTTTTAAAGTTCTGGCAGTATATGAATAACCTTCAGCCCTGATCTCCCAGTCTGAAACCTCAAAAAAAGGGTTATCTTCAACTGCAAGTTCAACCATCTTTAATCTATCTTGATCAGAACTAACACATTGATTTCTTTTATGAGGAGGTCTACCAGCAGGCATAAAAATAATTTTATCGAGTCCAAAATAATTTTTAATCTGTTCAGATAAAATTAAATGCCCTAAATGGGGAGGATCAAAAGTCCCTCCAAAGATTGCTACTTTGTTATTTGACATACTTTCCACCTCTAATTTCATACATCTTTAATTATAAATTATTTCCTTTCAGCTTGCAAGTTAAATGACTCATCAGTTTTGACTTTTCTCAGCTTTACCTATAATTAATCTTTTTAAAAAGCAGGAATTAAATTGCAGAAAGAGAAATTTAATTATAACAAGCATTTAAGGAGGTTTGATAATGTTATATAAATATAAAAATTTTAGACCGGTTTTGGGAGAAAATTGTCTTAATACTCCCGGCTGCAGAATTATAGGCCGAGTAGAAATTGGAGATAACTGCAGTATCTGGTATAACACAACAATCCGTGGTGATATCGATGAAATAAAAATTGGAGATTATACCAATGTTCAGGAAAACTCTGCCCTCCATGTAGATGATGATCAGGGTCTATATATCGGCTCTTATGTAACCATAGGCCATAATGCAGTTGTTCATGCCTGTAAGATTGGCGATAATTGTTTAATCGGAATGAATGCAACGATTTTAACCGGTGCCGAAATTGGTGAAAACTCTATTATTGGTGCTGGAGCTTTGGTAGCAGAAAACAAGAAAATACCTGCAGGAAGCCTGGTGCTTGGTGTGCCTGCCAAGGTTGTTAGAAAGCTGAGCGAAGAAGAAAAAGAGGGTATCCACCAACATGCAGTAAATTATGCTGATTTAATTGCCGATCATCAAGATGTGCAGGAACTATATTAAATAAATATAAACAGACTATATAGACTTGATTTTATCTATATAGTCTGTTTTCACTTCTTTTCATTTTTTAAGCAAAAATTTTCTTAGCTATTTCAACAGCTTCTCTTGCATCTTTAGCATAATAATCAGCATTTATCATTTCGGCATAATCAGGAGTTAAAACCGCTCCCCCAACCATTATCTTACAATCTGGATTTTCTTCTTTAACAATCTGAATGGTTTTTTCCATATTTTTTACAGTTGTAGTCATCAGAGCACTTAAACCCAATAACTTGATATTATTAGCTTTAACCGCTTTTTTTACTTCTTCTTCTGCCACGTTGCGTCCCAAATCAATTATTTTATACCCATAATTTTCTAAAACTGTTTTGACAATATTTTTACCTATATCATGAACATCACCTTTAACAGTAGCTAGAACAATCTTACCCTTAGAAATATCTTTACCACCATTTTTCAGCATTTCTGTTTTAAGAACAGCAAATGCCTCTTTAACCGTTTCAGCTGATTGAACCAGCTGGGGTAAAAATATTTCTCCTTTTTCATAACGTTCTCCAACAATATCTAGAGCAGGTATTAAATCTTTGTTTACAATTTCTAGTGCATCTTTTTCTTTTAAAAGCTCTTTGGTTAATTTTGCCGCTTCTTTTTTTATACCCTTAACAATAACTTCTGCTAAATCCATACTTTCAAGAGCAGAACCTGCTTTTTCTTGTTCCGCATCGATATCTGCCATAAATTCTATATATTCTCCTGCGCCTTTATCTATATTAGCCAGTACTTTAAAAGCCTTTATGTTGGCCATCATTTCCTTATCATTAGGATCCATTATAGCTAAATTTAAACCCTGATAAAGAGCCAAAGTTAAAAAGTTTCTATTCAAAACCGCTCTGGCAGGAAGACCAAAAGATACATTTGAAACACCCAGAGTTGTTTTTAGATTTAATTTTTCTTTAACCATTTGCAAAGCTTTTAAGGTTTCTTTGACACCTTTTTGCTGGGCAGAAGCTGTTAAAGTTAAACAGTCAATAATAATCTTTTCTCTTTTTATGCCATATTCCTCCGCCTTCTTTACAATTCTTTGGGCAATTTTAAAGCGTCCTTCTGCAGTTTCAGGTATTCCATTCTCATCCATAGTTAAAGCGATAACAGCTGCCCCATATTTTTTGATTAGAGGCAGTATTTTTTCCAGAACTTCAGCTTCTCCATTGATTGAATTTACAACTGCAGTCCCATTATAATAACGAAGGCCCTCTGCAATTACACTGGCATTACTTGAATCAATCTGCAGTGGTATATCAAGTATTGCCTGCAGCTCTTTAATCAGCTTAACCATCATCTCTTTCTCATTGATTTCAGGTAAGCCTAGATTAACATCAAGTATATCTGCACCTGCTTCTACCTGTTCAACCGCAACCCTGATAATATAATCCAGATCATTATTGCGCAGTGCCTTTTTAAATTCATTTTTACCAGTGGGATTAATTCTCTCACCAACAACATTTATCCTCTCTAGGTCTTTCCAGCTGGAAGGTGTACAGGCTATTGTTCTGCTCTCACTTTTTGTTTCTTTGACAGGCTTATCTTTTAGTGAATCAGCCATAAGGGCAATAAAATCTTCGTTGGTTCCACAGCAACCTCCTATAACAGCTAATCCCTGCTCATAAAGGCGAGCAATAGGTTTAAAATATTGTTCTGGACTTAACTTAAAAACTGTTTTACCTTCTTCAACCACCGGTAAGCCTGCATTTGCCTGCAGTATAACCGGAGTATTAGAATATCTTAAAACTTCTTCTGTTAAAGCTTCTAACTTTTCTGGTCCCAAAGAACAATTTAGTCCCAGAGCATCAACCCCAAGACCTTCGAGCACCGAAATCATTGAGTTAATATTAGCTCCGGTAAATGTCCTGCCATCTTCCTCAAAAGTTAAGGTGCAGAACACAGGTAGATCACTATTTTCTTTTGCTGCCAATACAGCTGCTTTAGCTTCATAGAGATCAGCAATTGTTTCTATATGTATAATATCAGCTCCACTTTTAACACCCTGAAGTACCTGGTGTTGAAAAAGTGAATATGCTTCATCAAAGCTTAAACTACCCATTGGTTCAAGCAGTTCTCCCAAGGGCCCTATCCCCAGTGCAACAAGAGCTTTGCTAGAACTTTGATCAACTGCTTTTTTAGCATTTTCTACTGCTGCAGAAATGATTTCTTCAACCGAATAATCTATTTCTGACAGCTTTAATTTATTAGCTCCAAAAGTATTTGTTGTTAGAATCTCAGAACCTGCTTTAAGATAACTTTTATGAATATCAATAATTACTTCTTTTTTATCAATATTTAATTTTTCAGGTACTGAGCCAGCTTTTAAACCCCGCTGCTGTAAGACAGTTCCCATTGCACCATCAAAAATCATCACTTTTTTGCCTAATCTATTTTCTAAATCCACAATAAACCCCCTCTTTTCTCAGTTCACATTCTTTATAAAGCCTGCAGTATTTACAGTTTTTTTCCTCAAAGGAATCATTTATCCCTTTATTTTTTTCTTCTATAGCTTGAGATTCATTTTTTTCTAGCACTCCGATAATAGCTGTCACAGATTTTGCAGGCATCAATAAATTATATTTAGAAGCTGTTAAACCAATTTTTTTGGGAGCATTTAAAACATTTAAAAATTCTTTTTGAATTTCAAGTTCAAGATCTCCATAACCAGGACTGTATCTAAAGGTTATCCCTTTTTTACCCTCTGCTAGAACCTGTTTTTTAATTTTTTCTTCAAGATAATCACAGGCTTCCTCGATAGCTGTTGCTGCACAGGCATCCAAAATCATTGATTTAGTGATAGAAGTTTTTTCGTAATATGATATCCGTTTATCAACCTGATTACCTAAGGTTGCAGCCATTAAAAAAACTTCTGGAGAATTTTTAAGATGTTTAACAATACTGTCACCCTTTAAATAGAGGGTAGTATTTTTTATATCCACTCCACTTTCTCTAACTTCTATAGGAAATTTTTTATAAATATAACGGAAATTTATGATTTCTTTTAATTCTACAATAGCCTCATCAATTAAATTATGAATACTCTGCTCAGCAAAATCTTCAGCCGTATTTAAATACCTCAGTACTTCACTTTTATCAATTTTAAATTCAAATTCCATTTTAATCAGCCTTTTCAACGTTTATATAATCAATTAAAGAGCCCACTGCAGCTTTTATCTTTTTAGCTACATAGGGATTGTTCATCGTATAAAGATGAATCCCATCAACATCACTTGCTATCAGATCTACAATCTGTTCAACTGCATATGCAATTCCAGCATCTCTTAATGCCTGATCATTATCACCATATTTATCAAGGATTTTGGTAAACTTTTTTGGTAAATAAGCATCAGAGAGTTCTATTATCCGGCTGACCTGTCTTTTATTAATTACCGGCATTATTCCAGCTTCAATTGGAACATCAATACCTTTAGCTGCTGCTTTGTCACGAAATTTATAAAATAATTCGTTTTCAAAAAACATTTGAGTAATTAAGTAATCAACACCATGATCAACCTTTTGTTTTAAATGAATTAAATCTTCTTCCAGACTATCTGATTCAAGATGACCTTCTGGATAACAGGCAGCAGCAATTCCGAAATCTCCTTTTTGCTTGATATGATCTACCAATTGATAGGCATAAGTATAATCGCCAATTTCTTTACCATCATCTGGATGATCACCTCTTAAAGCCAAAATATTTTCTATGTTTTTAGCTTTTAAATTATCTAATATTTGATTTAAAGTTTTTCTGGTAGAATTAATACAGGTCAAGTGGGCCAGAGATTCTATACCATACTTTTCTTTTAAAAGTGAAGATATTTCAACTGTGCGATTCTTATTTAATCCACCTCCAGCACCATAGGTTACACTAATATAATCCGGATCTATATCCTGCAGTTCATCTAATGTTTGGTAAATGTCTTCTATTGGTACATCATTACGAGGTGGGAAAACCTCTAAAGAAAAAACAACTTTTTTCTCTGCAAATAATTTTTTGATTTTCATTTTATCCTCCTCAGTTCTCTGCTCCGATTAAAAGCTAAATCATCTTAAAAACAACTACTCTTTTATCTCTTCTACAATTATCATATCATTAAACTTTTATCTATAAAAGAAAAAAACCACTTCTTAGTAGAAGTGGTAATTCACAACTACTTATCTTTCAGGAATTAACCTGCTGGATTTAGCACCGGGCAGTATGCACTGCTGGTTGCTGGGTTTCAAAGGGCCAGTTCCCTCCACCACTCTTGATAAGAAATATTTTATATTTTTAATTACTTTAACATATTATTATTTTTATGTCAAGTATATGGTGCCCCCGGTAGGAGTCGAACCTACGCACACGGCTTCGGAGGCCGTTGCTCTATCCACTGAGCTACGGGGGCATCACTTAATTATTCTAACAGAAGAGAATTACTTTGTCAATTTGCGAATTGCTGAAATTTTTCATAATTTATCCCTCCGAATTTTTCCATTAAATTATTTTAAATCTTTTTTTCTCTGCAAAAACTCTTCTCTTGATATTCTACCTAGAGCATATTCATGCTGTAATACAGCAAGTGCTTCCCTACTTCCACTATTATTTTTAGATTTAAATAGTAATACAATCGAAGTTAAGATAGTTCCCCAGAATAAAAGCGGCATCAGCCACCAAAAACTACCCAGAAAACTTCCACCGATTCCACCATAGCCACCTAATGCTAAACAATATCCCATCTTTATTTACCTCCTAATTTATATTTTTTAGCTTTTTATTTCCTTAAATCTTCTAAAATCTCATTCAGTTCAGACTTTGTTATTTCTCCCTTAGCATAACGTTCCTTGGCAATTTCTTCTGCACTTTTAGAACTATTATTAGAATCTCTATATTTATAATTTGAAGAACCACTGCTGTTATTTTTATTTAAATTACTAACGAAATAGATTACAGCAACTATAATTAACAACCAAAAGATCATAGAGAATCCTCCTCCCATCATCATTCCTGGAGTAAATCTCATCATAATTAAGCTACCTCCTTTTTATTAATAATATACCTTTACCCGGTATAGCTATATTATAATCAGCAATTGTGAATAAAATATGAATTTTTCTCAAAAATTTTAAATTTGATACCCCTATCCGGTATCTTAAGCATAATATAACACTCAAGATAATTTATGTCAAAAAAAACTGCTTAGATCACCTCAATGAGATTTTCTAAGCAGCTTTAAGTACTTTTATTTGAAAGATTTATTTAAACTAATATTAATTACTCCATATCACCTGTAACTGTAGAGTCTTCATCCATTGTAAATGTTGCCTCAGCTTCTTCTGTTTCAAAATAGAGATTACCATCTACAGTAAAGTCAATTAAGGCAAAGTTTTCAGCTTCTACATATACATCACCAATAAAGCTTCCACCCTGAAATCTTGTACTAGGACTCTGTACTCTAATACTCGGTGCTTCAAGAGTATACCTATCAGTTAAATTACGCTGATCGTCCTGATCATAAAGGGCCAGCTTACGATCTAATTGATCATTATTTGTGAATTCACCTGCTAATACAATGTCTTCCTCAACACTCAAGTCCTGATGAATAATCAAGATCCAGGAACCATCTTCAGAAGCTGCATTTAATAAAGAAGCTTGATCAGTAACTACAGAAGCAGAAGTAACAACATCTTCTTCAGGTTCTACTGCTTCTTCAGCCGGATCGTCAGCACCACATGCTGTTAAAAGCAAACCAAGAGCTAAAATCAATACAATTAATAATACTGATTTTTTATTCTTTAACATAAAATCACCTCCTCATATTAATAATTAAAGCTTAAAACACAAAAAATTTTAAAATTTATATTTTATTTTTATAGTCATTGAATTTGCAGAGGCTTAATTAAAAGCTCTATTTCTTTAATCATAGTATATTACTTTACTTTATCTTTGTCAAAAAATAACTAAAGACTTTTATTTAAGACAGTCAAAAAAAACCTCTAAATTTGTGATAGAGTGAAAGTCTGCTCGCAAACCTCGTGGGCTTGCCCCGAGGAGGGTCAATTATATGGAAAGGTTCTCTAGCCAATATAGTTGAATTATTTCATTTAACGATAATTACTGTTATAATATAAGCAGTAGTGCTTTCAAAACCCTGGTCTGCTAAAATGGAAGCAGAATTAGGCTTTATAAATAATGACTCTGACCTTGATGGCTTTGTAGATCTCTTCTATTTAAATATAATAAAATAAAGGTGGTTAAGATGAGAAAAGTTAATAATATTACCGAGTTGATAGGTAAAACTCCTATTGTTAAGTTAAGGAATCTTCTTGACCAAGACTCAGCTGAAGTTTACCTTAAACTGGAATATTTTAATCCAGGTGGAAGTGTTAAAGATAGACCTGCTTTTAATATGATAAAAACTGCCCAAAAAAATAGCAAGTTAAAAAAAAGAGGTACAATTATAGAAGCCACAAGCGGCAATACTGGAATTGGTTTAGCAATGGTTGCTGCCGCTGAAGGATATAATTGTATAATTATAATGCCTGACAGTGTTTCTGAAGAAAGGATCAAAATCTTAAAAGCATATGGAGCAGAGGTTATATTAACCCCTTCAGAAAAGCTAATGCAGGGAGCAATTGATAAAGCTAAATCACTTAATGAAAATATAGCTAACTCATTTATAGTCAATCAATTTACAAACCCTGCTAATCCTGATGCTCACCGCCAGAGCACTGCCCTTGAGATACTTGAGCAGCTTGACTATCAATTAGATGCTTTTGTAGCCAGTGCAGGTACAGGTGGAACTATAACTGGTACCGGAGAAAAGCTCAAAGAAAAACTAAAAGATTTAAAAATATATACAGTTGAATCTAAAAATTCGCCTGTTTTAAGTGGTGGCAAAGCAGGAAAGCATAAGATACCAGGAACTGGTCCAGGTTTTATCCCAAAAAACTTAAATACCAGTATTTATGATAAGGTCTTTGAAATATCTGATCAAGAAGTAATTGAAATGACAGGACTACTCGCCTCCAAAGAAGGTTTATTATTAGGGCCATCTTCCGGTGCAGCTGCCTGGACTGCAATAAAAGTTGCAAAAGAATTAGGAAAAGGTAAAAAAGTATTAGCAATTGCAGCTGATAATGGGGAAAGATATTTAAGTCAAAATTATTTTTCTGATTAAAACTCTTAAAAAATATTTAACCCCCTAGTTTAAACTAGGGGGTGTTAAATGTCATTAAATATGATAAATATAACCATCACTATTATTGGCCTTTATTTCAGCTGTTCTTTTGCTTAAATCTGCCAGAGTTATTGAAGCTAAATGCTCAAAAATAAGATCTTCTAAACCATTCCATACTTCATAAGCAGCGGTTTTATATATTGCAGCTTCAGAGCTGATTTTATCAGGACTTTTCTCTGAAATAACTGGACCTTCTAAAACTTTCAAAATATCGGCAGCTGTAATTTCCTCAGGGGTTTGATTTAAAAGATAACCACCATAAGCTCCCCTAACACTTTTTGCTAAATCAGCTTTTTTTAATTTTGCAAATAACTGCTCTAAATATCTTTCAGATATATTTTGTTTCTCTGAAATTTCCATTAAATACACCTCACCTTTATTTCTAGCCGATAAATTATATTAATTCTTAAATAAAATTATATTATATTTAAGGGAAGGAATCAATCTTCAACCCTTAAAGCTCTTTATTCTTCTTCTCTTTTATATTTGTGCATTAAGATTGAACATTTAGAAGCAGCTGTTATCTTATCAGTTTTAAAATTTTAAAGATTAAAGATTAGAGAAAACAAATCTATTAGCTATTTAGTCATTTTTGACAATATAAATACCATCTTTAAATAACTTGATACCTGCATATAAAATAATCAAGAATTCCAATCTACCCAGAAACATACCCAGGGTTTGAGTCCAAATTATACCAAGAGGAGCCTCAGTTGAAATCAAGCCTATTGAAAGTCCAACTGTACCTAAAGCAGAGCCAAATTCAAACATACTATCTAAAAGAGAATAACCATAAGCAGTATGTATGGCAACCCCAACAAAAAAAGTGAAGATATAAAGCATAATATAATTAGCAACTCTTTTAACATGTTCACTTTTTATGTAAAACTTGTTTTCTCCTCTCCAAAGATAATTACTACTGATATTTCTCCTTGGTAGAAATTGTTCCTTTATTTCCCAATAAATAGATTTGAAGATCAAATAAATTCTGTACTGTTTAATACCACCAGCTGTAGATCCGGTTCCACCACCAACCAACATCAGAAGTATTATAATAAAGTTAGCAAAAACAGGCCAGCCTGCAAAAGAAATTGTAGAAAAACCTGTAGTAGATATTGCTGTCACCAATTGAAAAAAAGAGATTCTGAAGTTTTCTCCCAAAGTGGGATAAAATACATTTAAAGAGAAAAACATTATAATCGGAGTTAAAAGTAATAAGGAGCTAATCATAAATCTAATTTCTGCATTTTTAAAAAAAGTTTTTATTTTACCTTTCAGCAAAGTATAATGAGTTGCAAAGTTAATTGTACCTAAAAACATTAAAACAATTGTTACTATTTCTATCTGCAGGTTATTATAATGACCGATACTATCAACCTGAGTAGAAAAACCACCGGTAGAAATTGCAGCCATTGAATGGTTTATTGAATCAAATAATGGCATCCCTGATATGTAATACAAAAATACTCCAGCCAGAGTATAAAAGCTATAAATTTTCATAATCATCATTGTTGATCTTTTTACATGAGGTAAGAGCTTATCACTTCTAGCCTCTGCCATATATAAACCCATTCCGTGGACTGGTAGTAGAGAAGAAAGAGCAATAACAGCTAAGCCAGCACCACCAAAAAACTGCATAATACTGCGCCAAATCAAAATAAGATTAGGAGCTTCTGTCACATCAACCAAAGATAATCCAGTTGTAGTCCAGCCACTAACAACTTCAAAAATAGAATGACTTAAACTCATATCTAAGATTGTTATAAAAGGAATAGCAGAAAAGATTATCGCACCTATCCAGGAAAATATAACAATTATACTACCCTCATTTAATGAAAGTTCTACATCTTCTTTTTTGTTTTTGACACCATAAAAATATAGTAGAGCTCCAGCCAGTAAAGCTGCCCCTCCTGCTCCCAAAAAATGCACTGCAAGATGTGCCTCTTCGGTATAAACTGTTAAAAATATTAATGGTGAAATAATTGCAGCACCAGCAAGCATGATTATCATACCAGTATATTTAAAAATCAGAAAGTATCTTGAAATTAAGAGATTTTTATAATTCATGCTTATTCACCACCAAATACCTTTATGGCTTCTGCTTGTTCTTTAGGCAGAGAAATAATAACAACTTTATCTCCTGCTTCAATAGTTGAACCACCTCGTGGAATCATCATTTTCCCATTTCTAATAATACCTCCTAAGACTATGCTTAAGGGGAGATCTATCTCTTTTATTTCCTTACCTGCTGCCATAGAATTCGGGTCCACCTCTACTGCAAAAATACTTAACTTTCCATCTTCAATCATTGTTAAATTGGTTATATCATCAGTAGAAATACTTTGTTCGATTAAAGAGCTAAAAAGATCGGTAATATTAAATATACCTGAAATACCTAATTCATTAAATAAATGCTCATTATCAGGGTTATTGACCAGAGCAGTTGTCCTATTTATAGCAAAATAATCTTTTGCCATTTTACAAATAAACAAATTATTATGATCTTTTTGAGTTAATGCAACTAAAACCTCTGCCTTATGGGCTCCAGCATCATCTAAAACTTCACTTTCTGTTGCATCACCACAAACAATAGTCCCATTTATTTCTTTAGAAAGGTCTTCTGCTAATTTGCGGTCTTTATTAATTATTGTGATAAAGTGCCCTTTTGAAATTAATTTTTTAGCAAGATGATAAATTAATTTACCTCCACCTACCAATATTATATCCACTACCTAACCACTCCTCATTAATCAATTTTACTTAATATTTTATCCGCCAAAAGAGATATCTGAGAAAAAATCTCAATTCTGTTTTCATTTCTATACATTCTTTCTACATCTGGATTAATAGTTCTGACCATTATTCTCGGCACATCAAAATTAATTTTTGCCATCTGAGTAATTAAATAATTTATCTGATCATCACCAGTGGTAACTATAATTAAATCTGCCGATTCGATTTTAGCTTCTTTTAAGACTTCATTTTCCATAGCATCTCCTTCAATTTCAAAACCCGAAAAATCAACCGGTAAAAGCCCAAAAGAAGCAGGATCCTTTTCAACAACAACAACTTCATGGCCGGAACGCGACAGGCTCCCTGCCAAAAGGGAACCTGTTCTACCAGAACCTATGATAACAATAAACATTTATTCAACCTCCTCATTATCTCCAAGATTCATATTATCTAAATCAATGGAGCCAATACTTTCGCCTGCCCTTTCAATATTATCATTTGCAGGCTTATAAGAAGGATCTAAAGCCAGAGCAGCTCTATACATTTTCATAGCCTCAGCCTGTTTGTGCTGCATTTCATAAATAATCCCAAGTAAATTAAATGGCTCCGGCTTTTCGGAGTCTTCTGAAGTAGCTTTTTTCAGCATTTCTTTTGCTTTAGAGAAATCTCTTTTGTTAATAGCATTTTTTGCCATGGTAATATAATCCTCAAAAGTCTCAACTTCTTTTTCTGAACTTTCCATTTCATAACGTTTAAAAACATCTTCAACAATCCCTATTATTTCTTCTGGTTTAAATGGTTTTCTTAAATAATCTACAGCCCCAAGTTTTAATGTTTCAACAGCAGTTTCTACACTACCATAACCTGTAATCATGATCACCTTTGTACTTATATCTTCATTATTGATTTCCTTTAGAAATTGAATGCCATCCATCCCCGGCATTTTCATATCAAGTAGAATAACCGGAAAATCATCTTCTTTAACTTTAGTTAATCCATCTTCTCCATTAACTGCTGTTTCAACCTCATACCCGGCTTTTGATAAAGCAGTTTTTAAAGTTAAACGGATATTTTTTTCATCATCAATTAACAATACTTTTTTATTCATCACTGACTTCCTCCTTTATATTTTCTTCTACAGCAAGTAATAAATCACTCTGGCTAATTGGCTTAACTAAAAAATCTTCAGCCCCCAGCGAAATAACCTTTTGGATATCATCTTCTGATGAAAGTGCAGACAAAATTATAACAGGTATACCCTCTGTAGCTGCATCACTTTTTAATGCTTCTAATACCAAAAACCCATTCATTTTGGGTAATCTTAAATCTAATAATATAAGATTTAAATCATACCCATTAGCTTTTTCTACGGCTTCTACACCATCAACTGCATAAATAACTTCATAACCAGCCTTTTCAAGGCTTTTGCCAACAACTAATCTAATATTTTTTTCATCATCTACTACTAAAATTTTAGCCATTATTCTCTTCCTCCTGATAACCAAAACGGGTTATATAAAAACTGAACTTTGAGCCCTCTCCTTCTTCACTCTCGACCCAGATTCTTCCATTATGAGCTTCAATAATTTCTTTGGCGATAGCAAGACCCAGGCCTGTTCCACTTTTTTCTTCTTTGTCATTACCTGCCCTCACAAATTTCTCAAATATTTTATACTGATATTCTTTAGGAATTCCTGGACCATCATCATCTACTGATACTAATATTCTTCTACCTTTTACTTCTGCACCAACCTTAATTCTCCCTTCTTCAACATATCTAAGCGCATTACCTATCAGGTTAGAAATAACCCAACTAATTTTACTTGGATCTGCCCAGGCCTGAATATTTTCTTCTTCTTTTTCAAAAACTAATTCAATACCCTTTTCTTCAGCCTGCTTATAAAATGGTTCTAATGTTTTTTCTATAATATTATTAACATCTGTTTTACTGAAGTCCATTTCAATCTTTCCTGATTCAATTTTAGATAAATCAAGCAGATCATTAACTAATTCTGTTAACCTTTCTACATCTTCGTATGCAGCTTCTAACAATTCCTTTTGTTCTTCATTTAGCTCACCAGTATCTTCATTTATTACCATATTCAAACCCATGTTCATAGATGTTAATGGAGTTCTGAATTCATGAGAAACTGTAGAAACAAACTCTGATTTCATATTATCTATCTCTTTTAATCTGGTTATGTCTTCTAGTAATGTTACAGTAAATTGATATTTTTCTTCATTATTTAACACTCTTTTAGTAGAAACCCTAAAATGTTTTTCTTTATTTTCTTTTTCCATCACAATTGTATTATTTTTTTGATTGTCTTCTGGTTTTTTAATAAAGTCGAAAAGCCTCTCTGAATTAATAACTTCTAAAAAATGCATATCTATAACATCATTATTAATAGAAAAGAGATTTTTTGCACTTTCATTAATTAAAACTATATTGTGATCTTGATCAGTTACAATTAAAGGGCTGGAGAGATTATTTACAATAGCTTCTGATTTTTCTTTTTCCATCAATATTTTTTTAACATTTATTTTTTCATATTCACGTAATTTTGTTATCATTTTATTAAATTCATCTGCTAAAACTCCTATCTCATCCTCAGAAGCAACTTCTACCTTTTGCTGGAAGTTCCTTTCTGCAACCTTCTTTATACCCTTTTGCAGTTCTTTTATCGGATTTAATATCTGCTGAGTTAAATAATAAGCAAAAATCAGAAAAAAACCGGTTACACCCAGGGCTAAAATAATTGTATATATTATCGCTTGATTGGCTCTGCTATTAGCACTCTGCTGTGCACTAACCATCTCCTGTCTATTTATTTCTCTTAACTCCCTAATTTCATTCTTTGTTTCCATAAAAACAGGCAGTAATTCTTGATTATATATCTCCCACCTATCTGCCTCATCTGCATTATAGAAATTATCAAAAATAGAAATAAAGGTATAATAATTTTCACTTATCTTATTTATAATATCCCCTTCACCTTCGATTGTAATATTATCTTCTGCTCTTGCCAACCAGCTGTAAAATTCGCGTTGATTCCGCCTAAATATTTCTTGTCCTTCCAGACCTTGCTCTTCTTCAGGTGTTCTTAACATCATCAAAAGTGCACTATCTTGTCTTTCGATAGCTTCAACCATACTATCACTTGCTGTAATACTTTGATAGTTCTCTACCATTATGTTATTAATTGCTTCAGATAATATTTCAAAATTATAAACACTCCAGACAACTACCCCGGTCAATATGATAACCATTACCGCAAAACCTAATATTATTTTACCTTTTAAAGTATTTATTTTCATAACTTAAATCGCCTCTCTTTCAATGTAAATTCTTTACTCAAAATAAAAAAACACCACAGATAGACTGTAGTGAATATTTATAAACAAAAAAACACATACCTTTGACAGGCAGTCTGTCCTTTAATAATGTCTACGAAGTTAGCTGACGGGCTTGAAGTAAAAGGTCTTCATCTAAAAAATAGATTCGCCCCAAAAAATTGGGTCCTCCGCTCTCAAAATGAGATTAGACAACAATTTATTCTATTTTTAATAATAATTAATAATTTAATTCTTTACTTGAACATATTTTAACACGCTTTTTTTAAAAAAACAAACTTTATTATCAAATTCAAACTCTTTTTTGTGCTATTTATTTCCAAATTTGATTTTTTGAATTAGAGTTGTTATAATCAATATTAAGAATAATTAAAGCAAAATGAACTCTTTTAACAGTATTAGTTTTACTTTTGATTTTGACTTAAGGTTAAAAAAGGAGGCTAATTATGTTAAAAAGTTTTACAGTTGAAACTGCAGAGGAAGTTGAATTTATTAAGATCACAGATCAGATCTTGAATGTTGTTGAGGAAGCTGATGCTGATTCAGGTTTACTGCAGGTTTATGTTCCTCACACAACTGCTGCTGTGACAATCATTGGGAATAGTGGTGCTGGTATAACAAGAGATATAGTTTACGAAATAAACAAACTGGATGATGACTATGGACATCTAGAAGGAGATTCTTCATCTGCCCATCTAAAAGCTAGTTATTTTGGTGTTGATCAGAACTTTATAATCGAAGATGGCGAAATTCTCTTAGGAGACAATCAGGATATTTATCTTGGCGAATTTTATGGGCCTAGAACTAGAGAAGTTGTTGTTAAGGTTATGGCAGATAAGTAATTACTTGAGTCCAGTTTATAGTTTATAAATATATGTAGAAAGGGATTCCAGGCATTAATGTCTGGAATCCCTTTTCTTTTTTAGTTAAATTACTTAATTTTAATTCCTTTATCTGTTATATCAATGATTCTTTCTTTATAAAGTCCCCCAATTGCCTTTTTAAAACTTCCCTTACTCATTTCAAGTTTTTCTTTAATCTCCTCTGGTGAACTATTATCGTTTAGAGCTAAAAATCCACCTTCATTTTTTAGAGTTTTTAAAATCTTTTCTTTAGCATCTTCAATCCTGCCATAACCGATTTTTCTTAAACTAAGATCAATTCTATTGTCATCCCTGATCTTTTTGATATAGGCAGTAGTTTCATCCCCAATTTCTAAATCCTTATAAATATCATTATTATAAACAAGTCCATAATACTTATTATTAATAATAGCTTTAATTCCTAAGTCAGTAAATTGATCAACCTTTATTTGAACTTCGTCTCCTTCACTAAATTCAACATTTTCTGGTTCTTCTTCAATAGATCTTTTATTCATTTCTTCACTGCTCATATTTTTACACCTCAAATAATATATTAATTAAGAAATTACGTCTTTAAAATTTTCTTCATAAAGTAAAGTTGGTGGTTCTTTAGTTATCATTCTCTTTCTCAGATCATAAGCTTGGACAAAGTCAAGTAATTCTTTGGCCATCATTTTTGCTTCTTTAAGATCAGCAGCTGCTTTTTCTATTTCAAGCAGGACTGGATATCTTATCTGCTCAGTATACATTAATTTCAGATTAAAGGATTTATAATCTCCAACAAAACTTTTGCCGTTAAATGACATAAATCTTTTATGTCCTAGCTTTTCTATTTCTTCAATAATATCTTCTCTATTTTTAACAGCCCTATTTCCACCCAAAATATTTATTATTTCACTATCAGCAAAGCTTTCAGAAATTTTCTCACTATATTCACGCCGAATATTAATTATTTCACCTATATCTGTTTCTTTATAAGCAAGACTCTGTAGTTCATGTTCGGCAAAATTTGTTCTGCTTACTCTTAATACTATATCTTCCCTAAAAAGCTCTGGACCAAAGTGCAGAGTTTCCCATTCTAGTTCTGTCTTTAAAACTTTTTTTAAAAAAGGTAGGGTTTTATATGCTTCAGCTTCATCTTTAAAATTAAATCTAGTTTCAACCTCATAGATAAATTTTATTTTTACCACCTCTTATGGGTATTTATATTTCTCCATTTCTTACTTTTTTGATTAGTGTTTTTACTTTGCCATTAATAATCTCCCTAGTCGCTCTAAAAACCTCAATCGCTTTACCGGCTGGATCTTCAAGTCCCCAGTCCTCTCTAAATTTACAGGGTAAATAGGGACATTCTACTCCACAACCCATAGTTATTAGAATATCCAATTCTGAAGGAATATCTTCTAATAATTTTGGCTGATGATCACTAATATCTATCCCGACTTCCTCCATTGCTTTAACAGCATTTTCTTTAACGGCATCAGCAGGATCGGTCCCTGCACTGTAGACATCGAGCACATCACTACCATAGGCTCTAGCAAATCCTTCAGCCATTTGACTGCGGCAGGAATTACCAATACAAACAAAAGCAACTTTATATTTCATTATTTCATCTCCTTGAATATTATTGGTGAATTAAAAGTATATAATACTAATTCATACTTAAATGATAGACTATAGTTAAAAAATTGTCAAGAAAAGTGGGGCAAAGGATTGTGTCAAATAACTTTTGGAAATGAGATAAGACTCCCTTATATATTTTTTAAAAAGCTAATGCTTTTATTGCTC
>NZ_JAJFAT010000012.1 GCF_020711195.1 Halanaerobium polyolivorans
TTTTATCAAAAAGGGAGTCTTCTTTCTATTTTTTTTATGATTCAGTTTTGAATCTCCAAAAGTAATTTTACACTAACAATCATCCCAAGGAGTGTTGCTTATTAAAAATAAAATCCCGCAAGCAGAAAGAAATACTTGCGGGTTTTCATTTCTAAATTATTTTATTAAAGATTCTTTTTAGAGATTATTAGCAGCTAAAATAGCATCTTTAACCATTTCTGCATCTACTTCAAATGGCATATTATGGATTGTTTCACCTTCAGCTGTACTTGCTTTAGCAACCTCTAAAATCTTGTCTTCTTTTACATCAGTTACACCGAGATCAGCTAATTTTGTTGGAAGCCCAACGGTTTTGCAAAAAGCAATAACCTGTTCTATTTCTACAGGATCTCTATCTTCTAAAACCATCTGGACGATAGTAGCAAAAGCTACTTTCTCACCATGTGTATTGCTGTGGGTTTCTTCTAATACGGTTAAACCATTGTGAATTGCATGCGCTGCAGCTAAGCCTCCACTTTCAAAACCTAAACCACTTAATAAAGTATTTGCTTCTACAACTTTTTCTAAGGCTTCAGTAACTACACCTGCTTCTGCAGCTGACTTAGCAGATTTACCATATTTGAGTAGTGTGTCATAACTTAATCTAGCAAGACTAACAGCTGTCATTGTCTGGCTTCCACCAGCAATTGTCGGAGCTTTGGTTTGATCACAGGCAGCTGCTTCAAAGTAAGTTGCTAGTGCATCACCCATCCCAGAAACTAAAAATCTAACTGGAGCATCGGCTACAATTTGAGTATCAATAATTACAACATCAGGGTTTTTGGGTAAGAAGAGATATTCTTCAAATACTCCCTCTTCTGTATAAATTACTGATAAAGCACTACAAGGTGCATCAGTTGCAGCTATTGTTGGTACAATCACTACCGGAAGCTCTGCATAATAAGCTACTGCTTTAGCAGTATCTAAAGTTTTACCACCACCAACTCCAATAACCATTTCTACTGCTTCAGCTTCAGCAACAGCTTGAAGCCTATCGATTTCGAGCTTAGAACACTCACCATTAAATTCTTTCATTACAACATCTTTTCCTTCTAAGCCTGATTCTAGTTCTTCCGAAAATAATTCATCTACAACTGGATCAGCAATCACCAGAACTTTTTCTCCAAAATCCTGAAGATAATCTGCCATTTCAGCAATGACATTTTTCCCCTGAACATACTTTCCTGGAGACTGTAATACTCTTGCCATAAATAACCACTCCTTAATTGAATTATTTTTCACAAACTCTTTCTCATTAACATAAATTAAAGATTTATCCTTCTATTCCTGCCTCAAAACAATTTTTTTTAAAAATTGGACAAAAAATCACTATTGGAAAACAGAATTTAATTGTGATGGTAATTTTTAGTTATTTTGTTGTAGAAAAGCAATTTTTTTCGATTTCTACTTATAATTTGTAAATGCTTTTATTAAATAGTTATTTTTGATATAATCTTTTCAAAGGTAGGTGTTTAATTTGAAAAAATACTATAAAGTAGATGCTTGGCAAGTTATTGAAGAGGGTTTTGATAAAGATTATAATAGAGTTACCGAAAGTATAATGAGCCTTGGTAATGGACATATGGGCTTAAGGGGCAATTTTGCTGAAAAATATAGTGGAGACAGCCTCCAGGGAACATATATTGCAGGTGTCTATTATCCTGATAAGACTATTGTTGGTTGGTGGAAAAATGGTTATCCTGAATATTTTGCCAAAATAGCAAATGCAACAAATTTTATTGGTATTGATCTAAAAATAGATGATACTGTAATTGATTTAAATCAAGTTGAGTTTAGTTCTTTTAAAAGGGTTTTAAATATGAAAGAAGCATATTTAAAAAGATCTTTTATTGTTAATATTAATAATCAAGAACTAGAAATTATCGAAAAAAGATTTTTAAATCAAAAAAATAAAGAAATAGCTGCAATTAACTATTCAATTAAAGCTCTTAGTGGAAAACATAAGCTAGAATTAAAGCCTTATCTAGATGGGAATGTAAAAAATGAAGATGCCAATTATGGCGATTTTTTCTGGAAAGGTGAAGAAGAAATAAATAATGAGCAGCAGTCATTATTAAGTATGAAAACTAAAAAATCGAATTTTAAAGTCAGTACTGCTATGAAATGGGAAGTAAATAAAGAATATCAAGAGCTGAAAAAAATTAAAGAAAAAAATTATATTGCGGATATTATAACTTTAAAGATAGAAAAAGGCGAAACAGTGGAGCTTAAAAAATATATAGCTCTTTGTACAAGCAGAGATTATAAAAAAGATTTAGTTAATGATCAAGCTTTAGAGAAAGTTAAGTCAGCAGCTGCTGATGGTTATCAAAAGCTCTTTGCTGAGCATAAAAAGGCCTGGGCCAAAATTTGGCAGGAAAGTGATATTAAAATCGAAGGTGATCTGGAAGCTCAGCAGGGAATTCGATTTAATATTTTTCACCTAAACCAAACTTATACAGGCCATGATCCCCGCTTGAATATTGGTCCTAAGGGCTTTACAGGTGAAAAATATGGTGGTTTAACTTATTGGGATACAGAAGCTTATTGTTTGCCATTTTATTTAGCAACTCACAGCCAGGAGGTTGCAAAAAATCTCCTAATATATAGATATAAACATCTGGAGAAGGCTATAGAAAATGCCGATAAACTTGGGCTTAAAGGTGCTCTCTATCCAATGGTGACTATCAATGGTGAAGAATGTCATAATGAATGGGAAATTACATTTGAAGAGATTCATCGTAATGGAGCAATTGCTCATGCAATCAAAGATTATATTGATTACACAGGTGACCAGGAATATATCAAAGATTATGGTTTTGAAGTTTTAGCAGAAATCTCTCGTTTTTGGGCTGATAGAGCTCATTTTAATCCCCGCAAAGATAAATATATGATCATCGGAGTTACCGGTCCCAATGAATATGAAAATAATATTAATAATAATTGGTATACCAATAAAATAGCTGTCTGGACCCTCAAATATACCTTAGAAAATAAAGAATATCTAAAAAATAATTATCCAGAAAGATATCAAGAATTAGTAGACAAGCTGCAGCTAAGTGAAGAGGATTATCAGCTCTGGCAGGATATGATAGAAAAAATGTACTATCCCTATTTAGACGACTATGATATTTATGCTCAACAGGATGGTTATTTGGACAAAGAACAAAAACTGGTTTCTGATTTAAAAGAAGAAGATATTCCCCTCCATAAAAACTGGTCCTGGGATAAAATTCTTCGTTCTCCCTATATCAAGCAGGCTGATGTTCTCCAGGGAGTGTATTATTTTGAAGATGAATTTGATCAAGCTAGTATGGAAAGACATTTTGATTTTTATGAACCACGAACAGTTCATGAATCATCCTTATCACCCTGTATTTATTCAATTATAGCGGCAGAAATTGGGAGAAAGGAAAAAGCTTATCAGCTTTATCTCAGAACTGCCAGACTGGATCTTGATAATTATAATTATGATACAGATGATGGCCTCCACATTACAAGTATGGCCGGAACCTGGATGTCAATAGTTAAAGGCTTTGCTGGCTATGAGGTTAAAGATTCTCAGCTGCAATTTAGACCCTTTTTACCAAAAGCATGGGAATCCTATGATTTTATGATCATTTTTAGAGGAAGAAGAATTAAGGTTGAGGTTAATAAAGAAAAAATAATCTTTGAACTTGAAGCAGGTAAAAAGTTGACGCTTAAAGTTTATGCTGAAGAATATCAGTTATCAGCTGAGCAAAAATTAATAATTGAAAAGTAAAATTAAATATAAATTAGCAAAAGGTTGTAATTAAAATTTTTATCAGAAATTAATTACAACCTTTTTTATTAAAGTTCCTTTTTTATTAAGTCGTAAAACTCTTTTAAACTACCCTGCCAGAATAGATCAGCTTCTTTACTTTCATTTTCAATCAAATGATTATTAATTATTAAAGTAGGAATACCAAGCTTTTGAGCTGCAGCATCTTCTGTCATATCATTACCTATCATCAAGCATTGATCAGGCTCTGCATCTATTTTTTCAAGTATTTCCTGATAATAATTAGGATTTGGTTTTGCATAACTCATGTTTTCATAGCTGGTTATTAAATCAAAGTCTTCGGCTGCCAAACCTGCCCAATTCAATCTCTCAATTACTGCCTGACGAGGGAAGAGAGGATTAGTCGCTAAAACAAGACTTTTATTTTTAGCTTTTAAATATGAAATAATATTAGCTGGAGTCTGGCTATCTAATTCAAAATCTTTTTTTAAGCTAGGGAAGACATTTTGGTAAAAATCATGGAAGCGGCCTTTTATTGCTTCCCGATCAGCTTCATTTAAATGAGCTAAAAAATCTTCCATAAATACCTCTTCATTGCTTTTTTGACCATTATTCTTGATCATTTTATGGGTTGAATCCATCAGATTAGCGATAAATTCCTGCTGATCAGAATATAGATCACTAAATTCTGCTGATAAAGCTGCAAAATAGCGATTTAAAAATTCATCTATATCAATTGTTAATAAAGTTCCATCTAAGTCAAATAAATATCTGTCTCTGCTTTTTAACACATTTAAGACCTCCAATTAAAATTTCTCTATTAAGGGTAAAAAATTAGTATTCTCAATAAGTATATCAGTAAATTCTATTAAATACTTTCTTTCCAACTCTCCAAAACGAGCAAGTTTAGGACTATCGATATCCAGGACTGCAATGGCTTCTCCTGCAACAATTATAGGCAGTACTATTTCTGATTTTGAAGCAGGATCACAAACTATGTGGTCGGGGAATTTACTAACATCCTTGACCAGCAAAATTTTGCGTTGACTAAAGGCCTTACCACAGACTCCTTTATCTTCATCAATTCTTACACAGGCTGTTTTACCCTGAAATGGACCCAAAATTAGTTGTTCATTTTTCCAGATGTAATAACCTGCCCAATTAATATCAGTCATAAATTGTGATAATACAGCAGTACTGTTGGCTAGATTTGCCAGCCAATCATCTTCAGATTCTAATAAAGCTTGAAAAGCCTTATTCATTTCTTTTAATTTTTCTTCTTGCTTATTCATATCTTCAACTCCTCCAGGAAATTTAGAAAAATTATTTTTCAGCAGCTAAATTATAAATTCAAAAAAAATGGTACTAAAATTGGAACTAAGGTTGAGAGAACAGCTCCACTAATAAAAGCAGGAATTACAACTGCTTCTCCACCAGCTTCCTTGATTAAGGGTAAGGTTACATCCATGGTAGTTGCTCCTCCAGGTGCAATTGCTGCTAAACCACCCATGTATTTGGCGATAACAGGAATTAAAATAACAGTTAAGAGTTCTCTAAAGACATTGGTCAAAAAAGCTAATGATCCTAGTTCAGGCCCATGCAAATTTGAAATCAACACCCCCGAAAGACTATACCAGCCAAATCCAGAACCAACTGCAGCTGATTCTCCTACAGCAAAACCAAGCAAGAAACCAATTAACACAGAGCCGATTAAAGTCCCTACAGCGATCAAAAAAGGTATTGCTAAAATCTTCCACCCCAGCACTTTAAGATCTGCCAGTATTTCTCTGCTGGCTCCAATATCAACTCCAACCCCAAATAATAATAAGGCAAGCGAATAATTTATTAGAGGTGCTAAAATACTATGAAATTCTGCTTGAAGCCAAAAGCGCCCAATTATTATCCCCATGATTACAGAAAAAAAGATTAAAAAAGTTATATTGCCTCCACCTTCTGGATTATCAACTTGCTTTTTGGTGCCTGAAGTCAACCCTTTTACAAGAATTAATTTAGCAAAAAAATAAAGTAATAAAACACTGAATATTATAGTGAAAATAGCAAATAATAATGCCTGTAGTCCTATCTGACCCAGCTGCCTAAAGATTTCTTCATTACTACCTAGATCTGCACCCATTGCAGCTAAAAGAATTACTAAACCTAATTTAGTAATTTTATCAGACAATTTGAGAAAATAATTATCCTTATTTATCTTCCATCCCAAAAATATACCGCTGAATAAAAAAAATAAAATCAGATAAAAATCCAAGAATATCCCCCCAAAATTAAAGCAAATTATTTATAAAGATAATTTTTCTCAACATAAGCAGAAGTCATCGCTCTTAACATAGCACTATAATTCATTTTGAAAGTTATAATATCTCCCACAGCTAATTCTTTTTTCAAATCTGTTAGATCTAATATTAAATGATCACTGCTTGCTCCTAGCACTTCTATGCCTTTATCAAGAGGATATAAACCATGATAATCAATATCCTGTTTACCAACAGCTGCAATTGCCCTTTTTCTAAGCCCTTTGTCTTTTAAGATCTGATTTCTACCTTTACCATCAAAAGCCATTTCACCTTCTGGATTAGATGGTTTAGCCTGTAATTCAATTATTTCTGCCCGCAAGCGAAAATTATAATGATTTAAATCCTTAAAAAGACGCTCATTAATAATATCTGTGCCAAGCAAAATACCCTCACCTATTCTTAAATTATTAATTTTAGAGCTCAAATCATGATTATTTAACAAGATAGTTGTAGCAGTATTGCCGGCAGAAATTCTATTTAATTTAAGCGAAAACTCTTCTTCTAAATCATGTTTTAATTCAATTAATTTTTTAGTATTATTTTCATCTGGCAACACCCCAGCAAAACAACCCAAATTAGTTCCGATCCCATCTAATTTAAGTCCATCCAATTTTATTATCTCTGCTGCAAGTTTTTGCAAATTTTCAGCTAATACACCCTCTCTTCGATCACCTAAATCTACCATAATTATTACTTTGATTTCTTTATTTGCTTTAACTGCAGCTTCAGCAGCTGCTCTAGCAGTTTTGATCTCACTGAGCAAAGTCGTATCAATATATTTTACCGCTTCTTCAAGCTCAGAAGGCATAGGTATTCTGAGCATCATTATCTCACCCTGATAGCCTGCCTCCCTATATTTTTTTATGTTCTGCAGTCTAGAATCAGCAATACTATTGACAGCAGCATTTTGAAAA
This sequence comes from Halanaerobium polyolivorans, assembly GCF_020711195.1. Taxonomy (GTDB): domain Bacteria; phylum Bacillota; class Halanaerobiia; order Halanaerobiales; family Halanaerobiaceae; genus Halanaerobium; species Halanaerobium polyolivorans. Next base: position 7,029 of record NZ_JAJFAT010000012.1, read on the forward strand.
GCCTTAAAAACTTTTAAATCCCCAGCAAAACCTTTAACAACTGCTGTTAAATCAATATTTTTTTCTTTTAACATCTTTTGCATTTGTACCGCGTTTTCTTCTATTTTATTTATATATATATCAATAACAGGAAAGCTCAATTAAATACCCCCTAAATTATTTATTATCTATTATAATTTATATCATATTTAAGAGATTTTATACAGTAATTTCACAAAAAAACGCAATATTATATTACTCAACTAAAAATATAACCCGGCAGTAAACTGCCGGGTACTCAATTAATGACTTATATTTGATTTTATAAAACTTTTATCTCTGCAGAGTTAATTGATATCTATTGTCCGCTTTTTAACAACTTTTTTCTCTACTTTTGGCAGATCAATAGTCAAAATACCATCATTATATTCTGCGGTAATTTCATCCTGCTTCACATTTTCTAGATAGAAACTGCGAGCATATCTGCCATGTCTTCTTTCACGGCGAATATAGTTTTCATTTTCTTCTTTTTCTTCTTCTGTGTGATCCACAGAAATTGTGAGATAATCATCATCAAGCTCTAGCTCAATATCATCTTTTTTAATACCAGGCATTTCAGCTTCGATGATATATTTATCATCGGTTTCTTTAATATCAGCTCTGAAACTACGATCAGCAAAATCCATCACATCACTAAATAGTCCTGAAACCATGTTAAATGGATCATCATCACGCTCAGCAACACTTCTACGCTTGCGGTTTCTAAATGGTACTAAATCAAACATAAAACCACCTCCGGTATTTTTTATATGATCATTTTACATCTTCATTCTACTTATATTATAGGATTAAAGTCAGAGAAGGTCAAAAATAATCAAAGCTCATTTTTAATCATTATAGCTTTTTATAGCTTATTAGAGCAGATTAGATGCTCCAATCGCAATAAATCTGCTATTTTTGACCTTAATTAATCAAATATTTTTCTTCAATTTTTCTTATCTTCATCATCTTCTTCATTTGCTTTTTTTGCTTCATTTTCCTCTTCTTCTGCTTCAGATTCAGCTCCATAATTATCTGCTTCTAGTTCTGCATAATGCTGCAGTTTTTCCTGCACAGCAGTATGAATAGTTTCTGCAGCTTTGCCCAGCATGATTTCTAAAACTTCATCAATATCTTCTACCACATATAGCTGGAAAATATCATCTTTAACTGCCTCAATAATATCATCACCTAACATTAGATTATCAAGATTACGTTTAGGAATTATTACCCCTTGTTGACCGGTTAACCCTTTGGATTCACAAACCTTGAAAAATCCTTCTATCTTTTCATTCACTCCACCAATTGGCTGGACAACACCTTTTTGATTCATAGAACCTGTAATGGCAATATCCTGTCTAACACCAATTCCAGAGAGAGAAGAAAGTAAGGCTACAACTTCTGCACAGGTTGCACTATCACCATCAACTCCACCATAACTTTGTTCAAAAGCAACTGAAGCTGTTAGACTGAGAGGATAATCCTGAGCATATTTACCACCTAAATAGCCAGTTAATATCATTACTCCTTTACTGTGTATCCTACCACTCATCTTAGCTTCTCTTTCTATATTAATTACTCCCTCTTTACCAAGATAGGTCCGAGCTGTAATTCTGGCTGGTCGACCAAATGTATAATTCCCTGCCTGATGGACTGACAAACCATTTATCTGACCTATTTCTTCTCCACTTACATCAAGTAAAAGATGATCTCTATCAATTTGTTCTTGAACCTTTTCTTCCAGTAAATTTGCTCGCATTTCTTTTTCTTCAATAGCTTTTCTTACATATTCTGCCTTTACTCTTTCCTCACCAGCCTGTTCTGTCCAAACATCCGCTTCGAATATTATCTCTATTATTTCATTAAATTTAGTAGATAGTTTTTGCCTATCTCCAGTCAAACGGGAGCTGAAATCAATCATTGCAGCTATAGCTCCAGCAGTAAACTCTCTAATTTCATAACGGTTAATAACTGAAGAAATAAAATCTGCAAATTTTTCAATATTTTCTTTGCTTCTTTCCATTACAGTATCAAAATCTGCTTTGATCTTAAATAATTCAGAAAACTCTTCATCAAAATTATAGAGTAGATAATATATATATGGTGTCCCAATCATTATCACTTTAAGGTCTAATTCAACAGCTTCAGGTTTTAAGGTTATAATGGGTACACTTCTATACTGTTCCCCGATGTTTTCAACAGTAATTTCCTGATTTATTAAAGCCCTTTTTAAAGTATCCCAGCAAAATGGATTACGCAAAAGATCTTTAGCATGGACAATTAAAAAACCACCATTTGCTCTGTGTAATGAACCACTTTTGATCATGGTAAAGTTGGTAGTTATTGTACCAAATTGACTGCCGCCTTCAATTTTCCCGAAGAGATTATAATAAGTTGGATTTTTTTCGTAAACAACAGGTGCACCTTCAGTTTTACTGTTATTAACAAAAACATTTATTTTATAGCGATTAAAAAAGTCTCCATCTTCATCTCTTTGCATAGGCAAAAAACTTCTTGACTGACTTTCATCATTTTCATTTCTAAAACGATCTATATGATCTACTATATCTTCCTGTACTTCCTCTAAATAATCAATTATAACTTCTGATTCACTGTATTTTTCTTCAAGATGACAGATTATTGGTTGAACAACTGATAAACCAATCTTTTTCTCAAGTGCAGATAGTTCCTCCTGAGCCTCTTCTTTGATAGATCTAATTTCTCGCATTACCTGAGAAATCTCATTCTGGATTTCTTGACTACGTTCTCTTATTTTTTCTCTTTTTTCATCATCCATTTCTTGAAAATCCTCTCTGCTGAGAGGCTCTCCATTTTCATCTATCGGCACAGGTACCAAACCCTGTGAAGTATTCTGCAGCATAAAACCTCTTTCTTTTGCAGATGCTTCAAACTCTTTCATAATCTTATTTGATTTAGGTTGATATTCATTAAGTATTTCTTTTCTTTCTTTATCATATTCTTCCCCCTCAAAAGCCCGAGGGATTTCTTCTTTCAACTCTTCTACTATTTTTTCCAGATCAGTTTTAAGTTCACTACCAGTTCCAGCTTCAACTTTCATTACTCTAGTTTTTTCTGATTCATAAAAGTTATATACATATAATATATCCTGGGGTTTTCCCATTTCGGCTGATCTTTCTTCAGCAATATTTTCAGCATAGGTTGATTTTCCAGTTCCAGATTCACCGGCCATAAAAATATTATAGCCTTTCTTTTCTACTCTCATCCCAAAACTCAGAGATTTAGCAGCCCGATTTTGACCTACAATTTTTTCATCAATAGGAGATAATTCTTCTGTACTACTAAAATCAAGTTCACTTTCTTGATAGCTATAGTCTAATTTAGAAATAGGGATTTTATATTTATCCATTTTAATCCTCCTCTGCAAATTAAATTAGCTGTTCAGCTTTCATTCTTTAGTTTTAGCTTATATATATTAGTTCTTTAAAAAATTATTTAATCCTGCCTTTTTGCTTATACTAAATTATTATTCTGCTTTGCTCACTTTAATTATAAATATAGTATTTCACAAGAAAATTATGCTAAAATAGCATTTGAAAAATAATATGAAATAGGGTAAAATGATATTAGAAAGTTATTTTTTTAACAAAGTATTTTAAAGAGGAGTTTTATCATGGATAAACGCTCAGAAAATATTCCTAATATTATTATAAGAAGACTGCCGATCTACTATAAACATCTCAAAAAACTAAAAAATAGGGCAAAAGAATATATTTCTTCTGAGGAATTAGCAGAACTGACTGGTTTCAGCAGCTCACTAATTAGAAAAGATTTGAGTTATTTTGGAAATTTTGGCCGAAAGAGTTATGGTTATGATATATATTGTCTTTTACAAGAGCTTAGTATTATAATGGGTTTCAACCATCCCAAAAACCTTATTATAGTGGGAGCAGGCCACCTGGGCCAGGCTTTAGTCCATAACAAAGGTTATGAAGAAAGGGGCTACAAACTTAAAGGGGTTTTTGATAAAAATCCTAAGTTAATAGGGCTTTTTCTTGATGATATAAAAATAAGAAGCGTTGAAGAAATGTGTGATTTTGTAAAAGAAGAAAAAATTGATATTGCAGCATTAACAGTTCCCAAAGGGGTAGCTCAAAAAACGGCTGAGCTCTTAATTGAGGCTGGAGTAATCGGAATTTGGGATTTTACTGAAGTAGCATTAAAAGTTCCTAATAATATCTTGCTTGAAGAACAACATATAAATGAAGGGCTTTGCAAGTTATCCTGCAAAATAAATCAAAATTTTAATTAAAAATACTATTCCTTAAAAAGCGAGGAACTATGAGCTTTAACAAAATTTCCACTTCCTTTTTCAGCTTTAAGTTCATCTTTAAATATTATTTTCCCTCGTCTAATTGTTATAATAGGATAACCCTTAACTTCAAAATTTTTATATGGACTATAAGCAGCTGCAGAATGCAAGTTTTCTGCAGTTAATTTTTTTTGCAGTTCTGGATCGAAAACTGTTAAATCAGCATCACTTCCCAATTCAAGTGAGCCTTTTTGCGGATATAAGCCAAATATTTTGGCAGGATTTACACTTAACATTTCAACCATCTTTTCAAGCGAAATATAATTTCTAGCTACACCATAGCTATATATTAAAGGTAAAAGGGTTTCTGTACCTGGAATTCCCGGCAGAATATCAAAAGCACTTTCTGACTGGAATTTCTGTTCTTTAGTAAAGGCACAGTGATCTGTAGCAAAAATTTGGATTTCATTGCTGCTGACAGCCTCCCATAATTTTTGATTATCATAACTGCTGCGCAGGGGTGGGGTCATAAAGTACAGTTGGGGGTTTTCACCTTTTAAAAGAGCATTATCAAGCATCAAGTAATGAGGAGCGGTCTCTGTAAAAATATCAGTTCCTTTGTTTCGTAGTTCTTTTACTGCCTTATTCCCAGCAGCTGAAGATAGATGGACTATATAAATAGGTATATCTGCCTTTAAAGCAGCCTTCCCCAGCTCCAGTACTGCCAATTTTTCTGCCAAAGAAGGTCTTACTGCTGCATGAACTGCAGGCTCAGTAAGATCTCTTTTTTTATAAGCTGCTTCTAAATCCTCAATTAAAGCATCATCTTCTGCGTGGACTGTCGGCAGAAGCTTTAATTCTTTAAGCCTGGCAAAAAGCTCAGCATAAAGATTTTTATCAAAGATATAACCTTCCTTTTTATAGGTGGTAAATATCTTTATACTTGCTAGAGCAAGTTCTTTTAAATCTTCTAATTTTTTAGAAATATGTGAATCAAAATCTTCTATAACCTGATGAAAGCTGTAATCTATAATAGAATCTTCTGCCTCTCTGCACCGTTCCTTAAAAGCCCTTTTAAAGTCAGCATCTTGAGGGAAATCAATATAATCGATGATAGTTGTTACTCCACCTGCTGCTGCAGATATACTGCCTTTATAAAAATCATCAGCACTTAGAGTCCCTCTAGAATGTAAAGCATAATGAGTGTGGGCATCAATAACTCCCGGGAATATATATTTCCCTTCTAAATCTATTGCTTTTATCTTGTTTTCATTTTCTAATTGAGAAAAATATCCTCTCTCTTCAACAGCAGCAATTTTTTCTCCTTCAATTAACAAATCAGAATTATGTATCCCTTTATCATCTATCAATTTAGCATTTTTTAATAGTAATTTATCCATTTTGCCCACCACCTATTAAACTATTTCTTCTATCGAACTACAAATTCCTGCTCCTAATTGGCTAAAATCAAATTCTTCTCTTGCTTGTGAAGATAAAATTTTCCCTTTTTTTAGATATGCTATTCTATCTGCAAGCTCTTTTATCTGTCTCCTATCATGACTAACCATTACTACAGTCATTTCCTCAGTGACAAGATCAGCAAAATGGGAATTGAAAAAATTAATACTTTCTTCATCTAAATTTGTTGTTGCCTCATCAACAAATAAGATTTCAGGTTCTGTAACCAGTGCTCTAGCAATAGAAACTTTTTGCCTTTCTCCACCTGAAAGTGTATAAACTGACTGTTCAAGCAAATCATCTATCTCTATTTTCTGACTGATGTTTTTTACCTTTTTATGGATTATTTTTTTATTAAACCCCCTTAACTTAAGGGGTAGGGCAATGTTATGATATACATTACCTCTATAAAGGTAAGGTTCCTGCCAGATAACCGAAAATCTTCTTCTCAACTCACAATTTCTTTCCTTTTTACTAATTATTTTACCTTTATAATATATTGTCCCTTGATAATCATTATCTATCATGCTCAAAATATTGAGCAGACTTGTTTTACCAGAGCCATTAGCACCAATAATAAAATTGAATTTACCTTTGATAACAGAGTATTTTCTTATTTGAAGAATCTGTTTATTATTTATGTTTTTATCAATATTTTCTACCTTAAGTATTTTATTACCTCTGTTCATAGTGCTCTCCTTCCTGGAGAAAATATACTAAAAAATTAATTGTAAAAGAAAGTATAAGTAATATTATTCCCAAAGCTAGGGCAAAAGAGAATCTACCTTTATTTGTTTCTAGTGCCATTGCAGTTGTCATTGTTCTGGTAACACCTCTAATATTACCACCTAACATCATAGAAATCCCAATTTCTCCTAAAACTCTTCCAAAACCTGCAATAACAGCTCCAATAATTCCGTATCTAGCTTCCATGATCAGTAATTTAAACTGCTGTTTTTTGGTTGCCCCCAATGATTTAGCTGTTTTATAGAGTTTTTCATCTAAAGAAAAAATGGTGTTTCTAACCAGGGCTGTAATCAAAGGTAAAATTAAAATAGTTTGACCCATAATAATTCCAGTTGAGCTAAATAATAATTGGTATTCCCCCAAAATACCCCTTCTTGAAATTAATGAATAAACAAATATACCAACAACAACAGTTGGCAAGCTTAAGAGAGTATTTAAAATTACATTAAAAAATTTCTTTGCTGAAAAATCTTTTCTGGCGATTATTACTGCCATAGGAACTGCAATAGTTGAAGCAATTATTGTTGATGATGTAGAAAGCCTGAGTGATGTAGCCACAACATTCAGCAGTTCTCTATCCAGAGTAATAATCAGATTAAAAGCTTCTCTAAATGCTTCGCTATAATAGTTCAAAGTTTATCCCCCTGTCAATTACATACTTTTTTAAAACCAAAAAAGGTATTCATCAGTTTTATGATAAACCCAGTTATTCAACTGACAAATACCTTATTAATTATATTACTTTATCTTATTTTAATCAACGAGATTTTCTGAACTAATAGCATCTGGATAAAATAATTGTTCACCATAGCTGCTAAAGTTATTAATTATGTTTTGACCTGCTTGAGAAGTGACAAAACCTACAAAAGCCATTGCCATTGGATAATTTACATGACTATGATATGCAGGGTTAACCGGTATTATACCATAAGGATTAAAGAGCACAGGATCTCCACTGTTTAAAACTTCTAGATCTATTTCACCACTATAGGCCAAAAAAGTCCCTCTATCGGCAAATATATAAGCTTCTCTCTCATCTGCCATAGTAATACTCGCTCCCATTCCCTGGCCCCCTTCTATATACCAGCTCTCAGTTAAATCTACTCCTGCTTCTACCCAAATAGATAATTCTTTTTTGTTTGTACCTGAATCATCTCCCCGAGAAATAAATTCAGCTTCTGCATTTGCAATTGCTGAAAATGCCTCTACAGCTGATTCAAGCTCAGAAATGCCTACCGGGTCATTAGGAGGACCAAGAATTACAAAATCATTATACATTACATCACGGCGGTTAACACCATAACCAGCTTCAATAAATTCATCTTCAGCCTCACGAGCATGAACAAAGATAATGTCAGCATCACCATTTGCACCCAAGCTTATAGCTTGCCCTGTACCAACTGATACTACATCTACCCTTACCTCAAAAATTTCTTCAAAGGGTGGTATTAATTCATCTAATAAACCGGAATTTTCTGTGCTTGTTGTAGTTGCCAGAATCAGCCTGTCTTGAGCAGCAGCTGATCCAGTCAAAACAAGAAAAATTATCAGAATAAAAAATAAAGCAAAATATCTTTTTTTCATCATTATTCTCCTTAATTTTCAGCCAAAAAAATAACTTCCAGTTTTAAGTAATTCAACCGGAAGTAGTTAAAATGGAGTAAAAATCATAATTTATCATAAAAATACTCCTTTCCATTCCGGGAGGCCAAGCCGTTTCCAGGTTGACCCTATCGGTATATCTACCATAATAATATTAAATTACTCAGGTAAATATACTCGGAGTTTTTTGATTATTGCAAATATAATAATATTATCATTTTAACTTTTTGTCAAGCTATTTGTTAAAAAAGGTACATTCTTGCTTCATATGGTTTAAGCTGAGGTTCTAAGCTAAATTCTGGCTCATAATTATAATTGTTCAATAAGAGCTCAGCATTTTCGATCTCAAGCTCATTTTGCAAATCAATTTTAACCGGCTGATCACTAAAATTAAGCATTACAAGCAGATTATTTTCTTCCCCTTCTCTTAGATAAGTGTAGACATTTGGATCAGCTTCTAATAACAATTTATATTTACCATAAACAAATACAGGGTACTCTTTTCTTAAAGCAATTAATTGCTGATAATATTTAAATACTGAGTCTTCAGACTGCAGATCTTTTTCCACATTAATTTCCGGATAATTATCATTCATTTTTATCCAGGGTTCTACATTACTAAAGCCTGCGAATTTGCTGTCATCCCAGTGCATAGGTGTTCTAGCATTATCTCTACTTCTATAATTGGCTATTTCCAGCATTTCTTCTTTGCTCATTTCACCTTTTTCTTTGAGGTCATTTAAATAGCCTCTGGTTTCTATATCATCAAAATCAGCTAAGGAATTAAAACTAATGTTGGTCATTCCTATTTCTTCACCTTGATAAATAAAAGGGGTTCCTCTTAAAGTATGCAGCAGAGTGCCGAGCATTTTGGCTGATTCTTTTCTGTATTTACCATCATCTCCATAGCGAGATACAATTCTCGGCTGATCATGATTGCAAAAATAGAGGCTGGTCCAGCCATTGTTTTGCTGCAGTTTATACTGCCATTCTGTCATTAAATCTTTGAGCTCTTTTAACTCCCACTGAGATATATTTTCCCAGGCTCCCTTTTTATCAAATTCAACATGTTCAAAGGGGATAATCATACTGAATTCCTGCCGTTCTTCTTTAACAAATTTTATTGCTTCATCTTTATCTACAAATGGTGTTTCTCCAACTGTCATAGCATCATAATTATTATAGGTGTTTTCGGCCATTTCTTGAATAAATTCGTGTACTCTGGGTCCATTTGCAAAATGTTCGTGTCCACAAAGCCCACCTTCTTTGCCATCAGGAAAATCCTGGTTTTTAGAAATAAGGTTTATTACATCAAGTCTAAATCCATCTATACCTTTTTCTAACCACCAGTTTATCATCTCATAAAGTTCTTCTCTCACTTTTTTGTTTTCCCAATTTAGATCAGGCTGTTTTTTTGAAAATAAATGGAGATAATATTGATCTGTTTTTTTATCATATTCCCAGACTGAACCACCAAAAAAGGACTTCCAATTATTTGGGGGTGAAGCATTTTTGCCATCTTTCCAAACATAATAATCACGATAAGGGTTATCTTTGCTTTTAGCTGACTCTTTAAACCAGTAATGCTCATCAGAAGTATGATTAATTACTAAATCCATTATTATCTTCATATCCCTTGCTTTTAAAAGTGACATCAATTCTTCTAAATCTTCCATTGTTCCAAACTCATCCATAATGGCTCTGTAATCACTGATATCATAGCCATTATCATCATTGGGAGATTTATAGATTGGATTTAACCAAACTGCATCTACACCCAGCTGCTCAAGGTAATCTATTTTTTCTATAATCCCTCTTAAATCTCCTATTCCATCACCATTACTATCATTAAAGCTCCTGGGATAAATTTGATATACTACTGCTTCTTTCCACCACTGTTTCTCCATTTAATATTTCCTCCTTAGGCTGTCTCTCTTTTGATAAGACTTAAATCTAATTCTTTTTCAAAACGTTCTTTTAAATCTCCTTCAATTGCTTTTAGCAGAACCTCTATTGTCAGCTGGCCAAGTTTATACATCGGCTGCCAGATAGTAGTAATTTTTAAATACTTAGCAAGTTCTATATTATCATATCCTATTAAAGCAATATCATCAGGAGCTTTTAAAGCTCTTTCTTCTAATGCTTGTATAGCACCTATGGCTTGATTATCAGATGCTGCAAAAACAGCACTAGGCCATTGAGATCGCGGCAATTCTAATAATTCCTGCATAGATTGATAGCCATCTTCTGCATAGAAATCACTCTCAATAATATATTTTTCATCAAGATCAAGCTTATGTTTTTTAAAGGCTTTTTTTACTCCTTGAAATCTCTCTTGAGCATTATAGTGCTCAGGATCTCCATTGATAAAGGCTATTTTTTGATGACCAGAATTGAATAAATAGTCAACTGCCATTTCTGCCCCCTTTATATTATCAAAATAGATGGAATGGAAATCCTTTGACCTTTCATCAGCGATTACAACAGGCATCTCACTTTCTAAAAGCTCTTGATAATTGCTATTAGAGATATTCATTGTAATTGCTGCGATTCCATCAACTTTACGGCTGTGAACTATATCCATTATTTTAGAAATTCTCTTTTCATCTACATCTATTTTATATAATATCAAATCTACTTCTTTTTTTTCTAAACTATCCTGAATTCCTTTTAAAACTTCAACAAAGAAATGATCCACAAAACTAGGTAAAATAACGGCTACAGCATTTGATTTTTGTTTTGCTAGATTTTGAGCAACTTTGCTGGGGCGATAATCCAGTTCGTTCATTACCTGAATGATCTTATCTCTTGTTTCTGCTTTGACTTTATCACTATCATTGATCACTCTTGAAACTGTTGCAATTCCAACCCCCGCTTTTTTTGCTACATCATAGATATTTGTTTTGTCTTTAGCCATAATAGAATATCCTTTCGTGTATTCTAAAAAAGATTTGCGTAATTTAAATTAAAGCGAAAATATTTTTTATTTTAAAATCAGGACCCCACTGAGAGATCCTGATTTTATATAATAATTAAATTTATTCTAGCTCACCAGTTTCAAAACCCAATAAATCTTCTAAATCCATTTCTAAATATTCAAGAGCAGTGCTTGCCCCAAGATCACCTGTTAAAACAAAGTATATATTCTCAGAAATCAAGGAAGAAACCTCATTATATAATTCACCTGTCTGACTTGAAGGACGTGGTACTGCATTTTCAAAAACCTCATATAAATCCTCAAAAAACGGATTTGCTGCTAAAACTTCTTCATCTTCATAAAGTTCTTCTATAGTTGGATTAAAAGCACCTTCAACAGCTCTCATTTTTTGTATTCTAGGTCCTGCCATAAATAGTGCTAATTCAGCTGCCAGTTCTTTATTTTCACTAAATCTGCTTACAGCTAAATTCCAGCCTCCTAAAGCTGCTGAACTTTCTCCTTGTTCTCCTGCAGGTAATGGAGCAAGATCAAATTTTCCAGCAACAGCCTTTCCTTCTTCTGAAGCTAGAGCATATACATAAGGCCAGTTGCGTAAAAAGGCAGCATTACCAGCTTCAAAAATTATTCTTGAGCTTTCTTCAACAAGGCCGGTTGTTTCTGGTGGAGAAATCTCTCCTATCCAGTTTCCGGCTCTATTTACTGCTTCAACCGCCTGTTCATTATTAACAGTAATTTCTCCCTCTTCACTTATAATTCTGCCTCCCCCGTGAGAATGAATCCATTCTAGAGCATTACAGGTTAGACCCTCATAGTCATATCCCTGCCAGACATATCCCCAAAAATCAGGATTATCTTCTCTTTCACCTGCTTGAATTACTGCAGCCATCTCTTCTAATTCATCCCAAGTTTGAGGAGGACCATCAAAGCCATATTCTTCTAAAAGATCAGTTCTATAATAGAGTAAACCAGCATCTGTAAACCAAGGTATGGCTGCTAATTCACCATCAATAGTATTATTTTCTATCATTGCAGCAAAATGTTGATCAGCTATTTCTTCAGCTCCATATTCATTTAAATCAACTAAGTAATGACTAAATTCTCCAGGCCAGATTACATCAATTTGATAAACATCGATCTCAGGGCTTTCCCGATCTAAGTGTTGCAGGAAAACAGATCTTCTTTCATCAGAGGTTTCAGGTGCAGCTTGAATATTTACTGTCACACCCGGATTTTCCTCTTCAAAAATCTCTGCAGCCCTCTCAGCTAATTCCTGTTCAATCCCAACAGTACCTACAGCCATGGTAATTTCCACTTCTTCTGCCAAAACTAATGGGTTGAGAGCAAAGATCATCAAAATAAAAAATATAAATAATGTCTTTTTCATTTTAACCCCCCTAGAATTGTTAAAAAAGATATTTTGGAACCGCTTCCATAAATCTAGTATAACAAGCAATAATTATATTGTCAAAAAAATATTAATACTTTTCTGACAAAGAAAAACCAGGGTTAAAAACCCTGGTTTTAGTCTTTGTTTATTTCTTTAATTAGTAACCACTCAACATGTAGTAGTCAATCATAGCTCTGTTTTTAATTTTGTCATGTCTAAGATCGGTGTCAGAACTAACGCTTTTCTTAACCTCTAATCTGCCTCTGTAATTTTTCCGTTGCTTGAGAAATTTTTTCACGATGATGCCCCCCTTAATAAATTGATTTTATTGAGGGAACATACTCGCTACACAGCTGCTTTGTTCCAAAACTAAACCACCGACCTAATAAAGCACTCTGCTACTAATCTTTCTGTCGGTTCACCTTGATTATACAATTATAATAATACTTTTGCAAGAGAAAAAAGAAAATATTTATAATTTTCAGTATTTATATTTATTATATAATTCTGCTCTCCTGTGAGCAAGGAAATATCCCATTTTCAAGTCTTTTATTCTGCTTATTTTTTCAGACTCTAATAAAGCCACAGTATAGCTTTCTTCAGCAGCAGAACTTTGAGCAAGAACTTTTCCTTTAGGATCTATAATTAAAGCTGTTCCTTCCATTCCTGACTCTTGATTAACTAAATTTGCTGCAATAAGATAACAGCTATTATCATAGGCCCTAGCCTGTAAAAATCTTAAAAAACGCTCTTTTTTGCTCAGACAATCTTCCCTAGGACTGGCAAAAGCAACAAATATTATTTCTGCCCCTTTTAAAGCTTGAATAGTACTAAGCTCAGGAAAATGGCTGTCATAACAAATTTGCATAGCAATTTTAGTGTTCTTTACTGTAAAAACTTCTATTTCTTGACCGGCAGAAAATATTTTGCTTTCATTTGGACTCAAATGGGTTTTTCTATATTTAGCAAGAATACCATCTGAAGAAATTAGAAGCTGGGTAATATAATAATTAGCAGCTTCTTTTTCAGCTAAGCCGACTATAAGAATTTGCTGATATTCTTCAGCAATTAAGCTAAGTTCCTTAACTGCTGAAGAATTAGTATTGAGAGCATAATCTTTAATTCTAGGCTCATTAGAATAGCCTGTTACTGCCATTTCGGGAAAAAGAATTATCTCAGCTTTATCCTGCAGTTTAGCTGTCCACTTTCTTATATTTTTAATATTTTTTCTAATATTAAAAGCTTCTGACTCAAAATTTACTGCAGCAGCTCTCAAATCTTCCATTATCTTTGGCTCCCTTCATTATATAGCTATTTAAAATCTCCTGCTTATTTCAAAGCCATAATTTCTTCCTGCTGTTTCAGTTCCAGCTGAACTTTCATATTCTTCATCAAAAAGATTATTGATCGATAATTTAAATTCTGTATCTCTAAATACCTCTCTGCTTAGGGTTAAATCACTGACAATATAGCTGTCTAAAACTTCTCCATCTTCTCTTTCACCAAGATATTTATTGTCAAGACGCAGATTAAAATTATCACCACTATAATCAAAAGCCAAGTTAAAGCTGTGTTCAGGTCTTAAAGGAAGCTTTTCACCACTTTCTTCATCAACTGCATCTAAATACATGTAGCTGAGATCAAGACTAAGATCAGCCGTTATTGCATAGGCCAAAACAACTTCTCCACCCTGAATAGTTGCTTCACCAATATTTTGTTGTATTCTCACATCATCAACAAGTTCACGGTCAATTAAATCTTCCACTTCTCTTCTAAAGAGATTTAGTTCTGCCCTAGTCCTTCCCTCTATATAGCGCAGTCCTGTTTCATAATTACGTGATCTTTCTGGATCTAAATCAGGATTACCTTCTACAGGAATAGTTCCCATTCTTGTCTCAGGAAGATATAATTCTGCATAATCAGGTGCTCTAAAGGCCTCTCCAGCTGAAGCAAAAAAGCTTAAATTAGGATTTAATAAATAATTTATTCCCACTTTTGGGCTGAACTCTGAACCAAATTCATCATGAATATCATAACGGCCGCTGATATGAATTCTGGTTTTATCATTGAACTGCCAATTATCTTGTACAAATACTGCCCCTTCAACATTGCTTCTTTGATCATATGTGTCACTATCAATAGAGCTTCTAGCAATATTAAAGCCATAACTTAAGTTATGATTATCATAATAATTTCTGCGGTTAAAGTCTAAATAGATTTTGTCAGTCTCATGAATTCTCCTACCGCTTCTTCCAGAATCATCTGTATAGGTATGCTCATGATAGGATAATTTTAAGCTCTGCTCCATAGCTTCCTGATTAAGATCCCAGTTGAAATTTAAATTTAAATCTTCATAATTTCTATCTCTTGGGTCACCTCTATCGGTATCAGTATATCTTAAAGAAGCTCCTATTTGGGAATGATTATCTAGCTTATAATCAAATTTAGTAAATAAAGAACTTTGTTTTGTTTGATCTTCATTAAAGCCATCACTCCGATAATTTTTAGCCATTAAATTGTAGCTTAAATTATCTGAAAAGCCAAAATGATTCAGATTATAGCTTTGAGTATTATATGAAGCAAAGTTTGTTCTTAAATTTGTAAACTCCAGATCTTCTTCACCACTTCTGGTAGTAATACTTATTAAGCCACCAACTGCATTTGCTCCATATTGAGCTGAAGCAGGACCCTTGACTATCTCTATATCTTCAATTAGTTCTGCCGGGATTAGTGATAGATCAAATCTACCTGTTCTTAGATCATTTAAGGGCTGTCCATCAACCAAAACTAAAACCTGATTGGGAGCAGAGCCTCTAATACTGGCATTTTTTTCTGCATCTTCATTTCCATCACCTGTAAAAAGCTTAACACCTGGAACATAAGTTAATATATCAGCTGCAGTTTCTACATTTCTTTTTTCTATATCTTCTCTTGTGATAACTTCTATTGAATTAGAAGATTCTAAAAGTCTTTCTCGATGTCTTAATGCCCTAACAACAATTTCCTCTAGTTCTAGAACTTCTGTATTTTCTTCTGCCATCACTACTGCCGTCAATGAAGTTATGATTAAAAACAAGATTAATAATGTAATTGTATATTTTTTCAATTTATACCTCCCATGTTTTTTAAAAATTATTAGCTGCTCAATTCTATAGGCATGATCAACATCCCCTTAGAACTTTCCACTATCTCAACTTTAACCCCATATGTTGCTTCCATATTTTCTTCTGTAAACACCTCCTCTGCTTTACCGGAAATATATTTTCCTTTTTCAGCTATTAAAAATATATAATCAGAAAATCTAGCTGCTAAATTTAAATCATGGATTGCCATCACTACTGCTGCATTTTCCTCTTTAGCTAGTTCAGTAATAATATTCATTACCTCTAATTGATGATTTAAATCTAAATTTGAAGTTGGTTCATCAAGTAAAAAGATAGAGGGTTTTTGAGCTAGACTTCTGGCAATTGCTACTTTTTGCATTTCTCCACCACTTAAATTACTGACCTCTCTTTCTGCTAATTTTTGAAGATTTAATTTCTCCAGTATTTCTTGAACAATAATTTTATCTTCTTGTCTTACTTTCCAGTTAAAATATGGCTTCCTCCCCAGTAGAATACTCTCATAAACACTAATCGAAAAACTATTTCTTTGGGTTTGTGGAACATAGCCTAACTCTTTAGCCAGTTCTTTCGCTTCTATAGAAAGAGTGTTTTTGCCATCTAGGTAAACAAAGCCTGAATCAGCCTGATATATATTTGATAAACATTTAATCAAGGTTGATTTTCCAATTCCATTGGGACCGACCAGAGAAATAATCTTTCCCTTTTCTATTTCTAAAGATAATTCATCAAAAACCGCGGTGTCTTGATAGCAAAATTTGATTTTATCAGCTTTCATTTTCATGACCAATAACTCCTTCGCTTTTTAATTAACATATAGATAAAAAATGGAGCACCAAAAAATGAGGTGATAATACCTACCGGTAATTCAGCAGGACTAATTATCAATCTGGCAGCTGTATCTGCTCCCAGTAAAAATAGTGCTCCAGCTAAACCTGAGCTGATTGTCAAAAATCTATTATCATTACCAATTATCATTCTACAGATATGGGGAGCAACCAGGCCCACAAAACCAATAATCCCAGTAAAAGCAACTACAGAACTGGTTAAAAATGCTGCTGTTACGGTGCCGATTCTTCTTAACTTTCTAATATCAATTCCCAGGTTTTGGGCCACCTCTTCTCCAGCTGAAAGAGCATTTACATCCCATGATATTTTTAGAAGTAAGATTAGGGATAAAATTAATATTGGGGTTAAGATAAAGATATCTCTCCATTCAGCCTGATAAAAACCTCCCATTAACCAGATTGCAAGTTCACGCAGCTGTTCATGGTCAGTAACATATCTGAGAAAAGATACTCCGGCTGAAAATAAATAACCAAGGGCCACTCCTGCTAAAATAAGCATTGCTGAACTACCTTCTTTTAAAGATACAATTAAATTGATGATTAATATTGTCAGCAGACCAAAAGAAAATGCACCTAATATAATAACCCAGGAACTATAAGCAGTGAAGATAGTTTTAAAAATAACATCTCCTAAGACTATTGCTGCTGCAGCTCCAAAAGCAGAACCAGAGGCAATTCCTAAAGTATATGGGCTGGCAAGTGGGTTTTTTAAAATTGACTGCATAATACTACCTGAAGATCCTAATGCTAAGCCTGTTATAATGGCTAAAGCGATTCTCGGCAATCTTAAATTCATCACAATACCTCTACTAAAACTACTATAATCCTGGCTGCCTATGCCAAATAGCTCACCAAAAAGGACTTTAATTGTATCACCGAAAGTAATACTTGCCACACCTAAAGTAATAGAAAAAATAGTTACTATCACTAAGAGGAATATTAAAAACAATAGAAATATCATTCTTTTTTTAAAAGCTCGATCATAATAATTTTCAGATCCTATCTTCTGCATATATAATTACTGCCCCCTAAGTCTACCGCTTGATAGCTAAAATTAATCATTTGGATAAACTGCAATATCAAATTCCTCTTGCTCAAAAAATCTTTTTAACATTTCTTCTCTAATTAAACCTGGTTCTATATCAGCGAAAATATCAGGATGAAAAAATTTAGCATAATATAATTTGCCTATGATAGAAAATATACCATTTTGTACATCCCAGGATATAATATGGACTCGTTCATCCTGAACTGCATTAGTATCTTTTAAAGCATTTCTATTCATCAGCTCATTTCTAGAATTCTGCATATCGGCTAAAGAATCATCTCTGCTAGCCATCTTTATAATTACATCGGGATTTTCTTCCCAGACAAATTCACTTGAAACTACCGGATAACTCCCTTCTAAATCATGGGCAATATTTATCCCCCCAGCAAAATCTATTAATGGATCTACTGTTGCTTTTGAGGTTCCGGTTCTAAATTTACCCCTCCATTCCCAATAAACTAATGGTCTTTGCTCTCTTTCTACAGCAGCCAATCTATTTTCTATTAACTCCTCATATTCAGACATAAAAGCTTTAAGCTCTTCCGCCTTTTCTGAGTTATCTAATATTAAAGCAAAGTTATCTATTACCTGATTTAATCTATCTGGATCTGAGGTGCTCTCAACAACCACATCAATACCAAAGGATTCAAAAACTTTTCTGTTTCTATCACTTAGCATAGTATCTGCAATAATCAAGTCAGGTTCAAGTTCAAGTACAGCCTCTATTTGAGGCCTATTTGAAGAACTACCTACAACCGGAATGTCTTGGGCAGAACTCAATAAATCGGCATCCATTTCAGTTCTAGCTACGACCTTTTCTTCGCCTCCCAAAATTATCAAGATCTCTATCATGGCTGGACTCATACAGATAATTCTTTCAACTGGAGTATCTATTTCCACTAGCTCTGCTTGATAATCTTCAATTACTATTTTTTCAGCTGCTGCATTGTTAAAAGAAAAGATTAAAATTAAAAGCAAAAATAATGTAAGTACTGAAGTAATTTTTTTAAGCAATTTAATCTACCTCCTCCTCCTAAAGGAATTAAAAAAACCTTATCTTTTCGGTAAGATAAGGGTATAGTTTGAGCATAAAAACCATACTGTTCTTGTGACAGAAGAGACAGTGGAAAATAATTAGGCAGGTCTCCTGACTTCTGATCAAAAAGACTTATCCCTTCCCCATTAATTAGAATTAACAGGTGGTTAAAAAAGTCTTCACAAATAACCTATTATAAGATTATTTAAACAGTTACAGTGGCGGGCCCGTTCAGGTTTTTCACCTGATTCCCTATTCACCTTTAACTAAGAGTTAAAGGCACCTAATTATTATTATATTTAATTTAATTTTATATTAACTGGATTATAATTTAGATTTAAGATGTTTTAGGACTTCATAATTTTTATCAATTGTAGTTTCTATATCTTGTTCTGAAATTGCTCTACTTATAAAATTAGCCTCAAATTGTGAAGGAGGCATATAAATTCCTGAGTTAATCATTTCTTTAAAGTAAGCAGCAAAAAGTTCAAGATCACAGTTCTTTACATCCTGATAATTTTTTACTTCTAACTCACTAAAGAAAAGTGTAAACATTGAGCCAACTCGATGAAATACAGCTGGAAATTGCAGTTTTTCAATATTATTTTTGATTCCTGCCTCTAATTTTGCACCTTTACTTTCCAGCTCAGCGTAAACTTTTTTGTCTTTTAATTCTTTTAAGGTGGCTAAACCAGCCTGCATGGCCATTGGATTACCGGAAAGAGTCCCTGCCTGATAAACCGGACCATCTGGAGCTACATAATCCATAATTTCTTTTTTTCCTGCATAAGCTCCAACGGGCATCCCCCCACCGATGATTTTACCAAAGGCACTTAAATCAGGTTTAATATCATATAATTCCTGAGCTCCACCACGAGCAATTCTAAATCCTGTCATAACTTCATCAAAAATAAGTAGTGAACCATTTTCTCTGGTGATTTCTCTCAAAAAATCCAGATAATCTTTTCCAGGATCGATAACTCCCATATTTCCCGTTATAGGTTCAAGAATAACAGCTGCTATCTGGTCACTAAATTTTTCAAACACTTTTTTTATTGATAAACGATCATTATAGGGAACCACGATAGTTTCCAGAGCAGTATTTTTTGTAACCCCTGGACTACCCTTGATCCCTAGAGTTGCGATTCCTGAACCCGCATCGACTAAAAGGCTATCTCCATGACCATGATAACATCCTTCAAGTTTAATAATCTTATCTCTATTAGTAAAACCTCTTGCAAGTCTGATCGCGCTCATAGTTGCTTCTGTGCCTGAATTTACCATTCGTACTTTATCCACAGCTGGATAAAAATCTGTAATTAGTTCTGCTATTTCAGTCTCTATTTCTGTAGGTGCCCCAAAACTTGTACCTTTCTCAAGTTGTAAAGATAATTTTTCTTTTACCTCAGGTGGATTATAACCGAGAATCATTGGACCCCAGGAATTTACGTAATCAAGATATTTATTACCATCTATATCATAAAGATAAGCCCCTTCTCCTCTTTCTATAAAAATCGGCTCCATGTCTACAGCACTAAAAGCTCGAGCAGGACTATTGACACCACCAGGTATGAACTTTTTCGCTTTTTTGAAAGCGTGCTTGGATTTTTTCATCGTTAATCTTTTTAACATCTTATCACTCCTCCAGCCATTCTACAGCTTTATCTGCCCAATAAGTAATAATTATATCAGCACCTGCTCTTTTAATTGAGCATAACATTTCAAGTGCTACAGCTTTTTCATTTATCCACCCTTTTTCTGCTGCTGCTTTAATAATAGCATATTCTCCGCTAACACTATATGCTGCAATTGGATAATTAAATTTTTGATCGGCTCGACTTATAATATCAAGATAAGAGAGTGCTGGTTTAACCATTATAATATCAGCGCCTTCTTCTATATCAAGTTCCAATTCTCTTAATGCTTCTTCTGCATTAGCAATATCCATCTGATAACTACTTCTATCTCCCTGACCAGGGGCAGAATGAGCGGCATCTCTAAATGGCCCATAAAATGACGAATGGTATTTTGCCGAATAAGCCATTATTGAAACATCACCATGACCGGCTTTATCTAGAGTTTCTCTAATTTTAGCAATTCTACCATCCATCATATCAGAAGGGGCAACCATATCTGCTCCTGCTTCGGCATGAGAAAGTGCAACTTTAGACAATCTCTTTAAAGTTTGATCATTTTCAATCTTCCCTTCAGCTAAAATACCACAGTGGCCATGTTCAGTATATTGACACAGGCAAACATCTGTAATAACAAAAAGTCCGGGTAGCTTTTTCTTTAAAGTTCTAACTGCCCTCTGTACTATACCGTCTTCCTGCCAGGCACTTGATCCTTCGGCATCTTTATATTTAGGAAGCCCAAATAAGATTACAGCTTTAATTCCTATATCAACTAACCTTTGTGCTTCTATCAAAAGTTGGTCTAAAGATAAATGATAATTTTCAGGCATTGAAGAGATCTCTTCGCGAATATTTTCTCCATTAACTACAAAAAGAGGCTTGACAAAATCTGATTTGTTTAGATGAGTTTCTCTGACCAAAGATCTTATATTTTCTGAACTACGTAAACGTCTAGGTCTTCTTTTTAAATTCACATCTATCCCTCCATAATTTAGTTGCTTTTGTGCTTAAGTTGTATTTTAGTTGGACAAAATTAATTGTATAAAACATTTATTAGTCAAAGTAAAGTCTAATTGCCTCCATCAAACCCTCTATAGTATATTTTTCCGCCACTACTGCTGTATTCAAACCATTGTTTTTTGCAGTCTCCGCTGTAACAGGTCCAATACAGGCTGCCGGTATAAATTTTATTTTTTTCAATACTTCATTATAAGTAAACTGATCAAATTTTGATGAATTTAGAAGCTCGTTTATTCCCTCAATAAAATATTCCACAGTAGATGAACTGGTAAAAGTCAATAAATCAAGCTGATCATTAATTATCATATCTATTATTTCTGCTTCAACTGCACATCTCTCTGTCCGATAGGTAATAACATTTTTAACACCAGCTCCCATTTCTCTTAAAGCATTTTCCAGTCTTTTGGGAGCGATATTAGCCCTTGGAAGCAGAAAAGAAGCTTTCTCAAAATCTATTTCTCCTTTTGTTTCTAATTCTTTTAAATATTTTAAAATTCCTTCTGTAGAATAATCAGCTGGTATAAAATCGGCTTTTAAACCATTTTCTTTAAGCTTTTCAGCAGTTTTTGGACCTATAGTCATTATTTTAAGACCAGCAAGAGATCTTAAATCTTTGGCCATTTTCTCTAATTCTGCCATAAAGTATTTAACCCCATTAACCGATGTGAAAATAAGGTGGGTATAGTTTTGCAGCTCAGCTAAAGCTTTTTTAAGATCATCATTATCTTTTGCTGACTTTATTTCTATCACCGGTGCGTTAACTGCAGCTCCAGCTTCTGCTTCTATCATTTTCATAAATGATTCTGACTGAGCAGCTGGACGAGTTATAAGTATCTGACGGCCAAAAAGGCTTTTCTTTTCAAACCAGGCCAGCTTTTCTTTTAAATTAACAACCTCTCCGATTATTATTACCGCAGGTGGTTTGAAAGCTATTTTTTTGACTTTATCAGCAATATTAGAAATAGTGCCTACTAATGTCTGCTGTTTTGATCTTGTACCCCAGCGCACCAGAGCAGCAGGTGTGTCCGGACTTCTACCAGCAGCAAGAACCCTCTCTACAATTTTAGGTAAATTACCAACCCCCATTAAAATTACAAGAGTATCAACAGCAGCAGCTATTTTTTCTATTTCAATTGTGCTTTCCTCTTTATCTGCTGCTTCATGACCTGTTATAACCGCAAAAGATGAAGCAGTATGTCTTTGAGTTAGAGGAATCCCTGCATATAATGGTGCTGCTGTAGAAGAACTAATTCCCGGAATAATTTCAAAATCGATTCCAGCATCCCGTAGTTTCAGTGCTTCTTCACCACCGCGACCATAAATAAATGGATCTCCTCCTTTTAGTCGGCAGACAATATTTCCTGCTTGAGCTTTTTCGATCATTAATTCTTCTGTTTCGGCCTGACTTAAATGATGGTCAGCAGCCTTTTTACCAACATATATTTTTTCTGCATCATTGGAAGCATATTCTAAAAACCGATTATTTGCCAGCCTGTCATAAAGTATAACATCTGACTCTTTAAGTATTCTAACTGCTTTAAGTGTTAATAATGCTGGATCACCAGGGCCAGCACCTGTTAAATAAACCTTTCCTTTTCTTTTAGCTTTAGCACTTTCTTTAGAATTATTATTTAATCGGTCAATAATGTCAGCAGCACCTTCTGCAAGCATTTCTTCTGCGAGCTCTTTAGCACCTTTTTTGACAGAATTTAAATTTAAATTGACTATTATTTTTTGCCTTCTCAATAAATTACTGCCGTCAATTTCTGCCGCTGCAGCAGTTAATATCATTTGACCATCATTGATTAGTGCCTGGGCAGCTATTGGAGCATGACAGCCGGCATTCATTGCTTTTAAAAAAGCATGTTCTGCCCAAACTTCAAGCGAAGTATCTTTTTCTTCAAGTTCTTTTAAAATTGATTTTAAACTTTTATCCTGTTTTCTGATTTCAACAGCTACAGCACCCTGTCTGGCAGCAGGTAGACAAATATCTGGATCAACATATTCAGTTATTTTATCTTCAAGATCAAGCCTCAACAAACCTGCAGCAGCAAGTATTAAACCATCTAAATTTTCTTCCTTCATTTTGCGAAGTCGAGTATCTACATTGCCTCGAATAGAAACTATCTCTAAATCAGGCCTATAAGCCAAGAGCTGAGATTTGCGGCGAAGGCTTCCTGTTCCAAGTTTTGCTCCCCTGGGTAGTTCCGCCAGTTTTTTATCAGCCCCAACCAGTACATCAAGACGATTGCTTCTATCAACTACCGCTGCAACTTCAAGTTCTGAGGGTAATTTGGTTGGTAAATCTTTAAAACTATGAATTGCCAGATCAATTTCTCCTTCTAAAAGGGCATATTCAATTTCTCTGATAAATATACCTTCAACATCAATCTCACTAAATTTTTTATCTCTTTCTCTATCACCAGTAGTTTCAATAGTTTTAACTATAAATTCATAGTTTGGATATTTATTTTGCAGTTTGTTTTTGACAATATTACACTGTTTAAGAGCCAATCTGCTGTTTCTGGTTCCAATAATATATTTTTTCACCAAAATAATCATCCTCATCTAAAATAATTTTTAAATATTTTTATCAAAAACAAAGGCCTCGATAATATCTGCTATCTCATCAATAAGATAATCAGCAGCCTTCTGATAAGTAGTTGATTTTTGATTAATATCAAGCTCAGTTATTTTTTCTTTATTTACTATGTTCTTAACTTTCTTCAAAAATATATCTCCAGCTATTTCTCGAAATATTTTCCGCCTAATTTTCATATCAGAAATCTTTTTAATAATTCCTGGCCTCATTTCTGTCATAACTTCTAAAAGCAGCTGATATTCAATTCCATATTTTTCTTCTAGATCTTTTCTAATTTTTCTAGAAAGAGCTGGTAATATAGAATCTGTAGAAGCAGTCAGAAGAAGTTTACCCCTATAATGAGCTGCTGGAACTGTGAAATCCGAAAGACCTGCATTATCTATAATATTAACCAAAATATCTTCTTTACCTGCTAAATATGCAATATCCTCGTTAGTTTTCCGGTTTCCTGTTGCAGCAAATACCAGAAATTTGTTTTTTAGATCATCCTCATCAAAACTTCTCTGCAACAAATTATAATTTTCTTTATCATTTTTAAAATATTCATCAAAAGCAGGATTAAATTCTCGACTTACAACTGTAATATTAGCTCCTACAAAAAAAAGTCTTTTAAATTTTCTAAACCCAACTCTGCCTCCACCAACAATTAGAATATCTTTATTATTTAAATCTAAATTAATCGGATAATCCATAATTTAATCACCAACTGCAAAAATTTTCTTTACCATTTTAAGCTTATCACGTTCTAAGTTTTCTTCTTCTGAAGCCAGATCTTTCAAACCCACTGTAGGCTGATGCATTATTTTATTTAACAGGCGGTGCCCAAGCTCTTCAATAATCTCTTCTGCTTTAAGTTCAGAATTTTTCAGGAGATGAAGTGCTCTTTCAACCTCAGCTTCTTTGATCTGTTTTGCATCACTTCTCATTTGTTTAATAATAGGAACACAGCGTCTCTCTTTAAGCCAGTTCTCAAACTTATATTTCTCTTCTTTAATGATTTTTTTTGCTTTGACTGATTCACTTTCTCTAAAATCTAAATTCTTTTCAACGACCATTTTTAAGTCATCAATATTATAGAGATGAACTCCCGCTATCTCATCGACATCCTGGTCTATATCTCTGGGCATAGCAATATCAATTAAAAACATTGGACCATGTTTCTTTTCTACCGCTTTAAGCATATCTTTTTTGTGAATAAGAGTATGAGGTGCTGCAGTTGAAGCGATAATTATATCAACTTCTGAAGCTTTATCTTTAAACTGCTCCCACCTTATTACTTCACCTCCATATTTTTCAGCAAGTTTGCTACCCCTACTGTAGCTGCGATTGGCCACAAGTATTCCTTCTACTCCATAGTTCATAAGGCTTTTCAGGGTCAATTCTGCTGTTTCCCCAGCACCGAGAATCATTACCTTTTCTCCATTTAATTCTCCAAATAAATCTCTTGCCAGTTCTACAGCCGCATAGCTGACAGAAACCGCTTTCTCACAAATCTTTGTTTGAGTTCTAATAACTTTACCAACTCTAATAGCTTCCAAACAGAGCTGATTTAAATATGTTGAAGTAAGATTTTCTTCTTTAAATTGTTTGTACTGTTCTTTAATTTGAGCCAGAATCTGAGTCTCGCCTTTTACAAGCGAATCAAGCCCTGCCGCTACCTTAAACAGATGCTCAACTACTTCTAAATCACGGTGTTGATATAAATAGTCATTTAAATCATTTGATTTATATTTAAAATGACCTTTAAGTTTGTCATGTAAAAAATTGAAAATATAAATTTCCATTTTTTCTATTTCCGAGTATTCCTGATTGGAATAAATATATATTTCAAAACGATTACAGGTACTCAAAATAAAAATTTCTTCTATTTGTTTGTCTGCAGCATTAAGCTTGAGTTCATGCTTGATTTCTGATTCTTTTTTAGACAGCTGATCTCTAATACTGATAGGTGCAGTTTTATGATTTATTCCAGAAACTAGTAAAAACAATAAAGCCCCTCCCCTCTAAAAATAAATATTCATTAAAGTGATTATTATTGTGAAATTTTATCTCTTATTTTGTTTCATTATAATTTAAAATATTGCTGCTGTAATTAAAAATACTATTTCGGTTAACTCTATAATAGTGCCACAAAGATCTCCAGTTATACCACCAATTTTTTTCTCTGACCAATTAGCTAAATAATAAACAAGTCCCGTGCTAATTACTGCTGCAGTAAAAAGTGTTTTTAGAAATTGTCCCCCAAAAATCAGAAAGATAAAGCTCAGTATTATAAGACTCAGCAAAAATGAATGAAAAACATCTATTTTTTTAGCGTTATCTTCCACACTTTTGGCCCAAACACTAGCTTCGGCAGCTTTAAAAAAACCAAGGGCTGCTGCTGCATAAAATCTTGCCATCACTCCAATAATCAGCAAAAATTCTAATTTAGATTCGATTAACAATTCTTTAAAAAGTAAATATTTTAATATTAAGACTAAAATCAAAGCTACAACTGCATAAATTCCTGAATTTGAATCATGCATTATTTGAACGGTTTTTTCGCGATCTCTATCTGCAAAATAACCGTCAAAAAAGTCTCCTAAACCATCCAGATGAAGTGCCCCCGTCAAATAAACATATAAACCAAGCAGCAGTAGAGCTGTTATCTCATGTGAAAAAATAACTGCCAAAATGAAATGACTTAAAAAAACTATTGAGGCAATAATTAAACCAGAAAGAGGAAAAAATACTAACTTCATTTCAGCAGGATATTCTACTTTGACAGGGATTCTGCTCATAAAGCTCATTGTGTTTAAGAAATTGTTCCAATTTTTGTTTAAATTACTTCTCAAAGAACTTTAACCTCCTCAACTTCTCCAAGATAACTTTCTATTATCTTTAGACCATCTTTTTTAATTTCTTGAGGAAGTCCAGCTCTGACAGTATAAACTCTTTCTGCACTTGCAGCACACAACCTGGCTGCACGACCAGATATATCTCTAAAATACCTGCCGAGTTTATAGCTGGGTACTATCCCCTGACCAACCTCATTGTGGACAATAATTAAATTAAGTTCTTTTTTTAATGCTAGCTCGATAATGTTTTCAACCTCAGATAGTAGCTGATATTCAATTTCTTGATAATCTGCCTGCTCATTTTCCAGGAGCAAATTACTCAAATAAGTTGTTAAACAATCAAAAAGCACCGTTTTTTTTGATGATATTTCTTTGATTTTAGTGCTGATATTCAGAGGTTCTTCAATTGTCAACCAGCTATCAGGTCTCTGTTCTTTGTGAGCTTTGATTCTGGCCTTCATTTCACCATCAACAGCCTGTCCACTGGCCAGATATATAACATCATCACCACCTAATTTTTCAGCTATTAATTCTGCAAAAGAACTTTTGCCACTTCTTGCTCCACCCAGTATTAAGATTATCCCCATTCTATCCTCTCCCATCAGCTAATCTTTTTATTCGTTTTCTTTACTAACACCAGCTTCTTCAAAAGTTGCCATATCTCTGATAATATTAACTGCTTGATCGAAAAATGGCAGTGCCAGTACTGCGCCTGTTCCCTCACCAAGCCTCATCTGCAGATCTATAAAAGGTTCAAGATTAAGTTCTTCATAAATCTTTATATGACCGGGTTCTGCTGATCTATGAGAAGGAAATAAATATTTTACAACTCCAGGGCATAATTTGTAGGCGGTTAGTGCTGCTGCAGCGGAAATTAATCCATCAATAACTACAGCTTTTTTCATTGCTGCTGCTCCAAGCATAACTCCTGCCATACCAGCAATTTCCAATCCTCCAACCGAAGCTAAAACATCGAGAGCATCTTCTTTATCAGGTTTATTATAATCAATAGCTTTTTGAATTACATCAATCTTATTTTTAACACCTTCTTCATTAAGTCCAGTACCTTTACCAACAATTTTATTTAGCTCTAAACCAGTAAATACAGCCAGAACTGCACTACTTGGAGTTGTATTTGCAATTCCTACCTCTCCTGTAGATATAATATCTGCTCCTTCTTCTACAGCTTTTTTAGCCTGTTCAATACCAACTTCCAGAGCTTTAATTGCCTCTTCTCTTGTCATGGCAGCTCCTTTTGTCATGTTTTCAGTCCCAGCTTTGATTTTGGCTTTAACCAGGAGCTCACTATCAATATCTTCTATCATACCAATATCTACAATTTTCAATTTTGCTCCAGAACCTTCTGCTAGAGCATTTATTGCTGCACCATTTGCTAAAAAATTATGTACCATCTGTGTTGTTACAGATTGAGGATAAGCACTAACCCCTTCTGCAGCTACTCCATGATCACCTGCCATAATAATATGAACCTTGTTTTGCAGCTCAGGAAAAAGCTCACCATAAATCCCTGCCAGTTTTACAGCTATCTCCTCCAGCTTACCGAGACTCCCCTGAGGTTTTGTTAGCTGATCCAGCCTTATTTGAGCTTCACCCATCATCTTTTGATCCAGTTCATTAATTTCATTTAAAGTTTTTTCTAGTATTTTCATTTTGTACCTCCACTTAATTGTTTTTTTATTGCTTTATATTTAATTTTCTTAATTAAATTAGATAAATTAAATTTATAAATAACCCTTTCAACTTAAACTTATATCTAACTCAGCTTTTATCTAAAATATTTTGCAAATGAGCAATTAAAAGATCATTATCTTTTCGACTTTTTACAGCAAGACGAATATAATCGTCCTCCAGTCCAGTAAAACTATTACAATTTCTGATCATAATTTTTGAATCCAATAATTTTTTCTGTAATTCCCGGGAAGTAATTCCCGCCCTGGAAATATCAATAAATATGAAATTAGCAGTTGGTCTGTATACTTCTAAAGTATTAATACTGTTTAATTTTGAATAAAGATAAGATCTTTCTTTTGATATTTTATCAAGACTTGTTTTTAGATACTTTTTAATTTCCTCGCTATCCGAAAAAATTATCTCTGCAGCCAGCTGAGCAAAATAATTAACGGACCAGGGATCTCTCTTTTTTTCTAAATCGCAACTTATATTTTCAGCTGCCAGTGTATATCCCAGCCGCAAACCAGGCAGTGCAAATAATTTAGTTAGAGAACGCATAATAATCAAGTTAGTATATTTATTCAGCAGCCTTAAAGCAGTATAATCTTCAGCAGCAGGAAGAAAATCGATAAAAGCTTCATCAAGTATAAGTAAAATATCTTTATCAGCAGCTGCAGCAAGTATCTTTTTTATCTCATTTAAATCTAGAAGAGCTGCTGTAGGATTATTCGGATTGCAGATAAATAATAGATCAATATCTTCAGACAGCTCTGCAATAAGCTCGTCAGTTTTAATCTTAAAATTATTTTCCTTTTTTAAGTTGAACCGTTTTATTTCTGAACCCATACTTTTTGCGGCAAGTTCGTATTCAGAAAAGGTGGGCTCTATCACCAGAACCTTTTTGGGCTGCAGCACTTTTGCAATCTGATAAATTAGTTCTGAGGCCCCACTGCCAACTGTTACTTTCGCCGAGCTTAGTTGATGGCGATTTGCAATTAATTTTTTAATCCTTTTTGCATTAGCTTCAGGATAATTTTTAATTCCCGAAACATTATTTTTGATTTCTTCTAAGATAATATCTGGAGGTCCTAAAAAATTTATATTTGCACTGAAATCTATTAATTCTTCAGTCTCAAAGCCACTTTCTGCTGCTGCTTTAATTAAGTTTCCTCCATGAAGATGTTCCATTGTCAACCCTCATTTCTATACCACCTGAAATCAACTTAACTTTTTTTAAAAACTTTAGTTCAGGTAATTTTTCTTTTAATTCTAATATTAGTTCTTTCTCTCTGAAATGGCTCGAAACCATAATACCTATTAATGTCCCACTATGGGCAATATTGACACCATATATTTCTTTATTGTCAGCTGTAATCTCTATTAATTTTTCAAGAGCTTTTTTGGGAAGAATATGCTGATGAGCAAGACTACTTATTGTTGCAGCTCTTCCAATAAGCTGACAATCCTGTTCTCTAATTCCTTTTTTTAGAATAGTAAGTGCTTTTTTTACCTTTTTTTCTTTACTTTTATTTAAAACAGCAAGTTTTTCATTTTTATTAAACTTCAGAGAGTCTACTCGACCGGGTTCCTTAAAAAGAATGATATCCATTTCAGGTGCTTTCCCTAAATATTCAGCCTCTTTACCACTGCGGTGGTTGAAAATATAAAGTCCATCAAAAAACACACCATCACTTGGTTCAATACTAACTGCAATTTCTTTTAATAAATTTAAATCTATTTCTCTATTGATTAACATCATTATCGCTGCCAGGGTGGCTGAAATATCGGCTGTAGAAGAAGCCATTCCAGCAGCATTTATTAAATCTGAATTAATATTTATTTTCATTCCTTTTTTTGTCAGGCCAAATTCTTTTAACAAAAGTTCTGCAGCCTGTTGAGTTCGAGGTGCAAATTTATTTATTTTTAGCTGTTTAATTGATTCATCAAGCTTAACATTCACCCTGCTGTAGAGATTAATTGGACAGGAAACTAAAAAATCGCTTCCACTAATACTACCCTGAATAAGTTCTCCACAGCTGCCTGGAACCCTGACTGTCACTTCGCGCACAGGAAATCTCCTTTCTACTTAGAAAATACTAATTTTTATTCTAATACTAATTATCATGCTAAAATTAAAATATTATATTATATTATATTATAAATACCTACTTTAAAAATTGCTGCTGCAGCTAAAAATATCAAGACCGATAAGTAAATCAATTTATTCATTCTCAAAATATCATCGTCCTCAAATTCTTTAATTTTGTCTCCAAGATAGGCTCTGAAACTTTTTTCTCCATGATAATAATTATAGCCACCAAACCTTAAAGAAAGTGCTCCTGCTGCAGCTGCCTCTGGATATCCTGCATTTGGACTGGGATGTTTGGCAGCATCTCTTCTCATAATCCTAAATGAAGCTCTAAAATCGTAGGCAAAAATAAAAGAAGCAGTTATAAAACTAAATCCGGTTATCCTGGCCGGTAAATAGTTTAATAAGTCATCTATCCTGGCAGCAGCTCTACCAAAATTAATATATTTCTCATTTTTGTAACCGAGCATCGAATCAAGAGTGTTAACAGCCTTATAAGTTACTGCAAGTGGAGTTCCACCAAGTAGATAAAAAAACATGGGAGCTAAAATTCCATCAGAAGTATTTTCAGCCAGACTTTCTAAAGCAGCTCTTATCACATCTTCTTTACTTGAACTGCTGCAGTCTCTTCCTACAATCTGATTCACCCTTTTCCTGGCAGCTTCTAAATTATCCTCTTTAAGTGCAGAATAAACCTTTTTACCTGAATCAACAAGTCCTTTTAAAGCTAAACAGGAGCTAAAAAGCAGTAAATTAACAGTATAACCAAAATATTGATTTAAATTTAAGGCACCTCTTATGATCAAAGCAGTTATAATATATGCTGCAGCTATAACAATAAGTACCAGCACCAGTCCCCAAAATTTTTGAGAGCTTGGGCTCTGTTCTTTTTTTCTCAATTTCTTTTCCAAAAAATTTATAAATTTACCTGTAATAACAACAGGATGAGGCAAAAATGCTGGATCTGAAATAATAAGGTCAATCAGCAGGGCAGCGGATAATAAGTAAATAGAGTCCATTTTTAACCCTCCCAATTCTGCTTATATTCAAGTGCACTTTGCAGAATATTTTTCACTATTTTAGGATTTGAAGCAAAATGAAGGTGAAGATAAGAGGCCAGCACATTATCATTTACACTATAACCACCTCTAGAATTCTGATATTGAAAATTTGATTCCAGCTCATTGATAGGACCAGATAATTTTGAATAGTGAAAAACATGGCCTCTGGCTTTTTCACCATTTTTAAACAATATATTATTGCTAATTGATTCAATTTCTCTATAACCCATTTCCTGCAGGCTATCTGTCATTTCAACATCGACGGGGAAAAGTGAACACATAGCATAACTTTTTCCATCAAAATTCTTGATACTGCTGCATAAATACATCAAACCACCACATTCAGCATAAAGCGGCAGACCAGATTTAACTTTTGCAAGGAAATCGTTTTTGAAAGCTGAATTTGCTGAAAGTTCTTCTAAAAAACTTTCGGGAAATCCACCACCAAGGTAAAGAAAATCAACATCTACTAAACTCTTATCATTTATAGGGCTAAAATATATTATTTCCGCTCCGGCATCTTTTAACATATCAAAATTACTTTGATAATAAAAATTAAATGCCTGATCATAAGCAACACCGATTTTTATTTGATTATTTAATACTCTATTTTTAAACTCATCAGAAATAAAGTTAGTATCAATTTTTGCTGAAGTAATCTTTTTGCTTTTTGATTCTTCTAAAGTTAAGTCTTTTGCTGAAGAAGCTAAAACTTTTATCCTTTCAAGATCAATATATTCTTCAATCAGTGAACTTAATTTTTCGCCATAATCAATAACCCCACTACTTTCATCAGCTGGAACTAAACCCAGATGTCTTTCGGGAAGTTCAATCTCAATATTACGGGGTAGATAACCAAGTACTTCAACCCCGACCTTCTCTGACTCAACAGCTTCTTTGAGTAATCTATAGTGGCGTTGACTGCTAATATTGTTGATAATTACCCCTTTTAAATTCAATTCAGAATCATAATTTTTATAGCCGTAAACGATAGCGGCAGCACTCTGGGCCAACTTCCCGGCATCTATAACCAGGATAACAGGAGCCTCAAGTATTTTTGCTATTTCAGCTGAACTGCTCTCAGAGTCAGCTCCTCTGCCATCATATAATCCCATAACACCTTCAATTATAGAAATATCGGCTTCAGCTGAATTTTTTAAAAAAATTTCTTTTACACCTTTTCTGCCTAAAAAATAACTATCGAGGTTATAAGAATTATTTTCACACATCAAAGTATGAAAACCAGGATCTATATAATCCGGTCCTACTTTAAAAGGCTGAACTTTGAGTCCTCTTTTTTTCAATGCCCTCATAATACCCAGGGAAATAGTTGTTTTACCGACTCCACTTCTGCTGCCTGCTATCAGCAGCCTGTTTCTATTCATTGCCTAATTCCTCCTCAAATACTGCGAGTGTAATCCCTGAAAACTTTCTTTTATCCATAATTAATTTTCCTTTACCAGAACTTACTATAGCTGCAGGTGCTGCGGCTGCAGCAACTCCGGTTATTTTTTTTACAAATTCGGATTTTTTAATATTCAAATCTGTTTCTATTTCTTTAATCTTAGTCCTGCTGACTATCTCAATTTCTAATTCATTTTTTTCTGCATAATCGAGGATACCCTTTTCATCCTTTTTAAGATCAATAGTTGCAATTTTTTTAATGCTTTTTTTATGAAGCTTTAATTCTTCCAGTAAATTATCTATAGCTTTAGCTATTCTGGCCTCAGGCATGTTTTTTCTACATCCAATGCCGATAACTATCACCCGGGGTATCAACTGTAGTTCTACTGCTTTTAGATCCAGATTTTTATTAGAGATAACCACATTGAAATCTGCCTCTTTAAAACTGTTATTTAATATATTTTTATCATTTCTGCAGCCCTTTTTTTCCCTCAGCTTAAGCGGGTAAATATTTATCTGCTCATTAGTCTCAATTTTTATCTCATAATCAGTAAAGATATTCAACTTTTCTCCATTTACAAGGGCAGCATTGGCATATTTAAGCCTACTGAATGGTTCAATTTCACAGCCAATTCTTTTGGCAAGCAGATCTACTGCTTCTAAATTTCTGCAGTCAGTAGCAGTTGTAATTACCGGATTAGCTCCCAATCTTTTGGCAATATCCAGAGTCAGCTTATTTGCCCCACCTAAATGGCCAGAAAGTGTACTGATGACATTATTTCCGGTTTCATCAATCGTTATAACTGCAGGATCACTTTTTTTGCTCTGCAGATGAGGAGCTATCATTCTCACAACTATCCCAAGTGCCATTACAAAGATAAGTCCATCATAACTATTAAAAAGCTCAGCTGTTAAATCTTTAAGCGAACTATAATAATGAAAATTATCATTATTATTTCTCATCTTTTCAGGCAGATAAACCTCAAAACTACTCATTTCTTTTTTTAAGCTCACTGCTAAGTTCTTTCCACCTGTAGTTAAGGCAATAATAGCTGTTTTAGCTTCAGCTTTATTGTGCTGTCTCATCAATCAACCTCCTCAATTACTTCTAAGATGATCTATCAGTTTATTAATCTCTTCAAATTTCTCCGGATAAACGACTTCTGGCCGCTCGATAATTATAATTGGCAGCTCCAGTTCAAGAGCTGCTTCAATTTTTGTTTTCAAGCCACCCCTGTTTCCACTTGCTTTAGTGACAACCACATCTGCCCTGTATTCTTTAAAAATAGCCCGATTAAATTCTCTGCTGAAAGGACCCTGTAAAGCAGCAATATTGGCAGGAGTTAATCCTAAGTTTATTAATTTAGCAAGAAATTTCTCAGCCGGCAGGATTCTAAAAAAAAGCCTTTCTTTATAATTTTCAATATTTTCTACAAAAATATTTGCCGTTTTAGAACCTGTGCTTAGAAAAATTCGCTGAAATTTATTGGCTTTCTCAGCTGCTTCCAGATAATCTTTTGCTTTTATCAATCTATTAGCTGGATATATACTCAAATCAAGGCTTTGCCTCTCATAACGCAAATATTCTCTACCACTTTTTTCTGCAGCTGAGATTGCATTTCTGGACAGTCTTTCAGCAAAAGGATGACTGGCATCTATTATATATTGAATATCATGTTCATTTATAAAATGCACCATTTCATCTTCTTTTAGTTTTTTTCTGATAGCCTTTACTGCATATTTTTCTTCCAGGAGTTTTTTCCCGTAATCAGTAGCTGTGGTCGCAATTATATCAATATCTATATTTTCTTTTAATTTCTCAATCAAACAATAGCTGTCAGAAGTACCAGCAAGTATCCAGATCATATTTTATAACCTCTTGGTGTAATTATTTTATCATCCGAAATATAAGTATTTGAGTTCCCAATTATAACTGTTGTCAGCATATCAACTTTTTCTAAAGGCATCTCGACAAGAGTAGTAATCATTATCTCTTCTCCATCTCTTCCTACACTGCGGACAATTCCGACAGGTGTATCTGGACTCCGATGTTTAAGAAAGATTTTCTTCGCTTCTTTAAGCTGCGTTTTTCTTTTGCTGCTGCGAGGATTATAAAGGGTTGTAATAAAATCAGCTTCTGCAGCAGCTTTTAACCTTTTTTTAATCTGTTCCCAGGGAGTTAAGATATCGCTTAAACTGATCACCGCATAATCATGCATCAGTGGAGCTCCAAGAACAGCAGCCGCAGCATTTGCAGCAGTTATGCCTGCGATAACTTCAACTGTGATTGAAATATCATTTTTTTCAATCAATTCAAAAGCTGGCCCTGCCATTCCATATACTCCCGCATCACCACTGCTTATAAGTGCTACTTTTTTACCCTCAGCAGCTAACTCAACCGCTTTTTCTACTCTTTCTACTTCTTTTCTCATTCCACTGGAATAAAGCTGTTGGTCTTCTCCTATTAATTCTTTTATGCATTCGATATATTTTTTATAGCCAACAATAACATCTACCTCATTTAAAACTTGATAAGCTCTACGGCTAATATCGGATAAATTACCAGGACCAATACCAATTATATATAAGTCTTTATTTAACTGCATTTAATCATCCTCTCTGTAAACAACATTTTAGAGAATACTATTCTACCAGTAATGAATTCACCTTTTCTGCATATTTAGCTTGAACTCCCTCGTATTCTCCCAGCCCTTTAAGCTGTATTTCTACCTCATAACCTTCATTCTCTAATATATTTTTCCAGCTATCTTCATCTTCGCCGGCCATATCATTTTGAGCATGGTCTCCTGCTACCAGCATGAGAGGAGCAAGTTTTATTTTTTTGTAATTCTTTTTCTTAAGCTGTTCAATCACTACCTTTATTTCTGGATAGCCTTCTACAGCTCCGACATAGTAGTTTTCCATACCTCTTTCCTTTAAAACATAATCTAAAGCAGCATAATCTGAGTTAGCCGCATGGGAACTTCCATGTCCCATTAATACAACAGCCTGATCTTGCTGATCATTTTTTACTTCAGCTTTTAATATTTCTACTACATCAAAATAATCGCCAGTTTTAGATAAAAGTGCATTTCCCCATTTCAACTTTCTAAAATTGTTTTTAAAAGTTTTTAGAGTCCGAACAAGGTCATGAAACTCACTACCATTAATAATATGAAGTGGTTGAACAACTACCTCCTGATAGCCTTCTTCGTATAATTTTTTTAGAGCCAGCTCAGGACTATCAACAATTATCCCGTCCCGCTTTTTTAACTTTCTGATAATCATTTTAGAAGTAAAAGCCCTTTTTAGATCATATTCTGGAAATTGTTCTGCTATTCTTTCTTCACATGCCTTAATAGTCTTCTTTCTGGTTTCATGATAACTTGTCCCAAAACTAACTACCAGAACAGCTTTTTTTTCAGCTTCTGCAGTTCTATACTCATGGGCATAGTTTTTATCATATAGTTTTGATTTCGCATATTCCGGATCCAGGAAATCTCCAACCATAATTAAAGCAGTTTTTTTAATACCCGCTGACTTAACCTTATGGGCAATATCTGCTAAAGTTCCCCTAATAATCAATTCATCAGGCCAGGAAGCTTTAGCAACAACCACAGCAGGAGTATTTGGAGTATATCCTTCTAAAAGTTCAGCAACTACATCTTCTATCATCTGCACACTCAAGAAAACAGCCATCGATGCCTGATGTTCAGCAAGTCGAGAGAGCTTTTCTTTTTCGGGTACAGGAGTCCTTCCAGCCTGTCTGCTGAGAATAACCGTCTGAGATACTTCAGGAAGAGTAAACTCTGCAGATAACGCTGCTGCAGCAGCAAGAAAAGAACTTACCCCTGGAATTACCTGATAATCAATATTATTTTTTTCTAATAAATCTATCTGTTCTTTAATCGCTCCATAAATGGAAGGGTCACCGGTATGTATTCTGGCTACATTTTTATTTTCAGCAGCCGCTTTTTTTATTATCGAAATCACTTCTTCGAGACTTAAGGAAGCACTATTATAAATATCTGCTTCAGAATTATAATTTAATAGTTCGGGATTAACAAGAGAACCAGCATAAATTATAACTTGAGAATTTTCAACTGCCTTTTTACCCTTAATTGTTAATAGTTCCGGGTCACCTGCTCCTGCCCCAATTAGATATACTTTCATCTATATCCCCTTTCTCTTGACAATCATTAAAGTTAAATAGTCAATTTCTTGATTTTTAAGTACTTCAATATTTTCTGTGTAAGATTCTTCTTTAAGACCACATCTGCTGCCGATAAGCACCCTGTCTTTTAGATTGAGCTTCTCCAGCACTGGATAAACCTTAGCAAAATTTCTGCTCAATTTTAAGATAACTACTGTATCAAAAATTGAAAATATTTTTTCGAGCTGTGCCTCATTCTCTAAACTTGAAATAATAGCTATGTTTTCTCTACCTTCAGCAAGTGGTAGGTTTTGGGCAGCTGTACAGGCTGTTATAGAGCTAATACCTGGAATCGTAGTTATTTCTACTTTTGGATTCCATTTCTTAATTTTTTTCATTATATAAGTATAAGTGCTGTATAAAAATGGATCTCCAAGGGTTATAAAAGCTACTTTATTATTTGCAGTTAATTTTTCATTGATTTTTTTTGCTGCTTTTAGACGCGAATCTTTTAATTTATTGAGATCTTTTGCCATTTCGAAATTTAATTTTATGACTTTATTTTCTTTTTGCAGCAGAGAATCCTCAAATAAAGTATCAATAATCTTTAAAGCATTGCTGCTACTGCTTTTAGCAGAAACTGGTGTGAATATATAATCAACTTTTTTTAAAGTTTCTACAGCTTTCAGGGTTAATAATTTTGGGTCACCAGCTCCAACGCCAATTCCATATAGTTTTGCCGGCATTATTTTTCCTCCTTTTGAGCACTTATTATATAAACTGGGTTTAGGGCTTTAAACATATGATAATCCCTTATTTTTTTGGTTTTGGTTACAGAAATATTGGTAATATCGATTAGATAATTTAGCTGCTCAAATTGAGATACAGCAGTGCTCAATGTATTTACAGTTATAGCTGTTAAAATAATTTTCCCATCTTCTTTTAAATTTTTATCTGAACGAGATATTATTTCTTTTAAAAAGCCTCCACTTCCACCGATAAAGATTCTATCAGCAGATGGTAATTCTTCCAGTCCATCAGGAGCTTCTTTTTCTATTATTTTAACATTACTTAGCTTAAATTTATTACAGTTCTTTTTTATCAAATCAACTGCTTCTTCTTTTTTTTCAACCGCATAAATTATACCAGCTGTTGATTTAAGGGCTGCTTCAACTGTTATGCTGCCACTACCAGCACCAATATCATAAACAATATGGTTTTTCTTCAATCGCATTTTTGATATTACAACAGCCCTGATTTCTTCTTTAGTCATCGGCACTTCCCCTCGAATAAACTGCTTATCAGGTATGCCGGCAGTCCTGTACTTCCACTCACTCATTATTATCCACCTTTTTCTATACTATCTAAGATTATCATTACCGTTAATTTTGAAAATGATTTTTGGCTAATTTCTTTTAAACTACCCGATGTTATTTTTTCATCTGAATAGGATAAATTTTCAAACACATAAACCCGCTTTTCATCAACACCCATTTCCAATAAATATTCTGCAATTTTTGCAGGAGGAAACCTGTTGTCAGTAAATAAACCGACTTTAGAATTATTCTTAACTAATTCCAATACTTTAGTTTTATTGTCCGGGTTACCATGCAAACTGCTGATCTGCATATCATTCCAGCTCAGCTTTATTTTTGCTGCTGCAATCTGAAGTGAACTTATACCCGGTATAACTTCTAGCCTTTTTGGACCAAGCTCTCTTCTTAAATAATTGAGCAAACTGTAAAGACCGGGGTCTCCAGATACGAGTACTGCAATATTTTGGCTTTGATAATTTTCTAAAATAAAAGATTTTATTTTATCAAGTTCAGAGCTGATCTTAATTTTTTTCTTTTCTGAATCACCAAACAGTTTTAGGGCTCTCTCTCCTCCTATTAGTACATCAGCTGCTTCTGCTGTTTTTTCTGCTTTTTTAGTTAAATAATCTCTACTTCCTGGTCCTATGCCAAGCACATATATTTTATTCAAAGTCAAATTCCTCCTCTGCACCTTTAGATACAGCAATTATCCCATGTTTAAAGCTGAATATAGCAGCATTAAGCTCTATTTCTTTATCTATTTTTTCTGCTGCCCTTAAAGCAACGGCTTCAACTATACTTTTTAAAACATCTCTCATGTTTTTTTCTATCAGATAATCAGCTGATTCTTCTGCAGTGTTCTGAGCAAATATATCTTTTATAATTTGTTGATCAGCTCCAGATAGAGCTGCATGGGCAGCGATGATTTCTTTTCTGCCATCCGCCTTTTTGCTGTGGGTGTTAAAAATACCTCCTGCTACTTTAACGATTTTACCGATATGACCAAAGATAATAATTTCTTCTAGATCAAGACCGGAGCTCTGTTCAAGCATGAAGCCAACAAAATTGCTCATCCGTATTATCTGTTCTTCTCTAATACCTAACTCAAGCAACCTATCTCTACCATTATTGCCGAAGACAAAATATAATTTTTTCTCCCCCAGGGCAGCTGCCTGTTTTAACTCTACTGAAAGAGATTCTTTATAGGCAGATTCTGACATTGGTTCGACTATTCCACTGCTGCCGAGTATTGAAATTCCCCCTTTGATACCAAGCCTGGGGTTAAAAGTTTTCTCTGCAGCTTCTTTACCTCCAGGAACCGAAATTGTCAGCTTAAATTTATTGTTTTGGGGAAAAACTTCTCTAACTGCTTTTTTAAGCATTTTACGTGGAGTAGGGTTAACTGCTGCAGAACCCACGGGAAGTTGAAGCCCTTTTTTAGTTACCGTACCAACACCTTCACCGGCAGCTATATTAATAATACTTTCTTCAAGCTGTTCATCATAAACCAGCCTCTCTAATACAGCATATATTTTCAATCCATCTGTTACATCAGGGTCATCACCAGCATCTTTAACAACTGCTGCTTTAGCTCTATCGGCACTATACTCAGCATCACAGATATTCATTTCCACTTTTATGCCATAAGGAGTATTTATCATTACCTGTGAGACCATTTTTTGATTGAAAAGCATCAATGCTGCGGCCTTAGCTGCTCCAGCTGCTGCAGTACCAGTGGTATAACCAAGTCTGTATTTTTTTCCTCCTTTAGTAATATACTTTTCAAAAGTCATCCTTAATCTCCCATCATATATAGAATAGAATTGACAATTGAAGCAGCAACAGCACTACCTCCCTTTCTTCCTTTTAAAGAGATATGAGGGATATCACTCTGCATAAGCTCTTCTTTCGATTCTGCTGCCCCAACAAACCCAACCGGAGTCCCAACAATAAAATCTATTTTTAGCTTTTCTTCTTTTTTTAACCTAAGAAGTTCAAATAGTGCTGTTGGTGCATTGCCAATAGCAAATATTTTTTTACCAGGCAGTCTGGCAGCTTTTCTGGCAGCCATTATTGACCTTGTCAGACCGGTTTTTTCTGCTTCTTCCATAACTTTTTTATCCCTGATAAAACATTTAAGCTTTCCACCATACTGAGCCAATTTTCTTTCATTTATTCCAGATTTAAGCATTGTTACATCCGTAATTATGTCTGCACCTTCTCTAATAAGCTGTTGAGCTTTTTCAACGGCTCTGGGAGAAAAACTGACCTTAGTTGCCAGCTCTGTATCTGCAGATGCATGGACTACTCTTTTTATAGTCTTTCTTTCTGCTTTTGTACAGTTTAAATTTCCAATTTCTTCATCAATCATTCTCATGCTTTTTGCTTCTATTTCTCTGGGATTGTTTTCTTCCATCATTTACCTCCTTCAAGAGTAAAGTGTTCAAGTGGTTTATTTTTCAATGCCCTTACGAGCCTTAATACCTTTTTTATAATAATGCTTGATTTCCTTCATCTCTGTAACAAGATCTGCATATTCTATCAGCTCTTCTGCTGCATATCTTCCTGTAATAACTACCTCAATATTTTTCTGTCTTTTATCTAAAATAGAGATTAAGTTGTCAATAGAAAAGAAATCATAATGAACAGCTATATTTGCTTCATCAAGTATTATTAAATCATATTTGCTATTTTTCAGCAGTTCTTCAACCTCTTTAAGACCCTGTCTGGCTGCTTTTTTATCTTTCTCTGAACTTTTTCCTTTAATAAAATAATTGTGCCCATACTGTTTTAAATCAATATTTTCTATTTCTGAAATGCTTTTTAATTCACTGTACTGCATCCCTTTAACAAACTGGGCAATAAACACCCTTTTATCAGCTCCTACCGCTCTAAGAGCTAAGCCCAAAGCTGCTGTTGTTTTGCCCTTTCCACAGCCAGTATATACATGTACCATAGCTTTCATAAAATCACCAGCTTTTATTTTCAAAAATTATTTTGTAAAATGATTCCATATCAATATATTTCCTAAACATATCTGCCAGATAATTATAATTCTCTTCTCTGATTTCTAAAGCAGTTTTATTATTGGCCTCAGGAGGTGTTAAACCTTTCTTTGCAAAAAGATGGCTTATTAAAGCCTTTCTAAATTCATCATTTTTGAAAATATCATGAATATATGTACCCCAAATATTACCTTTATCATTAATCGCACCATCGGGCTGACTCTTAACTGAATCAAAAGTTTCTAACTTTCTCTGCAGTCTAAAAACAGGCTTAACATTAGAATCTCTGATCGTCCTACCCTGATGAATCTCAAAACCACTCAAATTTTTATAAGCAGCATCAGCCTCAAAAGGTAAATTATTTATCGAGTTTGCCGTTACCTGATTGGTCACTTTTTCTGCAGCCAAAACTGTTTTAATATTAAGTAGATTTAAAGCATTTATACTTCTGGAACTTATTTCAAAATTTTCAGGATCTCTAATTTCCTTACCAAGCATCTGATAACCTCCACAGATTCCGATTATATCTTTGTCTTTTCTGGCAAGTTCTTTTATTTGCTCAGCCATTTTTGAACTATAAAGATATTTAAGATCTTTAATAGTTGTTTTGCTTCCCGGCAAAATAAGCAGGTCTGGATTAGCAATTTCATCTGCCCTTCTGACATAGCGAAGCTGCACTCCTTTTTCAGCCTTAAAATAATCGAAATCAGTAAAATTAGACATCTGAGGATAGGCAATAACCACTATGTCAAGTTGATCATTTGTATTGTTAAAAATATTATTTTCGAGACTGTCTTCAGCAGGAAGGTCCAGCTCTTCTAAATATGGCAGAACACCAAGCACCTTTTTAGAAGTAAGTTCTTCAATCAGCTTTACTCCCTGCAAAAACTTCTCTGGATCACCTCGAAACTTATTAACTATAATTCCTTTGACTCTCTCTCTTTCTTCTTCAGTTAACAGATCAAGAGTACCAATAATAGAAGCAAAAACTCCCCCTTTATCAATATCAGCTATCAGAATTACTGGGGAATCTGCAAGTTCAGCAGCTTTCATATTTACCAGGTCTTTATCTCTTAAGTTCACCTCGGCAGGGTTTCCACCACCTTCAAGTACCAGTACCTCATAGTTGTTTTTCAGTACAGCCAGCGCTGCTTCGATTATCTCAAGCAATTTATCTTTAGAGGCAAAATAATCTGCGGCATTCATATTTTTATACAGTTTTCCCTTTAAAATCACCTGAGAATTATTATCTGCATTTGGTTTTAGAAGTATTGGACTCATTTCTACAATTGGCTCAACCTGAGCGGCTTCTGCCTGCACTGTCTGGGCAACCGCTATTTCTTTACCATCTTTTGTTATCCAGGAATTTAAAGACATATTCTGTGATTTAAATGGTGCCACAAGATATCCATCCTGAGCTAATACCCTGCAGGCTGCTGCTGTTATTATACTTTTACCTGCATCTGATGCTGTACCTTGAAACATAATAGCTGCTGTCATAATTAACTCCTTCTGCTTAAATTTAAAAGTTTATCAATATCTACTCTGCTTTCAACAATGTCTGCTAGCCTGTTAAGCTCTTTCTGCAGATTATCATGATAAGAGTTTTTGAGACTTTTAGCTTTCTCCTTATTTAAAGAAAGATTTTTCTTTTCTTTTAAATAATTAATTAAAGATCTGCGAAAACTGTCATTATCAAACAAACCATGCAAATAACTACCAATACAGTTACCTTCTAAATCGACAGCACCATCCATTATTTTTACCTTTTCTCCAGAGCGTTTCTGCAGCTCAAATAATGGTTTGCTCTTCTCTAAATATTTTGTAATACCCATATGAATCTCATAACCCTTTAAGTTTTTATTAAAATCAAAACCAGAAAAAGGCTCAATTTTTTCTAGTTTATTATTCAAAACTGCTTCAACCTGATGAGTTGTTTTATCAGGCAAAAATTCTGTATCAATTGGAAGTAAATTTAAACCTTCCATCTTTTTGCTGCCACCTTCTGTCTGATGTTTGTCATAAAGACTGCGGCCAAGCATTTGAAATCCTCCACAGATTCCCATAATCAGTGTTCCTGTCTGTGCTGCAAGCTTTATTTTAGCAGCTAAACCTGAGCGCTTTATAAAATCAAGATCTTTAGTTGTGGTTTTACTGCCGGGTATAATAATCAAATCAAAGTTATTTAAACTCTGAGCCTTTTCAATATATTCTAAATAAACATCAGCCTCCATTTTTAGACTATTAAAATCACTGAAATTTGAAATATGAGGAAGTCTAATTATCCCGATTTTAATTTTATTACTGCAGTTTTTTTGACTTCTTTTTTTAAGCGATGCTGAATCTTCCTCAGGTAGATTAAGATCTTTAAGATAGGGAATGACACCGAGAACTTCCTTGCCCGTATATTCTTTTAAAAAGCCAAGAGCAGGTTTTAAAAGTTCAAAATCTCCTCTAAATTTATTTATTAAAAGTCCTTGGACTAATTTTTTTTCTTTTTCAGAAAGAAGTTTTAAAGTTCCCACCAGAGAAGCAAGTGCTCCCCCGCGATCAATATTGCTGATCAGAAGTACAGGAGAATTATAAATTTCTGCAGTAAACATATTTGCAAAATCTGGACCACTGCGGTTTATTTCGGCAGGACTACCAGCGCCCTCAATAATTATCAAGTCATTTTCCTGTCTCAATTTTTGCAGAGAATTCCTGATCGTTTCTGCAAATATTTCTCTATAATCTTTTTTCTCCTGAGAATAATATATATTTTTATCTGCTTTTCCTCTGATTATAACCTGGGTCTGGCCATCTCCCATGGCTTTGATCAAAATAGGCTGCATATCTACCTCGGGCTCCCGTCCGGCAGCCTCAGCCTGCAGTGCCTGAGCAATACCAATTTCTCCTCCGTTTTTTGTTACATATGAATTAAGCGACATATTCCAGGCTTTAAAAGGGACGGTTTTTATCCCCCTCCGACTAAAAATCCTGCATAAAGCTGCTGCAAAAAGACTTTTACCAGCATCAGAGGCTGTAGCCTGAATCATTAATGTATCTGCTCTATTTTTCACTGCAAATCTTCTCCTTATCATAATTTCTATTGAAAACTGAAAAAAATTAAAAAAACTCAGCCCAGGGGCTGAGTAAAATAACAGATAATCATAAAAAAATTCTGATCAGCAGAGAAAATAAAATGCTTATAATTCAGAATTTATGAGCACTATTAATTCCTGTTCCCGAGGATTAGATAGATAATACAAAAGGCAGGTCTCCTGACTCCTGACATTAGCAAACAAATTTATATCCTTCCCCAGGCTAAATATTGAGTGGATTCAAAAAAATGTT
The DNA here is from genome assembly GCF_020711195.1 of Halanaerobium polyolivorans. Classification (GTDB taxonomy): domain Bacteria; phylum Bacillota; class Halanaerobiia; order Halanaerobiales; family Halanaerobiaceae; genus Halanaerobium; species Halanaerobium polyolivorans. Next base: position 51,673 of record NZ_JAJFAT010000012.1, read on the forward strand.
CTGTCAGTTACAGTGGCGGGCCCGTCCAGGTTTTTCACCTGATTCCCTATTCTCTTTCAGCCTTAGCTGAAAACACCTTGCTGTATTAATATATTTAATTTTATAAATAATTAGTAAACTAATGGCAAGAAAAAAATATTGTCTCTTAATTTAAATATTCAATACAAGGATTAAATATCCTGCAAAAAGCAGAAATTATTTAAAATTATCGCCACAAAGGAAATTGAGTTTGCTTAAAATAGCGGAATCGGCAAAGAATTTTATCTCGGTAAGAGAATTGTTTTCAATTTGAAACTGCCAGAACCTATTTGGGGGTACTTCAATTATCTCTGTTAAATAAGTCTTAATAACCCCTCCATGTGTGACAACAATAATTTTTTCTCCTTTATGTTTTTTTATAATATTATTAAAAAATTTATTTACTCGGTGATTAAATTTACTTACCTCTTCCCCACCGGGAGGATGATTTTTCAGAGGATCCTCCTTCCAGGCCTTAAATTCTTCAGGGTATTTATTTTCTATTTCTTTAAAGCCAAGACCTTCCCATTCCCCAAAATTTAATTCTCGTATTTCTTTTGCTTCAATAATTTCTTTACCCATTTCTCTAGCTATAAAACGGGCCGTCTTTTTAGCTCTTTTTAAATCACTACAATAAATATGATCATAACTAAGCATTTTTAAAAATTCTGCATTTTTTTTAGAGTTTTTCCGACCTCTCTCATTTAATTCTATATCACTCTGTCCCTGAAAAATTAACTTTTTGTTCCACTCTGTTTCTCCATGTCTTATTAAAAGCAGCTCAGTTTTCAAAAGCTGTCCTCCTTTATCATCTATAGTTACTTTTAGTTCTTCATAATCATAACCAATGCCAAATCTAAAGAGCACTCTCGTCGGAAGTGCCTATCTGAAAATTAATTTTGAAATTAATTGAAAATTCTTTCCAAAAAGCCTCTTTCTTCTTTAACTTCTATATATAAGGCGGTATTAAAACGTCTTCTATCATATTCCTGGCCCTGATATTCTCCGCTCTTATTTTCATCTGTTAAGTTTGAAATATGTACCATCCAGCGACCTTCAGTTTCAAGAACAAAGGAAACAAAACCGTCTTCATCACTATTTAAAGACTGGCTCTGTTCTATTGGATCAACAACTGTTAAAGATTGATCACTGACAGCTTCACCCTCATATATCAACTGTAAAGTAATCTCTTCTCCAGCATTATTATAAAAGCCTTCTTCATTAACAATGTTAACTTTAAGCCCTGTTTCTGGAATAGTTATCTTATCAACATCTCCTACAATTAAAGGAGCTTTAGCATTATAATCTCTTAACTGCAGACCATCCCCATCTTCAGTACCATCCATAACATCTCTAGTGCTGTTAAAAACGATCCAGTAAAGTCCCTGCTCTTCAGGCTGGTAAGCGGCATAATACTTTTTTTCATTAGCTCTAAAGTCAATATCATTTTTAGAGCCATCTGGAGATATAATAGTTAGGATTCCTTCCTCTAAATTAGTAAAATGAGAATGTTCGGAATCATATGTATCGGGAAAATGGCCAAAACTAATTTCTATATCTACAGATTCTCCTGTATTAACTTCCTGGGGGAACTCTAACAATATTTCATGTGCTGCTGCTGTTTGAATTGATAAAGCAACAGCTAATAAAATAGCAAAAATGTATATAAGATTTCTTTTAAAATTTATTTTTTTCATTTTATTGTTCACCTCTCCTGGTTTTTTTGAAAATATAGTAAAAAGCAGCTATAACTAAAATTAGTAATATTCCTCCCATGGTTCTAAACCAGAGGGGCAAACTATCCATCAGAGACGTCTGCTGGCCCTGACCAAATACCAAAACTGCTCTATGTCCCATTCCATCATCTGCAATCATCTTCTGGGCTTCGGTTTCAGGACTATATTCATAATAGCCTTCTTCATCACTATAACCCTCTTCAACTATTTCGCCAGCTTCTGTTTCAAGAACAATTTTAACTTCCGAGGCCTGACCGCCATCATCAAAACTAAGCTTAACTAAACCCGCTTCCTCTTCTTCAATAATCAAACGATGAGCTGAAGCTGTATCAACCTGCAGAAATATTAATGCAATAAATGCTAAAGTAAATATTAAAGCAATATAAGCAGTTTTCTTTTTAATTTTAATCAACTCCTTCTAATTTTATTAAAATAACAATTTATGAAAATAAAGAAAAAACATTATAATTAAATCAAATTAAAAATCTGGTATCAATTAAAACAAAACAAAGCAAAATAACTAAAAAACCAACTAAAAAGGTTAGATCTGAGGCTTTTAAATCAAAATCCTGTTTAATATAAATTTTATTGTTAAAACCTCTGGCCATCATAGCCTGATAAACCCTCTCTGAACGATCATAACTTTTTATTAAGAGCATTGCAATTAAATAACAATATCCTGTATAAGTTTTAAAACAAGATTTATTTTCTAAACCTCTAGCTTTAGCAGATCTTATCAATTTAGTTAACTCTTTTTTTAAAACAAAAAGATAACGATAAAGAAAATAAGCCAAATAGATCATTTTTTTAGAAAACTTAAAATAATTTAAAGCCTGTAATAAATCTGTTACTTTAGAAGTTGCAAGCAAGGCTATAACAGCTAACATTATGGAATTGGCTCGCAAACTTATAGTTAAAGCATAATATATTCCTTCAAGTGAAGCCGTTAAAGGACCTATATGCAAAATTGCCTCTCCTTTATAACTAAAAGGAATAAATAGCCAGACACTACCTGTGAAAATATTAACTAATATAATACGTTTTAATACTTTTTTAAATTCCAGTCTAGCAATGCTCAGCAAAACTATACTGAGAAAAAGAGCCTGACCAAGCATCAAAATACTGCTGCTTACAGCAATAATAAGGGCATATAAAAATATTATTATCAACTTAATCCGTGGATCAATTTGATGTAAAATCGAATTTCCACTGGCAAAGCTTTCGTTAATTGCCTCCATTTTAATCACATCCTTTAATTCTACAGTTACTTTTTCTAATTAATTCTTAATATTTCAGGTTTGTTTTTTAATAAAAAAGAGATAATTACAGCTGTTAAGCTGCCTTCTAATAGAGCTAGAGGAATATAAGATAATGAAATTACTATTGCTAATTCCCTAAATGATCCCTCTGTTATTATAAGCGCTGACATCAATAACAGAGCAGAACCAAGTACTGCAATAAAACCTGCTCCAAAGCCTGCAATAATTATTTTTTTTCCTTCTTTAGCTCTGCTTCCTGCTGTAATTCTAAAAAGCAAAAATGCTAAAAAGCCTGGTAAAGCTGTCAAAATAGTATTTACACCAATCACTGTTAAACCTCCAAACTGAAATAAGACTGCCTGTAAAAATAATACCAACAAAAAAACAGGAAAAATCTTCCACCCTAAAATCACACCACCAAATCCATTTAGAATTAAATGAACAGAAGTAGGTCCTAAAGGAAGATGAAGCAAAGAAGCAACAAAAAGAGCAGCTGATACTATTGCAGTCTTAGGAATATCTTCTTCATCCAATTTTTTAAGTCCATATGCTGATCCAACTGCAGCCCCGGCTGCTCCAGCTGCTAAAACAGGAGCTGAAAGAACACCTTCGGCTATATGCATTTTAAAACCTCCTAAAAAAATTATTTTTTATTTATATATTCATGAATTCTAGCTTGAGCTTCTTTTGTATTTAAAGGCAAAGGACTGCTGTTAAGCTCAGGAAAATCACAAACAATCTGGCTTGCAGTACTTAAGCTGAGATTTGCCCTGGTTAGTAAAGATTTATTTTGAAGAAGCTCTCTTTTGCCTTGAGCCAATAATTTACCATCTTTTAAAATCAAGAGGTTTTCAGCCCATTGAGCTGCAAAATCTATGTCATGACTGACAATTATAAGGGTTTTACCTGCCTCATGTAATTTATTTAAAATAGAAATCAAATTATCTTTTCCAGCTGGATCGAGAGCAGCTAATGGTTCATCAAAAACCATAATTTCAGGATCTACAGCTAAAACTCCGGCAATAGCAACTTTTTTCTTCTGACCATAACTTAATTTGTAGGGAGCCTTATCTCTTAAATTAAAAATATTGAGTTTTTTTAAAACTTTTTCAATAGCCTTATCAACTTCATCTTGAGGAACCCTATTAAAATTTGTTAAACCAAAGGCTATATCCTCATAAACTGTTGGGCAGAAAACCTGATCATCAGGATCCTGCATAATTAAACCTACATTTTCTCGAATCCAGGCTTTATTTTTTTCATTAATGTACTGATTAGCTATTTTCAGTTCTCCCTCTTGAGGAAAAATCAAGGCATTTAAGTGGAACATTAATGTTGTCTTGCCGGCTCCATTAGGACCTAGCACAACTGTTTTACTACCTTTGTTAATTTGAAAAGAAATTTCTTTAAGAGCCTTAGTACCATCATCATAACTATATGTTAAATTTTTTACTTCAATAATTGGCTGCAAATAATCACCTCAAATCTATAATTAAATTAAATAAAAAAATCTGACCTCAATAGTAAGATCAGATACAGATAACAGCCGGACTTAAAATATAAAACCTCAATCCACAGTAGATTGAGGGAGTTTGAACATCCAGCTAATCACCTACCTTCCTTGCCATCGAAGATATAGCAGGTATAATAAACAGGTAGGTCTCCTGACTTCTGACATTTGAACTTAACCTTCCCTGAGTTTAAGGCTCAAGTGGTATTTAATAGTCCAAACTTAATTATCAGTTACAGTGGCGGGCCCGTTCAGGATTTACACCTGATTCCCTATTATCCTCTGACTGTGGTCAGAGGCACCTGTTAATTATATATTTAGTTTTATTGTCCTCAATATGTAATATTCTTCATTAAAATAATAATTCCTGCCTGCAATTTTAATTTATTAGAATTTTTAAAAATTTTGCAACTAGTTCTATAGATCACAAAATTGATAAAAACTCTTTATTTTTAAACATTCTTGACTATTCTTTTTCATTATAAAAAGAATATAATAATATTTCTAAATTATAATTATTGGAGTTCATCCAAAAAACAAGCACATCCGGTTTTCTGCCGATAAATCCTATAACAAATATTAACTAGAAAAAAAGGAGTAATGCCCAATTTTCTCGAAATCAATAATAGAATTAAAAAGATAACGTCAAATAAAATATGATAGTTACCATAAAATGTAAGCAAATAGTAATAGAGAACCACTAATTATGATTATAATGAAAATGATAGAAAAGTCAAAAGTTTGAAGTTGTAAATAATTCTAAAAAATGGTATTTGGTAATTATAAATATCCAAAAGAATTTAGTCTGTTTTTCAAAAAACTATCTATTTACTGATCAGTTTTGCTGATCCACTTGATGAGATGAGCCCAGGATTCAATAGGTTGACCTCTTGAGCCCTCTACTATCAGCGGTGGTTTATCATCAAAAGAACTATGAGGTTTTAAATAGTTGAAATAAAGCTGATATAGAGTGATATGTGAAAGAGCACCATCAAAAGAACTAAAGCTTTTATGACGCTTGTAATGAGCTTTATAAGTACCGAAAAACCTTTCGATGATGTTTTTATAGGGTCTGTAGACTTCATCTGAATTATCATAATCAGTAAAAAGGCCTTTGACCTGTCGGTGATCTATATCAGTTTTAAAAAAGATTTTGGCAGCATGCACAGCAGCTCTATAAATTGGAGCCATATCTGAAACTAAGACAAAATCTTGACACTGGTATTGGTCAATAATTCTTTTGAGGATGGTAATTGCTCCTTTAGCATCTCTGTGTTCAGAGAGATGCTGAGCAATAACACAGCCATTTTTACCATCGATGGCGGTAAAGAGATAATGCCAGCTGCCTTTGATTTTAACATATGTTTCATCAACAGCAACAATACCAGATAAAGGGAGATCAAGGTCATTGATCTTAGGACCAAGTCTGTAGGCTAAAGAGACAGTCCAGTTCTGAATGGTTTGAGCTGAAGGTGAAACATCATAAGCAAGCTTAAGAGCTCTTTTAGTCTGTCTTAAAGAAAGTCCAAGGCCGACATAAAAGTCCATAGCTTTGGAGATGATAAAGTTTCCATAGTGAGAGTGATCAAGATTAACAGGTTTTTTATCAGGCCTTGAAACTTCAAGATCATCGACATCAAAGTCATAAGCTCTATAGCGATAACGCTTATGTTCATTTTGCCATTTGTCACATTCATCATTGCGGCATTTATACTTGGTAAAATGCTTGCGTTCCTTTTCTTTAGAAAGAGCGTAGCCGCAAAAAGGGCAGCGGTAGGTGGGATGGTTCTTGGGTCTTTCATTAGGGTTTTCAGGAGCCCACTGATGATTACAGACTTTACATTGGAACTTTTGATAACCATCTGAATCATGGCCAAAACTGTAGAGATATTCTTTTGGAGCGCCGCATTTAGAGCATCCTTCAACATCTACAGTTAAGGGTTTGCGTCTGTTAACTGGTTTGATTGATTCACCTTTTTCTCTGGCTTCAGCTATAATTTCCTGATAATCAGGATTATTATACTCGATATCAGGTAGTGGATCATCAAAACTGTTGAATTTGGTATAACTAGCATCAAGTTTTTTCTTGGGTACAAAGTCAACGTGAAAAAGCACTGAAAAATAGAGATAGATATTAACGATAATTTTCATGATAAATTCAAGCAGGAAATTAGTTGTTTTTCGAGAAATCATAACTTAGGATCCCTTCCTTTCTGGGTGTAGTAGGTTGTGACTTCTCAATTACTATTTACGAGCTCAGGGGGAGGGATTCCTGCATTTTATATAGATTCCTAACCTGACAACTATGATAACTATTTATATTTTTAAAAAAACATTTAGATTTGACGTTACGATTAAAAATTAAGGAGGAAAATTATGAAAAGTAAAATTACTTTTGCTAAAGTTGCCAACAGTATTGCTTTCTTTTTAACAATTCTTATTAATTTTTTAGCAAACTATCTACCAATAAATAATATATCTACAGGAGAAGTTTCTGCAAATTATCAAAACCCCTTTACACCAGCCGGTTTTACCTTTTCTATCTGGGGGTTAATTTATCTTCTCTTATTATTATTTATAATTTACCAATTTTCAAACAATGGTGAAATAAAAGAAAAATTTTCGCCTGGCCCTTATTTTGTTTTAGCCTCACTGGCCAATATAACCTGGTTATTTCTCTGGCATTATCATTATATTTACCTTTCAATGCTGGTTATATTAATTTTACCTTTATCTTTATTTCAAATTTTTAAAAGAATCCATAATTACAGTAATTATTCAGTTAAAGAATATCTTGCTATAAAACTACCTTTCAGTATTTATACTGCCTGGGTATTTATTGCATCTCTTGCTAATTTAATGGTTAGTTTAGTATATTTTAAATCTGATTGGCCTGCTAATTTTTTAGTTATTTCAACTATTGCAGCTATTTTACTGGGATTATATCTGACAATAATTATTTTAGATAAATATCAAAATATTGCATTTTCTTTAGTTATTGTCTGGGCATATTCAGGAATTATTGCCGCTCAATTATCTAGCCATCAGTCTGCCTTAGTTGTTATTACTACAGCAGTCCTATCTATAATCATAATTACAGTAAAAATAATAGCACTAATTTTTAATAATTTTAGTTAATTGTTTTTTATAATTAATCCACTTCCATCAAGCTGCATATATTCTGCTTGAGCACAACTTTTACAATAAATTTTTTCTTCTTTTTCTACTGCTTTAGCTGCCATTATCTTTTCTTTACACTGGCTGCAGTACTTATCTTCAAAAATTGGAGCATAATCTGGAATATCAATTTCAATATCTTCTTCTATTTTAAAATATTTCGCTGGTTCTTCTTCAATAATCTCAAAGGCAATTTTTTGCCAGAGCTCTTTTAATTCTTTTTCTTCAGCTCTGCTGCCTTCTCTTCTGGCAACAACTTTTTCAAACAGTTCTTTTGCTGCTGGATAATCTTTTTCTAAAAAATCATTATTAGACAGATAATAGCGGAGATTTTTACCTTCTCTGCTGACAAAAGTTACTGCTGTTTTACCAATATCTCTATAGATTAAAGCATTATTGCCAAAGGTAGCTCCACTTACAAATTGTATTCCATCACTAAAACAGCTATTTGTTTCTAAAACTGCCAGTAATTTTTCCATCCCAGCATCAGCGGCTTCCATTTTGTTTAAAGCATCAACTCCAGCTAATACTCCTAAGGCAAGATAGGGGCAATAATGACCGTGTAATTCTCCAGCTTTTAGTAAAAGCTCATCTATATTTTGATATCTAATCATCTTTTCTACTTTATAGCGAGGATTATTTTTTTGTAATGACATAGATGCTTCATCCATAAAAGATGCATAAGGCTTAATATCTACAACCGGAGTTCCATCTATGGCATCAAGACCATATACATATAGTTTGTTGCCTTCCCTTTTTAAGAGCTCTACAGTTGTAATTCCAATTCCACTGGGTCTACGAGGACTTCGAGAAGCAAAAAGTCCTTTTTCTCCCCCGATTCTTCTCTTACTAATTAAGTCATATCCTTCTGATTTATGAAAATAAAATAAAATCTGCAGATATTCATGTGCTTCGATTCCATATAGACCATCTAGAAATTCTTCTTTTACTTCAATTACGCTTTCACTTTTCTTCATTTTGTCAGGCCCAATCGGCTCTTTATATTTGCTTTTAACTTTTGCAATCTCGGTTAAATTCACTCTATCCCACCTTTTATTTGTTAATATTATACAACAACTCTTTCTGGTATTATAACCTGGCTGCCATTGTGTTCTTTTAGACTAACCTCTACTCCATAAACAGTATTGATTTTGGCAGCAGATAAAGAATTTTTGTCACCATCAGAGTAGATTTTCCCATCTTTAAGCATAATAATTCTATCACTAAAACGACTTACAAGAGAAAGGTCATGCATGGTAACTACTGCAGTTTTGCCTTTATCAACCTCAGCTTGAATAAGCTCAAATATTTCAAGTTGATGTTTTAAATCAAGATTATTTGTAGGTTCATCCAATAAAATCAGATCAGCCTGCTGGGCCATCATCCGGCCTATAAAGACTTTTTGTTTTTGCCCTCCACTTAAATTATTTATATTTGTACAAGAAAAATCACCTAAATCAAGTTTAGCTATTACTTCTGCAGTAATTTCTTTATCTTTTTGACTGGCCCTCCAGCTGCTGTGTGATTTTCTTCCCATCAAAATAGTTTCAAAAACTGTTAGGGGGAAACTGTAATTTTCCAGCTGTGGTATATAAGCAATAATTTCTGCCAGCTCATTTTTGCTGTAAGAAAGCAAATCTTTAGCCTTTATTTTGATATTGCCCTGTTCTACTTTTAAATATGAATTTATGCATTTTAAAATAGTACTTTTACCTGAGCCATTAGGGCCAATTAAGGTGATTAATTCTCCCTTTTGAGCAGTAAAGTTAATATTTTTTAGCACTTCTTCTCTACTATAACTAAAGCTTAAATTTTCAACTTTTAGCATCACCAATACTGCCTCCCTTTTATAACAAGATAGATAAAGAGTGGTGCTCCTAAAAATGCAGTTAAAACCCCAACCGGTAAAACCACCGGCCTAAAAGCTGTTCTGGCCAGATTATCAGATATTATTAAAAGCAGTCCCCCAGCAAGAGCTGAGTTGATAAAAAGTTGTCTCTGACTACCAACCGCTATTTTTCTGATAATATGTGGGGTTACCAGGCCAATAAAACCGATAATACCAACAAAAGAAATGATTACTGCAGTTAATATAGAAGCAGCTGTCATTGCCGTTAAACGCAGTTTAGCAGAATCTACTCCTAAACTTGAGGCAACCTCATCACCGGCATTCAAAATACTGTAATCCCAGCTCTGATAAATAAAATAGGCTGTAATTATAATAAAAACTATTGTTATAATCAACAGCTGATTCCAAGTCGTTCTGCCTGGATCACCAAAAGTCCAATAAATAACTGAAGCTAGTTCCAGGTCATCAGCAAAAAACTGTAAAGCTGTAGTCCCAGCTGTAAAAAGAGATGAAAGAGCTATACCTGCTAAAACAATTGTTTCAGCTGTTGCCCTATTCTGTCTGCTGATAAATAGTACAATTACAACAGCAATCTGAGAAAATAAAAATGCTGCTGCTGAAGGTAAATATACTCCTTCTAAAAAAGCAAAATTTTCAATTACTGCAGAAAAATCAAGTACAACTATAGAAAAAGCTGCTCCAAATGCTGCTGCATGAGAAATTCCCAAAGTAAATGGAGAGGCAAGAGGATTTTTTAAAATACACTGCATTACTGCCCCGGATAGGGCCAGTCCCATTCCAGCAATTAAAGAGGTCAAAATTGAAGGCAATCTAATATTCCAGATGATATTATAAACCATTCCTCTGCTCCCACTAAAAATAACCCTGTAAATATCACGCCATTCAATTTGGGCTGAACCTATGAAAAGACTATATATTGCTGCTGCAGTTATCAATATTATTAAAGTAAAAGTAAGTAGATATATTTTTTTATTATTTTCCTGCTGTTCAGCTAATATTCTTTTTTTCTCCTTATCACAAAATTCTCTACTCATATTATAGCCTCTTTAATCAAAACTTATATTTTTAAATCCACCAAATATTTCTGCCATATCTTGATAGACTTTCTCGCCAAGAAAAAATTGATAAATCTCATCTGCTTTTTCTGCTGGATCTTCTTCAATAAAGTCAGGCCCAAAGATTACCTGAGCAATATAATAAGCATCTGCCAGTACAGTAGCAAAGTTTGTAGTATAGTGATTATATGGAAGTACGCCATATAAATTATTATTAGTTACTGCTTGTAAATAAGCATATTCAGCTCTATTTAGATCATTTTTGACTAATTCCATTCCACCCTGATCAATAAATATGATCTCTGGATCTTTAAGTAAAAGTTCTTCTCCACTAATAAATATATTGCTTTTATCACCCTGCTGAAATACATTTTCTAAATCTAGATATTGAAAGGGAAGATAATTAGTTTCGGTTGATCTAATTCCTTGTGCTCCTCGGTGTCCAATTCCTCCTATATAAAGCTTTTTCTCTTTTAAGCTCTGATCAAAATCTGCAGCTCTATTTATAAGATCATTTTTATATTCCTGATATTTATTAATTACTTCCTCAGCTCTTTTTTCTCTATTTAAAAGTGGAGCTAAAAAATTTAAAGCCTCAGTTAATTCTTTTTCACTCATTGAACCTGCTGACTCATCATTAATTAATACAAGGGGAATAGAAGTTTTAGCAGCAAGATTATCTGCTTCTGTTTTAGATAAATAGGAAGCGATAATTAAATCAGGCTCTGCTGCAGCTATTAATTCTGCATCTCCACCAAATTGAGGACCGATTACAGCTAAATCTCTCAGTTCAGCTTTAGCAATATTATAAGGTCTATTATTATCTCTTCTTTCAAATTCTTCAATACCAATAACCATCGAATCTGCTTCTAAATAAACTACCAGTCTCAAAGCTCCAGGGCCTACTGCAATAATTTCTTCAATCTCTTCTGGAATCATAACCTCTCTACCAGCTAGATCGGTAACAGCTGCCCCAAAAATATTAGGGCTGAACATAAAACAAAAGAAAATAAATAATAATAAAATTGATAGCTTTCTTTGCTTATTGATGAAGTCTTTAAGCATTATTTTCCACCTCATTTAAATTGCTAACAACCAGTTTGCCGTGTTTTACACCTTTTAAGGCTCTTATTTTAGAGCTTATTTCTTTAAGTTTGCTGTAATTACCCTCAACTACTATTACTTCTAAACAATAATCATGGTTAAGGTGAAGATGTAAATTAGATTTAAATAAACAGTGGTAATCATGCTGAAGCTTAATCATTTTATCTGTTAATCCCTTTTTATAGTGATCATAAATAAGGGTTAAAGTACCTGCCACCTCAGTATTTTCTTCTTTATTTTTGTGTTCCATTATTTTTTCTCTTATTAAATCTCTAATGGCCTCTGAGCGATTATTATAAATATCAGCAGTGATAGCATCAAATTGATCTAATAATTCCTTATCAATTGAAACTCCAAATCTTTTTAATTTAGACAAAAGAGCACCCCCTTGAAATAACACGAATTTTTGATTCGTGTTACTATAGTTCTTTTTAAAAGTTAATTCTCCTGCAAAAGAGCTGCTTTGTTTGGAAATTATTTTTAAACAAAAAAAATCCCTACATAAGTAGGGACAAAAATTATTTCTAAATTATAAAACTTAAAATAGCTCTGCGGCAGCTTCAGATTTAATCAATTCCATAATATCTTTTAAAGGCTTTGCTTCTTTTTCAGCAATTTTTCTGCATTCTTCATATTCAGGAGCTATTTTTAATAATTCTCCCTCATAATAAGCTGCCTTGATCTTTACTTTGCCAAAAGTAGAATTAAAATCATAAAATTTTCTTTTTAAACAACTCCGCTCTACTTTTTTTCTTCTAATACCAAGAGTTGTAGTTTCTCTATAAATTATTTTTTCTATTTCTTTGCGCTTTGACTGTTCACATAACACACTCAATTTTTGGGCAGGCCTATTTTTTTTCATCATAATATTACTCAAATAAATATCTTTTGCTCCCTTACTCAAAAGCTTTGGAAAAAGATAAGAATATATCTCTCCACTCATATCATCAATATTTGTTTCTAAGATTAGTAATTCTTCTTTAGTTTTTTTTTTGCCTGATAAACCCTTAAAACATTAGTGCTTTCTAAGTCTTTTTTACCTGCTCCATATGCTATTTTTTCTATTTCAAGCTGAGGTAAATCAATAAAGTCTTCAGCAATAGTTTTAATAATTGCTGCTCCTGTAGGTGTTACTAGTTCGCTTTTTACTCCAGTTGAATAAACCGGTACACATTTTAAAATTTCTATAGTTGCAGGAGCAGGAACAGGTATTATCCCATGGGCGGCTTTAACAAATCCACTTCCCAATGATAATGGTGATGAATAAATATGATCGTAATCAAGCATATTAATTAAAATTGCCGTAGCTACTATATCAACTATAGAATCAATAGCTCCAACTTCATGAAAATGAACTTCACTAATATCTCTTGCATGAACCTTTGCTTCAGCTCGAGCAACTTTTTCAAATATTTCAATACTTAATTTTTTTATCTTCTCATTTAAGGTGCTTTTATTAATTATTTCTTTAATATCATTAAAGTTTCTATGTTCATGGCTGTGAGCATCAGCATGATGATCGTGATGTTCTTCAATTATAACCTTAAAATCAGTAGCTTCTATCCCATTTTTTTTCACCTTTGATATTTCTATACTGTAACCTTCAAGCCCCAATTTATCTAATTCACTTAAAAATTTATCCTGATCCAGGCCTAGATCTAAAAGGGAGGCTATTGTCATATCTCCACTAATTCCAGAATTAACTTCAAAATATATGATTTTTTCCACAGCTTATCCTTCCCTTCTTGCTTTTTCTATTTGTAAGATAATAGTACTGGCCAGATAAGCAGCTCCAAAACCATTATCTATATTAACAACCCCTACTCCACTAGCACAGCTATTAATCATTGTTAATAGTGAAGATAAGCCACCAAAATTTGCCCCATAACCTACACTGGTGGGGACTGCAATTACAGGTTTATCTACCAAACCCCCTACAACACTGGCTAAAGCTCCTTCCATCCCAGCTACAACTATGATCACATCTGCTTCATCTAGTTTTTCCAGACTTCCTAAAAGGCGATGCAAACCTGCAACACCAACATCATAAAGACTATCTACCTGGGTTCCCAGAGCTTTTGCAGTAACAACTGCTTCTTCTGCTACCGGCATATCAGAGGTTCCACCACTTACAACTAAGATTTTAGCTTTTGTTTTTTGCAATTTATTTTTCTCTATAAAAACCATTTTAGGACGTTCATGATAAACAGCATCTGGAGCAATTTCTTTAATTCTTTGATAAACCTCTTTTGTAGCTCTGCTGGCCAAAATATTATTATTATGTTTAAGCATTTCTGCTACAATTCCTTCAATTTCATCTAGTGATTTACCTTCACAATAAATAACTTCTGGAAATCCATTTCTAATACTGCGGTGATGATCTACTCTAGCATAGCCCAGATCTTTATATGGTAAATCTTTTAAAGAATCCGCAGCTTTATCAACTTCAATTTCTCCACTTTTAACTTTTTTTAATATTTCTTTTAAAAATTCTTTATTCATTTTCTCCCTCCAATATTTCTTTATTCATACTGCCGCTTTCATAAGCTGATAAATCAAGGGTAACATATTTAAAACCCAACTTTATTAATTTAGAATGGATTTTGTCCATTAAATTCAAGTCTAAGATTTTACTTCTTTCCTGCGGAGCAATTTCTATGCGGGCCAGATTATTATGATCCCTAACTCTAAATTGCTCAAAACCATTTTTTCTCATTAGCTCTTCTGCTAAATCGATCTTTTCTAATTTTTGAGCGGTAATTGGATCATTATAAGAAATACGAGTTGCCAGACAGGATAAAGTTGCTTTATTCCAGGTTGGCAGTTTCATTTTTTTAGACAGCTCTCTAATCTCCTTTTTTGTTAAACCAACCTCTAAGAGAGGGCTTTTGACCTGCAGTTCTTTTAATGCTTTTCTACCGGGTCTGTAATCACCAGTGTCATCTAAGTTAGAGCCTTCAATTACTTCTCTATCTCCAGCATAATCTATTATTTTTGAAAATATACTCTCTTTGCAAAAATAGCAGCGCTCAGCTGTATTATCAAGCGCCGTTTTTAATTCAGCAAGCTCAACCTCTATCTCTTTATGCTCAAATTGAAGCTTTTTTACCAGTTTTTCTACCTCATTAATTTCTCTATCTGCTACAAAGGGTGTGTTAACAGTAACCGCTTCAAATTCTACCTCAGCATCTAATGCTGCTGCCGTAAGAAAAGTACTGTCAACACCTCCAGAAAATGCCAGCACAAATGGTGATAATTTCTTTAATTTATTAATTAAAAGCTTGTATTTATCTTCTTTAGTAACAGTGCTCAAGCTACCACCCCTAGTAATTTAATAATTTTTAAAAGAAGTTTTATATTCACTTAGTTAAATATATTCTTTAATCCCAACTAAAGTCCTGCTATTTACAATATAAAAGTTTCATAATTTTCTCATATTAATCTAATATATTTGCAATTAAGTTATTTATTAACAGGAGGTACAAGCGCTTTTTTGTGATAGCCAATCAAATCTCTCCGGCCTGCCATTTTAAGAGCTTTTCTAACTAGTTTATAATTGCTTTTTTTATGATACTGCAGCAGTGCTCTCTGCATTTTTTTAGCTTGAGAAGATTTAGCTGTATAAACCTCTTCCATACTTTCTGGATCATAGCCGCTGTAATACATCGCTGTAGATTTCGTACCTGGAGTTGGATAAAAGTCCTGTACCTGTTCTGGATGATGATCTATATCTCTCAAATATTCGGCCAATTCTACTGCATCTTCAAGAGTAGAGCCAGGATGGCTTGAAATAAAATAGGGAATCAGGTATTGTTCCTTATCAATTTCTCTATTAATCTGATAAAATTCATTTCTAAACTCATCAAAAACATCTATTGAAGGTTTACCCATATATTTTAAAACTCGCTCTGAAACATGTTCTGGAGCAACCTTTAATTGCCCACTAACATGGTTTTGAGCTAATTCCTTAAGATAAGCTTGGCTTGAATCATCTTCTAAGAGATAATCATAGCGAATTCCAGAACGGACAAAAACTTTTTTTACTCCCGGCAGCTCTCTAATTGCCCTTAAAATATCAAAATATTCACTGTGATCAACCTCTAATTGACTACAGGCTTCAGGAAAAATACACTCTTTATTTTTACATAAACCCTGGGAAAGCTGTTTACTACATGATGGCTGTCTAAAATTTGCTGTAGGACCTCCCACATCATGAATATAGCCTTTAAAATCATCCATTGCAATTATTTTCTTTGCTTCTGCCAAAAGTGATTCTTTTGATCTTGCGGTCATCATTTTACCCTGATGAAAGGTGATTGCACAAAAAGAGCAGGCACCAAAACAACCTCTAGAGCTAATTAAACTAAACTTAACTTCTTTGATAGCTGGTACTCCACCAGCTTTTTCGTAAATCGGATGGTAATCTCGCTGATAAGGTAATGAATAAACATGGTCTAATTTTTCCTGACTTAGCGGTTTTACCGGTGGATTTTGGACTAAATATCTATTCTTATGAGCCTGAACAAGAATTTTGCCCCTGATAGGATCCTGTTCTAAATATTCTAATTTATATGCATATGCATACTGCTTTTTACTTTTTCTAAGCTCTGAATAAGAAGGTAGTAGTTGGTAATCAGCCAAATTTTCTAAATCAGAAGCAATATAAGCAGTCCCAGGCAGATAATTAACATATTTGATAGCAATCCCTGCCTCAAGATTTTCAGCAATCTTTAAGATTTGACTTTCTCCCATTCCATAAACCAATAAATCTGCTCTACTGTCAAATAAAATTGAACGCCTCACACTATCATCCCAGTAATCATAATAAGCAAAACGTCTTAAACTAGCTTCTATACCACCAATGATAATTGCTATATCTCCATAAGCTTCTCTCAACTTATTAGAATAAACAATTGTTGCTCTATCTGGTCTGAGATTGCTTTGCCCACCTGGAGAATAGTTGTCATAACTGCGCCTGTGTTTATTAACCGAAAAATGATTAACCATTGAATCCATATTTCCTGCTGTAACTAAAAAAGCATAGCGGGGTTTACCCAGCTTTTTGAAATCTTTAAGTTCTCGCCAGTCAGGTTGAGCAATTATACCAACCTTAAAGCCAGCATCTTCTAACACTCTAGCGATAACTGCTGTTCCAAAAGATGGATGATCAATATATGCATCACCACTAACAATAATAAAATCTAATTGTTCCCAATCCCTTGCTAACATATCTTCTTTAGATATAACCATAAATCTATCTCTATTTATTTCAGGCATAAATTATCTCCTCTTATCTTAACTCATTTTCTAAATTAATTCTCGCTTATTTAATTATAGCAGCCAGGCTCTTTTAATTCAAAATAATAATGATATACTTATAGTGAGGTGGTCAAAATGAATAATGATTTAACAGCTATTAAAGGTATTAAAGTGGGCAATGCTGAGTTAAAAGAAGCCGGAACCGGCTGTACAGTAATTTTATCTGAAACGGGATTAACAATTGGTGCAGAAATTAGAGGAGGGGCTCCAGCTACCCGTGAAATTGCTTTAATTAGTTCTGAAGCGGTGGTTGATAAAGCAAATGCCGTTTTTCTAACAGGTGGAAGTGCTTTTGGGCTTGATGCAGCTGGAGGTGTAATGAAGTACCTCTCAGAGCAAAAAATTGGTTTTAAAACAGGAGCTGGGGTAGTACCTATAGTGCCGGCTGCTGCAATTTATGATCTAGAATACATATCAGCTCAAAAACCAGACCAAGCTTTGGCTTATCAGGCCTGTAAAAATGCTAATTCCAAGGCTTTACAATCTTCCAGTCTCGGTGCAGCAGCGGGGGCAGTGTGTGGTAAAATAAATGGCATGGACCTGGCCAGCAAAACTGTTTTAGGGCATGCCGCCCATAAAAATGGCCCTTTAATTGTCGCTGCTTTAGCAGTTGTTAATGCTTTTTTTGATATTAAAGATCATAAAAATAATATTTTAGCAGGAGCCAAAAATAAAAAAGGAGAGTTTATTGACAGCCAGAAATATTTGCTTAATAATCCTCAGCTAAAACTTGGCTTTAAGAGAGAAAATACTACCCTGGTAGTTGTTGCCACAAATGCCATTTTAAATAAAAATCAAGCCAATAGAGTTTCAATGATGAGTCATAGTGGGCTTTCAAGAAGCCTTAATGCTGTCCATACAATGTTAGATGGAGATGCAGTATTTACTCTGGCTACTAATAAAGTTGAGGCTGATATAAATCAAATAGGTATTACAGCTGCTGAAGTTGTTAGAAAAGCTATAGTTTCTGCTGCTGGTTAAATATTTTTATAGAAAAATATGGCCTTATTTCAGCTTTATTAAGAAAATTAGTCTTAGGAGCTCCGGATAAATATATAACAGCTGCAGTAATATTTGCAGGGATTATGTCAAATATAGCTTCTGATGCTGGTTATTCACCAGAGTTTGCTCAAATGGCATACAGAATTGGGGATTCAACGACAAATATTATAACACCATTAATGCCTTATTTTGCAATAATTATCGCCTTTGCAAAAAAATATGATGATGACATAGGTATAGGTACCTTAATTTCGACAATGGTACCATATTCTATTGCCTTTATGATTGGCTGGACCCTCTTGTTAATTGTTTGGTTTGTCTTTAATCTACCAATTGGTCCCGGTGGAATTTTATTTTATTAAATTTATCTAAGTTAATATAATTTCTAATATTAAAGGTCCGGCAGCTGCCGGACCTTTGCTAATCTATTATTATTTAAATTTAAAAATTAAACTTAAAAATTATTATCTTTAATAATTTAATATTTAACCCTTTTTCCGGTAGCAATAAAGATGGTTTCTTCACCAATATTTGTGGCATGATCTCCTACTCTTTCTAAAGATTTGGCCAGATTAAGATTTTTAACTATCTCTTGAATATTCTTTTTCTGATCTTTTTTGCCCAAGACTTTTATCCCCCGAGAATAGATTTCCTCATATAAATTATCAGCTTGTTCATCTCTACGACAGGCTGCTTCTGCAAGATCAACATTTCTGGTTGTAAAAGATTCTAGAACAACATCAAGCATTTCTGTTACAATATCTGCTAACTCAGGAATCATAACCATAGGCTTTGAAATACCATCATGTTTTAATTCAAGCATAATCTCTGCTATATTTGTAGCATGATCTCCTACTCTTTCTAAATCTCCAGCGATTTTTACCAAAGAAATACAAAACCAGGTATCGGCTGCAGTAGGTTGGTCCAGGGTTAATAAGCGTGATACTTCTTCCTCAATAGTGATTTTATAATTATCTAAAACATCATCTCGATTAATTATATCTTTCGCTGTTTCTACATCCATATTTTCTAGAGCTTTAATAACTTTTTGCAACATGTCATCTGCTACCTCACTCATATCACTGAGATCATTTAGAAGCTGTTCACGCTTTTGTGCATACACCTGCTCCATTGGACTATCACTCTCCTCTTTTAAATTTAAATTAAATTTTTTTAATTGAAGTCATACTTAAATATTCTTGACATCTTGCTAAAATCCTGCCTTTTTTTAAATATAATTTTTCTAATTTGATCAGCCAAAAATCTGATTGGCTATTTTTTCAATATTTTTCACAGCAAAACGAATATCATCTCTATTGACATCAAGATGGGTTACTGCTCTTAATTTGCCATTTAACCTGCTGACCCTGATCCCCTCTTTAAGCAGCTCATCAGCAAAAAGCTCAGTTTTATTATCCTTAACAGAAAATAGTACTATATTAGTTTCAACTGTATCTGGATCAATTTCTAGGCCTGGTTGAGCATCAATAGTTTTAGCCAGCATTTTTGCATGCTCATGATCTTCTTTTAGTCTGCTTACATTATGTTCTAAAGCAAAAATTCCTCCAGCAGCAATAATACCTGCCTGTCTCATTGCACCACCAAGTCTCTGTTTCCAAAAGCGTGCTTTTTCAATAAATTCAGCAGATCCAGCCAGAACTGAACCAACTGGTGCACCAAGACCTTTGCTTAAATCCAACCAGATGGAATCAAAATATTGACCATAATCTAAGGGCTCAACCCCTGCTGCAATTGCTGCATTAAGCATTCTCGCTCCATCCATGTGCATTTTTAAACCATTATCAGCTGCTATTTTGGCGATTTCTGCAATTCTTTCTAAAGGCCAAATCCTTCCCCCACCAAGATTTGTAGTTTGTTCAATAGAAACCACTCTAGTTTGAGGACTGTGATAGTCATAGCCTCTAATTGCTGCTTTTAAATCATCTGCAGTGAAAATACCACCTTCTCCAGCTAAAGCTTTTATGGAGGCACCTGAAATAACAGCAACAGCTCCTGCTTCATAATGAATTGGATGAGCGGTTTGATCCATGATTATTTCATCACCCGCTTTTGTATGCACTGCATAAGAAATCTGATTTGCCATTAAACCAGAAGGAAGATATATTGCTTCATCTTTACCCATCATTTCTGCTGCCATCCTACAAAGCCTATTAACACTTGGATCTTCCCCAAGCTGTTCATCCCCCACTTCTGCCTCTGCCATAAATCTTCTCATATCCTGAGAAGGTCTGGTTCCTGTATCACTAAATAAGTCTACTTTTATTTCCATCATGATCCCCCATTTTTAATTAATTTGTTATAAAATCATCTCTAAAAGAAGATAAAAAATCAAACCACCACTTACGGTCAAAAATATATTTTTTGTTTTATAAGCTGTTAAAAGAGTTGGGAAAAAAGCTAATAGAGCTATATTATCTAAGGAAAGGTAGAGTCTTCCTCCATCCATTAAAATTGAAGGAGCCAGCAGAGCAGAAAGAACAGCGGCTGGTATATAACTAAGCCAACTGATTACTTTTTGGGGTAATTCTTTTTTCCCTAAAAGCATTAAAGGTAAAAAGCGGGGTAAAAATGTAACAATCAGCATTCCTGTAATCATAAATATGTATTTATCTGCTTCCATCTAAGTATACCCCCAAAAATGCTGCTGTCACTGTAGCTAAAATTATATTCCAACTGCCTTCAATAGTCAATGCAAAAAACAGAGATAAAAATCCGGCCAACAAAGCAACAGTGATTTCAATTTTATCACTAATCTGCATTACAAGCAGAACTATGAACATCGCCGGTAAGACAAAATCTAATAGCCCGGCATCAGTAAAAGGAATAAGTGCTGTTAAATAAGCACCAATAGCTGAACTAAAAACCCAGCCTAAATAGGCAGTTAAACCAAGGCCCAAAAAGTATCCCTGAGTATTTTTAACATTTTTTAGTTTTGTCATCGCAACTGCAAAAGACTCATCAGTAATTAAAAATCCTAAAAAAGGATAGTAATATAGTGGTAGGTCTCTTAGATGAAGACTAAGAGACGCAGAAAGTAGTAAATGTCTCATATTAACCAAAAAAGTCATAGCAATAATTGCAGTAACAGCTGCTCCTGATGCTATCATTTCTATTGAAACTAACTGAGATGAACCGGCAAAAACAAAGATTGACATGGCTGTAGTCTGAAGCGCTGTAAGCCCATTATTAACAGCCAACATTCCAAATGCAATCCCAATTGGTAAATAGCCTAAAATTATTGGTACAGCAGCTTTAACCCCATTTTTAAAAGCATATACTGCAGAATCCCCTCTAATATTTCTGTTCTTCATCAAATAAATCTTCCTCTCTAAACAATTTAAATCTAAACTAATAAAGCAAATTTACTCCAACTGACGTGGATCAAGTGCATCTCTAAGTGCATCTCCTAAAAGATTAAAACTTAAAACTGTAATAACTATTGCTAAACCAGGAAAGATAGACATCCAGGGAGCCTGAACCAAATATTCCTGACCTCTATTTAACATTGTCCCCCAGGCTGAAGTCGGGGGCTGGATACCTAAACCAAGAAAACTTAGACCAGCTACTATCAAAATTGAGATTCCTATTCTAAGGGTAGCCAAAACGATCAGAGAAGAAATAGAATTCGGCAAAACATGTTTTATTAAAATTCTTCTATCACTTGAGCCTAAAGCTCTTGCAGCTTCTACATACTCTTTTTCTTTTATCTGCAGAACTATCGACCTTGTTAAACGTGAAAAATTAATTAAACCTGTTACCCCTACAGCAATAATTAAATTAACCATTCCCCTTCCCAAAGCAGAAATAATTGCTAAGGCTAATAAAATAAAGGGAATAGAATTCCAGATCTCTATAATTCTCATAATAATCATATCAGCTTTACCACCATAATAGCCAGCTAATAAACCAAGTGTAACTCCCAGGGTTGCATTTACTAATACAGCAGCAAAACCTATTCCTAAAGCTATTCTAGCCCCATACAAAACTCTTGAAAATATATCCCGACCAAAATCATCAGTCCCAAACCAGTTTTCAAGTGATGGTGGTGAGTAAGTCATATTACTGTAATCAATAGCAGTTGGTGAATAAGGGGCAATAAAAGGTGCCATAAAAGCAGCATAAAAAATCATCAGAAGCATAACAACTGCCAGTTTCCCACCCAGATTTTTATTAAATTCACGCCAGGTTTTTAAAAATAAATCATTTTCTTTTAAAGAACTAAAAAGATTTTTCTTGAAAATTAATAGTAACAAAATACCTGTTATAAAGACAGAAAATACTGTTGCTGCTCGTACTTCTAAACTATCCCAAATCTGGCCTTTTAAAAACCAGTTTTTATAATTAACATATAATTGAATTATTAACAGTATAATAAATATTGCTTTTTTCTTCAAGTTTCACACCTCAATTCTACCGCTAATCATAACTGATTCTTGGATTAATAAGAACATAAAGTAAATCAATAACAAGATTGCTTATTACAAATAAAGCCGATAATATCAATATAGAACCAAAGACCAGTGGTTGATCTCTATACTCAACTGCTCTAACTGCCAAACGACCAACACCAGGCCAGGCAAAAACAGATTCTATTAATATAGCTCCCCCAAACATCATTGCCAGCTGATTGCCGATATTTGTTAATACAGGAATAAGAGCATTACGAAAAGCATGTTTTAAAATAATAACTTTTTCTTTAAGACCTTTAGAACGAGCTGTTAGCAAATAATCCTCTTTCATAACATCCAACATTGATGACCTTGTTAATCTACTGGTACTGGCGATCATTACTGTACTCAATGCTAAAGCAGGTAAAATTAAATGTCTCATCCCAGCTGCAGTATAAAAAGGGCCTCCATAACCTGAAGAAGGGAAAATTCTCAAGCGTACTGAAAAAAGATAAATAAAAATAATTCCAGTAAAAAATGCAGGAACAGAAATACCTATTGTTGCAAAAAGCATACTTATGAAATCAAAAATAGAATTTTTCTTGACAGCTGCAATAACTCCGGTTGGTATTGCCACCAGCACAGCAATAATTAGAGATAATAATCCCAACTCTATAGTTGCTGTCAGCCTTCTGCCAACAATACTTATAACCTGATCATTATAATAAATAGAATTCAACTCACCGGTTAAAAAATTTCGCAGCATCAGTAGATAGCGAACATGAAAGGGCTCATCAAACCCAAATTTCTCATTTAAGGCTTCAACTGCTTCCGGTGTAACATTAGTCCCAAGCATAATCGTAGCCGGATCTCCAGGAACAAGCTCCATAATTATAAATAAAATTAAAGAAACACCTATCAAAACAGGTATCAGCCAGAGCATCCTTTTTAACATATAGCCAAACAATAAATTCACCTCTTTCTAAAAAAGAGTATGCAGATAGCTTTGAACTCTACCTGCATACTGTATATTTTAGCTTAAATTTACTCTTATTAAATTTTTAACTCTGAGAACTATTCTTTATATACATTAGCAGTTGGAGTTACAAGTGGAATCAACAGAGAATTTCCAGGTTCAAGTCCAACTACATTATCCTGCATAACATATATTTGGGTTGAATGTGCCATTGGGTAGAAAACTATATCTTCGGTTAATACTTTTCTTAAAACATTTGTATATAGTTCTTCTCTTTCTTCCTGTATCGAAGTAACCCGAGCTGCATCTAACCATTGATCAACTTCCTGATCTTCATAAAAAGCTCTATTGAGAGCACCATCAGATTTAAAGAATCTATATAGCCAGTAATCTGGATCTGGGTCAGATACAAATCTTAAGAAAAATAAACCTATTTCTCCTCTACCCAGCATATCCCACATTGTACCAAATTCCATAGCATTTACTTCTGCTCTTAAACCGGCTTGGTTTAAAGCTGTAACCATGGCTTCAGCTACTTTAACCTGATCTGGCCTACTATTAGATACAAATACCTCAGCCACGAAATTATTTTCTATAACTCCTTCTGCTTTTAATCTATCAAAAGTAGCACTAGCAGCTTCAGGATCAAATTGGGGTAAATTGGCAGCTAGATATTCACTATCATCTGGCCAGAGAGTTGGAGGTAACATAGAATAAGCTCTGTCTCCTAATAAACCAAAAATTTGTGGAATCATTTGGTCAAAAGGAACAGCTTGAATTACTGCTTCTCTAAATTCTCTGTTATTATAAGGCTCCATTTCAAAGTTAAATCCTGCAAAATTAATGCCAGCTCCTGCAGCAGATTTAACCTGGAAGTCTTCATCTTCAGCAAAAGTTTCTAACTGACCAACATCTAAGTTTACTCCAAAGTCAATTCCACCACTACGCAATTCCATAGCTTGAGTTGATGATTCAGGAATAGATCTAATTATAACTTCTTTTAAATTAGCTTCTGTTCTCCAGTAATCTTCAAACGCAGATAAAACAATTCTATTTCCAGCATCCCATTCTTCCATTTTGAAAGGTCCTGCTCCCATTGGATTACGACCTAGATTTTCTTCACCAACCTCTTCTGCATAAGATTTAGAAGCAATACCAAAGGTCATCCCTAAAATAAGGGGAGCATAGGGCTCACTTAAAGTGAATTTAACTGTATAATCATCAAGAGCTTCTACACTTTCTACTGCCTCAATCTTAGCTTTTAGACCTGAACCAAAATCAGGATCTAAGATACGCTCATAACTAAAAACTACATCTTCTGCAGTTAGCTCTTCTCCATTATGAAATAATACACCTTCTCTTAACTCAAAAACATATTCTAAACCATCTTCTGAAATAGTCCAGTCATGGGCAATACCGGGAACTATTCTGTTGTCTTCCCCATATTGAACTAAACCATCAAAAATCAGAGAAGCAACTCTCTCGTTAACAGAAATAATGGTATTTCCCGGATCAAGATCACTAACCTCATCTTCAATTCCCATTACAAAACGTTCATGATTTGCTGCTTGAACAGCGCTAAAAGCAGAAATCAAAAGTACTGCTGTTAATAAAAATATAACTAACTTATTTTGCATACTACTTCCTCCTGTTCTTTTTTAAAATAATCTATTTACAGCTACTGATTATTATAATCAGCTACAAAATCAACAAAATTTTTGAAAATCTTGAGCTGCTCTTCTTCCTGAGCTGCCATCATTTCTGGATGCCACTGAACTCCTAATAAATAGGGGTAATTGGGATCTTCAACAGCTTCTACAACTCCATCAGGTGCAACTCCAGATACAATTAAACCCTGGCCAACTTCTTTTACTGCCTGATGATGATAACTGTTTACAGCAATATCCTCTTTGCCAAAAATCTCTGCTAACCTACTTCCACTCTTAATTTTTAATTTGTGGGTTTTGTAATATTTAGGAACCATTAAAGCCATATGAGGAATCTTGCTTTCTACATTATTTCCACAAACATCTACTTTAAGAGAACCTCCATAGTAAATATTTATTAACTGAAAACCACGACAAACACCTAAAATAGGTTTTTTTGCTTCCATTGCCAGTCTCAGTATTTTTAACTCCCAGCGATCACGCTCAGGAGAAATCTTGCCCAAATTTTTTTGGGGGTAAGAATCATAAAGAGCAGGATCAATATCACTTCCTCCAGGAAGTACAACCCCATCCACTTCA
The DNA here is from genome assembly GCF_020711195.1 of Halanaerobium polyolivorans. Taxonomy (GTDB): domain Bacteria; phylum Bacillota; class Halanaerobiia; order Halanaerobiales; family Halanaerobiaceae; genus Halanaerobium; species Halanaerobium polyolivorans. Next base: position 77,354 of record NZ_JAJFAT010000012.1, read on the forward strand.
TTTAAAACTTTTTTAATATATTCTTCATCATCTTTTTTTGATTCCAAATAAGGAAAAATTAATGGTAAAGCACCAACTCTACTCAATGCTTCTGAATAATCCTGGGTAAGTAAAGAAAATTCTAAACCACTTAAATCATATTTGTCCCCCATTACTTCTGCCGGGATTTTATATGCTGCAACTAATATTTTAGGATACATAGTCAGCCTCCAATATATAAAAATATGGTAATAGCTTAAATTAAAATTTAAGCTATTACCAGAAATTATACCAATCAATAGTATTTTTGTCAACATTAAATTATTTGTATAAATACCTCTATTTCTCCTCCACATACCCAACCAATATCTGCAGCTTCTTGACGGGTTAAAGATAACTTTATTTTTTCTGATCTTTGTTCTTTTATCAAATAAACTGCTTTTTCTCTGATTGTTTTTTCGTCAGCACCTCCACCAATTGTACCAAAGGTATCTCCATTTTCTGTAATCAACATCTCAGTACCAACATTACGGGGTGAAGAACTTTTTGCTTTAATTATAAATGCTCGAGCCAGTTTAAGATCTTTTTTCTTTAATTCAATTATTTTTTCTAAAAACTGTTTTCGCACTATTTACCCCTCCTGCGAGCAATTATTTCTGCTGCAATTGCTACTGCAATTTCTGCAGGTGTTTCACTGGCAATATCAATTCCTATTGGTGCTTTTACCTCTGCTAAATCTTCCTCAGTAAATCCATCTTGACGAAGTTTGTTATAGACTTTTTTGATCTTCCTTGAACTACCTATCATCCCAATATAATTTGCTTTAGATTTAATAACATTTTTCAAAACCTGATAATCATATTGATGACCTCTTGTTATTATAACCAGATAATCATTTTCTTTGATTTTAGTATTTGCAAAAAACTCTTGATATTCAAGAGCTAAGAGTTGGTCTGCAGTTGGAAATCTTTCGAAATTCAAAAAATCTTCTCTATCATCTACTACAGTAATACTAAAATCAAGCAAACTGCATATTTTAACAAGTGGTTCAGCAATGTGTCCGGCACCAAAAACTATCAACCTGGGAGTATCTACTACCGGCTCCAAGAAAAATTCTAAATTATTATTTTTATCAAGTTCAATCTCTTTTAGTTCTGCTTCTGTTTTTTTAGCTTCAACAGGGGCTAAAAGCTGACTTTTAATATCTTCTTCTAACATGAATTTTTGCAATTCTTCTTCTAAAAGGTCTGAAGAAAATTCGATTATCCCCTCATCATCAAACAAAAACATTTCACCAAGTAAATTTTCTGATATTTCTTCCCCATCAATTTCAGTTAAAACAGCAGTAATAAGTTTTTTTGAATCTTTTAATTCTTCAATCATTTTCTTAAAAAAATCTCCCATAATTTCCACTTCCTTTCCTAGCAATAGTAAATTATAATCATGCTTTCTTTTTAAACTTATGTGCTGGTCTAAATTCAAGCGAAAAATTGGGTTTTACTTTTTGAATCTTCAAATCATAAGCTGCTGATAAATTTGCAGCTGTCATTACCTCTTCAACCACTCCAGAAGCTAAAATTTCCCCTTCTTTTAAAATAATAACTCTATCAGAATACTTATATGCTAAATTGGGGTCATGAAGGGCTGTAATTACAGTTTTATTTTTAAAACTTAAGTCTCTCATAATTTCCATCATTAAATGAACATTTTTAAAATCAAGATGTGAATTAGGCTCATCTAAAAGCAAAATATCTGTCTGCTGCATTAAAGCACGAGCTATTAAAACAAGCTGTCTTTCTCCACCAGAAATCTGATTGAAATTTTTCCCTTTAAGATCTACCACACCTAAATCTTCTAATATTTTTTCTGCTTTTTGATAGTCTTCTGGAGATGGATGTTCTGTAAAAGCAAGCCAGGGATTAACACCCATAACAACCATTTCAAGTACCTCATAAGCAAAAACATTTTTGTTTTCCTGGGGAACAACTGAAATTTTTTGGGCAATCTCTTTTTTAGATAGTTGTATTATATTTTCTCCATCAATGAGTATTTTCCCTTCTTTTAAAGGCAATAAACCCTGTATACAATGCAAAAAGGTTGTTTTTCCAGACCCATTTGCCCCCAACAAAGAAATAAATTCACCTTTTTTTGCTTTGAAATTTATTTTCTTTAATATTTTCTTTTTTTGATAAGAAAAATCAAGCTTTTCAATTTCTAACATTAACTCCACCCACTTTCTCGACCTGAAATTAATAAATAAGCAAAAAACGGAGCTCCAATTAAGGCAGTAATAATACTAATTGGAATTTCAGCTCCACTTATAGTTCGAGCCAGATTATCCATCAGCAGCAGCAAAAAAGCTCCAATTAAAGCTGAGGCGGGAAGTAGAAACTTATGTTTTGTCCCCACTATAAATCTGGCTATATGTGGTACAACAAGTCCAATCCAGCTAACCTGACCTGCTGCTGCAGTTGCAGCTGAAACCATCATCGTAGAAAAAATAATTACAATTATTTTTATTTTCTCAGTATCCACCCCTAAAGAAGCTGCCTGTTTTTCTCCTAAGGAAAATATATTTAATTGCCAGCGCAAAAAGATAAGTACAAAACCACCCAAAATAATTATAGGTAAAATTAAATAGAATTCTCGCCAGGAAACTCGGCTAAATCCTCCCATTAAATAAAAAACTATCCCAGGCAATTTTTCCAAAGGATCAGCAGTATATTTTAAAAGAGAGATTAAAGCATTAGCAAGTGAAGCCACCACAATTCCTGCTAAAACCATAAACATACTATTATTCCTACCGCTCACTTTACTCAAAAAATAAGTTAAAAAAACAGCCACTATACCCAGCAGAAAAGCAGAAAAATATACATATAAAATCGATCCCTCTGTATAAAGCAATCCCAAAGCAACTCCTAAACCTGCTCCAGCCGAGACACCTAAAATATCAGGAGAAACCAGAGGATTTCTAAAAATATTTTGATAAGCTGAACCACTTAAAGATAAGGCAGCTCCAACCAAAACTACGGTTAATATTCTAGGAAGCCTGATATAATATAATACAGACCAGGCTGGATTAGTATTTAAATCTGCTCTACTCCCACTCAAAAACTGAATAAAAATAATTCTCAATTCCTTTATTGAAATTGGATAGTTGCCTAGCAAAAGTGAAATTATTATTAAAAATATCAAAGCTATAAAAAGCAAAGTTAATTTAATTTGAGAGGAACTTTTCTTTTTCATATATTGCTCCTTTATTCAAATTCTCCACCTAAATCACTGAAACTAATATTATATAAACTTTCATAAAAACGTTCTACTTCAGCTTTATAATCAAGATCTTCATATTTTTCTGGATAAGTTTTTACCGCCAACCAGAGTTGAGCAATATATGAAGATGGTGAGGGGAAATCCCATGGTTCTAATTGAGAAGGAAAACGATAAATTGCAGAATTTTTAAATGCTTTTAGAGCTTGAAACCTTGGCTCTGCAGATAATTCTTCTAAATCTTCATTAAAAAATTGCGAAACAACAATTAAATCCGGATTCCACTCAATAAGTCTTTCAGCAGAAATACTTAAAAAACCACTTTTTAAAGCTGCTGCAGGATTTACCGCTCCAGCATTTTCTATTAGAGAAGTCTGCATCATATCAGCCCCAACTGTACTTCCCAGTTCTGAATTAGCAAAATAAACTTGCTTTTTTTGCTCTGCTTTTATTTGAGAACTTTTAGCAGTAAGAGTCTCAATTCTATCATAAGCCTCAATAATTTTTTCGCCCTGTTCTTCTTGACCCAGAATAGCAGCTAGTAAATTAGTAGTCTCCCTTATTTTATCAAGACTTTCGGGATTTATTATTATAGATTGAATACCCTGTTTTTCAAGCATTTCAGCTGTATCTATGGCATCTCGATGTGGGTAAAGAATTACCAGGTCTGGATTAACTGAGGCAATTGTCTCAATATTAACTCCATTTCTTCTAGAGCCCACTTGAGGTAATTCAGCTAATTCAGGATTTAATTTCATAAATAATTTTTGGTTTTCTGTTTGTATAGGTACAGCTTTCAATCTTTCTCCGGCCTGTAAAGATAATACAAATTGTGTTGCTGGTTTATAAGTTGTTACAAGCCTTTCAACCTGAGCAGGAAGCATTACTTTTCTGCCCATCATATCTGTAAATTCTCTTTGCGCTGCTGCGCTAAAAGTAAATGAAAAGATTATGATTAATGATATTGCTAATATAATAAAAAAACTCATATAATTACTTAAATTATTATGTTTAGATATTCCTTTTAACATGATTGACCTCCCATTCCGTTATGCTTAACCTCACATAACGCTCATATTATATTAGATTATATAACAATTAATAAGATAATTAAACTTTATTTTCCTTTAATTTTTGCTGAAAGTCCTGATTGAAATATTTTTCTTCTAATTTTTTTAAATAACTTTGGGCTTCTTTTCTAAAAGCTGAAAATCTTTTTGTTAAAAAACGCCCTTTTTCAGTTAGTTCTGAGCCTCCTCCACTACTACCACCTATTTTTTTGTTCAGCAGTTTAAAACCTAATCTCTTTTCCAGTTTATTAATCAACTTCCAGGCCTGACTGTAGGACATATTTATTTCTGCAGCTGCCTGTCTTAAAGATCCAAGTTGATCAACTAATTCTAAAATATGGCAGGGACCATCTCCAAAAAGCCGCTGCTCTTCTTCTAGCCAAAGCTTGTAATTAAGCTGCATAAAATCTTCCTTTCTTTTAATCTTAATCATGGCTTTAATTTAAAATCATTATCTAAATAATAGCTATAATCTTTTTTATAATCAATATCTTTTAAAATTTCTGGATGTCTGCAGTTATAACTATAAACTTTTTCCGGCATCTTTTGAAAGAGATTTCTTAATCCACCTCTACCTTCTAAGCTGAATATCTTTTGTGATAAATAGCTTTTAATTATTACCGGATGCCCTTTTACCTCTTTATATTTAGGAAGTAATATAGCAGGTTTTTTATTTAGAAATTCATTATATATTTCTTTATAAATCTGCGCATTAATAAAGGGCTTATCAGCCAGAGTAAATAAAATAGCTTCTGTAGCTTCAGGAAGATCTTTTAAAGCAATTTTGACAGAAGTTAAAAGTCCTTTTTTATACAAATTATTATTTATTAAATTCATTTTACCAGAAATAAGTTTAGATTGATATTTATTATTCAAGTATCCATGAACTTTTTCTTTTTCTGCCCCTATAACTACCCTCAACTGATCATCAATAATATCTGCAGCTAAAAGATTATCTATTACCTTACCTAAAATAGTATTGTTATCTTCCCAGCTTAATAGCTGCTTTAATTCCCCCATTCTTTCTGCTTGACCTGCTGCTAAAACTACTGCTGTTAACATAATTATACTCCTTTAAGCTTGCTTTTTAACCTATTATAAATAAGCATCATATTTGCCAGCAGCCCCTTTATTTGCAGGTGGCAGCCAGACAAAGTCAATCTAATATAGCCTCCTAAATTTTGGCCAAATTTAATTATATTCTTTAAAATATTAAATATTTGGATATTTCTATTTTATCATATTTTTGGACAGAATAAATTAATTAAAGCAAAAAAAGAAAAAAACCTCCTATAAAGGGGGTTAATTTAAATAAGCCCCGACCAAAAGTCGGGGCAGGTTGTCAGTTTATACAGTTTTATACTCTATAACTTTACAACGTTTTCAGCTTGTGGGCCACGATCGCCTTCAACGATTTCAAATTCTACTTCTTGTTCATCTTCTAGAGTTTTGAAACCTTCGTCCTCAATAGCTGAGAAGTGTACAAATACATCATCGCCATCTTCTCTTTCAATAAAACCATAACCTTTTTTCGCGTCAAACCATTTTACTTTTCCTGTGTAAATCATATTAATTTATTCCTCCTAATGTTAATTCTATATGGGTTAATTAAAATAAAACTGTACCCATTGTTGAAATTATACCATAAGGAAATTTGTATTTCAAGCAAAAATATTAGCTGTCTTTTTCTACACTCTCAAAAGTTTGACGATCTTTGAACTCTTCCTTTTTACCCTTGTTCCACTCTGATACAGGTGAAAGATAACCAACAACTCTTGAATAAACCTCACATTTTTGTTTTTTAGCCATTTTTAGCCTCCTCTTATTTTGAACGTAACGTCAAATCTAAATGTTTTCCAATCAATATTAATTTCTAATTTTAACTACTCTTAGATACTTTTCCGCTGCTTCTTTAAAACTTTGCAATTCAGTCGGAGAAAAAGATCTCCTCTCTTTAAGGACAGGGTCTAAGGTATTGACCGCCTTGAAATTTTGAATATAATATCTATCTGCACCCTGAATAGTTTTAGCTATTTTTTCAATTTCTTTTTTATCATGCCAGCCAGGAACTACTGTAGTTCTAAATTCATATTCTAATTCAGAGTTTAAAATTAGACTAAAAGTTTTTTTAAGCTCTGGAATTATTGCTTCTGAACTTAAATTAGAATAATTATCCCAGCTCTGCTTAATATCAACTGCCAGATAATCTATTAAATTAGCCTTGATTAATTCTTTAATAATACTTTGATTGCTGCCATTACTGTCCAGTTTGATTTTCAAATTATACTCTCTCTTAATCCTTTTTATAAAATCTTTTAAATCAGGCTGTAATGTTGGCTCTCCTCCACTTATTACTACCCCATCGAGTAACTGCTGCCTTTTAGATAAAAAATCAAAGAAAATATCTTCAGGCATATTTTCTTCAGCAGCTTTGTTATCGATCAGCTGGCTGTTATGACAATAGCCACAGCTAAAATTACAACCTCTTGTGAAAACAACAGCCGAGATAAGCTTTGGATAATCAATCAGTGAAGTTTTCTTTAAGCCAGCCAATTTCAATTTGATCAAGCCTCCTGCTCAGATTCTGATTCTGCTTCACACTTGGGACAGTAATAATGTTCCCCCGCTAAATAACCATGTACAGGACAGATGCTAAAAGTTGGTGTTATTGTATAATAGGGAAGTTGAAAGTTTTCTGCAATTCTTTTAACTAATTTTTTGGTGCTTTTTATTGATGGCATTTTTTCACCTAAAAAACCATGCATCACAGTATTATGAATGAAAACTAAAGTGTTGTTACCTGCTAAATAATTATGGTTCAATTGAGTTGTAAGATCATAAAATTGATTATCTTCAACTTCTATTTTTGTGCTTTCTTCTACCATGACAACTGGTAATTGGCGTTTAATTTTTTGAGCAAGTCTTCTCTTTTCCTTAACTAGTTCCTCATTTTTTGCTCTGCTCTCTATGAAATCGAAATTAGGGAATACTATGCTATAATATTTTTGATTTTCTTCTTTACCAGCTCTTTTTTGCACCATTACCCCAGCTATAGCAGAAATCTCTAAAATATCATCTATCATTTTTTCTGAACAACTTTTATATTCGGCACTACCCTTAATTGAATCTACTTCTCCACTGCTATCGATCAAAGCTAAAAGCAAGCTGTAAACATTCTTTTGAGTTAGCTGTTCTTTAATCTTTTGAGAAATCTTTTGATCTCCTCTTTTTTCCCCTTTATTAAAACCATAGTTAAAAAGAAATTTAGATAAGGCTTGATTTGTGCTAATTAATTGATATTTTTCATTTTCTCTGCAGGGGCTTATGATTTTACTATCTGCCTCAAAATACTCTTCAATAATTTTTACAACTTTTAATATTGTTTTTTTATCATCTGCAAATATATTTACCTGCTCTTTATTTGCTCTACTTTTAGCTTCATTTTGCGAAGTAGTTTTATAAAGGCTAATTAAACCTTGATCATAAAAATAACCTAAAAGCCAGATTAGATCTTTATTAAGTTGAGAATATATATCTGGATAAAGGTTATGCTGATTTTGTAATATATAATCTCCCTTTTCTAGTTGATCTGCTCTTTTTTCTATTACCCTATATTTTTGCTCTTTATTTTTTCGCTGTATAAAGACTTCCCCAGCAATATTTTCCCCAAATAGCTCATTTTTAGATTTAGGATTTACTAAAGCTATTTTTTCTTCTCCAACTGGCTCCATAACAAAAAATGGATGCCAATCACTTGTTGTAATATCAAGACCTTTTTCAGCTTTAATTCTAATTTTATGATGTCTGCTGACATCTATAGATACTGCATCAGTAATTAAATCCCATTCTGCTTTATCAAAATCAGAATTATAACTTAAAGCCATGATGGGTTTAAGCTGTTCATAATTTTCAACTATATCTTCAATTTTCATTAAGCCTTTATCAGTTAGCACTTTATTTCCTTTTTCAATACAGCCACCTGTATATTTAGACTGCAGTTCATCCTGTAATTCCAAAGCAGTAAATATATCGTCGGTTAAATTTACCGGCAGTTGGGTGGAGTTAGTATAATAAGGATCTGCACCTTCATTAATTACCCGCTCTTCATTGGCTGAAATAATGTTCTCACCGTACTTTTCTTTATCAAGTCTAGCAAATCTATATGCTGTTCCCTCTGCTGGAGTTGCCTCTAAATTATATAAGTTATCTGTTTCTTCTTGATATTGCTGTAATTTATCCCGCATTGCATCCATAACTTCTAAAGCAAATTTTTGTCCTTCTTTAGAAGCAATATCTTTATCCATAAAATTTAATAAAGCTTCATTCATGCCATTTAAGCCAATTGTGTTAAAATGGTTTTTCCAGTATTCATCAAAACGTTTTTTAACATCTCTTAAATAAAATTTAGAATATGGATATAGCCCCTGATCAGTAAGGTTTTCCAGTACTTTTCTTTTAATTTCAAGGCTCTCTTTGGCAACATCCATTAATTTATAAACACGCTGAATAAATTCTGCTTTATCAGCTGCTAAATAGCCAATTCTAGCCATGTTTAAAGTAACTACACCTATACTTCCTGTCATAGGATTAGCCCCAAACAAACCTCCCCCTCTTTTGCGCAGTTCTTCATTATCAAGGCGAAGCCGACAGCACATAGAGCGAGCATCTTCTGGATTCATATCTGAATTAATAAAATTAGAAAAATATGGTATTCCGAATTTAGCAGTCATCTCCCAGACAGGATCAAGAACAGGATTATCCCATTCAAAATCATCAGTAATATTATAGGTAGGGATTGGAAAGGAAAACATTCTACCTTTAGCATCACCTTCCATCATAACTTCAGCAAATGCGCGGTTAAATTCATCCATTTCCTCTTGAAATTCTCCATATGTTTTAGATTTATATTCTCCACCGATAATTACCGCCTGCTCTTTTAAATAATTTGGCACTTTAAGATCCATAGTGATATTTGTAAAAGGAGTCTGAAACCCAACCCTAGTAGGAACATTTATATTAAATAAAAACTCCTGCATGCTTTGTTTAACTTCTTCGTAATTAAGGTTATCATAAGCTATAAATGGTGCCAGATAAGTATCAAAATTTGAAAAAGCCATTGCCCCTGCTGCTTCTCCCTGCAGTGTATAATAAAAATTAACAATTTGACCAAGGGCTGTCTTTAAATGTTTTGGTGGAGTACTCTCAACTTTGGTAGGAACCCCTCTAAAACCAGTTCTCAAGAGATCCTCTAAATCCCAGCCACAGCAGTAAACACTCAAATTACCTAAATCATGAATATGTAAATCACCACTGCTGTGTAAATTAGCTACCTCATCATTATAAATTTGCTGCAGCCAGTACTGACCAGTTACCTCTGAAGCAATAAAATTATTTAGACCCTGTAGTGAATAACTCATATTGGAGTTTTCATTAACCTTCCAGTCACTTCGATCTAAATAATTATCCATAATATTTACTGCATCTGCAAATAGCTTTTTGGTATCACGAAGTTTAGCGTGCTTTTCTCTATATAGTATGTATGCTTTTGCAACATCTGCATAGCCTTTTTCTATTAAGACTTTTTCTACAAGATCCTGAATTTGTTCAACTTCAACTATCCCACCATCTTTAAAAAATATTTTTAAATATGATATAACCTCAGAACAAATTTCATCTCCAATTTTATCATTACTACTTTCTACAGCTTCAGCAGCCTTAATAACTGCTGTCTTGATTTTATCAGCATTAAAATCTACTTTTTTGCCATTTCTTTTTTTGACATATTTTACGCCCATCCGAATATCCCCCTATTTATCAAATAACACATCTTTGCAAAACTTGTTAATATTTACTTATTCTTGACAGAATTTATATCTCCTGCTTAAAACAAAAAGAAATCCCTTCCGAAAAATATCGCAAGGGAGTTATAAATCAAATTTCAGTTTGATTAACTTTCACCCCCCTCATATCCCGTGAGTTTATGGTGATTAAATATGGCAGGTCTTCCGGCTTGGTTTGCAATGCAGACTCTCTTCCCGGTTTCCCAGTGAGATAATAGTCTTATCTTAAACCTTACGGCGGCGGGACCGCAGAGGACTTTAACCTCTTTCCCATTTTAATGTAATCATTAATTTCAGCATTTAAGGCTAAAAAAATCATTACAACCTATATTTAATAATATTAAATTTTAATTTACTATTAATTTCCTAAATTTTCATTCAACTTATCTATATCTTATAATATTTCTTAGTCAAAAAGCAAATTTTATTTTTTTTAGATTGTGTCAAATAACTTTTGGAAATGAGATAAGACTCCCTTATATATTTTTTAAAAAGCTAATGCTTTTATTGCT
>NZ_JAJFAT010000013.1 GCF_020711195.1 Halanaerobium polyolivorans
TTTTATCAAAAAGGGAGTCTTCTTTCTATTTTTTTTATGATTCAGTTTTGAATCTCCAAAAGTAATTTTACACTAACGGGGCAAAGAAAGCTTGCAATAAGAGTAATAATTTCATATTATGAACTTAGAAAGAGATTTATTTTTCACTTTCTCAAACTAAGTAAACAAGCATAATTAAGGAGGCCAAAATGAAATTTTATAATTTTCCAGCCGAAGGAGAAATGCAGTGTGATGTTCGCCTCTTTGCTTCTGAATTGATCTATGATGAAATCGAAGCTACTGCTTTAAAACAGCTTTTTGATGCTAGTAAAATACCGGGAATCATCGCTGTTGTTGGAATGCCGGATCTTCACCAGGGTTATGGACTTCCAATCGGTGGAATAATGGTTTCGCGCATCAATGATGGCATAATTTCTCCAGGTGCAGTTGGTTTTGACATTAATTGTGGAGTTAGATTGATGACAACTCAATTAGAGTTTTCTCAGCTCCAAAATAACTTAGAAAAAATAATGAGAAAAGCACAAATAAAAATACCGGCTGGAGTTGGGGAAGAAAAAGAAAATATTTTTAATAAAAACGAGTTCAAAGAAATACTAAACCATGGTGTTCCCTATCTGGTAAATGAAAAAGGGATCGGAAATAAAAATGATATTAATGCTTGTGAAGATAATGGTTTTATAGAAGGAGCAGATGCAGAAGCTGTTCCCGAAAAAGCAATTGAAAGAGCTTTTAATCAACTTGCAACCCTTGGTAGTGGCAATCACTTTTTAGAATTGCAGAGGGTTAAAGAAGTTTATGCCAAAGATTGTGGATTATTTGAGGATCAGTTAGTTTTTATGATTCACACAGGTTCAAGAGCTTTTGGTCACCAAATTGCCAAACACTACAGCAATATTGCCAAAAAATCAGGAGTAAAAACTCCTACAAAAAATCTTGCTTCATTTAAAATCAACTCTGAAGGAGGAATAAATTATAAAAAAGCTATGGCAGCAGCAGCCAATTTTGCCTTTGCAAACCGGCATTTGATTGCTCATAATCTCCGCCATATTATCAAAGAATTTTATCCTCAAGAAAGCTTTGATCTCTTTTATGATATTACCCACAATATTGCCAAAAAAGAATTATATCAAGGAGAAGAAGTACTAGTCCACCGCAAAGGCGCCTGCAAGTTAGCAAAGGACGGTATAGCTTTAATACCAGGCTCAATGGGTACTTTTAGCTATTTAATCAAAGCCCAAAATTCCAAAGCAAATGAACTTTCCTATTATTCTACTGCTCATGGTGCAGGCAGGAAAATGAGCCGCAGTCAGGCCAAAAAAGATATTAGCCAAAAAGATCATTTTAACAGCATGGGAACTGTAAAACTTTATCATAGTTCAAGTGATAGTATTTTAGATGAATCACCACTGGCCTACAAAGATATTAACATTGTAATAGATGCTCTAGAAAAAACCGAACTTGCTAAAGCTGTTGCCAAGTTCGAGCCGGCAGCAGTTATAAAGGGTTAAAATTAAACTAAAATTGGCATTTTCTGCTTATAAACGGAAAAGCTGACCGGAGAAGTTCCAACAGTTTCTCCATCAACTTCAATAGCTATTTTTTCTTCAGCAGAAATCTTTATATTTTCTCCTGTTAGAGATTCAACCAAAGGATGACCCAAATGCTCCCCATCATAGGCTTTGAATAAATTATAGGCTATTGATAATTTATTAAAATCTTTTAATAAAATTATATTTAATTTACCATTATCTAATTCAGCCTGGGGAGCAACCTTTATTCCCCCACCAAAATATTTTCCATTGGCGATAATTACATTACTTAAATTGCCGGAAAAGACATTTTTACCATCTACTACAAGCTCGGCAGACTTATTTTTATATTTAAGCAAAGTGGTAAATACAGCTAATAAATAAGAAAAACTACCCCCGATAATTTTTTTGCTTTTATTAACCCTGTATACTACCTCTGCTCCCAGCCCACAATCTCCTACATTTATAAAATACCTTGTTTTTTCCTCACCACTGTGAGCTAAATATTCAACCTTGACCAGATCTAGATATTTAACTTTTTTTCTTTTTATTATTTCAATTACTTCGTTTATATCTGAGCTAATATTTAGACTTCTGATTAAATCTGAGCCTGTACCCTGAGCAAAGATTATTAATTTAGGCTTGATATTATCCAATCCACCAGCCATTATTATTCCATTAATAATTTCATTAACAGTACCATCTCCTCCAACTGCCAAAATATAATCATAAGAATTTTTTACAGCTGCTTCTGCAATCTTAATCGCATGCTCTGGATGAGTAGTAAATTGCTCATCTAAATTAATATTATTATTTAAAAATATCTTTTTATATTTTGGCCAATTTTTTTTAGTTTTGCAGCCGGCTGAAACTGGATTAACTATAGCTAATATTTTTTGCAAATTAATTACCTCCACTCACTTTTCTATTCTAAAAGCTATTTAGAAGTCTACTTATATTTCAGTGGTTTAACTTGATGAAGTTTAAAACTTATGTTAATATTTTAATATGTGAAAATTTATATTTATATTATATCATAACTTAATCTTAGAGAAAATTATAGTTTTTTAAGCAATTAAAGTAAATTTAATCTTTAGGGGAGGAAAAATGGAAAAAAACAACTCGTCTTTAATTAAAGAAGAAAAAAGTCGCTGGATTTATATACCACTTGGTTTGGTTATTTTTATGTGTATGGGGACTATCTATTCCTGGAGTATTTTCAGAAAACCAATCGAAACAGCTTTTAATATTTCAGCTACCCAGAGTTCTTTACCATATATGTTCTTTTTAGTTTTTTATGCAATTACAATGCCTTTTGCCGGTAATTATATTGATAAATATGGTCCCAAAATAATGACCATTTTAGGTGGAATATTTATCGGTGTAGCCTGGTTTCTATCTGGTTTTACGGCAAATATTATTTTGTTAACCCTTACCTATGGGGTGCTTGGTGGAATTGGGGTTGGGATAGCTTATGGTGCCCCAATGGCGGTTGCTGCAAAATGGTTTCCAGATAAAAAGGGCCTGGCTGTTGGTTTAACTTTGGGGGGCTTTGGGTTCTCTCCGTTTTTAACTGCTCCTGTAGCAAACTGGCTGATAAGCAACTTTGGGCCTTTTACAACTTTTAAAGTTTTAGGAATAGCCTTTGCCTTGATTATAACAGTACTTGCTTTACCATTGAAATTTCCGGCTAGATTTGAAGAACAATCAGAAACCGATCAAAACACCTCTACTTTAATAAAACAACTTGAGCCTAAAGAAATGATGAAAAAGAAAAGTTTTTATGCTCTCTGGGGCTGTTTTACAATTGGAACTGTGGTTGGTTTAATGGCTATTGGTATTTCAAGTCCTGTTGCCGAAGAGCTTATCAACCTAAACCCCACTACAGCCTCAATCTTCGTCTCTATTTTTGCGATTTTCAATGGAATTGGCAGGCCAATTTTTGGTGCTTTAACAGATAAAATAAAACCACAAAAAACAGCTATTCTTTCTTTTAGCTTAATAATTATTGCCTCTGTTTTAATGCTTTTGAATGCAAATGGAAATCCTGTTATCTATCTAATATCTTTTGCTTTATTTTGGCTTAATTTAGGAGGCTGGCTGGCTATTGCTCCAGCTTCAACTGCAATTTTCTTTGGCAGCAGACATTACAGTAAAAACTATGGCTATTTATTTACTGCTTATGGTGTAGGAGCAATTATAGGTAATCTGGTTTCCGGAAGTATCAGAGATATTTTTGGCAGTTATAGTTTTGTCTTTTATCCTACAATAATCTTAGCACTATTAGGGATATTTATCTCAATTAAATATTTAGATCAAAAACAGGCCCGTGAACTCAAATAGCAAATTAACGCAAAAAGAGCCTTCTAAGTCAATAGAGACTTTTAGAAGGCTCTTAATAATTGTTTAGATTTAAAATTCTAAGTCAACAGTAACCGGACAGTGATCAGAACCCATGACATCTGTTAATATATCAGAGTGATTTAAATTATCTTCTAACTCTTCAGATATAAAGTGGTAATCTATTCTCCAGCCAGCATCTCTTTCTCTGGCCCTGGTTCTATAGCTCCACCAGGAATAGGTCTCCTTTTCTGGATAAAAATAGCGGTATGTATCTATAAAGCCGTGATTTTCAAGCTTATCGAGCCATTCTCTTTCTATCTCCAGAAAACCAGATGTATTTTTATTGGCAGCTGGATTTTTTAGGTCTAGAGGATGATGAGCAGTATTATAATCTCCAGATATTACTACCCCTTTTCCCTCTTCTCTCAATTCTTCGGCATATTCTAAAGTTGCATCATAAAAATCAAGCTTATAATTTAACCTTTCTTTACTGCTTTTACCATTGGGAAAATATATATTAAGCAGATAAAATTCTGGATATTCTGCAGCAATTACTCTACCTTCATAATCAAATCTTTCTATTCCAAATCCTCTCCAGACATTCAGCGGTTCTTCTTTACTATAGATAGCCACTCCACTATATCCGGCTTTTTCTCCATAATTAAAATAACTATGATAACCATCTATATTTTTGAGCTTATCTTTAAGCTGTTCAGGCTGGATCCTTATTTCCTGTAAAGCTAGAAGATCAGGCTGTTCTTCTTCGAGCCAGTCTAAAAAGCCTTTTCTGTTTACAGCTCTGATTCCATTGACATTCCAAGAATAAATACGCATCAAATACCTCCATAATTTTAAATAATATCTCTTTGATATATTTCTTCTACAGTTTCGAATTCATTTAAAACTGCTTGATCATCCTGTTTAAATAGCTTGCTAAAAAGATAAATAACAATTACATTTATCAAAAATCCAGGAACTATTTCATATAAATGAGCACCCAAGCCTGTTTCCTGCCAGACAATAACGGTAATTGTAGCAGCAATCATACCAGCTAATACTCCCTGCCAGGATGTCTTCTTATAAAAGAGGGAGAAAAGTACCGGTGGACCAAATACAGCCCCCAGACCGGCCCAGGCATAAGCTACTAAATCTAAAACGGTATTATCCGGATTTAAAGCCAAAACAAAGGCAATAATTGCAATTAAAATTACAAATCCCCTACCAACCCACATTTTTTCTTTTTCAGAAGCTTCTCTACTGATAATTTTTGTATAAAAGTCTTCTGTTAAGGTAGAAGAAGATACTAAAAGCTGGGAATCAATTGTAGACATTATCGCTGATAAAATAGCAGCCAACAAAACTCCACCTAACCAGGGATTAAAAAGTTCTGCAATCATCTGAATAAAAACTGTTTCACTATCAGCAAGATTGGGAAACATCGGCACCCCAATAATTCCCACAAAAACAGCAGCTGTCAAAGAAATAGCAACCCAGATTACTGCAATTTTTTTAGCAGGTGCAACCTTTTTAATGCTATCTATTCCCATAAAGCGGGCCAGTATATGTGGTTGACCAAAATATCCTAATCCCCAGGCTGCAGCAGAAATTATGGCAGTGATCGTAATTCCTTCCGGTAAGAGAGAAAGAGAAAGGCCATTTTCTACAGCTGCCTCTGTTATAGCACTCATCCCACCGATATGACCAAAGGCAACAGCCGGTACTATAGTAATGGCAAAAAACATTAAGATCCCCTGAAAGAAGTCTGTCCAGGAAACAGCCATAAAACCTCCCAGAAAAGTATAAAGTACTATTGCCAGGCCACCTAACATAACTGCCAGATTATAATCAATATTAAATAATGACTCAAATAATATTCCTGAAGCTACCAGGCCTGAAGCTGAATAAATTGTAAAAAATAATAATATTACAACAGCTGAAAAAATTCTCAGCATCCCTGTATCATCACCAAAACGATCTTCAAAAAAAGATGGTAGGGTCATCGAATCAGTTTTTTCTGTATAAACTCTCAGCCTTGCTGCAACATACTGCCAGTTTAAAACAGTACCAATAAAAAGTCCAATCGCTATCCAGGCCTGCCCAACTCCTCCCAGATATACTGCTCCAGGCAGTCCCATTAATAACCAGCCGCTCATATCACTAGCCTGAGCAGAAAGGGCGGTAACCCAACTCCCCATTGCTCTACCACCAATTAAATAATCTTCTAAACTGGCAGTTTTTTTGTAGAAAAAGACACCAACACTCATTAAAAATACTAGATAAATCGAAAAAGACGTTAAAGTTGCTGACATTGAATACTACACTCCTATCTTCTCTTTATATTTTATTTAAAGTCTAAAACTAAAACCTAACTCCAGCCATTCTCACCTGTTAAAGGTACAAACCTTACATAATCTAAGCTTTCTTCGCTAAGTTTACCATTTTTTTTGCTGATTATTTTCAGCTGCTGAACACCCCTCTTTTCACCTACAGGAATAATCATCTTTCCATTTTCAGCTAACTGTTCTTTTAATTTCTGGGGAACATGAGGAGCAGCCGCAGAAACCACAATCCCATCATAAGGGGCATGTTCCTCCCAGCCTAATGTTCCATCCCCCACCTTAACTTTTACATTATCATAACCCAAACTATTAAATCTTTTCGAAGCTTTTTCAGCCAGGACTTCAAACCTTTCTATAGTATAAACTTCTGCAGCGATTTCCGCTAATACGGCTGCAGCATAGCCAGAACCTGTACCGATTTCTAAAACCCTACTATTTTCATCTAAAGCAAGTTTCTCGATCATATAGGCTACAATATAGGGCTGGCTGATAGTTTGATCTTTGTCTATAGGTAAAGGTGAATCATTATAAGCACTGTTTTGATACCTGGAATCTACAAATTTTTCTCTGGGGACCTTCTTAAATGCTTTTATTACCTGCTCAGCTTCTATTCCCCTTCTTATTAGTTGAGTCTTAACCATTTTTTCGCGAAGTTCTCTGAAGTCTTCAGTCATTTTAATCCCTCCGCCTTTTATTGATTTTCAAAATAATGTTCAATTAATATTTTATCCCTATCATATATATCTTTGCGAAAATTTAAATTACCTATATTATCGACCCAGGCTGTATTATATTGAAGATAAATGGGAAAGGGTTCATTTAAATAAATTGTTTCTTCATTATCTTTCTGCATAATTTCTTCTATACTTTCTCTATCCCATTCCTCCTGGTCTTTGAGTAAATATAGGGCTAATTCTATAGGTTTTTCTATTCTAATACAACCAGAGCTAAAACCTCTTTCTGTTTCATCAAATAAATATCTGCTTGGAGTATCATGTAAATAAACACTGAATCTATTTGGAAACATAAATTTGACCCGGCCAAGAGAATTATTATCACCAGGATCCTGTCTGATTAAAAAATCAAAATTATCTTCATCTATCTCCTGCCAGTTAATTTCTTCAGCCTCAACTCTGCTTAAAGTATTATTGCTATTATAGGCAAAAACACTATAATTATTTTCTTCTAAATAAGCTATATCTTCTTGAATTGAAGGTAATATATCTTCTACAGCTATTGATTTGGGTACATACCAGTAAGGATTAAAAACTAAATATCTTATTCTATCACTAAAAACCGGTGTTTTGCGCTGCTCATTCCCAACTATGGTTTTCATATCCATAATGATATTATTATTTTCATAAACATTTAAACTATAATCAGAAATATTTACATATATATATTTATCACCTAAATCTCTGGGCAGCCAGCGCCATCTTTCCATATTGATAATAATTTGTTGAACCCTTTTATCATAAGGTATATTTAAAGCTTCAATAGTTTTAGGCCCAACTATGCCATCATCATTTAAACCATGATTAACTTGAAATTCTCTAACTGCAGCTCTTAATTCAGGCCCGAAATAGCTTTTATCACTAATACTTTCTTGATTGAGATAACCTCTATTAATTAAATTATTACTTAGTTGTGATACTTTTTTACCTACTGAACCTTGGGCTAATAAATCTTCTGATTCAACCTCAGGCCACTCTAAGATCTCTCCGGAATCTCTATAAATATATAGTTTGTGTTTTAATCTCTGATAATAATTTGAGTTCGGTAATTTAGTCTGTAAATTAGCAGTTATATTTTCACTGCTAAGATCAGCAAATATTTCTGAATTATCAATTCTACTTCTACTAAAATCACCTTCTTCTAAAACAACTTCTGGATCAAGTTTACCACCTAAATAATCTGAAGCTAGACTAAAATAGGCATCACTTAAATAAATATCTATCACTGCTCTTTTATTTGTGTTTTCTTCAGCAAAAATATCGTTTTCAGCTATATAATCTTTTATAAATTCCAAATGATAATCCTCTGGATCCAGACCCTCATAATAACTGGCTTCTATTTCTTTTATTAATTTTTCTACCTCATCAGAAAAGCCATCTTGATCAAGCCAGACCGCTTTATAATCATTACTCTCATAAAAATCAGCTAGTTCTTGGTAATGATTTGCTTTTTGATCTTCAGGAAATTGTCCATCTCTATCCTCTAGAACAACTAAATGATTACGAATTGATAAACTTAAATTTAGATCAGCAGAACTGTTAAAGCCAAGTAAAAATAATATAGAAATAGCTATTATAATAATTAGTGTTTTTTTCCTCAAATAAATCACTCCATTATTGATACATCTTTTCTATTTTTTTGAGCAGTCTTTCTAAATTGAGATAAAGTTCTTCAGCACAATCCTCCATATCCAGCAGCGCTCTTTTCATGAAATCCTGTCTTTTTTCCAGCAGGCTTTCCATAATTTTTCTTCCTTTATCTGTTAGCTCAAGCAAGACAACCCTTCTATCTTCAGGGTCTCTATACCTTTTTACAAGTTCAGCTTCATTTAAATAGTCAACGATAACAGTAACAGTACTATTAGCCATGTGTAACTCATGATGGATATCTCCCATACTAACCGGTTCTGATTTTATAATCACCCGCATCACATGAAAACGTCCCAGAGTTAAATTATGACATTTAAGCTGGTCTTTGGTATATTCATTTAAATATTTAGAAATGTTTCTAATCTTCTCTTCAATCTTGATATTAATATTATCTTCCAATTTCAACATCCTTTGACTTAAATAATTATGAAAAATTAAACTTTCTTCTAATTCATAAATATTATATAATAATATAATTATAAAAACAAGCAGTATAGGCTTTTCTAAACCGGTACTGAGAGAAATTGTAAGTTTTTCAAAAAAGAAAATCTCCCGATAAAACGGGAGATTTGGGTTAATAATATTTAATTGTTTTTTAATTCTTTTATCTCATTTTTCAAACTATCTAATTCACTGCTGAGCTTTCTAATAAGATTTTCTAAACGGTTAACTGTCTCATTTCTTCTTTCAACTTCAGCTTTTCCCTTATATTCATTTTCGGGAATATCACTTCCTCTTAAACGAGATCTAGCAAAACGTCTTCTTGGTCTCTCAGAGGCAGCTCTATTTCTGAAAGCCCTACCTCTACCACAGGGAACGGCATCAGCAGTAAATCCTGCTTCATCATAGTCAGCACAAAAGCCAAGTCCTCTGCCAGTCATTTGACCTCTACCTTCTGGACCTGTTCTGTCTCCTCTAGGCATAATTAATCACCTCACTTAGTTTTTGAACATATGCTCATTTCTTCTATTTATATTATAACTTTATTTTGAGCATATGTCAAGAATTATTTTAGTGATGATGAGCTGAGCCGTTATGATGGTGCCCTTCTTCCCCATGGCTGCAGTTATTATCAGATTTTGCCAGCTTGCCGTGAAGAAATTCTTCAACTGCCTTTCTGGCATTGCCTTTTGCACCACATATAACATCGATATTGTTTTTTGCAAAAATGGCAATTGCTTTTTGACCCATCCCAGATGAAATAACCAGATCAGCTCCAGCTTCATTTAAAAGCTTAGGTAGTAATCCAGGTTGATGACCTGGGTTTTCAATCTCTTCTTCATTTTTTATTTCTTCATTATCTACAGTATAAAGATTAAAAGCTGGTGCATGACCGAAATGAGCAGAAATATTCTCTCCATTTACAGGTATAGCTATTTTTTTCATTTTATCTAACCTCCAAGGTTTCTTTTATTTTTAATTTCACTTTAAGCATTTTATTTCTCAAGTCCTGATCATTATTAACAAAAAGCTCTCCTTTTTTTAATGATTCTACTATAACTCGACTATAAGGAATCTTAGTTAAAGTTTCTATTCCTAAATCCTGACAATAGTTTTCAATTTTTTGACTAATTTCTGTATTTAAATCATATTTATTAATGACAAGTCCAGCAGGAATTTTAAAATGGTTAACTACTTCTATAACTCTTTTTAAATCTGAAAAGCCAGAAAGAGTAGCTTCAGTAACTAATACTGCCATATCTGAGCCATTTAAAGAAGCGATTACCGGACAGCCGATACCTGGAGAACCATCAATCAAGATCCAGTCTTTTTTCTTTTTTTCTGCTAATTCAGAAGCCTTTTTCTTAACTTCACTTACTAGCTTACCTGAAGTATCAGCCCCGGGAATCAAGCGAGCATGAATTATATCTCCTAAATCACTTATTGCTTGATAAACTGTTCCAGTTTCTATTTCTTCAAGTCTTAAGGCTTCAGTTGGACAAACTTCCACACATACACCACAACCTTCACATTTTAGATCTTTAATCTCAAAAGTCTCAGCAGTGATTGCCTTGAAACGGCAGTAATCATAGCATTTAGCACAATTTATACATAAATCCTGGTTTTTCACCGCTAATTTAGCACCTTTATAACTTTCTGCTTGATTATTTTCTATTTTTAATAAAAGATGCAAATTAGGTGCATCAACATCACAATCAGCTAGAACTAAATTATCTAATAATGAGGCCAAATTAGCTGTAAAGGTTGTTTTTCCAGTTCCTCCTTTACCACTAATTACTGTAATTTCTTTCATTTTTACCGGCCTCCTCGATAATCTTTGCAGCTAAAGCCTTAAACTTATTTTCCCAGCCAGCTATTTCTTTAACAAAGGGTAGGGCATTAGAATACAATTCTGCAATTTTTCTTGAAAAGGGAATCTTCATTAAAATTTCTATTCCTTCAGAATTACAATAATCTTCGATTAAAAAATCAGAATCTGACTCTGCCTTGTTAATTACTACGGCAAAAGGTTGTTTAATCTCATTTAACATTTCAATTACCATTTTAAGATCATGAAGTCCAAAAATAGTAGCTTCTGTTACGATAACAGTAAAATCGGTATCTGTGATTGCTGCAATACTTGGACAGCTAGTACCTGGTGGTGCATCAATAATAATATTCTTATTATGATCAGCTTTTGTTTTTAATTTTTCAATTACTGGGACTGCTTTTTCTTCTCCGGTATTTAATTCACCTTCCCAGAAATCTAAATTCTTTCTTTTGTCATGCCGGAGTTTTCCTAATTCTCTTGCTTTTTCTTTGATTGCATTTTCTGGACATACTATTTTACAACCACCACAGCTGTGACAGACTTCTTCAAAAACTAAAACATTATCCAAAATTAATGCCAAAGCATTATATTGACAAAAATCAACACAGCGACGACAAGCTGTACATTTTTCAGCATCAATTTCTGGAATTAATCGCCTCACTGATTCTTCTTCTTTGTTTTTTATATCTGGAGAGATAAAAAGATAATCATTGGGCTCTTCTACATCTGCATCAAGAAGCTGAACATTAGTAAGAGAAAGAGCAAGGTTAACAGCTAAAGTAGTTTTTCCTGTACCACCTTTCCCACTTAAAATTGATATTGATAGCTGCTGGGCCATCTTAATGATGAGCTCCTGGGCCAGCTTGAGCTTCAACTAATTCCCCACTTTTATAATCATTATATGCTTCTTTAAGCAGTTTTTGCTGATCTAAATCCAAAACTTTAATCCCAGCAGCTTTTAAAGCCTGATAAGCTTTTGGCCCAAAATGATAGCCCATAACTACATCAGCCTCTTTATCAACACAAAGTTGGGCAGCAGCAACACCTGCTCCACTACTCTGATTTTTAGCTGTATTACTAATAAAGCTAAGCCGATTATTTTCACTATCTACAATTGCAAAAAATTCTGCTCTCCCAAAATTCTCATGAATTTCAGTCTCAAAACTACCAACCTTAACTGCAGGAATCAATATTTTCATTTTATTCAACCTCCATCTTTAATTTAAGTGGTTCAATATTTTCATCAAATCCAGCTGCTTTTTCAGCCAGCCTTTTAGCAATATTAAAAAACTCCTGTGAAATATCTGCCTCCGGCTCATCGAAAATCATCGGTTTTCCTGATTGACCCTCCTCGGGGCAAGCCCACGAGGTTTGCGAGCAGGCTTTCACTCTATCACTACGGTGGCGAAGTTCCGAAACTAATGGCAGTTTTCCTAACAGCTCACTTTGCATAGAAGTTGCCAGGCTCTCCCCACCATTTTCTCCAAATATATAGTCTTTATGCCCACACTCTAAACATTGATAATAAGCCATGTTCTCGACTACTCCCAGCACCTCTGAATTCATTTTTTTGGCCATTGCACCAATTCTACCAGCTACTTCTCAAATTAGTTATGGTCATTTGTTCATTTCTATCTTAACTATAACATTTTTTTAAAATATCTGCAAGCAAAAAAAATAACCGCAGCTTTTAACTGCGGCCTAGATGAAATAATACTCACTTTACCAGCTTTCGGAATGGACTATACTTTTGCTGTACCGATCTAAAGGACTTTTTTCCTTTTCAACATTTTTAGCATGATATTTTCTAATACTTCTTCTTTTAAAAATTTATTCCATAACACATTCCTCCCAGCTTAGATTATTGTATTTAAGCTTTTAACCTAAATATATTATATAAATAGAAAGAAGATATTTTAAAACAATTTTGCACAGTTAATTTAACTGTAAAAAAGCCCATTATAAAACCCAATTTTTGCTTGATAATTTAAAATATAGTTTATAATAACATAATTTATGAAAAAAATTGATGATTTTACTTATCTATGATAAAATAATTAGTAATTTAGAGTAGTTTGAATTTAACGAGGAGGTAGTACAAATGCAAAGAGAAAATTGGACATCGAAACTTGGTTTTATTTTAGCGGCATCAGGTTCTGCAATTGGATTGGGAAACATTTGGAGATTTCCGTTTGTTGCTGGGACAAATGGAGGAGCTATATTTTTACTTATTTATCTAGCTGCAATTATTTTTATAGGTTATCCAGTTTTAGTTTCAGAAATGACAATCGGTCGTAAAACTGAAAGAAATCCGGTTGGAGCTTTCAAAAAATTAGCTCCAGATACACCTTGGTGGCTTGTAGGTGGTTTAGGTGTATTAGCAGGATTTGTTATCTTGAGTTATTATTCAGTTGTAGCCGGTTGGGGGCTATTTTATATGTTAGAATCTGTAACTGGTTTAGCACCGGGAACCGATTTCGCCGAACTATTTGTTGGCCATATAAGTGGCACTTTTTCACCTATTTTCTGGCATTTTGTTTTTATGCTTCTAACCGTATCGGTTATTGGAGCTGGAGTAGTGAATGGTATTCAGCGAGTAGTGAAAATATTGATGCCTATTTTATTTGTTCTATTAGTGGTCTTGATCTTTAGATCTTTAACTTTAGAGGGTGCTGGAGCAGGATTAGAGTTTTATTTAAGTCCTGATTTTAGCCAAATCTCATTACAGACTTTTAATGATGCTATCTCACAGGCCTTCTTTACCCTTAGTTTAGGTATGGGTGCTATGATTACCTATGGTAGTTATCTTAGTCAGGATGAGAGTATAACTGATAGTGCTGGTTATGTTTTAGGTTTTGATACAGGTATTGCTATCCTTTCTGGATTTGCAATCTTCCCTGCTGTTTTTGCTTTTGGTCTTGATCCAGCAGCTGGCCCTGGTCTAACCTTTATTACCTTACCTGCAGTCTTTAGTCAGATGCCTTTAGGTGCATTCTTTGGATTCTTATTCTTTGCTCTTCTCTCAATTGCGGCTTTAACTTCTGCTATATCTTTATTAGAGGTTGTAGTTGCTTATCTTGTTGATGAGTTTGAATATCCACGGAAGAAAACTTCCTATATTATTGGATTTATTATCTTCTTAGTTGGTCTTCCACCAGTTTTAGGTTATAGTGCACTTTCAGACTTCAGCTTTTTAGGCATGGATGTACTAGATACCTATGATTGGATAGCTAACTTCATCTTACTACCAACAGGTGGTATGTTAACAGCAATCTTTATCGGTCATTATTGGGGTACTGATAAAGCTGTTGAAGAAGCAAACAGAAATTCAATGAAAGTTAAGGTAGGTAATGTTTATTCGCTATTGATTAAATATGTTGCACCTATAGCAATCTTTGTAATCATGGCTCTAACTATTTTCCAAACTGTTACAGGTTAAAGACTATTATAATTTAACAAAAACAAAAACCTCCAATAGCCTTTAAAGGTTATTGGGGGAATTTTTTTGCTGAAAGGGGCAAAGTATATTGGCTAATCAAAAAGATTTATGTGTTCATTATGATAATTGTGGGGGCTGTTCAATTCAGCACCTTGACTATAATGAACAGCTCAAAGAAAAAAAACAAAGTTTATTAGAGACTTTTAAAGCAGCAGAATTAGATATAGATAAATTTGAAAAATTAATTGAGAGTCCACAAATATTTGAATATAGAAATAATATGGAGTTTAGCTTTGGCGATCTAAAAAAAGGTGGTAAATTACAGCTGGGAATGCATCCTAGAGGTAAAAGATATGATGTTGTCACAGTTGATAACTGCCTTTTAGTTGATCAAGATTTCAGAAAGATTTTAAGCACGATTATAGATTACTGTAGGGAACATGATTTTAAAAAATATCATATCAAACTAAGAGAGGGATTTTTGCGCAATCTAGTAATCCGTAAAGGGATTAATACAGGAGAAGTAATAGCAAACCTGATCACAACTTCTCAAAGAGATCATGACTTCTCTCCTCTACTGAAGAGAATTAATAAGCTGGATTTAAAAGGTGAATTGGTAGGATTTATTCAGACAATCAATGATAATTTTTCCGATCAGGTTGTTTGTGATGAAATGATCGTTTATCAGGGCAGAAAATATTTTTATGATCAACTGCTTGATAAGAAATTTAAAATTGATTCTCTATCATTTTTTCAAACTAATACCCTGGGAGCTGAAGTTCTTTATGCAGAAGCTAAAAAGTATCTAGATAATCCACTTGAAAAAACTATTTATGATCTTTATTGTGGAGCTGGAAGCATTTCACAATCAATTGCAGATAATGCCGCAAAAATATATGGTATCGACATTGATCAAGCAGCTATCAAGCGGGCCCAAGAAAATGCAGAATTAAATAATGTGGCAAATACAGAGTATATTGCAGGAGATGTTTTAGAAAAAATTGAGGTGCTGACAGATAAAGCTGATTTAATAATAATCGATCCTCCCAGACCGGGAATTAATCCAAAGGCTTTAAATAAGATAGCCAGCATTAAGGCAAAAGAAATTCTCTATATATCCTGTAATCCTAAAAGCTTAGCCAGAGATATCAAGGAATTAAAGCTCCACAATTATAAGCTGGAAAAATTTAAAGCGGTTGACATGTTCCCTCACACTAGACACCTGGAAGTTATTTCATTACTCAAAAAAGATTAAAGAGTTTAAACTCTTTAATCTTTTATTCTAGGCAAAGATTATAATTGTTCCTAAAGTAATCAAGATCGCTCCACCTAAATAGTTAGCAAATCTTTCTACTAATTCTATATGTTTAATATAAGAAACAATTTTAAAAGCAAAAGCAGTCAAAATTGAAGCTATAATACCGATAATGATTGAATCTCTCAGCATCATTAAATAACTTAATCTAAATAAAAGTGAAAAACCAGCCCCCATTGCATCTATGCTGACACTCATCCCGAGTACTATAATAGTAATCAAATTTAAATTTATAAAAATACATTCATCTTCATTTTGGCAGCCTTCATAAATTAAATAAATACCAAGTAAAAAAAGAATACCCCCACTAAAGTAATTTGAAATTTCAAAAAAAATTGTGTCTATAAAATGTCCAACTAAAGCACCTATCAAAGCAAATAAAAATTGAAAAAAGCCAAAAGAAAAAATTACGGCAGCCCTTTCTTTAGGGGTTGTTTTACTACCACATCCAATACCTAATGCAACTCCTGCAGCATCTAGACCCATCGAGATTGCAACAACTATAATATTCAGCTTTATCCCTCCAGAAATTATATATTTATTACTTAATTATATTATAGTTTATTTAAGCTCAGGCTGCAAGATTTGATTTTTATGATATAATTATAATATAAAGTTTAAAATAAAATTTTAAGATAGGAGAGATAAAAATGGAACATAATAGTTTAGAAACTGCAAAAACTGCTATCAAGATGGCAATTTCTACTCGGGAAGAAGAAAAGCAATTGAAAAAAGATTTTGCCAAAGAAAATATTAAAACCGCTGCAGTTGATTTTGGTGGTGAATTTAATAAATCTGTACCTGATATCATCGAAAGAGCAGTAATTGCAGCTAAAAGGGAAAATATAATTGATAATACCCATGTCGCTCAGGGTGCAGTAGCTGGGGCAGCTCATGATGCTATTTCTCAAATAATGCCGAGAACAATGGGCTTAAATGTCGGTGGAAAGATTGGTCTTGCCCGTAGTGGTGAACATATAGTAGTTGCAATATTTTTTGGTGTAGGAATGTTTAATTTAAATGAAGTGACAATGGGCTTAAGCCACCGTTCACTTTAAAATTATTGTCTAATATTAATAATTGTTTTTAATTAGCATAGTCTATTGACAATAGAGAGTAATTAATAGTATAATAAAGAAAATTATATAACTGGTAGCATGGTAATACGGTAGGAGAATTTGTAGGGATAGCTATCTGCATTTTTACTATAATCTAACTTATTAGGACAGATTATAGCTAATCATGCTGTTAACTATTATTAACACTCCACCAGGAGTGTTTTTTTGTTTTTATAGCTAATTTTTATTCCCCACTACCAGTTAGAAAGGGGATTAGTCAATCATGAAAAAAAATTTATTTGCTTTATCAATTTTAGTTCTTATTTTTACTATGATTTTTGCTGTTAATGTTTCAGCCCAAGATAATTTAAGGATTGGTATTTCTCAATTTGTTGAACATCCAGCCTTAGATTCTGCTAGAGAAGGTTTTATTGAAGGACTAGCTGAAGAAGGTTTTGGAGAAGATAAGGTAGAATTTATAGTTCAGAATGCTCAAGCTGATTTTTCTACTGCTCAATCTATTGCCCAGAGATTTAGGACCCAAAATTTAGATATGATCTTAGCTATTGCGACTCCAAATTCTCAGGCTACTGCTAATGTCATTACTGATACACCAGTTTTATTTACTGCAGTTACCGATCCAGTAGAAGCTGGTATAGTTGACACAATGGAAGTTCCTGGGGCAAATATTACCGGTACTACAGATATGAACCCAGTAGCAGATCAACTAGCTTTAATCTTAGAATTTATGCCAGATGCACAGGATGTAGGTATTCTCTATAATCCAGGGGAAGTAAACTCCGTAGTTCAGGTTGATATTGCTAAGGAAGCAGCAGAAGAGCTTGGTATAACCTTACATGAAGCTACAGTTACAAACAGTAGTGAAGTTACACTTGCAGCATCTTCTTTAGTAGATAAAGTTGATGCAATATATGTCCCAACAGACAATATTATTGTTTCAGCCTTACCCTCAGTCCTAAATATAACAAATAATAATAATGTTCCTGTTTTTGCTTCAGAAAATGGACAGGTTGAACAGGGAGCAATTGCAACTCTTGGTATAGATTATAAATTATTAGGTATGCAAACAGGTAGGATGGCTGCTAGGGTATTAAATGGAGAAGATACTTCTCAAATGTCAGTAGAGTCATCTGAAGAACTTAAGTTATATATTAATCAAACAGCAGCTGCAAATTTAGAGCTCGATATTCCAGAAAGTGTTTTAGATAGAGCAGATGTCATTTACGAATAATTGAAGCAAAAATCATAATTAATATTTAAAATAATCTTGTATAAATGGTGTGAGGTGGCTTATGAGTCTAGGTTTTGCAATTACATCCTTGGAACAGGGCTTAGCTTTTTCAATTATGGCCCTTGGAGTTTTTATATCTTTCAGAATTTTAGATTTTGCAGATTTGACCGTAGATGGCAGTCTCCCGCTAGGAGCTGCTGTCTCGGCCAGAATGATTATGGCAGGATATGATCCATTTTATTCTCTTGCGGCAGCTCTTTTAGCTGGTGCAGGGGCTGGTTTTATAACTGGTTTTTTAAATACCAGGTTAAAAATTGCTCCTCTTCTGGCCGGGATTTTAACTATGACTTCTCTTTATTCAATCAATTTAAGAGTTATGGGAAGGCCAAATATTCCTTTGCTTGGAAGAGAAAATATCTTTACTAAAGTAAGAGATTTGGGTATTTCATATCCCTGGTACAGTCTACTTTTACTCTTGGTAATCATAATGGTTGTTAAATTATTGCTTGATGCATTTCTCAATACCCAAATAGGATTTGCAATGAGGGCAACTGGAGATAACCCCCAGATGATTAGAAGTATGGGAATTAGTACTAATACTATGAAAATGCTGGGACTGATTATTTCTAATGCTTTAGTTTCTTTATCAGGTGCATTAGTAGGTCAATACCAGGGCTTTGCAGATGTTAATATGGGTGTCGGTGCAATTATTGCAGGACTTGCTTCTGTAATAATTGGTGAAGTAATTATAGGAACAAAGTCAATGATTATTGCCACTTTTGGAGTTATTATTGGTTCTATTGTTTATCGTTTTAGTATTTCTATAGCACTCAACCTTGGTCTTGCAGCTTCTGACCTAAAACTCTTAACAGCTATTTTAGTTATTTTCTTTCTATCAACCCCCAGAATTAGAAAAGCATTGAGGTGATAAAAATGCTAGAGATAAGTAATTTAACAAAAATATTTTATAAAGGTACTCCAAATGAGAATACTGCAGTTAAAAATATTAGTTTAGATGTTAAAAACGGTGATTTCATCACTATTGTAGGTAGTAATGGAGCAGGAAAATCTACTCTTTTAAATTCCATCGCTGGTGTTTTCCCTGTTGATAAAGGCAGAATTATTCTTGATAATAAGGACATTACAAAAAAATGCGAATATAAATGTGCCAAAAATATTGGGAGAGTTTTTCAAAATCCACTGGCAGGTACTTCACCTGAGATGACTATTGAAGAAAATCTTTCACTTGCAATATCTAAAACTAAAAATCTTTCTTTAAGGTGGGGCTTAAGTAAAAGTAAACGTAAAATAATGAGAGAACATTTAGAAAAAATCGATTTAGGTTTAGAAAAAAGACTTACTACCAAGGTGAAATTATTATCTGGTGGACAAAGACAGGCTTTAACACTTTTAATGGCAACTGTAGCTAATCCAGATTTATTACTTTTAGATGAACATACAGCAGCTCTTGACCCGGCCACAGCTATCAAGATTAAGAATCTAACCGCAGAACTGGTTAATGATAATAATATTACAACTCTAATGATAACTCATAATATGGAAGATGCCATTAAATTAGGTAACCGTTTAATTATGATGGATGGTGGAGAAATAATTTATGATATCAAAGCAGAGGAAAAAGGAAAGCTGACAATAGAAAAACTGATGAAAATGTTTGAAGTTAAACATGGTGGTAAGTTCACCAATGATAGAATGCTTTTATCTGTCTAAATTGATTTGCTTAAATAATATAATATGCAAAATTTTAGCACCAAACAATTACTTGCTTGGTGCTTTTTTAATTTCATATTAATTTTTAAAAGAGAATAATTTAAAGAGAAATTTTAATTTTTTCTCCAGGCTCAATATTATATTTTTTATTAAATACTTTAAATTCTATCTCTTTGGCATTTGCTTTGTCTGAATTTACTTCAAATTCACTTTGGGTCAATTTCAACTTCAGTTTTGCCTGTTTATAGATAAGCTTCCATTCAAGCTCTTCCCATTCCTCAGTTAGATTAGGTTTAAAGAACAGCCCTTCTTTCTTTAATTTCATTCCAGCAAAACCATTAATTAAAACCTGCCAAATTCCTCCTGCTGCTGCAGTATGAACTCCACCGATAAATGTTCCACCACTAACAGCTTTATTACTACTTTTTAAATCAATATAAGCTGATTTTTTGAAATATCTATATGCTTCTTCACTTCGCCCTAACCTGGCTGCAACAATTGCATATTGAGATGGACTTAATGATGAACCATGCTGAGTTCTCTTTTCATAATAATCGTAATTTGCCGCAATTACATCTTCCGAGAATAGGTCATGGAGGGTAAAGAGCTGAATAACATCGGCCTGTTTTATAACCTGGGTGAAAACTGCAACTCCATTTGGCCAACCCCAATATTCACTTTTATCGATTAATCTATCTTCTAATACTTCAGCAGTTGTATCTTCTAAATCAAAATAACCATCAAACTGTTCGATCAATTTACTTTCTGAATCGGGTTTTGGCAGATATATTTTTTCCTTTATTTCCTGCCAGGCAGTTATCTCGTTTTCCTTTAAATCTATTTTATCTACTATCTTTTTTAGTTCTTGTGGTTTTTCATTTTGGAGCTTAAAATAAAAATAAAGGGCGATCTTTAAAGCAAACTGGGACTGATAATTGCTAAAAGCATTATTATCCACATTTTCGTGATATTCATCAGGCCCTAATAAACGAATAAGCTCATATTGATCTTTATAACTATTAAAATGAACTCTAGAGTGGATAAAACGGGCAATTTCGAATAATATTTCTGCACCATATTTAGAGATAAAGTCAATATCATCTGCAGCTAAATAATATTTCCAGATACTATAACTTATATCAGGCGAAACATGAATCTGCCAGTCATTAAAGTGATTTCTTATCTTCCTCCCACTTATTACATCTTTAAAGAAAAAAGATGGACATAATTCCTTACCACTTTTACCACTAATCCAGGCATAAAAAGCTCCATCATAGCCAAGATCTGCAGCTTTCTCTCGGGCTCCATCTAAGGTATGATAACGATATTTTAAGATATTTTTGGCACTTTCTAAATCTGTATACATAAACATTGGTAGATTAAAGATCTCCTGATCCCAAAAAGCTGCCCCTTGATATGCCTGACAGGATAAGCCCCTAGCTCCAATAGGTAGATATTCACTATGGGTAGGAGTAGCAATAATATTATGATAAAGATTAAATCTCACAGCCAATTGATCCATTAAATTACCTTTTAATTTAATATCTGCTCTTTCCCATCTTTGATCCCATTTAGCTTTATGTTTTTTCAATAATTCTTCATAACTAAACTCAAGACAATTTTCAGCATCTTCTAAAGCCTGTTTGAGGGGATCTTTTCTATCATTACTGCTGTAGATAATTAGGTTTCTCTCTATTCTTATCTCTTTTTGATCAGGATTATTTACTTCAATAATTAAAAATATTGCTTTTTCCTTTTCCTCAACAGCTATATTTTGTAGCTGAGAATTAATTTTAAAAGATAAAGCAGTGACAACTTCAATTTCCTCTTCTACAGTCTCTGCTTTAATATATAGAATATTTTTCTCTGAATCATAATCACTGCTAAAGTTTTTAAGATGAGTCCCATTTAAATCCCAAACATCTCCATCGATACCAATTTTAAATTTTAAAACTTCGGCTTTTTCTGTTCCACTTACAGTATATTGATTAGCTATTAAATGAAGATTATCATAAGAAGCAAACCTTGCAGAAAGAATTTGATAATTTCTTTCTTCTCTATTGCTTTGGGTTTGGCGTTCAAAAATCCCATATCTGTAATTAAAATTGAGCTCGGTTTTTAAATCAAGACTGCCCGGATCATGAGCAAAGTCTTGACCATCAATACTAATCCTGCTATAAAGACCATCTGGAGCATTTGATAACTCTCTCCATTTACCATCAGCCATATCATAAGTATCACTTACAAT
Source organism: Halanaerobium polyolivorans (assembly GCF_020711195.1). GTDB lineage: Bacteria > Bacillota > Halanaerobiia > Halanaerobiales > Halanaerobiaceae > Halanaerobium > Halanaerobium polyolivorans. The sequence continues at coordinate 21,911 of NZ_JAJFAT010000013.1, forward strand.
ACAGGCCTTATACTGATCTTTACCCCACTCTTCTAAGGTCCCTCTGTAAGCTAAATAACCATTACCACAAAGTAAGTTGCTGCCATAATTAACAATTTGATTTTCATCTATTTCTGGAATTTCTAAATTCCAGCCATCTTTTAGTTTGAATAAACTTTGTTCTGCCAATTTATTTCCCCCTCAATAATATAAAATTTTGCAAAGTTAAGGCCATCAAAATTACATAAAACTTTAATTTTAAATGTAATTCAATGGCCTAGTTTTAGATTCCTTTTTTTAGATTATCCCTTTACAGCACCAGCAGTTAAACCGGCAACTATCCGTTTTTGGAAAATTAATACCAAAACAACTATTGGTATGGTTACTACAACAGCTGCTGCCATGATCTCTCCAAATGGTTCCTGTCTTGCCAGAGCTCCAGAAAAATACTGAATAGCAACCGGTACCGTTCTAGCCTCAACATCAATCGAAGTAAATGTTAAAGCAAATAGGTACTCATTCCAGGCCTGAATAAAAGAAAGCAGACCTGTAGTTACAAGTGCAGGAGCAGTTAATGGTAAAAGTATCATATGGAAAGTCTGAAAAGCTGTTGCTCCATCCACCTGAGCTGACTGCATTATTTCTTTAGGAAGATCTCTAAAGAAGGCAGTTAAAACCCAGGTAGTAAAGGGTAAGGTAAAGAGTAGATATGTTACAATCATACTTATTCGAGCCCCCAGATTAAGAGCTGTAATAACAGCATATAATCCTGCTAAGACTGTAACTTGCGGGAACATCGTCATAGCAAGTATTGTATATAAGGCGGGGGTTTTACCCTTAAACCTCAATTTACCTAAAGCAAAAGCAGCAAATGAACCCGTGATCAATGCTAAAATGGTTGTTGATGTTGCCACTATTGCACTGTTATATAAACCCCTGACAAATTGTCCATCTTGAAAAATGGCCAAATAATTATTTGTATAAATCGATATTTCCCCAGTATTAGGATCTCTTGGAATAAAAGTTGCAGGAGTCATTGAAAGCTGTGCTTCCGTTTTTAAAGAAGAATTTAAAGCCCAATAAAAAGGAAATAATAAATAGATAATGATTATTGCCAGCACAAAATAGAACAATACTTTTTTGAGTAGCTTATACTTGTTTTTGCTCATTCTGTATCAACTCCTAAGGCTCTCATGTAAAGTATAGCGAAAGCAAAAATTATTATAAATATAATAACACCAATAGCCGAAGCTAATCCCATTCGCCTTGCTGAAATTAATTGAAAATAATTATAACTGGCCATTGAATATCTTCTCTGAGATAACATAACCTGAAAAACATCGAAAACTCTCAGAGCATCAAGTGTTCTAAAAATCAAGGCAACAGCAAGTGAAGGCTTCAACAATGGTAATGTTATTGTCATAAACTGCTTGAATTTGCTTGCACCATCAACTTCTGCAGCTTCATATAACTCATTTGGAATCAGCTGTAATCCAGCTAAAATCAATAAGGCCATAAATGGTGTTGTTTTCCAAACATCAACAGCAATAATAGAAGGAAGCTGCAAACTGGTATTGGTTAAAAATGAATAACTGCTATCAATCAAACCTAATCTTGTGCCAATCATATTAAACAAGCCGGCCCTGGTTGGCTGGAACATCCACTGCCACATTCGAGCAGATACAACAGTGATAACAGCCCAGGGAACAAGCATTACTGCCCTCATTACTCCTCTTCCTTTAAACTCACTGTTTACAACTAAGGCAATCCCCAATCCGAGAATTGTCTCAAAAAATACGGAAAAAATGGTAAAGAGCAGTGTATTGACCACAGCCCTGATAAAGTCAGGTGTTCGAGCACCCAGCACATATCTATTACCAAAAAGATTAAACTGATAAACAGAGCGATATCGAGGCTCTCTTGGCAAAACCTGAATTGGCCTCTCATAAACCCTTTCTCCTGTGTTTTCATCTACCACCTGTTCTCCTGTATCTTCATCTATCACAGCTGGTAATTCTCTCATTGTAACCGATAATAAACTTCTATAATTATCCAGGCCAACAAATTGTGTTTCCCTTGCAGTAGCAAAGGTGCGATCAGTAAAACTGGTATAAAATACCTGGCCGAGTGGATATAGTGCAATAATTACTAAAATTAAAAATGCTGGAATCAATAATTTAAAGGCTAATTTTTGCTCCTCTCTAGCCAGATTTGAAGAATCGCTTTTGGCCATGACATATTCCCCCCTCTTTATAAATTAGGAGAGGGTTTTAGCCCTCTCCATTATTTTGTGAAATTCAAGTGACTTTTAGTATTCTGGGTTTCCAGTTTCAAAACCGGTTAAGTCCATCAAATCAAGTTCTAAGTATTCTAGAGCTGTTAAAGCATCTTCCTGTCCAGTTAATACTGAATGTACAGCCTGGAAGAATAATTCAGAAGCCTGATTATAATTAGGAGCAGTTACAGTAGAAGGACGTGCTACTGCATTTGTAAATACTTCATATAAGCTGTCAAAGAAAGGAGCAGCTTCTAATACATCTTCATCTTCATATAGAGATTCAATAGTTGGGTTCAGAGTTGCTTGAACTGCACGCATTTTTTGAACTCTTTCACTTGCTAAAAACATAGCTAGTTTTGCAGCTTCTTCAGGGTGATTACTGTATTTACTTGCACCTAAGTTCCAGCCACCTAAAGTAGCAGCAGGTTGTCCATCTTCTCCAGCAGGTAAAGGAGCAACATCAAAGTTACCGGCGGTTGCTTTACCTTCTTCATGACCTAAAGCATAAGCATAAGGCCAGTTACGCATAAAGAGTGCATTACCAGCTTCCCAGGTACTACGAGCATCTTCTTCTGCCATACCAGTTACACCAGTAGGTGAGATTGTTCCAACCCAGCCAGCTGCCATCTCTATCATTTCAACTGCATTTTCATTATTGATAGTTATTTTACCTTCAGGACTAACAATATCGCCACCATTATTTGAATAAATCCACTCAAGGGCATTACAGGTTAAACCTTCATAAGCATCCCCCTGCCAGACAAATCCTTCAAAATCTTCATTGCCAGCAGCTCTTTCCTGTTCAACAATATATTCTGCAGTAGCTTCTAACTCACTCCAGGTTTCAGGAACATCACGATCATACTTTTCTAATAGATCTGTTCTGTAATATAATAATCCTGCATCTGTAAACCATGGCAGTGCAACTAAACGACCATCTGGAGTTGTATTGTTTTCAATAATAGCATCAAAATGATCATCAACTATTTCCTCTGCCCCATAATCATAAAAATCAAGGAAGTGTTCTTCTAGGTCACCAGGCCAAATAACATCGATCTGATAAACATCTACATTTGAACTTTCCGCTTCTAAAAACTGTAGATATAAGCCTAGTCTATCAGTTGCTAAGTCAGGTGTATCAAGAACTTCTACATTAACATGAGGATTTTCTTCCATATACCATTCAGCAGCAAGTTCAGTTGTTTCTAATTCCTGACCAACAGCACCACCAGCGATAGTAAGAGTAATTTGTTCCTCTGCTAAAACTAAACCAGTAAATATCATAACAAAAATTAGGGTTAAAACTAAGATCAATTTTTTTCTCATTAATAATTCTCCTCCTCTAGATTTGGATAATCACTTCAATTTGATAGAAAATAAAATTAACTAAGAACTTTTACTTCCCACCTCCATTTCTTCTGTTAAGTTTTTTAATTTATTTGTACTTTCTCTAACCACAAGTTTATGTGGTATAAAAACCTTATTGTCTTCTACCTCCTGACCCTCAATTATTTGATTTAATAACTCTATACTCTTTAAACCAAGTTCATAACCTGATTGTTCAATAGTTGTTAAAGCAGGTTTAACATATTTACCAAGTTCAATTCCATCAAAGCCAACAATAGAAATTTCTTCTGGAACTTTAATTCCTTGTTCTAATAAATATCTGATCGCCCCAATTGCCATTTCGTCATTAAAGGCAAATATAGCAGAAGTATTTGGAAAGCGATCCATAATCTTCTCGGCAGCTGAATAACCACTTTCAAAAGTAAAATCACCTTCGATGAATTTTTGAGAATCATATTTTATATCACTCATTCTCAAAGCTAGCTTAACTCCCCTTAGGCGCTCCTGACTTGCTAATAAATCAAGATCAGGACCTTTAATAAAAGCAATCTCTTTGTGGCCAACTCTACATAAATATTCCACAATATCATAGGCAGCTGCCACATTATCAACTGTGACACATGGTATTTCTGGATCACTTATATAACCAGAGGCAAAAACTACCGGTATTTGATAATTCTTAACTATGTTAAGTAAATCATTATAATAATTAGTAGTAATTAAAATAATACCATCAATCTTTTTTTGTTTCATAATATTTAAATAATTTTGTTCTTTCTCAAATTCTCCATCTGAATCACCATAAATTAAGGCAAAACCTTTTTCCCTGGCTTCAGCCTCTATACCTTTGAGCAGGTTTGCTAAAAATGGATGTTCCATACCAGCACCAATTACACCGATTAAATTGCTTGTATTTGTTCTTAGTATTCGAGCAGAGTCATTAATTTGATAGTCAAGTTTTTCTACTGCTTTTTTAACTTTAAGAGCAGTCTCTTCTCTTACCAGTGAGCTATCATTTAAAACTCGCGAAACAGTACTTAATGAAACTCCTGCTAATTTTGCTACATCTTTCATAGTAACATCCATAATACTCGCTCCTCATAATTTATGAAATCCATTTCACTATTTACTATATTCAATATTAAATTAATTATTCCTGCAAAATATTTGAACTTTTTTGATAATTCACTAAAAAACTGCTTAAAATGCAAATTATTTGTGATTGACAGTAATATATATGTTATAATTACCATTTATTAATTATTATTTAAATTATTAGAAATTATTTAAATTTTCTGTTAATTTAAAGAATGAAAACCTCTTGAAATTAATGAAATCCTTTTCATTTCAAACTAAAAAAAGGCCTACTTTTCGAAGTAAAGCCTTTTATATTCAGGAGGATTGAAATAATTGTCCAGTTTATCTATATTTCTTATTCTTTCATCGATCAGATAGCTTTCTGCACTCTGGAATAAATAAAGCAGGGGTGTTTCAGCTATAACAATATCTTTTATTAAAGCCAGAGCTCTTTCACGATTCTCTTGCTCAACTTCAATTTTAATATAATCTAAAAAATTATCTAAACGCGAATTAGTAAATGGCTTGTATTCACTGTCTGAGCTTAAATTATCAGAATGAAAGTTTTGATAAAGAAAATTATAAGGATCAGCAATGTTTGAGCTCTTAGCTAGCAAGTATTCGCTTTGATGATTTGATTCTGTTTTAAAATTCAAGTGATTTACCCAATTTCTCTTCTCCAGCTCTATTTCAATTCCATACTCAAGCAGCTGTTTTTTTACTTCTTCTGCTATTTTTTGGTTAACTGAATTTTTATTTACTGCCAGCTGAATAGTAAAGTTTGAGTTTAAATTATAATCCTCAATAATTTTTTCTGCTTTTTCAGGATTATATGAATATAATTTTTTATTCGAGGCAGTAAGAAAGTCCTTAGCCGGTAGAAAATCATTTAAAGCCAAATTTTCAATAATTTCTTGCCGGTCTACTGCATAATTTAAAAATTCTCTGAATTTGGCCTGTGCTAATAGATCACTATTATTCTTATTAAAAACTATACCATAATATTTAAGCTGATCAGCAGCAATTTTTTTAAAATTATAGTTCTCCACTTCTAAAGAACCTGCCAGAAATTGACCGTACTGATCAGAGTTCAGTTTATATAAAGAAAAATAATCGATAGGTTTTTCTTCACCAGCTTCTAAATAATATTTGATTCCCTCTAAATATGGTAAGGCTCTGTCCTGATCATCTTTCTGCCAGTAATTATTATTTCTTTTTAAAGTTAGTGATTCTGAATCAATATTTTCAAATGCAAAAGCACCACTACCGACAGGATTTAAGCTCCACTGACGATCTGGATTTAAAACATCTTCTTTTGGCATAACAACAGCAGCATGGTGGGCTAAATTATATAAAAAGGGTGTATTGGATCTTTTTAATTCTATTATCAAGCGATATTTACCCTCGGTTCTAATCCCACTCAATTGCTCACTTTCACCTGAACTAAATTCCTGATAGCCCTTTATATCTTTTAATAATTCTCTGTAAGGAGATCTATTTTCAGGAGATGCCAAATAATTTAAAGACCATTTCCAGTCTTCAGCCCTTACCTCTCTTCCTCTATTTTTGCTAGTAATATTTCCTTTGAATTCTTTTTGAAAATAGATATTTTCTTTTAAATCAAAAGTCAATTTACGGCCTCCATCACTAATCTGCCAGGAGTCAGCTAATTCAGCTTTTAAATTTCCATTTTGATCAACACTGAGTAAGTTTTCGAAGATTTGATTAGTTATTTCTACTGAAATATCAGCTGCTGCCTGGGTTGGATTCAGAGTTATTGGCCGATTTAAGGCTCTTATCTTAAGCATAGATTGCTGTTCTGCTGCATTAATGCTGATTGAAAAAAACAGCAAGATGATTAAATTTAAAATTAATATTTTTTTCTTCATATAATAACTCCTCTTTTTGCTATAATTACTTTCCTTAATTATATTATTCAATATAAAATACAAAAAACCTGTTTTGGTAGCTACCAAAACAGGAATTATAATCTAATAATAGACTAATTTTTTATTAAATCAACAATTTATTCTTCTAATAAATGACAGGCTGCATAATGACCATTACCATAGTCCTTAAATTCAGGCTCTATAATAGGACATTTGTCAAATGCTTTAGGACAGCGGGTATGAAAACGACAGCCTGAAGGTGGATCAACAGGACTGGGTACATCCCCTTTTAAGATAATCCTATCTTTTTTCTTCTTAGGATCTGCTTCTGGAATCGCAGATAAAAGTGATTGTGTATAAGGATGAATAGGATTTTTAAACAATTCTCTTTTATCAGCTAATTCTACTATCTTACCTAAATACATTACAGCAACTCTATCACTAATATGTTTAACAACACTTAAATCATGAGCTATAAATAAATAGGTTAAACCAAATTCTTTCTGTAAATCCTGCATTAAATTTACTACCTGGGCCTGAACCGAAACATCTAAAGCAGATACAGGCTCATCAGCAATAATTAATTTAGGATCTACCGCCAGAGCCCTTGCAACCCCAATTCTCTGCCTCTGGCCTCCACTGAATTCATGGGGATAACGGTTCATATATTCTGCCCCTAAACCCACATTTTCCAGGATTTCTTTAACCTTATTATTGCGATCTTTTTTGTTTTTGGCTAATTTATGAATATCAAGCGGCTCTCCCACTATATCAGCAACTGTCATTCTCGGATTTAAAGAAGCATAGGGATCTTGAAAAATGATCTGCATATCTCTTCTGATTTCTCTTAACTGGCTTTTATTAAGGGCCATCACATCTCTACCCTCAAATAATACTTCTCCTGCAGTAGCTTCAAGCAGTCTAAGTATGGTTCTACCGGTAGTTGATTTTCCACAACCAGATTCTCCAACCAGACCTAAGGTTTCACCTTCATTAACATAAAAGGAGATATCATCTACAGCTTTGACATGAGCAACGGTTCTTTTGATTATTCCAGCTTTAACCGGAAAATATTTTTTTAAATTATTTACTTCAAGTAATTTCTCAGCCATTAACCAAGCACACCTCCATTAGAATAAATCCTTTCTCCACGCTGTTTGATTTTTTCCAGTTCTTTATATCTCCAGCAGCGGACCTTATGTCCTTTAACAACCTCTTCTAAATCAGGTTCGACTTCATAACATTTTCCTTCTGCCAGAGGACAGCGGGTATTAAATTTACACCCATCTGGAAAATTCAATGGAGAGGGTACACTTCCCGGTATGGCTTCAAGTCGATCTACATCCCTATCTAGCTTGGGAATTGAATTCATCAAGCCCCAGGTATAAGGATGTTTAGGATCTTCAAATAAAGTATCTACATCTGTATATTCTATAACTTTACCGGCATACATAACAGCAACCCGATCCGAAACTTCAGCAATAACACCTAAATCATGGGTTATCATCATTATGGCCATCCCATATTTTTCTTTCAAACTATTCATTAATTCTAAAATTTGAGCCTGAATTGTAACATCAAGGGCTGTTGTTGGTTCATCAGCAATTAATAATTGAGGATCACAGGATAATGCCATAGCGATCATCACTCTCTGCCTCATACCTCCAGAAAGCTGGTGGGGATATTCTTTAACCCTCTGTTCAGGTAAAGGAATCCCTACTTTTTTCAGCATTTCTACAGCCTGACGCATTGCCTCTTTACGCTTTACTTTTTTATGCAGCATAATCGCTTCTGCAATCTGATCTCCAATGGTATAAACAGGGTTTAATGAAGTCATAGGCTCCTGAAAAATCATTGAAATATCATTACCTCTTATTTTGCGCATTTCTTTATTGCTTAATTTAGTTAGATCTTTATTTTTAAAATTAATTTCACCAGCCTCAATTTTACCTGGTGGTGATTCTACAAGTCTCATAATAGAAAGAGAGGTAACACTTTTACCACAGCCAGACTCACCTACAACACCAAGAGTCTCACCGGGATATATTTCAAAATCAACTCCATCTACAGCCTTGACAACACCCTCTTCTGTATAAAAATAAGTTTTTAAATTTTTGACTTCTACAAGCTTTTCCTTACTCAAAAATTCCACCTACCCTATATAATATTATATTTATAAAAAATAAGTCCGCTAATAAATATCCGGATTATTTTTTGAATTATCGAATTAAACTAATTATATAAATTATCACTAAACTAAATTATATCTTTAATTTAGTAAAAAATCAAATTAGAGCCTTGACTAATAATTAATAAAAATATTGCTATTTTGATAATAATCTCTGGTTGAAAGTACTCTTCTCACATATTTATCTGTTTCTGCAAAAGGAATCTCATAATCCTCTATTTCTCCCTGCCAGCCACTTCGCATCCATCTTCTAACAGTATTTTGGCCTGCATTATAAGCAGCAAGGCTTTTAACCAAATGACCGTCATGCTTCTCATAAAGGTAGGCAAAATACCAGCTGCCTAATTTAATATTTGTTTCTGGATCAAATAAATCCTCAAGCTCAAAATCATCTACTCCTATTTCCTCGGCTATCCAGGCTCCAGTTGCAGGCATAATCTGCATTAATCCTAAAGCACCTCGAAAAGATTCTGAGCTTTGATCAAATCTACTTTCAACATATATTATTGCTGCAAGCAATTCTGCTTCAATAGCATTTTTTTCTGCATATTTTAGAATATAATTCTCATATTGAATAACCTCAAATGATCTTCTTAACTGCCAAAAATCTAAATCTGCAGAATAGATTAGAAATAAGGTGATTATTAAAATAATTAAAGCAGCTGCTTTTAAAATATTTTTCTTTGCCAACAATTCTTTTCCTCCCTAACTTAAGGCTCAATCTTAATTGCTCTTTTTTCCTAAAACATGGATTACCATTTCTGCAGTGGCCAGGTTTGTAGCTAAGGGTGTTTCATGAACATCACAGAGCCTTAAAAGAGCAGTTACATCTGGTTCATGAGGTTGAGCTGTTAAAGGGTCTCTCAAAAAAATTACACCATTTAATCTTCCTTTAGCAATTTCAGCTCCGATCATCTGGTCTCCACCAAGTGGTCCAGAAGCCATTCTTTCCACCTCTAATCCAGTTGCTTCTCTGATTCTTTTTCCGGTTGTCCCGGTTGCAATCAAACGCATTTTACTGAGTATCTTTTTATGCCGCCTGGCAAAATTAATCATGGCTTCTTTTTTGGCATCATGAGCAATTAAGGCAATCCTCATGAACTCTCCATCAACTATTTTTAAAATTTCTTGCCAGTGAGAATCTAATTTTTCTTTTAATTCTTCTCTTGTCCCATTATTTTTTATCACCAGATCAGCCTTCTCTTCTTTTTCTGCTAAGGGTATTTGAGATTCTATTCTTTTTTTGGCTTCCTCTTTATTAAGCTTATCTCTATTTTTTAACCTTTTTATCTGTTCCTTTTTGGATGCAGATATAACCCAATTTTGATCACAAAAATGATTTAAACCAACTTCAAATAATAAGGGAGCCATAAAAATAACAATTTTATTATCTTCTAAATAATAAAAGGCTTTTTCTTTCATTTCATAAATGATTAAAGGGTGAAGCAGTGATTCTAATTTCTTTCTCTGATTGGGCTCAGAGAAAATTAAATCAGCCAGTTTTTTTCTGTTCAGCTCTCCATCTTCCTGCAAAAATTCTTCACCAAATTCATTGACAACCAACTGCCAGCCTTTTTCACCTTTTTTTGTTAATTGGTGTGATATTTTATCTGCATCAATAACCACAGCACCTTTAGCTGCAAGGTATTCAGCTGCAGTTGATTTTCCAGTTGCAATACCTCCTGTCAAACCTATAATCATTTAAAATCCCTCCTGCTTTAGCTAAGTACTGTCAAATCTTTTTGAACATTTTTCCGTCTAAACCTTGTTATATCAACAATCTATCTTTAAAACTTGCCAACCTCCCTTTTTCAAGGTATATTTAGAGTAAAATCAACTACGTTTTAACTAAACTATCTAGAAAAAAAGGAGGCGGCAAACTTTGAAAACAATTATTATTTCTCTCTTGCTTTATATTCAAATCCAGTGGCAGTTAATTAATTATCTGATGGTCTTAGTCGTTGGTAAAAATATTAATCTAAAAGACAAGATAAAAACTCCACCTGTTAATCAAATTTATGCTCAAATGCAGATTGATTCTTTCCCTAAACTTGAAACTATTGAATTACTTGATTACAAAAAACTTCTGGCTGAACATCTGTATAAAAATGGTCAGAAACTCAAACCTGTTAAAAGGCGTAAAAATTCTAAAAACAAAGTTCCCAACACTATCACCTGTCCCTATTGTGGGGCACCCCACATTTATCTCTACGATAACAATGGTGGTAAAGGTCAGTTTCTCTGTAAAGTCTGTTCTGAAACCTTTAACTACAAAATTATCTATTCTAAAGCCATCAAGCGTAAATGCCCTTTCTGTGATCATACTTTAGCTAAAATTAAAGAACGTAAAGAGTTTGATATCTACAAATGCAAAAACGATGACTGCGCCTATTACAAAGTTAATCTTTCTTTATTGACTAAGGATGATAAAAAGAGCTTTGAAAAAGCTCCATTTTTATTTAAAGTCCGTTACATCTACAGAGAGTTTAAATACGACTTTAAACCACTGAGTAATGATAACTTAGAAAGCAATTTACCTGCTGTTGATATATCTAAAATTCACTGTTCTTCGCATACTCTTGGTTTGATTTTGACCTACCATATTAATTATGGGCTTTCTTCCAGGAAAACCGCAGCTATTATGATGGATATCCATCAACTTAAGATTTCTCACCAGACAGTACTAAATTATGCCGATGCTGTCAGTTCTCTTATCAAGCCTTTTGTTGATGATTATCCTTATGAGCTTTCTAATTCCTACTGTGGTGATGAAACATATCTTAAAGTTAAGGGCAAATGGCAGTATCTTTTCTTTTTCTTTGATTCTGTTAAAAAGATCATCCTCTCTTACAGGCTCTCTCCTCACAGGGATACTCTCTCTGCCATTAAAGCACTGAATGATGTCCTCTTAAAGATTAAGAATTTACCTGATAACCTGGCCTTTATTGTTGATGGTAATCCTATCTATTTGTTGGCTCAACATTATTTTGCTCAGCATGGAATCCATTTCGATATCCATCAGGTTATTGGTCTTACTAATGAGGACCCGATATCCACAGAATACAGGCCTTTAAAAGAGATTGTCGAAAGACTAAACAGAACTTTCAAGCGCAGTTACAAGACAACTACTGGTTTTAAATCTTCAGCTGGATCTATTGCTTTTATCAATCTATTTGTCGCTTATTTTAACTTTTTAAGACCACATTCAGCTTTAGAAAAAAAGGTACCTGTACTTATTCCAGAGCTTGATGCTCAGCCTCATATGCCAGCTCGCTGGGGTAAATTGATTGAGCTTGCCCAGGAACATATTATTATCCTGCAGCAGTCTGCTTAACCTTTATATTCTTTTAGCAGAGCCTGAGGCAGCTAAAAGCTATTTAAAAGCATTGACGAAGCGAACCCTTTACAAACCGAACCAGATAAATGCTAAAATCAATGGTTCGAGGGTTGGCTAGTTTCTCCTGCCTTTATATCCTTCCCCTTCACCCTCGGCAACCTTCAGCTAGTATTTAGCTGGTGTTTGTCAAGGGCAATGCGGTCATCCAACCATTAAAATTTACTCAAAATTTAATTTCTAGCTTCAATATCACTTTTTCATAGATTTTTAGACAGTACCTTTAGCTAATCCTGACATTTTGGACAATAATAACTGGCCCTTCCCCCGATTTTTTTCTTTTTAATTTTACTGCCGCAGATATGACATGCTTCTCCTTGACGCTGATGCACCTTTAATTCTGCTTGAAAAGAACCTTTTTCTCCAAATGCATTCACATAATCACTAAATGAAGTCCCACCATAGATGATTCCTTTTTCTAATATATCCCGCATATTAAAATAAATCTTTTCTTTTTCTTCTTCACTTAAGCTGTCAGCTTTACGCTCAGGCTCTATTCCCGATAAATAAAGTATCTCGTCAGCATAAATATTTCCAATACCTGCGATAAATTTCTGATTTAAAAGCAGAGATTTGATTACTCCTCTGCGATTGGCAAATAATTTTTTGAAATCCTCCAGACTAAGCTGTTCACTTAAGGGCTCTGGACCCAGGTTTGCAAGCCCTCCAGCCTGTTCTGGCTTTTCCGGGTCGATCAAATAGATGCGACCAAATTTGCGGACATTATTAAAACGAATCTCCTGACCATCATCTAAGGTAAATATGACATGGGTATGTTTGTCTTTAAATTCTGCTGCTTCTTTAACTAGAAGTTTACCGGTCATCCTGAGATGGATAACAAGTATTTTATCAATATCTAAATTGATTAAGATATATTTGCCTCTTCTGCTGATCGACTCTATTTTTGCCCCAATTAATCTCTTTTTAAGTTCATCAATAGAAATATCAGGGTAGCCGATTAAATTTTCTTCTCTTACTTCAAGCTCTGTTATCTTTTTATCTACTATTAAAGGCCTCAGCCCTTTAATTACGGTCTGCACTTCTGGCAATTCAGGCATTAGATTCCACCTCATAATCTTCTTTATCTCGCCAATTTTCAGCAATCTGTAGATCTACAAGTAGGGGAACATCCAAGTCAGCAGCAGCTTCCATTTTGTTTTTAATTAAAAGAGCTGCTTCTGCTAAATCTTCTTTTCTAACTTCAAATACCAGCTCATCATGTACCTGTAATAAAATATTGATAGCTAAATCTTCATTTTCTAGAGCAGCATAAACATCTAACATGGATTTTTTCATTATATCAGCAGCTGTACCCTGAACCGGGGTATTAATCGCTGAGCGTTCTGCAAAAGAACGTCGATGGTAATTGCTGCTGTTGATCTCGGGTATATAGCGTTTTCTTCCATATAGGGTTTCTGCATAACCTTTTTTCTTAACTTTTTCGATGGTTTGATCCATATATTTTTTTACCCCGGAAAAACGCTCAAAATATTTATCTATATAATCCTGTGCTTCTTCAACTGGAATGTCAAGATCCTGGCTTAAACCATAAGCACTCATTCCATAAGCTAAACCAAAGTTGATTACTTTAGCATGTCTTCTCAGATTTGGTGAAACCTGTTCTGCCTCAACTTCAAAGATCTCACTCGCTGTTTCTGTATGAATATCTCTTCCCGAATTAAAAGCTTCCTTTAAGCGTTTGTCCCCACTTAAATGGGCAAAAACCCTTAATTCTATTTGGGAATAGTCTACTGCAAGCAAAAGCATATTTTCATCGGAAGGAATAAAGGCTTTTCTGATCTCTCTACCTTCTTCAGTTCTAATGGGAATATTCTGCAGATTGGGGTTTGTACTGCTTAATCTTCCTGTTGCGGTAACCATCTGATTAAAAGAAGTATGGATTTTACCAGTTTCTGAATTGATCAAAGGAGGTAGTGAGTCTATATAGGTTGATTTTAATTTTGCCAGTTCTCGGTATTCTGAAATCAAAGGTATGAGAGGATGTTTACCCTCTAATTTTTCTAATACACTGGCATTAGTAGAATAACCGGTTTTAGTTCTCTTTATAACTGGAAGCCCCAGTTTTTCAAATAAGATTTCTCCTAATTGTTTTGGTGAGTTTAAATTAAACTCCTCATCTACCATTTCATGAGCTTTTTTGGTTATTATATCTAATCTTTTCTCCAATTTATCAGATAATTTTTCCAGCCAATCTTTATCAATTTTCACCCCATTATATTCCATTCTGGCCAGTACTTTAATTAAAGGCAGTTCCATATTTTTAAATAGATCATATAAATTATCATTTTTAAGTTTTTTAATTAATTTATCTTTCAGTTTAAATAATTTGCTCGTTTCTAATGCAAGTATTTGCTCCTGATCAAATTCCTGCATCCCAAGTTCTAATTCTCTGCTGTAAACCTCCTCTAATTCTGGTAAAGTCTCAGAAGGCTGTAACAAATAATAAGCTAGTAGTGGTTCAAAAGCTATTGCTTTAACTTCTATTCCTTCACACAGCAGAGCAAGTGAAGATTCTTTAGCATTGATAAATAGCTTTGCTATTTTTTCCGACTCTAAGACCTCTTTTAGAACAGAGGCAATATTATCAGCTTCAACTTTATATGAATATACATTATTGTCCTCAAAAGCATAGATAATTTCTCTTATCTTACCATTTCTAGCACAGCTATCTTCAGCAATCTTTAAAGAAAGGGCTATTTCTCCCTTTTCTAACGCTTTCTGCTTTAATTCAGATAACTCCTTTTCTCCCACAGCTATAAAATTGATATTCTCAGGTTGAAGTTCTTTTTTATATTCAAATCTATCAAGCAGGCTGCTAAAACCAAGCTTTTTGAAATGCTCCACAACTTCTCCATCATCATAGAGATCGATTCTGCATTTATCAAAATCTAAGTCAACTGCCACATCTCTTTTGATTTTAGCCAAACGATAACTCATTTTAGCCTGATCGCTAAATTTTCTTAGGTTTTCTTTTCTTTTTTTACCAGAAACCTGATCAATATTATTTAATATCTCATCAATAGAATCAAATTGTTTTAATAGTTTAATTGCGGTTTTTTCTCCTATTCCAGGCACACCGGGTATGTTATCAGAACTATCCCCCATCAGACCCTTCATGTCGATTAATTTTTCAGGAGGGAGTTCATATTTATCAAGTATTTTCTCCAGATCATAAATTACGAGATCAGAAAGTCCTTTTCTGGTATACATCACTTTTACATTTTCTGAAACCAACTGCAGAGCATCTCTATCACCGGTAATTATATAGACATCATAATCCTGAGCTGATGCCTGTTTTGATAATGTCCCCAACAAATCATCTGCTTCATAACCTTCTTGAGCAATAATTGGGATTTCTAGTTTTGCTAAGGTCTGCTGCAGCATCGGTATTTGAGGAACAAGCTCTTCCGGCATCTTTTTGCGATTCGCCTTATATTCCTCATATTCTTCATGTCTAAAAGTTGGAGCTTTTTTATCAAAAGTTACAACCATTCGATCTGGATTCCATTCATCGGTAAGACTAAAAAGCATTCTGATAAAACCAAAAACCGCATTAGTATATTGCCCCTCATCATTTGTTAAAAGAGGTAATGCATAAAATGCTCGGTGGGTAATACTATGTCCATCTAAAAGAAAAAGAGTTTTTTTATCTTTTTTTTGATCATTTGTCAAAACAAATCATCTCCCATTATTATTCTCTATCTTAATTGTTAATTGGCAGTACAATGGTAAATTTAGTGCCTTCTCCTTCACTGCTCTCCACATCAACTTCCCCATTATAGCTCTCAACTATTTCTTTTGCTATTGCTAGACCAAGACCGGAGCCTTCTTTTTTGCGAGTCCTTGATTTATCTGCCTGATAAAAACGGTCAAAAACATGGGGAAGATCTGCTTCAGGAATTCCCTGCCCTTTATCTTCGATAATTACTAAGCATTTTTCGCTTTTTCTTTTGTCGATCATCAATTTAATTGCTTCATTTTTTGAGGTGAATTTAATAGAATTGTCGATAAATATTCTAATCAATTGTTTGAAAAGATTTTTATCTCCCCAAAAATCAATCTCGGCTTTTTCTTCAAATTCGATCTTAACATCATCTTTTAATAGTTTAAATTCTTTAATTATTTCTTTGATTAAACTGTTAAACTTAAATAATTCTTCATTTTTGATCAGTTCACTGTCATCTCCCCGGGCCAACAGGAGCAAATTTTCCATTAATTGTTTCATATTTTCTGTTTCTTTTTTTATCGCTTCAATAGCTTCATCACGCACTTCAGGTTTTTCTTTGCCCCATCTGTTAAGAAGATCAACATAACCTTTGATAACAGAAATTGGAGTTCTCAATTCATGTGATGCATCAGATACAAATTGCTTTTGCTTTTTAAAAGCTTTTTCCAGGCGATCGAGCATCGAGTTAAATGTTAAGGCTAATTTTTTTAATTCATCATCAGGACCTTTAACAGAAAGCCTTCTGTCTATATCATTAAAACTTATTTCTCGAGCGGTTTCAGTAACTTTATTGATCGGAGACAGCATTTTCTTGGTAGTAAAATAACCAAGAAAAACAGAAATTAAAGCTCCAAAAGCAGCTGCAATAATTAAAACAAGGATTAGAAAATCCAAGAAATTCTTTTCAAATGTAATATCTTTCACCACCTGAAGATAACCTGTAGCAGGTGAATAATCGGCTAAATTAATAGTTCTTACCGCTATTCTGCGGTTACCAGATCTAAATTCTGTGATTTGGGCTGTAATAGGCACCTGCATTTCCTGCAGATATCTTGATTGAGCCCTAATTTCTCCTTCAGGACTTAAAATTCTAAAAAATACATTTTCTTCACTTCGACTTATTTCCTGTAAAATTTCTGCATTAAAGTATTCTCCATTGTTCTCTTCCTGATTATTAATCTGGGAAATTACAAATTCACTGGTATTATTGATATTTTTTTTGATATTATCATCGATAAAATTGGATAAGAAAAAATAAATGGCAAAATTTATTAAAAATAAGAGCATGATAAACATTAGTGCATATAAAATAGTTATCTTCCAAGAAATCTTGCTTTTTTTATTAAAAAATTTAATCATCTTTTTCAGACCTCATTACATAACCAACCCCGCGTACTGTTTGAATTAATTTTTCTTCAAATGGCTCATCAATCTTACTGCGCAGATATCGAATATATACATCAACAATATTAGTTTCACCTGTATAGTTATATCCCCAGACATTGTTTAACAGTTTATCTCTGCTAACTACAATTCCCTCATTTTTGATTAAATAAACCAGGAGATCATATTCTTTTTTGGTCAGTTCAATCTTCTGGCCAGCCCTTTTTACCTGATGGGCATCCAGATTAACCTCAATGTCAGCTATTTTTAGGGTATTGGCTGCTTCTACATCACCCTTATCTCTTCTTAATAAGGCTCTGATTCTGGCCAAAAGCTCCTCTATTTCAAAGGGCTTGGTCAAATAATCATCTGCCCCAGTATCAAGGCCTTTTACCTTATCTTCTAATTCAGATTTGGCAGTGAGCATAATAATTGGTAGATTAGAAAATTCTCTTACTTTATTACAAACTTCTATCCCATCCAAACCCGGAAGCATTAAATCAAGTAATAAAAGATCATAATCATCTTCTTTAAGGGCATTAATACCATCATAACCATTATCAAATTTTTTTACTTGATAACCTTCATGTTCTAACTCCAATTCAACAAAACGGGCTATCTGGGCATCATCTTCAATAATTAGTATTTTCTTGCTCACTATTTCACCTCCCACTAAAGAGTTAAAATACATTTTTTTCTTCAACTACTTTATTATATCAACAAATACAGTAAATTTAAACTCTATCACTACTTTCTCAGCTTAAAAAACCGGACTTCAGTCTGAAGTCCGGATTAAATTGCAGAGAGATAATTAAATATTTTATTATTTAAATATCACTTGGCTTGTCACCAACTATTCCGAAGAGGATCTCAGTACTTCCATCTCTTGTGATTTTAAACATTATTTCTTCTCCAACTTCTTTATTGCGAATTATTTCTGCTACATCAGAAGTGGATTCAATTTTTTGGCGGTCAATTTCTTTTATAACATCATAATTTTCCAGGCCTGCTTCTTCAGCAGGACTATCTTCATAAACTTCAATTACTATAACTCCCTCACGATTTTCGAGCTTGAAATAGCTCTGCATTTCTGAACTGATATTACTAAAAGCTATTCCAATCCAGGGTTGAGTTATTTCACCTGTTTCTTTAAGTTGAGTTATTATACCTTTAGCTTCATTAATGGGTATTGCAAAACCGATTCCCTGGCCTGCAGCAGAAACAGCTGTATTAATACCTATTACTTCACCTTTATTGTTAAGCAGAGGTCCACCACTATTGCCGGGATTAATCGCAGCATCAAGCTGAATTAGGTTTTGATAGGTTCTAACCTGTCTACTTTCTGTTGGGATTTGAATTGGTCTTCCTAAAGCACTAATCACTCCAACAGTTACCGTGTGTTCAAAACCAAAAGGATTTCCGATTGCTATTGCCCAATCACCAGGCCTAATTTTATCTGAGTCACCTAAACTAACAGCAGACAGATCTTGATCGGTTTCAACTTTTAAAACCGCCAGATCCAAACTAAAATCTGACCAGATAACTTCTGCTTTTAAGGGATCATCGATATTATTTATTTCAACTTCAACCTTATCTGAATTCTGGATTACATGTTGATTTGTTAGTATATAACCTTCTTCAGAAACTATAAAGCCTGAGCCAAATCCCTGCTGTTCTCTGGGACCTTGATCAGGTATCTGAAAACGATCACCAAAGAAAAAACGGAAATATGGATCATCGAAAATATCAGGTAATTCCCGCTGGGTACTCACCTCAGCTGTTGTGGTTACTTTAACCACACTATTATCAACCTGTTCTGCTATATCGGCAAAATGATTACTCTGATAAATATTCTCACTTTGTTGAGCTGCTGCACCCATAGTAAAAGAAAAAACAAGTGCTAAAATCAGAAAAGATAAAAATAACTTAGCTACTAACTTTTTAGCAGATCTTTGTTTTAATATATCCATCTCAAACACCCACCTTAATTAAATAAATTTCGCTAATCTCTTTAACTAATAATATAACAAATTTATATTAAAAATCAATTAGAAAGATATTAAGCTCAGATTAAAATCAATTTTTTGCCTGATCTTTAACTTTTTCCATTTCTGCTTCAATTTCCGCCTGATCACCTAGATAATAACTATCTTTGACATTCATCTTCTCATCAAATTCATAAACCAGTGGTCTGCCGGTTGGAATATTTAAAGAACTAATTTCATCATCAGAAATATTATCTAAATGTTTGACAAGTGCTCTTAAACTATTCCCATGGGCTGATACGATAATTTTTTGACCTGCTTTAATTTTAGGTACAATTTCTTTTTCCCAGAAAGGCATCACCCTTTCTATTGTCATTGCTAAACTTTCTGCCGCCGGTAATTCGCTTTCTGAGAGTTCTTCATATTTTTTTTCATGTCTGGGATGACGAGAATCATCTTCATCTAAAGCAGGTGGTGGAGTATCAAAACTCCTTCTCCAGATATGAACCTGTTCTTCCCCAACCTTTTCTGCCATTTCTGCCTTGTTCAAACCCTGTAAATCACCATAATGTCTTTCATTTAACTTCCATGATTTTATAACAGGTATCCAGTGGAGGTTCATAATATCCAAAACAATATTTAAAGTTTTTGTTGCCCTTTTTAAATAGGAGGTAAATGCCAAATCAAAAGTAAAGCCCTCTTTTTTTAATATTTCCCCTGCAGCTTCTGCTTCTTTTACTCCCTGTTCACTTAAATCCACATCGGTCCAGCCGGTAAATTTGTTGGCCAGATTCCATTCACTTTGACCATGTCTAACAAAAACAATCTTTTTCATTAAATATCACCCTTTCTTGACTCTAAATTAAAGCTTAATAAATTTAGCTCAAAAAAGCTATTAAGCAATTAACAAATTTTACTGCTATAATTAAATTAAAATCTTAAAAATTTTAGCAGCTTGATACTAAAACTTTTTACCGATAAATTCTAAGATAAGTATTATTACTGCTCCAGCCAGAAAGAAATAGAGACCTTCTAATTGGAGCCTGGCCGGAAAAACAGCTGCACTAGAACCGAGTATTAATCCAGTCAGCACAGTCATTATTTGCTGCTGATATTTTTTTAATAAAAAAGAAAATAACCAGGCAAAGATTAATAAACCAAAGACAATTCCTAAGGCAAATATACTTAAATATAGTATTTGAAAATTATTAACTGCTGCCAGAATGGGATGATATAAACCCATTAAAACAAGTAAAGTGCTTCCACTTATTCCCGGGATAATCATGGCAATACTGCCAATAAAACCTCCCCAAAAATATCTCATCAGACCACTGCCAGCACTTATATTGACCCCGATCCCCAGGCTGATTAATAAGGCTAAACCAAAGGAAATTATTAAAAATAATATTTTCATAAAGTTGATTCGACCGATTTTCTGATAAGTAGAATGAGCCGAGGTTAACACCAGACCAAAGAGAAAATAATTTAGCAGTAAGGGACTGGTAGAATAAAAATCACTTATTACTGCTGCTCCAAGATAAACTCCTAATAAAGCTCCTAAGCCAATTACACTTAATTTTTTTAATGAAATATTTTTAATTGCCTTGATCAATGTTTCATAAATACTTAAAACAACAGCTATAGTTCCCCCACTGACCCCTGGCAAGGTATTTGCAATTCCGATCGGAATAGATTTAAAAAATAAAGGGATATATCTAATTTTATCTGGCAAAAAAATCTTCCTTTCTCTCTTGATTAAGCTCTTTTCTCTATCTAAATCTAATTAATATATTCAAGATTATCTTAGTCAATACCTGCCTATTTACGAAAATAAAAAAACTTCAGTTCATAAAATAATCATAAACTGAAGTGTTTTTAGCTAATTTTTCTTTTAAAATTAATAAAATATTGTTCTTATACCTTACTGCCGGGTCTGGTGATTTCTACATTGTCTTCACATAATTTGCACTGGCCAGCCTTATATGATTTGATATCCATCTGCAGCAGTGGTTTGAATTTATATTTAAAATCAACCTGACCATTACTTCTATCAATAATTGAACTGATCCCAAGTATTTCTACATCCAGTCCCTCTAATAAAGCCAATACTTCTTTAACAGAGCCTCCGGTTGTAACAACATCTTCAACAACCAAAATTTTAGCTCCCGGTTTTATTTCAAATCCTCTTCTAATCTGCATCTGACCATTTTTTCTTTCACTGAAAATTGAAGGAACCCCAATTTCTGCAGCTACAGCATATGATAATACAACCCCACCTAAAGCAGGTCCGATAACTATATCAACCTCTACATCTTCCCATTTTTTTGCTATTTCTGCTGCCAGGGTTGATGCATGTTCAGGGTGCTGCAGAACTTTTGCACACTGCATATAAATATCTGCATGTCTACCTGAACTTAAAACAAAATGTCCTTCTTGAATTACACCTGTTTCTACTAAGAGTTCTCTGATTTCTTTTTCTGTCATTTTTTTCACCTCTCCATATAATTTAAATTAATGTGCAGCTCCAATTAAAGATGATAACTTTTGGATTTTATGCTTTCTTAAATAACTCTTGATTTCTTCGATTATTCTTAGAGCAGCTGTTGGTTCAAGCATATTTATGGTTCCAATTCCCACAGCAGAAGCTCCGGCTAAAATGAATTCTAAAACATCTTCTCCAGAACTTACCCCTCCAAGGCCGATGATAGGTATTTCTAATTTTTTATAACTTTGATAAACCATTTTTAGGGCTACTGGTTTAATTGCTGGCCCTGAAAGACCACCAAAGGTATTGGCCAAAAGTGGCTCCTGTTTATCAATATCTATTTTCAGAGCAGATAAGGTATTGATCATTGCAACTGCATCTGCTCCTGCTTTCTGAGCAGCCAGGGCAGTTGATGTAATATCTGTAATATTTGGAGTTAATTTTACTATTATGTAACCAGAATAAATTTCTCTAATCTTTTTGCTGATCTGATATACTTTTTCCGGGTCTGTACCAAAAATCATCCCTCCCCCTTTAATGTTTGGGCAGGAAAGATTAACCTCCAAACCTGCTATTTCAGGCCGATCGTTTAATTTATCTGCTAAAGTTAAAAAGTCTTCTGGGCTGTAACCGGAGATATTGGCGAAAATAGGCAGACTGTATTCTCTGCACTGAGGAAGTATTTCACTTATAAACGTATCTACTCCTGGATTTTCTAAACCTATGGAATTGATAATACCGGCAGCGGTTTCGGCTATTCTAGGTGTTTTGTTACCTTTTTGGGCATCAACAGTGATTCCTTTAGTGCAGAATGCCCCTAATTTATTGATATCAAAATAATCATTTAATTCTTCACCATTACCACAGGTCCCAGATGCGGTTATTAGAGGGTTAGATAATTTTAGATCATCACCTTTATTTGCCTTTAAAATTGTTCTTAAATCAAGTTTTTTATCACTCACAATATTTTACCTCCCCAAAAGCAAAAACCGGGCCTTCAACACAGGCTCTTTTATTTTTTTCATTCTCATTTCTGCTTTCACAGCTGCAGGATAAACAAACTCCAAAACCACAGCCCATTCTCTTTTCTATAGAAATTTCACCTGGAATTTTCTCTTTTAAAGCTTTAATCTCAACTGCAGATAACAAAGGTTCAGGTCCACAGCAGTAAACAAAAGAGGGAAGTTCAGATTTTAAATAATTATCCCATAGTCTGAGGGCGGTTCCCTTTATCTCTAATTTTTCTTCCATCGCTGCTAAATGTATTTCTACACCTAGGTTTTTAAATTTATCTGCAAAAAAATCTAATTCCGCTTTATTTGCAGCACCTAAAAACACTTTTATGGGTAAATCCTTTAATTTTTTTGCTAAAAGATACAGAGGTGCTATCCCCATTCCACCACCAATCAGATGAATATTAGCACTTTGTCTATCACTTATGCTAAAAGGACTGCCAAGTGGTCCTAAAAGATCAAGTTTTTCACCTGGATTATAATTGGCCAGTATTTCCGTCCCTTTCCCAACTACTTTATAAACAAATTCTACTCTTTTGCTTTCATTTGAAAAATCAAAAACACTTAATGGTCTTCTCAGAAGAGGATCATAACTATTAATTCCACTCAGCTTTATATTAAAAAACTGACCTGCTTTAACTTCCTTTTCTAGACCTTCACAC
The DNA here is from genome assembly GCF_020711195.1 of Halanaerobium polyolivorans. Classification (GTDB taxonomy): domain Bacteria; phylum Bacillota; class Halanaerobiia; order Halanaerobiales; family Halanaerobiaceae; genus Halanaerobium; species Halanaerobium polyolivorans. Next base: position 45,339 of record NZ_JAJFAT010000013.1, read on the forward strand.
TTTAAAACAAGGTGATAAATATCTGGACCAACTTCTTTATTGGAAAATATTTCGTACATCTATTCTGCCTCCTTAGGGCCGAGAAAAATACCCTCTATTATAGGTCTAAAACCGAATTAATATCTTCTTTCATTTTTTTAGCAGCTAAAGCAGCTGCATCAGCAAAGTTTTTAGCTCCAAATTCTTTGTATTCGTCTTTTCTGTAAGCAAAGTTAATTCCCCGCGAAGAATTTATAACTGCTCCTCTACCCTCTTTATCAAAAGCGGCTTTAACATCTTCTGCTCCTCCACCTTGAGCTCCATAGCCAGGAATCAAAAAGAAAAGCGAAGGAGTTAAGGTTCTTAACTGAGCAAGTTCTCGCGGGTAAGTTGCTCCAACAACTGCAGCAAGATTTGAATATCCACTTTGACCCTTGTATTTTTCAGCAGTCCTGCCCAAAAAGAGGGCTACTTCTTCGTAAACTTTTTTTCCATTAGCTAATTTTAAATCCTGAATATCTCCAGAAGAGGGATTAGATGTTTTTAAGAGGGCAAAAGCTCCTTTAGTTTTATCTTCCAGAAAAGGAGTAATTCCATCTCTACCAAGATAAGGATTGATAGTTAAAGAATCAGCTCCAGAATCTATATTTAAATATGCTTCTGCATAGGCTTTTGCTGTTGAGCCTATATCATTTCTTTTCCCATCTAATAAAATTAATAAGCCTTTTTCTCTGGCATAATAAATTGTTTCCCAGAGGGCCTCCATACCTGCAGTACCCAATTTTTCATAAAAAGCCATTTGTGGTTTTACCACAGCTGTATGATCTGCCACTGCTGTTATTATTTCTTGATTGAATTCTAATATGGCTGCAGCAATTTCTCTATGGTTAGCCTCGATATTTTTTAATAACTCTGGATCAAGAATAGAAGTTGGCATTAAATTTAAATGAGGATCTAGGCCAACACAGATTCTAGAATTTTTTACTTCTATCTTTTCGATCAAATTATCAATAAAGTACTTCATTTTTGCCTCCTCTATCATCATAAACCATTTTACCTTCAACAAATGTCACTTCATTTTTACCAGAAAGTTCATAGCCGGCAAAAGGAGTATTTTTACCTTTAGACTTGAATTTTTCTTTTTCAACTGTCCAACTGCGGGCAGGATTAAAGATGATCAAATCTGCTGTAGAGCCTTTTTTAATTCCTTCAGCCTCTACATTTAATATTTCAGCCGGTTTATAATAATACATATTTATGAGTTCATTCCAGCTAATATCATTGTTTTTAATAAAATATTCATAGAGCAGAGCCAAAGCTGTCTCCAGGCCTGAAATACCATTTGCCGCATAATCATATTCACCCAGTTTATCTTCAAAAGTGTGAGGAGCATGATCAGTTGCCAGAACATCTATTTCTCCTGCCTTAAGTGCTTTTCTTAATACTTCTACATCTCTTTTTGACCGAAGTGGGGGATGAACCTTGGTGTCAGGATTATAGTCACCAACAGACTTATCTGTTAAAATCAAATGATGCGGAGTAACTTCAAAAGTAACATTGATTCCTCTTTTTTTAGCAGCGATAACCTGTTTTAAACTACCCTCTGTACTCAGATGAGCTATGTGGAGGTGAATCCCTGTCATTTCAGCAAGTACTATGTCACGGGAGACCATTATTTCTTCTGAGGCGGCAGGAATCCCGTTTAGTCCATAGATGGTTGAATAATATCCTTCATGCATTACTCCGTCTTTGCTTAAATTTTTATCTTCACAGTGATCTATGATCGGCAGATCAAAAGCTGAGGCATATTCCATTGCCCTCCTCATTATCTCTGAGTTCATTACCGGATTACCATCATCGGTAAGGGCCTTAACCCCTGTTTTAGCCAGAGTTCCGATCTCTGATAATTTTTCTCCCTTGCTGCCCTGGGTTATACTACCAACAGGATATACTTTAACCAGAGCTTCTTTTGATTTCAAGTTTAAATGTTCAACAACTGCTGGATTATCAGCAACGGGATTTGTATTAGGCATTGCTGCTACTGCAGAAAAACCACCTGCTGCTGCAGCTTCACAGCCTGTTTTAACTGTTTCTTTATCTTCATAACCTGGTTCTCTTAAATGAGTGTGCATATCTATTAAAGCAGGAATTACAACTTTATCTGTGGCATCAATTAATTCATAACCTTGATTTTTGATATTTTCACTGATCTGAATAACATTTTTACCTTCAATCAGAATATCATATTTGCCTTCTAAATCATTGCGGGGATCAAAAACTTCTGCATTTTTAATTAAGGTTTTCATTATCTACTTCCCTCCCTGCCAGCAAGTATAAGAGTGCCATTCTAATTGCTACTCCATTTTTTACCTGTTCTGTAATTACCGATTGACTGCTGTCTGCTACAGAGCTCTCTATTTCTATACCCCTATTCATAGGGCCAGGATGCATAATCAGTGCTTTTTTACCGATTCTCTGCAGTCTTTCTTTATTCATCCCATAGATTTCTCTATATTCCCTAATCGAAGGGAAAAGACCACTTTCCTGTCTTTCCATCTGAATTCTTAATATATTTACCACATCAACATTTTCTAAAGCCTGATCCAGATTATTATAAACTTTTACACCCATTTTTTCTATTTCTCTGGGTAATAATGTTTGGGGGCCAGCTACACTAACCTGAGCTCCCATTTTATTTAAACCCCAGATATTAGATCTGGCCACTCTACTGTGAGCTATATCTCCCACAATTAATACATTTAAACCTTCGATCTGGCCAAAATTTTCTTTAATACTGTAAATATCCAATAGAGCCTGGGTTGGATGAGCATGAGCACCATCTCCAGCATTTAAAACACTGGCCGAGATGTTTTCTGCTAAAAATTGAGCAGCTCCCGGTGCACTATGCCTAATCACAACTACATCAGCCCCCATAACCTCCATTGTTTTTGCTGTATCAAGAAGGCTTTCTCCTTTGGCAATACTGCTGCCTGACTTGGAAATACTCATCACATCTGCACTTAATCTTTTGGCAGCCAGGTTAAAAGAAAACTTAGTTCTTGTACTGGGTTCATAAAAAAGATTAATAACAGTTTTACCGCGCAGTGTAGGTACTTTTTTGACAGTTCTTGTTAATATATCTTTCATAGCTACAGCAGTCTCTAGAATTTCTTTGATTTCTTCTGCTGAAGCATCATATAGTCCTAAAAAATCTTTTCTTTTTAAGCTCATCACTTTACCTCCCCTGAATTAAATAGATAATCTTAACTGCTTTCATAACCTAATTCTCTGTCCATAGCTAATGCTTCTTCTTCATTTTTTTCCATTAGAGTTTTTTCCTTATTAGCTTCTGGTAAGATTAAGTTCATTATTATTGCAACAAGGGCTGCCAGTCCCATTCCGGCAAACTCGAGGCCCAGGAATGTGATTGTTAGATTGCTTATTCCAACCAGTAAGGTTACAGATACAATGACTAAATTCCTATTATTTGAAAGATCAACCTGATTTTCTACTAAAGTTCTTAAACCTATAGAAGCTATCATTCCAAACAGCAGGAAGACTATTCCTCCCATTACTGCTGCAGGTATTGTTCTAATTAAAACCCCAATTTTTTGGACAAAACTACTTAATATTACTATTACCGCTGTCAGCTGAATAATAATTGGATTATAGACTTTAGTAATTGCTAAAACTCCAACATTCTCACCATAGGTTGTATTTGGTGGTCCACCAAAAAGCCCGGCTACCAAGGTTGCTATTCCATCACCTAATAATGTTCTATGCAGACCCGGCTCGTTGATAAAATCTTTTTCTGTGGTTGTACTGATTGCCAATACATCTCCTAAGTGCTCAACAATTGTGACAAGGGCTATTGGTGCAACAAGAGTGATAGCTCTTAAATTACCATTGATTACAGGAAAGGAAAACTGAGGGAAGGCGATCCAGGAAGCTTCCATTACAGGGGTGAAATCTACTATACCCATAAAAGCGGCGAAAATATATCCCCCTATTATCCCCAATAAGATTGGAATGACCTTTATTATTCCTTTGGCAAAAACACTTATTGCAACTGCTATGGAGAGGGTTACAAAGGCTGTTAAAAGGTGTTCAGATGCCATGTCTCTGGCAGTTGGTGCCAAACCAAGACCAATAGTTATTATAACTGGTCCAACCACAACCGGTGGTAATAATTTGCGGAAAAAATCAGTTCCTACCAGCTTAATTATTACTGACATAAGTGCATAGACAAGTCCAACCGTCATGATTCCCAACATCGCTCCATCAACACCAAATTGATTCTGGGCTGCTATAATTGGAGCAATAAAGGCAAAAGAAGAACCAAGATAGGCTGGTACTTTTGCTCCAGTTATAAAATGAAAGATTAAGGTTCCTAAACCCGAGGTGAATAAAGCAACTGCAGGATTTAAACCTGTTAGAGAAGGGACAAGAACCGTAGCTCCGAACATTGCAAACATATGCTGTAATGATAAAATGAAAAGTCTCTGATTATTAATCCCATCTTCTTTAAGATCATTTAAATTTCTTTTAGTCTGTTTGATCAAGCTCATTTTTTTCCTCCTAAAATTTGTATTTAAACATTAAAAAAACTTCTTAACAGTTAGACTGATAAGAAGTTAACAAAGCCAGAGCTTAAAATAGCTCTCTATGTTCTCCTTATCTGCCTCACTGGACTGATTTAAAGGATATATTTAACTTTTATTTTTCTCTAATAATAAAACTAAATCTTTACCATCTATTTCTTTGAAATTTACATCTACAACCTCATTTTTTGCAGTTGGAAGGTTCTTACCAACAAAATCAGCTCTAATCGGTAGTTCGCGATGGCCGCGATCGATCATTATAGCCAGCTGAATCTGCTTTGGTCTACCAAGATCGATCAAAGCATCTAAGGCCGCTCTTACAGTTCTTCCCGTATAAAGTACATCATCAACTAAAACAACCTTTTTTCCCGTGATATCAAAGGGTATTTCGGTCCGGTGAACTATTGGCTGATAGGCAATAGTTGATAAATCATCTCTGTAAAGGGTAATATCTAAAATACCTGTTTCTATCTCTACATTTTCTATTTCTTCAATTTTAGCAGCTAATCTTTCTGCTAAAGGAACCCCTCTTGTTCTTATTCCGATCAGAACAAGATCCTCTGTTCCTTTGTTTTTCTCAAGAATCTCATGAGCTATTCTTGTAATAGCTCTGCCCATTGCATCAGAATCGATAATTTCTTTTTTCTTTTTCATTTCTGATTCCATAACTATATTACCTCCTTTGGGGAAGAATATAAATTTACATAAAAAAACCCTCTTAGGGCAAGTAAGAAGGTGGTTAAATTCTATATTTTCCCTTACTAGCCTCTCTGGACTAATTTAAAAGAATATTTTTATTTGAATTAATGATATCAGACCAGCTATATTAAGTCAAGAAATTTAATCGATTTTCTGCTTAAATTTGCAATAATAAAACCCCCGGCAGGACCGGGAGTTTTATTAAAGATAATTCAATTAAGATTATAGATATAATTAACATATTTAATATAATAACGATTAATTAAAATGTGAAACCTAGGAATAACATTGCTGCAGTTATTAAAACAGCTATAGTACATGCAGGTGGATCAATGTGAGTATCTCCCCAGTCATAGAATAGACGGGCAAAGAACTCACCGATAAAGGCTCCTAAAATACCAAATATTCCACCCCAGATAACACTTCCAGTAGCCATTGCTGCAGCTGCCGCCGGGAATGCAATATGGTGGGTAACAGGACCTTTACCCATAGTCTGTAGAATAATTAAAGAAGCAGCAGTTATACCGAACATAATGAATACACTACCTGTAACAAGGGTGATATGACCTGCAACTAAGCCAACACCTAAACCAAGTGGTAATAATTGAGATGCATTCATCTGCCAGGGTAACCAGGCAATCTCAGAAGGTGGGCTCCATCTAGAATCACTTTTTTCCGGATCATAAGTACCAAAAATACCAGTATCACTAAAGGCAAGTCTATGCACAAAAGCAGAGATAGCAACTGTTAGAGCGATAGTATCAGTAGGTGTTCCAATATTAGCGAAAAATGCTTCAACAACTAAACCAAGGATACCAAAAATACCACCGATTAATAATATATCCCAGTTTTCTTCGATTCCATATAATGGAGCTAAAATATCAGCACCACTTTCCAGCCTACCTTTTTGACCAGCATATGCGGTTGCAGCAGCTCCACCACCAAAAGCAATATGAGGTCCAAAGAGAGTTCCAAATCCAATTGCTCCTGTGATAGAAGCTCCACCAGTAGCAAGAGCAAGTGCTTCACCAGCCAGAACTGCAAAACCACAGAAAATAAAGGCAGGTAATGCACCTAAAGCAGCACCAAAGAGTCCACCACCAAAAGCAGCAAGTACAGCGTTCATACCTATACCAAACATTTTATTATGCCTCCTTTAATTTAAAGAGTTCATAAACAAAGCACAGTACAGATAAATAGGAATCTTTTCACATTTTACGCCTTAACAATCCCCTCCTTTTTTTCATTTAGTCTCGGCAGAGAAAAATTCTCTATCGACAGAGTTATTTAATCAGAACAAACAAAAGTCACAATTAAATATGCCAGAATAGAGAATTACCATGCCTTCCCTTTATTTTATGTATATTTTATCACCTTTTTTAGCAATTGTCAAAATATTCGCATTAAATCAATTTTGCCTTATTTTAACTTTTTTATTTATAAAAAAGAAAAGCAAAAAGCAGCTATGAAATCACAACTGATTTTTGCCTTTGAATTTACTTAACATAATCCTGTAGGGCTCTGTATTCAACCCTATCTCCTGCTTTAATCTCTTTTAATACTTTTAGCATCGCTTCTGTAGTATCAAGTGAAGTCAGACAGGGAATCCCCATCTCAACTGCACTTCTTCTTATTTTAAAACCATCCCGCTCCGGAATTTTGCCTTTTGTTAAAGTATTGATAACAAGATCAACTTTATCTTCAGAAATCAATTCAAGCGCATTTGGAGAACCTTCATCTATTTTTTTAATTTCTTTTACTTTAAGGCCTTTTTTCTTTAATTCTGCTGCAGTTCCACTGGTAGCAGAAATTTCAAAGCCTAGCTCGGCAAAATCTTTTATATACTCTACCGCCTCTGCTTTATCTTTATCTGCAATGGTGGCTAAAATTCTTCCCTCTCTTGGTATTTCCAAACCAGCTGCAATTAGACCTTTATAAAGAGCTTTTTCATAGTTTTCCGCCAGACCTAAAACCTCTCCGGTGGATTTCATTTCAGGTCCAAGATTTGTATCAACCTGGGTCAGCTTAGAAAAAGAAAATACAGGAACTTTTACAGCATAATGTGATTTTTCAGCTAGCAATCCACTTTCCCAGCCTAAATCCTTTAGTTTGATTCCCAACAATGCTTTAGTTGCCAGATCAACCATTGCTACCCCGGTAACTTTACTTAAGTAGGGAATGGTCCTGCTTGATCTAGGATTAACTTCTATAACATAGACTTTATCATCATTGACAACATATTGAATGTTGATGACTCCCTCTACATTAAGCTTTTTACTTATTTTGATGCTGTATTCTTCAATTTTCTCTTTTATTGCCTGGGAAAGATTATGGGGAGGATAAACAGCAATACTGTCACCAGAATGAACACCTGCCCTTTCCACATGTTCCATTATTCCCGGCAGAATAACAGTCTCACCATCTGAGATTGCATCAACTTCAACCTCGGTCCCGGTCAAATATTTGTCTATCAAAACAGGTCTGTCCGGAGAAACTTTAACAGCATTTTTCATATATTCTTCTAATTCTTTTTCGTTATATACCACTTCCATTGCCCTACCACCTAATACATAAGATGGTCTGACCAGAACCGGATATTCAATTTCAGCTGCAATTTCTGCTGCTTCTGCAAGAGAGGCAGCTGTTTTCCCAGCCGGGGTGGGGATAGCCAGTTCTTTTAAAAGCTTAATAAATCTATCTCTGTCTTCTGCTAAGTCGATCGAATCTACAGAAGTACCCAGGATATTAACACCCTCATCAGCTAATTTAGCAGCCAAATTTATCGCTGTCTGTCCTCCAAACTGAACGATTACACCTTCCGGTTTTTCATTCTCAATAATATGCATCACATCTTCTTTTGTTAAAGGCTCAAAATATAATCTGTCAGATGTATCAAAATCTGTACTGACCGTTTCGGGATTATTATTAACTATGATAGATTCATAACCCTCTTCGTGTAATGACCAGGCAGAATGGACACTACAGTAATCAAATTCTATTCCCTGACCGATTCTGATCGGGCCGGAGCCTAGAACCATAATTTTTTTCTTGGCTGTAGCTTCAGCTTCATTGACCTTTTCATAACTTGAATAATAATATGGGGTTGCTGCTTCAAATTCTGCTGCACAGGTATCTACCATCTTATAAACCGGTTTAATATTCAGCTCTTCTCTGATTTCCTTAATTTCATTTTCTTCTAAAGCGGTAAGCAGAGCGATTTCTTGGTCAGAAAAGCCCATTTCTTTGGCCTTAAAAATAACTGCTTCAGCTTTTATTAGATCCTTTCCTTTTAAACTCTGCAGTCTTTTTTCTAAATCTGTTATATTCTTTATTTTGTGCAGAAAAAAAGTACTTATTTTCGTGATCTGATGAATTTTGTCTACACTCCAGCCTCTTCTCAGTGCTTCTGCTATCACAAATAATCTGTTATCATCTGCTGCATAAAGAAAATCCTTGATCTGCTGATCAGATAAATCTCTAAATTCTTCTAAATAAAAGCCATATCTCCCTATTTCCAAGGACCTGACAGCTTTAAGCATCGATGATTCCAGATTTCTTTCAATAGCCATTACTTCACCGGTGGCTTTCATTTGTGTTCCTAAATCACGATCTGCATAATGAAATTTATCAAAGGGCCAGCGTGGTATTTTAAAAACCACATAATCTAAGGCTGGTTCAAAACAGGCAGTAGTTTTACCTGTTATGGCATTATCTATTTCATCTAAATTATAGCCTAAAGCTATCCGAGCAGAAACTTTTGCGATCGGATAACCTGTTGCTTTAGAGGCTAGAGCACTTGAACGACTTACCCGGGGGTTAACCTCAATTATATAATACTGAAAACTATCTGGGTCTAAGGCATATTGGACATTACAGCCTCCTTCGATCCCTAAAGCCCTGATTATCTTCAAAGCAGAAGTTCTAAACATCTGATATTCTTTATCACTTAAGGTTTGACTCGGGGCTACAACAATACTATCACCTGTATGCACACCTACCGGATCAAAGTTTTCCATATTACAAACTACTATACAGTTATCATTTGCATCTCTCATAACCTCATATTCTATCTCTTTCCAGCCCTTGATACTTTTTTCTATCAAAACCTGACCGATCAGGCTGTGTTTAAAACCTCTGGTGGTAATCTCTTTTAATTCTTCTAAATTATCTGCTACTCCACCACCAGTGCCTCCCATGGTATAGGCTGGTCTAACAATTACAGGAAAACCAATCTTTTTTGCAATCTCTTTAGCTTCTTCTATGTTTTCAGCAATTTTACTATCAAGTACCGGCTCACCTATTTGATCCATCAATTCTTTAAATGTATTTCTATCTTCTGCCTTTTCGATTGTTTTGATAGGAGTACCTAATAATTCCACATCTAGTTCATCTAAAATTTTGCTTTCGGCAAGGTCTATAGCTAAATTAAGGGCTATTTGACCCCCCAGAGTTGGAATTAAACCATCTGGATTTTCTTTTCTTAAAATCTCGATAATACTTTCTACCGTTAAAGGTTCGATATAGACTCTATCTGCCATATTTTCATCTGTCATTATTGTGGCAGGATTACTATTAACTAAAACTACCTCTATTCCCTCTTCTTTTAGAGCTCTACAGGCCTGGCTCCCGGAATAATCAAATTCTGCAGCCTGACCGATAATTATTGGGCCTGATCCAATTACCATAACTTTTTTAATATCTTCTCTTTTAGGCATAATACCTCCTTAAGTTTTAACTGCTATTTTTTGAGCATTGCAATAAATTGATCAAATAAATAATGAGAATCCTCTGGTCCAGGTGATCCTTCAGGATGATACTGCACAGAAAAAGCTGGATATTTTTTGTGTTTGATTCCTTCTATAGTATTGTCATTGACATTAAGATGGGTGATCTCTATATCTAAACCCTCTAATGAATCTTTTTTTACTGCAAAACCATGGTTTTGAGAACTTATATAAACCCTGCCGTTTTCTAAATCTTTTACAGGGTGATTTGCACCTCTGTGGCCAAATTTAAGCTTATATGTTTCGGCTCCACAGGCCATAGCAAGCAGCTGATGGCCGAGACAAATACCAAAAATTACTGTTTTACCCAATAAAGCTTTGATGGTCTCTGCAATATAGGCTGCATCTTCTGGATCTCCAGGGCCATTTGAAAACATCACCCCATCAGGGTTAAAAGCTAAAATCTCCTCAGCCGTAAATGAAGCAGGTACAACTATTACCTCAGCTCCCCTTTTTAAGAGTGAATTTTTGATATTATCTTTTGCTCCTGAGTCAACTAATACAACCCGCTGCTCTTTTCCTTCACCATATTTTTTCACTTCATTGGTAGTTACCTGAGCAACAAGATCTCTACCTGATAAGCCGGGAACTGCTCTAGCTTTTGCTATTAATTTTTCTTCACTTAAAGCTTCTGTTGTTATAATCCCCCGCATTGTTCCCTGGCGGCGTAAAATTTTGGTTAGAGCTCTGGTATCTATACCTGTGATCCCTGTAATATTATTTTCCTTTAAATATAATTCAAGTTCTTTTTCCAGTCTCCAGTTTTCAGGATTATTTGAAAACTCCTTAACTATAAAACCATTAACATGAGCTTTGATAGATTCGAAATCATCAAAATTGATGCCATAATTACCTATTAAGGGATAGGTCATACAAACTATCTCCCCCTTATAAGAGGGGTCGGTTAAGATTTCTTGATAGCCGGTCATACTGGTATTAAACACGATTTCTCCACTTGTTTCTGCTACTTTTCCAAAAATCTCACCTTCGAAAATACTCCCTTCTTCTAAAACAAGTCTGGCTTTTTGCATATATAAACCTCCACTTCCTATTTTAAATTGCTTAGAAAAGACTCTTTAAAAAAATAAAACCTTCTCCCAGATGGTGGCAAGAAGGTTTAATATCAATTAGAAAAATTTGCTAAAAGATATAAAAGTGCTTAGAATTTTAGTGCTCTCTAATTTTAAAGCAATCTTCCTTTGCCAGCCTCTCTGGACTGATTTAAAAGGACAAATATATTTTTTATTATTGTGCTTTAGTTTAACATCAAAATTCTAAGCTGTCAATAGCTGCAAAGTGCATTTATATTGCAAAAATGCTATTATCCGTGTATACAGCCATATATTTTTGCTTTATTCCCTTAATTTAACTTAAATTCCTCTTTTAATATATTTAGTATGAAGTAGTTGATGAGCCTTCTCACTTCCCGGTTCATCTAAATACTCTTCATATAATTTTTGAATATAGGGGTTTTCATGAGATTTTCTGTATTCTTTCTTTTTATCAATCTCATAGATTGCATCCATTCTTTTTTGCAGCACTTCTTCTGAGGCAGCCAGAGGTTGGCCTCCTCCCCCCAGACAGCCACCAGGGCAGGTCATAAACTCAACAAAGTGGAACTGTTCACCATTTTTAATCAACTCAAATATTTTTCGTGCATTAGCAAGTCCATGAGCAACAGCAACTTTGACCTCAAGTCCATCGATATTTACCGCTGCTTTTTTGATACCTTCAAAACCCCTTATGCTTTCAAAATCTATTTCTTTTAGTTCTTCACCTGTGATTAAATCATAAGCAGTTCTTAAAGCAGCTTCCATTACTCCACCTGTACTGCCAAAGATTGCTCCGGCACCGGTTGAACTTCCCATCAGCAGATCAAAGTCTTCACTGCCTAAATCATTTAAATCCAGACCGGCCTGTTTGATCATTCTAGCTAACTCTCTAGTTGTTAAAACATAATCCACATCACCCTTCATTTCCTCACGCTGGGCCTCATATTTTTTAGCTGTACAGGGCATGATAGAAACCACTGCCAGATCTTCTTTTTCTATTCCCTCTTTTTCTATATAATATGAGTTTGCCAGAGCACCAAACATCTGCTGAGGAGATTTACAGCTTGATACATGCTCTAGATAGTCAGGATAATACTGCTCGATAAATTTAATCCAACCAGGACTACAGGAAGTAAAGAGGGGTAATTTTTCGTTATTGTTAATTCTATTAATCAATTCTGTTCCCTCTTCTAAAATAGTTAAGTCAGCAGTAAAGTTGGTATCATAAACCTTATCAAAACCAAGTTTTCTCAAAGCTGCAACCATTTCACCTGTACAAATTGCTCCTGCTTGCTTGCCAAAAGCTTCAGATAAAGCTACCCTAACAGCTGGTGCTGTTTGAACTACAACATGTTTATCTGGATCACTTAAAAGATCCCAAACATCATCAATATATTCTCTTTCTGTAAGTGCTCCTGTAGGACAAACGAGGGTACACTGTCCACACATAACACAGGTGCTTTCCATTAGATTAGCAAAAAAGGTGGTATTAACTACAGTATCAAAACCTCTTCCATCTGTGCTGATTGCTTCAACCGACTGCACTTCTTTACAGATGTTTTCACATCTTCTACAGAGAATACATTTTTCGGGATCTCTGATAATTGAGGGGGTTGAGTAATCTTTTTTAAAACTGCTCTTTTTACCCTCGAATCTTATTTCCCTAATACCTAAATCTTCTGCTATCTTCCTCAGATCACAGTCATCATTGCTTAAACAGCTTGGACATTCTACATCATGATTTGAAAGCAGGAATTCTAGATTCATTTTCCTGGTATCTCTTACCCTTTTATTATTTGTTTGAATTTTTAGGCCTTCTGAAACAGGGGTTATACAGGCGGCAGCTAACTTACCGGTATTCTCTATTTCGACGAGACAGACCCTACAGGCTCCGATAACATTTTTTTCTTTGAGATAACAGAGGTTCGGTATATTTTTACCTATTGCCTGAGCTGCTTCTAAAACTGTACTATCAGCATCTACTTCTAGTTCTTGATCATCTATATAAATATTTACTTTATCTTTAGCCATTATATTACCTCCTCAGCTTTATCTTTTACATCACAGCGGAGACAGCGGCTGGCCTCTTCTCTTGCCTGTTCAAGTGAATAACCTTTTTCCACTTCTTTAAATCCTTTTTTCCTTTCGGCAAGTAAAATCGTAGGCATCTTAACCCTTCTTTTTTCTTCTTCGATGATGGGTAGATTAATTTTCCGCTCTCTTTCTTCACTTTTAACAACTTTTCCATCTCCACCGAGATATTTATCAATCTCTGCTGCAGCTTCTTTTCCCTGTTGAATTGACTCAATTACAGTAGAAGGTCCACTTACACAGTCACCACCTGCAAATATCCAATCAATATTTGTGGAATAATTTGAATTGGTTTTAATTGTTGAACCAGCCATTTCTATATCAAATTTACCTTTTTTGAAGGTTTGATCTACCTGCTGTCCTATTGCGGAAATCACTATATCAGTATCAAGCAGGAAGTTTGATCCTTCAACTTCTTTTGGTCTTCTTCTTCCACTTGTATCAAATTTACCTCCCTCAATTTTAACACATTCTAATTTATCAATTTTACCGTCTTTTTCATGAATCTTAACCGGGTTAATCTGAGGATAAATATTGATTTGTTCATATTCTGCTTCATCGATTTCTTCTTTATGAGCAGGCATATCATTTTTGGTTCTTCTGTAAACTATATTGATTTCTTCTGCTCCAAGCCGAACCATATTCCGGGCAACATCTATTGCGGCATTACCTCCACCGACCACAGCTACTTTTTTACCTTTAACTTTTAATTTTTTTCCTTTATTGATATCATGCAGTATTTCTAGGGCAGAATAGATACCATCTACATCCTGACCTTCAAGATAAAGGCTTCTATCTTCTTCTGCTCCTACAGCTAAATAGACCGCCCAGAACCCTTCTTCTTTAAGCTCTTCTAAGGTTATATCTTTTCCAACTTTGGTATCTACAACAATATCGACACCCATTGCTGTTAAAACTCCGATCTCTTCATTTAAAATATCTTTTGGTAAACGATATTCAGGTATTCCTAAGGCCAACATACCTCCAACTTCAGTTTCGGCTTCAAATATAGTTACCTGATAGCCTTTTTTGCGGAGATAAAATGCAGCTGTAAGACCTGAAGGTCCTGAACCTACTATAGCTACTCTTTTATCTTTTTCAGCCTCAATTTCTGGGACTGGAAAACCATCTTCTTCTTTTAGTAAATAATCACCAGCAAAACGTTTTAATTCTCTAATTGCCAGTGCTTCATCCATAGCCCCTCTATTACAGGAGTCTTCACATAAATTATAGCAGACACGTCCACAAACTACAGCAAGTGGGTTTTCTTCCTGGATAACTTTATATGCTTCTCTATAATTACCCTCTCTAATATAATTGATATACATTGGTACATCAACATTTGCCGGACATGCATTTTGACATGGTGAGGTAAAAAGAGCAGCACAGACTGAAGAATCACAGTGTTTATTATCAATATGATTAAAGTATTCATCTTCAAAATATCTAATTGTACTTAAGACAGGATTGGGAGCAGTTTGACCCAAACCACAGAAAGAAGAATCTTTGATCTTTTCGCCCATATCCATCAGCAGTTCAAAATCTTTTCTATTAGCTTCACCAAGGCTGATCTTTTCTAAGATCTCCAACATCCTTGTTGTACCAATCCGACAGGGAGTACACTGTCCACATGACTCATCTACACAAAAGTCAACAAAATATTTTGCCAGGTCAACCATACAGGTTTGGTCATCCATGATAATCAAACCACCAGAACCCATTATAGTACCAAGTTCACTTAAAGAATCATAATCAACAGGTACATTTAGGTGCTCAATCGGGATACAGCCACCAGAGGGACCACCGGTTTGAGCTGCTTTAAAGTCCGCATCATTTTCTAGACCTCCACCGATATCGAAGACGATTTCTCCCAGGCTGGTACCCATAGGAACCTCGACCAATCCATTGTTTTTAATTTTACCTGCTAAAGCAAAAACCTTTGTTCCCGGACTATCAGCTGTACCATAATTTTTAAACCAGCTGCTGCCATTTCTGATGATTTCAGGTACATTGGCAAAGGTTTCAACATTATTGATTACCGTTGCTTTACCATATAAGCCTGAATCGGTAGGATAAGGAGGTTTTGGTCTTGGTTCTCCTCTTTTTCCCTCTATTGAAGCAATTAATGAAGTTTCTTCTCCACAGACAAATGCTCCTGCACCAAGTCTAATATCTATCTCAAAATCAAAACCACTGTCAAGAATATTTTCTCCTAAAACTCCCATCTCTTTAGCATCTTTGATAGCCTTTTTTAGCCTTTTAATTGCAAGGGGATATTCTGCCCTACAGTAAATATAGCCTTTATTGGCACCCATTGCATAACCAGCAATGGTCATCCCTTCTATAAGTCTGTGGGGATCACCTTCTAAGATGCTTCTATCCATAAAAGCACCAGGGTCACCTTCATCTGCATTACAGATTAAATATTTATCTCGACCATTTTTTGAAGCAGCAAACCCCCACTTCATACCAGTGGAAAATCCAGCTCCACCTCTACCCCTTAATTTAGCATCTTTTACGATCTCTATAACTTCTTCTGGAGTTAATTCATTAACAGCTCTGGCAAGTCCCTGATAACCATGATTGGCAATAGCTTCTTCGATGTTTTCGGGATTGATATTACCACAGTTTTTTAATACTATCCGCTGCTGTTTGCGGAAAAAGTCACTTTCCTGGTCTACCAGCCAGCGGTTTATTACATTTCCATTTACAATATGCTGTTTGATTATCTCTGCTGCTTTTTCTTGATCAACATTACCATAAATGTATCTTTTTTCATCCATTCTGATTTCCATTAAAGGCTCTTCAGCACAGAGACCAATACATCCAGTTTGATCTAATTCGATATTAGAAAGATTTTGTTTTTTTATTTCATTTTTGGCAGTACTTAAGATTTCTTCTGCACCGGCGGCAATTCCACAGGTGCCCATTCCGATGATAATTCTTGTTTTAGCTCTACCGGAATATTTTTTTGCTAATTCCTGCTGGATCAAAGATAGATCTTTAGTTTTAAGCATCTTATACCTCCTCCATTTCTCTATTTAAATATTTATCGATTATTGTTACAGCTTTTTCGGGATTTAAGAGCCCATGTGCTTTTCCATTTACAGTCATTACAGGTGAAAGACCACATGCACCAAGACAGCGCACAACCTCTAAAGATAACTTTCCATCTTCAGTGGTCTCACCAGATGCTATTCCATATCTGTCTTCAATTTTTTCGATGATTTCTTTTGCTCCCTTTACATAACAGGCTGTTCCCTTACATAATGCAACCTGATATTCACCCTTTGGTGTATCAGAAAAATAATTGTAAAATGAAATAACACTGCTGACAGTTGTAGGTGCCATATTCAAATTATCTGCAACTATTTTTTGTACATCCTTAGGAAGATAGCCGATTAATTCCTGTGCTTCATGCAGGATCTCAATCAAGGCAAAACCATCACCCTCATACTTCGCCAAAATTGCTTCAATCTCTTCACGATATTCTTCTGATTTTTTTGCTTCAATTACTGACATGATAAACCTCCCCTTAATTTAATTTGTTTTGTGAAATTTTTCTCTTTAATTTGTAAAAATTTTACTACCTTTCTTTGTTAGCAAAAACTTAATTTTTAAAGAAATATTTCACATGACTCAACTACATAATATGCATATTGTGTGCCAAAAGAGCAAAAAACCATAAATTATTTAATATAATTCGAAAAATCTTCAAATAGCCGTCATCTCAAAGTTCATGACCTCTTTTCAAAAGATAATTTTTCTAATAGTCAAAATATTTACCTTATTATTAGCTGTTTTTTTAAAACTTGACTTATTTTATAAGATTATTAATGCATTTTTGCATTAATATTTGGCGGAATCTTCAGAATATTAAGCGCTTTATTGTGAAATATAGTACAGCTTAGGTCAATTAATATTAATGCATTCTTGCATTGCAATAATGCGGTTTTGCATTAATGGAAGTATTTCTTTAACTTTCTTACCACTGTAGATTGATTGACCCCAAGCATATCTGCCATTTCATAGGTGCTTTTACAGTTCTCCTGGGCCATTTCTAAGATCTTTTTTTCCACCTCTGCTACCGCTTTTGGCAGCGGCATAAGAGAAGAAACCGAGATCCCTTCAGTTTTAAATTCTTCACCATAAAGTGCAAGTACATCCTGATAATCAATAAGCAGTTTTTCCGATGTTATGACAAGCCTTTCAATAACATTGTTAAGTTCTCTTACATTTCCAGGCCAGTCATATTTCATAAATAATTTTACTGCTCTCTCACTGATACTAATATTTTTATCATATTTTTCTTTTAATATCGATAGATAATGGTCAATTAAAGCCGGTATAGCATTTTTTCTTTTTCTGAGTGGAGGAATTCTGATCGGAAATACATTTAAACGATAATATAGATCCTCACGAAATTCTTTATCTTTGACCATCTGTTCTAGATCTCTATTGGTAGCTGTGATGAGTCTAAAGTTTACCTTTTTAGGTTTTACACTACCTATGCGATAAACACTGTGTTCCTGAAGTACCTGCAGTAATTTTGCCTGCATATTAGGTGATAGTTCTCCGATTTCATCTAAAAACAGGGTGCCATTATCTGCCTCTTCGATCAAACCGGGTTTACCACTTTTGCGGGCTCCACTGAAGGCTCCTTTTTCATAACCAAATAATTCTGATTCCAATAAGTTGGTGGGGATTGCAGCACAATTGATCTTAACAAAATCACCTTCATTATTGCTTTGTTCATAAATAAATTTTGCTATTACTTCTTTTCCGGTTCCCGATTCACCTGTGATCAGTATCGTAGAATCGGTCTCAGCAACTTTTGCCGCAAGGTTGATGATCTTTTTCATCTCTTTTGATTTAGAAACAAGATAATCGGGAATATCCTGATCATTTAATTCGTTTTGCGAATTAGAAAAACTAATTTCGGCCAGATCACGAGCATTTATTATGATCTGTTCAAGTTTAGCTGCCTGATCTTTAATTGCTTTTGCGGTTAAAAGGATGCGTTTATTTTTACCGTGATTTTGAACAAAGGTTATTTGCTCTTTTTCTTTTAAGCTCTGCAAATCAAGCCCAGGATAAAGACCTAATCTTTTTTCTAGCTGAGAAATCTTTTTACCCTTAGCTTCCTCTAATTCAAGGCCTAACATTTGCAGATAAGAACTGTTTATTTTTTCGACTCTACCATCTTTATCTATAAGCATAATCCCATCATAAGAAGAACTGATTATGAGGTTAAGATTTTTATTTACTTTTTGTATTTCTTTTAATTCTCCTCTTTTTTCTTTTAGCAGATAAGGAAGACAGATTTTAACATCAGCAAAACCGTGAATAACTGCAGCTGCTTTATCCCGGCAGCTTTCAAATCCACAGGCACCACAATCAAGCAGATCAGCTTCTTCATATTTATCTGTTTTATTTAAGATCTGCCAAATTTCTTTTTCAGATGGTGTTTTAAGCACCATATTTTCGGCCTGATATTTAGCGGAAAGATCTAAGTGAGCAGCAATATCTTTGTTATACTGATTAAAATAACTGTTTGTCTTTAGATATTGATATAAGTGTTTTTGTTTAAGAAAATAATTTTCTGAACTTAAATCAACTCCATCAATACAGCCTTTGCAAAATAGTAGGTCGGCAAATTCTAATTCTATTTTTTCGGCCTTTAAGGCTTCCATCAATTCTATAACTTCTTTTTCTCCTTCAATATGAAGTGAATTATCAAGCTGGGCACTTACTTTTTTTAGTAATTCTCCTCCAACCGCCAGAGAACGGGCCGAATTAGAAATATCATTTTTATCAGCCGAACTTTCTAATTCAGGCTCAATATTATTTTCAACCCTTATATCCAGCTCTTCAGCAATTGAAAATAATTCGCTAAAAGTCAGAACAGCTGCAATATTTTCTTCACTTTCAAGCTCTACTTTTTTTGCCTGGCAGGGTCCTACCAGAACAAGTTTTGCTGATGGGCCTTCTTTTTTAATATAGCGGCTCAGGGCCTTCATCGGTGAAACTACCTCTATAATATTAGCACTTAATTGTGGATAATATTTATTGATTAAATTGACAATCACCGGACAGGCAGAAGAAATTAAAGTTTTATCATTATTTTGCAAAATTTCTGTATATTTTTCGCTAATTAAATCTGCTCCCCAGGCTACTTCATAAATATTTTTAAATCCCAGCTTAGATAAAAAGTTAAACCAGTCTTCTTTCTGCCAGGAAAGCTTGTATACAGGGTAACTTGGTGCCAGAGCAACTGCTAAATTATCTTCTTTTTGCAGCAGTTCTATTACTTCATTTTTCTGATCTACTATTTCTCTGGCGTTTTGTGAACATAAATTTACACATTTACCACAATGAATACATCTTTCTTCTATAACTTCAACCTTACCATCATTAACCTTAACTGCACTGACAGGACAATTCCGAACACAGGCATAACATTCATGACAGTATTCTTTTAAAATATTTATGAACAATTAAAGCACCACCTTTTGGTGTTAAATTAAATCCTCTATCTTAAATTTTATCATGCTAATTAAAAAACAGCAAGCAAAAAAGCCTGCTAAAAAGCAGGCTCGGTCCATTAATTGCTGAGTATTTAATTATTTAATTCTAAGTTTTCCCCTTTAATGATTTTTTCCATAAGACTTGATATTAGCAGGATAGAAATGCTTGTAAAAATAAATCTCAAAACAGAGAATTTAAGCCCGATAAATTGGATTTCTACTCCCAATTGAGGTATTTTTAAAGATGCCCAAACTCCTAAAAATATAATGACATTACTTAGGCTGGCTTTTTTTCTCAACAACTCTCCTGCAATTGGAAAGGCGATATACATCGGACCGGTTGGTAAAGTACCCAGAAAAAAAGAAAATATTTTTCCTTTCAAACCTGATTTTTCACCCAGATATTTTTTAACCAAAGAGGTTGGTACCCAGACATCAGCCAAACCCATAATAACTAAAACAGCCGGAAATATCATAAGCATTTCTTTAATATATCTAGATGACATCTCCTGAGCCAGGGGAAAACGCTCCGGAAAAAACCTTTGAAATAAGAAGGCAATCACAAGCCAAAAAATAATTATTTTTAGTATTTTAGTTAATTTAGATTTAGTTTTCACATAAACACCCCAATCAAAAATGAAATTATGACCGCAAATATTAAAGCAAAAAAGTTTCTGTAAAATGTTATTTTTTTACCTAGCTCTTTTATTTCAACCGGGATTGTGACAAAACCAACCATCGTCAAGGTCGTTATAAAAGCTGCAACAGGTGTATAGGAGGCTCCTGCATCTATCAATGAACCTGCCAAAGGTAAAGCGATCAAACTGGGGATCATCATCACAGCCCCAAATAGGGCTGCTGCTGCAACCTGAATTAAATTAAAATCTGCTCCCAAATAGTTTCTGATCACCTCTGGGGGTAAAAAGGCAAAGATGATTCCAATTACCGCCACAATTGATATCAAAGCAGGAGCAAGCTCTAAACCTTTATTTAAAGCAATTTTTAGGGCCTTTTTAGACTTCTTGGTGCTGTATTTAAATGAAACTGCCAATAATATTAAAGCTGTTAAGTTAATAATTAAAGCTACTATTTTATTATCCCCCAAATTAGTCAATAATTAAACTATCTATGTAAAGCTTAGATAATTATTAAATAAAAGTCAATGAGCTATATCACATTGAACTTTTATTGAACTAATTAAAAAATCCTCTTCTAACTAGAACAGGGCTATATATTAACCTGCCTAGCAGAAGAGGATTAAAGACTAAAACTTTCTTATTCTATTTGATCAACAAATACTTTATAAATCTTATCTTTCAGCTGATAACCTAAATCACGAAGACTTTGGTCTAAAGCTTTTAAAGTTCGATAAATTTTTTCTTCATAACAATTTTCACCCATATGACCGATCCGAAATATATTATTCTTAAATTTGCCAACTGAGCCTGCAATCATGACATTGTATTTTTCTGTCATATGCTGATTTAATTCCTGAAAGTCGATCATTTCCGGAACTTTGAGGGCAGTTACAGTATCAGAGTAACCATTGTCTGCATATATTTCTAAACCGGATCTAGAAAGTGCCTTTCTTAATGCTTCGGCTATTCTACTGTGTCTATAATATACTTTTTTATCTGCCAGCCATTTGTCAAGAGCAGCATCAAGAGCATAAATATCACTAATAGCCTGTGTATATGGGAAATTCTTTTTTTGATACCAGTTCTGCCAGTGCTGTAAATTGGTATAATAACCTTTCACAGCTGTTTCCCTACTATTTATTAGATCCCAGGCTTTAGTGCTGACACTCATAAAGGTCAAACCGGGAGGTACAGATAAACACTTCTGTGAACCACCTAAAATAATATCGATCCCCCAGCTGTCAACATCTATTTCAACTCCACCGATAGAGGAAACTGCATCCACAACAGAGAGGATATTATGCTTATTTAGTAAAGCACAAATTTCTTCTGCCGGATTAATGACTCCAGTTGGAGTTTCACAGTGAACAAAAGTGGCAAATTTGAAATCATTATTCTGGCTGAGCTTTTTTTCTAATTCTTTGCTGTCAATTGCTTTATCATCGGGAAACTCCCATTTAGTTACTTCAGCACCATAAAGGTCGGCAAAATCTGCAAAGCCGCTGCCGAAAATGCCGTTAGCCAAAACTAAAACCTTATCACCATTTTCAATCAGTGAAGCACAGGCAGATTCCAAACCTAAGATTCCTTCTCCACTCATGATAATCATATCATTTTTAGTTTTTACTACTTTTTTTAACTTTTTAGAAACATTTAAATAAAAATCAAAAAATTCTGGGTCTAGATCAGGATTGGTAATCTTTTTGCTCATTGCCCGCCTGACTTCTTCACTAACCTCTGTTGGCCCAGGTGTCATAATTAAAAGGTTATTCACATAAATCACTCCTAAAAATTAAGCTGTAATATAAATCTTATAATTTAAAGCCGGGTCTTGTCAATAGTTTTGATTAAAATAAGCAAAAAACTTTAAAAATAACCGAGTAACTTGCAATAATAATTCAACTACCCTATAATAACTAACAAAGAAAATTCATCTTTTTCTGGAGGTGATCTATCTTTGACAGAAGAGAATAAAGATAAATCAATCCCTTTTATTATAACAATCTCGTATTTGCTTTCATTTTTATTTATCCGCCTGGCTGTTATTATCGCTGGTGCTGCAGGTAGTGCTGCATCTCAAGCGGTTAAAGCTGGTGAGATCCGCTTTTATATTGGGACAAATATAATTTTATTTGGTTACCATATTCATCATTTGTTCATAGGGATATTTTTAATTGCCCTGGCCGGTTGGTTTGCTATAATTGGTTCTGATTATTTTGACAAGAGAGATACAGCTTTGATGTACGGAATCGGTATGGGCCTGTTTATGGATGAAATAGGACTTTTATTATCCTGGGGAGATTATTGGTCAAGTACTACCTATTTATTAAGTCTACTTTTAGGTGGTATTTTCTTGAATATAATCTTTTTTCCGGATTTCTGGAATGAGGTTAAAGAACATTTAAGAGCAGTTGATCCCAAAAAAATGGTTGTTTCACATTATAAAAGAGACTCTATTATTCGGGGGGTAGACAAAATGGCAGAAGAAGCTGGTAAAACGGAAAAAATAAGTCAGATATTTTCAGGTTTAATATATGTTGCAGTTGGTATAATGATTATTGCAAATCCAGAACTGGTATATTACTGGGTAGCAGGAGGTTTCTTCCTCCAGGGATTAACCATGTTCGTTAGAGCCTGGAAATCCTAAACTATAAATTTGTAAATCAAGTAGAAAAACACCTGAGAGGATTAAACTTTCAGGTGTTTTTAGTTTATAAAAAAACTTAAAAAGCCAGTACAACTCCACCTTCATTAGCATAAACAGTGCTTATCCCGGCTGTATCAACTATAATAACTTCTCTAAAATTATATCTTTTTTGGGCCTCTTTTTTTATATACTCTGCCTTTTTAAGGGCATTACAGTGAGAAATGCCGAGAACTTTCTGCTCTAGATCTTTTCCTCTCTCACCTATTTTATCAACCAATTTCTTGATTGCTTTTTTACTACCTCTAGCTTTATCTAATAGCATAATTGTCCCATCTTCAGCCCCTGCTAAAATTGGTTTAATATTAAAAAAGGAAGCTATTTTTCCTTTTACTTTATTCATTCTTCCTGCTTTGATTAAATTATCGAGTGAATCTAAAACAAATAGGGTTTCCATTTCGGCTATATATTTTTCGGTTTTTTTAACTATTTCTTCTCTTTCATAACCTGCTTCGATCAATTCTCCAATTTTATAGGCTATCATTGTTTCTCCTACTGTAGCACTATAGGAGTTAAAAACATGGACAAATATATCCTCATTTTCATCATTTATCATCTGCTTTGCCAGCAGAGCACTTTGATAGCTAGCACTCAGTTCTTTAGATAAAGTAACTACAAATACAGTATCATGACCTCTAAATAATTCTAAAAATGATTCTGGAGAAGGACTGGCGGTTTTTGGAGCCTCTTTACTTTTCTGCATGGTCTTTAAAAGTTCTTCCCTATCTAAACTTTGATCATCAATAAATTTTTTGTCTCCTATATCAATGCTAAGGGGTGCTGTGGAGATATCAAATCTTTCTCTAATATCTTCATTCAAATCACAGCAGCTATCTACTACAATTTTTGAATTCATTATTTTTACCTCCAAAATTCTATATAAGTTAACAATCTATATATATTTTATCTATTGTTAAGGTAAAAATCAACTATTCTGGAGAAATAATAAAAACCCCGACTAAATTAATAGCCGAGGCATTTAAATTCTAATTTAATTTAAATTGCTTAATTGTTACTATATAACAACAACATTTTCTGCCTGAGGACCACGGTCTCCTTCAACGATTTCAAATTCTACCTCTTGATCTTCACTTAAGGTTTTAAAACCTTCCTGTTCAATGGCAGAAAAATGTACAAATACATCGTCTCCATCTTCTCTTTCAATAAATCCATAACCTTTTTTCTCGTCAAACCATTTTACTGTACCTGTGTAAACCATATTAATATCTTCCTCCTAAATTTTAACCTGAGTAATGTAACTGTTTTAGGTTACTCAGTGTTTATAATATATCATTCATTTTATAATTTGTCAAATATTGCGAATCGATTTTTTACCCTTGCTTAAGTTCAATTTTTGCTGTTTGAAAATAATAATTTATTTTTAATTTAGCTAATTATCTTTTCTGCTCCCTTAATCTATGATATAATTCTTAAAGAAAGTTTTACTTTTAAATTGATAGGACAATTATAGAGATTAACTTTTAAGAGAAATAAAATAATTTCAGGAGGAAATTACATGCCTCAGTATTTAGACAGCAACTTTGTTTTTGATAATATCAATTTATTATTATTAACATCTGGTATTTTAGTTACCTTATTTACTTCATTATCAGCCTGGCGAAAAATCGAGAAAAACAAGCTCACATTCTATCTACTAATTATTTTTTACATATTAAGTTTCAGTCTGGTTATAACTACAAATAACTGGTTTTTATTTATGGTTGGCTGGGAAATGGCTACCTTAGCTACTTCTTTGATGCTGGTCTGGGATAATAAAAATATTGCCTGGGAATATTTTGTTATTCAATTTATTGCCGGGGCCTTTTTACTACTAACTGTGGTTATTGCTTATACAAATGGCTATACTCAAATTGGAGCAATTAACGAGTTCTGGCTGCAGCTGATGTTTATTATCGGTGTTGGTGTAAAAAGTGCTTTGATTGGGCTCCATTTCTGGGTTCCTTATGTATATAGACAGGCCTCTACCACTTTCTGTGCGATTTCATCTGCCTGGGTTGCTAAATTAGGTTATATAGCTTTATTGAAAATAATTACCGAGGGCAATAGAGTTCTGCTTTATATGGGAGTTATCATGATCTTTTATGGTGGGATCAAAGCCTTGGAAGAAAAAAATTATAAGCTGATCTTAGCCTACAGCTCGATCAGCCAGTTTGGTTTTATCGCTCTGGCGATTGGCAGTGGTAATATTTATGGTTATACAGGTGCTATCTTACATATTATAGCCCATGCCTTTGCAAAATCGACCTTATTTAATGGGGCCGGAAATTGGTTTAAAGAATTTAATTCTACCTCTATTTTCGATTTTGAACGGTGTGAACTGAAACAGAAAATCAATGCAGCAAGCACCATCCTGGCCTTTTTGTCTTTGATGGCAGTTCCACTATTTTTAGGTTATAATAGTAAACACCTTATCAAGTATTCACTTGAATCAATAGCAATGTTTGAGTTTCTTTTACACCTCGGCAGTATCTTAACAGTTGCTTATTCAGTTAAGATAATGTGGGTTATTATTTTTAAAGATCTTAAAGATAATGACTTTGATTTTAAAGCTAAAGTAAGCAGCAATTATAAGCCGAATCTGATAGAAAATATTTCTTTGCTTGTCCCGGCTTTGCTGCTGATTCCACTTGCTTTAACTGCAAATTATTATCTTCAGGCCCATTTTGATTTCCACTATCTTAGCGGGCTATTTACAACTGCTATTTATTTTATTGTTGCTTATCTGATCCGTTATCCAATTATGTCACGCTTAGAAAGATAGTTAAAGAGCTGGTGAAAATTCACCAGCCCTTTTTTTGTCTATAGCTATTTGTTTTTGGCTTTAATCATTGATATATTCTGCTAAACCACTGATAGTTTGTAGATTCAATTCTGCTGCTCTTTCTTCTCTCATCAGTAATGTATAGGTGTTATTAGCTTCTGCAAAATTAAGCCAGTGGATATTATGGGTTTCTTTATCCCAGTCTTTTACCTTTGTATAGGCTTCTTCTGCACCTACTATACCTTCTTCTCCCATACTTGTCATCAAAGTTGTTCCTGTATATTCCCAGTAAATATCGATTTGATCTGACTCAATTGCATTTCTTAAAACAGCTGTTGAGCCTAAACTGGTTCTATCTCTTACATCATAGCCATGGTTTTCTAATAATTGTACGGTAATACTACCTAAAATCAGCTGTTCTGTCCAGTTTTTTGAAGAAACAACAATTGTTGCTCCTTCTTTTTCTGCTGCAGCTTCAACTAATAGGGAGCTTTCTGCAAGAAAATCGGCTGCTATTTGATCTGGCTCTTCACCATCTACATCTGCTCTTTCATTAAGCTCTATCAATTTTTCATCGGTAAATAATTCGCTTAATTCATTGATTAGAGCTTCTAATTCTGGATATTCAGCCAGTATTTCTCCTCTGACAAGAGGCGCTACATTATAAGCGGGGAAAAATCCTCTGTCATCTCTAAGCATTCTTAAATTCATCGATGAAATTCTGCCATCTGTAGCATAACCCATCGCTACATCAACTTGATCAGAATCTAAAGCCTCATAGCTCAAACCAATCTGGATTGTACTTAAAGCATCTCGATCAAATCTAAAACCATACTCTTCTTCTAATCCTGGTATCCCATCTTCCCTTTCCAAGAAGTCAACACTTGTCGCCATCCTAATCGTCTCTTTTTCTCCAGCGACTTCTTCTTGAGTACAGCCTCCCAGAAAGAAAGCTGAGAAAAGAAGCAAAACAGCGATTAACAATATTAATTTTTTCTTTTTAAACATAAATCCAACTCCTATCTTATTTTAATTTTTTTCCTAAAAGCTCAAATGAACGATCTAAGATTATTGCAATAAAGGCAGCTAATAAAGATCCCAGCAGGATCTTAGGTCTATCAAACATAGCTAAACCTGTAAAAATCATCTGGCCTAAACCACCTGCTCCGATTAAATTAGATACCACAGCTGTGCCAACTGTAACCACAGCAGCTGTCTGAATACCGGCAATTATAATTGGTAGGGCTAAGGGTAATTCAACCTTATATAAAATTTCAAAAGGGGTCATTCCCATTCCCCGAGCGGCTTCTATAATTTCAGGCTCAATATTATTTAAGCCGGCAATGGTATTTCTAATAATAGGTAATAGAGCATAGATAATTAAAGCGGTCACCGCAGGTACAAAACCTACTCCCAAAAAGGGCAGTACCAATGCTATAACAGCCAAACTTGGTAGTCCCTGAGCTATATTGAAGATAAAAATTAATTTTTCACTATGTTTTTTTATAAAGTTTCTGCTTAAAATTATACCTATCGGTAGGGCAATAATTATAGCAGTTGAAACCGAAACAAATACCAGTCTTAAATGCTGGATCATCAATCTTATCCCATCATCAACAAAAATTTGCCAGTATTCAGCTAACATTTATTGATCCCTCCCCAGGTTAAGACTTTTTAAAACCCCTGGTGAAAGGAATTTCTTTTCTAGAAAACCCATTAAGATATCAACACTTACCGAAATAGATGAAACCAAGATGGCCCCTGTTATAATCATTTCGGTTCTGGTTCTAACAATCCCCTGATAGATCAGCTGACCTAAATTTCTCTCCCCTATAAAAACAGCCAGAGTTGCGATCCCGACCATCATTACAAGGGCTACCCTTACTCCAGCAATTATAACGGGTAAAGCAAGGGGCAGCTGTACCTTCCAGAGTATTTGACGCTCTGTCATACCCATTCCCCTGGCAGACTCGATAATAGCTGGATTTACCCCATTTAAAGCTGTATAAACATTTCTCAAAATAGGGATCATCGAATATAAGACTAGAGCAAATACAGCGCTTCTAATATTTAAGCCAAAGGCGGGAATGGTCATTAAAATCCCATATAATGAGATGCTAGGCACCGCCATAATAAAACTACCAAAAGCGATCAATGTTTTGGCTGTTTTACTCTTGTTTCTGATAATTATTCCCAGACTCAACCAGAGAAACAGGGATAAAATTATTGAGATCAAAAGCAGATATAGGTGGGCAAAAGTATAGTCGATAATATTATCTATATTGCTGATAAAATAATTAATAACAGACATCTTTTAACCCTCCCGAAATTATTCTTGATATTCAAAACTGATATGATTTTTAATATTATCTAAGTTTATCCTGCCCAGTAATTTATTTTCTAAATCTACAACCGGAAATATGGTAAATTCTTTTTCTAACATCAGATTGAAAACATCTTTTAATGAGGCATCTTTTTTTACAGCAGGAATTGCTTTAATATACTTCTGCCAATTTTTATGTCCATTTTTTTCTAAAGACCTTAAAGTTACATAGCCAGCCAATTTTTTATCTGCAGAAGTTATTAATAGGTATTTCTTTTTTTTCTGCTTTATTTTTTTGATCAAACTATGGTAGTCATCAGAAAGCACTGCAAAGTCAAAATCGCTTTCCATGATCTCACTTACATGAATTAAATTTAAAACCTTTAAAGCCCGATCTGAACCGATAAAATCTTCTACAAATTCATTTTGGGGCTTAGACAATATATTTTTGGGGCTATCATACTGAATCAATTTTCCTTTATTCATGATCAAAATTTTATCTCCCATTTTGATTGCTTCATCTATATCATGGGTCACAAAGCAGATAGTTTTATTAATTTTTTTCTGCAGTCTTAAAAATTCATTCTGCAGATCAGCTCTTGTAATTGGATCTACTGCTCCAAAGGGCTCATCCATAAGCATAATTGGGGGATCTGCTGCCATGGCTCTGGCAACTCCAACCCTCTGCTGCTGACCACCAGATAATTCATGGGGATATTTATCTATATTTGCAGCTGCATCTAAACCGATTAGTTCAAGTAGTTCCATCACCCGCTCATCGATCTTTTTTTGCTCCCACTTCAATAAAAGGGGAACGGTTGCAATATTTTCTTTAACTGTCATGTGGGGGAAAAGCCCTATTTCCTGGATAACATAACCAATTTTTCGCCTCAGTTCACTCTTTTTTTGAGCTGCAGTATTAACTCCATTTATGTAAATATTTCCCGAACTGGGCTCGATTAATCTATTGATCATTTTTAAAGTAGTAGTTTTACCACAACCAGAAGGACCTACAAATACACAGATTTCACCTTCTTCAACCTCTAAATTAAGGTTATAGACTGCTGCTTTTGCTTCACCCTGATAAGTTTTGCTCAGATTTTCTAATTTAATCATTTCTCTACACCTCTGAAAGATTTAGCAAAAAAGGCTAAAAAAATCATAGCCTTTTAATAGGAATTTTTATTAATAAAGTATACAGCCCAAGAGATTGCTTTGTCAAGTATTGCAAACAAAAAATCCTCTAAAAGCAGCAGATAATAAATCTAGCTGCTTAGAAGAGGATTTTAGATTAATCTATTATCTTTATTCGTTTCCTTCACCATGAGCATAACGGCTTGCTGCTGCAGAAGCTATCCCTGCAACCAAATCATCTAAAAAAGTATTAACCTTACCATTCTTTTTAGTGTCAAGTTCTTCTATAATTCCGAATTTCTTTTTATCTAAAAATCCATAACTGGTTAGACCAATTGTTCCATATAAATTTACAATTGAAAGAGGAAGGATCTCATCAATACCATAAAGACCTTCATCTGTATCAATAATAGTCTGAATAGGTTCTGGCAGCTGTTTTTTCTCAGCTAGCTCATCAAGAGCTACTCCGGTTAAAATTGCATGGGCTACTTCCCGCTTTTTTAAAACTGCCTCTACATTTTCACTACAGGTTTCTAAAGTTATTTCTGGATTAAAAGGTTCCTGTAATGATTTAACAAGTTCTGCAATATCTTTTACCTTTACTCCTCTATTATTTAAAACTTCGATTGATTTTTCATATAATGATTCCATTTAGACACTCCTTTATATATTTAAGTTCTTAATCTTTTTTCACAATATTTATCGATAAGCTCTAAGACATCATCTAATCTGGCCAGTTTTAAGAGCCAGTCAGTAGGAATATCAGAATATCCATAATATATTCCCGCTAAACCACCTGTTACTGCTGCAACAGTATCTGTATCTTCACCGAGATTTACAGCTTTTAATACAGCAGAGCTGTAAGAGTCGCTATTTAAAAGTACCCAGAAAGCTGCTTCAAGTGTATCAACAACATAGCCGCTTGATCTGATCTCAGCTTCTCTATACCTTTTTATATTTCCAGCCAAAATTCTTTTATAATATTTTAGCTCTACTTTATAAGGTTCAGCTTGAATAAAGTCTTTAATATGTTTTACTGTTGCTTGATAGGCATTTTGAAGTTCAGCCCCCTCAATAATTCGAATTGCAAAATCAATATAAATATAACAGCCTAAAATTGAACGAGGATGACTGTGGGTTATAGATGTGACTTCTTTTGTTTTATTAAATCGTTCTTCTTTATCAGCATCTAGAAGATAAAAAGCCAAAGGTAAAATTCTCATCAAAGCCCCATTACCATTATCTCTTTCTCCACCTGCACCTGCAGCAAGTGGAGGCTGACCGGCTTTAAGCTTAGAGATGGACTCCCGAGTAGTATTACCCACATCAAAGGTTCTACCTCTAGCAGTCCAATAGGCATCATAAAGCCAGCTGATAAATTTATCAGCTTGATCTTGAAGATCATATCCATTTATTAGGGATCCCAAAAGACAGAGAGTTAAAGAACTATCATCAGACCAGGTACCAGGCGGCTGATAATAGGTGCCATAACCCCTCATGTTTTGAACAGGATCTTTTTTCAATTCTTCTCGACTTTTAAACTCAACAGGTACACCAAGAGCATCAGCTGTAAGATGAGCAATAATCCCGGCTTTAAGTTTTTCTTTAAGCTCAGCACTCATTTTTTCACCTTCTTAATTATTGGCTATTGATACCGCCTGACAACTGCAGCGATAATGACCCCATAAACGATCCCGGCTAAAAATGATACTAAATCAGTCATTCCTGTTGATAAGAAAAAGGCCAAAGAAACCATTAAACCGAGCAGCCCACCTTTGATCAGTCCCAGACTACCTGCTTCTATTTTAGTCAGGCCGATTAAAAATCCCATGATTAACCTATTATACCAGAGTGCAAAAAGATATAATTCATTTCCGCTAAAACCCTGTCTAATACTTCCTCCGATTATGCAGATGATTCCTAAGAGTGCTCCACTAATGATTGAGACCTTTAATTTTTTGTTAAACATCTTAAGCTCCTCTTTTTGCCAATATTTTATTGATTCTTTTTGTTAAGACTGTATATTTTAGGATTAAAAATCCTAAATAACATTGGTGTATAAAAATCTTTAAGCAGAGTAATATATTCTGCTTCCTCTACTTTTTTCCCCTCCAGAGATAAAACTTCGTATTTCTCTTTATCTTCTTCCATAATTAAACCGATAAAATTATAATTGTTTTTTAAATAAAACTTTTTTCTTTTAATTCGCTGCTCATAATTAGCTGCATCTTCATAAGGTGATTCAATATCCAAAATTATTTTCTGGCCTTTTTTCAGTTCACTTAACTCATAAAGAACTTTGCTGCCATAGCCTTTTCCCCTGTGCTCTGCAGCTACAGCTAAATACAGGACAAAGGTTATTTCTTGATGATTAACCAGATAAAAAAAGCCAATAAATTCATTCTGATAATAAATTGCAAGAAATTCAACTTTAGCTTTTAATGCCCTTAAAGATAAAAACCATAAAGGCAATCTCTGTTCAGAAGGAAAAGCTTTTTTATATAGTTTTTTGATTCTCTTGTAATCAGCAGATAAAAACTTAACTTCTTTAAAATTAAAACTTGATTTCATCTTTCCACTCCTAAGATTATATGATCTAAAGCTGCTCAGTAAAAAATCACATAGACTTTCTCCACCAATCTTTTCCAAGCATACTTACTTAATTGATTCTTCATCCTATTATTTTTTCCTGCTTATTAGAAGAATAAATTGAAAAAGCCCGGAGCAACTACCATCAACCAAACGGCAATTAAACCGGACTTCTATTTAGATTTGCTCTAAAAGATTATCAAATTATATTTTTTTATCTATAAATGGATTTCCAGTCAATCTGGAAATATTCTGCAGCATTATAAACAACACATTGCTTCCATTTGACCAACTTCTATTAAATCTTCTAATTTAAAGTTTCTAAGAGCAAGTCTATTTGCTATTTATATTAGCTTTTATTCTTAAATAACAAAGAGGAATTCTTCTTTTAATGTTTGCCTAATATACAAACATTTGAGAAAAGCATATATCTTTTTGTTGAAATTTATAAGATTTTAAAACACTATACTATTTTTTATCACTTCACCTTTTTTATGAGATAGGATTGCATTTTCAATCTCATCTAAACTATATTCTGCTTCTACAAAATCCTCTGCTTTAATCACTCCGTCTTTTATTAAATTAAAAGCTCTTTCAACATATTTGGGAGTAGTATGGAAAACTCCTTTCAATGTCAGTTGAGAATAATGTAATAGTTTGGTATCAACTGTAATAGAAGTTCCAGGTTTAGGCCCTCCAAATAAATTGACTATGCCGCCTTTTCTAGTCATATTAATTGTTTTTTCCCAAACATCAGGCAGACCAACAGCTTCAATAGCAACATCTACACCTCTATTATCAGGTGTAAGATTTCTTACCGCTTTAACCTGATCTTCAAGCTCTTTAACATTAATAACTTCAGCAGCTCCATATTTTTTTGCTTTTTCTAATCTTTTTTCTGAAAGATCAGTTGCAATAACATGGGCACCTTTTCTTACTGCTAAAGCAACGAACATCAATCCAATTGGCCCAACTCCGTTGACCACAACAAAATCACCTAGTTGAATATTGGATTCAGCAGTTCCATAGACTGCACATGCAAATGGTTCAGTTAGTGCTGCTTCTTTAAAATCCATATTATCTGGTATATGAAAAACATTTTGCTTTACTATATTTGCAGGTATTGCTTGATATTCTGCAAAAGCCCCTAAATTCCAAGTCATATTTTCACACATTGAATGCTGTCCCTGTTTGCAATAATAACATTCATTACATGGCGCGGAATTATGAGCTACTACTCTATCTCCTTTTTTAAAATCATCAACACCTTCTCCAACTTCATATACTACACCAGCTGATTCATGTCCAAATGGAGCAGGAGGATCCCATAATGGATGACCTCTTAAAAAAGTTTTTACATCTGTTCCACAAGTTAACGCAATATTATTTTTAATAACAATTTCTCCAGGATTAGCATTTGGAATTTCCGTTTCTTTAATTGATACGTCTTTTGGTCCATTAAATAAAGCAATCTTCATTTTATCATCCCTCTCTAATTTTAACTAAACTATTTATTGTCCATAGCTTTTGAATTTTTCAATCATAAGCTCCATTTCTTTATCATCTAAAATGGTTGGTTCTCCAACTGCCTTAGTGCGGTAAAATAATTCCGCAATAAATTCTACCTGTTCGGCTATCATAAATGCAGTTTCAATATCTTTACTACCTGCCAAAAGACCATGGTTTGCCATTAAGCAAGCATTATAGCCTTCCATAGCTTTATAATTTTTTTCTGCTAATTCTTGTGTTCCAAAAGTTGCATAATCAGCACAGGGGATTTTTTTACCACCACCAAAAGGAATTAAATATGATAAAGCAGGTATTTCCCATCTTAGTACAGAAATAGTTGTAGAATAAATTGAATGAGCATGAACTACTGCTTTTATATCTTCTCTTCTTTCATAAAATATTTTATGCATTGGATACTCACTGGAAGGTTTCCTTTTTCCATCTACAACCTTCCCATCAAGATCAAGAACTACAACATCTTCTGGCTCTGTTTTAAAATAGTCAATACCACTTGGACTTATCGCCATTAAATTTTTTTCAGCATTATAAACACTAATATTTCCTCCTGTACCCTTAGTCAATCCAGATTCAATAAGTTTTTTCCCATATTCTACTACCTTTTTTCTTTCATTCTCTAACAACATAGATAATAACCTCCATATTAAGTTTAAATCAATTATTAGTTATTAATTTTTCGATAAATATTACAGACAACCCCAAGGAAATAAATAATAACTGATTATTTTGAATTAATTCAAGTAACCACCTTCCATGCGGGCCAAGTGAAGCACGAACCATTTGATAAATCATTTTAACCCCATGAACTTTCTATTTCTTCTAATTCATTAATTTCATTAACTTCCTTAAGATCATCTTTTATTGCTTTATATGCAAAAACAATATAAGAGAAAATTGTGAATATGAAAAAGAACATTGAAAAAATTAAAAAAGCTGTCCCTTGAGCACTTAGAGTATTCCAAACAAAAGGAACCATCAAAACCCAAGATGAAAGATGAGCCCCTACATCTAAACTAGATATTAAATTTGTACCCTCTGGTATTGCAAAGTCAGCCTGTATAGCCAAATCTGTAACCATTGGAGCTAAAAATGTTCCGATAATTAAAATTCCGATCATAAAAACACTACCAATAATTACTCCTCTGACAATATTACCTTTAGACCATCCAGTAGCCCAGATAGCAAAGAAAGGTAAAACAGCTAAATCTGCAAATGGTAACATTCTATTTGCTCCTATTAAACTTAATAAAACTGCTAACAAAATTGTTATTGGAACAAGTAAAAGTCCTACAGCTACATTAGCGGGATGGCCAATAATTGTTGCAGCATCCAAGCCAATATATAGCTCTCTTCCTGGAAATCTTTTGTTCAAAAATTCTTTAACACCATCAGAAATTGGTATCAAACCTTCCATGAGCAGCCTAACCATTCTTGGAAAAATCAACATAACTGCACCTAAGGTAATTGATGTATTAATGATACTACCTATATTAGCCCTCAAGTCAACCGCTAGTGACGGTCCATAAGCAAGCAATCCTAAAATTAGACCTATGAATGCCCCAATCATTATTGGCTCACCCATAATACCATATTTCTCCTGTATTGCTTCTGGATCTGCGTCCATTTCGTTTAATACTGGGATATGATCAATTATTCTATTAATAACCCAACCAATTGGAGCCCATGAAACCGTATCTGTGTGAGGCAAAGAAACTCCTGGTAGTCCGAAAAAATCCTGCACAATAGGTGCTGTCCAATCTGCAAATTTCAAAACTATTACTATAGTTAAAAGACCAATTATAATCGATAAAGCCAAACTTCCAGTAGCAGCATAAACAAAAGCAGAGCCAAAAATGAAGTGCCAGTAATTCCACAAATCGATATTGAGAGTTTTAGTCCACTTAAAAGTTATCATTATAAAGTTTAACAATATTCCTAAAGCAAAAATCCACGGTACTATTGAAGTTGTTCCAAATGCAATTGCCGAAGCAGCAGGCCAACCAACATCCATTACATCAAGATTTAAACCAAAATTTTCAACCATTAGTTGTGTAACAGGACTTAAAGTGCCAACTAAAAGACCTATAACAAGATTGATACCTATAAAACCCATTCCAACTGTCAGAGCACCTCTAATTGCTTTACTTAGTTTAACTCTAAATATTACTGCCATAATAAAGAGAATAATAGGCATCATTACACTCGGTCCTAAATCAAGAATAAAATTAACTATTTCCATAACTTGCTGCATTATATTTCCTCCCTAATTTTATTAAGTTTTTAAATATGAAATAATTTCATTTAATGTTTTTTCTTCATTAATACCAGTTAAAAAAGAAACCCCATTCACTACAGGTAGATTATAATTTCCTCCAACTGGTCCTGTGGTTACTACCAAATCAGCTTTTGTATTTTCAATCTGGGATTTCAACTCTGAAATTTTACACTGATCAATCTCCACATTCATGCCTTTTTCTTTAAGGTAATCATAAATTTTGCTTTTTACTGCTGTAGATGTGGCAATTCCCGTTCCACAGGCCACAATGATTTTCTTTTTGCTTTTCATAATACACCTCCTAATAATTATTATTTTTGACAAATAAGTTATTTTGAAATAATAGTAATAATTCTTTATCATCATTACTACTTAAAATATTTTGTGTAGTTATTTTGTTCTGCATCATTTTTATTAAATTCTGAAGCACAATTACCTGCTTTGATTTGTCCTTTACAGCTAGTAAAACTATAAGCTTAACATTAACATTATTATCTGGGTCTTCCATACTCTTAAATTTGACCGGTTTTTTAAGTAATCCGACAGCAACACCTGCACTATTTACATGTTTTGAATCTGCATGTGGCAAAGCAAAACTTATAAATTTTGTCTTTAAACCTGTAGGAAATTTTTTTTCTCTATCTAAAACTGCATTAAAAAAACTTGTTTTGACTTTTCCTTTTTCATATAATTTTCCACTCAGTATTTTTATTGCTTCTATCTTATCCTGTGCTTCAAGATTCAGATTGATTAAATCTAAATCTATAAAAGTTTTTTTCAATTTTCATCACCTCTTTATATAATCTAATATTACTAATATTTTTAATATTCTTAATTTTAAAATATTTTATTAATTACTTTAATATAATATTTTTTAGATATTCAATATCATCCAAATCTCTTAATTTATTTAAAAACTCATCATTTTGAACAATATATTGAAATATTCTAAAAAAATCAGCTGCTGTTTCTTTTTTCTTTAATGCTAAAAGAAAAATTAAATCTACCTTTTCATTTCCCCAAACAATTGGCTTATCAATTGTAGCTAGAGCAATTTGTGATTTTTTAATATATTTATTTTCACCATGTGGAATTGCTATACCCTTACCAACTGCTGTGGACATTAGCAACTCTCTATCTATAATAGATTTAATATATGACTTTTCTACACAACCACTTTTATACAACTTATCAGCCAAAAATTTAATAACCTTTTCCTTTGAATTTAATCTAATATTTAAAAAGAAAAGCTTCTCACTAAACAATTTATTAAGAGTTTTTAATTTGTTAATAGAAACTTCTTTAATGGACGTATTAGTTATTTTTATTTTACTCAATTTATTTTTAATTAATTGAACATCTTTACTTGTTACAAGTGAACTAATATAAACAATTGGTGAATCGAGTTCATCTACTTTGAAATTTTCAAGTGGAACAGAACTAATTATTACATCCACTTCTTTTTTATAATTTTTTTGCTGTAGTTCTCTTATAGAAAATACGCCAATAATATTCAGATTAGAAATTTCGTTTTCTAATTTTGCAGATATCAATTGAGCAGTCCCTATCCCACTTCCACAGACTATTATTGCACTTAATTCTCCGTTTTTTCTTTCAAGAGCAGCACCTAAATGAAGTGCGATATAACCTATTTCTGCTTCTGGTAAACTAATATTTAATTTATTTTCAAATATTATATTGGTAGCCCAAGCAGCTCTATATACATTTGCATAATTTTTTTTGATTTCTTTTATCATTGGGTTTCTCAAGCTCATACCGTGTTTCAATCTATTTATTGTTGGCCTAAGGTGTAGAACTAATCCTAGTAATAACTGCCTTTCTTTTTTTAAATTTACACTAAGAATGTTTCCTGCCATAGCTATAATATCTTCAGCAATATTAATTATCTTTGGATCTGTATTTTTCAGTATTAATTCTATATTTTTTTCCTCTAAATTAAGCTGCTTTTTAGCTCCTAAAATATGTAGAGCTATATAACCAATTTCAGCTTCTGGAATTTTAATATCCAATTTTTCATGTAATTTTTCTGCAATTAAGTTGGCTATTAAAAATTCTTTTTTATCTCTCAAATTATCCAACTGCTCTTGCTCCATTTTTATATTTTTCTTGTTTTTCAATCTAGCAGTACTAATAGCAATATGAATTACTAAACCAGCAAAAGTTTCATCTGCAAAAATAAAACCTAGTTCTTCTTCTGTTTCCTCCAGTATCACCTCTATATGCTTGAAAGATATCCCCGGGAAAATTTGATTCAGTTTATTATATGTCTGTTTATCAATTCTCTTATCCATCTTAATATTAAAATCAGACTCAAAAAATATTTTTAATTCATTATCATCTTTAAACTCCCTTAACAAATCTACAACTGCTTCTCTCATGTCTTTTTCTTTGCCTTCCACAAATATACCATAATATCTCTTTCTAATTAATTTGAGTCTATGTTGTTTTAACCACTTATCTACTTTTTTTAAATCTTTGAATACAGTTGTTTTAGAAACGAACATTTCTGATGCTAAATTATCCATAGTTATCTTATTATTTTTTTGCAAAAGAGTCTTTAATATATACTGCTGTCTCTTGTTAGGTGTTAAAGAAATATCAATAGATTTAAATACAGATAATTTCTTTTCTAAACTAAGTCTTTTCTTATTATCCAAATCTAAATATACACCTACTCCTCTTTTGATAATAAGTTCGATTTCTCTTTCTTCAAACCAATTAACAAGTTTTTTTAAATCACTTCTAATTGTCCGAGAAGAAACTTCTAGTTCTTTTGCTAAATTTTCAGTTGTTAAAGGATCTTTAGTTTCTAATAAAATGGATAATAATTTTCTACTTCTTTTGTTGGGTAAGTCCAACATTTTAATCACCCTGGGTTCATAATTTTTTTAATGCTTGATTGTATAATGAACTTGAACTAATTAAAAAAATAATAAATAAAATGCCCATAGTGGACCAAACTGTAATAT
>NZ_JAJFAT010000014.1 GCF_020711195.1 Halanaerobium polyolivorans
TATTACAGTTTGGTCCACTATGGGCATTTTATTTATTATTTTTTTAATTAGTTCAAGTTCATTATACAATCAAGCATAATATTATAATGTTAAGAATAGAAAGAAAATATTATTTTTTTTATATTTGATATATCACATATCAAATATGAGATATGTAATATCAATAATCAATATTAATTAAAAGGGGAGTTGTTCAAGTTGAAAATTACAAAACTGGAATTATTTAAAGTTCCATCTCGATGGTTTTTCTTGAAATCTCAACTGACTAGGGAATTACAGACTAAGGTGAGCCAGTTGTCGAAGGCAAAGCAGATACCGCAATAACAGTAGTTAGAGAAATGGAGGACTACCTGGTTGAGAAAAAACCTCTAGAAATAGAAGTTATCTGGCACAAGTTTACAGATAGATGCTGTTTGTTCAAATATATTTATTCAGGAACAGAGACTTGGTATTCATTATAACAAAGGCAATGATTTACTAAATTATCTGATTAATAAAGAAGCATTTAAATATCAGGCTGGCTATGCAGAAATATCAGATTCTCCGGGGAGTGGAATCAAGATTAACGAAGAACGGGTTCGGAAATTAGTTTCTGATTCACATAACTGGAAGAATCTGTTCTGGCGAAATCAGTATGGCACAGTCGCCGAATGGTAAAATTAAAATATCTTATTATTTTTCTAAACCATAATTAGAGAGAAAAAGATTAATAATATCAAATTAGAAATTGTCACCCAGGATAAGTACTTAAAGCAGGATGAAATTAAAGATTAATTAATCAACTTGCTGCAGAAATAAAAATTGCAGGAGTTGAAAAACTTCTCTTAATTCCAGCTGATTACAGCCGTAAGTCTTTAAAGGAGATTGTTTGGCAAAATTCCAGTAACTTCATTTCTAGCTCATAACTGGAGAACTGAAACAATTAAAGTTGGCTAGATTT
This sequence comes from Halanaerobium polyolivorans, assembly GCF_020711195.1. Taxonomy (GTDB): domain Bacteria; phylum Bacillota; class Halanaerobiia; order Halanaerobiales; family Halanaerobiaceae; genus Halanaerobium; species Halanaerobium polyolivorans. The sequence continues at coordinate 941 of NZ_JAJFAT010000014.1, forward strand.
CAGCAGCAAAAATGAAATAATTTTCGATGGAGAATTAACTGAAGCACTTCCGCTGGAAATTAATAAACATTTATTTATTGATAAATATGATCTTATAATATCTACCGGCCAAGTTATCCCACATGAGTTGGTAGTGATGGCAAATTACACTAAAAATATAGTGGTGGCTGTGGAGGCAATCAGATTATTAATAAGTCATACTTGTGGATATTCCTAGCATTAATGGAAAAAATAACTTGTAAGGATTATTCACCTGTTAGAAAGCTATATGATTAATGTCAGAGTAAATTTATAGATCAGCTGCTACTTCTTTACCTGATGACAGTTAACTCTCAGATTAGTGATGACAAAAAAGGTTTGACAGAAATTAAAGGTATTTTTGCTGGCAGTAGTAGAGAAACTTTTGAAAAATCAGTTGAGTTAAGTCAGCTAAAAAATATAATAAGAGTTGAAAAACCGCTTAAAAATAGTGGTTTTCTTAAAAGAAGATAAATTTAAAAGCACCTGGATTGGCGGCAAGGCAATTTATCGGACTAGAATGGCAGTTGCTGATGGAAGAGAGGTGATTATTATTGCTCCCAGTATTCACAAATTTGGCGAGGAGCAGGAGATTGACATGCTGATTTGCAAATATGGTTATTGCGGTAAAGAAATAACCTTTGATTATTTATGTAAAAATAAAGACTTACAGGAAAATATTTCTGCAGCTGCCCATTTAATTCATGGTTCTTCTGAGGGTAGATTTAAAATTTCACTTGCTTCCCCCCCCACTAAGCGAGGAATAAATAGAAAATATTAATTTTAATTATTTATATTATCAGCAAACAATTGACAAATATAAAATAGATGAATTAAAAGTAGGATATAACAATGTAATTTGAGAATAGATTTTTTATGTCAATAATCCTGCAATAGGATTGTGGGTATATAAGAGAAATAAAAAGATTATTATATATCAGATACTAGATATTTGGAGGGTTTATTTTGAAAAAAAAATGGTGGAAAGAAGCAGTTGTTTATCAGATTTATCCAAGAAGTTTTAATGATAGTAATAATGATGGTATAGGTGATTTAAATGGAATTACAGAAAAATTAGATTATTTATTAGAATTAGGAGTAGATGTTCTTTGGTTAACTCCAATTAATAAGTCTCCAAATTATGATAATGGATATGATATAAGTGATTACAAAAAAGTAATGGATGAATTTGGTACTTTAAGTGATTTTAAGAATTTAATTAGTGAAGCAGAAAAAAAAGGACTAAAAGTAATTATAGATTTAGTTATGAATCATACGTCTTATAAGCATAAATGGTTTAAGGATTCTAAAAAGAAAAAAAATAATAAATCTGACTACTATATTTGGAAAAAAGAAATACCAAATAATTGGAGATCTTTTTTTTCAGGTTCAGCCTGGGAATATGAAGAAGAAAGGGGAGAATATTACTTACATTTATATGCTAAAGAACAAGCTGATTTAAATTGGGAAAATAATGAAGTAAAAGATGAATTTAAAAAAATAATGAAGTGGTGGTTGGATTTAGGAGTTTCAGGATTTAGACTGGATGCAATTCATCACTTGGCCAAAGAACAAGATTTTTCAGATATTGAAGTTGAAAATATTGATGATGAAAGCCAATTATTTTCTGCACCTCAATACACTCATAGAGAAAAAGTACATAAGATATTAAATGAATTTAATAATGAAATTTTCAATCCGAATAATTTACTTACTGTTGGTGAAATTGGATATGCTGATTTAGAAACAAGTTATAAATATACAGCTACAGATCGAAAAGAAGTTAGTATGGTAGTGCAATTTGATCATTTGAACTTATCAGATTTTAAAAAAGACAATTTAAAAAAAATGAAAAAAATCCAAAAAGACTGGTATAATAAATTATTTGAAGAAGCATGGATTGTACAATATTTAGAAAGTCATGACCAGCCGAGATCTTTATCAAAATATGGAGATTTAAAATACAGAGATAATTCAGCTAAATTATTAGCCACTCTATTGTTAACATCACCAGGAACTCCATTTATTTATCAGGGAGAAGAAATTGGGATGACTAATGTAAATTTTAATAAAATTGATGAATATGATGATATCAAAATGAAAAACAAATATAATGAATTAATTGAAAGAGGATTAAGCGAAGACAAATTTTTTGATGAGCTTAAAAAGAAAAGTCGAGATAATGCAAGGACTCCTATGCAATGGAATAATAAAGAAAATGCTGGGTTTAGTGATTCTACTCCATGGTTAAAAGTTAATTCTAATTATAAAAAAATTAATGTTGAAAATAACTTAAAAAACAATAAGTCTATTTTAAAAAGATATCAGAATTTAATTGAGTTAAGGAAAAAACATAAAGATTGTTTAGTTTACGGTAAATATGAGGATTTATTAGAAGAAAACAAAGATATTCATATTTATAAAAGGAAGTGTGAAGATAAAACGATCTTAATAATTTTAAATTTTACTAGAAAAAATATAAATTTAGAAAAAATAACAGGGGATTTGATTTTATTGGATAATTATGAATTTCTTTTATCTGATAATAAAGATAAAAGAACATTATTTGCTTTTGAATCAATGATATTAATAAATAAATTAAAACGAGGTGAAAAAAATGAAAATAAATGATCTTAGTGAAAGACAATTAGGATATATTTTAATTGCTCCAGCCCTTATATTTATATTCGGGATTGCGATTTTCCCTGTTTTTAGAACTATATGGATAAGTTTACATAATATAGATTTAAGAATAATTCATTTAGGAACTCCGTTTGTTGGATTAGATAATTATATTGCTATTTTTCAAGAAGCAAGATTTTGGAATGCACTAAAAAACACTTTGTTTTTTAGTTTTACATCTGTATCTTTGGAAATGTTTTTGGGTTTTGGGGCTGCTTTATTAGTGAATAGAAAATTTAAAGGGAGATCTATAGTACGGGCTTCTGTGCTCATACCATGGGCTATTCCAACAGTAATATCAGGTTTAATTTGGAGATTATTATATAATGACCAAATTGGAGTAATTAATGATATTTTTTTAAGACTTGGCTTTATAAGTGAATCAGTTTCCTGGATTGGAAATAGTTCAACTGCAATGTGGTCAGTAATAGTTGCTGATGTTTGGAAAACTACTCCATTCGTTACTTTATTAATCTTAGCAGGTCTTCAGACAATACCAAAAGAACTTTATGAATCCGCTAAAATCGATGGAGCAAATAAGTGGCAAGAATTTATAAATATTACTTTACCTTTATTAAAATCATCTATTTTAGTGGCATTATTATTTAGAATATTAGCAGCCTTTAAAGTTTTTGGCTTAATAGATGTTTTAACTTCGGGTGGGCCTTCAAATAGTACTGAAAGTCTTTCTTTATATGCTCATAGATTATTATTTAGGAATTTAAATTTTGGAGAAGGATCAGTAGTGTCGGTGATGACTTTTTTGGGAGTTTTATTAATAAGTTTTATTTTTGTCAAAATTTTTAATGTTGATTTAAGTCGCAAATAAAGGAGGAGAATATTGAGGTTATTAAATAAATATATAAAAAAAATATTATTTGGATTATTTCTAGTAGTTTTTACAGGGATAATTACATTTCCTTTCTTATGGAAATTTTTAATGTCAATTAAACCAGATAGTGAACTATATTCTATACCAATTAAATGGATACCGAGTTCAATAAGTTTTCAAAGATATGTAAATATATTAACTACCACTTCTTTACCTACTTACATAAAGAATAGTCTTATAGTAGCAACAACTACAACTTTAATTTGCATAATTATTGGTTCAATGGCAGCATATTCTTTGGCTCGCTTAGATATTAGAGGAAAGAAAATAATTTTATCTTTAGTTTTAGCTATTTCAATGTTTCCAGCTATTTCAATTGTTTCACCATTGTTTTTGATTTTGAGAGATTTTGGATTATTAAATTCTTATTTAGGATTAATAATACCATATACTACTTTTGCTTTACCATTAACAATTTTTATTTTAACAAGTTTCTTTAGAACAATTCCCTTTGAATTAGAGGAAGCAGCTAGAGTTGATGGTGCAACATATTTTCAGGCATTTATTAAAATAATCTTACCATTAGTTACACCAGGAATGTTTACAACTGCTATTTTAGTTTTTATTAGATCTTGGAATGAATATTTATTTGCTTTAACTTTTAATATGAGTGATTCTATGAGAACTGTACCAGTTGGCTTAACAATGTTTCAGGGTGAGTTTGCAGTTCCATGGGGAGATATCTCAGCTGCAACAATAATAGTAACAATACCATTAATAATTGGTGTTTTAATATTCCAGAGAAGAATTATTTCTGGATTAACTGCAGGGTCTGTTAAAGGTTAATAATTAAAAAGGGAGGTGCTAGTAAATTCTTGTTTTTTACTAAAGGACTATTTTTAATAACAACAAATAATATAAAAAATTAGGAGGATAAAAATGAAAAAACTATTAATATTAACTATTCTATTAACTTTTGTTTTAAGTTTTTCATCAGTTATAATGGCTGAAGATGATGTGGTGGAATTAGTGTTGTATGGTCGTGTAGATGATACTAGTACAATTACAAATATGATTGAAAGATTCAATGAAGAACACCCTAATATAAATGTTGTTCAGGAATCCACACCTTCTGGTGATGCAAGAGATTCTTATGTTACTCGTTTTGCAGGTAGAGATGATAGTTTTGATATTGCTCAAATTGATATTGTTTGGACACCAGAGTTTGCTTCTGCTGGTTGGATAGCACCTTTAAATGAATATTTTACTGATAGTGAATTAGATGCTTTTTTACCTGGACCGATAACTGGTACTAGTTATGATGGGCAACAATATGCCATACCTAGATTCACTGACGCTGGTATTTTATATTATAGAAAAGATTTATTAGAAGAAGAAGGGTTAGAACCACCTACAACATTTGATGAATTATATACACAAGCAGGATTATTACAAAGTAATTATGATGTATCACAGGGAATGACTCTTCAGGCTCAACAATATGAAGGTTTAATTTGTAATATTTTAGAATATATGTGGGGTAATGGTGGTAATGTTTTAGATGAGGATAATAATGTTGTTTTACATAGTGAAGAAAATATTGAAGCATTAGACTTTTTTGCAAAATTAGTTAAAAGTAATGTAACTCCCTCAGGTGTTAGTAGTTATGTTGAAGAAGATGCACGTGTTCCTTTTAATCAAGCAGATTCAGCTTTTCAGAGAAATTGGTTTTATGTCTGGGGACATGTTCAAGCTGAAGATTCTCCTGTAAAAGGAAAAGTAGGAATGGCTCCAATGCCAGTAGGACCCAATGGGGAAGAAAGTGCTGCTACATTAGGTGGTTGGAATATGGCTATAAATAATTTCTCTAACCATAAAGAAGAGGCTGCAACTTTCATTAAATATATTACAAATGAAGAAGCACAAATTGAAAATGCTTTAAATACAGGTAGATTACCAACTCTTAAATCTGTATATAATAGTGAAAAAGTATTAGAAGAATATCCACATTTTGAAGAATTATATGATGTATTCATTAATGCTAAGCCTCGCCCAGTATCACCAATGTATTCACAAATTTCTGAAGTAATGCAGCGTGAAATTCATAGTGTAATTACTGGATCTAAAAATAGTAATGAGGCTTTAAGAGATGCTCATAATGAAATAGAAAATATGATAAACTAATATGTTTTTTTGCAACAAATCCCATAAATTTGGGATTTGTTGCTTTACTTAAATATTTAATAAAATGTTACTTGTTAAGTATTTAAGTGAAGTAACATAATAATATTATTTTTATTATAAACTAGGAGTGAGAATTTTGCTTAGAAGCCAAAAAATTAGACAAAGCGGGCCAGAAATAGATGCCCTGAGGATGGGAATGGACTGGGAAGCTGAAGATCTTGCTAAAATGCAGATAGTAATTGCTAATACCTATGGCAGTGGTCATCCCGGAAGTTTTCATCTTGATAAATATGTTGAAATCTTAAAAGAAGAACTAAAAGAATTAGATGTTATGGGAAGCAGGATGACAACATCTGATATTTGTGATGGTATTGCCCAGGGCCATGATGGTATGAACTATTCCCTGGTTTCAAGAGAGATGATTGCCAATATGGTAGAAATTCAGGCAATGGCTGCTCCCTATGATGGGATTGCATTTTTTTCCAGCTGTGATAAATCTGTTCCTGCTCATTTGATGGCATTACTGCGCCTAAACTTACCTTCCATCCATATTCCTGGAGGTTCAATGGCACCTGGACCAGATAATTTAACTCTGGAGATGATTGGTAGTTATAGTGCTCAACTTGAAAGAGGAGAAATAACAGAAGAAGAATTTAAAAAATATCAATACTCAGCCTGTCCCAGCTGTGGAGCCTGTCAGTTTATGGGTACTGCTTCGACAATGCAGATTATGGGTGAAGCTTTAGGTCTTTCGCTTCCTGGTGCAGCTTTAATTCCTTCAACCAGTATAGCATTAGAGGAAATGACACAAGAGGCAGGTAATTATTTAGTAGAACTGGTTAATAATAATCTCAAACCAGCTGATATTGTTACAAAAAAATCATTTGAAAATGCGATTATGATTCATGCAGCAATAGGTGGGTCAACAAATGCTCTTTTACATATTCCTGCAATTGCTCATGAATTTGATATAGAAATAGAACTTGAACTTTTTGATAAAATTCATCGCCAGATTCCATTTTTAGCAAATATCAAATCCGGGGGAGAATATCCCAGCCGCTATTTCTGGTATGCGGGTGGTGTACCACAGATAATGAAAGAATTAAAAGATTATCTCCACCTTGATCAATTGACTGTGACCGGTAAAACACTGGCTGAAAATTTAGCAGAGCTTGATAAATTCAGTTATTTAAATTATATGACAAGTGATGCCCCTGAGCAGCTGCCTGCTAAAAAGAAAATTATCTATCCAGCAGGAGATCCAATCAATGAACAGGGTTCTTTAGCTGTTCTTAAAGGCAATCTAGCTCCAATGGGAGCAGTTGTTAAACATTCGGCAGTTGATCCAGCTGTGCATCAGTTTATAGGTCAGGCAAAGGTTTATGATCAGGAGGAAACAGCGCTTGAAGCTGTATTAAATGGAGAGATAAAGTCTGGTGATGTGGTAGTGATCCGTTATGAAGGCCCTAAAGGTTCAGGTATGCCTGAAATGTTTTATACCAGTGAGGCTATTGCAAGTGATCCTGTTTTAAACACATCTACAGCTTTGATAACAGATGGCCGCTATTCGGGGGCCACAAGAGGGCCAGCTATAGGTCATCTTTCACCAGAGGCGGTAGATGGTGGACCTATTGCTTTAATTGAAGATGGAGATTTAATAGAGATTGATATTAAAGCTAGAAGTTTAAATATTATTGGTATTAAAGGCGAAAAAACTTCGGCTGAAGAAATTGAGCAGATTTTAGCGGCTAGAAAAAAATTATGGAGCAAACCTGAGCCCAAATTCAACAAAGGTGCTCTGGGGCTTTTTATCAGAAATGCTGTACCAGCAGCAAAAGGAGCTTATATAGCCTTAGATTAAAAGTTAATATTTTTCAATCTAATTCACTCCTCTAGATCGCTCATTTTATATTTGAGCGGTCTTTTTTTGCTAAAAAAATTAAGATTTGTTTAAATATTTAAATAATTGCGACTTTTTTCTTTAAATTTTATTTAAATATGATATAATTATTTTAGGTAAAATTAAGTAACTGGGGTCTTTAAATGGCTATGTGCTTTCTCACTGGAAATTCAGAGGTTCAGATACCCTTTTTGCCTTAATCTTATTTGGGATGTTTATTCCTTATCAAAGCATCTTATTTCCGCTGGTTCAGTTTATGCAGAGAATAGGATTATATGGATCTATACCAGGTTTGATTTTGGTCCATGTTGTTTACGGACTGCCGATTACAACCTTAATGTTTAGAAATTATTATAAAGATGTGCCTAAAGCCCTTACAGAAGCAGCAAAGGTAGATGGGGCTAGTATTTTTAGTATTTATCGGCATATATTTTTTCCAATTTCTATCCCCTCTTTTGTGGTAGTTTTTATCTGGCAGTTTACAAATATCTGGAACGAATTCTTATTTGCGGTTACTTTAACCGATACTGCCAGTCAGCCGATTACTGTTGCTTTAACTAATTTAGCTGGAAGCCAGGTGGTAGAATGGAATGTACAGATGAGTGGAGCCATAATTACTGCTTTACCAACTCTTTTAGTCTATATTATTTTCGGCAGATACTTTATTAGAGGTATGCTGGCTGGTTCTGTGAAAGGATAAAAGAAAGGATTTGTTTAAATGAGCAAGGCAAAAATTGAAATTTATACAAAACAGTGGTGTCCATATTGTAGAAGAGCCAAAGCAATGTTAAAAAGCTTGGACTTAGAATATATCGATTATGACATCACAGATGATGAAGAACTTTATCAAGAAATGCTGGAGAGAAGCGGCAAAAAAACAATTCCCCAGATTTTTATTGATGAAGAAAATATCGGTGGTTATGATGCTTTAATAGAAAAAATCTCTCTGGGTGAATTGGATTATTTAATTGATTTTGACATACCAGAGTGTGAAGGAAATTACTGGGATTTAACTGTAATCGGAGCTGGACCTGCCGGGATGACAGCAGCAATTTACGGAGTGAGAAAGGGTTTAAAGGTGCTTTTAGTTTCCCGTGATATTGGAGGACAGGTTTTAGAAACAGATATTATCGATAACTATCCTCCAGAATATAATGCAAATGGACCAGATCTGATGCAGGATTTTTTAAAACACCTGAGAAATTATCAGCTTGATACCCTCTTTGGTGAAGAGGTTATAGAGATCAAACATGATCAAAGAGACCATCAGATAGTTCTTAAAAGTGATAAGATAATCAATACTGGAGCAGTTATAATTTCTGCTGGGACCAAAAAACGTCATCTTGGTGTCCCTGGTGAAAGCCAGTTAAAGGACAAAGGTGTGAGTTACTGTGCTACCTGTGATGGATTTCTTTATGAAGGCCAGCCGGTTGCAGTAGTTGGTGGAGGTAACTCCGGACTTGAAGCAGCTCTTGATATGGCTAAAATAGCTGAGAAAGTTTATCTTTTGGTCAGAAGTGAGCGGCTATCTGGAGATCAGACTCTTCAGGATAAGGTAATGAATTCGGAAAAAATTGAGATCTGTTGGTCTTATCAGGCACTAAAAATAAAAGGTGAGCAAAAGGTAGAATCTGTTATAATTAAAAATTTAAATACTGGTAAACAAAGGGAGCTAAAGGTAAAGGCGATTTTTATTGAAATCGGTCTACTTCCAAACAGTGGTTTCATCTGTGAAGAGCTTGATATTAATGATTATAATGAAGTAGTTATTGATGAGAATAATAAAACCAGTATTGAAGGTATTTTTGCTGCAGGTGATATCACAAATATTAAAGATAAGCAGATCATTGTTGCTGCAGCAGAAGGTGCTAAAGCAGCCTTAAGGGCAAATGAATACTTAAGTTGAATCAACTTTTGATAATTTAATCCTGCTGCAAATCTGGATGGTTTAAAAACTGTTCAGATTTTTTGCATTTAAAAGGACTTAAATCTTTGTTCTTGAATATAATATATAAGAAAAGAAAATATTTTTCATTATTTTAATTATATTTACTATTTCAGCTGAGGAGAGATATTATGGCTAAGGTCAAATGGGGTATTTTAGGTTGTGCAAATATTGCTAAAAAAGCGATTATACCAGCTATTTTAGCAGCAGATAATAGTGAGCTTTATGCAGTTGCAAGCCGCAGCAAGAGCAAGGCAAAAAGCTTTGCTGAAGAATTTGGAGCAGAGAAATTTTATGCTGATTATCAAAAATTGCTTGCAGATGAGAATATAGAAGCAGTTTATATACCTCTACCCAATAAACTGCATAAAGAGTGGACAATTAAAGCTGCTCAAGCAGGGAAAAATATACTCTGTGAAAAACCACTTTCCGGTAGTTCTAAAAAAGAGGCAGAAGAGATGCTGCAGGCAGCTGAAGAAAATGATGTCTTATTAATGGAAGGTTTCATGTATAGATTTCAGCCCTTTGTAATTAAATTAAAAGAAATGCTTGCTAAGGGAGTTGTTGGAGAGATCAAAGAGATTAAGGCCAATTTTGCCTTTGATGCAAGTAATAGAGATCAGGATCTTAGATTTAATGCTGAATTAGATGGGGGAGCTTTAAACGATATCGGCTGCTATACTGTTAATATTGCCCGTTATTTGATGGGAAAAAACCCAAGTAAAGTTGCCAATTTTTTCGAAAAAGAAAGTGAAGCTGGAGTTGACTTAAGTGGTAGTGCAACCCTTTACTTTGAGGGGGGTTCATTTGCCAGCCTTTATTATTCTATCATGTCTTATGACGAAAAGGATATTGAGGTTATTGGCACAAAGGGAATTATTAAAGTACCTGGATTTTTTGCCTGGAAAGATCAAAACTATTTTCTAGTTGAGCAGGAAGGACATAAGCAAAAATTAGCTGTAGAAACAGATGAACAGTATCAACTGGAAGTAGAAGCTTTTGCTGAGGCTATTATTAAGCAGGAAGATGTTCCTTTAAGGGTCGAAGAAGAAAGTTTTGCTAATCTTGAAGTAATAGATGCGATGCGTAAATCAGCTGCAGAGAATATAATAGTTAATCTATAAGTTGATTGAGCTTAATTTTTCTGCCGGAATTAAAAAATAATGTTTAAAACTGGATTTTTTTGGTGAAATAAATTACAATATAAATAGAGGGAACTTTGGATATAGGGATCATCATCAATCTTTACATTAAAAAGAGAAGGAAGTGTTAGAGTATGAGCAAATTTAATTTATCGGCCATCGATTCTTATAGTTATGAACCACTCCGTAAACAGGTCTACAATGTTTTAAGAGAAGCTATTTTAAAAGGTGAGTTAATGATTGGCGAAAAGATCACAGAAATGGAAATCGCTGATGAGCTTAGTGTCAGCAGAACTCCGGTTAGAGAAGCCTTCAGGATGTTAGAACAGGAAGAACTGATCAATATTATTCCTCAACAGGGCGTTTTTGTAGCCGGAATTGAGACAAAAAAAGAAATCGATGATATTTTTCAACTGAGGGCAGAATTAGAAGGGCTGGCAGCCTATCTAGCAGCACAAAACATTAGTGAAAAGCAGAAAGAACAGCTTAAAGCTTATACAGAAGAACTTAAAGATCATATTGACCATAATGATTACAGGGGCTGTATTAAAGTTGATATCGCTTTTCATAGAATAATCAAAGAGGCATCTGATAATAAATGGCTGGAAAAGTTCCTTGATACTCTTTTTGAACAGGCAACCCGTTTCCGCCGCAGCAGTTTCAGCAGACGGGGCAGGCTGCAGGAATTTTTGCAGGAACATCAGGAATTAGGAGAGGCCATAATAAAGGGGAAGCCAGACCAGGCAAGAGAAAGTGCTGAAGCCCATATAAGAGCAGCCTGGGATAGTATTATCACAGTTTTTGAAAAAGAGCAGCGCAAATAATATTTAATCTGCAGCTCTTGGATATTAAAGCTGGGGGGTGTTGTTTATATTGCCTAATTTTAAAAAGGAAAACAAAATTATTTTAATTTATCTCGGCCTGGGTTTAAGCTGGTATTATTTTTCCCAGCAGTACCTCCCTGTGTTTTCAGATAACTTTGCCTATTATAATCAACTGCAGAACTATAATTTCTTATTATATGTTCTTGTGAGCTCTTTCTTTGCCTTTATACTTTTGAAAAAATATTTATCAACTATAAGGGATAATAAGCGGCTGCTTAAATTAAAAGATAAAGATCTCAGAGATTTTAAAGAGCAGACACAGCAGTTGAATAATAATTTAGAACAGGCAGATCAAAAGCTCAAAAGAAAAAACCAGAGGTTTGTTAAAATGATTGCTGCAGTTTCAGCCTTAAATGATGATCAAGCTGAAGTTGAAGAAGATTTTTTAAGCAAAATTCTCAGCAGTGCTGTTCAGATCATTCCTGAAGCTGACTATGGTAAAATATATTTTTTTGAGGGCGAAAAGTGTAAATTTCTTAGTGCTGTTGGCCATGATTTCGAAATCTTAAGGAAAACAGATTTCAATAAAATTTTTCTTTGTGATTCAAGTGACTATAAGTCAAAGTGTATTCATGATTATATGATTAAACTTGAAAGATTGCCTAAGAAAAAAAGAGAAGAAATTATTAGAGCCTTAAAACCGATCAAAGAATCAATTTATAGTGAGATCATAGTTAAAGATAAGGTTATAGGCAGGATCAGCCTTGATATCGGGGAAGAAAGTGAGCATAATTTTAGCAACCTTAGTTCTATTATTTTAGATTCTTTTGCTGCTTTAGCTTCTTCTCATTTTGCTTATGAACAGTATGATAAATTACAGGCTAAATTCACCAAAGAATTAATCAACTCCATAATTAAAATCCTGGAAATGTATGATATGTATACTAAAGGTCATTCTGAACATGTAGCAAATCTATCACTTTTATTGGCTGAAGAAATGGGATTATCAGATAAAAAGGTTATGGATGCTTATTGGGCTGGGATGGTACATGATATTGGTAAGCTTTTAATCCCGATTAATATACTTAATAAAAAAGAAAAGCTGACAGATATTGAATATGATTTAATTAAACGACATCCTTTCTGGGGAAGTAAATCACTTTCTGATTCTGATGCTTTAAAACATATTGCCAGATATATTCAATTCCATCATGAACGCTGGGATGGTAAAGGTTATCCTAATGGTCTGGAGCGCAATGAAATACCAATTATCTCACAAATTCTTTCTGTGGCAGATACCTGGGATGCTATGACTTCTAACCGTTCATACCGCAATTCACTATCAAAGGAAAAAGCCCTTGCAGAGATCAAAAATAATCGGGGTAGCCAATTTTCACCGGCTGTAGTAGATGCATTTATTGAAATTGTTGAACAAAGAAAAATCAATATAGAGCAAAAGGTTAAAAATAAATTTAATCAATTAGAGAGCAAGGCTGTTTTGAGTGGTGGGAATAACTTATTTGAAAACTTATTTGAAAGGTCTAGCCAGGGGATATTGATCTTAGATGATGATTTTAATGTAGAAAAAGTAAACCCCTATTTTTTAAATCTCTTTGGTTTTCAAAGAAATGATGTTCTGGGTATTAATATTAAAAACTTTTTATTCCCTCGGGAAAAAAGAACTGAAGTAGAAAAAAATATTGAATCTCTCAAAGCTGGCCAAGAAATCAACTTAAATACATACCGTCAGAAAAAAAGCGGTGAAAAAATAGAAGTTGAAATTCAGGCTTTTCCGGTTGGAGAATCGGAAAATGAAATTAATTATTGTTTTATCTATCGCGATATTAGTCAATCAACTTTAAGTAGAAATCTATATCGATATGAAGCTTAAAAAGCTCTCCATTTCTGGAGAGCTTTAAGACTTTAACAGAGGGGGTAATTCTGTTAAAGAAAAATTAATTGCTTTTAACTAAAACCTCAAAACCAATTATCTGCAGAAACTTTTCTACCAATTCTGGATCAAATTGGCTGCCTGCACAACTCTTCAATTCCAAAACAGCTTCTTCTTTAGTCATCGCTTTTTTATATGGCCTTTCATTGATCATTACATCATAAGCATCAACTATGCTTAATATCCTTGCTAAGAGAGGGATTTCTTTAGCCTTTAGCCCTCTGGGGTATCCACTACCATCCCAGTGTTCATGGTGGCTTAAAATTTCTTCAGCCACTGGAGCAAATTCATCGGTTTCAGCTGCTATTTCTGCTCCCTTTATAGGATGTGTTTTTAGTATTTTCCACTCTTCTTCACTTGGTTTGCCGGGTTTATTTAGGATTGATTCTGGTATAGCAATTTTACCAATATCATGGATATTTGCTAATAGAGCCAGTTTATTTAACTCATCATTTCCTACTCCAACTTTCCTGCCTAAATCTTGAGCTAATTCTGCCATCCTGATTGAATGATTCTCAGTCTCATCGCTCTTATTTCTTAAGGTGCTTAATAAGCTTTTTACAATTTTATTTTTGCTGCTCTTTTCTTTTGTCAGCTGATCAGTAAAAAGGGCCTGTTCAGCCTGTTGAACTAGTTCAAATATGTCTTCATTGGCGCTTATTTTTAAGGCTGAGCCGGCACTTAAAGAGATATCAATTTTACTCTGAGGTTCAATATTGATAAGATTTTTAATTTCCCTTGTATATAACTCAACTTCTTTTTTATGGGTATTTGGCATTAAAATAATAAACTCATCACCACCCCAACGGCCAATAATATCACTCTTTTTAAGAGTTGAATTTAAAAGTTCTGCACTTTTAATAATAATTTGATCACCTATATTTTGGCCATAACTATTATTTATCAATTTGAGGCCATTAATATCTGTCATAATAATAGCGAGTGGAAGATTTTTCGGCTGATCAATTTTTTTCATCTCTTTAATAAAAGCTTTTCTGTTATATAAGCCGGTTAATTTATCATGGATATTTAAATAATTGATTTCTTTAAAATTCAAGTATTTACTATAAGCAGCTGAAATAAGATCTCCTAATACTTCTAAAAGATATACTACTTCTTTACTAAAGGCTCTTTTTTTCTTGACCGATTCAAAGCCAAGAAAACCTCTCAAGTCATTTTTATCGAAAATAGCAACTGCAACTAAAGACTTAATATTTTGTGCTTTTAAAGATCTTTTTTCATTTGCAGCAGCTTCACTTAATTGATTTAAATCAGCTATATAAACATAATTATTTTCAACTAAATTATCTCTAAACCAGGGGAAAGCATCATTATCTAGATTTTGTAGTTGATCAATTTTGGGTTCTATACCATCTCGACACCATTCATGGGTATTGCTGCTTTTGCTCCCATCTTCTGAGGTTAAAAATAAGTAGCTGCGGTCTATTTCAAAAAACTTACCTACTTTTTCTAAAGCATAATCGACTGCCTCATCAAATTGATGAGGATCTAATTTAACAAAATTTGCCGAGATATCAGAAATTAATTCTTGAAATTTAAGCTGAAATTTCAACTTAGCTTCTGATTTTTTTCTTTCCGTAATATCTTTAACTATTCCTTCAATCCTGATTGGATTATTTTCTCCATCATAAATTAATTTATTTTGGTCTTCTACCCAGATGACTTCACCATTTTTTTTAATAATCCTCATTTCTTTTCTTGAAAAGCCATTTTCATATAGATCATTATATGTTTCCTTAACTTTAGCTTTGTCTTCAGGGTGAACACAATCATACCAGAGCTTGAAATTATCCTCAAATTCTTCAGCTTCATAACCATAAATATTTTGAATAGAAGGACTGATATAATAAGTTTCATAATCAGGCCAGGAAGCAGACCAGATGGCATTTTCAACATTGTTTAAAATGCTTTGCAGCTTTTCATTAAACTGTTCTAAGCTCAAAACATTTAAAGCAAAGCTGATTTTGTTTTTGTTTTTTACATCAAGATTAAAAGGATAAAGCTCAATCTCAGTTTTAATTTTTTCATTATTCTTTTTGATTAACTCTACATTATTTAAAATCAGATCATTTTTTAAAGGTTGATCCAAAATATCTTTAATTAAATTGGCCTGACTATCAGATAATATATGCTGAATGTTTTTTCCTAACAATTCAGTTTTTTTATAAGCTAATAGTTTCTCGGCTCCAGCACTTAAGTATTTGATTAAAGCCTCCTGCTTTTCTTTATCAATCTGAATGATTATTAAGGCCAGGTTTTTATTTTTTTCGAATAATTTTTTGCAGTTTTCTTCATTGAATAATTTCATATTAGCCCTCCTTTTATAAATTGAAGCTTAAATTTATTGACATTAATTGTAATTAAATTCTAGAATATTAATATTTTTAATTATATATAATATAAATAGAATTTTCAAGCAATAGTAAGCATTATTATTACGATTTAAGCTAATCACCTAAAAGCAGACATTAAGCGACATAATTAGATATTAATGAACAAGGGTATGAATAAAATAAATTTTCAAAAATTATTGACAATTAAGAATAAAGTAATTATAATTAAGATAAATCATTATAACAATATTAAAAATTGTAATATAGAGGGGGCTTATTATGTCTGAGAAAGCACTATATTTAAAAGTAAAAGAATCATTAGCTGAAAAAATAAAAAATAATAAATTTGAAATCGGCAGTTATCTTCCTACAGAAAGAGAACTCTGTGAAGAATATGATGTCAGCAGAATAACTGTTAGAAGAGCTTTAGAAGAATTGGAAGATGAAGGTTTTGTAGTTAAAGAAAGATCAAAAGGAGTCAAGGTTATTAATCAATCTATTCAATATATTAAATCTGCTTTAAATCAATATCAGGGTTTTCATGCTAAAATGAAGCAAAAAGGTTTAAAAGCTGAAACATTTTTAAGTGAATGGGAGGTAAGAGAATTACCAGAAAAATTTTTTAATAATTTTAGTGGTATAGATGAATATTATGCTAGTGATTTATTATTATTAAAAAGGTTACTGGGAGTAGAAGCCAAGCCGATGATTTATTTAAGAACATATTTAACTAAGGAAACAAAGATCAATGTAGAAGATTATGAAGGGGGTTCTCTATATTCATTAATCAGAAAAAAATCAGGAAATAGCATAGCCTATAGTCGTGAATATGTAAGTGCAACTATCAGCACAAAAGATATGGAAGAACTTTTTAGGGTCGACCATAAAATACCGATTTTAGAGAGAAATCAGGTCGGCTATAACAAAGAAGGTAAAATATTATTTTTCACTGAAGCATTCTATAATAGTGAGATTTATCAGCACCATTTTCTTGCTTTAAAAAATGATGAATAGAAAGGTGGTTAAAGAATGAAAGAGCTAAATAAGAAATACATAACTGAAATCAAAAAAGAACTTCCTCAACTTGAAATATACACTCAAAAAGAGGAAAGGCTTATCTATGCCCATGCTACATTTCCAGTTGAATACAAATGGATACTTCAGGCTGAATATAAGTATCTGCCAGATGCAGTCTTAGCACCTGAAAGTGAAGCCGAGCTGATTAAAATTATGAAAATTGCTCATAAAAACAAAGTGCAGTTGATACCATATGGAGGCGGTTCCGGGATAGTTGGTGGAAGTATTGCTGAAGATAATGAAATAATGGTTGATACTAAAAAAATGCGTAAGTTTGAGATAAACCCCACAAATTTAACAGCAGTTGCTGGAGCTGGTTTAACAGGTGCAGAATTTGAAAACAGATTAAATGAAAAAGGCTATACTTGTGGTCATTATCCCCAATCTTTTCAAAGTGCTGTATTTGGTGGGATGGCTGCCACTGATGCTATCGGAACTTTTTCAACTAAATATGGTAAGATGTGTGATATGGTAAATTCTCTTAGGGTGGTACTGCCAGATGGTCAGCTTTTTAAAAGCCATAAAGCACCAAGAAAATCTTCAGGTCCTGATTTAAAATACTTATTTATTGGTAGTGAAGGAGTTTATGGAATTATTACTGAGGTTGAGATGAAGATTTATCCTTTAGCAGAAAAAAGAGCTTTTGAAGCTTATACATTTCCAGATACCCATTCTGGATTAGAAGCAGTGAGAAATTTCATGCGGCTGGGGATTAATCCACCTGTTGTCAGGCTCTATGATGAAGTAGAATCTGAGCCGAAAATTAAAAAGCTTGCTTATGAAAAAGGAATGTGTGTACTATTTTTGGTTTATGAAGGTTTAGAAGAAATTGTTGAAATTGAAAGGAAAAAAGTTAGAGAAGTTTGTATTTCTCATGGAGGTAAATATAAGGGTGAAGAAGGTGGAGAAAACTGGTTTAATACTCGCTTTTCAACCAAAGGAATGCTTGATTATGACCGGAAAAAAGGTGGAACTGCAGATGCAATAGAGGTAGCAGCCCCTTGGAATAAAATAGAAAATGTTTGGCGGGAAATGAGAAAGGCTTTAGAACCTCTCTGTGATTATGTAGATTGTCATTTTTCTCACTTCTATCATTCAGGAGCAAGTGTTTATGTTATCTTTCATGCTAAAACAGATGATGATTATCAAGGAGAAGAGTTATATAATCTTTGTTTGAAAAAAGCTATTGAGGCCAGTCTGGCAAATGGTGGTAATGTTTCACATCACCATGGCATTGGAAAGGCTAAAGCTCCTTGGCTTGTTGAAGAACATGGAGACGCAGGAATCTATCTACTTGAAGCAATCAAAGAAAAAATTGATCCAAATAGATTATTGAATAGAGGGGTGTTAGGTCTATGATTTCCTATAAATTAGATAATTACCTTGAGCAATTAAATAAACAGGTTATAAGTATGGACCAGGGCTTAGCATATAACCCTGAATTTAGAGCCACTAAAAAAATGCACGATTATCCTTCTCGTAAGGCACAGCTTATTCGCTCTTTATATTATGGAGAGCTGGAAGCTTCCCCCTACAATGCTGAAATAATTTTTAAATCTCTGTTATCAAGACAGGGTGAAAGATGGCAGAATTTTGGAGAATCTCCTGAAGATTATACTGATATTATGATTTTGGGTAGGGAGCTGCTCAACAAATCTGGGGTTTTAGCTGAAAAATTAGAAAAAATAGAGCAGCTAATCAAAGCAAATAATGGTCATCTCTTAGATATCGAAGAAAGTGAATTTCAAAAATACAAGGAGAAATTACCCCAATCAGCAGACTCAACTACTTACCTTTTTATAGATGATCAGACTTTAAAATATATTCCCCATTCACTAGAAAAGCTGGGACGGTTTTTCAGCAGTAAAGATATTGTCTTTAGTGATCAACTTGAACATCATTTTCCAGGTTGGGAATATTTTGTTTATGGTTTTGTAGAAGCTGGCAAAAAACATTTAGAAGAATTATTTGCAGAGCTAGAAGATAAAAATATAAAAGAGATAATTACTATAAGTGGACAGAGTCAATATTTATTAAATCATTTTGCCGATAAATTAGCCATAGAACATAATTTTAGAATTATTAATATCCTGGATATTTTAGAAAAAATAAAGGCTGAACAGAGTCTTTATCTTTATGCAGGTAGTTTCTATACTCGTTATCTAAACTATAGTAATAAAATAAATAATTTAGCAGATTGTAATCAAGAAAGCAAAATCAAAGCAGCAGTAGAATTCCTGCCTCTCTACAGAAAAGGAGCCAGGTTGAATCAGGTTAATATCTGGCAGTTTCCACTCTGTGCAGAATATGAATTATTTCTTTTTCCTGAAGAGCTAAGAACTGCTATTTTAGAAGATGGCTTAAAACAGATCCAAAGATCAATTCATAAAAAATTACTGCTTTTTGATCCCTATGCTTATCAAGCTTTAAAAAATTATGGTTATGAAGAGGAATTTGTCTACTTTACAGATTTAATTGAGGTATGGTGATTTGATGGATTCGAGAAGTGGAAAAGCAATTAGATTGAAAAGAATTTTTGGCCCAGAAGATAATAAGGCTTTAATAATGGCATATTCTCATTCAATAATTTATGGAGCAATTAAAGGAATGAAAAATATTGCTGAAATTAAGGAGAACCTCAGCCAAGTTGTTGATGAGGTAGATGCAGTTATTTTAAATCCAGGCACTTTTAAATTTGTGGAAGAACTTTTTTACGGAAAAGATAAAGCTGCAGTCATTTTACAGGTTGATTATCAAAATTACAGCCGTAAAGAAATACTTCCCTATTATGAAGGTTCAACCCAGTCACTTTTTTCTCTGGCTGATGCTTTAAAAGCCGGAGTAGATGCTGTGATGTCATATCTTTATTTTGGCTCAGCTGATCCAGAAATTGAAGCAGCAGAAATTAAACGTAATCAAGAATATATTAGACAGTCCAGAGAATATGGGATCCCATTGATAATTGAACCCCGCTTTGCCCGTGAGAAAGTTGAGCCTGAAAAAAAAGCTGAGCTAGAGATTATGAAGCTTTATACAAGAATTACTCAGGATTTAGGGGCAGATATTATTAAAATGATCTATCCAGGTTCAACAGCAAAACTTTCGGAAATTATTTCATGTCTAGATATCCCGGTTTTAATTGCAGGAGGTGAAAACAAAGGAAAAAAGCAAACTATTGCCAATGCAGAGGCCTATCTTAGTAATGGTGCATCTGGAATAATTTTTGGTCGCTCAATTTTTCAATCTGAAAATCCTAAGAAATTAAGCTCAAAGTTGAAGTCGATTGTTCATTCTTAAATTTCACTCAAAAAACTATTTTATCAAACTAGTATTTAAAAGAGGAAGGGAGAAAGAAAATGAAAAAATATGTACTGGTTATTGATGAGGGCACAACAGGAACGAGATCGTTAATCTTTGATAAGGAATTTAATATTGTTGCTCAAAGTTATCAGGAATTTACTCAGTATACTCCCGAAGAAAATATGGTAGAACATGATGCAGAAGAAATTTATCAAAAAAGTTTAGAAAATTGCAAAAAAGCTATGGCAGAGGCAGATATAAGTGCTGATCAAATTGATTCAATTGGAATTACAAACCAGCGAGCAACCTGTGTACTCTGGGATAAGAATACAGGTAAACCTATTCATAAAGCTATAGTCTGGCAGGACAGCAGAACTGCAAAAGAATGTGAAGAACTCAAAAATAGTGAGTGGGGAGAAAAAGCCAGACAAAAAACCGGTTGGGAAGTAGCTCCCGTTTATTCTTCAATGATGATCCAGTGGTTATTAGAAAACAAGCCAGAAGTTAAAAAAGAAGTAGAGACTGGAGATATCTTATTTGGCACGATGGATACCTGGTTGATCTGGAAACTTACAGGTGGTAAAAAACATGCAATTAGTTACTCTAATGCTTCTGTAACCGGTAGTCTTAATTTGGAAACTAATCAATGGTATGAAGAATTTCTTGACTATTTAGGTGTACCTGTTAGTATTTATCCAGAGATCATTAATGATTCTGGCGATTTTGGTCAAACTGACCCTGAAATATTTGGGACTGCAATTCCAATCAGAAGCTCAATTGCTGATCAACATGCTGCACTTTTTGCTCAAGAATGTAGAACAGCAGGAACAGCCAAAATCACAAATGGGACCGGTTCATTTGTGGATATCAATATTGGAAATCAATGTGTAGTTCCTGGAGCAGGCTTAAATACTGTAATTGCCTGGAAAATTGGTGATACTACTACTTATGCAGTAGAAGGATATGCAGGAACAACTGGTTCAGCGATTCAGTGGCTTAAAGAAGGCCTGGAAATAATTGATGATGCAGCTGAAACTGAAGCTATGGCAGAATCTGTTGCTGATAGTAATGGAGTATATTTTGTACCTGCTTTAACAGGTTTAAATGCACCATTCTGGGATTCTTTTGCCAGGGGAACAATTATCGGTATTAGTCGGGGAGCAAAAAAAGAGCATATCGTTAGAGCAACTCTGGAAGCTATAGCGTTCAGGATTAAAGATATCTGTGATGTTGTAGAAAATAAAGCTAAAATTGATATGGAAATGGTTAGAATTGATGGAGGAGTATCTAAAAATAACTTCTTAGCTCAACGTATAGCAGATATTCTAGATGCTCAGGTAGATAGACCTGGTTCAATTGAAGCAACCAGTCTTGGAGCAGCTCAAATGGCAGGACTATACACAGGTTTCTGGAAGCAAGAAGAGCTAGAAAATGCAGTAGATATGGAAAGTACTTTTAAACCTAAATTAGATAGTAAAAAAAGAAAAGAAGAATATTTTAAATGGAGAAGAGCAGTTGATAGAGCTGCAAGATGGCTCGATTTTGATTTAGAAGATATTTAGTGGTTGTGATGGGAGGAATATAATGATTGCTCATCTAAAAAAGTTGATTAAAGAAAATGAAAAATTAAATAAATATGATATAGAAATAGAAGTTCAGGCTAATAATGTGATTAAACTAACTGGGGTAGTTGATAACTGGGAAGAGGTAGTTGAGTTTGGTCATTTAGCTGCTAGCTTAGATTCAGTAAAAGGTGTCATTAACAATATTGATACAGCTGAAAAGAAAAAAACTACTATTGAAGCAGAGATAGTAAATGAAAAACTAATTAAAAAAACAGATGTTTTAATTGTTGGGGCAGGTGTTACCGGCTCTGCTATTGCTAGAGAACTTTCAAGATATGAGCTGGATATAGTTGTAATAGACAAAAATTCAGATCTAGCAGAAGGAACTACTAAAGCCAATAATGGAATGATTCATTCTGGTTATGCAGCTACTCCAGGTAGTTTAAAAGCAGAACTTAATGTAAAAGGAAATGCTAAATATGATAGATGGGCTGAAGAACTAAACTTTGATTTAGATAGAACCGGCTCTTTAGTGGTTGGGTTTAGTGAAGAAGATAAAAAACATATAGAAAAGTATTATGAAAAGGGTAAAAAAAATAATGTGCCTGGAATAGAAATACTGAGTGGAGAAGAAGCCAGAGAGTTAGAGCCTAATTTATCAGATAAAGTTAGCTCTGCTCTTTGGACACCTTCAGCAGCTTATGTAGCACCATATGAAGTTACTGTTGCCCTGGCCGAAAATGCTGTAGAAAATGGGGTAGAATTCAAGCTGGAAACTAAATTAACTGCAGTTGATAATCAGAATGGAGAAATCAACAAGGTATATACAGATCAAGGTGTCATAGAATGTAAATATCTGATTAATGCAGCTGGGGTTTATGCTGATCAGGTAGCTGAGCTAGCTGGAGATAGACAGTTCAGTATCCATCCTAGAAGAGGCAGTTTAATAATCTTTGATAAAGAAAAATCAGATGTATTAACTAGAGCAGTTGGGACTACACCTTCTGAACATACCAAAGGTGGGGTTGCCCAACTGACTCCTGAAGGTAATCCACTCTGGGGACCAACAGCGGTTGAAGTTGCTGAGAAAAATAATAAGGCTGTCAGTCAAAAAGATATTGATACTATTATGGAGAAATTTACTTCAATTGTTGATGGTATCGATCACAATGATATTATTACTATTTTTAGTGGAGTAAGAGCTGCCAATTATAAGGAGGATTTTGTTATTGAAGCTTCCCAAAAAATAAAGGGTTTAATTCAGGCAGCAGCAATCCAATCACCAGGGCTTGCATCTTCTCCTGCTATAGCAGAAAAAGTAGTAGAAATACTGCTCAATGAAGAAGAAAAACTAAATCTCCTTAACAAAGAAATTAGGAAAAAAGATAATTTTAAAGCAGAAAGAAATATTCCTAAAGCTTTTCACAAAGCTTCTTATCAAGAAAAAGAAGAACTTTTTAAACAAAATTCTGCTTATGGACATCTTGTTTGCCGCTGTGAAAAAGTAACAGAAGCAGAAATAGTAAATGCAGTTCATTCAAATATAGCTGCTACAACTATGGATGCAGTTAAAAGAAGAACAAGAGCTGGAATGGGAAGATGCCAGGGAGGTTTTTGTGGGCCCCGAGTCATAAAGATTCTGGCTAGAGAACTTAATAAAGAAGTTACAGAGATTACTAAAAAAGGTAGAACTTCAAATATTGTTAAGTTTAAAATTAAAGAAATATTTAAAAAAGGTAAAGCTTAAAAAAACTAAGGACTAAGGTACCAGGCACTTAAATTTAAGTACCTGGTACCTTTAATTAGTGTGCTATTTATTTTCAAGATAATTATTGATATGTTCTGCAAATTTTTTAAAATCATCAAGGCTATTATTTAAAACATTTGCTATAATTTCTACATCTATCTCAGCATATTCATGTACAAGAATGTTTCTAAATCCAGCCATACCTTTTATATTTTCAGCAAATTTTTTAGGGATAATATTATTTTCTCCTAGTTTTATAAATATATCAGCATATTTATCTACTGAAATTCCTTTATCAGCTAAAATATGATTTCCAATATCGAGAATTAACTGAATGGATAACTGTAAGCCTCTTTCTACTATCCACATTTTATCCAAATCATTTTTAAGTTCATCAGCGCAAATGCCTTCATATTTTCTTAGCTGTTTTAAATATTTGTCTAATTCCTGAATTTTTTTATTGACTATTTTTCGTTTCATAATATTTTCAACTCCCAAACCTTTTTTCTTTTATTCTTTTAGTCAAATATTCTGACTGTACTTTATACATTGGTAAAAAATCTAAATATTCTCGCATTGTCTTTTCATGAAAGCGATTTCTTTTTTGAGCTGATTTATTAATTAATAGTACTCCATTTTTTAAAATATCATGGGCAAATGCTGCAGTTATATTATTTAAGATGACTAGATCAATATCTCTATTAACAGCTGCTTGAAGTTCTACTATTAATTCGCTTCGATAACCAAAAACTCCACTCTGGGGTTTTTTGTTTTGGTCTATATATATTGCTAAATCTATATCGCTAAGAGGGTTTTCTTTATTTTCAGCAAAAGATCCAAAAAGATAAGCAAATATTATTTCTTTTCTATTTGAAAGAATTTCTTTGATTTTTTCTATATCCATTTTATCTCCTCTTTTCTTAATATAATTATATGCTGAAAAATTCATAATAGCAAATTTGTACTTTTAAACTTTCTGACTTATAATTTAAATAGTATATTCTTTTTTTAAAAAAATAAGGAGTGGTAAATCATGAAAGTTCTTGTTGCCCCAGATTCATTTAAAGGTTCATTAACAGCTTTAGAGGCTGCAGAAAATATAAAAAAAGGGATTAAAAACTTTGACTCAGAGATTGAGGTTGATTTGCTTCCTCTGGCTGATGGTGGAGAAGGAACGGTTCAGTCTTTGGTAGATGCTGCTGGTGGAGAAATTATCAAAAAAGAGGTTAAAGGTCCACTGGGAGATAAAGTTACAGCTTTTTATGGTCTTTTAAGAGAGCAGAATACTGCTGTAATAGAAATGGCTGCTGCATCTGGATTACCACTGCTGAGTGAAGAAGAGAGGAATCCTTTAAAAACAACTACTTATGGGACAGGAGAGCTGATTAAAGCAGCTTTAGATAAGGGAGTAGAAAAGATAATTATTGGGATTGGGGGTAGTGCTACCAATGATGCTGGGGTGGGGATGGCCCAGGCCCTGGGAGCAAAGATTACCGATAAAAATGGTGGGCCCTTAGCTTTTGGCGGAGAAAGTTTAGCTGAAATAAAAAATATAGATTTAAGCACTTTAGATCCGAGATTAAAAAAAGTAGAAATTTTAGCTGCCTGTGATGTAGATAACCCTCTTTATGGTAAAAATGGAGCTGCTTATGTTTATGCAGCTCAAAAAGGTGCTGATCAAGAGATGGTTGAAGTTTTAGATCAAAATTTGAGGATTTTTAATCAGGTTGTTAAACAGGAGCTTGGTGTTGACAGCAATAAAATAGCTGGTGCTGGTGCAGCTGGTGGGCTTGGAGCTGGTTTAGCAGTATTTTTGGGAGCAGAATTAAAATCAGGAATTGAGATCATTTTAAACAGTCTTGATTTTGAGTCCAGGCTGGAAGGGGTTGACCTTTTAATAACTGGTGAAGGGATGTTAGATGGCCAGAGTATTTATGGTAAGGTACCTACAGGAGCTGCAGAGCGGGCTCAAGCAAAAGAGATAGCTGTAATAGCTCTAGCAGGGAGCTTAGGTGAAGGGGTAGAAAAAGTTCTAGACCATGGTATTGATGCCTATTTCAGTATTATTGACAGACCAGCTGATTTGGAAACAATAATGGCAGCTAGCCCAAAACTGCTCAGTAATTTAAGTGAACAGTTGATGCGGGTCTTATCAATCTAGTCAATTTCTCCATATAATCCCTGTATACAGGTATAGAAATCATGACTTCTATTTACAGTTTCAGCTTTTAGATTTATACTATGAAGTACACCTTTTAAGATTTAATTAGCAGGAGAGAAGCGAAAATATTTAAGAGAAGGAATGATTATTATGCGATTTAGTAGAATGCCTGAAAAGCAGGGATTGTACAGTCCAGAATTTGAACATGATGCTTGTGGGATGGGCTTTGTAAGCCATATAAAAGGAAGAAAGTCCCACCAGATAGTAGAACAGGCACTTGAGGTGCTGGTAAATTTAAGTCACCGAGGAGCTACAGGCAGTGAAGAAAACACAGGAGATGGAGCAGGTATTTTGCTGCAGATTCCTGATCAATTTTTAAGAGCTAAGGCTTTAGAAAATGATTTTCAGCTACCTGAGTTAGGTGATTATGGAGTGGGATTGGTCTTCCTGCCTCCTGAAAAAGAAAAAAGAGATGTGATAGTTAAAATAATAGAAGATATTACTGCAGATGAGGGGCAAAAAGTTCTCGGCTGGAGAGATGTACCAATTGATGCATCGGAAATTGGTAACTCAGCTAGAGAGGTTATGCCCTATTTTAAGCAGATTTTTATTCAGCGCTCTGCTGAGGTAGAAGCAGGGATTGATTTTGAACGTAAACTATATTTAATTCGTAAAAAATTAGAAAAAAAGCTTAGAAATTCAGAATATAAGGGGGAGCTGTATCTAGCTTCTCTGTCCAGTAGAACTTTAGTCTATAAAGGGATGCTGACTCCAGGCCAGCTTAAGGGATTTTTCCCTGAGCTGAGTGATCCTAGGCTTAAATCAGCAATAGCCCTTATTCATTCTCGTTTTAGTACAAATACCTTTCCCAGCTGGGAGAGAGCCCATCCCAACCGCTATTTAATCCACAATGGTGAGATTAATACCATGCTTGGTAATCAAAATTGGATGCGGGCAAGAGAAGGTCTTTTTGCAACTGAGGCTTTTGGTGATGATTTAGCTGAACTGCTGCCGGTTATCAATGAAGATGGTAGTGATTCAGCTCGTTTTGACAATGCATTAGAATTTCTTCATTTATCAGGTAGGTCTCTGGCCCACTCGATAATGATGATGATTCCAGAGCCCTGGGAGCATAATGATTTAATGGAAGCGAAAAAAAGAGATTTTTATCACTTCCACAGTACTTTAATGGAAGCCTGGGATGGTCCAGCTGCTATGGCCTTTACAGATGGAACAAGAGTAGGGGCAGTACTTGATAGAAATGGTCTCCGCCCTTCCCGCTATTATATTACCGATGATGATCTTTTAATAGTTGCTTCAGAGGTGGGAGTATTAGATCTACCGGAAGAAAAGATAGTCAGCAAACAGAGGCTTGAACCTGGTAGAATGCTGCTCTTAGATACCGAAGAGGGCAGGATTATCAATGATAAAGAACTTAAAGCAGAAATCGCTTCAGCTGAGCCTTATGGCAAATGGCTGGATCATAATCTAATTAAAATGGAAGAGATAAATAATGATCAAGATAGTGAGCAGGATCTGCAGATCGATTCAAAGCGGCTGCTCAGAATGCAGAAAAGCTTTGGCTATAGTTATGAAGATCTACAAAAAATCTTGATTCCGATGGCTAGAGATGGAGTTGATCCTATTGGATCAATGGGTAATGATGCCTCACTGGCTGTTTTATCTGATCAACCACAGCTCTTATATAATTATTTTAAACAGCTTTTTGCTCAGGTAACAAACCCTCCTATTGACTCGATTCGAGAGAAGTTGATTACTGCCAGCAAATCATATCTGGGTTCAGAAGCTAATCTGCTTGCACCAGAGGCTAAAAGCTGTAGACAGCTGGAATTAGAAGATCCTTTTTTGACTAATGCTCAGCTTAAAAAGATCAAAGAGCTTGATCAGCCCGGTTTTAAAACAGCCGAAATAGATATTGTCTTTGCCAAAAAAGAAAATGATTTAGAAAAAGCAATTAAAGATCTTTTTGCTGAGGTTGATAGATTAATTGCAGAAGGAACAAATATTATCATCTTAACAGATAAAAAAGTTGATGCTGATCAGATGCCGATTCCAGCCTTACTTGCTGTATCTGCTATTCACCATCATCTGATTAAAAATGGTAGTAGAACTAAGGTTTCGATTGTCTTAGAATCAGGTGAGCCAAGAGAGGTACATCATTTTTCTCTCTTAATTGGTTATGGCTTAGATGCTGTTAACCCCTATTTGGCCTATGCCTCTATAGTTGAGCTGGTTAAAGAAGGCTATTTAGATATGGATAGCAAAAAGGCAGTGCAAAAATATATTAAGGCCTCTGTCAAAGGTGTTATTAAGGTAATGGCCAAGATGGGGATTTCAACTATCCAAAGTTACAGAGGTGCCCAAATCTTTGAGGCGATAGGAATCGGAGATGAAGTAATTGATAAGTATTTCTGTCGTACTCCTTCTCGGATCGGCGGAATTGGCTTAAAAGAAATAGCCAAAGAAAGTCAGCTTAGACATGATAGTGCCTTTAAGGGAATCAAAATAGAAAGAGATACCCTTGATCCCGGCAGCAATTTTGGCTGGCGTAAAGATGGAGAAGAACATCTATATAATCCAGAAACAATCTATCTGCTGCAGAGAGCAGTAAGAGAAGATAATTATCAACTATATAAAGAATATGCAGCTAAAATAAATGATCAAAGTGATAAAATGTTAACTTTAAGGGGACTGCTTGAGCCTGATTATACTGCTGAAGCTATTCCTTTAGAAGAGGTTGAAGCAGCTGAAAATATTATGAAGCGCTTTAAAACAGGTGCAATGTCATATGGATCAATCAGTGGAGAAGCCCATGAAGCACTTGCCATTGCTATGAATAGAATCGGTGGTAAGTCTAATACAGGTGAAGGTGGAGAAGACCCTGAGCGTTATACAAGAGATGAAAATGGTGATCTCCGCAATAGTGCTATCAAACAGGTTGCTTCAGGTCGCTTTGGGGTTGATTCAAGTTATTTAGTTTCTGCTGAGGAGATTCAAATCAAGATGGCTCAAGGGGCAAAACCTGGTGAAGGTGGTCAGCTGCCGGGTAAAAAGGTTTATCCCTGGGTAGCTGAAGTAAGAGGAACAACCCCAGGAGTTGGTTTGATCTCTCCTCCTCCTCATCATGATATTTATTCGATCGAGGACTTAGCCCAGCTGATCCATGACCTTAAAAATGCTAACCGTGATGCTGATATAAATGTTAAGCTGGTATCAGAGGTTGGAGTAGGTACTGTAGCAGCTGGAGTAGCTAAGGGTAAGGCAGATGTAATTTTGATTTCAGGTTATGATGGAGGTACAGGAGCTTCTCCTAGAACCAGTATAAGACATGCAGGTTTACCCTGGGAGCTTGGCTTAGCTGAAACCCATCAAACCCTGGTTATGAATAATCTAAGAGATAGAGTTAAATTAGAAACAGATGGTAAGATTATGACAGGTAAAGACCTGGCAGTTGCAGCAATGTTGGGAGCTGAGGAATATGGTTTTGCAACAACCCCTTTAGTTGCTCTAGGCTGTGTGATGATGAGGGTCTGTAATAAAAATACCTGTCCGGTTGGAGTTGCAACCCAGGATCCAGAATTAAGAAAGAAATTTACCGGTAAAGCAGAACATGTTGTTAATTTCATGCGTTTTATGGCTGAAAACTTGCGAGAGGAAATGGCAGCCTTAGGCTTTAGAACTATTGATGAGATGGTAGGTCGGGTTGATAGGTTAGGCAGAGATAAGGCTTTTGATCACTGGAAGGCAAAAGGGCTTGATTATTCAGCAATTCTACATCAGCCAGACGTTGCCAAAAAGAAAGCTGTTTTCTGTCAGCAAAAACAAGATCACGGCCTGGAAAATAGTTATGATCTGAGAGAACTGCTTGAGCTAACAAAGGCTGCAATTGAAACTGGAGAAGCAATAGAAAAAGACCTGCCGATTAAAAATACCGATCGGGTGGTTGGAACCATTCTCGGTAGTGAAATAACAAAGAGATATGGTCAAGCTGGTTTAAAAGAAGATACTATTAAATTGAATTTCAAAGGTTCAGCTGGACAGAGTTTTGCCGCCTATTTACCCAAAGGGGTAAGATTTAGCTTGAGTGGAGACAGTAATGATTATCTGGCTAAGGGATTATCTGGTGGTAAGGTAATTGTTAAAAAACCGGCTGAAGCCTCATTTAAAGCTGATGAAAATATTATTATCGGTAATGTAGCCTTTTTTGGTGCTACTGCTGGTAAAGCCTATATAGAAGGAGTAGCCGGAGAAAGATTTGCGGTCCGTAATAGTGGAGCTGAAGCTGTTATAGAAGGGCTTGGTGACCACGGCTGTGAGTATATGACAGGTGGTAGAGTTGTTGTGCTCGGCTCGGTTGGTCGTAATTTTGCGGCTGGAATGACCGGAGGAACAGCTTATGTACTTGATCTAGAAGGAGATTTTGTTCAAAAAGCCAATCAGGAGATGGTTGATTTAGAGGTTCTAACTGAGGTTGAAGATGGCCCGATAGTTAAAGCAATGATCGAAGAACATCTTGCTTATACAGGTAGTCTTAAAGCAGAAGAAATCTTAAATAACTGGTCAGAATATAAGCATAAATTTATTAGAGTTATGCCTAGAGATTATCAGCGGATGATCAGAGCAATCGAAGACTTTAAAGAACAGGGTTTAAGTAGAGATGATGCCTTAATGAGAGCTTTTGAAGAAAATGCTCAAGACAAAGCCCGTGTCAGCGGTAATTAAAGCAGGAGAGGAGAATAGATTATGGGTAAAGCAACTGGTTTTATAGAATATCAGCGGGAAGTGCCACAAGAGCGCCCGGTTGAAGATAGAATTAAAGATTGGCAGGAATTTAAAACTAAGTTCTGCAGTGAAGAAGCTGCTAAAATTCAGGGAGCCCGCTGTATGGAATGTGGAATACCTTTCTGTCACAGTGGATTGGAAATTGGAGGTATGGTTTCAGGTTGTCCGGTTAATAATTTGATACCAGAATGGAATGATTTGATCTATAAAGGGAAGTGGAAAGAAGCTGTTAGAAGACTGCTTAAAACCAATAATTTCCCCGAGTTTACAGGTAGGGTCTGTCCTGCTCCCTGTGAGGGTTCTTGTACTTTAGGCCTGAATGAGCCTGCAGTAACCATTAAACAAAATGAATATCAGATTATAGAGAAGGCTTTTGCTGAAGGCTGGATTAAACCACAACCACCTGAAAGTAGAAGTGGCAAAGCTGTGGCAGTTGTTGGTTCAGGTCCAGCCGGTCTGGCAGCAGCTGATCAGTTAAATAAATTAGGCCACTGGGTTAAAGTCTATGAACGTCAGGATAGAATAGGTGGATTATTAACCTATGGTATACCAAATATGAAACTTGATAAAGAAGAGGTTGTTAAAAGAAGACTGGATATTATGGAAAAAGAAGGAGTAGAATTTAAAACCGGGATTGAAGTTGGTAAAGATCTGAGTTTAAAAGAGCTGCAGGAAGATAATGATGCGGTTGTTTTAGCTGCTGGAGCAACAAAAGCTAGAGATCTTAAGGTTCCCGGTAGAGATGCGGAAGGTGTCCACTTTGCAGTAAAATTCCTTAAAGAAAATACCAAAAAGATTTTAGATGCAGAAAACCCAGCTTATATTTCAGCTGAAAATAAGGATGTAATAGTAATTGGTGGTGGGGATACGGGTACTGACTGTGTAGCTACTTCTATTCGTCAGGGCTGTAATAGTGTAACTCAGTTTGAGATTATGCCCCAACCCCCTAAGGAAAGACAGCTCAATAACCCCTGGCCAGAATGGCCCAAAATAGAGAAGTTAGATTATGGGCAGGCAGAAGCCAAAAAACTTTATGGTTCTGATCCCAGAGAATATTTAATTATGACCAAAGAGATTATTAAAGATGAGTCAGGTCATGTCAAAGCACTTCGAACTGTTAAGATCAACTGGGATAAAGATGAAAATGATAACTTTATTCCTGTAGAAAGAGAGGGTACAGAAAAGATCTGGCCTGCCGATTTGGTTTTGATCGCAATGGGCTTTTTAGGACCTGAAGATAGCTTTATCTCAGCAAATGCTTTAGATCAAGATCAGCGTTCTAATGTTAAGGCAGCTTATGGTGATTTTAGAACAAATCTTGAAGGAGTTTTTGCTGCTGGAGATATGCGCAGAGGTCAGAGCTTAGTTGTTAATGCCATTGATGAAGGTAGAAAGGCTGCAAAATCGGTAGATCAGTATTTAGCAGAGTAAATAAATAAAGGGATTATCAGCTAAGTTGCTTGATTTTTCAGCTTTAATGTAGTAAAATTAACTTTAAATAATCTTTCTTTATTAAAGATTAAAGAATATTTTTTTTGCTTTTAGTAATTATTATCTTAGGAGCGAGTATTTAGAAAAAACAATTTTTAAGGGAGGAAATTTAATAATGAAAAAGACTTTAGTTTTAATGCTTTTAGTTTTTGCTGTGTTTGCTTTTAGTTTTTCAGCTTATGCTGAAACCTATGTAGTAGGAACCAGTGCTGGTTTTCCACCTTTTGAGTATGTAGAAGATGGAGAAATTGTTGGTTTTGATATGGATTTAATTACCGAGATTGGTAAAAGACAGGGTTTTGAGGTTGAATTTAGAGATATCAGTTTTGATTCTCTACCTCCAGCTTTAACTACCGGCAGTATTGATATTATTGCAGCTGCTATGACTATTACTGAAGAAAGAAAAGAACTATTTAACTTTTCTGATCCATACTATTCTGCCAATCAGTCTGTATTAGTTCATGAGGACTCTGAAGTTGGTTTACCTGTTTTATTTGGTGATAATGATATTGGTGTTCAAACAGGTACTACTGGTGATCTCTGGGTACAGGATCATTTAGTTGAGCCCGGTATTTTAACAGGTAATGTTAGAAACTATGATAGTTTTGTCTTAGTTATTAGAGATCTGTCAAATAGAAATATCGATGGTGTTGTTTTAGATAAACCTGTTGGTGAAACATATAGTCAGGGCAATCCTGTTAAAGTTGTAGCAGAGATTATTACCGGTGAAGAATACGGAATGGCTGTTGCCAAAGGTAATGATGAATTATTAGAAAAAATCAATGCCGGTTTAGAAGAGGTTATTGCAGATGGAACAATGGATGAATTAATCGAAAAGTACTTTGAGTAAAATAATAATTGAATTTTTGGTTCTAAGCTAGTATAATATTAAATTGTATAAGCTATTGAAATATCTAAAAGCTTAAAGCAGTTGAGTTTATTATTAACTCTGGCTTTAAGCTTTTATTTTACTAAAAACTTTAGTATTTTTTTGTTTTAAGAAAGGGTTATTTTATGATAGAAAATATTGATTTAATTCAAAGTGCATTACCATTTTTACTTAGGGGTACAGTTGTTACTATCCAGCTTACATTCTGGAGCCTTCTTTTAGGTGTAGTTGTTGGTTTGCCCTTAGCTTTTGCCCAGGTATATGGGAATAAGGTGGTAACTTTTTTTACTGCCATTTATGAGAGAATTGCTAGAAGTATTCCCCTGCTGGTTATACTTTTATTGATAAATTATGCTTTACCGATGCTGGGTTTTAGAATTCCTGTTTTTAGGGCTGCTGTCTTAGGGATAGGACTGAGAAGTTCAGCCTATCAATCACAGATTTATCGGGGAGCGATTCAATCTGTTAGTGGTTCACAGCTGAAGGCTGCAATGTCATTAGGGATGAACAAGCTAACCGCTTTTACCCATATTATTGCTCCACAGGCAATTAGAATTGCAATTCCTCCTGTTACTAATGAATCAGCAATTGTTTTAAAAGATACCTCACTTGCTTTTACAATTGGGGTTGTGGAATTGGTTAGACAGGGAGATTATTTTATCGCTACTTCTAATGAGCCGATGGTTATTTACCTAACTGTTGCCGCAATTTATTTTGTTTTAACTACTACTATTAACCTGGCCCTCTCTTTATTTGAAAAGAAATACAAGATACCGGGGATAGGAATCGAAGGAGGACATTCAGATGCCTACTAAGCATTTATTAAAAATAGAGGATTTACATCACAGCTTTGGTGAAGATGAAGTACTAAAGGGTATTTCTCTTGCTTTAAATAAAGGAGAAACCAAAGTTATAGTTGGACCAAGTGGAACTGGAAAAAGTACTATTTTAAATAATATTATTCGTTTAGTTCCTCCTGTTAGTGGTAAGATCTATTTAGAAGATGTGGAGATCACCTCAACCAAAAAGATCAACCAGATTAGGCAGCAGATTGGTTTTGTATTCCAGGATTTTGGTTTATTTAATCATCTTACTGCTAAAGGTAATGTGATGATTGGTTTAACAAAGGTTAAAAAGATGGATAAAAAAGAAGCAGAAAAAATTGCTATGGAAGAACTGGAAAGAGTGGGAATAGGTGGTTTTGCCGATTCTTATCCTTCTCAGTTATCTGGTGGTCAAAAACAGCGGGTTGGTATAGCTAGAGCTTTAGCGATGAAACCTAAATTGATTTTGTTTGATGAACCTACTTCTTCTTTAGATCCAGAATTAACCGGAGAAGTTTTAACAGTTATGAGGAATTTAGCTCAAGAAGGGATGACGATGTTGATCGTTACCCATGAGATGGGTTTTGCCAGAACTGTAGCAGATGAGCTTATTTTTATGGAAGGTGGCCATATTATTGAACAGGGTCCCCCAGAAAAATTATTTAAAAATCCTGAGCATAAAAGAACCAGAGAATTTCTCTTTAAGTTAACTGATTTATATGGTGAGGGTGAAGAATAATGTTAGATATATTTCTTGATTTTTATCCGCTCTTATTTAGAGGTTTAGGTGTTACTTTATTAATTACCCTTATTTCCTGTACATCTGGTACTATTTTAGGGATCTTTCTTTCCCTGGGTAAGATCTATGGAAATAAGCTGGTTTCAAGAACTGTTACCGCTTTTATAGCTATTATTAGGGGAACTCCATTACTGGTACAGTTATTCATTATTTATTATGGTTTACCAGCTTATGGGATTCGATTTGCTCCTATTACTGCAGCGGTAATCAGCTTTATCATTAACTCAGGTGCCTATCAGGCTGAATATTTACGGGGTTCAATCCAATCGGTAAGTTCAGGTCAGCTTAAAGCTGCTCTTTCTCTGGGAATGACAAAATGGATGGGAATTATTCATGTAGTTTTACCTCAAGCCTTAAGAAGGGTTATTCCTGCCTGGACAAATGAATTTATATATATGATCAAGTATTCTTCTTTAGCCTATGTTATTGGTGCTAAAGAACTGATGACAGAGGGTAAGTTAATTGCCAGCCGTAATTTTCAATTCTTTAATGTCTATATGGTTGTCGCTTTAATTTATCTAGTTGTAATAATTATCTTTGTCCATTTATTTAATAAGTTTGAGAAGAAAGTTGCTATCCCAGGTTTTGATTTTGAAAGATAAACAGAAAAAAATATCTCGATATTATATCTCAACCATTAAAGAAATTGAATTTTCTTTGCTGGTTGAGTTTTTTTATGCCTGTAGATAAAAAAAATATAGAATTAAAATCTTTTAATGGAATTATATAGAAACAAAAAGTAGAAAGTTTTCCATTATAACTATAAAAAAAGCAAATAAAACGAAAATTTTCTACTTTTTCTCTTGACATCGACAAATTTGCGTATTATAATGAGTTTAAATTGAAATAGTCAAATAAATTTAAAAATTTAAAATCATCAAAATGAGGTGGGAAAAAGTGAGTGTAGCTCAGCAAGCTAAGAAAAAAGAAATTGTGGACGATCTAATTGATTTATTGTCGGCAGAACAGGTAAATACCAATGAAGAAGATTTATATGAAGCATCAGTGGATAGGTATAAGAAATTTGCTTATGCACGCAATGCTGTTGATGTTCCTAAACCAGCAGCAATAGTTTATCCGAATTCCTCAGAAGAAGTAAGCAGCATTTTAGAATTTTGTAATCAGCAAAAGATTAATGTAATTCCTAGAAGTGGTGATACTTCAACAGAAGGGGGGTTAGAAAACTGGAAAGAAAATACCATAATTATTGATGCAGAAAATTTAGACAAGATTGTAGATATCAATACTTATAATATGGAAGCAAAAGTTCAGGCAGGAGTGCCATTAGAAGAACTGGAAAATGCCCTTAGAGAAAAAGGCTTTACAACTGGACATTCTCCACAATCTAAACCTGTAGCAAAAATGGGTGGCCTTGTGGCAACAAGAAGTATAGGTCAGCTTTCAACTTTATATGGTGGAATTGAAGATATGGTTATTGGATTAGAGTGTGTATTTCCTGATGGACACATAGCTAATATCAAAAATGTTCCTAGAAGAGCTGGTGGCCCGGATATTAGGCATATTGCAATAGGTAATGAGGGTACACTCTGTTACATAACAGAAGTTACAGTTAAAATATTTAAATATTATCCTGATAACAATAAGTTTTATGGTTATCTTACAGAGGACATTGAAACAGGGATCAAAGTTTTAAGAGAAGTAATGGTTAATGGTTACCGTCCTTCAGTGGCAAGAGCATATTCTGAAGAGGATGCTAATCAACATTTCTATCACTTCAGTAAAGATAAATGTGTTCTGATTTTAATGGCAGAAGGACCAGAAAATATTGTTGAGGCTACTGGTGAAGCAATTGAAGAAGCAGTTGAAAAGTTTAGTGATGGTATTATAGAAGAGGTGGATAGTGAACTAATTGAAAACTGGTTTAATAACTTAAACTGGTCACAACAAGATATTGATGATGAATATGAAGGTATGATTGAAAATGATTCACATACCGGATTCACCACAGAAATATCTGCTAATTGGGAAACTATACCGGTAATTTATAATAATGTTATGAGGAGAATTAAAGAAGAATTTCCTCGTGCTCATGAATTAACTCTGCTTGGTGGTCATTCATCTCACAGTTATATTAACGGAACAAATTTATATTTTGTCTACAATTATGAAATCAATTGTGCACCTGAAGATGAATTAAGAGTTTATCACCATCCAATTCACAAGATTATTGTAGAAGAGACCTTAAAACAAGGTGGTTCAATGTGTCATCACCATGGAATAGGAAAATACAGAAGTGAATGGACTAAAGAAGAACATGGATCTGCATATTATATGCTGGAAAAGCTCAAAGAAGTATTTGATCCAAATGATATTATGAATTATGGATCAATTTTCCCTAAAGAAGATGGGATTAAAAAATATATAAATAAAGAAAAATAAATAAAAATAAATAAAAAAAGAGGTATCCTTCTTTGAATTTCTAATAAAACAACAGGCATTGTTCTAATATTCAAAGAAGGAATCCTCCTAAATATTTTATCAGAAAAGAGCTTAAATTAAAACAGAATATCAGTTTTAATTTGTTAAATTTAATTATTTTTTATTTATAAAATTTAGAATCTTTTAAATTTAGCAAAACAAGTTATTGATCATATCAACTTCGACTTAAAAAAGGAGGAAATAATGTTTGATAATATAAAAACTAAGGATTTAAAAAGGTATATTCAATTTGCTTTAATAGTTTTATCTGCTGGAGTTATATATCCTGTGGTATATTTAAGAACTCAATTTCAAGAAAGTATACTTCAGGTCTTTAATATGACCGCAGCCCAGTTAAATACAATTTACTCTATATTAGGGATAGTCTTTATTATTGGTTACTTACCAAGTGGTTTTCTCAGTGATAAATTTTCTGCCAAAAAATTATTAACAGTTTCTCTTTTGGGAACTTCTTTAGGAGGCTTTTGGTTTGCCCGAGTTCCAGATTATTCGCAAATACAAATAATATTTGCAATCTGGGGATTCTTCACAGTATTTACTTTTTGGAGTGCCCATATGAAACTGGTAAAAATGCTGTCTAGTGATGAAGATGAAGGAAGATTTTTTGGTATTCTAGATGGGGGTAGAGGTATTGTAGAAGCAGCTCTGGGAAGTTTAGCAGCATTTATCTTTGCTAGAATTTTAGGAAATAGTACCGCCTTAGCTGCAAGAACCGATGCTTTAATTTCAGTGATATATATGTATTCATTTGTTTTATTAATTACCGCAGTTCTTGTCTTCTTTTTTGTGGAGGAACAGAAAAAGACCTCTAAAAATACAAAGCAAAAAGAAAAGACTTCACAATTTGAACTTTCTGATATAAAAAAGGTTTTAAAGAATAAATATGTATACCTCCAGGGTGGTATTGTTTTCATGGGTTATGCGGTTTTTTGGACCTCATATTATGTTGGGGGTTTTCTAGAAACAAATGTCGGAGCAAGTTCAGTAGCGGTTGGTACTGTTATGAGTATTGTTTTATGGATGAGACCGGTAGGTGGTTTTGTTGGGGGATATTTAGCTGACAAAATCGGTAAAGAGAAAACTATCGGGGGAGCACTAGCAGGTGGAGTTCTTTGTCTTCTTTTAATTGCTACTTTACCTGTAACACTTAATAACTTTATTTTTTATGCATTAGCGGTAGTATTTGCTGTTTTTTATTATGCCATTAGAGGTACATACTGGGCATTACTTGGGAAAGCAAAAATAAAACCTGTTATTATGGGGACTGCAATAGGTTTAATATCACTGATAGGATACTTCCCAGATATAATCATACCTCAGGTAAATACCTTACTATTTGATACTTTTGGTCCCAATGGTGGTTATAATGCTTATTTTATAGTTAGTGCTGTAGTGGGACTAATCGGCATCTTGATCGCATTTGCTTTCTATAGAATAAATCAAAAAGAAACACAAGAAATTATAGAGGAAGAGGTTGCATAAATAATTATGAAAATTATCTGTCTTGTTAAATATGTTCCTAATGTAGAGGATATAAAATACGATTATGAAAAGAATATCTTAATTAGAGATAATGTAAAATTAATACTTAATCCTGATGATGCCTGTGCAGTAGCTTTTGCCCTTGAATTGAAAGAGCATCAGCCTGAGCATGAGATAGAAGTTATAACAATGGGTCCAAAATCGGTTAAACCCTTTGTTGAAGATCTGCTGAGAAGAAATGTTGATAAAGCAAGCATTATTTCCGATAAGTTATTTGCAGGTAGTGATACTTATGCAACAAGTAAAATATTGTCCCATTATCTAAAAGATAAAGAATTTGATTGTATTTTAACAGGAACAAATAGCCTGGATGGTGATACATCACATATCCCTTCTCAAATAGGAGAGTTATTGGGTTTAAACCAAATGTCAAATATAACTAAAATTGACCTGGCAAGATTTAAAAAAACCAAGGCAGTGATTGAAGTAGAAAATGGAGAAAATGTATTAACTTATGCAATGCAGCTGCCTGCTATCTTGAGCCTTAGAAAAGAAAGTGATTATAAACTACCTTATATTGAATATGAGAATATGTCTTTAGATGTTAGTGATAGATTAGATATCA
This sequence comes from Halanaerobium polyolivorans, assembly GCF_020711195.1. Classification (GTDB taxonomy): domain Bacteria; phylum Bacillota; class Halanaerobiia; order Halanaerobiales; family Halanaerobiaceae; genus Halanaerobium; species Halanaerobium polyolivorans. Next base: position 39,996 of record NZ_JAJFAT010000014.1, read on the forward strand.
TTTCCAATCAAGAGCTAGGTCTTGCTAAAGAAGAAATAGGTCTTAAAGGATCTTTAACAAAGGTAGTTAATACCTATAATAAGAACTTTGAAGAAAAAGACAAAGTAGTAGTTGAAAATAATGAAGAAGGTATTGATTTTGTCTACTCATTTTTAAAAAAGAAAGGCTTTGTTTAAAATGAAAAACACTTTAATTTATATTGACCAAGAAAATATAATAAACTCAATAGAATTATTGGAGGTTGCCAGACAAATCCATGCTGATCAAGAATATCAAAGTTTTGGTCTATTAATCAATCAGCAAATAGAGAATAAATATCTAGGTGAATTTGATTCAATTATCAATATCAAAGATCAAAACATAAAAAGTTATGACCAGCTTGCTTTAACAGATGTGATAGAAGAGCTTCAAAATGAATATCAATTTGAGAGCATTATAATACCAGCAACTCACATTGGAAGGATGCTGGCACCTCGTTTAGCAATGAGACTTCATGTTGGTTTAGTTGCAGATGTAACAGAGATCAAAAAAGATGAAAAAAGCTTAGAATTGATCAGGCCGGCTTTTAGTGGAAGGATTATGGCTGGGATTGAAACAAATGCAAAAAAACCAATTATGTTGACAGTTAGACAAAATGTTTTTACTCATCATATCGATCAGAATAAAGAACTAAAGATGATTAATTATCAGCCTAATAATTATAATAAAGCTGAAATTGATTTATTAGAAAAAAAGCAATGTGAATTATCTTATGATATTCGTGAAAGTGAAATTTTAGTTTCAGGGGGTGGTGGAGCTCTTAAAGATTTTGAGCAAATCAAAAATCTAGCAGATAAATTAAATGCTGAGGTTTCAGCAAGTAGGAAAATAATAGATGATGGTAAAGCATCTAGAAATATTCAGGTTGGACAGTCAGGTAAAACAGTTAGTCCAGAACTTTACATTGCTTTGGGAATTAGTGGAGCAATTGAACATGTGGCAGGACTAAAAAATATAGAAAATATTATTTCGGTAAATATTAATAAAAATGCTCCTATCTGCAGTCTTTCTGATATAGTTGTAGTGGGAGATGCAATTGAATTTGTTAAAAAATTAGCAAATAAATTAGAAAAAAATTAGGGGGATAAAAATGAAGATTATGGATTTTGATTTGGATATGTTTAGTTTAGAAGGTAAAAACGCTCTGGTTACAGGTGGAAATACTGGGCTTGGACAAGCTTTTTCTACAGCTTTGGCTAAAGGTGGAGCTAATGTTATGGCAGTAGGTTTAGATGATGATGGTGGAGAAACCAAAGAAATGATAGAAGCCTGTGGGAGCGAATATAAATTTATGCAGGCTGATATTACTGAAGATGGCAGATGTAAAGCAGCGGTTGATGCAGTTGTTGATGAATGGGGAAGCATTGATATTTTGGTCAACTGTGCTGGTATATCTATAAATGTTAAAGATGTCACAAAATATACAAGAAAAGAATGGGATAAAATGATTTCTGTTAACTTAACTGCTGCATTTGAGTTGATTCATGAGTCAGCTAAGTATATGATAGAACAAGAAAGCGGTAAAGTTATAAATATTGGTTCTCTTTTCTCCTTCTTAGGTGGACAGTGGTCACCTGCTTATGCTTCTACTAAACATGGTATTGTTGGTTTAACCAAAGCTATGTGTGACGAATTAGCCCAATTTAATGTACAGGTTAATACAATTGCTCCAGGTTATTTTAAAACAAAAATCACTGAAGAAACAAGAAAAAATGAAGAGAGAAACAAAACTATTTTATCACATATTCCTGCTAATAGATGGGGAGATAAAGCTGATTTAATGGGAGCATGTGTATATCTTGCCAGTCCTGCTTCTGATTATGTAAATGGAACTGTACTGACTGTCGATGGCGGTTATTTAGTAAGATAAATTTATATTTCAAAAAGGAGAATCTAAAAATGGCTAAATATATACTTGGTATAGATCAAGGAACTCAAAGCACAAAAGTTACGATTTTTGATACCTTTGGCAAAAAAATTGCTTCTCATACAGAACAGTTAAGGGAAATTCAATTAGGTGATAATGGTAAAGCTATTCATCCTGATGATGATTTATGGACCAGTCTTAAACTGACCTGTAATAAATTATTCGAAAAGTTCGAAGGTAATAAAGATGATATAATTGGGGTAGGCTTATTATCTATTAGATGCTGTAGAGCAGTTATGAAAGAAAATGGCGAATTATATTCACCAGTTCAGAGTTGGATGGATATTAGGCTTTCTCGCCCCTATGAAGTAAAAGATGATGAAATAGCTTATGTTACTACAACAACAGGCTATTTAACCCATAGGTTAACAGGTGAAACAAAAGATACACGCTCTAATTATGTTGGTCCCTGGCCTATTAATCCAGAAACTTTAGAATGGTATGCAGATGAAGAAAAATATACCACTCCTAAAGAAATGTTGTTTGAATTGGTAGACCCTTCTACAGTTTTAGGAGAAGTTACTGAAAAAGCAGCTGAATTAACTGGTATACCGGCTGGACTTCCAGTAGTATCTACCTCAAATGATAAAGCAGCAGAAGGTTTGGGAGCAGGTTTAGTTAATGATGGAACTGTTTTAGTTTCTCTAGGAACATACATAACTTCGATGATGCTAGGTGAAGACTATGATCCAAGCCCAAGCAATTATTTTACTAACCCAGGTGCAACACCAGGCGAATTTCTCTATGAGAGTAGTGGAATTAGAAGAGGTATGTCAACAGTAACCTGGATTAAAGAATTACTGGGTAGTGATATTATAGATGAGGCAGAAAAGAGGGGTATCTCACCGGAAAATTATTTGAATATTTTGGCTGATGATGTTCCAGCTGGTAGTGATGGCTTATATACAATTCTTCATTGGTTACCTCGTCCTAGCAATATTCATGAACGGGGAATAATGCTTGGTTTTAATGGTAAACATAAGGGGCCTCACATGTTCCGCTCCATTTTAGAAGGTATTGCTATGACCATGTATAATAATTCTCAGGCAATGTGTGATGAGTTAGATATTGACCTCAATCATATAGTAGTAAGTGGTGGTGGTTCTAAAGGTGACTTATTCATGCAAATTTTTGCAGATATCTATGGAGTACCTGCCCGCAGAAATGAAGTAAATGGAGCAGCTGGACTTGGTTCTGCAATTTGTGCAGCTTTAGCACTTGATGTATATGAGAGTAGAGAAGAAGCAATAAAGAACATGGTTAACTTTGACGATGAATTTTTACCAAATCAAGAAAATCATGAATTATATCAAGAGATAAACGAAAAAGTATATAAACATATTCCAGAAAAAAATAATGAGCTTCTAAAAAGATCATATCAAATTATTAATGGAAATAATTAATATGATTTAAAAACTAATAGCTGGCAGGTAATTTTATCTGTCAGCTATTTATTAGACTAAATATTTTGAAAATACCAATAGCAATTCAGATTAAAGGAAAATGGGAGGAGAGTTATTTTAATGAAAGAAAAGCAAAAAATAAAAGTTGATCAAGCTAAGAACAAAAAAATTAAGCCTTTAGTATTTTGGCCACCTTTTTTAATATTAGTTAGTGCGGTTGTTTTTAGTTTAGTTAATTATGATGCTTTTTCAGTAGCAATGAACAATGCAAATGATTGGTTGTTGGGAAATTTTAGTGGTTTGTTCAGTATTGGTGCGTTATTGATGTTAATTTTGAGTATTTTTATTATTTTTTCTCCTTTTGGCAGGGTTAAAATTGGTGGCTCTCAGGCTAAACCAATGTTAAGTAAATTTGAATGGTTCTCGATTACTATCTGTACCACTATTGCAATTGGTATTTTGTTTTGGGCAGCAGCTGAGCCAATGTATCATATGATGGAACCACCTACCTCTTTAGGTATAGCTCCTAATAGTGCTCAATCTGCAAATTTTGCTATGTCAACTATGTTTTTGCATTGGACTTTTACCCCTTATGCCATTTATTCCATACCTTCACTGATGTTTGCTTTTGCATATTATAATATGAAAGAGGATTTTAGTTTATCATCACTTCTCACACCTTTATTTGGCAATAGATTAAAGGGAAAAACTTCTAGTATTATAGATGCTGTAGCTTTATATGCATTGGTTGGTGGGATGGCAGCTTCTTTAGGCACAGGTATTTTAACAGTTTCTGGTGGGATTAATAATGTTTTTGCTATTCCAAGCAACCATTTGTTGTGGGCAGTAGTAGCTTTAGCAATTATTGGGACTTTTATAATTTCTGCTTCTACGGGTTTGATGAAGGGGATTAGAATCTTATCTAGTTTAAATGTAAAAGTATTTTTAGTTTTGATTGCTTTTACTTTTATTGTTGGGCCAACAGGATTTTTTATTAATTTTAGTATTGAATCTTTTGGGCACTATTTAAGAAATTTTTTCCAGAGTAGCCTATTTACAGGAGCTGCAGCTGGTGATGACTGGTCAAAATGGTGGACAACATTTTATTGGGCAAATTGGCTGGCCTGGGCACCTGTAACTGCCCTATTTCTGGGAAGAATTGCCTATGGTTATACTGTACGGATGTTTATGTTCGTTAATTTTGTTCTACCTTCATTATTCGGTAGTTTATGGATGTCAATATTCAGTGGAACCGCAATTCATCAGCAGTTAAATGGTCTCAATCTGGCAGGAGCATTAGGTGGTACAGGTCCTGAAGCAGTTTCATTTGCTATGTTTTCTAATCTGCCTCTTTCAGGAATTGTTATTCCATTTTATATATTCATTGCTTTTATCTCTTTTGTTACAGCAGCAGACTCTAATACAAGTGCTATGGCTGGAATAAGTTCTACGGGTATTTCTCCTGATAGTCCTGCTCCACCTCTACATATAAAATTGATTTGGGGATTAACAATTGGAGTTGTAGCCTGGGGAATGATTACTTTTGCCGGGATAGACGGAATAAAAATGCTTTCTAACTTAGGTGGATTTCCTGCTTTGTTTTTAATTTCTTTAGTTGGAATATCTTTGACCTTAGTTGCCTTTAATCCTAAAAAATATGATTCTTTTAAGTCTGACTATGATCAAGCAGGTAGACCTTTAGATAAAAGTGAAATAATAGAAAAAAACAATTAATTTAGAAATAGATTTTAGAGGAGGATTTGATTTGAGTAAAGAAAAGCAAGAAAAACCCTTAGTTTTAATTACTAATGATGATGGAATTAATTCACCGGGTTTAAAAGCATTAGCTGAAGCTTTAGAGCCATTGGCAAATTTATTAATTGCAGCACCTAAAGATCAACAGACCGGTATGGGAAGGGGTTATCTTAAAGGAGATAATGTTGGCAGGATTGAAAGTAAAGAATTAAATATAAATAACAGGCAAATTAAAGCTTATGCTGTTAATGGTTCTCCTGCCCAATCTGTTGCTCATGCTGTTTTAGAACTAACAGCAAAAAAACCTGATTATTGTATTAGCGGCATAAATTATGGTGAAAACATTGGCCTTGCTTATACCTGTAGCGGCACTCTTGGAGCAGCATTTGAAGCTGATAGTTTAGGTATAAAATCTTTGGCTTTTTCCAAAGCATTCCCATTTAATAAACAACAATCTCAAGATTATATCGATATAGATTGGAATTCTGAAAAGTTTTATATTAGAAAAATATTTTCCAAAATTATTCATAAGGGTTTTCCTGAAAAGACAAGAATATTTAATATAAATTTTCCTTATGATCTTAGCAAAGATACGGAGATTAGGATAACTAAACAGGCATATACAAATTTTGGAGTTTATATCAAACCTGAAAATAGGGTTTTAGATAAAGCCCATTCTCTAGACTGGAAAATAAATCCTAAAATTGATAATTTAGAGCAAGACACGGATATTTATGCAGTTCACAAAGATCAGGTTGTTTCTATTACACCAATGAATGCAAATATGTCAGTTGAAATAGATAAAGAATTAATATTTGAAATTTGAAATATAAAGAGCCTTGATTGGAGATGGATAAAGAGCATGAAGCATGTGGGGAAATTAAAATTAAATTATATATGCACAGGTTGTGGAAGTTGTGAAGTTATTTGTCCAGTTAATGCCATTAAGCTGGGACTTGACTTTGATTTTTATACTCCTAAAGTAGATAATGAGCTATGTGTTTCATGTAATAAATGTCTTAATATTTGTCCAGGCTTGGAAATTAACAATAAAAAATTGAGCCAAAAATTTTTAGCCATAAATGTTCAACATAAAAGTGACTATATATTAGGAAATTACATCTCCAATTATATTGGCTATTCTAATAACAGTTCTTTAAGGTTTAATGCAGCTTCTGGTGGAATTGCAAGCCATTTGTTATTATTTTTATTAAAAAATAATTATATTGATGCTGCAATTGTAACTAAAATGGATGAAAAAAACCCACTTATGACTAAAAGTATTATCGCTCATAGTAGAGAAGAGATCATTAATGCAAAAACTTCAAAATACTGTCCTACAAGTCCTATTACTGCATTAAAAAAAGTCAAAGCACAAAAGAAAAATAATAAAAAATATGCTTTTGTTGGTTTGCCATGTCAAATTCAGGGTTTGCGTAAGCTGCAGGAAAATGATGAGTGGTTTAAAAATAATATAATTTTTACTATTGGCCTATTATGTTCACATAGTGTTAAATATTCAGGGACTAGGGTTATTTTAGATAGATTGGATTTCAGAAAAAATAAAGTAAGACAAATTCAATATAGGGGTCAGGGTTGGCCAGGCCAATTAAATATAGAAGCTGAAAAAACTAAAACTTCTATCCCTCTTGATGAGTACTGGGAAAGTTATTTCGCTTCATATTTTTTCACTCCATATAGATGTATTACTTGTCATGACTTAATGGCTGAATTAGCCGATATTTCATTGGGTGATGCCTGGTTAAATGAAATAATAGAAAAAGATGATAAAGGTAGCTCAATTATGATTTCGAGAACTGAATTTGCTGAAAAGATAATAAAAGAAATGAAAAATAAAAATTCTATCACTGCCTATAAAATTAACACGGAAAAAATAAAAGAATCTCAAAAAGAGATTATTATGAGAAGAAAAGGTGCTTTTAAATATCGGATAGAATTATTAGATTTTTTTAATAAGCCAAGACCTAAATATGAGGACCATTCTTTAGAAGAAATTAAGAATGATTCAACAAAAATAAAATTAAAATCTTATTTTGGCTCTTTTTTGATTTATTTGAGCGCTTTTTTAGGTTCAACTTTATTAGGGGAGCTTTTAATAAAAAAAACTTCTACAAGATTATTGAAAAAATGGTCTTTTTTTATATATAAATTTGGCGGTAGAAAATATCATTCAGATTAATAAACTTCCATTCTTTGACTAAGCAAAAGTTATATTATATAATAAAGATTGGAATTTTATCATAGATAATTTAAATTATAAAAATGGGGAAAGTGAATAATATTGATACAAATCAATCTTAGCAATTTGAATGATTTTGAAAGAGAAATATATAATAAACTTTTGGAGTATTCTAAGGAAAATCCTCCTTTTAGGATCAAAGATGCTGCAGAAGTTTGTGACTGCTCAGTTTCAAAAATTTCTAAATATGTTCAGAAATTAGGCTTTAGAAATTACAAACAGTACATAGCTTTTTTATATGGAGAAGAGTTAGAAAACGAAAATCAATCTGACGAATTAGATCGGCTCAAAAAATTTATTAATGATTTTGATACCTCAATGGTTGATGAATTTATAGAGCTGCTGAATGAGCATCAAAAGATAGTTTTGTTTGGTTATGGTCCTTCAGGTGCAATCACCGAATATTTTGAATACAAACTTAGAACCTGTTCTGATAATTTTGTTATTTCTTTATTAGATGAAACTTCATTATTATCTGTAATTGATGATAATACATTGCTGGTTATTTTTACAGCTACAGGAACATTTCGGTCATTTGAGCCGATCTATAAAAGGGCCAAAAAACAAGGGGCTAATGTGGCAATAGTAGTTGAAGAATATAATACCAGGCTATTTAATCAGTGTGATCGAATTTTTTGGTTATCAAAGTTCAATCAGCCTGATCATTTTGAACCATATCAGAAAACTAGAACGATCTTTTTTATCTTTATGGAAGAGGTAGTAAGAAAGATAATATTGAAAAAAAAGAAAATTAAGCAAGATAAATAGAAAAAAATAAAAAGCCCGAAAGGGCTTTTTTTAATATGCTATCATATTTTTATCAGCGTTTTTGGCTTTGTAAAGCATTTTATCTGCTTTGGCAACCAATTCATCTGCATCTTCACCATCAAATTGATGCAGACCAGCACTGATAGTAATCTGAGCATTTTTAATATCTATTTTTCTAATCGCCTCTAATATTCTTTCGGCAATTATTTTTCCTTCTTCTAAGCTTGTATTGGGGAAGATAATTAAAAATTCATCCCCACCATGTCGGCCTGCAATATCCATTTCCCTGATATTTTGACTAATTTTTTTAGCAAGTGCAGCTAGAACTTCATCTCCAATAACATGTCCATAGTTATTATTGATATTTGTAAAATCATCAATATCAAGCATCATTATTGTTAGCTTATGATCACCATGATTTACTCTATTGATTTCAGCTTTAAGCCTCTGCATTATCTCTCCATAGTTGTAAAGACCGGTTAAATCATCAATCAATGCCTTTATTTTCAATATTTCATTCATCTCAATTAATTCTTTTTCTTGTTCTTTCATCTTTGTAATGTCAGTGACATATGTTACCTTTTTATATTTGCCATCTGGACCAACAATTCTGGCTGCACTGGCAGCAATTGTTTTTTCTTGACCTCTTTTTGTTTTGACCTGCCATTCTTTGCTTAATTCACAGCCTTCTGCAATAAATTTATCATGCAGCTTAGTTAAAGTTTCTCTATTTTCTTTAGTTGTAACTATCGAAAAATGTTTGCCAATGAGTTCATCACGGCTGTAACCATATATTTTAGTATAATGGGAATTAACAGCTTCGAAAATTCCTTTTTCATCTGTAACACAAAATCCAATTGGAACTGCATTTACTATTGTTTCATTGATATTAAGTAGTGCTATTAATTCTTCTCTACTTAAATCATCATATTTCATTTATATCTACCCCTAAACTTTTTTTAAAATCTATTTTTCCCCATAAAAATAATAATAATTTTGATATGTATAAAAATTGATGTCAAATATAAATTCAAATTTATTATAGCATATCATATATATCTGAGCAAGAAATGGCAATATATATTGTAGTTAATTTAATGATATGATATAATAATTATTGCTTGATTGTCATTGTAAAAATTCTGAAAGCATATGCTCAGAAACTTTATATTATTAGATTAAAAAATATAAATATATATGGGGTGTCATAGATTGCAGATTAAAGATTGTGCATTTGTACTTGAAGGTGGAGGTATGAGAGGTGCTTTTACAGCTGGAGTTATAGATTATCTATTGCAAAATGAAATATATTTTGAGCAGCTATATGGAGTTTCCTCTGGAGCAAATAATGCTGCTAATTACTGCAGTAGACAGAGGCTGAGAAACAAGAAGCTTTTTACTGAGCTGGTAGAAGATAAAAGATATATGGCCATTAAAAATTTAATTAAAAATGGCAGCTATTTTGGGATGGATTTTCTTTTTCATAAACTTCCCAGGCAGGTACTTCCTTTTGATTATCAGGCTTTTAAAAATTCTTCTAGTAATTTAAAGGTAGCTGTTACTGCCTGTGAGAGTGGAGAAGTAGAATATTTTTCTCCTCAAAAATTTGAGAGCAATGAAAAAATAGACAAACTATTTAAAGCTTCAAGCAGTTTACCATTAATGGCAAGTCCGGTAGAAATTGAAGGAAAAGCTTATTTAGATGGTGGAATTAGAGATTCGATTCCTGTTAAAAAGGCTTTAGCTGATGGTTATAATAAAGTTTTTGTGATCTTAACCAGACCTAATGATTACCGCAAATCACCTCTTAAAGCTAAATTTATATTGGATATTTTCTTAAAAAAATATCCTAACTTAGTTGAGAGTTTGAAAAAAAGACATCTTAATTATAATAAAACTTTAGACTTGATTAGAGAAAAAGAGGAGCAGGGAGATTTTTTTGCTTTAAGACCTGAAGAACTTGAAATTGATCGTTTCAGCAAAGATGCTGAAGAGCTTAGAGATCTTTATAATACTGGCTATGAATTAGGCTTAGAAAAAGCAGAAGCATTAAAAAATTGGCTTGAATAATAATTTAGAACTAACAAAATTACATAATTTTTATTTAAACCCTCTAATATGATATGATCCCCTTATGGTAGATAGATTAAATAACAAAAATCTGTTCTATGATATGATAAATTTGTAAATTAAAATTCGATAGGAGGCTGGATTATGTCGCAGAATAACTATCAAGACTATTTATCATCTTTAACCAAAAAAGATCTAACAGAAATCAGGAGATACTGGCAGTTTGGTGGAATAAGTCAGCTTAACAAAGCAGACTTAGTTGATGCTTTAGAAAAAAGAATAAAAAATGGACTCAAAGATTGGCTTTGCAACCTTACTCCAGAAAACATTGCTTTTTTAGAAAAAATAATTGCAGAACAAAAGAATACTCAGAGAGTAGAAGTCACTTTTAGAGATCTTTTGCCCCCTGCTCTTTATAATTTTTATTATAGGGGGATAATAGATCTAATTGATAATAAGCAGCTAACCTCTGTTCGAATTCCTGCAGATTTATTAGAAGAACTTAGAGACATTATTAATCAAGCCGAATTCAAAAAACAAATTCAAGAAAATGAAGAAATTATAACCTTTGTCCGCGGCCTGCTTATTTATTATGGAGCATTAAGTACAAGTCAAATTCATGATTTTTATCAAAAATATTATGCTAATAAAGCTGAATCACTGGATTACCTTCGGTTAAGAAATGTTATAGAAGAAAAATATTATTCAAGCTATGATATTGAAAAACACAGCTATTATTATCTTGATCCAGGAGTTTTAAATCCCGAATTCGTAATTGAAGAGATTGAGAGACGTTCAAGTATTGATTATTACTTACCAAGAAAAAAAGAAATACTTTATGCGGGAGATAATGAAATCGAAAAATTGAATTTTGTCCAGCGCAAATTCAAAAAGATGCTTAAAAAAGATTTTTCAATTAATGATGATGAGGCAGAAGATATACTTTGGGAAATGATGCTGGATATAAAAAATGATTTTAATTCAATAAAAATCTTTCGAAAATTTGCTGATCAATATGAGTTTGAAAGTGAAAAGCAGACAGACAAGTTTTTGCGGCTATTAAATGAGCTGCACAACAACACCCGGATGTGGATTCTCAAAGGTCATACCCCAACTGAGGTTTTTGAAGAAGCAAGAAAACATTTGGGATCTCTGCCTAAAGAAAAATATAATCCAGGTTCTGTTGGGGAAAATACAGTTGTTAAGGGTGAACAAACCGGCAGAAATGATCCCTGTCCCTGTGGAAGTGGAAAAAAATATAAAAAATGCTGTTTGGGTAAAGATTGATCTGCTATAATATAGGTTAATATAATATCAAAAGACCACATTCATATGTTCATTAAATCATACTAAAGCTTGACCATATTTTAGGAACTAGCTCAATTTTTTAATTGCTTTAATCCTTTTTTTGGGATATAATATAATTGTTAGCTAGTACAAATTTTTCATTCTGTTTTGCTATGGAAACCCGGGAGAAAGGAATGGTGAGATTAATTGGCTGAAGATAAGGCTTTAGGTCAAATCCTTTCTAAAATAGAAAATATGGATTCAAAGCTAGACAGTTTAGATTCTAAGGTAAGTAGTCTAGACTCTAAGGTAAGTACTCTAGATTCTAAAGTAAGTAGTTTAGATTCTAAAGTAAGTAGTTTAGATTCTAAAGTTGACGGAATCGAAAACAAATTATCTAACTTTGAAAATGAATTTGATGACTTCAGAGAGCAAACCGATGAGACATTAGCTCGAATTGAGCACAGATCAGATGCTACTTTTGAACAAACTGCTATGCTGAGTGAATTCAGGACTGAAACTTTATCAGGACTTGATGATCTAAAAGATGATATTGGTTATTTTACCAAAAAAGAAGCTGAAAACGAAAAAGAGATCTATAAATTAAAGCAAAAACTGATAAATAACTAAATATAAATGGACTAATATCAACCCTCTGGTGTTTAGCCGGAGGGTTTAATTGTTGATAGTCGAAAAAAATAAATTTAAAAAAGAGGATATTAAATTAGAAATATTTGAAAAAACATTGATATGTGCTAGTAAATATTGTAATATTAATATGATGAATTATTTTATCAAAATAGGAGCTGGTATTTATGGAGAATAATAATCAAGGAGCACCGCAATATTATGATGAATATGAGATAGATTTAAGAGAGTACATAATGCTTTTATGGAATAAAAAATGGTTTATTGCTGCATTTGTGATTATCGCAGTAGTTGCTGCATATGTTATTTCAGCAAACTTTATTGAAACAACATATGATAATTCAGCTTCAGCAGTAGTTCAACTTGCAAATACTCCAGGTCAATATAGTGAAACCGAATCTGTTAATCAACTGTTAAAAAGTGATGAAATTGTAAATACTGCTTTAAATGAAGTTAATACAGATTTATTGACTGTTAATAATCTTGAAACAGAGATAATTTCTGAGTTAAAACTTACTGATCAAGGTATGCAGGGAGCTGTATACGGGGGTATTATTCAACTTAGAGCTCAAATTAATAGTACTAATCCTAATGATGCAGAAGAATTAAGTTTAGGTTTAAACGCGGTTTTAAATGAATTTAAAAACAGATCGGACAATTACTTTACAGAAGTTATGAGAGATAAAGAAGAACATTTATCAGAATTAGATAATGAAATAAATAACCTTAATCAAGAAATTGAAAAAACAAATCAGATTTTAAATAATATGGGAGAAGTTACTGCAGAACAGGCTTTTATGGTTGCTAATGTTAATGATAAATTAGATACCTTATCGAGAACTAAAAGAGAATACATAAATGATTATCAGAATTTAAGAAGAGAAGTTAATGATCATCGAGATTTTAGAGTTTTAAATTCTCCTTCTGCAAGCACAAATAAAATAGGGCCAAATATTCGATTGAATATGGCAATTGCAGCCGTTCTGGCATTAATGTTAGCTGTATTTGTTATTTTCTTTATTGAATTTATGAAAGAAGATTGAATTTAAAAGCCGTTTTTAAATAAAGAGGGTGTAAATTATGCTATCCGGAAATGCAAAAATAAATAAAAAAGAAATTGAAAATAAAATCAGCAATTATTTTACTAAGCTAAATGATATCTCAGCTGTCTATATTTTTGGTTCTTTTAATACTGAAAGATTTAATCAAAATAGTGACCTGGATCTGGCTGTGATTTATTCTGAAGGGTTGAATAAATTTAAGAGATTTGATTTGAGATTAGCACTAATGGCTGAGCTGGAGAAATTAATTGAGCTAGAAGTTGATATTGTTGATTTTGAAAATGTTGATTTAAAATTTAAACATCAGATTCTGGACGGGAAATTGATTTACTGCAGTGATCAGAGCCGCAGAGTTGAACTGGAAAAGAAAGCAATTTTAAATTATATAGATATGCGTAAATTTTATAAAATTAATGATCAGAACCTGGGGAAGGGTTTTTAGCCATGGTAGATGCAGAAGTAGTCAGAAATAAGCTTGAACACCTGGAAGAATATATCAATGATCTTGAGGAATACCAGGATTTAAACCTTGAAAAATTGAGTGGAGATAAAGTGCTATTTCGTTATTTAGAAAGAACAATTCATTTAGCAGTAGAGAGTGTCCTGGATATTGGCAGCCATATTATAAGTGATAGAGTGAAAGTCTGCTCGCAAACCTCGTGGGCTTGCCCCGAGGAGGGTCAATTAAAAGCAATTTTCAGGTGGTATAGGGAATATATTGAATAGAAGTGTAGACCGGTTTCATCATTTTTTTTCATTTTATAATGATTTAATGATATAATTTATTTAGATAATTAATGAATGGATTGTTTGACCTGACAGATATGAGGGTATTCTCAGAATATTTTTTGCTAATAATTGCAAAATCATTTGGCTTTTATGCAGGAAACTCTTTAGCTATCCTTAATATATTATATAGATGTTTAATTTATGAACAAAAATAAGACGATATTCGACATGCTAATTATTTGACCTATAAATTTAAGGTGATTAATAAAAATGGAAAAAAAAATTACAGATATTCTGGAGATATTAGATAAAGAGGACAGCCCTTCTCAGAGAAAAATAGCTGAAGAAACTGGTTTTTCACTGGGATTGGTAAATATTTTGATTAAAAAAGCTGTTAAAAAAGGTTTGCTTAAAATAGAAAAACTTAATTCTAGAAATATCAAATATATAATAACTCCAGAAGGAATAAAAGAGAAAACTAAAAAAACTATCAATTATCTCAGCAGATCATATAAGGCTATACAGCAGTTAAAGGCCTTGATTGAAGAGCTTGCCTTAAAAGATAAGAAAGAGGGTAAAAAGATTTTTTTGTTAAAAGAGGATGATGAAATTTTTAAATTAACCCAAAAAAGTCTCTTAGATTTAAATGTTGATTTTGAAGTAGTAAATAAATCTGAGATAGTTAATAAAGTTGGAAAAAAGCAGAGTGTTCTTTATCACTGGAATCCAGATTTAGATTTAGAACAAAGCAATTTAGAATTGGTTAATATATTTAGATATTAACTAAAAAATAATTATTATAAAAAAGCAGGATTTACCTTGTTTTTGTAGTATGAAATTAAATAGAGATGTTTAAAAATTGAACAATAAATATGACAATCAATACATATATTGCTAATGACATCGAATGTCATTAGCTTAGAAGTGCTATACCTATAAAATAATCTCCATTAATTGAAAAATATTGGTAATAATACTTATAATTCCAATTAATTAATGGTATAATATAGTTAAGAAATTAATTATTTACATGTGAAATTAAAATTCTTAGCTTTAAAAGGAGATTATTATGAATAAGGTAGAGCCGATAAGAGATAAAAATAAAATTCTCCAAATCAAAAAGATCCTACTCAAGAAAAGCTTTAGAAATTATATGCTTTTTGTTGTTGGTATTAATACTGGTTTAAGAATTGGTGATTTGCTTAAACTGAAGGTTAAGGATGTTAGAAATCAAAGTCATATTATTATTAAGGAACAAAAAACTTCTAAAAACAAACAGTTTTTAATAAATTCTAATCTTCGCTTAGAATTAAGTAAATATTATAAAGATATGCAGGGTCATGAATACTTATTTCAAAGCAGAATTGGTAACAATAAAGCTTTATCTAGATTTCAGGCATATAGGATTTTAAGTGAAGCCGGTAAAGAAGCAGGTTTAGATAGGATTGCTTGCCATTCAACTCGTAAGACATTTGGATATTTCCATTATAAGAAGTATAAAGATGTAGCTCTTTTGCAGAAACTTTTTAATCATTCTTCACCAGCAATTACATTAGATTATATTGGCATAACTCAAGATATTATTGACGATTCTATAGAAGATTTTACTTTATAATCTTGGAAGCGGTTTCAGATGATATTGCATCTACTTAGATATTATTTTTGCAATATATTCTTTTTTACATGCAAATTGAAAATATAATAACATGAGTCATATACTTATAAAACTATTTATATATATTGATCTGCAACATATTGGACATTATGTTGAATAGGTTAAGAGAAATGAAAATATAGATATAGAATATAAGAGTTTTTTGTATATGAACTTAAGGGATTGAGTTTATATGTAAAAAACTATTTTTTTATGTTTGGGGAATTTAGATGAATTGTCATTATTATAATAGAGATGCTCTTTTACTTTAAAAAAGTTTTAAATTATTTCAATTATAAACTGGGGGAAGTAATATAGATGATCACTTCGTTAAAAAAACTATGGGATTTATTTAATAAAAAAGAACGTCTGCAGATCTTTGGGCTTTTACTTGCTGTTTTAGCAATGGCCTTTGCTCAGGTTATTGGAGTAGCATCTGTAATGCCTTTTATGGATCTAGTTATGAATCCGGAGATGGTAGAAAGTAATAATCTACTTAATACTTTATATAATTATTTTGCCTTTGAATCGATTAATTCTTTTACTATTTTTATAGGGATTGCAATGTTTTTAGTTATAGTCTTATCTAATGCTATTTCTACCTTTGCAATTTGGCTTAAGATGAAGTTCGTTTGGAAAAACAATCATCATCTCTCCATGCGGCTGCTCAAACAATATCTTGCCAAACCATATGCCTACTTTTTAGTTAATAACTCTTCTGATCTAGGTAAAAATGTTCTCCAGGAGATTCAAACATTAACAACCCAATATTTAATTCAATTATTAAATTTAATTATTTATGGTTTAGTAGCTATAGCAATAATAGTAATGCTCTTTTTTAGCAATTTTACAATTACAATAGCTGCAATATTGCTTTTAGGTGGTGGCTATGGAGCAATCTATTATTTCACTAGAAAAAAAATGAAAAAAGCTGGAGAAAAAAGATTAGAAGCCAATAAATTTCGCTATAAAACAGCTAATGAAGCTTTTAATAGTATTAAACAGATTAAAGTTAGAAGCAAAGAAGATGTATTTTTAAATAGATTTGCAGTCCATTCACTTAATAATGCTG
Organism: Halanaerobium polyolivorans; assembly: GCF_020711195.1. Lineage (GTDB taxonomy): Bacteria > Bacillota > Halanaerobiia > Halanaerobiales > Halanaerobiaceae > Halanaerobium > Halanaerobium polyolivorans. The sequence goes on from NZ_JAJFAT010000014.1 coordinate 56,669, forward strand.
ATTATAGAGCCTGGTATTCTATTATCTCACAGCTGCCTCGCTATATTTTAGAAGCAGTTGCTTTTGGTGGGATAGTATTACTGGTGCTCTTTTTAATTGTATCTGGGGAAGAAGCAAGTCAGGTAGTTCCTATTGTCAGTCTTTTTGCTTTTGCTGGTTATCGTTTAATGCCTGCTCTGCAGAGAATTTTTAAAGCAGCAAGCTCCTTGAATTTTAATACAGCTATCTTAGATAGAATCCATGAAGATATTTTTGAAACAGGTAAATTTGCTTCTTCAGCCTGGCCTGATAAAACTCCAGAAGCTTTAGATTTTAAAGATAAGATTGAATTAAAAAATCTCAGCTTCAGTTATCCTAATGATAAAGAATCTGTTTTAAAAAATGTTAACCTGGAAATAAGCAAAGACCAGGAGATAGGACTTGCAGGAGCAACAGGGGCAGGTAAATCTACTCTGGTTAATGTTATCTTAGGTTTATTAAGACCAGAAGAAGGTAAAATGCTGGTTGATGGAGTAGAATTAACAGATGATAATATTAGAAACTGGCAGCAAAATATAGGTTATGTGCCTCAGGATATTTATCTCTGTGATGATACAATTTTAAGTAATATTGCTTTTGGAGTTCCAGAAGATCAAATAGATTTAAAAGCTGTTAAAAAAGCAACAAAAATAGCTAATATAGATCATTTTATAGAAAATGAATTAGAAAAAGGTTATCAAACTATAGTTGGAGAAAGAGGAGTAAGGGTTAGTGGTGGACAGAGACAACGGCTAGGTTTAGCTAGAGCTTTATACCATGATCCTGAAGTATTAGTTCTAGATGAAGCTACAAGTTCATTAGATAATAAAACTCAAAAATCGGTAATGGAAGCTATTAATAATATAGCTAAAGTTAAGACTATGATTATTATTGCTCATAGATTAAGTACAGTTAAAGACTGTGATCTTATCTATATGTTAGAACAGGGAGAGATTATTGACTTTGGAGCTTATGAAGAATTAGCAAACAGTAATGTGAAGTTTAGGAAACTGGCTAATTTGAGTGGGTAAATTAAAAACAGGAGATTATAGTTATGTTAAAAATAATGATTTTTTTTGCTTTTTGTATATTAATTTTTAATATTTCAGAATATATATCTAGTCGTTTATTATTAAAATTGAATAAACGTATGATTACCCCTAAAGAATTCCCTGAAATATTAAATAAAGACATTAAAAAGTTTACTAGTTTTGATTCACATTTAGGTTGGGAACCTCAACCTAATACTGTTAAAAAAGATACTGGACATCAGACTCCTGATGATCCTGATTCAGATAAGGTTACATATACTATAGATGATAAAGGTAGTAGGCTGAATACATATATTTCCAGGGGGGAGATATAAGGTTAGTACTTTTGGTGATTCATTTTGCTTTTGTAGAGAAGTGAATGATGAAGAAACATTTCAATATTATCTATCAAAAGAATTAAATGTACATGTTAATAATTACGGTGTAGGCAATTATGGATTGGATCAAGGCATTTTAAGGATGAAAAGGAGATTTGAAAACGATAAATCTAAATACTCTATAATGGCTGTAACATATGCTTCAGTAGCAAGGATATTAAGTGTATGGAAGCATTATCATGAATTTGGGAATACTTTTGCTGTGAAACCGAGATTTATTTTAGATGAAAACAATGAAATAAAATTAATTGAGTCTCCAGTAGAAAAAAGAGAAGATCTACTGAACTTGGAAGAGTTCAAAGATTTTTTTCATCAGTATGATTATCATTATGAGAACTGGTTTTTGAAGCATCAAATTAATTGGGGACAATATAGTTATAACTTATTTAAAAAACCAATCATTTTAAAATCAGTAATTTGGATTTTATTGAATAAACTAGAGAGAAAATTAGATTTTGAAATTCCAGTAATTAATTGCAAGGAAAATTATAATAAAGTTGGGAAAAAGAGAAGAAAGATTAAGTATAAGGAATTGGTTGAATATCATAAATCATTATTTCTAAAATTCGAAGAATTATTTATTAAATTAATTGGAGAGTTTGTTAAATTTTCAAAGAATAACAATGCTGTACCAATTTTTCTTCCTTTAAAACAAAGAAGGTATTTGGAATATGAATTTGAAAATGGCTCTATTTTTGAAAGAATAGGTAATAAATTAAAAGAAAAATATCCTGATTTAATCATCTGTAATGTTAGCGAAAAATTACATAATAAAGTTGAAAATGTTAATGAATTATATGTTGGAGGTCATGGTCATTATTCACCAAAAGCAAATCAGATGATAGCAGATAGTTTGTCTAATATAATTAAAGACTTAGATTGTGAATAAAGTTAGAAATTGATTTTAAATGAGGTGGAAAAGTGATATCAAAAATATCATACAGTTTTGTTATAGCAGATTTATTACATTATGGCCATGTTCGGTTATTAAAAAAGGCAAAGGAAGAAGCAGACTATCATATATGCGGTTTGATATCTGATGAGGCCTGTCATAAATGGCAGGGGGTTAATGTCTCAAATTATGAAGAAAGAAAAAAGGTGCTTGAGAGTCTGGATTGTATAGATGAAGTTATCAAACAGGATACTATGGATCCTACGAGCAATTTAAAATTAATACATAATAACTTTCCAAAAGCAGAGCTTATAATTGTACATGGTGATGATTGGCGAGCTATTCCAGGTAAAGAGTATGTTGAAAAAATTGGTGGAAGGGTGGTTCAGCCAGAATATTATAGCAGGTTATCAAGAGATAAGATTATTGATAAATTTAGAGATGATAGCTATATTGAAGGTTTTGACCATGAATATTATAATGAACACTTTGTGATTGGCAAGATAGATCATTTTAAAGAAAATGGAGATAATAACTTAATATCAACAAAAGCAAATACTTTAAAGAATTTTAAATATATTCTTGAAAACTCATATATAGAGCCAATGTATGTATTTAATGTGGATGAATATAATAATAACAAAGAAAAAATATTAAAAGAAATAAATAATAAGTTTAATAATAAAATTGTTGTTAGAAGTTCTTCTTTTCAGGAAGATAATATGACAGAATCTAAAGCTGGATATTTTGAAAGTGTTATTGATGTAGATTCCAATAATCAAGATAAGATAAATAATGCTGTTAATAGAGTTATTGATTCTTTTAAGCATGAAGATAATGGTAATGATCAGATTCTGGTTCAAAGACAGACTGATAAGATTAAAAAAAGTGGTGTTATCTTTACAAGGAATATTAAAGATAATACTCCATATTATTATATTAATTATGATGATGAGAGTAGTAGGACAGATTCTGTAACTGATGGTTCTGTAGGAAAAGCAGTCTGGTTTTATAGAGATCTTGAGCTATGTGAATATCCAGATGAATGGAAAAGTGTTATTAAGGCTGTAAAAGAGATAGAAGAAAAGATACCAAATATGGTACTGGATATTGAGTTTGCTGAGAAAAATGATGGTACAATCGTTATCTTTCAGATAAGACCATTGGCTGCAAATGTTAAATTTAAAAAGGATATTAATGATGAAAAATTTACTGATCTATTAGAAAAGAATATTAATAAATATAATTCATGTAATTATAACTTATATGATAATAATAGAATATTAAGCGATATGGCTTTCTGGAATCCAGCAGAGATAATTGGTGATAATCCAGCAAAATTGGATTATTCATTATATAACTATATAATAACATCCAGGTCATGGAATGATGGACTAACTCCACTGGGGTATAGTAAGTTGTCTGAAGAGATAATGGAACGGTATGGGAATAAACCATATATAAATGTCGATTATTCGTTTTATGCTCTTACACCAGAAAATATTAATGAACAAATTAAAGAAAAACTAATGGATTATTATATAGAACAACTAATGGATGATTTTACTTGCCATGATAAGATTGAATTTGAAATCTCATTTAATTGCTTTAATTGTTCTACAAAAAAAGATTTACAGCCATTAGAGAGTGAAGGGTTTAATAAAGAAGAGATTAAAGAAATTGAAGGTTCTCTAAGAGAAATAACTATAAATAGTATAAAAGATTATCGAAATATATTAGAGAAAGATTTAAATAGTTTAGATATTTTAAATGAAAAAGTAGAGGGAATAAAGAAAGAGATAGAAAACTTAGATGATCCAATAAAGGTAATTAATAAAGCAGTGACAATTCTGGATTATATAAATGAATATGGGACACCAGAATTTTCTAAAATGGCTCGCCTGGCATTTATTTCAAATAGCCTTTGCAAGTCATTTGTGAGTGAAGGATATTTTAGTCAGGATGAAATAGATAAGTTTATGAATAGTATAAATACAGTTGCAAGTGATTTTGAAAGAGATTTTAATTTACTGGCTGCTGGTAGCTTGAATGAAGATGAGTTCAAAGAAAAATATGGTCATTTAAGAGCAGGGACATACGATATTCGTACAAGAACCTATAATGAGATGTCATTTAAAGAAGTGTCCAGTAATGCAGTTACTATAGAGTCATTAGAAACTAAAGATGCTGATTTAGACGATAGTAAAATCAAAGAAATATTATCTGACTTGAAGTTTGATAATATATCTGTGGAAGACTTTAAGTTCTTCTTGAAATCTTCTATTAAACAGAGAGAATATTTTAAATTTGAATTTACAAAGGCTTTAAGTTATGTTATTGAATTGTTTGCAAAAGCAGGTAATCATTTAGGTTTTAGCAGAGAAGAAATGAGTTATTTAGATATACCTGCAATAAAATCTGCCAAATTTTATTCTGATTTAAATGATGTAAAAGAATTCTGGTCAACAATAATAAAGAGTAATAAAGAAAAGCATAAATTTAATTCTAAAATGATATTACCACCTGTATTATCATCAGAGAAAGATTTTAAAATCATTAATTCCTGGATATCAAGACCTAACTTTATTACAGAAAAGAAAGCCTTAGGAGAAGTAATTAATTTAGAAGAGATAGATGAAACTGATATCGATAATAAAATTGTGATGATCTCAAAGGCCGATCCTGGTTATGACTGGATATTTACCAAAGATATTAAGGGGTTAATAACTAGATATGGTGGAGCGGCTTCTCATATGGCTATAAGGGCTGCAGAATTTGATATTCCAGCTGCAATTGGTTGTGGTGAAAGGCTGTTTAATATGATAAATGAATGGGATAGAATAAAACTTGATTGTTGTGCAAAGAAAATAACCAACATTGGAGGTAGCCATGAAGAATCTCTTGATATCTCAAAGAGTACTGGTTAATAAACATGGTTTAAAAATTGATAGTTTGGAAAGAGAATACACTTTATATTTTAATAAACTTGGTTATAATTTAATACCAATATCTAATTTTACTGATAAGTTAAATTTATTAAAGAATTCAATTGAAATTTCGGGGATTGTTTTATCTGGTGGGGGCAGTATTAATCCAGAATATATGCTTGGAGATATCAATAAGGAAGAACCTGAATTTAATCAAGAACGAGAGTTTATTGAAAATAAATTGATTGAGATTGGGCTAGATTTAGATATTCCGATACTTGGTATTTGTAGAGGAATGCAGCATTTAAATGGTTATTTTGGTGGCAAGATAGTTAAAAATTATGATTATAAAGGCAAAAGGATCCCTGGGGATGATCATTTTATAACTATAAAAAATTTAGATAAACTATGTTTTGATAAAGGTGTTACAGAACATAAAGTTAACCATTACCATAATGATGTTATTACACTTGATATATTAGCTGATAATTTTGATGTATTTGCAGCTGATAAGGGTTTTAATACTGTTGAAGGTATAATTAATAATGAAGGCAATATAATGGGGTTAGAATGGCATCCAGAGCGTTTTGAAATAAGTAATGAATTGACTGATGAAATTATTATTGGATTTTTGGGAGGTAATAAAAATTAAAGCTATAATACTTGCTGCAGGTGAAGGAAAAAGATTAAATAAATATACTCAAAACACACCTAAAGGTATGTTAGAGGTTGGCGGAAAAACAATTATAAAGAGACAGATAGAAATGTTTAGGTCTGCCGGTATTGATGATATAATAGTTATTAGAGGTTTTGAAGCAGAAAAAATTGATTATGATAATGTTAAATATTACGATAATGAAATTTATGATGAGACTAATATGCTTTATAGTTTATTTTGTGCTGAGGAAGAAATGAATGGTGATGTAATTATTAGTTATTCTGATATAGTTTTTGAAAAAGAAATGCTATTAAAATTAATTGATCATAAAGGTGATGTTGTAGTTCCTGTTGATACTGATTGGCAGGATTACTGGAAAGAAAGATATGGAAAGATTGATTTTGATACAGAAAGTTTAAAATTAAATGATAATAATGAAATTATTGAGTTAGGAATTGAAGATGTATCTCCAGAAGAGATGGAAGCCAGGTATGTTGGCTTGGTTAAACTATCAGATGAAGGATGTAGATATTTTAAAGAGATATGGAATGAAGATAAAGAAGAATATTGGGAGAAAGCCTGGAAATCATCTGATAAAAATATTAAGAATGCTTATCTTACTGATATGTTACAGGCTGTGATTGATAGGGGTTATACAGTCAATGCTATGGAGTATGAGCGAGGCTGGTATGAGTTTGATACTAATGAGGATTATGAGAAGTTTGGTAATGAAATAACGTTTTCATGATTAGAATAGAAAGTGGTGAATTTTTTTGGAGACATTTAATAATATTATTAATATTGCTGGTTTTGGATGGTCAGGTTCAAGTGCTTTAGTTGATTTATTAAAAGAACTTGATGATTATCAAGAATTAGGAAATGAATTTAGATTAATAAAAGATCCTGATGGATTAATAGACTTAGAAAATGCAATAGTTAATAACTGGAAATCAGGAAAAGATGATATAGCTTTAAAGAGATTTATAAAATTTATAGAATTTTTAGGAAGGAAGCAAACTAAGTTTTCTCATATAGGTAAAAATTATAATGAATTATTTAATTATAAGTTTTTTGATTTAACTTATGAATACATAAGTGAACTTATAAATTTCGATTATAAAGGTAATTGGTTTATTTATGATTTTAAAAAAAGTCATTTATCTTATTTAGTAAAAAAAATTAAGAAAAAATTAAATTTTAAAATTGATAATCAGTTAATATATTTTTCTTGTCATTCAAAAGATGATTTTACAAAAATAACACAAAATTATCTAAATAAATTATTTGCCAGTATTAAAAATAGTAAAAATAATTTAATATTAGATCAAGCTATTTGTTCTAGTAATATAAAAAATATACAAAGATCACTTAAATATTTTGATAATACTAAACTTATATTAGTAGATAGAGATCCAAGAGATATTTTTATAGAAGCAATAAGCCAAAATTCAATACCTACCAATAATATAAAAAATTTCATTAAATGGTATAAATCAAAAAGGCCAAATTATAATTATATAAATAGTTTAGACAAAGTAATGTTAATTCAATTTGAAGATTTAGTTTTAAACTTTAATGATACTTTTGAGTTGGTTATGAATTTTCTTGAAGAAGATTATGATTTATCAAAGATTAATTTTAAATTTTTTGATCCAAGTGAATCAATAAAAAATATTGGAATGTATATGAGTAATAAATATAAAAAGTATGATAAAGAAATAAAAGAAATTGAAAAATCTTTAGGAGACTATTGTTATGATTTCGATTAATTCGGGGGTTTAAATGAAAAAATTAATAAAAAAATTATTATTGTATTTTGGAATTTTAAGGAGTGTAATTAAAATAAAGATTGGTTTAAGTGGATTGATTCATAATCCATTAAAATTCATTGAATTTTGGTTAAACTTAATAAAAGCTATTATATCAAATAAAAAAATAATTACATTTTATTATTCTCAGAAAATACATCCTTCTTTCACACAATCTTTACCTAATAAATTATCAATGAACGAAAATATTGAAGTATTTTGTTTTTGTGATTGGTCTGAAGAAGAAAAATTGTATAATGGTATGAATAAAACCAAAATTTATTATAATTGTTCAAAAATATTACCATTAACTTTTGCTCATTTATTAATTACACCTATATCAGGATATACTTCAAAAAAGCCATTTTTATCAAAATTTGCTCATGTGCCTCATTCTTTAGTAAGTTTAACCGGAATTTATAAAAAAAATGCTTTTGATTATATGGATATATTTTTTGCATCTGGACCCCATCATACCAAGGAATTAAAATTAATGAGGAATAATAGGGGTTGGGAAGATGTAAAAATACTGCCTTCAGGATATCCAAAAGTAGATGAACTTAGTAAGTTAAAAGGAAATAAGAAATTTACTAAAAATAGTTTTGATACGATTTTATATGCTCCAACTTGGACAGAAGGATTATCACTAGAAGAGTGTGGTTATGATATAATAAATGAATTAATAAATAATAATTATAATGTTATATTTAGACCACATCCATTGAGCTTAAAACATCAAAATAAATTAATAGATAATATTAATAAAAAATTTAGTGATTTATCAAGTTATAGATTCGATAAATCTAATGATTCTACTGAATCATTATTGGAGAGTGACTTAATGATTACAGATTGGTCAGGTGTTGCTTTAGAGTATAGTTTAGCATTTGAAAAACCAATAATTTTTATTGATGGTAAGAAAAAAATTCAAAATGAGGAATTTTATAAATATTATAATGAAAATGACTTGGTTGAAGTTTCTTATCGAAATAAATTAGGTAAAATTATAGATAGTGTTGAAAATTTAAATGAAGAAATTAATGATTTAAAGCAAACTTTTGATGTTACTAAAGTAAGAAAAGCAAGGGATGATCTATTATATAATTATAAGAATAGTGAACATATTATAAAAAATCAGATTTTAAATATATTGGAGATGAAATAAGGAGGAGATTATGAAAACATATCTGGTAACTGGTGGAGCCGGATTTATTGGTAGTAATTTTATCAAATACATATTAGAAAAGCATCAAGATATTAAAATCATTTGCCTTGATAAATTAACTTATGCTGGTAATTTAGCAAACATAGAAGAAAATTTAAATAACAACCCAGAAAAGTTTACCTTTATAAAGGGAGATATAAATAATACTGAACTGGTTGAATATATTTTTGATCAGTGGGATATTAATTACATAGTAAACTTTGCTGCAGAATCTCATGTTGATCGGTCAATAGAAGATGCAGAAATTTTCTTAAAGAATAATGTCTTAGGAGTTCAAAATTTATTAAATATAGCTAAAGATAAATGGGAAATTGGAGAAAGAGAATATAAAGATGATGTTAAATTTCTGCAGGTTTCAACTGATGAAGTTTATGGTTCTTTAGGTAAAGATGGATATTTTACTGAAGAAACTAATATTCAACCTAATAGTCCTTATTCAGCTTCTAAAGCCAGTGCAGATATGTTGATTCGCTCCTATAATGAAACACACAACCTACCTACCTTAATTACCAGATGTTCTAATAACTATGGTCCCTATCAATTTCCAGAAAAGCTTATTCCTTTAATGATCAATAATATTTTAAATGGGGAAGAATTACCTGTTTATGGTGATGGTTTAAATGTTAGAGACTGGTTATATGTAAAAGACCACTGTAAAGCTATAGATATGGTTTTAGAAAAAGGAAAAGTTGGTGAAATTTATAATATAGGTGGGCATAACGAAGAAACTAATATAAAGATTGTAAAAACTTTAATCAAAGAAATAAATATGTTATTAAAAGAAAATGATGAATATAAAGAGGTTGCTAATACAGAACTTAATAATGTAAATGAAGATTTAATTACTTTTGTAAAAGATAGACTCGGACATGATAAAAGATATGCTATTGACCCTAGTAAAATTAAAAAAGAAATTGGTTGGGAACCTACTATTATGTTTGAAGATGGGATTGTTGATACTATTAAATGGTATTTAGATAATCAGGAGTGGCTTAATCTTATAACTTCAGGTGATTATAAAAATTACTATGAAGAAATGTATTTAGATAGATAAAAAATGGAGGGATTTAATTTGAAAGGTATTATATTAGCTGGCGGTAAAGGAACAAGATTATATCCAGCTACTAAATCAATTTCAAAACAGATTTTACCGGTATATGATAAACCCATGATTTATTATCCGCTGTCAGTTTTAATGTTAGCTGGAATTAGAGAGATACTTATTATTTCTACTGCAAGAGATTTGCCGTTGTTTAAAGAATTACTTGGGGATGGCAGTGATCTTGGTTTAAAATTATCTTATGAAGTTCAGGATGAGCCTAATGGACTGGCAGAAGCCTTTATAGTTGGGGAAAATTTTATTGGTGATGACAATGTTTCTTTAATTTTAGGAGATAACGTTTTTTTTGGTCAGGGTTTTACACCGAAATTAAAAAAAGCAGCTAATTTAGAGGGCGGAGCTGGTGCTACTATTTTTGGTTATTATGTTAATAATCCTGAATCTTTTGGTGTTGTTGAATTTGATGATAAAAAAAGAGTTATTTCTTTAGAGGAAAAACCTAATGATCCAAAATCAAATTATGTTGTTCCAGGTTTATATTTTTATGATAATTCAGTTGTAGAAAAGGCTAAGAATCTTGAACCATCTGATCGTGGAGAACTCGAAATAACAGATTTAAATAAGTTATATATGGAGAATGATAATTTGAATGTTGAACTTTTGGGTAGAGGCTTAGCTTGGTTAGATACAGGAACTCATGATGGTCTGTTAGAAGCATCTAACTTTGTAGAAGCGATACAGAAAAGGCAAGGGCTTTATATAGCTTGTATAGAGGAAATTGCTTATCGAAATGGTTGGATAGACACTGACAAAATGCTTGAATTAGCAGATAATTTAATTAAAACTGATTATGGCAAGTATCTAAAAAGTCTAATATGATGTGGGTGAAAAAATGGAAAATGTGAGGTTAATTAACTTTAAAAAGATTGGAAATAAAAACAGAGGATTTCTTACTGCTTTAGAACAAAACAAAAATATTCCCTTTAATATTAAAAGAATATATTATAATTATTTTACACCAGTTGATATTTCAAGAGGGTTTCATGCACACAAAGAATTAGAACAGGTATTAATATGTTTAGCAGGGTCAATAAAAATTAAGGTTGATGATGGTAAAAATAAGAATATTTATAATTTAGATAATCCTTCAGAAGGCTTATATATTGGTCCAATGATTTGGCGTGAAATGTATGATTATAGTAATGACACGATTTTATTGGTTTTAGCATCTGATTTTTATACAGAAGAAGATTACCTAAGAGATTATAATGAATTTATAGAATTTGGCAAAAATAATTACAAATCTGATAATGGGTATTTTAAACATGATAAGGCAATTGTTGATAGCAAACACATTGGAGTTAAAACTAGGGTTTGGGGATTCAGCCATATATTGAGTGAAGCTAAATTAGGTAAAAATTGTAATGTGTGTGAGCATGTTTTTATAGAAAACGATGTAATTATAGGAGATAATGTTACTATAAAAAATGGAGTATATATCTGGGATGGTATTAGAATTTTTGACAATGTATTTGTCGGACCAAACGTTACTTTTGTTAATGATAATCATCCTCGAAGCAAACAATATCCAAAGGAATTTGAGAAAACCAGAATTAGTAAGGGTAGTTCTTTAGGAGCTAATTCTACTATATTAGGTGGAATAGAAGTTGGTAAATATGCGACAGTAGGAGCTGGAGCTGTTGTTACTAAGAATGTGAACCCCTATGAAGTGGTTGTTGGGAACCCTGCTCATATGATCGGATATAATTGTCAATGTGGAAAAAAATTATTAAAAGATAATGAGATTTTTAAATGTGAATGCGGTAAAAAATTTAAAAAGTCTGAAGGTAAATTAAAAATAATCTAAGTATTTATTATAGGAGAAATTCAAATGATAAAATTCAATGATCCTTTAGTAGAAAATAAGTTAATTGAAAATGAAATAAAAGAAGCTATAAACAAGGTAGTTGATAGTGGTTGGTATATTTTAGGAAACGAAGTGGAACAGTTTGAAGAAGAGTTTGCAGATTATTGTAATACAATGTATTGTGTTGGGGTAGGAAACGGTCTTGAAGCTTTACATTTAATTTTAAGAGCTTATGATATAGGTGAAGGTGATGAAGTTATAATTCCTGCAAATACATATATAGCGACTGCTCTTGCTGTTTCATATGCTGGAGCAAAACCAGTATTAGTCGAGCCAGATGATAGAACTTATAACATTAATCCTGAATTAATAGAGGAAAAGATAACAAAGAATACAAAGGCTATAATGCCAGTTCATCTATATGGTCAGCCGGCAGATATGGATCCTATTAATGAAATTGCTAAAGAGTATAATTTAAAAGTAATAACTGACGCTGCCCAGGCACATGGTGCTAGGTATAAAGATCAAAAAGTAGGTTCCCTTGCTGCTGCAGCTGGTTTTAGTTTTTATCCTACTAAGAATTTAGGAGCTTTAGGTGATGGTGGAGCAATTACTACTGATGATAAAGAGTTGGCTGAAAAGGTAAGAACTTTAAGAAACTATGGATCTCAAAAGAAGTATTATAATAAGTATAAAGGATTTAATTCCAGATTAGATGAGATGCAGGCGGCTATATTAAGAATAAAGCTGAAGTATTTGGATAAATGGAATAGTGAACGGCAGAAGAATGCTAGCTTGTATTTAGATGGCCTTGATAATGAAGATATTGTGCTCCCCTTTGTTCCTGAGTGGGCTGAACCTGTCTGGCATTTGTTTATTGTGAGGACTGAAAAAAGGGATGAATTACAGAATTATTTAGAGGAAAATGATGTTCAGACACAGATACATTATCCTGTCCCGATTCATGAGCAGGAAGCTTATAAGGATCTTGGAGTTGATTATAATGAATTGTCAATAACTGAGAAGTTGTCCGAAAGAATTTTGAGTCTACCAATGTTTATTGGTTTAAAAAGATATAAAATAAAAGAAGTGAATAGTAATATAAAATATTACTTTTCTAAAAGCGAGGTTTAATATGTTTACATTTTTAACGATATCTTATAATCAACAAGATTATATTATAGAACACCTTGAGAGTATTAAATATCAAATAATTAATCATAAACCTAATAATGAAAAAATTGAATTTATTTTAAGTGATGATGCTTCTACTGATAATACAGTGTTATTTGCAGAGAAATGGTTAGATAAACATAATTATTTGTTTGATGAAATTAAAATTAGAGTAAGTGATAAAAATAAAGGCATAAATAATAATTTTTTAGAAGGTTTAAATTTAATCTCTGGTGATAAATTTAAATATTTAGCTGCAGATGATTTATATTTTATTTACAATATTTTTAATGTAATTAACAATAATGATGTAGTTTTTAGTACTACAATAAAATTTTCCAAAGATAAACTCAAAGATTTAAATGAAATTAACGATTTTACTTCTTTTATTAAACATTATTTCCTTTTAAAATATAAGTCAATTAATTTTTTTAAATTATTCTTGAAATCAGGAAAATCTTTTAGTGGGCCAGGTGCTTTTTATAATTTAGATATGATGGATGAAAATATAAAGAAATTTATATATAAATATACTTGGATTGAAGATAGACCAATTTGGGATTATTTATTTTCAAATTATCCAAATTTAAATTTTAAAGCAACTCTTAGACCACATATACTTTATAGAATTGATGATGGTATTTCTAAAGATAATAATGAGAAAAATAAAGATTATATAAAAGACAAAATTAAATATTTTAAAGAAAACACTTTATTTTATAATTTTCCGAAGTACTTAAATCCACTAAACTATTTTTGGAAATTAATTTATTATAAATCATTAAAAATAGATATGTCTAATAGTAAAATTATGGATTTTAATAATAATTTGGAGCAAGACTTAAATAAAGCCACTGAATATATAAAATATATTGAAAAAAGTGCATTGGAATTTTTTAATAGTAATATTAAAAATAATGAAGAAGTTAACTGTGTTTGAAATTATTAAAAATTAAAGGTTGTATAATTAATGCTTTGTAGAAAAAGCTGTAAAGCAAAAATATCTAAATAAAAAAGACATTTGCTTGGCTCCATTGAATTAATTAGTTGCAACCAAAAAATTAAAGGAGTCAAGTAAATGCATAATAATCTTATCACATATTTAATGGATTTACTAGACCTTTTTGCAACAGAATTAATATTTTTAGATGAATATTGTAACCCTCCCTAAGGATATTGGACAGATACCAATTTAACATTTTATAATAATTATCGGGGGTAAAAGCAAATGCCTAAATCATATGATCCTGATGAAAAAATAGAAATTGTTCTTTGTGCTATTAAAGGTGAAAAAGTATCTAATCTTGCTGATGAATTTGATGTTAGCCGCAATTCTATCTATCTCTGGAAAAAAGAATTTTTAGATGGTGGCATGATTAAGCTCAGTGGTGATTCTGTTACTGAACAGGAAGCCAGGCTTAAGGAAAAAGGCGAACAAATCAAAGAGATGGAAAAATTATTGGGCAGCAGAAAGTCCAGATGGAAATCCTTAAAAAAAGCCCTAGCAGAACTAAATACTACTGATAAAATCAAGATAATTGATCAGCTTAAATCAGATTATACTGTGGCAGAACTATGCCGAACCTTTAGTATAGCTAGAAGCATCCATTACTACCGTCAAAACAATGATAAAGACGAAAATAACAATACTGAAGATCAGCTTTATTTTGGCTATCTAGCCTATGATAAAGATGGTAATCTGGTACCAGAAGAAAAAGTTATTCAACTAGTTAAAGATTACTGTGATGAGTCTCCTCATTTAGGCTACAGAATGGTAACTGATTACTTAAACTATACAGAAAATCTAAAAGTTAATCATAAGCGAATTTACCGTATCATGAAGGTCTTAGACCTTATGCAGGATAAAATAGTACCAAAACCTAAAGAATATCAATTAAGACAGAAACATGAACTAACTGGGCTTAACCAGCTCTGGGAGATGGATATG
This sequence comes from Halanaerobium polyolivorans, assembly GCF_020711195.1. Classification (GTDB taxonomy): domain Bacteria; phylum Bacillota; class Halanaerobiia; order Halanaerobiales; family Halanaerobiaceae; genus Halanaerobium; species Halanaerobium polyolivorans. Next base: position 71,674 of record NZ_JAJFAT010000014.1, read on the forward strand.
GTCCAAATGTACATAGATAACAGTGGTCAGTGGGTATATATGTTTGATATCATTGATGTATTTACCAGAGAAATTGTAGGTCATCATGAAGGTTTAAGATGCCGAATAAAAAAAGCCCTCAAAGCACTTGATGAAGCAGTCGCAAACCGAAATATTGATGATCTAGTTTTGAGAACTGATAATGGCGTTCAATTTAGAAGTCGAGAGTTTCAGATCAGGATTAGAGAACTTGATATATCTCATGAAAGAACAATGGTAAATACACCAGAAGAAAATGCTCATATTGAGAGCTTTCACGGTACATTAAAAAGAGCTGAAGTATATCAAAAACATTACCGCAGCATAACTCACTGCAGGAATTCTATAGCTGAATTTATTGATAAATACAATAACAGAAGACCACATTCATCTGTTGGCAAAATACAACCAGTAGTTTACCATAAAAACATTCTGAATAACTTAGTTTCAGAAATTGAATTTGCTGCATAAATAGTTAAATTTACTTAGAATCTGTGTTAAACAAATCATACTAAAGCTTGTCCAAGATTAGAGGGGCTAGCTCAAATATTTTGTTTAATGCCGATTATATATATGACCATGTTAGATGCCCTGGGTGTGGAGAAAAAACAGACAAAGTCCATAATAGACACAATCATATAATTCAGGCTATTCCAATTAGAGACAAAAAAGCTTACGTTAAATTAGTTAAAAAAACGCTATAGGTGCAGTAATTGCAGCAAAAGAGCAACACCAAAAGAAACAAAAAGTATTTCTCCTTATTCCAGAAAAACAGAGCGTTTTAAACTATATCTTTAAAAACAGACAGATACCAGAGATTATTCAAGGGTGGCTAAAGAACATTGTTTAAGTTATACCAGCATTAAAAATTCAGTTAATGTTCAAATAGATAGTTTAATTGAAAAAGATCAATTTAAGAATTTAAATAACATTGAAGCTATTAGCATTGATGAAATTGCAATCAAGAAAAAACATAAGTATGGAGTAGCTCTAACTGATCCAATGAACGGCAAGCTAATCGATATTTTACCTTCTTCAGTAAAAGTTCTTCTTTTTTCATTATGAATACCTCCTGAGTTTATTATATACCTTAACTCAGTGTCCGATAAATCGGGGGGGCAGTTTTCCTGATGCTAAGATAGTAGTTGATAAGTTTCATCTTGTCACAAATATCAATAATGCTTTAGAAAAACTGAGAATCAAAGAGCAAAGAAGACAGACTTCTGCCAATAGAATTAAGCTCTTTAACTCTAGACTAACACTATTAATAGCTGGTGATGAACTTGATGATAAAGGCCATCAAAAACTAATAGAAATCTTTAAACTATCTCCGGCTTCAGAAAAAGCCTGGGAGCTTAAAGAAGAATTTAGAGACTTATTACAAACAGTTAATGTTAAAGAGCCTATTGAGACTTTAAATTATTAGTATGACGGGGTTAATCAATCAAAATCAAATCTTTTGTATAGAACTAAAGGAACAATAAAACTATGGGAAAAAAGTATTATCAATTATTTTGAAACCATAATAACCAATGGGTTATTCAAAAGTTTAAACAACAAAATCAAGTTAATTAAAAGATTTGGCTATTGAGTTTCTAAAGTTAAAAACATAAAACAACGAGTTTTTTTATCATTAATGAGAATTTAATAGCAACTAAAATAATTAAAGAGATAATTGGATTCAATGAGCCTTATTTAGATTTCAAAACATTTGTTAGAGAATCTATAAATTATTTTTATTTTAATAAAGAATGGAGCAATTGATATATATGAAATATAATATTTTTTATAATAAAATGCTTTTTTACTTGTTAGTTATTACTGTTTTTTTTAGTTGGTTTGATGGTATTAATTATGATGGTCATACTATATCAAAAATAACCGGATTTTTTCTTGGCATATTTTGGTTATTCAACAAAACTGGTCAAGTTATACTTAAAAAAAAATATAAAATGAAAATTAATCATATATATCAGAAAAGGTTTTTTGTTTTATTTATGTTGTTTATATTTTATGTTTTTTCTAATATAATATTTCATCAGAATTTTAATTTAAGAGATCTTAATAGCCTAATATCGTTAATTTTTATGTTATTATTTGTTATAATGTTTATTGATATAGTTGACTCTAAATATAAACTTAAAATAATTATAAATACTATAATATATAGTAGTGTAACCGCTTCAATTATTTTGATTATTAGTTTTATTTTTACAAGAGAAAGGTCTATAGGTTTATTAAGTGATAATGACCCTAATTATGCTGCTATGAGATTGTTGCCTGTAATAATACTTTATTTAAAAAATATTCTTTTAAAAAGTGAAAAACTTAAAGTTAAAAAATTAGTTATTGCAACATTAATTCTATTTGGTTTAATTTTAACTGGTTCAATATCAGCATATATTACTTTTGGTTTTATTATAACTTTATTGTTGTTTGAAAGAAAAACAAAAACAATAATAATTATATCTTTTTTAATTTTTATAATAGTATTTGCTTTATTTAATCCCTCAATTAATAGAAGAGTTGTTGGAGGCCTTGAAGAATTAATACATGGTGAAACAGAATACAGGTCTATAGCAAGTATTAGAGATAGATTTGAATTGAATAAAACCTCTATGGAAATTTGGCTTGATAACAATTTATTGTTAGGTGTTGGTTTTGGACAATACAGAGATACAATTGGGCATTATAATGAAGACTTGGACGGCAAAGTAGCTCATAATACTTATTTTGAAATTTTAGTGGAATTGGGCCTCATTGGTTTATTTATTTACTTAATTTTAATTTTAAATTTATTTTTAATTTCAAGCCACTTTCCATTTAAAAATGTATCAATTGATTTCAAGTATTCAATATTATCTTGCATTATTATGCTTTTAAGTTTGTCTAGTAATGGTTTTCCTAAAATACTAATAATATTATTTTCCGCAAGTTATATCAAAGATTATTTTTTAAGATTAAATATTAAAAATAATGTTATTTATGAACTATAAATTTTGACAATTCATTAGAAACATTTTAGGGGGGAACTGATGGATCCTATAATAGTTGAATTCATTGGAAAGCCAGGAAGCGGTAAAACTACTACGGCTAATAAATTAATTGAAATGCTTGAAAAGCATGGTTATAAGTGTAATAAAATAAATTATAATAAAAAAAGATCAAATAAATTTGTTTCTATTGATATTTTAGATAACTTTTTGTTCTTTGCATTTCTAGCTTTTAAATATTATAGTTTTTTCTTTTATATAATAAAATTTATTATTGAAAATTTTAAAAACCCAATGTCTCAAAAAAAACAAACTATATATTTATTAAAAGAAATCTATTTAATTGAAACCTTATTAAATAAATCGATGGATGCTGATTATGATTTTTTGATTTTGGATCAGGGATTTCTTCAGTCTTTATGGTCAGTTTCTATTTATAATAATAAAAACAATATTTTTTATGATAATGCCTTAAAAAATTTTGAGTTGATTATACCTGATATATTAATTTATATAGATATATCAAATGAAATTGTTTTTGAAAGAATGAAAAATAGAGATGGTTATTTTAGCAGATTTGATTGTATGGATAGAAAAGAAATATTTAATCTACTAAATGAAAATGAACAGTTCTTTACAGACTTAATTGAGAAGTCAAAAAACATTAAAAATTTTAATTTAATAACATTAAATGGACTAAAAAGTATAAATTCAAACTGCAATAAACTATTCGAGATAATTAAATAATGGTTGTATAATTAATTTTGCTTATATGATTATAAATTTATTTTCAGTTAAATTATTTAATTTATAAATCTGCTTGATTGTATAATGAACTTGAACTAATTAAAAAAATAATAAATAAAATGCCCATAGTGGACCAAACTGTAATAT
>NZ_JAJFAT010000015.1 GCF_020711195.1 Halanaerobium polyolivorans
AAAATGAAAGAGATTGAAAATAGACTTGATAAAATGAGCGATGAAAATGATAAGCTCAAAAAAATTGTAGCAGAAAAAGAATTAGAACTGGCGATTTTAAGGGAGTTACGAGATAATGTAAACCCCCGATAGCCCTCAAAGTTCAGATTGCATCAAAGTGGATAAATAAAGGATATAAAACCTCTATTGTTTTAGACTTTGTTGGGCTTAATTCTTCCACTTATTACAGTAATATAAATAGAAAAAATAAGAGTGAAAGCACTAACAGCAGCAATTCCAATAATCCTAAAGGAAGACCTATACCAGGCTATTCCCTAACTGAATCAGGTGAAAAAATATCTGATGAGCAGATTAAAGAATGGCTCCTGGAACTGGTAGCAGGTGATGGCTTTCCCTATGGTTACAGAAAGCTTACAGTCTGCTTAAAAGAAGACTATAATCTGAAAATTAACAAGAAAAAAGTATACAGATTGTGCAAAGAATTAGACATATTAAGACCGCAAAGAAAAATCAAAAAGATTCGCCCTAAAAAGATTGCCAAACAGGAAGAAATTACAGAACCAGATCAACTCTGGCAGATGGACCTAAAATACGGCTACATAGCTGGAACAGATCAATTCTTTTTCCAGATGTCAGTAATTGATGTCTTCGATAAGACAGTTATTGATTATCACCTTGGACTAAGCTGTAAAGCTAAGGATACCTGCAGAGTATTAAAAGCTGCTTTAAATAAAAGAAAGCTGTATAAAGGCATGAATTTGCCTAAGATTAGAACAGATAACGGACCACAATTTGTCTCTAAATTATTTGGAGACACCTGTGAAAGTTTAGGAGTAGAACACCAGAGAATTCCAGTTAGAACTCCTAATATGAATGCTCATATAGAGTCATTTCATTCAGTTTTAGAAAAAGATTGTTACTCAATCAATGAATTCAACAGCTTTATAGATGCTTACAAAAAAGTCAGCGAATATATGAATTATTATAATAACAGATACCGTCATGGCAGTCTTAATGATATGCCGCCAGCAAAATTTTATGACCTGGCTAAAGCAGAAAATATAGTTGCTGAACCAGTATTAGCTTAAATAGAAAAATGAGAAACTAAGAATGAGCGAGCTTAACAAACATATTCTCCATATTTAAGGGGTTGAACCGATTTTAGCACCTTTGGTATTAAACTGGGATGTATTTAGACAGACATTATTTTTTAATAATCCTAATCAATTAGGCTATTTCTCATTATTGACATTATCTATTTTCTTTTTTGGTAGAAATTATTTTAAAATATCTCGACTTAAAGAGATAATAACAGCTTTATCAGGAATTTTTACATTGCTTATTTCACTATCTTCGGGTGCTATATTAGGTGGATTATTTTTAATAATAATTGCCTTTGTAGATAATAAAAAGAGTTTTATATCAATAGCACTAATTTTAATTATATTAATTTCTGGCCTTTATTATTTTAATATTGGACCAAGCCAGAATGTTTTTGACAGGGTATACAGAAGAATATCAACAGTAGGACAGAGTGATGACGATAATTTGGCTGGTAGAGGTTATGATAGGTTTATTGTCCACCCAGAATATGTGTTTCTTGGAGCTGGGGAAAGGCCTGGCAGAGATTTTGATGTAACCTTAGGTTCAGAATTTCACTCAGGCTGGGGAGTAATATTATTCTCTTATGGCTTACCAGGTTTTTTTATGGTAGCTTTATTTTTTATTTTTATTTTTCAAGAAGTTGGTCTTAAGTCATTTTCATATTTAATACCAACTGCGTTTTATGGTTTAACACATCAACATCTAAGGTTTACTTTATTCTGGTTATTAATCGCTTTTATACTAACCACTAAAATTGATATAAATGAGGTAAAATGATATGAATAAAATTTGTTTTTTTGATTCACGCTATAAAAGTGCATATGGTGCTCAAAAGAGCATGATGACATTAATTAAAAATTTACCTACTGAAATAAAAACGATTTTATTAACTACAGAAACCGGAGATCTAACAAATTTTAGCGAGAATAATAATATAGAAACTCAAATATTAAAAGCTTCTGATAGAATCAACACTTTTGGTGGTAAAATTTTAGATTTTAATATTATAAAAAAATTGCAATTAATAATAGATATATTAATGTATAATTTTAAATTATTATTTTGGTTAAGAAAAAATAAAATTGATGTGTTGTATACAAATTGTGATAAATCATTTATATTATCTTTTATAGCTGCAAAGATATATAGAATACCTGTAGTTTCGTATAAAAGAATTATTAGCTCAGATGATAAATCTAGAATTTCAAGGTTTATGTCATATATAGTTGCTAGGTTTTCTAATAAAATATTGTGTATTTCTAAAGGAGTAAGAAAAAGCATTGATAATAAACTATTAAATAAGTTTGGATATAAATATGAAGTCTTATATACGGGGTATGATTTTGAACAAATTATAAGTGATAACTCAATAAATTATTTATATAATAATTATGATTTAAATGAAGATAATCTTATAATAGGACTTATTGGCTCAATAACACCAAGAAAAGGTCATCATATTGCAATCGAGGCATTTAATAAAATTAATGCAGAATTTAAAAATAGTAAGTTGTTATTTGTGGGAAGTGTTCCAGATGGTTATAAATCATATTATAATAAATTAAAGAATAGAGCTATAGAATTAAGCATAGAAAATAAAATCATTTGGACGGGGTATGTTAATAATATTGCTGATCATTATAAATTATTTGATTGCACAATATTACCATCAAGTGCAGAAGGTTTGCCAAGAGTTGTTGTAGAGTCACTAGCTAATGATGTTCCAGTAGTTGCTAATGATGTTGGTGGTGTGCCAGAAATTATTACAAATGGTAAATTTGGTTATATTATGGAAAATAATAATAAAAAAGAGCTATTTAAAGGAATAAAATTTTTGATTGATAATGAAAGTGATATTGACGCGAAAAATGAAAGATCAGAGTATGTAGTTAATAAGTTTTCAATTGAAAATTACGTTAATGGATTTATTGAAATAATAAATGAACTTTAAATTTAGTAAATACTGAGGTGTCATAATGTCAAGGATTGTCATATTAGCTCATGAAGCAGAATCGTTAATAAATTTTCGTGGTGAATTAATAAAAGTTTTATCCCAAAATGGATATGATGTTATTGCAATGGCTCCGGAACAAGATTATAGAAATAAAGTAGAAGAACAATTAGGCGTCAAATATGAATCGATTAATCTTGATAACACAGGAATGAATCCATTAAAAGATCTTGCAACGATTTATGATATAAATAAAAAGTTAAGATATTATAAACCTGATATTATATTTTCTTATGCAATTAAGCCAGTAATTTATGGGGGGCTGGCTGCAAAGTTTTGTAATGTTGAAAAGATCCATTCACTTATTCCAGGTGCAGGGCAAGTTTTTCTTAGCAAAAATTTAACCACTAAAATTATTAGTCAGTTATATAAAATTGGGACAAAAAATAATGACACTATATTTTTTCAAAATCCTGATGACCAAAAACTTTTCAATGATTATAATATAATCAATATAAATACAGACACATATTTAGTTAATGGATCAGGTGTTAAAACTGATTACTATTATAATACAGAGCCAAAGACTGATAAAATATCATTTCTCTTGATGGCAAGGTTAATTAGACCTAAAGGTATTATAGAATATATTAAAGCAGCTGAAAAAATTAATAAGAAAAAAGATGATATAGAATTTAAACTGCTAGGTCCTTTTCATTCCAATCCTTCGGCATTAACTGAAACTGAAATTTATAAATGGCATGATAATGGTACAATTAATTACTTAGGTGTTAAAGAAGATGTTAGACCAACGATAGAAAACACAAGTGTTTTTGTTTTACCCTCTTATTACAGAGAAGGAGTGCCAAGATCTATTCTTGAAGCTATGTCTATGGGTAAACCAATTATTACCACAGATTCACCTGGTTGTAGGGAGACAGTTATTGATGGACACAATGGTTTTTTAATTCCTCCTAAAGACATAATAGCATTAAAGAATGCAATGGATAAATTTATAAAAAAGCCAAATTTAATTCAAGAAATGGGTCAAAAAAGCAGAAAAATAGCTTTAGAAAAATATGATGTTCATAAAGTCAATCAGTTTATGATTGAAAAGATGGGTTTAGAATGAGTCATGTTCAAAAGATTAAAGTAATATTTTAATCGTAATACTAACAGGGAGTTGAAAAAGTGAAATCATTAATAACAGGTGCAGCAGGATTTATTGGTTCAACATTAACAGAAAAATTGCTTAAAAAAGGACATGAAGTAATTGGTGTAGATTGTTTTATGGATTATTATGATCGTTCTTTAAAAGAAAATAACATGAGTTCATTTATTGGCCATGAAAACTTTACTTTAATAGAAGAAAATATTAATGATCTTGATTTAAAAGAATTATTAAAAGATGTAGATTATATATTTCATCAAGCTGCTCAAGCTGGAGTTAGATCCAGCTGGGGTGAAGATTTTGAGATATATACTCATAATAATATAATGGGAACTCAAAGATTATTAGAAGCAGCTAAAGAAAGCAATATTAAAAAATTTGTTTATGCTTCTTCATCTTCAGTTTATGGTGATACAGATAAATTACCAATGAAAGAAACAAATAGATTACAGCCAGTTTCTCCTTATGGGGTATCTAAACTTGCAGGAGAAAATCTTTGTTACTTATATTATAAAAATTTTAATGTGCCAACAGTATCTCTAAGATACTTTACTGTTTTTGGAGAAAGACAGAGACCAGATATGGCTTTTCATATTTTTATTAAAGCTATTTTAGAGGGTGAACAATTGACTATCTTTGGTGATGGTAAACAATCTCGAAACTTTACTCATGTAGATGATATTGTTAAAGCTAACATTCTAGCAGCAGAAAGTGATGTTGCTGGAGAGATATTTAATATTGGTGGAGATGGTAAAAGAGTAGTTTTAAATGAAGCTATAGATTTAATGGAAAATATAATTGCTAAAAAAGCAAAGAGAGAATATCAGAAGGTTGTTAAAGGTGATGTAAAACATACTTCTGCTGACACATCTAAAGCAAAAGAAATGTTAGGTTATGAACCTGAGGTTGAGTTTGAAGAAGGACTGAAGCGTGAAGTTGAATTTTTAAAAGAATTATATTTATAAAAGTTTTTTTCATGCTCATTTATGATATAATATAGATATATCTACTGCAGGGGGAGGGATTAAATTGCGGAGGAAGAAATCTGCATTAAAAGTATTTAGGATTATTGGAGATATGTTATTTGTTAATCTCTCTTTTTTCATTGCTTTTTATATTCGTTTTGGGGGTTTTCCAACAAAAAACATTCAAGCATATACAAGACAAATTCCATTCATAACAATTTTTGCAATTATTTTATTTAGTCTTTACAACCTTTATTCAGAGCAGTTGAAAAAAGATTATGCTGATATATTTTATGCTTTTATACCAGCAACATTTTTAATTGTACTTTTTAGTATTAGTTTATCCTATTTTATTGAATCTTATGCTTTTCCACGTTCTGTATTTATAATAGTAATACCTGTTATGATATTAGTTATGATTGCTTGGAGATATCTAAGCTTAAAAATTGAGCAAAAAATTAGCCAGGCTATTAAGGTTGTAATAATTGGTCAAGATGGAGATACAGCCAAAATTATAAAAAATATTAACAGCTGTGCTGACAACTTTTTTATAATAACTGATGTTTTTACAGAAGAAGGTTTTGAAGAAGAAAAAGAAGATTTTAAAATGGACTGTAATTTTAATTTAACAATAGGTTTAGATAATCTTTTGCAAAAATTGAGTAAAATCAATCCTGAATTAGTATTTATATCAGGCAGATTGAATGAAGAACTTAAAAAAGATTTGTTTTATCATTCAGTAGAAGAAGAATGGGAAGCTAATCTTGTGCCTGATTTTTATGAAATAATGCTTTCAGGAGCAGATATCGAGCAGCTGGGTGAGCTGCCGATTTTCAAGATGAAAAGACTTAATGGTTCTGCTCATCAATTATCAAAAAGAATATTTGATCTTGTCTTTTCATTATTTGCTTTAATAATTACTTTGCCGATTACTTTACCGGTTGCGATCTTAATTAAATTAGAAAGTAAAGGGCCAGTATTTTTTAAACAAAAAAGGGTTAGTAAAGACAATAAAATTTTTGAAGTATATAAGTTTAGAACTATGGTCAAAGATGCAGAAAAAAATACAGGGCCTGTTTTAGCTTCAAAAGATGATAACCGCATAACTAAAGTAGGTAAAATATTACGCAAAACTAGAATAGATGAGATTCCTCAATTTATCAATGTTTTAAAAGGAGAAATGAGTCTTATTGGTCCTCGGCCAGAAAGACCACATTTTGTTGAAGACTTTGAAGAAAACATTCCTGATTATGAATATCGTCATCGGGTTAAAAGTGGTATTACTGGCTTAGCTCAAATCTTAGGTTATTACAGCTCTGATGCTGAAGATAAACTGAGGCTTGATCTGCTTTATGCAAATAAATCTTCTTTTGTTTTTGATATTAAAATAATTTTAAATACAATTAAGGTAATGTTCATGGGGGAGAAGTCTTCTTGATTTCTCCTTTTTGTATTGGAGGTATAAATTAGATGAAGATATTAGTAACAGGTGGAGCAGGTTTTATTGGCTCTAATATTGTTGATAGATTAATAGAATTAGAGCACAAGGTTGTAGTAATAGATAATTTTTTAACCGGTCACAAAGAATTTATTAATCCTAAAGCTAAGTTTTATAATATTGATTTAAGAGATGAGAAAGTTAATCAGATAATCAAAGAGGAAAATATTACTCATATTATTCATCAAGCTGCCCAAATAGATGTGCAGCTTTCTTTAAAAGACCCTGCTTTTGATGCTGATAATAATATCAAAGGAACTATCAATCTTTTAGAAGTAGCTGCAGAAAATGATGTAAAAAAGATAGTTTATGCATCTTCTGCTGCAGTTTATGGTGAACCAGAATACCTGCCGATAGATGAATCACACCCAATTAAGCCAATGTCTGCATATGGCATAAGCAAATATACACCTGAACACTACCTAAGGATTTATCAACATTTACATGAGCTTGATTATACTATCTTAAGATATGCTAATGTTTATGGGCCCAGACAGGATCCCAAAGGGGAAGGTGGAGTAGTTGCTATTTTTGTTGATAGAATTCTAGATAACAAAAAACCTATAATTTTTGGTGATGGTAAACAAACCAGAGATTTTATTTATGTAGAAGATATTGTTGAGGCTAATCTACTTGCCTTAACTAAGGCTAATAATAAGGTGCTTAATATTTCAACTGCAGAGAGGAATAGTGTTAATCAATTGCTTAACCATTTAAATTCTTATTTAGATAATCAATTAGAAGCAGAATATAGAGAAGCTAGAGAAGGAGATATTCTTCATTCTGCTTTGGATAATTCAAAAGCAAAAAAAGCTTTGGGCTGGGAGCCAAAATATGATTTTAGCTCAGGGCTTAAAAAGACTTTAGCTTATTATAAAAATAGATAAAAGCTATTAAAAAATAAAAAAAATCACCTAACAATCCTGCTATTTCAAAGATGGCAGGATTTTTTTATGCAACAAAATGCTCACTTAGTTGCGTTAGAGATTTTTCGAATGCAATAATAGGAAATTATAGTTTGCAACTTCCGGGAATACTACTTTGCAATTCCCGGTAATTTTAGTATACAACAAATACGATAATTTAAATATACAACATATTAGTGCATCAGTTTAGTTTAATAACCAGCAAAATTAAATTGTTATTTGTCTATATTTATAATATAATTACATTAAAAGATAGGCTTTTAAATTTCAAAGCCTACCAAGAGGTGCATTTAAAATGGAAACAAAAAAACTGAAAAAAGCTTTTCAAAAAGAAAATGGAATTCTTAAGACTTCTGAATTGAATGAGCTAGGATTTGACAGCAGGCAGATAAATAAACTATTAGATGAGAACATTATAGAAAAAATAAAATTTGGTTATTATATTCTTTCTGATTCAGTTCCCGAAGAAAAAGCAGTTATAGTTAAACTTTTTCCAGATGCTGTTATATTTCTTGAAAGTGCTCTGTTTTATTATAATTATACTGACCGGGTGCCGAATAAATGGCAGCTTGCAGTTGATAAACATTCAAATCCTAATAAGTTTGATAATAATTATTTGGAAATCGAACCTTTTTTTATTGTTGATAAATTTTTTAAATTAGGAATTAATGATATTGAAAATGATGGTTATAAAATAAGAATTTATGATATAGATAAAACAATTTGCGATATTTTAAGATATGAAAAAAAACTTGATAATGAAGTTTTTAAAAATGCCATTCAAAATTATATTAATGATGAAAATAAAAATATAAATAATCTAATTAAATATTCCAAAAAGCTTAATATTTATAAAAAAATGCAGACATATATAGGGGTGTGGGTATAATGAAAGATCTAGCTGCATCAGTACTTGCAAGGTTAAAAAATAAATCTAAAGATAAAAAGATACCATTTCAGCAGATATTAATATTGTTTGCACAAGAAGAATTATTAAGGAAAATATCTCTATCAGAGTATAAAAGTAATTTTATTTTGAAAGGCGGTTTGTTAATATATTCATTAAGTAGATTTGAAGCTCGTCCTACAATAGATTCTGACTATTTAGTAAAAAACATCTCTGCAGAGGGAGAAGAATTCAAAAAGAAAATTAATAATATTTTAGATATAAATACAGGTAATGATTTTATTGAATTTGAAATCAAAGATATTGAATTAATTAATGAGCAAAAAAAATATACTGGTACACGTGTAAATTTAATCTCAAAAATAAAGAACACAAAAACTTATATACATCTTGACTTTGGCACAGGAGATACAGTTGAGCCACCGGAAAGAAAAATGAAGTTGCCAGTTCTGCTATCTGATTTTCAAAAACCAGAAATTTATGTTTATAGTATTGAATCTGTAATAGCAGAAAAGTTGGATGCCATAATTAGTAGGATGGAGACTACAAGCAGAATGAAAGATTTTTATGATATATATTCACTAGCATTAAAATATGATTTTGAATTTATAGATGTTAAAAAGGCTTTATCTAATACTCTTAATAATAGATCAACTAATATTGATATTAACTCTATTGACGAAATTAATAGACTGGCTCAAGATGAGATGATTATCAGCAGATGGAATAATTTTTGTAAAAAAGTATTAAAATCTAAAATTGAAATTAATCAAGTTATTGAAACATTAATTTCTTTATTAAATCCTCCATATAAAGCTATATTTAATGGCAGTAACCTTAATTTAACCTGGAGTCATGAAAAAAGAAAATATATTTGATACTATTTGGATTATAGTAAAGGTTAGAAGGTGTTTAGTTTCTTTAAATCTAAAATTTATATAGCAAATAAGCAGAAAATTAATACAATAAGAGTATATTATATAATTTTTAGAAATGATTTTTTAGTAATTATACATTTTAAAATAGGCTTTTGAATTTAAAAGCCTATAAAAAAGTGTATAAGAAGCAAGGGAAACCCCACCAAACATTATCTAATTACCAAACAAATAAATTTTAAACAAAAATTGTAAAAATATTATTAATATCCTTATTTCTATTGAACAAACTGCTCTGATAAAGTATAATTTAAATAGACAATTCAACTGGAGTGATACTTATGATAACAGCATTAATTATGGCCGGAGGAGAAGGCACAAGATTCTGGCCTTTAAGTAGAAAAGATAATCCAAAACAGTTTTTAAAATTAAATGATGAACAGAAAACAATGCTGCAGCAGACAGTAGAACGAATTGCTCAGCTGGTTCCCTATGAACAGATATTTATTGCCACTAATGACAGCTACCAACAGGCAATTAAAGATCAGCTGGCAGAAATACCGGAAGATAATATAATTATTGAACCGTTAAAGAGAAATACAGCTCCTTCGATCGGTCTTTCTTCAGTTATTATAGAAGAAAAGTATCCGGGTTCAACAATGCTTGTTTTGCCTGCAGATCATTTGATCAAAGATCAAAATAATTTTTTAGATATTCTCAAAAAAGCAATTATGACAGCAGCTACAGGTGAAAATTTAGTTACAATTGGAATCGAGCCTACCCATCCGGAAACAGGTTACGGTTATATTCATTTTGGTGATAAATTACATACAATTGATGGTGACAGTGTCTTCAAGGTAGAAAACTTTACTGAAAAACCAGATTTAGATACAGCTGCTGAGTTTCTAAAAGATGGAAGCTATCTCTGGAACAGTGGAATGTTTATCTGGAATCTTAACTCTATTCTTGCCAATATAGAAGAACACCTGCCCAAACTTCATCTTTCCTTAGAAAAAATAAGGGAGGCATTAAATACTGAGCAGCAGGCAGAAATAATCAAAGAAGAATTTGAGAAGATGGAAAGTATTTCTATTGACTATGGAATTATGGAAAAAGCAGATGATATTTTTGTAATCCCAGGTTCTTTTGGCTGGGATGATCTCGGCAGCTGGCCAGCTTTAGAGAGAATTAAAAAAGTGGATGAGCAGGGGAATGTTGTTGTTGGTAAACACTATGGAATTGATACAAAGAACTCAATTATCCACAGTACAGATAAGGTGATTACTACCATCGGGCTTGATAATATAGTAATTGTAAATACTGATGATGCAGTGTTGATCTGTGATAAAAAGCGGGCTCAGGAAGTAAAAAGAATTAGGGAGATACTCTCAGAAGAAGGATTAGATGATTATCTCTAGATATTATATCTGAAAACTGCTTATTTATCTTAAAAAAATCGTATTTAATAAAAATATGGAAAATATTACTTGATAATTCACAACAATATGATATATAATATTCGTATATGGAGAATACGGAGGAAGGCAGGTGAAACAGATGTCAGAACTTGAAATATTAGAGAAAATTACGGAAAACTTTGATAAGATTGATACACACTTTGATAAAATTGATGCACGCTTTGACAAGATGGATAACCGCTTTGACAAGATGGATGCACGCTTTGACAAGATGGATAACCGCTTTGATAAGCTGGAACAAAATACAGATGAACGATTTAACAAGATGGATAACCGCTTTGATAAGATGGAACAAAATACAGATGGCCGTTTTGATAAACTTGAAAGTATACTTGAAGAACAAAGTATTGAACTTTATAATATTAAAAAGACACTGGGTAATCACAGCGATCAATTTGTTGTCTTAAAATCTAATATTGAAACGATTCACAGTCAGGCTGTTCGCCTCAGCTTAAACCAAGCTAAATTAAGTGAAAAAATTGATAAACAAATTAATTTTGATGAAAAAAACACAAATGAAAATATCAACAGCATATAATTTAGCTTTCAGAACATATTAAAATATCTAGGCAGTTCTTGAAACTAACTTATGTGTTGCCTTAATATAATTAATAAATAGATTAAGAGCCTCTCAATACTGCAGAGGCTCTTGAATATTTCCTTATAAACTTTTTTCAGCTTTTTTTTTAAACTGCTTCTTTTTGTTCAGGCTGCATATTTTCTATAAAATCAGTTTTTGATATTTTGTATAAAAATATTAACATTGTTGATACTGCAGTTAAAATACCAATTGGAACAGAGATATTGTATGCTAGTTGAAATCCTTCTGGAGCATAGAGAATATATGTAGCTGAAACTCCTGTCATGAAGAAAGCTGGAATGGAGGCAATCCAGTGATTCTTATCATTTTTAGCAAGCCATACAGCACCTGCCCATAGAACGACCATCGCCATAGTTTGATTTGACCAGGCAAAATAACGCCAGAGAACATCAAAATTTATTTGCGATAAACTTCCACCAATAATGAAAATTGGAATTGCCAACATTAATCGATTTTTAATTGGTTTTTGATCTAAAGAAAAGATATCAGAAAGTGCAAGTCTAACACTTCTAAATGCAGTATCACCAGAAGTAATTGGTGCTGCTACAACTCCTAGCATTGCGAGTAATCCACCGATTACACCCATCATAGTACCTGTTATTTCATGTACGACTCCAGCTGGTCCACCAAATTCAACTAAAGCAGTACCTAGTCCACCAGTACCTTGGAAAAATGTCATAGCTGCAGCTGCCCAAATAAGAGCCACTATTCCTTCGGCTACCATAGCTCCATAGAAAATTCTTCTTCCCTCTTTTTCATTTGTTGTACAACGAGCCATAATTGGAGATTGAGTAGAGTGGAATCCACTTATTGCTCCACAGGCAATAGTCACAAACATCAAAGGCCAAATTGGCAGTGATTCTGGATGAAGGTTGTTTAAAGCTATATTAGGTATATCATAATTACCTATAATTAATCCACCGCCAACTCCTAAAGCCATAATCAAAAGTGTTAGCCCAAAAACAGGGTACAACTTACCAATTATTTTGTCTACCGGCAAGAAGGTGGCAACAAAATAATAGCCTAAAATAATTATCAACCAGCTGTTAACTCCTAAAAAATCAGGTGTTAAATTAGCTAGTAAAAGTGCTGGACCTGTCATGAATACTGTACCAACTAATATCAAAAGAACAATACTAAAGATCCTCATTATTTGCCTGATCTTATTCCCTAAATTATTTCCAATGATTTCAGCTATAGAAGCTCCATTAGAACGAATAGAGAGCATCCCAGATAAATAATCATGGACCCCACCAGCAAAAATTGTTCCAAGTACGATCCATATAAAAGCACTTGGACCCCAAAGAGCACCAGCAATTGCGCCAAAAATTGGTCCTAAACCAGCAATATTTAAAAATTGAATTAAAAAAGCTTTTTTCCAATCCATTGCAACATAATCTACCCCATCTGCTTGTGAAATCGCTGGGGTTTCCCTCTGTATTTCAGAACCGAAAATTTTGTCCACAACAGTCCCGTAAATGAAATAGCCCAAAATTAAAACAGCCAAAGAACTAAGAAAAGAGAGCATAAATAAATTCCTCCTCATAAGTTTTATTTCATATATAATTATATACTTATAAGGATATTTGCAAAGAGATATTAACTGAATAGTTAAAATACGATACTGAAATGCATTATTTGAGATTTAAAAGCTTGTTAATATCATCAACTCGACTTCGGCTTACTGGTATTTCAGTCTCTGAATAGTTTTCCATCCTAATCTGATATTTTCCTTTAAACCAGGGGATTACAGCTTTAATATTTTGCAGATTAATAATATAACTTTTATGAATTCTATAAAAATTATCAGGTAGTATTTCCTCTAATCCTTTAAGCTGGAACTGTGTCAGATAAGATTTTTTGTAACACTGAGCCCAAACTTTCTTATCTTTGGTAGAAAAAAAGTAAATATCTTGGAAGTTAAGCATCAAAAAACAGTCACCATCTATTACTGCAATTTTCTTTACTTGTTTTTTTCTATCTTTTGCCTCAATCATATTTATAACATTTTGCATTTGTTTTTCATAACTAGTAGAATTTAATATTCTCTTTTTAGCTTTTTGCAGACTCTTTTTTAATCTAAGTTCAGAAAATGGTTTGAGCAGATAATCAACTGCAGCTAATTTGAAAGCTTCCACAGCATGTTCATCAAAGGCTGTTGTAAATATTATATAAGGCTGCTCAGCTTGTTTTTGTAGGTGATTAGCTATTTCCATTCCTGTTTTTCCCGGTAATTGAATATCAAGTATTATCAGGTCTAAGTCATTTTCTGCAATAATTTCTAAAGCTTTATCTCCATCAGCAGCTTCAAATAGAAGTTCGAAGTCATCTTCTTGTTTTAACAAGTATTTCAGCTCAGCTCGAGCTGGTTTTTCATCTTCGACAATCATTGTCTTGATTTTCAATTTGCTTTTCTCCTTTCATATAGAGATTCTAAAGGTATCTTAATTATATTCTGAAAACCATAATCAGAATTTGAGCTTACTTTTAGTTCTGCACTATTTCCATAAGTGAACTGCAGTCTATCTTTGATATTTTTTAAGCCAATTGAATCATTATCAATCTTAAAAATATTATCTATATCTTCAGTTGAAGCTCCAATACCATTATCAACAACTCTAATTTCTAAAAAACCCTTTTCTTTTTTAATTGAGATCTTTATTTCCCCATCTTTTTTAAGTGGATAAATACCATGTTGAACTGAATTTTCTATTAGAGTTTGAATTATAAAGGGTGGGATTTGACAGTTTAATAGTTCCTCTTCAATATTCCATTCTATTGCAAGTTTTTGTTCAAGTCTTGCTTTTTCTATACTTAAATAATCTTTGGAAAAATCAATTTCTTTTTTTAGTGTAATTTGATAAATGTCACGATTTAAAGTTCTGCGGAAAATTCCAGCTAATTTAATTAAAAGTTTTCTGGCTTGGTCAGGTTGATTTCTACATAAGACAGAGATTGTATTTAAAGAGTTGAATAGAAAGTGGGGATTGATTTGAGCATGAAGTGCTTTAAGTTCTGCTTCACTTTTTAGTTCTGCCTGCTTAGATAATCGAAGCAGTTTGATTTGTGTGGCCAGCAAATTAGCAATACCTTCAGCCATTTTTATATCTAAAACAGATATTTTTTTCTCATTTCTATATAATTTTAACAAACCATAAACACTATTTTCTATTTTTAAAGGGGTAACTACAGCATTGCTCAAAGGACAGTCATGATGATTACAATTGATATTACTTTTTTTATCAATTATGACCGTTTTTTCTTCTCTAAGAGCTTTTTTGCTGGCTTCAGTTTTGATATCTTCACCTTTAAAATGATGATCAGAACCACTACCAACAAAAGCAAGAACCTCTTTTTTATCTGTCATAGCTACTGCATCAGCAGAACTTTCTTCTTTGATCATCTCGATGATCTTAGCAGCTGATTTTGAATCAAGACCACTTTGGATTATAGGGAGTGAACGATCTGCAATAGATAATACCTTTTCAGCCTGAACAGCCTTTATTTTTTGGTGTTCTTCTTTAACCTTATTTAAAATACTGATGAAAATAGCAATACCAAAAGCATTGCTGAGTATCATCGGGATAGCGATAACTCGAACCAAATCTACAGCAAGGGCAAATGGTCTGCTAAAAATTAAGACAATAATCATTTCTAGAACTAAGGCAAAACTGCCAATTATAAAACCTTCTTTAAATTTTATTTGACCTTTTAAAAATTTTTTGTGATAATAGCCACCAATTAATCCTGTTAAAGTAGTTCCAACTGCACAGGCTAAAGCTGTAAAGCCGCCAAGTGAAAAGCGATGAAGACCACCAGTTAGACCTGCAGCAATACCAATTATTGGTCCACCAACTAATCCACCTACTAAAGCTCCAATACCTCTTATATTAGCATAAGCATCCATGATAAAAATACCCATATAGGTGCCTAAAATACTTAATATTGCGAAAAAAACATATAAAAAAACTTTTTCATATTTATTAAAATTTCTGTTGAAAATATATTTGATCCCATTAATTCTGCTCAAAATATAGGCAAATGTCACTATGACACTCATACTTCTGAACAAATCAAATAATAATTCTAAAATTCTATTGTTAAACATCTTTCTACCCCTTTATTATATAAATTTAAAATAAATTCCAAAACTTGCTATTGCATTTCATTATATAACAGATTTTTATTTTAATAAAGTTTTCTGAGAAAATCTCCAATAAAATTAAATTTGTTCTCAACTCAAATTAGCTATATAATGAGTTTAAAAGAAAGTATTTACTTAAAGTTAATCAGATCTTAATAAGGAGTCATATAAAATGGATATTAAAGCTCAGATTGCTAAAAGTATTAAAGATAATAATCCTGTTATTGGTGTTGCCGTAGGTAGTGGATTGTCTGCTAAACAGGTAGCTGAAGGTGGAGCAGATTTCATACTTGCTCTTAGTGCCGGCAAATTTAGAAATGCAGGTGTTTCATCTATGGGATGTATGCTTCCCTTTGCTAACAGCAATGATATGAATTTAGAATTTGCTCAAAAAGAAATTTTACCGAGAGTGAAAAATACTCCTGTAGTTTTTGGTGCTTTTGCAGCAGATATTACCAAAGCTGATGATGTTTTACTAACAAAAATTGAAGAAGCTGGTTTTGATGGAGTCAATAATTTCCCAACTGTTGCTTTAATTGATGGCAATTATAGAAAGGCACTTGAAGCAAATGGACTTGGTTTCCAAAGGGAAGTAGAATTTATGCGGAAAGCAGTGACAAGAGGTCTTTATACAATTGCTTTTGTGTTTAACAAGGAACAGGCAAAGGCTATGGCAGAAGCAGAAGTGGATATGGTCTGTGCTCACCTCGGCTGGACTGCAGGGGGAGAAAAAGGAATTAAAAATAGAGAAGACATTTCAGAAAATATTAAATTAGTTAAAGAAATTTTCTCTACTGTAGAAAAAATAAATCCCGATATACTGCATATGATTTATGGAGGAGGAGATATAAAAGATCCTCTAAAAGCTAATGAATTTTATAAAGAGACAGATACCTTAGGCTATATTGGTGGTTCAACATTTGAGAGGATTCCAGTAGAAAGTTCTATTAAAGATACTGTCAGCAGCTTTAAGAATTTTTACAAATTACATAAAGAAAATATAAAATTGAAAGAAGAATTAAACAAGAAAAAGAGTTTTGATAACCTTGTCGGCCACAGCTTGATAATGCAGCAGATGTATGAATTGATAGACAAGGTTGCCAATAAGAATGTTAATGTTTTAGTTTCTGGAGAAAGTGGTACAGGAAAAGAATTAGTCACCAGGGCCATTCATTACAGCAGCCAGAGAGCAAAGAAAGCCTTTGTTAAAATAAATTGTGCAACAATACCCGAAAAACTTTTAGAAAGTGAACTTTTTGGTCATGAAAAAGGCTCATTTACTGGAGCAGCAAAACAGAGAATAGGTAAGTTTGAGTTAGCAGATAAAGGAACCCTCTTTTTAGATGAGGTCGGAGAAATAGATATAAATCTGCAGGCTAAACTTTTAAGAGTACTGCAGGAAAATGAATTCGAAAGGGTTGGCAGCAACAAAACAATCAAGGTAGATGTAAGAGTTATTTCAGCCACAAATAAAGATCTCCGCCAGGCAGTAGCAGAAGGGAAATTTAGAGAAGATCTATTTTACCGTTTAAATGTTGTCTCGATTAATACTCCACCACTGCGTAAACACAAAGAAGATATCCCACTACTTGTCAACAGTTTTATTAAGCAGATAAAAGAGAAATTTGATATCAAAATATTAAAAATTGAACCAGCAGTTTTTGATGTATTAATGGAATATGATTGGCCTGGTAATGTAAGGGAACTAAAAAACACCATAGAAAGAGCAGCAATACTCTCTGAAGATGAAATAATTAAACTAGAAAATCTACCTCAATACTTTAAAAAGTTTACAGATCAGCATGATTATTATAATTCAGTCCAGCAAAATGAAGACTTAGCTGCTCATTTAGCAACCTTTGAAAAACAGATAATACTTAATGCTTTAGAAGAACAGAACTGGAATCAGACTGAAACTGCAGAAAATTTAGGGATCAGCAGAAAAACTCTCTATAATAAGATAAAAAAATATGATTTAAATAATTAAACAATTATGGGTAATCTATTACACAAAGGCTTGTTTTGAAGCATTTAAGAACTGCTATTTGGGTAATATTTTACTCATTTTTAATTTTAAATAAAAAAAGTTTTGTTTGAAAAGGCTTAATAGCATTAAAATTATCAAAAAATAAACAATATTTAATATATTTTGGCTTTTCAGCTGCTTTGGCATAGAAAATGCAATTATATATTAGTGAAGACAATATTTTTAATAAATAATAACTAAAGGGGTGGTTTTTTGTCTAAAGTAGCTGTTCTTGGAACCCTTGATACAAAAGGTGAAGAATTTCTTTATGTCAAAGAGATAATCGAAGGTGAAGGATTAGAAACGATAGTTATTGATGCTGGAGTTATGGGTGAACCTTATTTTGAAGCTGAGATAAAAAAAGATATGGTTGCTAAAGCAGGTGGAGACTCAATAGACAATTTAATTGAAAAGTCTGATCGAGGTCATTCGATGGAAGTAATGTCTAATGGTGCAGCAAAAGTTGTAGAAGAATTATATGAAGCTGGAGAAATTGCTGGCATAATATCTTTAGGAGGTTCAGCAGGAACTACAATAGGAACTACTGCAATGAAAAAACTTCCGGTTGGTATTCCCAAGGTGATGGTTTCTACCCTTGCTTCTGGAGATACAAGACCATATGTAGGCACCAAAGATATAACAATGATGTATTCAGTTGTAGATATTCTAGGAGTTAATAGCTTATCAGCCAATATATTATCAAATGCTGCATTTGCAGTTGCTGGGATGGTTAAAGGTACAAAGCCAGAGCCTAAAGAAAAAAGACCTTTAATTGCTGCAACAATGTTTGGTGTAACAACTCCCTGTGTAGAAAAGGCCAGAAAATATTTAGAAGAAAAAGGCTACGAGGTTCTTGTCTTTCATGCAACAGGTACAGGTGGAAGGGCAATGGAAAATTTAATAGAAGAGGGTTTTATAGCTGGTGTTTTAGACCTTACCACAACAGAACTCTGTGATGAACTGGTAGGAGGAGTACTTTCTGCAGGACCTGACCGTCTAGAAGCTGCTGCAAAAAATGCTGTTCCTCAGGTAGTTTCTACTGGTGCTTTGGATATGGTTAACTTTGGTCCTATTGATTCAGTGCCAGAAAAATTCCAGAATAGGAATCTATATAAACATAATCCAACAGTGACCCTGATGAGAACCAATCTAGAAGAAAACAAAGAATTAGCTGAGATTATGGCCAAAAAGCTCAATCAAAGTAAAGCTAAAACAGCACTTGTGCTGCCTTTAAAAGGTGTTTCAATGATCGATGCAGAAGGACAAGCTTTTTATGGCCCAGAAGAAGATGAAGTTCTCTTCAATACTTTAAGAGAAAAAATTGAGCAAAATAAGGTTGAGTTAATCGAAAAAGATCTGCATATAAATGACGAAGAATTTGCTTTAACTATTGCTAAAAAATTAATTGAACTGATAGAAAATAATTAAAGGGGGAAGATAAAAAATGGCTTTTACTCGTCAAGAAGTTAGAGAAAAATTATTGGCTGAAGTTGAAAAAGGAAATAGTGTTGTTGGAGCAGGAGCTGGTACAGGTATTTCTGCTAAATTCGCTCAACAGGGTGGAGTAGATTTAATCATCATCTATAATTCAGGCCGCTATAGAATGGCAGGAAGAGGATCATTAGCTGGTCTGCTTCCTTATGGAGATGCCAACGGAATTGTTGTTGAAATGGCAGATGAAGTTTTGCCAGTAGCAAAAGAAACTCCTGTTTTAGCAGGTGTCTGTGGTACAGATCCTTTTAGATTAATGGATAAATTCCTAGCTCAGCTTAAGCAAATAGGGTTTTCTGGAGTCCAGAACTTTCCTACTGTTGGTTTAATTGATGGAGTCTTTAGACAAAATTTAGAAGAAACAGGTATGGGCTATGATCTGGAAGTAGAAATGATTAGAAAAGCACATCAGCTAGATATGTTCACTGCTCCCTATGTTTTTAGTGAAGAAGATGCAGAAGCGATGGCTGAAGCAGGAGCAGATGTTTTGGTTGCTCATATGGGGCTTACAACTAGTGGTAGTATTGGTGCGGAAACAGCATTAACCTTAGAAGAAAGCGCTAAAAAAGTTCAAAGAATTGCAGATGCTGGTAAAAAAGTTAATCCAGATGTGATGGTAATCTGTCATGGGGGACCAATTGCAATGCCAGAGGATGCTAAATATGTACTTGAAAACACAGAAAATGTAATAGGTTTCTTTGGTGCTTCTAGTATAGAAAGACTACCAACTGAAAAAGCAATTAAAAAGCAGACCGAAGATTTTAAAAATATTAAAATAAAATAAAAATAGAAGTCAAAATTAAATATTTATGAAAATGATCTGAGAAGGCCTTCTTTAATTAGAAGGTCTTTTTAGTTGTTGTTAATTGATTTATTAATTATAATTAAAGTATAAGTTTTTTGATAATTGATATTTTCTAAGGGGGCGATTACTATTTAGATTGATCTCTGAAAAACTTAATCATTGCAGATGAATTTAAGTGGTATGTTTTGTTATAACATTTTATACAGGCAGTAAAATTGAATAAATTGTTATCTAAATAAAAAAACAATAATTTTTTTATTATTATGAACCTTGATATAAGAGCGATTATAGGGATTCCAGAAAATTAATCTAAAAAACTTTTTAGGTTTGGAACAAATATTGCAACTTAATATAAGCGAGGGAGGAAAAAGAATGATCAATGAACTAGAAAGAATAATTAATAGCGAAAACAAAAAAAAGCCATTAACAGATAAAGAAATTGCAGAAAGAATGAATTTAAGCAGAGAAAAGATTACATTAATGAGAAAGGAAAATGGTATTCCTTCTTCAAAAGCTAGGATGAAACCTTTACTAAAAAAAGAAATTGAAAAAATATTAACTGATAAAAAAAATATATCTAAAAGAAAACTGACTCAGATCTTGCAAGATAAAGGTTTTGCAGCTTCTAGACATATTGTTAGAAAAGAATATGATTTAATTATTGATAGGGAAAATAAAGCTCCTGAAAACAATCAAGTTGTTAAAGAAGAAAATTGTTTTTCAAATATTATTGGAGCAGAACTCAGTTTAAAAACACAGATTCAACAAGCTAAAGCAGCAGTATTATATCCACCACATGGACTGCATACACTTATAATTGGAGAGAGTGGTGTTGGAAAAAGCTATTTGGCAGAACAAATGTATAGATTTGCTGTGCAAGAAAACAAAATAAAAAATGATAAATTTGTTGTCTTCAATTGTGCTGACTATGCTGAAAATCCTCAATTATTGTATTCACACCTTTTTGGCCATAAAAAAGGTTCTTTTACAGGTGCAGAAAAAGATAAAGATGGGCTAATCAAAAGAGCAGATAATGGTATATTATTTCTTGATGAAGTCCATAGATTATCAAGTGAAGGACAAGAAATGCTTTTTAATGTGATTGATAATGGTTTTTATAGAAAGTTAGGTGAAACAGATAATAAGGAAAAAATAAATTTAATGATTATTGCAGCAACAACAGAGGATATAAAATCTAACTTATTAGCCACATTTAGAAGAAGAATTCCTTTGATTATTGATCTTCCTCCTCTTAATAAAAGAAGCTTAGAAGAAAAACTTAAATTTATTAAACACTTCATTTCTCGAGAAAGCAGACAGATTGAGCAAAAGATTATCTTAAAATATGAAGCTGCTCGAGCACTGCTTAGTTTTGAGCCGGAAAATAATATTGGCCAATTAGAAAGCAAGATAAAAGAGATTTGTGCCCGTGCTTATTTGAATTTTATTAGTTCTAATAGTAATGAAGTTAAAATAACTTTAGATCTATTTAATCTTAAAATTCAGCGCAGTTTTTTTGAAGGGAGTGTGAATAGAGAAGATATAAAAAAATTAATAAAAAATGATATCATTTTAAGTCCTGAACAAGAAGAAATATTAAAAATGGCTGAAAAAAATAAATACAAATTCGATAATAATATTTACAAATATCTAGAAGAAAAAAACAAAGAGCTATATTCGCTTGGATTTACCAAAGAAGAGATAAATCAAAAACTAAATGAGCTATTAGCTGAAAAAGTAAAAAATGTTTTTAGTCAAGCAGAAGAAAGCTTATTTGAAGATGGAAAATTATTAAATGAGTTAGTTGATAATAAGGTTTTAGATATGGTAAATGATGTTTTAGTAATAATTCATCGGGAACTTCCAGAATATGTTCTGAATAATAGATTGAAATATGCAATTGCTATGCATTTAGATGCAGTAATTGAAAGAATAAAGTCAGGAAAAATAATTAAACACCCTGATTTAGAAGAAATAAAAAAATCGAATAACAAATTATATAATATTTCTAAAAAAATAATTAAATATTTAAACGAAGAATATAGGTTGCAAATTCCTAGAGATGAAGTTGGCTATATAACAATGTATTTAAATAATTTAGATATGAATCAAAGTCCTAATAGAACTTCAGCCCAACCAGCCATCATAGTTATTTCACATGGTGGAGTAGCTAGTGAGATGCTAAAAGTTGCCAACTGGTTAATTGGTGATTCAAAAGCAAAAGCAATAGATATGCACCTTGATCAGCCTCCAATGCAAATATTAGATGAGCTAATATATACAGCTAAAAAAATAGATCAGGGTAAAGGTATTTTACTCTTAGTGGATATGGGTTCTTTAAAAAGCTTTGGTGATGTTATTACTGAAAGAACCGGTATCAAAACTCGAGTAATACCTAGGGTTGATACGGTTATGCTGATGGAAGCAATTCGTTGGGCAAAATTTGATAATTTAGAATTAGATGATCTTGTCAGCAGAATATATCACTCCTCAAATAAATACTCAAGAACAAAGAGAAAAGAAGTTATTTTAATTTACTGTATTACTGGTGAAGGTGCAGCTTTAAGAGTCAAGGATTATTTGATTAATCGCATTCCCGAACTGGAAAATCAATATGAAATAATAACAACAGGTATCCATGACAAAAATATTAATCACTATATAAATAAGCTAGAGAAAAATTATAATCTCAATGCAGTTATCGGTAATTTAAAGCCAGATAGGCAAGTAAATAATTTTTATGACTTCGAAAAAATTTATTCTGAAGCTGGTTTTGATAGATTTATTGAAAAATTAAATTTAAAAAATAAATTAAAAAGCAAGAATAATCCTCAATTACTTTTAAATAAAAATTTAATCTATTTAAAACCCAAAGTCAAAAATAAAGAAGAAGCATTAAAGTTTCTTAGTCAAAAACTGATCAGGGCAGGTGTTGTCAAAGAGTCTTATTATAAAGCAGTAAAAGAAAAAGAAAATTGGAGTGTTACCTATGTAGGTGATGGAATAGCTATCCCTCATGCTGATAGCAAACACGTCAACTATTCGCAATTTGCTTTAGCAATACTTGAAGAAAAAATAGAATGGTCAGGATTTAAAGTAGATGTAATTTGTATGTTTGCTTTTAAAGATTTAGAAACAGAAAATTTTAGAAAGTTCTATAGTAAATTAAAAAAGAAGTTGTCTTTTATTAAAAAGGCTGAAGAAATTGAAGTTGTTAAGGAGGCATTGATTAATGGATAAAATATATATTGATGATAATTTAATTCAAATAGATTTAAAGACAAATAAAAAAGAAGAAGTTATTAAAAGTTTAGCTCAAAAAATGCTGGAAAAAAATATTGTAAAAAATAGTTATTTAGATGCAGTTTTAAAACGAGAAGAAGATTATCCAACTGCTTTAAAAACAAATAATATTAATTTTGCAATACCTCATACAGATCCTGAACATGTGAAAAAGCCTGCCCTAGCTGTAGCACTTTTAAATAATGAGGTTAATTTTACAAGCATGGAGAATTATGAAGAGGAAATTGGAGTAAAATTAGTCTTTCTAATGGCTATAACAGAGCCTAAAAAACAGGTGAAAACTCTTAAGAAATTAATTGAACTTATGCAAAACCCAAAAATAACAAATAAAATTTTGGCTGTAAAAAGCAAAGAACAATTAGCTGAAATTCTCCAAGAGAATTTATAAATTTGTTTTAATAAATTTAATTTTAAAAAATGGGGGTTAAATAATGAAAAAGAAAAAAAAGATTTTAGTTGCATGTGGGTCTGGGATAGCTACTTCTACTATAATAATGGACAAATTAAAAAATGGCTTAAAAAAAAGAGGGGTGGAAATTGAATTAGAACAATGCAAAATATCTGAAGCTGAGAATTACATTGAAGATTTAAAATTAGACGCTGTTGTACTAAATGGAACGGTAAATAGTGAATATTCTGTGCCGGCATTCAGTGGGCTTAGTTTTCTTACAGGAGTAGGGGAAGACAAACTTTTAGATGAAATAGAAAAAGAAATAAAAAAATAAACTTATCAAATTAAAAAAGGAGGAATAATTCATGCAGAATATTATGAATGTTATTAATTTTATTTTAGACATGGGACCTAGTATAATGATGCCGATCATATTATTTGTGATGGCAATGGTGTTTAGAATTAAAATTAGTAAAGCTATTAGAGCAGCATTAACAGTAGGTATGGGTTTTATTGGTATTAATTTAGTGCTTGGATTAATGGTTGAGACTCTTAGTCCGGCAACTGAAGCAATGGTAGAGAACTTTGGCTTACAGCTGAATGTAATGGATGTTGGTTGGCCTGCAGCTTCAGCGATTGCATTTGGAACTACCTCACTAGTACCCTGGATATTCGCTTTAGGGATTTTATTAAATGTAGTTATGATAATGTTAAAGTGGACTAAAACTTTAAATATAGATTTATGGAACTATTGGCATTTTATTTTCGCTGCTGCTTTTGTATATGCTGCAACTAACAACTTTGTTTTAGCAGTTGCAATAGGCCTATTAACAGAATTTATTGTTTTAATATTAGCCGACTTAAGTGCTCCTGTTGTTCAAGACTTTTTTGGAATGCCTGGAGTTTCATTTCCACATACAGAAACGATTTCTTGGGCACCAATTGGATGGGCACTGAATAACATAATAGATAGAATACCTGTTATTAGAGAATGGGATTTTGATCAAGATAAAATTAAAGATAGATTTGGCATAATGGGAGAATCCCTAATGATAGGTACAGTTATTGGCTTAATTATTGGAGCCTTAGCTTATGGACCAAATATGGGAACAGATATGTCAGGGAGCCTTTCCCAAATAATTAACACTTCAATTACCTTAGGTGCTGTAATGCTTATTTTCCCAAAAATGGTTAAACTTCTTATGACAGGTTTACTACCTTTATCTGATGGAGTTAAAGAATTTTTAAATAAGCGTTTCCCCGAAAGAGATTTATATATTGGTCTTGATGCAGCTATAGTTATTGGTCATCCTGCAAATGTTGCTACAGGATTAATTTTAATACCTGTCTCAATCCTGTTAGCTGTAGTTTTAAGCATGTTGGGCTTAAATAGAATGCTGCCATTTGCTGATTTAGCAATTATGCCAATCTTAATACTTTGGGCAACAGGTTGGTCAAAAGGTAATATTTTCAGAGGGGTAGCAATAGGAAGTGTATTTATTGTTGGCTTTTTAGTTATCGGTACATTTTTAGCACCTATGACAACAACTCTTGCCCAAGAAGCTGGTTTTGCTATACCAGAAGGTGCAACTCAAATTTCAAGTTTAGATGGGGGAGCTCATTTAGCACCATGGCTGTTGATGCTGCCTTTCATAGGTCATGTTTTTGCAGAACTGGGCACTGGTTTTGCTATCTTCTCGATCCTCATTGCAATGTTTACAGCAGGGTGTTATATAGTATTCTTCTATAAAGCATCAAAAGGAGAATTAGCAGCAACTGAAGATGAGATTCAGTCTGATGAAGTTTATGCTGACACAGGAAGTGTAAACTAATGATATACCAATTTGTGTTAGCAGCTTTAGGCCCACATGGACGGAGGATGTTGAGTTTTATTGTTGATCATCAATTAATAATAATGTCAATTGTTTTTACACTATTGATTATAGAAAGAATTAACAAAGGACCTGAAACAGATAACTATTAACTGGAGGAAAATAATGAAATTAGAATTGGAAAGAATGAAAATAATTGAATTTGGCAAAAAATTAGTTGATACAGGTTTAACCAAAGGAACTGGTGGAAATCTAAGTATTTATAATCCGGAAAAAGATTTAATGGCTATCAGCCCAAGTGGAATCCCATATTATGATATTCGTTTGGAAGATATAGTAATAATGAATTTAGATGGTGAAATAGTTGAAGGGCAGAGAAAACCTTCAAGCGAATATGAGATGCATAAAATATTTTATGAAAAAAGAGATGATATTTTTTCAGTTGTTCATTGTCATTCAATTTATTCTACTACCATCTCTATTTTAAGAGAAGATCTTCCAGCATCTCATTATATGATTGCACTTGCAGGAAAAAATGTAAGATGTGCAGATTATGCTACATATGGTAGTAAAGAACTTGCAGAAAATGCATTTGCAGCTATGAAAGATCGTTATGCTGTTATATTAGCCAACCATGGTTTGCTAACAGGAGCTGATTGTATCGAAAATGCATTTAATACAGCAGAAGAGTTAGAGTATGTTGCAGAAACATATTATAGAGCAAGATCAATTGGTGAGCCTGTAATTCTGCCTGATAAAGAAATGGAAAAAATGAAAAAGAAGTTTAAAAGTTATGGTCAAGCAAGATAAATATTAAGATTAATTTAACAGCACATTTTATACCCTTAAGAATCAATCAAGACTATAAGGGTATAAAATGTGTTTTTCCAAAAATGGAGGGATAACTTTGGTTTTTGAAGAAAAAGTAAAAATTACAAATGAGACAGGTTTACATGCACGGCCTGCTGCTGATTTTGTTCAAAAAGCAGGCAAATTTGATGCAGAGATCAAGATTGATTTTGAAGGTAAAAAGGTAAATGCAAAAAGCATCATGGGAGTTATGAGTCTTGGAGCAGGTAAAGGAAGTGAAATTATTTTAAAGGCAGAAGGCCAAGATTCAAAAACAGCAATACAAGAATTACTTAGATTTATAGAAGTAGAGATGCCAAAAGAAAATCATTAAAGTTGCTTTGCTAATTCTCTTGATGATATACTTTCAAAATGATAGTAAAAAACATATCATACATCATTTTCCACTATTTATATTTATAGATAGTGGAATTTTTCATTTTAGTTTTAATTTATATTATATTTTAATTCAGCTGCTATTAAGCCTTGATTATAAACGATTAGATCAAATAAGCTTGTTTTTAGCCCACTAAAGTAATATAATTATATTAACTTGTTCTTGGCCTTTTTGAGAGACCTATTTTTTAGTTATATTGGAGGGATTTAGGTGCATTACATAAAAAACATCATAAAATACACAGGTATAATAATTTTTATTTTATTATTAGCACTGCCCACCTTTGAGGGCTTAAGTCCTGAAGGCCAAAGAGCTTTAGCAGTCTTTGTATTAATCATGACTTTTTGGTTAACAAATATTATGCCACTTGCTATTACATCTTTGTTGGGGATGGCTCTAATGCCTTTATTAAATATAATGTCAGTTGATAATACCTTTGCTCTATTTGGGAATAAAGCGATCTTTTTTATTTTAGGAGCCTTAATTATTTCAGCTGCTCTTTATTATACTGGTCTGGGCAGTAGAATGGCTTTTTCTTTAATTAAAGTCTTTGGTAATACCCCGAGAAAGCTTTTAGCTGGTACTTTATTAACAGCAGCTTTAATGTCTTGTTTGATGCCTGAGCATGCAGTAGCAGCCTTATTATTTCCCATTGTAATGGAGATTGCCTTGAGTTTAGAACTTAAACCATTAGAAAGCAGTTATGGAAAGCTGCTGTTTCTTTCGATGGCCTGGGGAGCTATTATTGGGGGAATCACTACTTATCTGGGTGGTTCTCGTAATTTGCTGGCAGTTAGTATTTTAGAACAGCAGTATAATATGAGTATTGGTTTTTTTGAATGGATTAAATATTCTTGGCCTATTCCAACTTTAATGCTGCTCTTTTTTATATTTTTAATCTGGAAATATTTCAAAATTGAGCTTGATAATATAGACAAGGCCTATCAAGTTTTGGAGGAGAAACTTGCTGAAAAGGGAAGTTTGAGTTTTGATGAAAAAAAATTAATCGCAACTTTAGCTTTAATAATCTTCAGTTGGTTATTTTTAGCTCAAATTATTCATATTTCTGTTACAGCAGTAATTGGAGCTGTTTTAATCTTTGTTCTAAAAATTGTAGCCTGGCGGGAAATAGAGGAATATGTTAACTGGGGGATAATTATAATGTATGGAGGGGCAATAGTAGTTGCCACTTCACTGGTAGAAACAGGTGCTACAGCCTGGCTTTCTAACCAGATTTTTTCCAGACTCGATCTTTCTATCTTTTGGTTTTTAGCACTCTTAGCCTTATTTACTATACTCTTAACCGAGGGAGTTAGTAATGTGGCAGCAGTTGCAGTAATTTTACCAATAGCTTTTAGTATCAGTGATATTTATCAGCTTAATCCAATTATTATAACTTTATCTGTTGCTTTACCAGGTGGACTTGCTTTTATGTTTCCAATGGGAACCCCACCAAATGCTATTGCTTTTTCTTCCGGCTATTACAAAATTGAAGATTCGGTTAAACTAGGAATTATCCTAAATATTGCCGGCTGGTTTGTATATATCTTAGTGCTAAAATTTTATTGGCCTCTTTTAGGCTTGACTTTTTGAAATTAAGCTGGATATTTATTGCAATTACAGCTTGTTTTAATTATAATATTGAATAAGAAAGATAAACTAATTTACTAAGGACTGATAATATGGGAAAATATTTGCTGATTCTTTTTAGTTTCGCTGGTTTAGAAAGTTTAAATAATTTTCTTTTTAAAAAACTTGAAAGTGGAGATAAACTATTTGTCAGAGCTATTATTTTAGATGCTGTGCCTAAATTACACGAGCATTTAACCTCTGATGTAGGTTTTTTAGGGGATAAAGTAGCAAATGATCTTGAAGAATCAGTAGTTGAAGGTCAGCATGATAATGCTGAAGAATATTTAAAGGAGCTTAAAGAAAAAGTAGCAAACATGGATCTAGAGCTCTCTATTAAAAAAATAGATCATCATCATTTAGATAATCTCAAAAAAGGTATTTTGGAAAAAGAGCTAGATGCAGTTTTTATTAACTTTTCTAATAACAAATATATTTCTGATCAGATTAAAGAACAAGAAATAAGAGATTTTTTGGAAAAAATAAAAATAAAACAATATAGTTTTCATGATGGAAAAAAGGATAAAGCTTAGTCTAATCACCTTCCTTAAAAGGAGGGTTTTTTGTTTTTAAGCAGGATTTTTCTTAACAATGTTCAAATTAAACAATAACTATTATTGTATTTAGGAGCTGAATATTTGATGCTGCAGTCATTAAAAAAATTATGGGAATTATTTAATAAAAAAGAAAGGCTACAGATACTGGTACTATTAATAGCTGTTTTAGCAATGGCTTTAGCTCAGGTGATTGGAATAGCATCAGTCATGCCCTTTATGGATTTAGTTATGGAGCCTGAGGTAGTAGAAGAAAGTCAGATCTTAAACAATATTTACAATTACTTTGCTTTTGAATCAGTTACTGCTTTTACAGTTTTTGTTGGGGCAGTGATGTTCTTTTTAATCCTCTTATCAAATGCTATTTCTACCTTTGCCAGCTGGTATAAACTAAAATTTGTCTGGGAAAATAATCACCGTCTCTCAAGAAGGCTATTAAAAAAATATATGTCAAAACCATACAGCTATTTTTTAATGCACAACACTGCTGATCTAGGCAAAAATGTTCTGCATGAAGTTTATGCTCTAACGATAAATTATTTAATTCAGCTGATCGATTTAATAACTTATTCTATAGTGGCCCTGGCAATTATAATTTTATTATTTCTTACAGATCTTTTAATAACTTCAGCTGCAATTATTATATTAGGCAGCAGCTATATTTTAATCTACCTAGCAACAAAAAACAAAATGAAAATCGCTGGAGAAAAAAGATTAGAAGCTAATATGAATCGTTATAAAACTGCATATGAAGCATTTAATGGAATCAAAGAAATTAAAGTCAACAGTCGAGAAAATGAATTTTTAAATAGATATACCTATTATTCAGCTAAAAACGCTAAATTACAGGCCTGGAATCAGATAATCAGACAGATGCCCCGCTATTTTATGGAAGCTCTTGCCTTTGGTTCAGTTGTTTTACTTGTCCTCTATTTTGTTGTCAGAGGAGAAGACAGCACTCAGCTCATTTCTAAGGTGAGTCTCTTTGCCTTTGCTGGTTATAGGTTGTTACCTGCTCTGCAGAGTATTTTTAATTCTGCCAGTTCAATGGTCTTTAATACTGCAATTTTAGATAGAATACATGAAGATATTTTTGAAGCAGGTAAATTTGCTGCTCAAAAATGGCCTGATAGCTTACCTGAGCCAATGGAGTTTAGGGAATCTCTCAAACTAAAAGATATAACATTTAGTTATCATGAACAGGGTGAAAAAATATTAAAAAATATAGATATAGAGATTAGAAAAGACAGCCAGATTGGTCTAGCAGGTGAAACAGGCTCCGGTAAATCAACCCTGGTTAATATTATTTTAGGTCTTTTAGAAGCAGATCAGGGGAAAATAATAGTTGATGGCAAAGAACTGAACAGAGATAATATAAGGAACTGGCAGCGGAATATAGGCTATGTACCACAAGATATTTATCTTTGTGATAATACTATTATAAAAAATATTGCTTTTGGAGTTCCTGAATCAGAAATAGATTTTGAGGCTGTGCAAAAAGCTGCTCAGATTGCCAATATTGCAGATTTTATCGAAAATGAATTAGAAGCTGGTTATCAATCTATAGTAGGGGAGAGAGGGATCAGAATCAGTGGTGGGCAAAAACAGCGCCTTGGTTTAGCCAGAGCTCTTTATCATGACCCAGAAATATTGATTTTAGATGAAGCAACCAGTTCTTTAGATGAGGCAACTCAAAAAGCAGTAATGGAGGCAATAGATAAAATTGCAGAAGTCAAAACTATGATCATAATTGCTCACAGACTAAGCACTGTGCAAAAATGTGATAAAATTTATTTAATCGAAAAAGGCAAAATAATTGATTCTGGAGATTATGCAGAATTAGCTAATAACAGTCAGAAATTTAGAAAACTGGCCGATATCAGCTCTAATAGATAAAGGAGTAAAAAAATGGTATTTAGAAATATGGGTTTTTTAATGATAATAGTTGGTTTAATAATGATAGTTTTAGGTGCACTCTTTTTTCTTTCTGGAGATCATTTTTCCTGGCTTGGTAATTTACCTGGTGATATAAGAATTGAGCGCGACAATTTCACGCTTTATTTTCCGCTAACAACTATGATAATAATCTCGATTCTTTTAAATATTATTGTTAGAATCTTCCTTTATTTTTTTAGATGATTGCTTTAAATATCTATGTCACAATTTCACCTCTGCCTTCAGATGGTAAATATGCCAAAAATGTTGATATTTAAATCTATTAATGAAAATTTGCCTGCAATCTACCTTAATTATAATGGATGATTATAAATGAGAATATGACTTAGACTTAGAAGATTGAAACTCAAAAACAATAGTTAAATTTCTTTTTGAAGCCATCTTTCACCAGTAAATTTAATTCCAATTGCTCCTAAGGGTGCAGTTATTAAGATTGAAAGCACAGCTATAGCAAGGATGAGTTCACCTGATGCAACACCTGCCGCTAATGGCACAGCACCAATTGCAGCTTGGACTGTAGCCTTGGGAGTATAAGCTATTACAGTAAAAAATCTCTCTTTCCAGTTAAAATCTGTGCCTGCAACAGATATTAGCACACCTAAGGATCTGGCAGTTAAACCAATTAAGATAATTATTAAACCTCTAAGACCTGACTCAAAAGCTACATAAATATTAACCTCTGCTCCCACAAGAACAAAAAGCATTATCTCAGCAAAAACCCAAATTTTATTGAATTTAGAAGATAATCTTTTTCCAACCACCTTATATCTTTCCTGAAGTACAAAACCAATTGTCATAACTCCAATTAAGGCTGCAATAGGTATAATCCCTTCTAAAACATCCTCTAAGCCAGTCAACAAAATAGCTGAACTTAATATTAAAAGAGCTTTTTTAGTATCTCTAAAATGAAATTCTTTAAATAAATATACCAAAAACACTCCAGTTATAACTCCTAAAATAATACCAATAACTATTGATAGTGGAACATTAAAAATCTGCTGTCTAAGATTTAAATGACTTCCACCATATAAACCTAAAAAACTTGAAAATATAGTGATGGCAAAAACATCATCAATTGAAGCACCTGTTAAAACCAGGGTTGGAATCCCTTTATCTACCCCTCTGTTTTGATTAATTAAAGAGAGCATCTGGGGAACGATTACCGCTGGTGAAACTGCAGCTATGATAAAAGCTAAAATACCTGCTTCAATCACAGAAAAAGAAAATATATAAACCGCAAGGACCATAATACTAAGCCCCTCCATAATTCCAGGTAAAAAACTCATTTTTACTGCTGGAATACCAACTTTTTTAAGAGCACTTTTTTCTATACCAAGACCAGCTCTGATTAAAATAATTATTAATGCTATCTTTCTTAAATCAGCTGATATATTTAAAATATCACTACTGATTAAACTAAATCCATAAGGACCAATTAAAACACCTAAAACCAACATACCTAACAAACTGGGTAATTTTAGCTTATCAAAAATATTAATAAATATCATAGCCAAAATTAAAATTAATGCCAAACTTAATGCCATAGAAACTTAACACCTCATTTTA
The DNA here is from genome assembly GCF_020711195.1 of Halanaerobium polyolivorans. GTDB lineage: Bacteria > Bacillota > Halanaerobiia > Halanaerobiales > Halanaerobiaceae > Halanaerobium > Halanaerobium polyolivorans. The sequence goes on from NZ_JAJFAT010000015.1 coordinate 32,420, forward strand.
AAATTATTTAACATATATAGGTCTTCTTCTAATTTGCTTATAATTTCTTCTTGTTCTTCTAAACTTTTTTTCTTTTTTTCTCTTATTAATTCGAGATTTTCATTGATTATTTTGATCTTTTTTTGCAGATGTGACTAAATCTATTTTGTTGACAACAAAAATTATTTTATTTGCTATACCTTCTACTTTATTTAAAAATTCAACTAAAAGCTCTTCTAAATTATTTTCAGCATATTTTTCGATTAAAGGCTCAATTTTTTCAAGTTTTTTTAATAGTTTTTCTTTGCTCTGTGCATATTTTTCTAACATTAACTCACTCCTTCAATAAATATTTCAACAAAAAAAGCCCCTATTTATTACTTGTATATAAATACAAGCAGTAAATAGGAGCCATCATCTCAATTTATTGAGCAATTAAAGGTGAGCACCTTCACCTTATTAATTTATACTATTAATTTATACAATGTAATTATAGTTTAAAATTTAATTAAAGTCAAGTAACATATTAATCGTCTATTTACGATTAATATGTTATAATAACTCTGAAGGAGGTTGATATTATGGAGCAAGATAAAGTAAAGATAAAGCAAAAAATTAAGCAGAACTATGGTAAAATAATTACTGATGATCAGGATAATTGCTGTAGTAACTCTTCTTGCTGTGGAGAAAGAGCAGAGACTGACAGAGTTCAAAAAGCTCAAAAAATGGGTTATGAAAAAGAAGCTCTCGATTCTAGTTTTGCAGAGGCTAATTTCGCTTTAGGTTGTGGGAATCCAAGGGCCATTGCTTCACTTCAAAAAGGTGAAACTGTTCTTGACTTAGGTTCTGGAGCTGGTTTTGATGCTTTTCTAGCTGCAAGAGAGGTAGGAGAAAAGGGAAAAGTAATTGGAATAGATATGACAGAAGAGATGGTAGAAAAAGCAAGATTAAATGCTAGAAAAAATAATTTTAAAAATGTAGAATTTATTTTAGCTGAAATTGAGGAGCTACCACTTGCAGAACAAAGTGTAGATGTTATAATTTCGAATTGTGTAATTAATTTATCAACAAATAAGAAAAGGGTTTTTAGTGAGGCAAAAAGAGTATTAAAAAAAGGTGGCAGACTTGCAATTTCAGATATATTGCGATTAAATGATTTTCCTAAAGCAATAAAAAATGATCTTGATAATTACAGCAGTTGTGTCACAGGTAGTATTACTAAAGAAGAGTTAATTAGTATTTTAACTGAGCTTAATTTCAAAAATATTAGTATAGAAAGAAAAAACAATAGTAATCAAATTGTAGAAGACTGGAGTTCAAAGCTAAAACTTTCTGATTATATATACTCTGCCTATATTAAAGCAGAAAAATAAGGGGGTGTAGTTTGTCGTTTAGATTCGATAAACTAAAACAATGAGAGACAAAAAAAATATATCTAAAGAAGAAAAGATAAATAACTTGGCTGAGCTAGCTAAGGCTTTAGGGCACCGCCACAGAATTAAAATTATAAAAATCCTGGCAGAATTACCTGAAAAAAATAAATGTATGGTGAGCTCAATAGTTGAAGAACTTCCCATTGCTCAGTCAACAGTTTCCCAACACCTTAAGGTGCTTAAAGAGGCGGGTTGGATAGAAGGAAGCATTGACGGTCCTCGAGTTTGCTACTGTCTAAAAGAAGGTGTTTTAGATTATTTCAAAAAAGAATTTGATCGGTTATTACTCTAAAAGCTTTTGTTTTAAAGCAGGACAAAATTATTAATCCCCGAATATTAATAATGTAATCTAGGAGCTAGCTATCTTTAATTGAGATGTTATAATAGCCTTAGGAGGTAATTATAATGGAAAATAAAGTAGATAATGAAAAAGAAAAACTACGGCAGAAATTAAAAGAAGATTGTGGTAGATTAAAGATTGGCTCAAATAATGCAGGTTGTGAAAATAGTTGTTGTGGAATTAAGATTAAGCTAAAATAATCTAGGGAGTGGTAAACTGTGATTAGTGCGCTAATAATGGCAGGTGGAGAGGGAAGCAGGTTTTGGCCTTTAAGTAGAAAAAAAATGCCCAAACAATTTTTAAAATTAAGTGATGAGCAGTGTAATATGCTGCAGAAAACTGTGCAGAGAATAAAACCCTTAGTTGATTTAGATAATATATATATTTCAACTAATTCTCACTATGCTGAACAGATCAAGGAACAGGTATCACAATTAGATGAAGCAAATATAATTGTTGAACCACTTAAAAAGGGTACAGCTCCATCAATTGCCCTCTCTGCAGCCGTTATTTCCAAAAGAAATCCCGGCAGCACAATAATAGTTTTACCATCTGATCATTTGGTTAAAGATAATGAGAGTTTTATTAGGGTGATTAAAAAAGCTGTTATGACAGCTTCTATTGGTAAAAATATAGTTACAATTGGTATTAAACCAAGCCATCCCGAAACAGGTTATGGATATATAGAATATGGAGCCAAAGCCCACACTATTGATGGCTGTCCTGTTTATAAAGTTGAGAACTTTAAAGAAAAACCTGATCTAAATACAGCTGAAAAATATCTTGCAGCTGGGAATTATCTCTGGAATAGTGGGATGTTTGTCTTGAATATTAAAACTCTTTTTGCAAGTTTTAAAAAACATTTACCTGAGATCTATCAAGCTATCTTAAAAATAAAAGCTGCTTTAGGGAGTGAAGATCAGGCAGAATTAATCAAGGCTGAATTTGAGAAAATGCCTGAGATTACAGTTGAATACGGAATAATGGAAAAAGCCGATAATATTTATTTGATTCCAGCTGATTTTGGCTGGGATGATCTGGGCAGCTGGCCTGCTTTAGGTAGAATTAAAAAAGAAGATGAAAAAGGTAATATAGTAATTGGTAAGCATTATGGAATTGATACAACTAATTCTATTATCTACAGTCCAGATAAGCTAATCACCACCATTGACCTGGATAATCTCGTTATAGTAGATACTAATGATGCTGTTTTAATCTGTAATAAAGATAGAGCTCAAGATGTGAAAAAAATTAGAGATTTACTTTCTAATGCAGGTTTAGAAGAACATCTCTAAGCTATAATAATCTTTAAGCCCTGAAAGGGGCTCTTTTTTTTGTGCAAAATATAAAGAATTTTCAAATTAATTTGACACCCTTTTAAATTGGGTATATAATATAATTGAACAAAAATTCAAAGCATGAAATATTGTTAGGAGGTGTTCTAAAGTCGCAAATTCAGAATTGGATTTAATGACAAAGGTGGCTATACTCTATTACAAAAAAGAATTTAAACAGAGTAAAATTGCTGAGAAATTAGGTATTTCAAGACCTAAGGTCAGCAGGCTTTTAGCAAAGGCCAGGGAAAAAGGGATAGTGAAAATTGAGATCTTAAGTCCGGTCAGTGATAATTCATACCTTGAAAGCGAATTAGCTCAAAAGTTTAAGCTAAAAGAGTTTAAAATTGTTGATATGACAGATGAAGAACCAGAAGCAGAGCGGAAAAAAGCAGCTGCTCAGGCTGCTCTAGAATTTTTACAGAGAATAACAGCAGGCAGTGAATCTATAGGGGTATCTGCAGGTACAACAATACATTTCCTTGCCAAGCTGGCTCAATTTGATTCTAAAAACGACTATAAGATTATTCCCATTATTGGAGCTCTCAAAGATACAGGCAAAAGCTATAATGCAAACGAAATCGCAGCTCTTTTAGCAGAAAACTTAGGAGGGACAAGCCTTTTACTAAATGCACCTGCTTTTGTTAAAAACAGTAAAACAGCAGCTTTTTTTAGAAATGAAGATAGAATTAGAAAGATCTTTAATTACTATGATAATTTAGATTTAGTACTTTTAGGGATTGGAAATGCAGAAAAAGAACATCCCTTGATTTCAGGTCATTTAAATGAAGAAGAACTGGCCGATTTTAAAGAGCTGCAAGCCTGTGGAAGTATTGCCTCCATTTTCTTTAATGATTCAGGTGAAATTTTAGAACCCTCTTTTAAAGATAGAATAATCTCAATTTCAGCAGAAAAATTGCAAAAAGTTGAGTTTAAAGTTGGAGTTGCCCTGGGAGAACACAAAAAAGAAGCAGTTTTGGCTGCTCTGCAGAGTCAATTGATCAATGTTTTAGTTACAGACAGTTCGATGGCGGAATGGCTCAAAAAACAATAAAAAAGGAGATTTGAAAATGAAAAAAACACTTATTTTAATCTTAGTTCTGGCTTTAGTTTTTACTTTTTCTTCTTCATTATTAGCAGAAAGCAAGGAAATAGCAGTATTGACTCCATATCTAGAATCAGTTACAACAAATACCATGATTAGAGCCTTTGAAGAAAAAGCAGAGGCAGAAGGTTGGAATGTTAGAGTAATTGATACTAAAGGAGATTTTAATGAGCTGGCAAACCGTTATGAAGATGTGATTGCTCAGGGAGTAGATGCCATAGTGATGGGAATGGGAGACCCAAATCAGCTCAGACAACAAATTAACAAAGCTGTTGAAGAAGGAATCCCTGTTTTTGGAGGCGATGCAGGCTTTATAGAGGGGATGAAGGTTAATGTAACCTCAAACAACTATGTTTTAGGTGCTCAAAATACCAGCTATTTGCTTAATAGAATCGGCTCCGGTAAAATAGTAAAGCTTTACCATTCAGCCCATCCAGGAGTTTATCAAAGAGAAGTTGTTTTTGATGCTATAGTAGATTCTAGAGATGATATTGAAGTAGTAGCAGAACATTATGTACAGGTACCAGGACCAATTGAAAATGCTCAACAGGCAATGCAGTCTATATTATTATCAAACCCTGATATAGATGGTGTTTGGGCAGCCTGGGATGAGCCTGCCATAGGAGCAGAGCTTGCGATTAGACAGGCTGGGAGAGATGATATAGTTGTGGTTGGTATAGATGGCAACTCACAGGCAATTGAGATGATCGCCCAGGGTTCTTCTATTAAAGCAACAGTTAAACAGGACTTTGCTGCAATGGGAGATATTCTAGTTGAGCAGATCAAAAGTGTATTTGCTGGTGAAGAACTGGTAGATAATATACTATATGCCCCAGCAGATCTAATTACTGAAGATAATGCAGCAGACTTTATGGACTAATATTTGAAGAAAACAGCCCCTCACTTATGGGGGGTTGTTTTAAAATAGGTGGTGAAAAAATGACAGCAAAGTTACTGCAGATAAATAATTTAACAAAAACATTTCCCGGAGTTAAAGCACTTGATGAGGTAGATTTTTCACTTGCTAAAGGAGAGATTAGAGCCCTGGTCGGTGAAAATGGGGCCGGTAAATCAACCCTGATAAAAATACTGGCAGGTATTTATGAAAAAGACAGCGGCAAAATTATTTTTGAAAATAATGAGCTTGAAATTAATAATCCTGCTCAGGCTAAAGATTTAGGTTTAGCCTTTATTCACCAAGATCTTAATTTAATCCCTTATTTTGATGCTGTAGAAAATATCTGGCTGGGTTATGATTATCCCAGAAAAGGATTTAAATTTGCCAAAAAAGAGATGCGGAATAAAGTTTTGGAGCTCAAAGAAAAGCTCAACTTTGAATTTGAGATAGATAAGCCTGTGGCTGAACTCTCCACTGCAAATCAGTGGCTGGTAGCAATTTTAAAAGCATTTATCATGGATGCTAAATTGCTTGTCTTAGATGAGCCGACAGCAGCATTAACAGATAAGGAAATTAAGGAATTATTTATCAACCTTAAAGAGATCAAAAAAATGGGTATTTCTATAATCTATATTTCTCACCGTTTAGAAGAAATCTTTACTATAGCTGATTCTGTAACTGTTTTAAAAAATGGCAAAAAGGTAGCAGATCGGCAGCTAGAAGAAGTAAATAAAAATGATTTAATCAAGCTGATGACCGGTAAGGCAGAACTTGTCCGCTTTCCTGCCCGTGAAAACAGAGAAAAAAGTGATAAAAAAATATTAGAGCTTCAAAATTTAAGTGGTGATGCTTTTTCTAAGATAAACTTTAGTCTTTATGAAAATGAAATTTTAGGTTTTTTTGGTTTAGTTGGAGCCGGAAGAACAGAACTTATGGAAGCTATTTTTGGCTTAAGAGATATTAAAAGTGGAGAGCTGAAACTTAAAGGTCAAAAAATAGCCAATAAGAGTCCCGGCTATATGATAGAAAAGGGAATCGTATTAATTCCTGAAGAACGGAGAACAGAGGGTTTGGTCTTAAATATGGGAGTAGCTGAAAACATATCTTTGCCCAATTTAGAACTGATGCTCAAATCAAATGTCTTAAAAAATATAGATAATCAAAAAGTAAAAAAAGAGTCAAAAAAATTGGTAGAAGAACTGAGTATAAAAACTCCTTCACTTAAACAGCCGGTTAAATATTTAAGTGGTGGTAATCAGCAAAAAGTGGTAATAGCTAAATGGCTTTATAGAAATAACTCAGTTTTTATATTTGATGAGCCAACAGTTGGTATAGATGTTGGAGCCAGAACAGAAGTCTATAGCTTAATCAATCAACTGCTTGCTAAACAGAGTGGTGTAATAGTTGTCTCTTCTGATATTTTAGAACTTATCGGAATTTGTGACCGAATTGCAGTAATGAGTAATGGTAGTTTGACCGGAATTTTAAAGAAAGAAGAATTCAGCCAGGATAAAATACTGCAGTTAGCCTATGAGGAGGTTAGATGATGAAGGAAATCTTTAAAAAATATGGAACAATTATCGGATTATTAATTATAATAATTAGCTTTGGAATCTTAAGACCAAATACCTTTTTAAGCCTCAGAAACTGGTCAAATATACTGCAGCAGATTTCTTTATTGGCAATAATTTCTATTGGAGCCACAGTTGTTATGGTAATCAAAGAATTTGACCTCTCAATTTCAAGTGTAGCTAGTTTTGCAGGGATTATTACAGCTGGTCTGCTTGTTGATGGATATTCTATGTATTTGGTGATCCCTGCTGTATTAGGACTAAGTTTTATCTTTGGTCTAATCAACGGCTTTTTTGTGGCCAAATTAAATATACTTTCTTTTATTACCACCCTTTCAACAGGTACATTTTTAGGTGGAATAACCTATTGGTATTCAGGGGGGAGTATAATCTTTTCCGGAATTCCCCGCGAGTTTTTGATCTGGGGACAGGGAGAGTTTTTAAATTTAGCTTTAGTAATCTGGATCATGTTTTTGATTGTTTTACTTTTTTGGTATATCTTTAATCAGACAATGCTGGGGAGACAGCTTTATTCTATAGGTGGTAATGAAAAAGCAGCCCGATATTCTGGAATCAAAGTGGAAAAGAAAAAAATAATAGCCTTTGGCTTAACAGCTGTTTTATCAGCTTTGACCGGGATTTTGCTGGCTTCAAGATTGGGCTCTGCTCATCCAACAGCAGGAGGAGGATATTTACTGCGGGCTTATGCAACAGTATTTTTAGGAATGACCCTTTTTAAACAGGGAGAAGCCAATGTGCTGGGAACAATGGTTGGGGTTTTGATCATGGGAGTTTTAGCAAATGGTTTAACAATTTTAAATGTTCCCAACTATTTTCAAGATATGCTTACAGGTTCAATCATAATTGCAGCCCTGGTTTTTCAAGGTATGAGTGTGAAGAGTAATTAATTTAAATAAATCAATTAGACAGGTGATATAATGGGAGCTAAAAACGAACTTAAAGACTTTTTAAAAGCAAAAAAAACAGCAGATCAAGCAATTTTAGTCACTTATTTACCGGCTCTTTATCCAGATTATCAGAACTCAAAAAGATGGATTAAATTACTTTTTGAAAATGGAGTAGATGCTTTAGAACTGGGCTATCCTGCTCGTGAAGCAAGTATGGATGGTAAAATAATTAGGGAGGCCAATCAAGAAATATTTGCTGCCGGCTTTAATGCCCAGAAATACTTAAAATTAGCAGCAGAGATCAATGAGGAAGAAGAAATAAATAAATTAATTTTGATGGGTTACTGGGAAGAACTAAAAGAAAGTTTTTTTAAAAACGAGCAAAAAGAATGTCTTCAGGCTGGAATTAAGTCTTTGATTTTACCTGATTTTAAAAAAGAAGCAGCTAAAGAATATTTAAAGCAAAAAGGCTTTAATATTATTTCTTTTATGGATAAGCCAAAAAAAGTTAGAGCTTATCAGCCGGGAGCAGAACCATTTGTTTACTGTCCCAGTTATTTAGGTAAAACAGGTCAGTCAGGAGAATTTGATATTGAACATTTAAAAAGATTGAAAAAAGCCCTTGCTAACTCTGAATTAGCAGAGCTTCCCCAATTAGTTGGTTTTGGAATCAGTTCTGCAGAAGATGCAGCTCAGGTTATGGAGCTTGGCTATGATGGCATTATTGTGGGTAGTGCACTATTGGAAAAATTTAAAGAGGGAGAAGCTGAAGCTCTTGCTTTTTTAAAAGAATTGAAAAAAGGGCTTGCAAAGGAGTGGTCTCATGTCAGATAAAAACTATTTACTCAGTTATGATATAGGCTCTACTGCCATAAAGTTAATTTTATTTGATCAAGAGCTGAACCCTGTATATCAAGCTCAAAAAGCTGTAAAAAATTATGAAGCAGCTGGCTTTCAATATCAAAAGGCTGAAGACTGGTGGCAGCTAATCAAAGAACTGACTCTAGAAATGCTTAAAGAAAGTGAGATAAAAGCAGCAGCAATTAACGCTATAACCTCTACAGGGCAGATGGAAGACTGCCTTTTATTAGATGATCAGGGAGAGCCTTTAACAGAGGTGCTGCTTTATTCAGATAGTAGGGCAAAAAAGGAATTTCAATTTTTAGTTGATAAATATTCACAAGCAAAGCTTAATCAAATGACAGCTAATCAATTTGATCCATTGATGTCAGTTAATAAATATCTCTGGCTGCAGGAAAATCGTCCAGAAGCTTTTGCAAAACACCAGTATTTGATCTTGGGGGCCAAAGATTATTTAAACTTTAAACTGACAGGCAAAAATATTACAGATTATACAAATGCTTCAACAACAGGGTTTTTAGATATTAAAGAAATGGAATTAAATCAAAGCTTTATCTCTGATCTCAATTTTGATAAAGAAATATTACCGAAGCTAAAAGCAGCAGAAACTGTGATAGGAAGTCTTAAAGAATCTGCAGCAGCAGAATTAAATTTAAAAGCAGGAATTAAGGTGGTTAATGGCTCAGGTGATGTTGGGGCCTCTACCCTTGGGGCAGGTGCTTTAAAAATTGGAGATATCTATTCTTATTTAGGGACAACAGCCTGGTTAGCCATGCCTTCAGATAGTATTTCAGAAAACAAAAACCTCTTTTCTTTAAGCAGCACTGATGGTGAAAACTACATTATTGCTGGAGCTATTTTAAATGCCGGTCAGGCTTATGATTGGTTTTTAAAGAAAATGCTGGATTACAAAGAATTAAATAATCAAGTTTATGCTGAAGTAGAAAATAAATTAGCAGCTCTAGATACTAAAGAAAATCAATCAATATTTATTCCCTATTTAAATGGAGAAAGAAGTCCACTTAAGGTTAATGGCAGCAATGGTCTATTTGCTCGAATAGGCTCTGCTACTGATAGCTGGCAGCTTTTAGCAGCTGTATTAGAAGGGGTGGCTTTTTCTCTTAAGCACAATCTGCTTGAAATGACCGGCAGCTCCAACCTTTTTAACTCAGAGAGGCAGATCAATTTAATTGGTGGTGGCAGTAAATCAAAAATCTGGCCTCAGCTTTTGGCAAATATTTTGCAATGTGAGCTCAATGTGCTTGATTTGGAAGTAGCAGCACCATCTTTAGGGGCAGCAATGTTGGCCCAAAAAGCTTTAAATAAAATAGCCAGTTATCAGGAACTTAGAGCTAATTTTAAGGTAGTTAAAAGTTATAGAGCTCAGGCTGAATATGAAGCTCATTATCAGGCTAAATTTGAAGATTATCTGCAGCTTGTAGAAAGTATTTTTTAATTTGTTTTTTCAATTCCTAGCTATTATACTTATTTAAATAGAAGTTAAAAAAAGGAGTTGAAATAATGAATCAAAATCATGCAGAAAATTTAGAGCCAGAACTTAAAGATAAACTTTATCAAAGTATTTTCAGCAGAAAATCAATCCGTAAATATAAAGCAGAGTCTTTAACAGCGGAAAAGTTAAAAGAAATCAAAGCTTTTTTAGCTGCAAGAAAAGGACTTAAGCAAAATATAAAATGGGAGAGCAAAATAGTTTCAGCAGATAAAATAAGTTCACTGCTGCCTATTAAAGCTCCCCATTATTTAGTCTTCTTTTCCGAAGAAAGTGAAGGCTATTTGCAAAATGCCGGCTATATACTTCAATATTTAGATCTTTACCTTTCTGCACATGGTCTGGGCAGCTGTTGGTTTGGACTGGCTAAAGCTAAAAAAGAAATAGCTGCCGAGTCTGAATTCAGCTATGTTATTACCCTGGCCTTTGGTGAGGCAGCTGAAAAACAGTGCAGAAATGATAAATCAGAATTTAAACGCAAAGAACTTTCAGAAATAAGAGATCATGATTCTTATGAGCAGCTGATTGAAGCAGCAAGGTTAGCTCCTTCTGCCACCAATAATCAGCCCTGGTATTTTAAAGTTAGGCCAAATAAAATAGATATTTATCGTGAAAAGCCAAATTTTATCAAAAAGATTTTTTATCAAAAAATGAATAAGATCGATATCGGAATTGCAGCAGCTCATCTTAAATTAGCTGCTGAAAAGCACAATCTAAATAGTAAATTTAGCTTTTCTGATTCTCCCTCAAAAGAACTAAGCGATTATATTTATCAATTCACTTTAAATATTTTAGATTAAATTGACATTCTCCCCGCCCATTAAAATAAGCGAGGCTTTCTCGGCTAAATTTTTTAATGAACCGGAAATCAAAGTCCGACTTCTATCGGTTTCATCTTCACCAAAACTACTAAAACCAGCTTTATTTAAAATTTTTAACTTTTCAGTTGAGATGATATAATAAGATAAATCTAATCATATTTTTGCTTTGAATTTTAAGGAGGTTATTAATTATGAGAAATGACTGCTGCTGGTGTGGTCAAGACACTAGAGGAGGAGAAGTTTTTAGTCTATCTGCTTCATTTAACGAAAAAGCTGAAGATCTTGCTGAAGATGAAGGCTATATAGAAGAGTTAAAATTAAATGATGGTAGGGAAATTTGGACAATTATAACTGGGAAAAAGTCACCTGCCAAAAAGCAGGGTCAGGATATGCTTTTTATGTGCTGCTCAAACAATTGTGCCCGTAATTTAAAGCAGCAATTAATTGATGATAAAGAATTTTTAGACTCGATTGATTTTTTCTAAGAGCTGTTTAATAATTAATTATTTCTCAAAAAGGAGATTAGCATCTCAGCTTGAAGGTTATAAAAAGAGAAAGCTTAAATTAGATTATTATGAGAAATAAGGAGTTGTTAAAGATGATAAAAAAGAAAAAATTAATTACAGGTCAAGAAATTCCTGAAATAGGATTTGGAACCTGGGATATAGCAGAAGAAGATGTTGGTGAAGCTCTCAGCATAGCTCTTGAAGCCGGCTATAATCATATAGACACAGCTGAAGGCTATAAAAATGAGGCCGGGATTGGTAGAGTGATTGAAGATTATGAGCGTGAAAAATTATTTCTGACTTCAAAAGTACTACCTAAAAACCTCTATTATGATCAGCTAATCGAAGCAGCTGAGAGATCAATTGCAAAGCTTGGGGTTGATTATCTAGATCTTTATTTAATCCACTGGCCGAATCCAGCTGTTTCCTTAAGAGAAAGTTTGGCAGCAATGAATAAACTTTATCAAAAAGGATTGCTAAAAAGTATTGGTGTCAGCAACTTTTCCGTCTATCAGCTGCTTTTTGCTCTTAAATTATCTGAAGCACCGATAGCAGTTAATCAGGTTGAATTCCACCCCTATTATTATCAAAAAGAACTCTTAAAATTCTGTAATGATAATGATATTCTAGTAACTGCTTCTGCTCCTTTAGCCAGGACAAAGGTTTTATCTGATCCATTAATTAAAGGCCTGGCAGAAAAATATGATAAATCAGCTGCTCAAATTGTGCTCAAATGGGAGTTAGCAAAAGGTGTTGTTCCCCTGCCAAAATCTACTTCGGCAGCTCATATTAAAGCTAATCTTGAATTATATGGATGGGAAGTTGAAAAAGCAGACCTTGAAAAAATAGATCAACTTGAAGATCAAGAAAAAGTATATATGATCAGTTTAGATAGTGAAACATATGGTATTAGATCCTAAGTAGAAAAGAGGTTAAAGATGAGAAAACAATGCACTATAAAAGCACTAAATTATGATAAAGAAATTGAGGCAACTATTTTTGTGGAAGTAAAGGGAAAATGTCTTTGCTGGCATGGTTATGGCAGCAGTGAAGACAGCTGGGAAGAGGAAGAAGTATTTGCAACAGACCACGGTAATATCTCTATAACAGCTGTTTCTGCAGCAAACTATAATTATGAAATAGAAGGCAGAGGAGAATTTAAAGCAGAGTTAAATTGGTGTGATTCTCCAGAAAGCAAAAATGATAATGATATATTTTCAATGGGTCAGCAGATAGATTTTAAATAATTATTGAAATTAATTCCCCCTTTTTAAGCTTTAAGCTTAGAGAGGGGGGATTTACTTTAAATTTAACCTAAAGTTAACAGGCAGATCCTGTTTTAAATATCCTTATGATGATAAAATTGATTTAAGCAAAGATTTTAAATCAAATTATTTGAGGAGCTGAAAATATGAAAAAAGAAGTTTTAATAATTGGTGGTAGTGATGTTGGAATAAGTGCTGCTCTAAGAATTAGAGAACTAGATCAAAGTATTAGACCTCTAATTATAGCTGATAATAATTTTCCTAACTTTAGTATTTGTGGGATTCCTTTTTTTCTAGGTGGAGAAGTTGAAAAATGGCAGGATTTAGCTCATAGAAAAGAAGAAGATATCAGAGCTGCAGGTATAGACCTGCTTTTAGAAACAAAAGTAGAAAAAATATTCCCTCAAGAAAACAAGGTGCTGGCAGTTAATAAAAATGGGAGCCAGGAAATATATTATGAGAAACTGGTTTTAGGGACAGGTGGAGTTAATATTGAACCTCCTATTGAAGGTTTAGAACTAGCTGAGGTATTTTTTATGCGCTGGATGGATGATGCTATCAGTTTTGATAATTTTATTAAAGATGAAAAACCAAGCAAAGCAGTTGTGGTTGGTGGTGGTTATGTAGGTCTTGAAATGGCAGAAGCTTTAATAAACAGAGGTTTAGAAGTGACTCTAATAGAGTTTATGGATGGGGTTTTAAATACTGTTAACAAGAATTTTAGGAAAATGGTCAAAGAAAAATTAGAAGCAAAAGGTGTAGAGATTGTTTTAAATACTGCAGTAGAAAAAATAGAAAAAAGTGGTGAAAGAATTAAAATTAAGGGTAGTAATAATTTTGAAATTGAAGTTGATACAGCAGTAGTTTCAGTTGGGACTAAGCCCAATACTGTACTAGCAGAGGGAACAGAAATAAAAAGAAATAATTCAAATGGGGCTTTTAAAGTAAATAAAAAGCTGCAGACAAATATTGAAAACATTTATGCTGGTGGAGATTGTGCAGAAAGTTTAAACAATATAACTAAAGAATATGGATATTATGCTTTAGGAACAGTAGCTCATAAGCACGGCAGAATAATTGGCAGCAATATCTGTAATAAAGAAGCAGAATTTGAAGGGGTAATTGGAACCCAATCGATAAAATTATTTGATATGGTTGTTGCGAGAACAGGTTTAAATGAAAAAGAAGCTCAAAAAGCTGGTTTTAATCCAATCAGCAGTGAAATAGAGGCCTGGGATCACAAAATATATTATCCCCCTGCCTATAAAACATATATTAAATTAATCGCAGATAAAGAGAGTAGAAGAATATTAGGAGCCCAAATTTTGGGTAGTATTGAGGCTGAAATTTCTAAACGAATAGATATCTATGCAGCTGCAATCTATAATCAAATGACAGTAGAAGAATTCAGCCAGCTGGATTTAAGTTATACTCCTCCTCTAAGCAGTCCCTGGGATCCAGTCCAAACAGCTGCCCAAAAAATTTAAAGATAAAAAGAATTTTAGTGCAGTCATTTGCTTTGTTTAAGAGAAATCTTCTCTGTCTAGCCAAAGCAGATGCTGCACTAAAAAATACTTTAGAACTAACTATTCAAAATCAAGTTTCATGCTTTTTACTTTCACCCCAACCACTGATTCTAAATCTTCTGCTAATTCTTTAACCTCTCGATCAGAAACAATTAAGTCAAGAATAATCATTCCCTGATCAGCACAGTTACTGCTTTCGTGCATGCCAAGCCTAGTTTTAATCTTACAGCCATGCTCAGTTAGAATTTTTTGCACCTCTGGAGCTGCATCGGTTCTCTTATCAATCAAAATCGCCATAATAGTAGAATGCTGCATTATTATTCCCCCTCATTTTTAGTTTTTATAATTTTTGAATGCTGACTATATTTTGCAAATTTTTCTTCACTTAAATTTTGATCGGTGATAATAGCATCAATTTCATTAAAATCAGCAACCTTATAAAAAGAAGCTTTATCGAATTTGCGGCTTTCACTTAAAATGAAGCTCTGTTCACTACAGTCAATCATTGCTTTTTTACTTAAAGCTTCAATTGAACTGGCAGTTGATAGACCAAGACTGCTGTCAATTCCATTAACACCTAAAAAAGCTTTGTCAAAATGCATTGCTCTAATCTGCTTTTCGGTTATTGGGCCTTCAATTGTTCTGGCAAGATGAACATAATCTCCACCCAGTACTGTAATATCATATTTTTTGATTCCACTTAATTCATTAATCACATCAATAGAATTACTAATAATTTTTAGATTAGCAGCTGCAAGTTCTTTAGCCATCAGATAAGTTAAAGTACTTGAGTTGATAGCAATTATTTCTCCATCGTTGATTAAAGAAGCAGCCTGTTTGGCAATAGCCTTTTTCTCTGCCTTATTTTCATTAGTTTTTTTAATAAAATTGTATTCATCATCGAATTTGTCTTTTAAAATTGCTCCTCCATGGGTTCTTTTAACATAACCTTTTGCTTCTAACTCATTTAGATCACGCCTGATGGTTGAATCAGAAACCTCAAAAGACTCAGCAAGCTTTTTGATGGTAGTAGATTTTTTGTTATTTAATTTGTTGATAATCTTTAATAGTCTCTTTTCTTTCAGCATTTTATTCTCCTTTTAAAGCTTTAATTTAATTTTAACAATAAAAATCTTTTTTATCAAGCTAAGTGAATGTTTTTGACAATTATAAGCTTATTTTGGCCATAAATTTGCATAAAAGTGAAAGTTTTTGCCATTTTTGCTTGACAATATGCTCACTTTAGAATATTATTAATTTAAGTTAAATAATTCACAAACTTAAAGGAGGAAAAAAATAATGTATGATTATATGTTACCAACGGTTAATTTCATGGGTGCAGGTTCAGTTAAAGTAGTAGGAGAAAGAGCAAAAATACTGGGGGCAGAAAAAGTCCTTTTAGTTACCGATCAATTTTTAAGTAATTTAGAAGGTGGCCCTTTTGAGACAGTAGTTAAATATATTGAAGAAGCTGGTTTAGAATATGCTGTTTATGATGGTGTAAAGGCTAATCCAAGAGACACTAATGTTTATGAAGGCTTAGAAATCTACCAAAATGAAAATTGTGATATGATTGTAACAGTAGGTGGAGGTAGTCCCCATGATTGTGGAAAAGCAATCGGAGTTGCTGCAACTCATGATGGAGATCTCTATAAGGATTATGCAGGAGTAGAAAAACTAGAAAATGAAACACCGCCAATGATCTGTGTTAATACAACCGCTGGAACTGCAAGTGAGGTTACCCGCCATGCAGTTATTACCGATACTTCCCAAAAACCACATGTAAAATTTGTCATAGTTAGCTGGCGCAATGTTCCTGATCTTTCTATCAATGATCCTGAACTTATGGTAGACAAACCTGCTGCTTTAACTGCAGCAACAGGCATGGATGCTCTAACTCATGCTTTAGAAAGCTATGTATCTACAGGAGCTAATTCTTTAACAGATGCAGCTGCCAAAGAAGCTATGGAGTTAATTGCAAAATATTTAAGAAGAGCAGTCTATAATGGAGAAGATTTAGAGGCCAGAGAAGAAATGGCTAATGCATCAGTTTTAGCCGGTTTTGCCTTCAATAATGGTGGTTTAGGTTATGTCCATGCTATGGCTCACCAGTTAGGTGGTTTTTATGATATGCCACATGGAATTGCAAATGCAATTTTGCTGCCTTATGTTGAGAAGTTCAATTTAGGTGCTAAAATAGACAAATTTGCTAAAGTAGCAGAAATATTTGGTGTACCTACAGCTGGACTATCTCAAAGAGAAGCTGCTGAAAAAGCTTTAGAGGCAATTGTTGAGTTGGCAGAAGATATTGGTATTCCAACTTCTTTAAGTGAATCAGAATATGATGTTAAAGAAAAAGATTTTGCAGAGATGGCCAGACTGGCCCTTGAAGATGGTAATGCTTTAAGCAATCCCAGAAAAGCAAGTGAAGAAGAAATAGTAGGGATTTTCAAAGCAGCTTTTTAAGAAAAGCAAATTTAAATATATATTAAACCTCTATCTATAAGATAGGGGTTTTTTCGTTAAAAGATATTAAAGGGATTTAATCTTTTATCTTAAATTAATATATAAAGAGGCTTTTAAGAAAGGGGAGATCATAAATGGCAAAACTTGCTCTTATCCATACAACAGCTGTGACTGTAGAAACATTAAATAATTTAAGCAGAGAAAAAGCTCCAGATCTGCAGATAATTAATTTAGTAGATGATTCGATTCTAGGAGAATTGATTGCTAACGAGGCTGATTTAAGTCTGGTAGAAAAAAGGGTTAAATACTATATTAAAACTATGGTTGAACAAAAAGCAGATTTAGTCATGAGTGCCTGCTCATCTATTGGAGAAATCTTTGCAAAGGAAAATGAAAAATATGAAATCCCTATTATGCGGATCGATTCTGCAATGGCAGAAAAGGCTGTAGAAAATGCTAAGAGTATTGGAGTAGCAGCTACCTTAGCAACCACTCTTAGACCTAGTACAGAGCTGATTAAAAATAAAGGGAGGGCGGTAAATAAAGAGCTTGAACTAAAAACAGCATTAGCAGATCAAGCATATCAAAAATTAATGGCAGGAGATCAAAAAGCACATGATCAACTTTTAGCAGAAAAATTAAAAGAACTGGCAGAAGAGGTAGAGATAGTTGTTCTTGCCCAGGCATCTATGGCAAGAGTTATAAAAGTTCTGCCTGAAAAACTGCAGGCTAAATTTTTAACTAGTCCTGAACTTGGAATAGAAAAAGCGCTGCAGCAATTAGAAAAAAGTTAAATAAAAAGAGGAAGACTTCACAAATTTTCTCTGCTCATTAAGAAAAAAAGTGAAGTCTCTGCGTTGGAAATTATGTCTTAGCCTTATAATTGATCAGGAAAATTATTTAGCCTGGGCTAAAATTTTTAATTTCTGCTATTAGTTTACACTAAAAAAAAGACTTTTTAAAGCTTATTTTAGAAATTATCAAAAAATTCATATAATTGAACAGCTTTTTACTATAGCTATTTTTTAGCTACTATAGTAAAGAGGAAACTCCTCAATTCTCTTGCTCAAGGAGAAAAGAGGAGCTTTTTAATGAAAAATATGTCTTAGCCTCTTAATTATCTAGTATTATATTGCAATATTTTTTGCTTGTCAAGCATTTATTAAGATAAATTAAAAATTGTTATCGAATAATTTCATTTAATATTAGGGATAAGTAACTGCAGAAAAGAGAAGATCAGCCAATTTAGAGCTCTAAAAATACTGCAAAAAGTACTTGCATACTATTATACAGCGATTTTTCTTTATTTGTTTTTTTGTAAAAAAGACTGATTTAATTGAATATAAATAAAAATAATGAAAAAATATAAAAGAAAATAAAAATAAATAATAAAAATCGCTTGCATTACTTTTTGTCTTATGGTATTATCTAATTGAGAAAGAAAATAAGCAGGCTTAAAACTTATTTAGGAGGGTTTAAATATGAGTGATAAAGTTAATAAAAAGATCGTTATTGGTGCAGCAGCAGCAGGTATAGAACTTAAAGAAACAATAAAAGAATTGATGGATGATTTAGGTGTAGAGTATGAAGATGTTGGTCTTAATTCAGCAGATGAAGATGTCTATTATCCAACAGTTTCCAAAAGAGTTGCCGAAAAGATAATTGAAAGTGGCTATGAAAAAGAAGGTATCATAATCTGTGGTACAGGGATAGGAGTTGCAATTACGGCAAATAAATTCCCTAAAATTTATGCAGCCCAGGTATATGACTGTTATGGAGCTGAAAGAGCAGCCTTAAGTAATGATGCAAATGTAATAACCTTAGGTTCAAGAATTACCGGTTCTGTTTTAGCACAAAAAATAGTTAAAGAATGGTTAGGCTTAGAATTCAAACCAAGCCGTTCATCTAAAAAACTAGCTGAAATATATGAAATGGAAGCAGAAAACTTAAAAGATATTAAATAAGAAAGCCAAAAATAAGGAGTGATAAGATGAAGTTTTTTATAGATACAGCTAATTTAGAAGAAATTAAAAAAGCAGAAAGTCTGGGAGTTATTGATGGGGTGACAACTAATCCTTCTCTGGTTGCTAAAGAAGGAGATATTGATTTTGAAACAAGAATCAAAGAGATTTGTGAGATAGTTGATGGTCCTGTAAGTGCTGAGGTAGTTGCTTTAGATGCAGAAGGAATGATTGCAGAAGCAAGAGAATTAGCAAAAATAGCTGAAAATGTAGTTATTAAAATTCCAATGACAATGGAAGGCTTAAAAGCTGTTAAAACTTTAAGTAAAGAAGGTATAGATACAAATGTAACTTTGATCTTCTCTGCTAATCAGGCTCTTTTAGCTGCAAAAGCTGGAGCTACTTTTGCCAGTCCTTTTATCGGTAGATTAGATGATAGAGCTCATGATGGGATGGATTTAATTAAAGAAATAGTGCAGATTTATGATAACTATGACTTAGATACAGAAATAATCTCTGCTAGTATAAGACATCCTATGCATGTTAAAAATGCAGCTTTAGCTGGAGCTCATATTGCAACTATACCATTTAATGTAATTGAAACTCTTTCTAAACATCCTTTAACTGATATAGGAATTGAAAGATTTTTAGAAGACTGGAATAAAACACAAGGTTCTAAATAAATAAGAAGGTGGTTATGAAATGTTAAATAAAATAGCAAAAACTGTTCGGGGTCTGGCTGCTGATGCAGTTGAAGATGCCAGCTCTGGACATCCAGGTTTACCAATTGGTTGTGCTGAAATTGGAGCAGTTCTTTATGGAGAAGTAATGAACTATGATCCACAAAAAACTGATTGGGCAAATAGAGATCGCTTTGTACTTTCAGCAGGCCATGGCTCAATGCTGCAGTATGCTTATCATCATCTAGCAGGCTTTGACCTTTCTTTAGCTGATCTGAAGAATTTCCGTCAGCTTGGTTCAAATACTCCCGGTCATCCAGAATATGGTTGGACTGATGGAGTAGAAACTACAACCGGTCCTTTAGGCCAGGGTTTTGCCAATGCTGTAGGAATGGCTTTAGCTGAGGAGATTAAAGCTGCTAAGTTTAATTCAGCAGAGCATAAAATTGTTGATCACTACACCTATAGTTTAGCTGGAGATGGCTGTATGATGGAAGGTGTAAGTTCAGAGGCAGCTTCTTTAGCCGGACATTTAGGTTTAGCAAAACTAATAGTTATTTATGATGATAATGATATTTCTATTGCCGGTAGTACAGACCTCACCTTTACAGAGGATGTAGCAGCCAGGTTTAAAGCTTATAACTGGCAGGTAATAGAAGATGTAGATGGACATGATGGTCAAGCTATCAAAGCTGCTATTGAAAAAGCAAAGGCAGAAACTGATAAACCAAGCCTAATTATGGCCAAAACAAAAATTGCCTGTGGTGCCCCAACTAAAGAAGGTACAGCTGCTTCTCATGGAGCTCCATTAGGTGAAGCTGAAGTAAAAGGCTTAAAAGAAAATATTGGTCTACCTGTAGATGAAAAATACTATATTCCAAGTGAAGTTGAAAAATATTTTGCTGAACATCAGGAAAAATTGAAAGCTGAACGGGTAAAATGGGAAGCTGAATTTGCAGACTGGGCAGCAGCAAATCCAGAACTTAAAAAAGCCTGGGATCAAGCAGAAAATCAAATGCTGCCAGCAGATCTTAAAACAAGCCTTGAAAATCTAGAGATCAAAGCACCTGCTTCAACTAGAGATGCCTCTGGAGCTGTTTTAAAAGAGATGGCAGATCAAATCGATTATCTACTTGGTGGTTCAGCTGACTTAGCACCTTCTAATAGAAGTTATTTAGATAAATATGCTGAAATTCAAAAAGATAATTATAATGGTCGTAATATCCGTTTTGGAGTTAGAGAACATGCTATGGGAGCAATAGTTAATGGAATTTCTCTCTATGGTGGTTTTAGACCATATTGTGCAACCTTCCTGGTCTTTAGTGATTATATGAAACCTGCAATTAGAATGGCTGCTTTAATGAAACAACCTGTTATTTATATCTTTACCCATGACTCAATCTACATTGGTGAAGATGGACCAACCCATCAGCCTGTAGAACATTTAGAAGCTCTAAGAATTATTCCAGGCCTTAAAGTGATAAGACCGGCTGATGAAGAAGAAACAAAAGCTGCCTGGTTAGAAGCACTGGAAAATAAATCAGGTCCTACCGCCCTTATTTTAACAAGACAGGGTTTAGCACATCTAGAAAAAGAAAAAGATTTCTGGACAGGCACTAAAAAAGGTGGCTATACTGTTTTATCCACTCAAGCTGAAAAATATGATTATACATTTTTAGCAAGTGGAAGTGAAGTTTCACTGGCAGTTGAAACAGCAAATAAGCTAATAACAGAAGAGAAAAAAGAAGTTAGGGTAATCTCTGTACCAGATAGAAAAACCCTGACTACTCAAAAAGACTATGCTAAAACTTTAACTGCAAATAGTGAAAAAACAGTTGTAATAGAAGCAGGTATTGGCAGTGGCTGGTATCAACTTCTAGAGGGTGACTATGAACTGATTACGGTTGAAGATTATGGAGAAAGTGGCCCTGGTCATCAAATTGCAGAAGAAAAAGGTTTTAGAGTAGATAAAATTATAGAAAAAATAAGCTAAAATTTAAATTCAAATAAAAAATTTAAAGCAGGCTCTGGAATATCAAGTTCTAGAGCCTGCCTATAAAAGATAAATTTCAGAATATTATTATAAAAAATCCTGAATTTTTGCAAAAATCTTTTGACTTCCTTTAAATATGATGTTATAATTATAAATGTGATAAGAAATAAAAGTTTAAACGTAAAAAAATAAAAGGTTGTGAAAAATATTAATAAGAGCAAATTACTGATAAGTGAATTATTTAAGCAAAAATTGATTATACCATCACTTAGAAAACTAAGAGATCTTGATACTGCTCTTGAGAGTTCAGCTCCTGCCCTTTATTTATCCAATGTTCACATTGGGAACTTAAAATCAATCACAGAAAGATGCCATCAAAAAAATAAACTTGTCTTTGTTCATACCAAATTAATCGGTGGTTTTAAGGCTGATCAGACAGGGATTAAATTATTAAAGAACTCATATAAAGTTGATGGATTATTTTCTACCAATCCCCAGACTATTAGTTCAGCTCAAAAAGAAGGTCTTTTTGCCATTCAGAGATTGTTTTTTATGGATTCTATCTCAACTGACTATGCACTTGATAATCTGAAAAACTCAAATCCTGATGCCTGTGAGCTTTTACCTTCTCCTATAGCTTTAAAAGTTAAGGATAAGATTAAAAAGGTAGCTCCTGATATTCCGCTTCTAGCAGCAGGTTATATAGATAATCAGGCCTTAGTTGAGGAGATCTTTAAATCTGGTTTAGATGGTTTAACAACCAGCACTAAAGAATTATGGCCTTAAAAAAATAAATCAAAATTTTCAAAATAAAATTACTTACTAAATTGCAATAATAAATTGAACTAATTTCAAACTGTAATAATTTTACTTGTATAAAATTAGTTTTAGTTGAT
>NZ_JAJFAT010000016.1 GCF_020711195.1 Halanaerobium polyolivorans
ATCAACTAAAACTAATTTTATACAAGTAAAATTATTACAGTTTGAAATTAGTTCAATTTATTATTGCAATTTAGTATGTTTATTAAACCATATACAGAGCAGTAGAAATTAATTAGATGAGGGAAGTTTAAATGCCCGCCTTTGACTAATCTCAGTTCAATTGGCGGGCTTAATTAATTAAAGCTATAATTTTGAGCTATAAAATTGGAGAAAGTAGTCTAGAAATTGATTCGCTTATCTTTAAAGTCCAACTTCTGTTTTGATAACCTTCCATCGTTATTTCATCTGAATATTTCAAATCATTATTAAATGTTTTTTCATGTTTTTCGGCAACTTTTTTGTCATAAATAAAGGCATTTATTTCGAAATTTAGCTTAAAACTGCGTGTATCCATGTTTGTAGTGCCGATTGAAAGAATGCGTTCATCAATGGATATCGTTTTGCTGTGCAAAAAGCCTTTTGTATAACGGAAACAGCGGGCTCCAGATTCTAAAAGGCTGCCTACAAATGAATGATTAGCCCCATAAACAAAGGGATGATCTGCTCTATCGGGAATCATTATCTTAACATCAATACCAGAACGAGCAGCAGTTTTTAAAGCTTCCAGCACCGGTTGGTCTGGTATAAAATAAGGAGTTTGAATAGAAATACTTTTTTCAGCTCCATATATCATTTTAAGAAAAATAGATTTAATTATTTGTTCTTTTGAATCTGGTCCACTGCTTACTATTTGGACTGGAGAACCTTCAGTTATATTTTTAGGTGGAAAGTATTTTTTTTCATTAAAGAGTTCTTCTCCAAAAGCAAAATTCCAGTCCAATAAAAATCTATGCTGCATACTGTCTACATTTTTCCCTTTAATTCTTAAATGGGTGTCTCTCCAATCTGCAAATTTTTTAGTATGACCAATATATTCCTCACCAACATTTATTCCGCCAAGATAGCCTATTTGACCATCGATTATAACATTTTTTCTGTGATTTCTATAATTAATATCCAGAATAAAAGGTGCAAATGGAGCTGTTTCTGCTCCTGCATCTTCCAGGATATTTAGGGAATGAACTGAGAGATTACGGCATCCCATTTTATCATAAAGCAGCCTAACTTCTACACCTTGAGCGGCTTTTTTAGCTAAAAGATTAATTAATTTATCACCAAGTTTGTCATCCTGAATAATATAATAATTGACATGAATAAATTTTTGGGCATTTTCAATGTCAGCAAAAAGGTCATTGAATTTATCACTGCCATTAGTATAAATTTTCAGGTTATTATAGCCAACAAGTGCAGTTGTTTTTGCTTCAAAGCCAAGTCTTATTATACTTCTTTCAAGTTTGCGAAAATTGGATTTAATTTCTGCCAGAAGCGCATTTTTTCTTTCTTCAGGCATGTTTTTTAATTCATCTATGTATTGCTTTTTTCTAAATGTTTTTCTTTTTTTAGGAGTCAATCCCAGAAAAAGATATAATATGAAACCAAGCACCGGGATTAAAGTTAAAATCAATAACCATCCCCAGGTTGCGGTTGGATCTCTTCTTTCAAAAAATATAAGCAGGATAATAAAAATAATATTTAAGATAATTATTGCTGTAGGTAAATAAGTAAATAAATTCATAAAAACCTCCCTGCTAAATCAATTATATCTAATTTCTTAACTAATTATATTATATATGCTAATTCTTCTTTATACAAATATCAGTTTGCAGTAGCTAGTAATATCTGTGTATAATAGAAAGAGAAAAGAAAACCGAAAATATTAAGGAGCAGAAATGAGTATATTTAAAATTTTAACTTTATATGATAAGATCTTAATAGTTTTAATTATTGCAATGTCAATTTTGTCAATAATATCTTTTATTATATTTGCTGGAGATAGTATTAATGGAGAAAAGTATGCAGTTATAAAAATTAATAATCAGGAGGTTCAAAGATATCAATTAGATGGAAGCAGTAGGACTGAGAAATTTGAAATTGAAGTTGAAAATGAAATTTATCTAGGTGAATTAGTTATTGATGAGCAAAGGGTTAGGCTAAAAAGGCTGTCTAAAGAGATATTACCATTATCAATTCATTCAGATACAGGTTGGATTAGCAATCAATTCCAAACTATTATAGCCTTACCTATTAAATTAACTGTAGAAATAGAAACTAGTGAGGAAAACAACTTAGAATATGATGGTATTGTTTATTAATAGAATAATTAGAGGGGGAAATAAGCAGTGGAAATGATCTATGAAGGAAAAACAAAAGATGTATATAAATTAGAAGACGGTAACTATTTGCTTAAATTTAAAGATGATCTAACAGGGGAAGCTGGAGTTTTTGATCCAGGAGCTAACTCAGTTGCTTTATCTATAGATGGGGCAGGTAAGGCAGGACTTAGACTTAGCAAATTTTTCTTTGAAAAGTTAGAAGAAAAAGAAATACCAACTCATTATATAGAGGCAGATATTGAAAAAGCAACTATGACTGTTAAATCTGCTGAAGTCTTTGGAGAAGGGCTTGAAGTTATTTGTCGCTATAGAGCAGTTGGAAGTTTTTTGGGTCGTTATGGTAAATATGTTGAAGAAGGGGAACAACTTGATGCTTATGTAGAAGTTACCTTAAAAGATGATGAACGTGGTGACCCTCTTATTAACAAAGACGCTCTTGCTATGCTCGATATATTGTCTAAAGATGAATATAAAGAATTAAAGATGCTGACAAAAAATATAGCAGCTGTTGTTAAAGAAGAACTCAAGAAAAAAGGTATAGAGTTATATGATATCAAATTTGAGTTTGGTAGAGTTGGAGCAGACAAAGAAATAGCTTTAATCGATGAAATTTCAGGTAGTAATATGAGAGCTTATAAAGATGGTGAATATATTGAGCCATTAGTTCTTTCTAAAATCATGTTGGAAGAAGAATAATTTGGCTTTTAAATGGCAGCTTAAGTTTAGTATATAGCTGCTGTTTTTTCGATTTATGCAGAGAGTGGGCTTGATGAAGAAATAGCTCAGATTAGTCAATTTGGTGAGGTAAACAGGCTCAGTCAAAATATTGGTGGTAATGATTTGGATATAATTTGAGTAAGATCTGATGATTTATCAGAATATGAACTTGAATCAGCTGAAATTAAACTGGCTGATTTCGAAGATTTTCTAATAGTAGTATTTTATGAATACCAAAGCTTGGATATTGATGAAAAGGCACAATTTGAAGTGAGAGATTTGGAGCTTCGCTAAAATATTTAATCTTCAGTCAGCTTAAAGCTGGCTGTTTTTTTTCTTCGAAATTGTAGTTTAACTAATAGCTAATTATTTGGCCAGAAATTATAATTAATATAAAGCTCAAAGGAGGAAATAGCTATGCATGATGATCAACTGACTCCAGAAAATATAATAAAAGCTGCAGAAATATTGAAGCTAAAAAACAAGGAATCACTGTTAGATATTAAAAATAAATACAGAAGTCTGGCTAAAAAATGGCATCCAGATAGTTGTAAAGAAAAGCAAAAAGATTGTGAAGAAAAAATCAGAGAAATCTCATGGGCCTACAATATAATAAAAAATTATTGTCAAAATTATTTATATGATTTTAAAAAAGGAGAAATAATAGATAATCTTCCCAGAGATATTCAAGCCCAAGAAAAATTGAAAAGGCAGTTCAAAAAAGGGTCGCTCTGGAGTTAAAATTAAAAAATAAAAACTTTAAAAATTGTAAGTTATTATACATTAATTTAGCTCAGATTGTTTATAATGTATTTAATAATATAATTAGCCTATAAGATTATAAAACAATAAGAGGTGATAGAGTGAAAGTCTGCTCGCAAACCTCGTGGGCTTGCCCCGAGGAGGGTCAAAAGATGTTTAAAGAAATTCAAAGATTAATTTTCAAAATGGCTGAAGCAGAAATGCAGGCAAGAGGTTATAAGGTTGAGTCTAATAAAAAAAGAGGAGAGGTGTCAATATAAGATGAAAAAAACAAAAGAATTTACATTAACAATGATGCTGCTTAATCCAAGTTGGACTATAAATGGTGCTGATAAAGATAGCTGGAACTTTTGAGAATGACCCAAAAATGATATTATTAGGACTCCCTTGATGAAGAGTTTTTCTCTTTGTAAAGGGAGTTTTTAAAATTTTTGCTACCATAATAAGCCTGTACTTCTTGTAATTTTTTTAATTTTTTCATAAGAATTTTAATTCTTTCTTCAGAGCTTTTTGCATTTTGGAATTCATCGAGCGGCTTTTTATTATCCATGATACTTGGCTCCTTTCTTATCTAGGTATTTTTAATAAATATAATTATATATACTTTTAAAAGAAAAAAGCAATATAATTTGAATTTATATAATTGTATACATATATTTTTTTTGCTTTAATATGCTTTTAAGCTTTAATTGCTTTATTTGTCTGAGCTTGATAAAATAATATAAGCGCTTTTAAGCTAAGAAATAAGGTTTAAATTCTTATTTAGAATAGATATTTCAGTTATTTAATTAGAGGAAGGATTGATATTTTGAAATCTCCTAGAAATAATCAACAACAGATAATCGGAGAGCCTATATTGCCAACTTTATTGAAATTATCTTGGCCGATAGTAATTGGGCAGGGAATGCATTTAATGTATCAATTAGCTGATACATTTTGGGTAGGAAGGCTTGGGCCAGAATATCTAGCAGCTATTTCGCTTTCCTTTCCTCTCTTATTCATAGTTTATTCGATGGGAGCCGGTTTTTCAGTGGCTGGAGTAGCCTTAGTTTCTCAGTATACTGGGGCAGAAAAGCCCAAGATGGCAAGCAGAGCAACCGGACAGATATTTGTAGTTGCAATTCTTATTTCTATATTTTTTACAGCTGCAGCTTTGTATTTTAGTGAAACCATGTTTATATTAATTGGAGCTGAAGAGGAAGTTCTCCCCCTGGCTTTAGAATATTTTAGGATCTATGTTTCCGGTATTCCGATAATTTTCATTTATTATATTTTTTCATCAGTTTTAGAAGGAATTGGAGATACAATTACTCCAATGAAAATTAAAATGTTTACAGTGGTTTTAAATATTATTTTAGATCCTTTTTTAATTTTTGGTTGGAGTGTTTTCCCTGAAATGGGCATAGGCGGTGCTGCCTTAGCAACTGTTTTGTCAAGGCTGGCTGCCGGATTAGTTGGAATTTACATTATGTTCTGGGATTTATCTGCAATCAAATTAAGTCTTAAAGATTTTTATCCAGATTTAGCAATGATAAAAAAGATTTTTAAAATTGGAACTCCAGCAGCTTTAGGAGATTCTGCTATGGCAGTAGCTTTAACTGTTATGACTTCAATTGTTGCAGGGTTTGGAACAATAACCTTAGCTGCCTGGGGGATAGCTAATCGGATCACTGCTGTAATAAGGATGCCTGCTTTTGGTATGGGCAGAGCTACAGGAATCATGGTTGGCCAGCATTTGGGGGCTGAACAACCCTCTGAAGCTAATAAGGTATCCTGGTTGGGAACAGCAGTTACTTTTGGCTCTATGCTAGTTGTGGCAGTGTTATTTTTATTTATATCACCGAATTTAGTTTCATTATTTACTGAAGACATTTCTGTGATAAATATTGGAGCTGAGTATCTCAGAATTTCAGCTTTTGCTTTTGCTTTTTTAGGAGCTCAGATAGTACTAAGTGGAGCTTTAAATGGAGCTGGGAAAACAATTCAGCAGACTTTTTTCAGGCTTTTAACTCTTTGGATATTTCAGATACCTTTATCTTATTTATTAGCCTATCAATTTAATTTTGGCAGACAGGGTATTTGGTGGGGGATTTTACTGGCAAAAATTATTGGTCTAGCAATCTTAATGGTCTGGTTTAATAAGGGGAGTTGGCAGAGCAAAGAAATATAAAGGAGGGAGTGATTTATTTGGAGAGGCCGAACTGGAATGAATATTTTATGGAAATGGCTGAATTAGTTGCCAAAAGAGCAACCTGTCTTAGGCGCAGGGTAGGTGCAGTTTTAGTAAAAGACAGAAAAGTTTTAGCTACTGGATATAATGGAGCTCCAAAAGCTATAAGTCATTGTGAAGAAACAGGTTGTTTGAGAACAGAACTGGAGATTCCTAGTGGAGAGAGACATGAGATTTGTCGGGGTGTTCATGCTGAACAAAATTTAGTTGCTCAGGCTGCTTTTCATGGGGTTAAAACTGAAGGATCAACAGTTTATTGCACTAATCAACCTTGTGTAATTTGCACAAAAATCTTGATAAATGCCGGAATTAAAAAGATTTATTATAAAAATTCTTATGCAGATAAATTTGCAGAAAAGCTCTTAAATGAATCACAGGTTGAGTTCATTAAATTTGATTGAGAATTAAGATAAAAATTAAAAGTGAGGTTAAAAATTTATGGAAATAACTTATAAGGAAATAGGAAAAATTAGATCTAATTTTAAAGAAGCAGAAGGAACACCTATTCAGCCAACTGCAAAAGACTCTGCTAAAGGAAGAATAGAATTATTAGCTGAATATAAGCAGGGGCTAAAAGATCTAGCTGGTTTTTCGCATTTAATATTGTTGTATCACTGTCATAAAGCTGGGAAAGCAGCCTTAACTGTTAAACCATTTATGGAAGATAAGCCGCACGGAATATTCTCTATTAGAGCTCCGAGTCGACCGAACTCTATTGGGCTATCTGTTGTTCAACTAGAAAAAATTGAAGATAATATTATCTATATCAAAGATGTAGATATACTGGATAAAACACCTCTGCTCGATATTAAGCCTTATGTGCCAGAATTTGATAGAAGAGAAAATGTCAAAATCGGCTGGCTAGAAAAAAATGTTGCTAAGCTTTCTTCTATGAAAGATGATGGTAGATTTACAGATAAATAGAATCTATAGATGCTATTGGGATTATCTGGGAGATTTTATTTACAATTATTAAAATTAATGATAGAATTTAATTTATACTAATAATAATTATTTCTAGTTTGACGTAACTATATTAAGAAATGGAGGTATTTTTATGAACTTTGTTTTTATATCACCATATTTCCCCAGCAATTTTTATAAGCTCTGTATAGGCCTAAAAGAGGCAGGAGCTAAAGTACTGGGTATAGGTGATTTAGAGTATGAAGGATTGAGAGATGAGTTAAAAGAAGCTTTAACAGAATATTACAGGGTTGATGATCTAGAAAATTATTCGCAATTGATTAGAGCTTGTGGCTATTTTACCCATAAATATGGGAAGATAGACAGAATAGAAGCCAATAATGAATATTGGCTGGAAACCGATGCCAGACTGAGAACTGACTTTAATGTAGAAGGTTTAAAATTAGCTGATATTGAAGACATGAAATATAAGTCTAAGATGAAAGAGGTATTCAGAAATGCCGGAATTAATGTAGCTAGAGGTAAGGTAGTAGAGAGTATTGAGCAGGCAAAAGACTTTATTCAGGAAGTTGGCTATCCGGTTGTTGTTAAACCAGATAAGGGTGTAGGAGCAGCTGATACCTATAAGCTAAATAATGAAGAAGATTTATATCATTTTTTTGAGAATAAAGTAGATGTAGATTATATTATGGAAGAATATATTCAGGGTGAGATTCATACCTTTGATGGTCTTGTTGATAAAGAAGGTAATGTCGTTTTTTCTTCTTCGATGGTTTATAAAGATGGAATTATGGAAACGGTAAATGAAGGCCTTGATATGTTCTATTATATTCCTCGTCAACTGCCAGAAGATATTGTAGAAGTAGGAATGAAAACAGTTAATGCTTTTGATTTAAAAGAAAGATTTTTCCATTTTGAATATTTCAAAATGGATGATGGTCGGATTATAGCCCTTGAGGTTAATGTAAGGCCTCCTGGTGGTTTGACCCTTGATATGTTTAATTATGCCAATGATATCAATATCTATAGGCAGTATGGTAATGTAGTTGTTAATAACAATTTTGATGATGATGTAAGCAGAAAATACAACTGTTTTTTTGTAGGTAGAAAGAACTTTATAGATTATAAAAACTCTATAGAAGATATTTTAAACAGCTATGGTGAATATATTTCTTTTCATGAGCCAATAGCACCTATTTTGGCACCTGCTCTAGGTGATTATGGTTTTGTGTTGAGAACAAAAGACTTAGAAAAGGGTAAAGAAATAGTCCAATATGCGATTGAAAAAGTTTAGGAGGAAGTTAATTGAAAATAGAATACAGAAATTTTTATAGTTCACATTTAAATAGAGATATGCCTTTTAAGATTTATGGACATGCGGGAAAACCCATGCTTGTTTTTCCTTCTTCAGGAGGTAGTTTTCATGAATATGAAGACTTTCAAATGATAGATGCGATCTGGCCCTATATAGAAGGTGGTAATATTACTGTTTATACGGTTAGCAGTGTGGATTCTGATTCCTGGCTAAATCATGGGATGCATCCGCATGATATGGCAGTGGTTCACAATAATTATGACAAATATATAATTGATGAGCTCTTACCCTTGATTAAATATCATTCTGATTGGCAGGGAGGTTTAATAACCTCTGGTTGTAGTATGGGAGCTTATCATGCTCTTAATTTCTATCTCCAACATCCTGATGCCTTTGATACAGCAGTTGCTTTAAGTGGTATTTATGATGCAAGATTTTTTACAGGTGGATATATGGATAAAGAGGTATATTTAAATTCACCAGTAGATTATTTAAAAGAACTAGATGATCAGTGGTATTTAAATCATTATAGAAAAAATAATCTCATTATCGCAGCCGGGCAGGGGCGCTGGGAAGAAGAGACACTAAAAGATACCAGGCTTTTAGATACAATATTTGCTGAAAAAGGGCTGCCAGCTTGGTTTGATTATTGGGGTTATGATGTTGATCATGACTGGCCTGCCTGGAGAGAACAGATGCCTTATTTTTTAGAAAAACTGAAAGAAGATAATATTATATAAATAATTACAGTCAATAAAAGCCCTGAGCCAGTAAAAAGTTCAGGGTGTTTTTTTAATTTAAAGAAAAAGGGGTTAATAATAAATAATGTTAATAGATAATAGAGAGATAATATTAATTAATGATTTTTATTCACATATACTTGATAACTCCAGAAATATAAGGGTTTATTTACCACCTTCCTATGATGATTTTGCTGAGAGAGAATATCCGGTACTATATATTCATGACGGCCAAAATGTATTTTCGGCTGAGAATTCATATTCTGGACAATCATGGCAGCTTCATAAGACAACTGATGCTTTGATTAAACATAATTTGATCGAAGAAATAATAATTGTTGCAGTAGATAATATGGAAGAAAAAAGATTAAGTGAATATGCTCATGAAGATGGTTCATTTAAAGGGGAGCCTGTAAAAGGGAGAGGAGAACAATATCAGGCCTTTATTATAGAAGAATTAATACCGTTTATTAAAGAAAACTTTAGAGTTAAACTAGGAGCAGATAATACTGCTTTGATGGGTTCATCAATGGGTGGCTTAATAACATTTAACATGGGCTTAAAAAGACCCGATCTCTTTGCTAAACTAGCATTAATGTCACCATCTTTTTGGTGGGGAAATAGTTCTCCTCTGCAAAAGCTTAACAAATATGATTTTTCAGAATTACAAAGTAAAATATGGCTTGACACAGGAGATTCAGAAGGGTCATTTATGGCTTTAGCAGACAGAGAAATTGATAAACTACTAGCAATAAGAAAAAATACTCCGGTAGAAATTTTTTATTACCTTGCTCCAGATGCGGTTCACAGTGAAGAGGCTTGGGCCAACAGGGTTTACTGTCCCCTCCTTTATTTTTTTGGCAGTATAGGCCAAAAAGAAAAACTTGAAATTAATGGTAGAGAAAAAATAGGTCTCAAAGGACCGGATTTTAAACTTAATCCAATTCTCTATTATAAGACAGGTTTTAAACACACTATATTAGAAGGTGAATTTAGCTCTAATAATCCTGAGGTATTAGATATTGATCAAAAAGGTAATCTCCTGCCGCGCAAAAAAGGTAGAGCCCAGATAGAGTTTAAAGCATTTTCTATGCAGGCAGCAAAAAATATTGAGGTAATTAAAAAACTAAGTGAAAAGGTTAAAATTAAAATATTTCTCAAAACTGAAAACGATTTTCCAGGTGCTGATATATATTTAGCTATTTCTGATCCCCAGGAAATTAAGATGAAGAAGGTTAAAAAAAATAGCTATAAAGCAGTACTGAAGTTAAAAAGAGATGAGATTATCAGCTTTAAGTTTAGCCTTGGCAGCTGGGAACTATTAGGTAGAGATGAAGCTGGAAAAGAAGTGGGAGCTTTTTCTCTTAAGGCCAGTCAAAATAAAAGGCTTAGTTTTAAAGTTGTAGATTTTAATTAAATTGCATTTATAATACCCCCGTCATGATAGTAATCAGGCGGGGGTATACTTGTATACAGGTATTAACCTTCCTTATAGCTGCATACTTTCTTGACAGCAGATATAAAAGAGTTGTAAGATTAATTAATATAATATAACATAAAGCTCTTTTAGAGAAGGAGTATAGTATTTAGGAGTAGAAAGGAGTGAGCTTTTATGTTAAAAGTAGAAAATGTTGTTAAAGAATTTGATGGTTTTAGAGCAGTGGATGAATTAAGTTTTAAGATTGAAAAAAACACTATTACAGGTTTAATTGGACCTAATGGTGCAGGGAAAACGACCACCTTTAACATTATTGCTGGAGCTTTGAACTTGGATAAAGGAGAGGTTTATTTAGCAGATCAAAAAGTTAATGATTATCCTGCTTATCAAATAGCCAGACTTGGTTTGGCTAGGACCTTTCAGATTCCGAGAGCTTTAAAAAAGATGACAGTAATTGAGAATTTAATGTTGGTTCCCAATGGTCAGAGTGGTGAAAATTTATTTAATAGCTGGTTTAACCGATCTAGGGTTAAAAAAGAAGAAGCAGCTAACTACCAAAAAGCATATCAGACCCTTGAGTTTCTAGAATTAACCCATTTAGAAGATGAACTTGCAGCTAATCTTTCTGGAGGGCAAAAAAAATTGCTGGAGATGGGTAGAGCACTTATGGCAGATCCGGAGTTAATATTACTTGATGAACCAGGTGCAGGTGTCAATCCAACCCTAATGAATAAAATTGCAGAAAATATTATTAAGCTCAAAGAAAGAGGTAAAACCATATTATTAATCGAACATAATATGGACTTAATAATGAATATCTGTGATAAGGTTATTGTTATGAGTGATGGCAGATATCTGGTAGAAGGAACACCAGCAGAAATAAAAAGCAATCCAGAAGTATTAAAGGCATATTTGGGAGAGAAAACAGCTTAAGGGGTGGTTAAATTGCTAGAAGTTAATAATATAAGGGCAGGCTATGGAGAAATAGAGATAATTCATGGGCTTTCTTTAACTGTGAATAAAGGAGAAATAGTTTCTATAGTTGGACCAAATGGTTCAGGTAAATCTACCTTTTTAAAATCAATATTTTCATTAGTTGATATTATGGATGGTCAAATAACATTTCAAAATGAAATATTAAATAATGCTGCTACTGATGAGATGATTAAAAAAGGTCTCTCTTTTGTTCCCCAGACAGATAATATTTTCCCCTCCTTAACTGTTCATGAAAATCTTGAGTTAGGTGGTTATATAAGCCGAAAAAAATTGAAAGACAGACTTGATCTAGTATATGATCTTTTCCCACCTCTTTTAGCTAAAAAGAAAAAAAGAGCAGGAACTTTAAGTGGAGGACAGAGGCAGATGGTTGCTTTTGGTCGAGCATTAATTATGAAGCCAAAGCTTTTGTTATTAGATGAACCAACTGCTGGACTTGCTCCAATGTATATTCAGCTTATACTGGATAAAGTCAAGGCCATTAACGAAACAGGTGTTACTATTTTAATGGTAGAACAAAATGCAAAAAAAGCTCTGGAAATGTCAGATAGAGGCTATGTTCTGGCAGCTGGAGTAAAAAAATATGAAGATAGTGGAAGAGCATTATTAGAAAATGAAGAAGTCGCGCAGCTCTTTTTGGGAGGATAGTGCTATGGTTCTACAGTTGTTATTAAATGGATTGATTTATGGTTCAATTATTGCTTTAGGAGGAATAGGACTTACTTTAATCTATGGAATTTTAAATTTTGGTCACTTTGCCCATGGTGATTTGATGACCTTAGGGGCATATTTGGCTTATTTGTTTACAGTTCAATTAGCCCTACCCCTACCGTTTTCATTTGTTATTGCTGGTTTATTAACAGCAGCAACTGCCAATTTATTAGATAAAATATTATATAAAAAACTAGAAGGCCGTGATTCAGTAACAATTATGATTTCAGCTGTTGGGGCAGCTTTAATTATCAGAAACTTGATCTTGATGAGCTGGGGCCCTCAACTTAAGTTTTTAGAGCGAGGTATAGAGATGCCGCTGGTATTTTTTGATGGTTTATTAAGGATCACTAGAACTCAGATTATGATTTTAATTTTATCAGTAATTTTTGTGACTGCAGTTCACCTCTTTTTAAGCAAAACAAAGTTGGGTAAAGCAATGAGAGCAATGTCAGATAATACCGCTTTAGCTAAAATAACAGGTATTAATACAGAAAGGGTTATATTCTGGACCTGGTTTATGAGTGGTATTTTAACCTCATCTGCAGGAATATTTTTAGCTATGGATACCCATCTGATTCCCGAAATGGGCTGGAATTTACTGCTGCCGATGTTTGCAGCGGTTATACTTGGAGGGATTGGTAATCCTTATGGTGCAATTGTGGGAGGACTTGCGATTGGAATATCACAAGAGATCTCAACGATGTTTATTGCTGCTTCTTATAAACCAGCAGTTGCATTTGCAATAATGATTTTGATGTTATTAGTTAAACCTTCTGGTCTAATGGGAAAGAAGGTGTAAGTGATGACCATATCTGGACTTTTATCTTATTTGATTTTCTTTTTAACTTTTGCTGGTATTTACGCAATTATGGCTTTAGGTTTAAATATGCAGAGAGGATTTGCAGGGCTTTTTAATATTGGGATTGCTGGTTTTTGGGCAGTAGGAGCTTATACAGCAGCAATTTTAACAAAGAGTCCAAGCCCAAATCATTTAGGTGGTTTTAATACACCTATTATTATTTCTTTGCTTGCAGCAGGGATCTTTTCTGCTATCTTAGCTTTTCTAATTGGAATTCCTACTTTGAGATTAAGGGAAGATTATTTAGGTATTTCAACCATTGGTATTGCGGAAATAATTAGATTGATATTTACTAATGAAGCCTGGTTGAGTTATGGAGTCAGGGGTATATCATCTATTCCAAAACCATTTAGAGATATCTTTGGGCAATATTATAATCTCAGCTTTTTGGCTTTGGTCTTAATTGTAATCGCTATATTTTATTACTTAAGTGAAAAAGGTATTAAATCACCCTGGGGAAGAGTTTTAAGAGCAATTAGAGAAGATGAAGAAGTAGCTAAAGCCTCAGGAAAAAATGTTTTTAGATACAGGATGGAGGCCCTTGTCTTTGGAGCCTTTATGATGGGAGTTGGTGGAGCATTATATGCTCACTTTACCGGCTTTATTTCTCCGGAAGCCTTTATGCCGATGCAGACAACCTTTATAGTTTGGATAATGTTAATCATCGGTGGAAGTGCTAATAACTTTGGTGTTTTAATTGGTGCTGTTATTACTTGGGGTATTTGGACCGGTACTGAAACAATAACATCTATGCTGCCAGCACAATATGTTACCCAGGCAGCAGCTTTTAGAGTTATATTAATTGGAGTCTTTTTAGAAATAATCCTGCTTAATATGCCGGATGGGTTATTTCCAGAGAGGAAATTTAAAGCATAAACTTTTGCTCAAATGAGTAAAATTTAAAAAATGAGAAGCGAGAAGAAGAGGAGGAAAAAACAATGAAAAGTAAAGTTAAGTTTTTATTGATCTTATCGTTAGTTATGGTTTTTGTTCTTTCATCACTTGGTGTTTTGGCTCAGGAAAGTGTTAGAGTAGGTACTGCCTTGCCGATTACAGGTGGTCTGGCAGCTTATGGCCAGGATGCTCGTAATGGTACTTTGCTTGCTCAAAAAATTATTAATGAGCAGGGTGGATTACTTAATGGTATGGAGTTAGAATTGGTCAATGTGGATACTCAAACTCAGGCTCAGGTTGGTGTTGATGCAGCCCAGAGGCTGGTAAACATTAATGGTGTACAGGCAATGGTTGGCCCCATGTCAAGTGGAGTAACAGTTCCTATAGTAGAAAGTGTTACTGGCCCTAATCAGGTTGTTCAGATTTCACCATCCGCAACTACTCCAGTTTTAACAACAGTTGAAGATGATGGGTATTTCTTTAGAACAGCTCCTTCTGATGCCTTACAGGGAGTTGTAGCCGGTGATTTTGCTTTTGATCAGGGTTTTGAATCAATTGCAATTATGTATGTTAATAATGATTACGGACAGGGTTTAAATGATGCTGTAATCGATCAGTTTGAAGCTCGCGGTGGAGAAGTAACAGCATCTATTGCCTTTGAAGCAGATCAGGTTTCTTATAGAAGTGAGTTGATGAATGCGGCTTCTGATAATCCTGATGCTTTACTGCTGGTTGCATATACAGATGATGGTGGAATCACAATAATCAGACAGGCTCTACAAAATGGATTTTTTGAAGAGTTTGTATTCACTGATGGTCTAAAATCACCTACAATTGCAGAGGGAATCGAAGATTTCTTAGAAGGGAAATATGGTACAGCTCCTACATCTTTACCTGGTGGTAGAGGACCAGAAACATTTGCTGCTATGTATGAAGAAGAATATGGAGAGTTACCACCACTACCTTATATAGATTCCAGTTTTGATGCTGTATTTGTTATCGCACTTGGAATTGAAAAAGCTGGAACAGTAGATGGCCCAGCAATTAGAGATGCTATCAGAGAAGTGCTTGATCCTGAAGGAGAAACAGTCAATATAGATGAGTGGGATAAAGCCAAAGAATTAATAGCTGCTGGCCAAACGATTAATTTTGAAGGTGCTTCCGGACCAGTTATCTTTGATGAAGTTGGAGACAGAGCTGGTGCAATTGGTATCTGGCAGGTACAGGATGGTAATATTGTTGATGTAGATGTTGTAGTTGAATAGAAAAAGTTTAAATATTAATAGATAGTTATAACAGCCCTCTGGATTTTTCCAGGGGGTTTTTATTTTTTTCTTTACATTCAGAATATTAAATGCTATAATTCACTTAGTTAATTAAATAAATTAACAAAGCAAGGAAGTGTTAGAGTAATGAAAAAAGGTAGTTTTAAAAACATGAAAAATTTAAATATGAAAAATGTTTTAACTTTAATCAAAGATCATCAGGGGATATCTAGAGCAGATATTGCTAAAAAAGTTAATCTGTCTAGAGCTTCTGTAACAAATATAGTTAATGAGTTATTGGAATTAAAATTAGTTAAAGAAGTTAGAGCAGGAAAATCAAGTGGAGGTAGAAGACCTATTCTGCTGGATTTAAATCCTGATGGTGGATATGTGATTGGCCTTGAATGGGGAATTTCTAAGCTTAAAGCTGTTCTTTTAAATCTTGAAGCAGAGATTTTAGCCAAAAAAGAGATAATTCCTTCTGATAATAGTCTGGAAGAATACACAAAGAAAAGCTTTGCTTTAATCGATAAATTTATCTCTACTGTAGAAGATGAGGCCAAAATTACCGGAATAGCAGTTGGAATTCATGGTTTAGTTGATCCTGAAAAAGGAGTTTCACTTTTCACACCTCATTTTGGCTGGGGTAAGGTAGAAATTGAAGCGATTATTGCAGAAAATTATGATTATCCAGTATTTATTGACAATGATGTTAGGATGATGGCTGAAGGAGAAATCTGGCAGGGTAAAAAAGATTTTATCTTTATCAATACTGGTTCAGGGGTTGGGGCAGCCCTTGTTTTTGCTGCTAAACTTCACTATGGAGTTAATAATGCAGCAGGAGAATTTGGTCATATTAAAATTACCGATGATGCTCCTGTTTGTGAATGTGGCAAAAAAGGCTGTTTAGAAAGTCTAATTGCAGAAGCAAGAATTTTAAACAGATATTATAATAAATTAGATTCGAAGTTGGAAAGAAAAGAGCTAAGTATAGAGAAATTAGTTAAAGATTATAAAAAAGGCAGCAGTAAAGCTGTGGAGACTATCAAAGAAATATCAGAATATTTTTCCAGGGGTATAGCAGATTTAGTAAATCTTTTAAACCCTGAAGCAGTAGTAATTGGAGGCTTGTTTGCTGCTTATTCAGAAGTTTTTTTAGCAGAATTAAAAAATAATGTTAGTGATAAGGCACTTATTTTAGCTGTAGAAAATTTAAATATTACGACTGCTCATTATGGAGAATATGCTGGTGCAGTTGGAGCAGCAGAAAAAGTTCTTAATAATTTTTTTAAAGTAGATTAAACCCATCATTAGAGGAGGAGAAATGCAATGAAAATTTTGCTTACTGGAGGAGCAGGTTATATAGGGAGCCATGTTCTCAAAAGACTTCTAGAAGCGGGACACGACACTGTTACTATCGATAATTTAAAAAAAGGACACGAAAAAGCAGTTTTGGGTGGAGAATTTATTGAAGGTGATATTGGCAATAAAGAGCTTTTAAAATCAATTTTTGCTGAACATGAAATTGAAGGAGTAATTCATTTGGCAGCAGATAGCCTTGTTGGTGAATCAATGGAGGATCCAGGCAAATATTATCATAATAATGTGGCTAAAGCCTTAAATTTATTGGAGCTAATGGTTGAAAATAATGTCAAGTATTTTGTTTTTTCTTCAACGGCAGCAGTTTATGGAGAGCCAGAATCAATCCCAATTCCAGAAAATCATCCAACTCAACCGGAAAATGTCTATGGAGAAAGCAAGCTATTTTTTGAGAAAATTTTAAAAAGATATGATCAAATCCATGGTTTAAAATTTATTTCTCTGCGTTATTTTAATGCGGCTGGAGCAGATCCAGAAGGACAAATTGGAGAAGCTCATGACCCAGAAACACATTTAATCCCAATTGTCCTGCAGACTGCCCTCGGAATTAGAGATAAAATTTATATTTTTGGTGATGATTATCCAACTAAAGATGGCAGCTGTATAAGAGATTATATTCATGTTAATGACTTAGCTGATGCTCATCTTTTAGCTCTTGAAGCATTAGCGGCTGGTAAAGATAGTGATATATATAATCTTGGTTGTGGTAATGGTTATTCGGTTAAAGAGGTTATTGCAGCTGTCAAAAAGGTTACTCAAAAGGATTTTGAGGTAGAAGTTAGTGAGCGAAGAGCTGGAGATCCTGCAGTTTTAATTGCGAGCTCCGAAAAGATTAAAAGTGATCTTAACTGGAAGCCGGCCTATCAAGATTTAGAAAAGATAATTTCTACCGCCTGGGAATGGCATAAATCAGGAGGTTTTAGTGATGAATAAAGAACTTTTATTAGAAAATTATCAAAATACATTTAAAGATACATCTTTAGATAAAGGAGTTTATGCTGCACCAGGTAGAGTGAATTTAATTGGTGAACATACAGATTATAATGATGGATTTGTAATGCCAATGGCTATAGAAAAGGATATCAGAATGGTTATTCAGCTTAGAAATGACAAAAAGGTAAAAGCTTTTTCGCTTGATTATGATAAAGTAATCGAGTTTAAGGTAGATAAGCTGTTTTATGATAAAGAAAACATCTGGGTAAATTACATTAAAGGAATAATAGATGAGCTGCAGAAATTAGGAAATAAGCTGCAGGGATTTAATTTGCTTTTTACCGGTAATATTCCTCAAGGTTCAGGTTTAAGTTCTTCGGCTGCTTTAGAGGTAGTTACAGCTTTAGCAATTAGTGATCTACATAATATTAATTTAGAAGCTGTTGAATTGGCATTACTGGCCCAGAGAGCAGAAAATAATTTTGTTAATGTACAGTGTGGAATCATGGATCAATATATTTCTCGTCTTGGCCAAAAAGATAATGCTCTATTAATTGACTGTAGAACTAATCAATATCAATTGGTACCTTTTGCTAATGAAAATTATCAGATTGTAATTTGCAATTCAAAAGTAGAAAGAGGCTTGGTTGATTCAGAATATAATAAGAGAAGAAAAGAATGTAATCAGGCAGTAGAGTTTTTTAAGCAAAAAATTGATGAAAATATAACAGCTCTGCGTGATCTAGATTTAGAAAGTCTAGAAAAATATAAAGCTGAACTTAAAAAAAATGTTTATAAACGGGCTCACCATGTAATAAGTGAAAACCAGAGAGTATTGGATGCTAAAAAAGCTTTAGAAAAAAATGATATGAAAGAATTTGGTAAATTGCTTTATGAATCCCATCAGAGTTTAAGTGCTGACTATGAGGTTAGCTCAAAAGAACTTGATTTATTAGTGGAGTTGGCTTCACGAGAAAAAGGAGTTAAAGGAGCTCGAATGACCGGAGCTGGTTTTGGAGGTTGCACAGTCAATTTAGTAAAAAAAGAATTTGTAAACGATTTTGCAGAAAATATTAAAAAAGCGTATTACCAAAGTAGTGGGATAAAAGCAGATATTTATATAACAGATCCAGCCCCTGGAGCAAGGAAGCTTTAAATGTTTTTTTAGCCAATAAGATAAAAATTGGAAGAATGATTTTTGAGGGAGGTTTATTAGTGAAAGAAGAAAAAGCAAATCAACTCATTGAAAAACTGTTGGCTTATGGAGAAAAAAATAACTTATTAGCTGAGTGGGATAAAATAGCTGCCAGAAATGAAATCAGAGCTATTTTAGAAATCAAAGAAGCACCAGCAGAAGCATTAGATCCCGAATCAGAACTTGAACTACCTGCTAATCCCCAAGCTATTTTGGATGGGCTGCTTGATTTTGCAGCGGCAAAGGCATTGATCAATAATAATATTAGTGAGAGAGATCTCTTAGATACTAAAATTATGGGAGCTTTAACTCCCAGACAGTCAGAAATAGCTGCCCGTTTTTATAATACTGCTGAAGAGTATGATATTAAAGCTGCAGCTGAGCAATATTATACTTTTGCTCAAAAAAGCAATTATATTAGGCTTGAGAGAACAGCTAAGAATTTAAACTGGAGTGCAGACAGTAGTTATGGCCAAATAGAGATCACCATCAATCTTTCTAAACCAGAAAAAGATCCGGCAGAGATTGCCAAAGCTAAAGCAGCACCACAGAGTAATTATCCTAAATGTTATTTATGTTTGGAAAATGTCGGTTTTGCAGGCTCTTTAAATCATCCTGCCAGGCAGAATCATCGGGTAATCCCCTTAAAATTACAAAATGAGAACTGGTTTTTACAGTATTCACCCTATGTTTATTATAATGAGCACTGCATAGTTTTTCACCGAGAACATAAGCCGATGAATATCAACAAAAAGACTTTTGCTGTATTGATGGACTTTTTAGAACAGATTCCCCATTATTTTATTGGTTCTAATGCAGATCTACCTTTAGTGGGTGGCTCAATTTTAAGCCATGACCATTTTCAGGGAGGCAGACATATATTCCCGATGGAAGAAGCAGAAAGCACAGCATATTATGAAGATCCCAGCTTTATGGATGTTGAGATCAGCAGGTTAAGATGGCCTTTATCTGTAATTAGGTTAAGGTCAAAAGCAAGGGAAGATCTTATCAACTTGGCTGATAAAATATTAAAAAAGTGGCGTCAATACACAGATCATAGTTTAAATATTAAAGCTTACAGCCAAGAGGATGGTAAA
Organism: Halanaerobium polyolivorans; assembly: GCF_020711195.1. Taxonomy (GTDB): domain Bacteria; phylum Bacillota; class Halanaerobiia; order Halanaerobiales; family Halanaerobiaceae; genus Halanaerobium; species Halanaerobium polyolivorans. The sequence continues at coordinate 19,673 of NZ_JAJFAT010000016.1, forward strand.
GAGATTGCCCATAATACTGTAACCCCTATTGCCCGCAAAAGACAATATGCAGGTGAAGAAGAACAATATGAACTTGATTTGGTTCTGCGCAATAACCGCTGTAATGAAGAATATCCTGATGGTATTTTTCATCCACATAAAAAGTTACACCATATTAAAAAAGAAAATATCGGTTTAATCGAAGTTATGGGAAGGGCTATTTTACCGGGGCGCTTAAAAAAAGAGCTTAATCTAATAGCTGAATATTTAAGCTCAAGCTTAAGTATAGAAGAGTTAAAGTTAAAAGAGGGGATGGAAAAACATCTAAACTGGCTTAAAGAGCTGGAAGCTGCTTATGGCAGAGAACTAGAGTTTGAAGAAGCAGAAAAGCTTCTGGAAAAAGAAACAGCTAAGAAATTTACTCAGGTTTTAGAAAGAGCTGGAGTATATAAGAATGATCAAAAGGGAATAAGTGGTTTTAACAAATTCCTCAAAACCGTGGGCATTGAAAAATTATAAAAATATTTAAAATCTGCTTAATGCAATATTCCCTCTAAGATTTATTTTTAATTATTGCTTTTTAGTTTAATAATTGTTAAAATAAATACACTGGAGGGGTTAAAATGAAAGGTAATATACTTGAATTAAAAGATGAAGAACAGATAATTGATGTTTTTAAAGCATTGGGATCTGAATCAAGAATGAAAATTATAGAAGTTTTACAGAATGAAGCTATGAATTTAAATCAGATTTCTGAATATATAAATATGCCTGCATCTTCTGTAACAGTAAATATTAAAAAACTTGAAGAGGCTGGACTGATCGAAACTGAATATAAACCGGGCAATCATGGTTCACAGAAAATTTGCAGCTTAACTTATGATAAAATACTGATTAACCTACCTGGTTCAAGAGATTTAAAAGATAAGAATTTAATCGAAACTTCTATGCCGATCGGAAATTATAAAGACTTTGAAGTAAAGCCTACCTGTGGGCTTGCCTCAGCAAAAGGGGTGATTGGAGAACTGGATGATGTCAAATCTTTTTTGAATCCAAATCACACTAATGCTCAAATCCTTTGGTTTGGCAGTGGTTATGTCAAATATCTATTTCCTAATGATCTGCCAAAAGGCTCTCAGGCAATTAAATTAGAGTTAAGTATGGAGATTTGTTCAGAAACCTCAGATTATAATGAGGATTGGCCTTCTGATATTTCTATCTGGATTAATGGAATAGAAATAGGTGTTTGGACTTCACCAGGTGATTTTGGTGAAAAAAGAGGTATACTAAACCCAGATTGGTGGTACTTTGATCAAACTCAGCATGGCTTACTAAAAATTTGGAAAGTTACTGAAGATGGGACTTATATAGATGGTAATAAAATATCTGATGTAAATTTAGCTGATATCAATATAGAAGAAAATGATTTTATAAAAGTTAAAATTGGAGTAAAAGAAGATGCCAGAAATGTGGGGGGGATTAATTTATTTGGGAGAGAATTTGGCAACTATAAACAAGATATTATGCTTAGATATAGATATAACTTTAATAAACAATAAAACAAATCAAAAATAATTAAAATAAAAGCAGGAGATTTAACATTAATGGCGAAATAAAAAATAGAGAGATTTTCCAGAATATTTTTATGGATTTTAATTCAACTTTTATTAAACTAAAATATAAATATATGAAATAAAAGAAGGAGGGGTCAAAAAAGATAAATATTCGCAATATTGTAAAATAATTCTGTTTTCAAAAATTAAAGGGAGGTTTTTAGATGTTATCTAAAAAAATGCTACGAGTTGTTTTGGTGTTGTTCCTAATTATTGCCTTATCATTTAGTGTCAATGCTTTTTTTAGTGGTGGAGATAGTGGAGGAGATGGAGTAGTAGAAGTTGAATTTTGGAATCTATTTGGTGGTGGCGATGCCGACTTTATGGATGCTATGATCGAAAGCTTTAATGATAGTCAGGATGAAATTGTTGTAAAACAGACCAGACTTGAATTTAGTGAATACTACACAGGTTTAATTACTGCTATAGCTAGTGGATTTGGACCAGATATTGCAATTACACATATTTCAAGGTTAGAAGAAATGGCAAATGAAGGATTGGTCATTGAATTAGATGATACTGCAGAAGAGATAGGTCTTAATTGGTCAGATTTCAACCAAAATATTTTAGATGGAGCCCTAGTTAATGATGGATATTATGGGGTACCACTGGATACTCACCCCCAAGTTTTATATTACAACAAAACTTTATTAGAGGAAGCAGACTTATTAGCTGAAAATGGTGAACCAATAATTGATGAAACTCCTGAAGGATTTATGGAATTTCTAAGCAAAATTCAAGCTGAATCTACAGCTCGTTATCCAATGTCATACTGGACTAACTTTACTGCTGATGGACACTATCGATTATGGTGGGGTCTTTATAGTCAGTTAGGTGGTAGTCCAATAGTCTCAGATGATGAGCTGACTATTGATATGGATAAAGCGATTCAAGCTGCAGAATATATGAAGTCAATTTATGATAATGACTTTACACCAGTTAATGCTGAATATGATGAAAGTGTTAATCTTTTTAGAAATCAAGATACAGCAGTACTTTTAACAGGGGTTTGGATTACTGGAACTTTAGAAAATACTGAAGAACTTGATTTTGGTGTTGTTCCAATGCCTAAAGTATTTGAAAATCAGGCAGTTTGGGCAGATTCTCACAGCTTAGTTTTACCATATAATGATAGTGATCCAATTAAAGAAAAAGCAGCTTTAACTTTTGCCAAATGGTTAACTGATAATGGTGAAATGTGGGCAAGAGCTGGACATATACCAAGCAAAAAAATAATTATTGAGAATGAATCATTTCAAAATATGCCTTACAGAATGGATTATGTAGAAGCAGCTGACTTTGCAAGTTTTGATAGTGCAGGTAATAATACCTGGGGAATTAGAAGTGAGATTACTACAGCCTTAAGTGAGTACTGGAGAGATAGAACTACAGCAGAAGAGGCTTTCACAGAAGCTGTCAGAAGAATCGAAAGAACTTTAACAAGATAAATTTACACTTAATTAATAGCGGGAAATTTTTCCCGCTATTAAAATAAAATTCTTAAAGGAGGTTCGATATAATTGGAATTTAATAGCAATAAAAAGAAGAACTTCATTAAAGCTTTACCTTTTATTCTGCCCTTTATGATAGTTTATTTAGTTTTTTTGGTATTTCCCATTATTCGAGGTTTTTGGATGAGTTTGCATCGGTGGACAATAGTTAGAAAAATGCACTTTGTAGGCTTCAGTAATTATATTGAAATGTTTCAAGATTCATCTTTTTGGAGTTCATTTGGCAATACTATGATCTTTGTTTTAGTAAGCACACCTACTATAGTTTTAGCAGGATTGGTCTTAGCATTAATTTGTAATCAGAAAATAAGAGGCAAATTATTTTTAAAAATTTCATTTTTTCTACCATATGTTTTATCTGTGGCGGTAATTTCTTCAATAATGGTATATTTATTTCAGACTAACAATGGTTTTATTAATATGTTTTTAGAAGACATCGGAGTTATTTCTAATGGCATTCAGTGGTTGAGCCGAGATCTTTTAGCCTGGTTTGTAGTAGTATTTGCAACTCTATGGTGGACAGTTGGTTTTAATATGATTTTATATCTGGCAGCATTACAAGATATACCAGAATCATATTATGAAGCAGCTTCTGTTGATGGAGCAACACCATTAGAGCAGTTTTTATATATCACCTTACCTCAATTAAAACCAATTACCTGGGTAATAGTATTATTGCAGATTATATTTTCCTACAAGGTTTTTGCCCAGATTTGGTTGATTACAGGTGGGGGACCTGGTACAGCAACCAGACCAATTATTCAGTATATCTATGAAACTAGTTTTAGACAGAACAGTCTTGGCTATGGAGCTACAATGTCCTTTACAATTTTTGTGATTTTAATTATTATTTCGGTAGCTCAAATCGTTATTAGAAGAAAGCGAAGTGATGTTCAATGAAAAAAGAAATTTCACCAACAAAAAAAGCTTTAAAATATATGGTTTCTTATGGCATAGCAGTCTGCTTTTTACTGCCAATTATTTGGATGTTATTTGTTTCTTTAAAATCTGAAGGTTTTAGAGTAAGTAGAATAATAGATTGGTTTACACCTCCATATTCTTTAGCAAATTATTTTTCAGTAATTCAAAGAGCACCAATATTTAGGTGGATGCTCAACAGTTTTATTGTCGCTTCTAGTGCTACTTTGTTAGTAATATTCTTGAGTTCTTTAGCTGCTTTTGCTTTTTCGGTAATTGATTTTAAATTCAAAAATGTATTATTTGTGTTTGCAATGGCAGGTTTGATGGTTCCTACAGAGGCAAATGTGGTAGCATTATTTGATATTGTAGGGAATTTAGGTTTGATTAATACTTATCCTGCTTTAGTTCTGCCCAGGGTTGCAATTCCCTTAGGGGTAATTATTTTAAAAGAATTTTTCGATGCAGTACCACGAGATCTGATTGATAGTGCAAGAATAGATGGATGTGGATTGTTTAGGATTTACTGGAATATTTTTATGCCACTCTCAAAAGCTGCAATAGCTGCAATAGCTATTTTTACCTTTATTCAAACCTGGAATGAGTTCCTCTGGCCTTTTATTGCAGTAATGGAACAATCTATGTTTACTCTGCCATTAGGAGTGCCAACTTTTACTGATGCTTATACTCCAGATTATACTATACCAATGACAGTAAATATGCTAGCATCTTTGCCAGCAATAGTAATATTTTTGTTTTTCCAAAAACAGATTATTAAAGGTATTAAATTTACAGGAATCAAAGGTTAAAATCAGATGACAGGAGGAGACAAATGGAGAAAAATATACCACGGCCTGAATATCCAAGGCCACAATTTAAGAGAAAAGAATGGCAGAATTTAAATGGAGAATGGAACTTTGCTTTTGATGATAATAATCAGGGGGAAAAAGAAAGATGGTTTAAAAAAGAAAGTTTTGATAAAAAAATATTAGTTCCCTTTACTTTTGAAAGTAAGGCAAGTGGAATTGAAGATCGTAAAGAACATAGCTGCATCTGGTATCAGAGAACTTTTGTAGTTGAAGCAAAGAAAGATAAAAAAGTCATTTTAAACTTTGGTGCAGCTGATTATATTACTAAGGTCTGGTTGAATGGCAATTTTATCGGCAGTCATGTTGGAGGATATGATGCTTTTTGCTTTGATCTCAGTGACTATCTTAATTACCAGGCTGAAAATAATCTGGTGATAAAAATAGAAGATACTATGAGCAAATTGCAGCCCCGCGGCAAACAGAGTTATAAAAAGGATAACTTTTTGTGCTGGTATACCAGAACAACTGGAATCTGGCAGACAGTCTGGTTAGAATATGTAGCTAAAGAAGCTTATTTAAAAGATGTTAAATTAACTCCTGATATAGATTCTCAGGAAATAGAGCTAAGATATAATTTTGAAACTAGTGATTTAGAAGAAGCTGGATATAAGTTGTTAACTGAGATTAAGTTTGAAGATAAAGTTATTCAAAGTTTTAAATTTGATATCAATAAGGATAGCTATAACTTCAAAATAAATGTAAGTGATAAAAATAATGAAATTAAATTATGGAGTCCAGAAAACCCAAATCTGTATGAGATTAATTATTATTTATTGAAAGATGAGCAAAAAATAGATAATGTAAGCTCTTATTTTGGAATGAGGAAAATTTCGATTGAAGATGGCAAAATATTATTAAACAACAAACCTTTTTATCAAAAATTAATACTTGATCAGGGTTATTGGCCAAATACTATTGCAACACCTCCTTCTGATCAGGCAATAAAAAAAGATATTGAATTAATCAAAGAAATGGGTTTTAATGGAGCCAGAAAACATCAAAAAATAGAAGATAACCGCTTTTATTACTGGGCGGATAAAATGGGTTTAGTGATTTGGGCTGAAATTGGCTCAACTTATGAATATGCTGATCAGGTAGTGGATGAATTCAGCAGTCAATGGTTAAGAATTGTCAAAGAACTTTATAATCATCCTTCTATTATAACCTGGGTCCCTTTTAATGAATCATGGGGAATAGAATCAATAAAAACTAGCAGAAAAGAGCAGCAATTTACAGAAGGAGTTTATTATTTAACCAAAAGTATTGATCCCGAGCGCCCTATTATTTGTAATGATGGCTGGGAACACACTATCTCAGATATTATAACTATCCATGATTATGAAGGAAGAGGTAATGATAAAGAAATCATTGAAATTTATAAAGATAACAAAATTAATTTAGTAGATAACAAAGAAGTCTTTAATGATGGCAAGTATTTAATGGCTGACAATTATACTTACCAGAATCAGCCTATAATTTTTAGTGAATTTGGAGGTCTTGCTTTTCAAAATAAAGAGGGCTGGGGTTATGGTAAAGGAGTAAAAGATCAAACAGAATTAATTGAAAGAATAAATATTATGCTGGAAGAAATTAAAATGGTTGATTATTTTGAAGGCTACTGTTACACACAGTTAACTGATGTTGAACAAGAAAAAAATGGGCTTTTAGATGAAAACAGAAATTTCAAAGCTCCTCTTAAGGAAATAAAAAAAATCAATCAAATAATTAATAAATAAATTCCTTCTCTCCTAATAGATGTAGTCCTAAAGCTCTTTTGCTGACAGATTAAATAGCAAAAGAGTTTTTCTGTTTTCCATAGCTTTAAATTAAATTAAAGTAATAATTTTTATATTAAACCCTGCTAAAAATTTAGCAGGATATTTTTTTGTTTTAGCCAATTATCTAATTATAGAACTTTAAGGAAAGGAGAGAAAATGAAAAAATTATAAAATGCAAAGCACGATACAATTTTACAAATAGTAACAATGACTATTGCTTTTTGTCAAAAATAGTGATAAAATAATATTAAATTAAAATATCGCAAAAAGTAAATATTATCAAGGAGGTTTTTGTAATGAAAAAATTATTTTTTAGAAATGCTTCTGTTTTAGTTGGGGTCCTTGTCCTGGCAGTTTTGATGAGTTTGGTCTTTACTTCAGCTGTTTTTGCCCATGGTCATATAAATAGATCCGATGTACTTGAAGTTGCTTTAGAAGCAGATGACTTTAACACTTTAGTTACTGCTGTTATTGAAGCAGATCTTGTTTTCGCTTTAAAAGGTGAGGGACCATTTACAGTTTTCGCTCCTACAGATGAAGCCTTTGCCAATCTACCTGAGGGAGTATTAGAAAGCTTGCTAGCAGATAAAGAGGCTTTAGCAGATGTTCTGCTTTACCATGTAGTATCAGGAAAAGTAATGGCGGAAGATGTAGTAACCCTTGATGGCGCAGAAGTACCAACCCTGCTTGGTGAAAATCTAAGAGTTACTGTTGAGGATGGCAATGTGTTTATCAATGATTCTCAAGTAATTGCAACTGATATTGAAGCTAGTAATGGAGTAATCCATGTAATAGATGAGGTATTAGTCCCTTAATTTTATTGATAAAATATTAATTAATGATTTTAAAATTATAAATTAATGCAAAAACCGCATTTTGACTGATAAGCCAAAGATGCGGTTTTGTCTGTATAAATAGCAATATTTTAAATGAAATTATATATCATATGTTAAATTTCCTTTTCCATATATAGTTTCCCAATCTTTTATAAACTCTTCAACACTATTGCTGGTCCCGGAATGTTCCAGAAGCTTTTCAGTTAACTCTACTGGAGCTGTAATAGCTTGAGCTCCATTAAGAGTAACTTCATGGATCTGCTGGATATTCTTAAATGAAGCAGCTAAAACCTTTGTTTTTAAATTATTTTCTTTTAATAAGTGGATAATTTCTCTTACTACTTTAATTCCACTGACATTTGTATTTGAGATTCTATTAACATAAGGAGCAACAAAATCAGCCCCTGCTTTAGCTGCCATTAAAGCCTGCTGAGGAGTGAAAATTGCAGTAGCAGTGATTTGGTAGTTATGAGGTTTTAAGCTTTTGATAGCTTTGATACCCTGAGCAGTGACAGGTATTTTAATATAAATATTACCACCAATTTTATTTTTAAGGTATTTAGCTTCTTTTATCATCTGTTCAGCATTTTTAGCTAATACCTGAACATGCAGCATTTTATCCTCACCAATAATATTGCGTATTTGATTTAATAAAGAAATAAAATCCTTGTTTTCTTTGGCAATTATACTGGGATTTGTGGTTACCCCATCTAATGGATAAAGCTCAAAAGCTTTTTTTATACTTTCTATTTCTGCTGTGTCTAATAAATATTGCATTAATTATCTCCTTTCAATTATATGATTTTAGCTATTCTTTCTCTAAACTTAAAATTGCTGTTTTTAAATTGAGTATTTGCAATAGCTCTAACAGGCATAATTTTTAATAATGAATTTGTGATAAAAATTTCATCAGCTTCATTAATTAAATCAAGCCCAATATTTCTTTCTTCTACTTGATAATAGTTTTGTGATAACACTTTTTTTCTTAAGATTCCATTTAATAAACCATTTTCTAGTCCTGGTGTATATATTTTTTGCTCATTTACAATAAATATATTAGAAATTGCCCCTTCAGCTAAATAACCCTTTTCATTGAAAAATATTACTTCATCAAAACCTTCAGCCTTAGCCTTTCTGAATTCCAATATATTTTCAAGATAATTAGTTGTTTTATGTTTGATTATTTTTGAAGTTGAATTTCTTAAAACTTGGCTTATTTTTAAATTAAAGCCTTTTTGATAATCTTCAGGTTGATATTTTTTTCTTTCATTGTGATAATTAAATCGCTGGAATTAATATTTTTAGCCAATAATATTTTTATAGCTCCATTAAAAGCATTTTTTTCAATTAATTTTTTAAGATAATATTTGATTTCTTGATCAGAATAATTTAAGTCAATATTTAATGCGGCAGAACTTTGGCGCAGACGCTGAATATGCTCAGCATTAAAAATATAATACATATTTTCACCTTCTATTATCTTTTGAGTGCTTCCACTAGTGCTTTACCTTTATCTAATGATTCTTGATATTCAGCTGCAGCATTAGAATCCCAAACGATTCCTCCACCTACTTGAAAATAGACTTTTTTATTCTTTGTTAGCATAGTTCTGATGACTATATTAAGATCCATATTACCATTAAAATCAAGATAGCCTATTGATCCTGTATAAATATTTCTTTGAGTAGGCTCTAATTCATCTATGATTTCCATGGCTCTAATTTTAGGTGCACCTGTAATTGAACCACCGGGGAAAATATTTTTTATACAATCTACTTTTAATTTCAAATCTTCTACTTTGTTTTTACCTCTTGGCCTAGTTCCTTTAATTGGCCGTGTGAAAAGTTTGTTATTTTTAGACCTTATAAATCTTTCCGGGGAAGAAGAAAGAATCTGGTAATCTCCAAAATCAAGATAAGCTGCAAATGGAGCAGGATTAACCTCCCTTAATTTGGAGTTTTTTAATTAGCATATTCTTTACCTGCCTTTAAAAAATTATTTAATAATTTTAAACCTTGTTCGGTTAAAACAGCTTCTGGATGAAACTGAACACCAGCTACAAGATAATTTTTGTGCCGAATACCCATTATTTCTCCCTGCTCACTCCGAGCACTGACTTCTAATTCTGCAGGTAGATTAGACTTATTAACAACTGCTTTTATAATGTCTGCCCCAAAAGTCTCTGCTATAGCTAGGTGACCAAGACAGATACCAAGAATGGGATAATCAGCTTTTAATTCTCTGACAATCTTTTTGGAAATACCTGCTTCTTTTGGTGTGCATGGCCCTGGTGAAATAACAATCGTCTCAGGATCGAGGTCAATGATTTCAGGGATAATAATGGCATCATTTCTAGCAACTTTTACTTGCTGCTTTAATATTTTAAAATATTCTACTAAATTATAAGTGAATGAATCATAATTATCTATTATTAGCATCATAATATGAAATATTTCACCTTCTTTCAACTTGGGCAAAAACTTTATTTAATCACTGTGCTTTATTTTAATAATTCAAGATACGACAATATAGTCCTTTAAGATATTATAAAAAGCTTTCAAATTGACAAAAATGCTGATGAAGGTTAAAATAAAGCTATGTTTCTAAGCTAAATATTCTAAAGTCTGGAAGGAGAGTTATTTTGTTAAGTATTTTAATAGGATTTATAATTTTAATTACTCTAATTGTTTTAAAAGTGAATATTGTAATTGTCGCTCCGATTTCTGCTTCTGTAATAGCTTTGCTGAATAATATAAATATACTCGAGCTATTAAACAGCCAATATTTAGCAGGCTTTGCTAACTTTGTTCAGGATTATCTACTGATTTTTTTGCTCAGTGCAATTTTAGGTAAAACAATGGAGGATTCTGGAGATGCAGCTGCAATTGGAGAATTTGTTCTAGATGTTATTTCTCATAGATATGCTGCAGTCGGCATATTTTTTGCAAGTGCTGTTTTAACCTATGGAGGGATTTCTGCTTTTGTTTTAATTTTTACCATTTATCCTATTGCAAAATCAGTTTTTGAAGAAGTTAATTTATCTAAATCACTGATATTAGCTTCTATAGTTGGTGGTAGTTTAATTATCGGGATGCCGATGCCTGGTAGCCCTCAGATTCATAATTTGATTATGATGGATTTTCTTTCTACATCTGCTGTCGCTGGTTTAGGGGTAGGAATTATAAGTATTACTATTGCTTCTGCTTTTGCGGTCTATTATTTAATATTCAGAACAAAAAAATTATTAGGGGAGCAATATTATGCTTCTCAGAGCGGTATTTTCAAAAAAGCAGATCCAAAAAAATTCAAAAGTTTTGTGCTTTCTGTATTACCATTGCTAACAGTTTTTATTTTCTTGGCAGTTTTAGCAAAACCACCTGTAATTGCATTATTACTGGGAGTCCTTGTTTCGATAATCAAAAACATTAACAAGATAAAATTACTTAAGGTATTAAACAGCAGTATCTCTAATGCTGTAGCTCCACTAATGTTTGCCGCTTCTGCAATGGGATTTGGTCAGGTTATTTCATCTCTGGATGTATTTAAAAATTTTTTGGGAAACTTATTAACCCTTCCTTTACATCCCTATCTTCTAGTAGGCATAATTACAAATATTGCTGCCGGTTTATTAGGTAGTGCTTCAGGAGGTATGCTTTTGACAATCAGTACAGTAGGTGAAAATATTACTCAATTTGTTGATCCGGAAAACTTACACAGGGTTATTCTGATAGCTTCTACTGGTTTAGATACTTTACCTCACAATAGTGCTTATTTGGCAATGCTTGCTTATACAGGACTAAAGTTTAAAGATACATATTTTGATTATTTTATTGTGACAATGATAGCACCATTTATTTCTCTAGCAGTTGCAATTATATATTCACTTTATCTTTAAATAACTGCTGTTATCTTTGAGAATTGTTGCTTAGTTTTGTATAATACAATCTAAAGGAGGAACATATGAAAATTAATATATATCAATTCATAGAAGGTGCAAAAAAGGCAGAGGGATTAGCAGTTATAATTGATGTTTTTAGAGCTTTTTCTACATCTGCTTATCTTTTTGCTAATGGTGCTCAGGCTATATACACGGTTTCTGAAGTAGATGAAGCTAGAAAGTTAGCTGAAAAGATTGAAAATAATGTTTTAGTTGGAGAAAGAAATGGGATTAAATTAGCTGGTTTTGATTATGGGAACTCACCTTATTTAATTTCTAAGCAAAACTTCAAAGGGAAAAATATAATTTTAACCACAAGTGCAGGTACAAAGGGTATTATTAATGCTGCTCAAGCTGAAGAAATTATAACTGGAAGTTTTGTTAATGTCTCAGCTGCAGCAAATTATATTGAAAAGAAAGATTTTGAAAAGATTTCACTGGTGGCCATGGGCGTTAATGCAGAAAAAACTGCAGAAGAAGATATGGCTCTGGCCCAATATTTGAAAAACAAATTAGAAGGCAAAGAAAATTTAAATCAAGAGCAATTAAGGAAAAAGCTTTACAGTCCTGCAGGAGATAAATTCTTTAATAGCAGCACTCAGTCAGATATGCCAGAAGAGGATTTTAATTATTGTCTTAACATTGATAAATTTGACTTTGTAATTAAAGCGGAAAAGTTTAGTAATGAAGTTTATCGGCTTAAAAAAGTAAATCTATAATAATAATTTGTATTTATGTCTAAACAACAATCCCTGCATTTTTTTATGTAGGGATTGTTGTTTTTACTTCACTAGTACAATATTTCCACATTGAAACGGCAAAAAGGTTGATTGAGTTTAATAAAAGAATGTTTTATTATAAACTTAAGTCAATGAAGATATCTCTAATTGACTTTAAAAAGAAGGTGGTAAAAATTTTAAGAATATTAGGACAAAGAACTACAAATTTATTAATTGTTTTATTAGAATCAAAGCAAGCCTTTACTACAGCTGAATTGGCCGAAAAGCTTTCGGTTTCAGCCAGGACAATCCGTAGTGACTTAAAAAAATTACAGGCTTGGTTAAAAGAAAAAGAAGATGTTGTTCTTTCCATAAAACCAGGTGTAGGTGTTAGTCTGAAAATATCTGAAGAAAAAAGAAAAATGCTTAAACAAAAATTTTCTAAGTCTTTGGATTATAGAGATCCTTATTCTCCGGAAAAAAGAAGACAGCTTATATTAAAATGGTTGCTTCAATCTGATAAAAATTATACCATCCAAAAATTAGCTGACAAACTTTATTTAAGCAGAACTACTGTATATAAGGATTTAGATAAAGTTGAAGCATGGCTAAATAAATATAATTTGAAATTAGAAAGAAAAAGACGATATGGTCTCAAGATTAAAGGAGAAGAAAAAAATTGGCGCAAAGCGGTAGCAGATTTATTAACTTTGTTAAAGGGTAGTGAAGAATTAAAACATATTTTAGGAGAAGATGAAATTTCTAATCTAGAAGAAAGTAGAATTGATTTAAACACCTATCAAGATCTTAAACTATTATTTGCTAATATAGATTTTAAAAAAATTGAAGATATATTGCTTGAAGCTGAAAGAGAGGCTAATTTTTTATTCACAGATGAGACATTAATTGGTTTGATTGTCCATCTTGCCATTAGTTTAGAACGACTAGAGCAAGGCAAAGATATAGAAATGAATAAAGAACAGTTTAATAAGCTAAAAAAGAAAGAAGAATTTGAAATAGCAGCCTTTATAGCTAAAAAATTGGAAGATAAGTTTTCTGTTCCTATTCCTGAAGCGGAGATTGCCTATATTTCCCTTCATATTTTAGGTGCTAAATATCAACAAAGTATTAAAGAAGCTAAATTAGAAGATATAGTGGAAGAAAGTAATTCTAAAATTGTTAATATGGCTAAAGAAATAATAGATACTGCAGCAAAGGTTTTAGAAGTTGATTTAAGCAGAGATAGAGAAGTTTTGATGGGTTTAATTTTACACTTTAGAGCAGTTTTAAATAGGTTAGAATATGGTTTAAGTTTAAGAAATCCAATATTAGAAGAAATTAAAGATAATTATCCAGATGTTTTTGCCGCAGCTTGGAGCAGCAGTATAGTTTATGAAAAGCATTTAGGGATTCAGGTGAGTGAAGAAGAAATTGGTTATATAGCTCTCCATTTAGGCGCTGCATTAGAAAGATTAACCAAAAACCGAAAAGTTCTCGTTGTTTGTGGAAGTGGAGGTGGAACAGCTCAACTATTAGCAGAAAGATTAAAAAGGAGATTATCTGGACTTCAGATAGAAGGAGTGATAGCTGCTCATAAATTAGATGATTTTTCTTTTGCTGATATTGATCTAATAATCAGTACGATTCCATTGAACAAAGAATATATAGTGCCAATAATCAAAATCAGTCCTCTTTGTACAGATGAGGATATTGAATTTATTCAGCAGGAAATGAATGGTTTAATTAAAGAAAATAAAAAGCAAAATCATTCAAGAAATGATATTTTAGATAATTTAATAGATGAAGATTTGATATTCTGCAGCTTAAATTTAAATTCTAAAGAAGAGATAATAAAATTTCTCAGCAAAGAAATGTTAAAAAGAGGGATTGTAAAAGTGGGTTTCGAAAATTCTGTCTTAAAGAGAGAAAAACTAACATCTACGGAGATGGGTAAGGGAATAGCTCTTCCTCATGCTGAGAAAAAGTATATTAATTCTTCAAAAGTTATAATTGCCAATTTAGCTCAAGACGTCCAGTGGGATGAGAGGAAAGTAAAGATTATTTTTATGATAGCTCTTAAATCAAAAAAAGAAGCAGAAATATTTTTCAAAAACTATCTTCGTATTATAGATGATAATAAATTGTTAGAAAGTTTAAAAAGAGCTAAATCTAAAAAAGATATTAGAGATATATTCTTAGGAAGTATTTCTGAAAAACAATAAAAATAATAATTTTTTGGCTGAGGAGGTTTAAAAGGAATGGCAAAGACTCAAAAAGTAAAGTTAGAAGATATGATTGATAAAAACTTAATCATTTTTTCTGAAAAAGCAATTAAAAAAGAGGATATTTTATTAAAGCTAAGTGAACTCTTATATGAAAAAGGATATGTTAAAAAAAATTTTTATGATGGTATTATTAGCAGAGAAGAAAGCTTTCCCACAGGTCTAATAACAGTTGGTGGAAATGTAGCTATTCCACATACCGATAGTGAGCATGTGAATAAAGCTGCGATTGCTGTAGCAGTATTAAAAAAACCGGTTGAATTTTATAGAATGGATGATGCTTCAGAAAAAATTGATGTAAATATAATTTTTATGCTGGCAATTAAAGAAAAAGAAAACCAGGTTGGAGTGATCAGTAATTTAACTTCTGCCTTTAAAGACCCAAATTTTTTGGGGGATTTACAAAAAGCTAGTTCTAAAGAAGAAGTATTTAAGCATATCAAAAATAACTTTAGATGATAAAACAGTTTTACTAAATAGGGAGGTGAAAAAAGTTATTTAGCTCTATTGAATCAATAATTTGGGGAGGTATAGTAAATGAAAAAAAAGGTTTTGATAGTTTGTGGTACAGGGATTGCAACTTCAACAGTGGTAAACGAAAAAATAAAAAATTTAGCTAAAAAAGCAGGGGTAAAAGTAGATATTAATCAAGCAAAAGTTACAGAAGCTAAAAGGGAAATAGAAAATAGTAATTATGATTTTCTAGTGACAACTACTGCTTTTTCTTATAAAGTTGATCTTCCGGTAATTAATGCAACTGCTATGATAAGTGGTATAGGAGAAGAAGAAGTAGAAGAGAAAATAATAGCTAAACTAAAAGAATAATTGAATAAAAAAGGAGGAGCCTTAAAAAAATGATTGAAATATTAGAAGTTTTAGCAGGATTTTTTGAGATTTTAACCAATCTAGGTGCAAGTGTAATGCTACCGATAGTAATATTCATCTTAGGAATTCTATTTGGTCAAAAAATAGGCAAGGCTTTTCATTCTGGATTACTGATTGGAGTAGGTTTTATTGGTATTAATTTAATTCTTGATCTTTTGGTAGGTAATTTAGGGCCGGCAGCAGAGGCAATGGTTGAGAGATTTGGAATTGAACTAGGAATTATAGATGTTGGCTGGCCAGCTTCAGCGGCAATTGCTTTTGGTAGCCAGGTTGGTGCTTTAATTATACCCATAGCTTTGGGTGTTAATATAATTATGATTTTATTTAAATTAACTAAAACTGTTAATGTTGATATATGGAATTTTTGGCATTTTGCTTTTACTGGTGCCTTAGTTGCAAGATTAACAGATAGTTTAGTTTGGGGATTAGTAGCGGCTGGTATAAATGCAGCAATAGTTCTTGTAATGGCAGATTGGACAGCACCTATGGTACAGGATTTTTATGATATCCCCAATATCTCTCTTCCACATGGTTTTTCTGCAGCTTATGTTCCAATAGCAATACCATTAAATAATTTAATGGATAAAATTCCGGGACTTAGAGAGATAGATGCTGATCCTGAAACTATCCAGGATAAATTTGGTATATTCGGTCAACCAATAATTATGGGTTTAATTTTAGGATTAGCATTAGGTATTTTAGCCGGCTATGGTGCACAAGAAGTTCTTAATTTAGGAGTTACAATGGCGGCAGTTATGCTCTTATTCCCAAGGATGGTAAAGATTTTAATGGAGGGTTTGACACCACTTTCTGAAGCAGCTAAAAACTTTATGAAAGAAAAATTTGAAGATCGCGAAATTTATATTGGACTTGATTCTGCAATAGCCATTGGTCATGCTTCTGCAATTTCCACAGCATTAATTTTGGTTCCCATAACTATATTATTAGCTGTTATTTTACCAGGGAATTCAGTTCTTCCTTTTGGTGATTTAGCTTCACTGCCTTTTCTTGTAGTAATGATTATTCCAATTACCAAGGGTAATATCTTTCGTTCTACTATAATTGGTACTCTGGTAATTGCAGTTGGTTTATATATTTCCACTGGATTGGCAGAATTACATACTGCCGCAGCTCACGCAGCAAACTTTGATTTTCCAGAAGGAGCAGCAATGATTTCCAGTCTTATTGATGGAGCTAACCCTTTAACATGGATATTAGTCAGAGCTACAGGTTTAGGTGCATGGGCTATCGGTTTAATTGGTTTATTAACCATGGCAGCCGGTTATTATATTTTTAGAAATTATAGTGCAAGAGATGATCTTGCTTAACGATAAATTTAGTTTAATAGATAACATTATGAGGGGAGTAATCCCCTCTTTTTTTGATTTATAATGAAATCTAACTCCAAAAATGATATACTAAATTACAATATATCTTTGGAGGTGCAGAAGATTAAGAAAAAAGATAAGATATTTAAGCTATTTATGGAATTATCAGAAAAAAAAGATAATAAAGGTCTAACAGCTCAAGAAATCGCAGAAAAAGCAAATATTTCTCGCTCAAATGCAAGTCGTTATTTAAATAAATTATTAAAAGAAGATAAAATAGTTAAAAGCAATGGGAGACCTGTAATCTATAAGACGAAAAATAAAGCAAGTAATGAAGTTATAAATACAAAGATTAATAGTTTGGAAGATGTGATTGGTGCTCAAAGCAGTTTGAAGATTCCGGTTCAGCAGGCGAAAGCAGCAATATTATATCCTCCTAAAGGATTGCATACATTATTATTGGGTGAAACTGGTGTAGGTAAATCTATGTTTGCAAAGTTGATGTATAATTTTGCTGCAAATGAAAGGGTAATTGAGTCAGATGCTCCTTTTATTCAGTTTAATTGTGCAGATTATGCAGATAATCCACAGCTTTTAATGGGTCAGCTTTTTGGAGTTAAAAAAGGAGCTTATACTGGTGCAGATAAAGATAAAATTGGGTTATTGAAAAAGGCAGATGGAGGAATTATATTTTTAGATGAAGTACATCGTCTCCCTCCTCAAGGCCAGGAAATGTTATTTACTTTCATAGACAATGGCTTTTTCAAGCCCTTAGGAGAAACAAATCAAAAAATATTTGCTGAGCTTAAAATAATTGCTGCTACCACAGAAACACCTGGTTCATATTTATTAAAGACATTTCAGAGAAGAATTCCAATGGTTATTGAACTACCTCCTCTCGAAGCTAGAACTTTAATGGAAAGATATAAATTGATTGACGAATTTATAAAAAATGAAGTACAAAGGGTTAATAAAGATATCTATATTTATAAAAATGCTTTAAAATCTTTTCTGCTTTATGATTGTCCAAATAATATTGGTCAATTAAAGAGTGATATTCAACTTGCCTGTGCAAAAGCTTTTTTAAATTATAAAGCTCAAGAAACTAAAAAGTGTGATATTTTAAAAATTGGTCAGGAAGAACTTCCCTATCATGTCAAAAAGGGAATAATGAATTTGCCTGAAAAGAGAGAAGAAATAAATGATTTAATAGCTGATAAAGGTAATTTAATATCTTTTACTACAGATCAAACGCAAAAAATTAATAATTTCAAAAAAGATAAATTAGATTCAGGAGAAGAATATTATTTTTATGATAATATTGAAGAGAAAATAAATTCTTTAGAAAAAAGTGGGATGAAAAGAGAAGAAATTAGTGAAATTTTAAATATTGATATAGAAAAACACTTCCAGAAATATATTGGGAATATCACAAAAAACTTCAAAAAAAGCAAAATCAACAAGATCGTTGGTGAAAATATTGTTACAATTATAGAACAAATTTTGACTCTTGCTAGAAATAGATTAAATAGGGATTATGATGAAAAAATTTACTATGGATTGGCTTTACATTTAAAAAGAAGTATAGCTAGAATTAAAGATGGCGAAGAAATATATCATCCTCAATTAAATGAAATTAGAATCAACTATCCTCAAGAATTTATTACAGCTATGGAGATAGCTTCTATAATTGATAAAGAATTTAATATAGAAACTCCTCTTGATGAAATTGGTTATCTAACAATGTTTTTAACTGAAAGGCCCTATAATTTTAATGGAGAAGATAAAATTAATAAAGTCGGAATTATAGTTATTATGCACGGCAGTTCAACGGCAAGCAGTATTGCAGAGGTAGCAAATAATTTAATTGGAGAAAAGCATGCAGTTTCTATCAACATGCCTTTGGAAATGAATCCACAAGAGGTGTATCACAAGGCTAAAAGTGAGGCTCAAAAACTTGATAATGGTAGTGGTATAGTTTTAATGGTAGATATGGGTTCTTTAAACACTTTTGCAGAGATGATCAATAATGAAACTGGTATAAAAACAAAAACTATTACAATGGCTAGTACTCCTCAGGTTTTAGAGGCCTGCCGAAAAGCAGTTTTAGGAGAAAGCATTGAAGATATAATTCGCTCTGTAAATAAAATAAGTGCAGAAAGTTATCAGCAAGACTTTGATATAAGGCCTGAAAAAAGTGTAACCACCCGAAAAGAATACCAGAAAAAATTTGCTATTATTACAGCCTGTTTTACTGGAGATGGAGCAGCAGTAGAGATAAAAGAAATATTAGAAAAAGAAATTGAAAGTTCTTTAGAGATCAAATTCATTAATTTGAATTTGCTTGAAGAAAAAGAATTCGAAAAAAATATAGAGAAATTAAAAAAAGATTTTAAAATAATATCTATTATCACTAATATCAATAATAAAATAGATAGTATCCCTTCTTTTTCAGCTTCTGAGATCTTAATTGATGATGGAATAGAAAAAATAAAAAAGTTAGTTGAAAATGAAGAAATGTATTATAAAATAAAAAAATCAATAAATAAGTATTTAAAACAGTTGGAAAGCTTTGAAATTATAGAAGATATTAGGACAATAATCAAGGAAATTAAAGAAAATTTAAATAAAAGCATAGACTCCGGGGTTGAAATTGGTATTTTATTGCATATGGTGTATATGATTGATAATCTGATGGCTGGAGGTAGAACAGTTAAATTTGATAACTTAGGAGAATATAAAAAAGAAAACAGACTGAAGTTTAGAGAAATAAAAAGTATAATAAAAAAATTAGAAGAGAAATATAATATCCAAATAACAGAAGATGAATATGCATATATACTTGAAATGTTTAAAAACAACTAAAAAATTTAATAATTATTTTAATAGTGTGCAAAAATAATTGCACACTATTTTTTTGTGTTTAAAAGCATTTATTTTTGCCCAAATAGATATTTTTTTATTTTTAATAAACCTTGTTATGACAGGGGTTAAACAGTTATTAAAGAAAAAATAATAAAAAAAATAATACTTTGGCATCCTTTATGCATAATATAATAGGTGAAAGAAATAAAATAATATTATTGAATAAAGGGGGGAGTTAGTTTGAAAGTTCTTGAAATGAAACTTGAAAACAAATCAGGTCTTCATGCAAGACCAGCATCACAATTTGTAGCAGCATCTCAGAGTTTTGAAGCCAATATCGAAGTTGAAAAAAAAGGACAAACTGTAAATGGGAAAAGTATTATGTCACTGATGACTCTTGGTGCTTCTTACGGAGACTCAATTAAAGTTAAAGCAACTGGAAGTGATGAAGAAGAAGCTTTAAAAAAACTAAAAAATTTAATAAAAACTTTTAAATAATTTAAATTAAAATACTAGGGGGAAACTTGATGAATATTTTATTAGTCTGTAATGCAGGAATGAGTACAAGTATGTTGGTAGAAAAGATGAAAGAAGCAGCTGAAAAAAGAGAAATGGAAATTTCTATTCAAGCAGAAGCGGTTGGAAAGTTTAAAGATGTAGTTGAAGATTATGATGTTGTATTATTAGGACCTCAAATTAAATATAAAGAAAAAACATTTAAAAAATTAGCTGAAGAAAAAGGAACAGCACTTGATGTAGTTGATTCAGTTGCTTATGGAATGGTTGATGGTGAAAAAGCTCTGGAACAGGCAATTAAGCTTATAAAATAATAGTTAATTTAATATTAAATAATTAAATCAAAAAAATGAAAAGGGTGAAAAAAATGAGTAATAAACTATTTAACTTTTTAGAAGAAAAATTTCTTCCTGTAGCAGGAAAAGTCGGAGAGCAAAGACATTTACAAGCCGTTCGTGATGGGTTAATTGCAATTTTACCTATGCTTATAATTGGGTCTGTAGCTTTAATTGTTGCCTTCCCACCAATACCTGCATTACAGGAACTTGTTGATCCATATGTAGGTAGGATATTGATGATTGAGGGAGCAACCTTTGGAATGATGGGGCTTTTTGCTGCATTTACTATTGCTTATTCATTAAGTAAGAAATATGATATGAACCCCTTAGAATCAGCAGTTTTAGGTCTTGCAGCCTTTATATTATTAATTCCTGCAACTGAAAATGGAAATATTCCATCTAATTGGATGGGTTCTGATGGTTTATTTATAGCAATTTTAGCTGCATTATATTCAGTAGAAGTTCAGCGATTAGTCGTCAAGAGAAAATTAGTAATTAAAATGCCTGCTTCTGTACCACCTAATGTGGCTAGATCATTTACAGCTTTAATACCAGGGTTCGTTATTTTGTCATCACTCTGGGCTTTTAATCAAATTTCTTTAGCCTTTACTACTTATGCTATACCTGAATTAATTAACAATATAGTAACAGCACCACTTTTAAGATTAGGTGGAACTTTTCCTGGAGTTGCGGTTATGCTCTTGGCAATTAGTGTTTTTTGGTTTGTTGGTATTCATGGTTCCAGTCTTGTGGTTGGAACTGCTGGCCCAGTACTTTTAACATTATTAGATCAGAATACTAATGCTATGGCAGCAGGGATGGAAGTTTTACCTAATATTGTTAATCAGCCTTTTATTGAAATTTTTGTCCATATGGGAGGTTCGGGTTCAACCTTTGTTTTAGCATTATTATTAATTTTTGCAGCGAAATCAAAACAATTTAAAGCTATAGGTAAAACTTCTTTAGGTCCTGGTCTTTTCAATATAAATGAACCAATTATTTTTGGGCTTCCCATAGTTATGAATCCTGTTATGTTAATACCATTTATATTAGCTCCATTATCAGCAGCTACTATAACTTATATTGCAATGGGACTTGAACTAGTAGCAAGACCATATACTTTAATTCCATGGACCACACCACCACTGATTAGTGGTTTTCTGGCAACAGGTGACTGGAGAGCAATTATATTGCAGTTGATAACAATGACAGTAGCAGGATTGATATATTATCCATTTATGAAAGTATTAGATAACAAGAAACTAGAAGAAGAAAGAGCTGCTCAAGCAGAAGCTGATGCAGCATAAGCAAAAGAATATAAAATTGTAGGAGGATAAACAATGAATTATGAACAGTTGGTTTTTACAATAATATCAAATGCAGGTGATGGTAAAGCTTTAATTTTTGAAGCACTAAGCCATGCTCGAAATGGAGATTTTCAGTTGGCTGAAAAGAAGCTAAGTGAAGCTGATGAAAGTTTAAATAAAGCTCATGATGAGCAGACAAGTTTATTAACAGATGAAGCAAAGGGTGGTAAAAAAGAGACAGGTATTTTAATGGTTCATGCTCAAGACCACCTTATGAATGCTTTATTAGCCAAAGATCTAGTAGAAGAAATGATTGAAACACAAAAACAGTTACAAAAGCTGCGTAATTAATTAGGAGGTAGAAATAAATTGAAAGATAAAAAAGGAATAAAAGTTGCTACAATTGGAGGGGGAAGTAGTTACACTCCAGAAATTATAGAAGGTTTTATAAAAAGGCATGATGAACTACCTGTTAAAGAATTATATTTGGTTGATATTGAAGCAGGAAAATGGAAATTAGATATTGTAGGTAGTCTTGCTAAAAGAATGGTCGAAGAAGCTGGAATTGATATGGAAGTTCATTTAACCTTAGATAGAAGAGAAGCAATAAAAGATGCAGATTTTGTAACAACTCAATTTAGGGTAGGTTTATTAGATGCCAGAATTAGAGACGAAAAAATACCTTTAAGACATAATGTTATAGGTCAAGAAACCACAGGTGCAGGAGGAATGGCTAAAGCCTTAAGAACTATCCCGGTAATCTTAGATATTGCAAAAGATATGGAAGAGCTTGCACCAGATGCTTGGCTGATAAATTTTACAAATCCTAGTGGAATAATTACAGAAACATTAAGTAAGTACAGTGATATTAAAGTATTAGGTTTATGTAATGTGCCAGTAGTTATGCATAAAATGGCAGCAGAGATTTTAGAAAGTGATGAAAAAGATCTCAAAATGGATTTTGTAGGTTTAAATCATTTAGTCTGGGGTAGAAAAGCTTATTTAAATGGTGAAAACAAGATATCAGAGCTTCTAGATAAATTAGCAGAAGGTGACTTTTCTGATGTTGAAAATATTCCTGATTATAAATGGAGTAAAGAGTTACTTCAGTCTTTAGGAATGCTTCCCTGTCCTTATCATAGATATTACTATTTAACAGATATGATGCTGCAGGAAGAAATTGAAGCTGCAAAAAGTGAAGGTACCAGAGGTGAGGTAGTTAAAGGTTTAGAAAAAGATCTTTTTGAAATATATAAAGATCAAGACCTAAAACAAAAACCAGAAGAATTAGAGTCAAGGGGAGGCCAATATTACTCAGATGCAGCTTGTGATTTAATAAGTGCAATCTATAATGATAAAGGAACACTCCATTATGTAAATGTTAAAAATAACGGAACAGTTAACTGTTTGCCTGATGATTCAGTTATAGAAAGAACCTCTTATATAGGAGCAGATGGTGCATATCCACTAAATGTAGAAGCTCTTCCACCACAAGTTAAAGGATTACTGCAGGTAGTTAATGAATATGAAACCTTAACTATTGAAGCAGGAGTACACGGGGATTATAATGCTGCCTATCAAGCACTAACAATTCATCCTCTAGTTGAAGGAAGTATTGTTAAAGAGTTATTAGATGATATAATTACTGAGAATATAGATTATTTGCCTCAGTTTCAAAGATAATTCAAATTTAAAAATTTGATTAAATATTACTTGAGGAGGAATATTATGATTCGTAAAGAATTAAAAGACTTCCCAGATGATTTTCTGTGGGGAGCTTCCACTTCTGCTTATCAAGTAGAAGGCGCATGGGATGAAGATGGTAAAGGTCTTTCAGTAATGGATGTCGGGAACCACCCAGAAGATGTAACAGATTTTAAAGTTGCAAGTGACCATTACCATAACTATAAAAAAGATGTAGCTTTAATGGCAGAAATGGGTTTTAAAACTTATAGATTTTCAATAGCCTGGACTAGAATTATTCCTGAAGGAACTGGGGAAATCAATCAAAAAGGAATAGAGTTTTACAGTAATCTAATTGATGAACTTTTAAAATATGATATTGAACCATTAGTTACAATGTATCATTTTGATTTACCACTTGCTCTACAGAAAAAAGGGGGTTGGGAAAACAGGGAAACAGTTGATGCTTTTGTTAATTATGCAGAAGTTTTATTTGATGAATTTGGAGATCGTGTTCAATATTGGCTGACTATTAATGAACAAAATATGATGATCCTGCATGGTGATGCTTTAGGATTATTAGAAGGTGATCCAGATAATGTAAAAAAAGGTTTATATCAGTCTAATCATCATATGCTAGTAGCCCAGTCAATGGTATTTGATCTCTGTCATAAAAAGCTTGAATCTGCAAAAATAGGTCCAGCACCAAACATTTCTACTGTTTATCCTGCTTCATCTAAACCAGAAGATGTGCTAGCCGCTAATAATTATTCTTCTATAAGAAATTGGCTGTATTTAGATGCTGCTGTTTTCGGAAGATATAATGCAACTGCTTGGAGCTTTATGGAAGAAAAAGGCATAATTCCAGAAATAAAAGATGGAGATATGGAGATTTTGAAAGCAGGCAAGCCTGATTTTATAGCTTTTAATTACTATACAAGTGCTTCAGTAGAAGGTGATTTTAAAGATGAAAAAAAAGAAAGCAATTATGAAGGTGATCAACAGGTTGTAGATAATGAAAAAGGTTTATATAGACGTCATCAAAATGAACACCTTGAAAAAACAGAGTTTGGTTGGGAAATTGATCCAATAGGATTTAGAACAACCTTAAGAGAAATCTATAGTAGATATAACCTGCCATTGATTGTTACAGAAAATGGTCTTGGGGCTTATGATAAATTAGAAGAAAATGACAAAATTAATGATAATTATAGAATTGATTATTTAAAAAAACATATTAAACAGGCTCAGTTAGCTATCACTGATGGAGTTGAATTATTCGGATATTGTCCTTGGTCAGCAATTGATCTAGTAAGTACTCATCAAGGTATTAATAAACGTTACGGTTTTATTTATGTTAATCGTGATGAATTTGACTTAAAAGATATGCGCAGAATAAAAAAGAAGAGTTTTCATTGGTATAAAGATGTTATAGAAAGTAATGGAAAGCATCTTTAAAGTATATTCACAATAAATCATATGACAATTACACTCAAACTTTGCACAAAATAATTTGTGTGAAGTTTGAGTTATTAATAGTTTTTTAATTATTTATATAAATAATTAAATCACAAGTAGCTTCAATGAGGAGTCTAAGAGAAATGAAGAATTTCAAAAAAATGATTTTAATAGATCTTGATGGAACATTATTAAATTCACGCTCTACAATATCGAAAAAAAATCAAGCCATGTTAAGAAAGTTAATAGAATTAAATTATGCAGTTTTTATTGCAACTGGTAGAAATTATAAGGAAGCATTAGAATTAACAAGTAATATTGAAGGGCTTGCTTACATAACAACCAATGGCAGCTATATTGTTGATTTTGAAGGGAATGTTATTTTTAATAATTCTATAGATCAGAGCTTATTAGCTCCACTCATTAAAAATTTAGAAAAATATAATGGTCTTAGCTATTATTTGAGTTCTGCTGACAAAATTTTTGCTAAAAATAAATACAAAATACTAAAAAACCTTCTATTAATAGATGGAATTAAAGAATTATTTTCAGTAGATAGTATTTTTAGATTAATTAATAATTACAAATTATTTTCTATAAGTGTAAAGAAAGATATGGAAAAATTTGTTGGACAAAAAGAGCTAATTATTCAAAAATTATATGTTATGGGAAATGAAAATAAATTAAAAAAAGCTTATTCAGAACTTAGTGATAAATTTAAAGGCAAAGTTAAAATTACTACTTCGGGTAATTTTAATTTAGAGATTAATGCAGCTGCTACATCTAAGGGTACTGCATTAAAATTTTTATCTCAAAGATTCAAAACAAGTTTAGAAAATACAATTGCTTTTGGAGATGGTAATAATGACCTTGAGCTTTTAGAACTTGCAGGAACCTCGGTAGCAATGGCTAACACAAACTCTAATGATTTAAAGGCAAGAGCAGATTTGATTGCACCTAATAACAACGAGGATGGTGTAGCAAAAGTTCTTTGCAGATTATTTTCAGAAGAATTGCCTTAAAAATAGCAAAACTATCTCAAACCCCATCTTGCAGGACTTTATATCTTTATGTCGAAATTTAAGACATAATGATAATATAACAGGGGGGATAGTTATGCATAAAAAAATTGTTTTTAGTCTGATGATTTTATTATTTTTTAGTCTAATCTTGACAGGTGTGGCTTTTGCCGGAGAAGATGTTGAAGGCAGTAGTGATCATCCTTTGATTTCTCGTTTTAGTGGTTCTTATATCATCGGTTATGAGAGGGTTTCTTATGATGAATATATTTTAGCTTTAGATGCTATTATTACTGAGTCAATAAATGAAGGTGAAGCCTTAGCAGAACATGAAGTAGTAAGAGGTAGTAATAAGCGTTTTCCTGCTGAACATAAAAAGCTTGAAGGAGTGGTTACTAAAATTACTTATTTAGCTCCGGAAGAGCGATCTTCTTTAGAAATATTTCGCAATTATGAGATGGAATTAAAAAGTGCTGGTTTTGAAATAATATATCAAAGTAGTGGTGATGAGATTAGATATTATGGTGACTGGCATGGTAGAAAATATCCATATGAATTAGATTTTGCCAGAGGATATAATAGACATACTTACTTAGATGCACCAGAAAACCCTAGATATTTAGCTGCTCGAATGGACAGGGCAGAAGGTGATATTTACGTAGCTTTATATGTTCATACAGCAAATCGTTTTGCTATGGCTCCTTCTACTGGTGCTAAAGCTAAAATCCAGCTTGATGTTGTAGAGCTAGCACCAATGGAAGAAGGATTAGTAAGTGTTGAGAATATGGAGGATGATCTCAGTAGAAGCGGTAAAGTAGCAATTTATGGAATTAATTTTGAATTTGACAGTGCTCAGATTTTAGTAGATTCTCATGCTGTATTGGCTGAAATAGCTGAACTACTGCTTGAAAATCCAGAACTAAGATTATATGTGGTTGGTCATACAGATGATCTGGGATCATTAGAATATAATATAAATTTATCTGAAAAAAGAGCCAAATCAGTTGTTGATTTTTTAATTGATAATCATCAAATATCTACTAATCGTTTGGTACCTGCTGGAATTGGTCCTTTAGCACCAGAAAGCACAAATAAAACTGAGAGTGGAAGAGCTTTAAATAGAAGGGTAGTTCTTGTGGAAATAATAGATTAAAGCTTAATAAAATCTAATAAATATTTAAATGGTGGCATTTGCCGCCATTTTCTTTTTTATCATTAAAAAGGCTTCTGATGGCAGGAAATGAGCTTTTTATGTCAAAACTATAATAATAAGCACTTTGCTTTAGATTGAATTTAATTTTTTGAATTTTTACTATAATAAAATAATTAATAGTAGCCCGAAAGGATATTAAGATGAATAAAGAAATAAGATTAACTGAAGCAGAAAAAAAAGAGGAGAAAAATAAAAAACTTAAATTTTATAGAATAATTATGCTTATAGTTCCCTACTTTTATTTTGTTTTTGGCTTATTTTTCTATAACTCTGCCAATATAGATGATCCAATTTCTTTAATGCAGAGAGGAATTATAATTTTAATCTTTTTAACTGTTTTTCTTTTATCTTTTTTTAATGAATGGATAAAAACAAAGATAGAAGAGCTAAGTTATATTTTAATTTATGCAGGGATTATGCATTTGGCTTATATTAGCTATTTGAATTCATTCTCTTATAATCTTGCTGCAACTTTAATTGCGGTACTTGTAATTGCTAATTTGTTTTTTGCAGGTAAGAAGATTTTATTATACTGTAATTTATTTTCAGCTGTTTTTATTGGCATAACTTTGACAATGGCTCAAGAATTATCACCTCAATATCGCCTCTTATATTATTTTGTCTATTTATCAACAGCTGTTTTCACTTATTTGATTAGCTATCACAAACAAAAAGCTAAAGATGAAATAGATATAATTAACAATAAACAGAGGAAACTTTTAAATAATATTGATATTCAAATTTGGTACTTAACAGATATTGATCAATATGGAGAGGTTAACCAAGCTCATGCTGACTTTATTGGTGCTAAAAAAGAAGAAGTTGAAAATAAAAAAATAAGTAATTTCTTTTCTGAGACTGAGGCAAATAACTTCATAGAAAACAATAAAAGAGTTTTTGCAGAAAAAAAGAAAGTAAAACAAGAAAGATGGGTTAGAAATCATAGAGGTGAAGAAAGATTACTATCAATTAGCAGAATACCAAAATTAAATGCAAAAGGAGAAGTTGAATTTCTTGTTTGCTCTGCTGAGGATATAACTGTTGAAAGACAAAAAGATCAAAAACTTAAAAATATTTTTCAAAATTTTGGTATAGCTTATTGGTCAGTTGACATAAAAAATGAAAAATTAATTGAAGCTTCACCTTCAACTGAAAAATTATATGGTTATCCACTTGAAGATTGGTATAATAATTCTAATTTTTGGTTTAAAATAATTCATCCTGAAGATAAAATAAAGGTAGAAACTTCAAAAGAAAGCTATAAAGAAAAATCAATAGCAGAAGAAGAATATAGGGTCTATAAACAAAATGGAGAAGTTATCTGGACTAAAAATTATATCATTCCCATAAAAAACAATAAAAATGAACTGATTAGAGTTGATGGTTTGTCTTATGATATCACAGAAAGAAAAAAGCAGGAAAAAGCTTTAGAACAGAGTGAAAAACGTTATCGTACAATATTTGAATCTGCACCAATAGCTATAATAATTGAAGATCAAAAAGGTAATATTTTAGAAGTTAATGAAGCTATATGTGAATTAACTGATTACACAAAAGAAGAACTAGAGTCCAGCAATATTTTTGACAAATTTGTTCTAGAAGAGAATAGAGAAATTGCGCAAAATAATATTCAAAAAATCCTTAATGGTGAAGACCTTGAATTTGATATTAAAACTCCTACTAAAAATGGGGATTTTCTTTATACACATTTAAAAGAAACAAGTATAATTCTTCCTGATGGAGAAAAAGGCATTTTGTCTATGCAGGTAGATATCACTGAACGCAAAATGCAGGAAGAAAAAATTGAATATTTATCATATCGAGATATTTTAACCGGATTATATAATCGTAGATTTTTAGAAGAAGAGATGAAAAGATTAGATACAGAAAGGCAGCTGCCAATAAGTATTATCATGGCAGATGTAAATGGCTTAAAACTCATCAACGATAGTTTTGGCCATAAAGAAGGTGATCAGCTTTTGATTGAAACTGCTCAACTGCTAAATACTTTTATTAGAGAAGAAGATATTTTAGCTCGTTATGGGGGTGATGAGTTCTTAATTCTGCTTCCTCAAACCAGCAAAGAAGCAGCAGAAAAAGTATTGAAAAGAATAAAAGCAGCTTTTAAAGCAGCAGAAAATGAAGAATTACCTCTTTCTATTAGCCTTGGTGCTGCAACTAAAAACGCACCCCAGCAGTCCTTAAATCAAGTATTGAAAAATGCAGATGATAGGATGTATCAAAATAAGCTTTCAGAAAGCAGGAGCAGCAAGAGTAATGTTATAGAAAATATATTAAATACCTTGGGTACAAAAACTAAAGAAAGTAAAGAACATGCTTTAAGAATGGAAAAATTAGCTCTTCAGCTAGGAGAAGAATTAAATTTATCGAATTCAGAACTTAATCGGCTTGCACTTTTAGCAAAAATTCATGATATCGGAAAAGTTACTATTCCAGAAGAAATATTGGTCAAAACAGATAAGCTATCAGGAAAAGAATGGAAGATTATGCGGGAACATCCTGAAAAGGGTTATAGAATTGCTTCTGCTTCCCAGGAATTTTCTGGAGTTGCTGAAGAAATCTTGGCCCATCATGAAAGATGGGATGGTAATGGTTATCCTAGAGGATTAAGTGAAGCAGAAATTCCATACTTGGCAAGGATTATAACAATTATTGATGCATATGATGTAATGACCAATGAAAGACCATACAGCAGCGCTATTTCGCAAGCAGAAGCCCTAAATGAAATCCAAAGCTGTTCCGGAACTCAATTTGATCCAGAAATTGCAGCAATATTTACTAATTTAATGAGATAATATTTAAGAAGATAATTAAAGCTGATATTTTTTTGAGCTATAATTATCTGGATTTTTAACTTTTCTGATTGGAGGCTAAAGATGCAGAAAAACAATCTAGAACTTAAAAATATACTTTTTGATAGTTTAACTATTATAGTACTGGGGCTTTTATTTATTTTTATTGCACTATTTACCACAGTTGAA
>NZ_JAJFAT010000017.1 GCF_020711195.1 Halanaerobium polyolivorans
TTAGATTACCTAACACCTGTTGAATATAGATATTTAATGTTCGATAAAAAATTGTTGTAAAAAGGGTTGACAATCCATCATTATAATCAATAGAAATAAATATTACACCTGATTTATTTAGTAATTTTTTAGAATAAATCAATCTATCTTTCATAAGCTGTAACCAACTCGAATGTTTATACTTATCTTTATAAGCAAACCCATCATTCCCCGTATTATAGGGAGGATCTATATATATACAATCAATTTCACTTTTATATCTATTAGCAATAATATTTAAAGCTTGATAGTTTTCACTTTTTATTATTGAACTATTTGCCAAATTATTTGAAATATCTATTAAATTTTCTTTAAATACTTCATTAAAATGTTTAGTATCAATAACTAAATTCTTTAATTTATCATTTTTATATAAATCACTTTTGTTTTTAACTTCTTCTTCAAATAAGTCATTCCATTCATTTAATTGATTTTTATTATTTAATATTTCTTCAAATACCTCATCTTGTATTCTTTCTGGTACTTTATCTAGAGTTAAACAATATTCATCATCAATAACAAACTTTTTCTTTTCAAATAACTTTTTTTGAAAATCTTCTATTTGAGCTAAAAATGAAATTATTTTTTTAGAAACATTTTTTATCACTCTGACTTTACTCAAGTATGTTTCTACACTTTTTTCTTCTTCTGTTCCTATATAATCAATATCCATAATTTCATTTTTAATAAAAAAGTTTAATTCCCTATTTAAAAATTCTTCCAAATCTTTATGTATAAAATAATCTGATTTATTTTTTGTAGTATATTTATAGAGATGAGATTTCAAAGGCGGATTAGCTTTTTTATCTGAGTTAATTAACCAACCTAAATCATAAATCTCTTCGGTTTGAGATTTTATTTCATTCTTTAATTTATCAAAAATTTTATCTCTAATATCCGCTTGGGTGTTTCTTTTTTTATACTTTTTATTTTCATTTTTAGTTAAACTTCTATATTCAAAATAAATATTAACTTCTTTATTTTCACTGTCATAATCAAAATAATCTTTATCTTTAAGTAAAAAATATTGGTCTTCATCAGATTTATTATTGTTTTTTTCTTCTTCGGCTTGTACAACTTTAAAATTGACGGTTACCCAATTCTTTTTAAAACTATAATTATCAAATTCTTCAGTAGTTTTTACATAGTATTGATCATTGTTAGCCCAGTGCAAATGTACTTCTTCACCATTATATGGAATAGCATATTTTTCGTCTTTAGAATATCTTCTTTTTGATAAAAAATCTCCATTATCATAATATCTTTTAAAAAATCTGTAAATATCATTATAAACATTAGTATCAATATTTTTGGATTTAGATAAAGAATCTAATTCCTCTTTTACTCTTTGATATTTTTTTGACTCTTTATAATTTACACCTAAGTCTTCAGCTTCATTCTTAATTTTTTCAATTTTTTCTTCTAATAATTCTTTATCCTTACTAACAAGTTGATCCATTTCTTCATCAATAGTTTGTACTAAGTCATTATTAATAAAATTTTCAATTTCATCTTTCTTTTGATTCATAATTCTATATATTCCAAAGTCTAATTCTGCTTTATCAAAACGAAATAATTCTTTTAGCAAGGATATTAATCTATCTCTATCATTCATTAAAAATTCCTCCTGGTATTTTAATTATATTTTTTCCTTAGCATTTTTTATTTTTACAATAACTTCTTTTAAATTTTATACCAATACAAATCCTTGTTATAAAAATTGTATTGGTTAGCAAACAAAGTATTAATCTCTTTAAAGTGATTTTAAGCTCAAATTAGCCCTCTTAATTAAGTTTAATTGTATTTGGAGTATAAAAGCATGATGAAATTTAAAACTCTTTATATAGCTAATTTGAAGCTTTTAAAAAGAGAATAAATGCATAATTAAAGATGAATATTAATTTATTCCTTATATTTATCATAATCTATAAAGAAATCAGCCCATTTATAATCATTACTATTATTTTTATATTCATTATCTTGAGAATTACTATGCTGACCAGATGCTCTTTTTAATGAAGGTTTTTTTATAGTTTTTTCTAGTTGTTGAATAGTTTTTATGTTATCTCTAACAAGCATACTTAGTTTTCGGAAAAAGTAAGTTTGGTTATGACCACCCATCCCACACATTTCAATTACTTTAATTAAAAGTTCTTCGGTAAGACCAGATTCTTGTTTTTGAATTAAGGACTGTTTTTGAATTTCATTTAATGATTGACCAAATGCTTTTTTGAAGTTATTTGAAATTTTTTTTGAAATTTTTATTTTATTGTTATTATTGTTATTTGAAGTAGTCTCTGTAGTAATCTCTGGTACTGTTCCTGCATTTTGTAGACTTGAATCTGCATTTTGTAGACTTGAATCTGCATTTTGCAAATTGGAAGATTCATCATGCAGGTTGGAATCTGCATTTTGCAAATTGGAAATTTCATCTACTAATAAGGGGTATTTGTCTAGAGAATATCCTAATTCTAAAAGATCTTTTTGTATTTTTATAATATCTACTCTATATTGATAAGTTCTATCTTGTTTATTTTTTGGATTTCTTCTTCTCTTAATCCATTCATTTTCAACAAGTTTATCTATTCTTCTCCTTATTGTAGCATCCGACTTCCCAGTCATTATTTCTTCATTTAGTTCAGATGCTGTTTTGAAAATCCAACCATTTTTAAAATCGTATTTATCATTGTTTTCACCTAAAATTTGAAGTCTTTCTTTTTCTTCTTTTAGCATTTGATCATAATCCCTAACTCTTTCTGACCAATAAATGAATTGATTAATAATAACAGCAGATAAAAAATCACCTGTTAATTCCACCAATTCTTCTTTTATCACAGCTCTTTTTAGTGGTTGTTGATTTTTTTTCATTTTGCTACCACCTTCTTTTAATTTAATAATATTATTATTAGATTTACCATAAATTTATTTAATAGCTATTTTGAATATTTATATAAAATATTTATGGCCATACTTACTATTTCTGATTTTGATCTGTTATTTTTTTTAGATAATTCATCAATCAAATTACTTTCTTTTGGATAAATATAAAAACTTCTTTTTACTTTATTTAGGGTTGGATTTTCTTGTGTTTTTTTATCGTTTTGCTTTATTTTTGCATTCTGATCAAAAAAATCAATAGCTATTCTAACTAATTCTGACTTATCTCGTTCATTTTCTATAGCTAGATCACGAAGTAATTTATCTTCTTTAGAAGATATATAATAAGTTCTCTGCATTTTTTCAGGCTTTTTTCTTTCTTTAGAAAGATCTAATTTGTCAACATCTTCGTTTACTTCAATTACATTCTCGTATTTTTTTTCGATATTTTTTTTAGGCTTATTCCCATCATTTTTTTTGTTCTTTTTTTTGGTAACAGAATTCAATATACGATCTGTTCCTTCTGACTTTTTCTTAGTCAATTTTATCGACCACCTTGTTCACAATCCTGTCAAACATTTTTGCAGCATTTTTTTCATCATATTCATAAATTGTTTTTCCTGCTCTACCTGCTTCAGTAATTTTTATTCTACGCATAATAGGTTCGGTTAAAATATCAGGTTCTTCTGAAAAAATTTCTTTTAATAAATTTAAAATTTCTTGGGACTCATTAGTTCTAGCATCATACATATTGGGTACCACTAAAGTAATAAGATTCCTACTTAGTCTCAGATCATCCAGATATTCATATATATAACCAATTGATCTAACAGAAGCAGATTCCACTTGAACTGGCATAATGATATTGTCTATATAACAAAGAACAGCATCATTAACTTTTGTTCTTTGAGGTCCACAATCAAATATCACAAAGTCATAATCCATGTAGTCAAGATCAGATAATAATTCACTCATAATAATATCTATTCTAGACCTTCTATGAAATTCGGCATTGATCTTTTCCATATTATCATTAGGCAATAGATCTAAATTTTTTCTAGCTTCAATAATACAATTTTCCAATTTTTCAGGATAACGGTTATCAATTAAATCAAAAAAAGTATTTTCGTAATCATTTTCATCTATTCCTAAAAACAAACTTGAATCATTTTGTCCATCAAGATCTATTAATAATACTTTATAATTTAACTTTGCTAATCCCGCTCCAATATTTGAAGCCAAAGTAGATTTTCCGACCCCACCTTTATTCGACATTATAGCAATTTTTTTAGGATCCATTATTCCTCTCCTTCAATATACTATTTATTTTGAAGCAATTTGTCCATCTATAAATTCTAATAAATCTTTTTCTTTTACACGCCAACTATTACCAAGCTTAAATCCTTTAATTTTTTCTTCTCTTAAATATCTTCTGACAGTTTGTTCACTTATTTTGAGTTTTTCTGCTATTTCATCAGGGGTATATATTTCAGCCATTTTTCTTCCTCCTTTAAATTTTAATCATCTTTTATGTTATATCTTATTATTTGTTATTATAATACAACTTAATATATATATCAATATATTTTTTTACTTGTTAGTGATCTTTAAATTTAAAAATTAAATAATAATTAAAAAAGCTAGTAATTTTAACATTAACACTAGTGCCAGTGGTATTTATTTTGATATTAAGTTTTATAAATAGAATAAAGTCTTTAATTTAACCACTAACATCAGTGTTAATGTTTTTTAATACTTATGATTAAATGTTAATTATACAATTCAAAGTTTTAAAACTTTGACACCAGTGTTAGTGTTAACAGTTGTATAGTATTAAATTATATTTTATAAGCAAATGGAGGTTCTTTTATTAAAAGCTAAAAAATAAATTTAATCTATATAATCCAGAGATTAATACCATTAACACTAGTATTAGTGTTAATGGTATTAATAACTAACAATTGAATTTTGATTGTAAGCCATTGACATTAGTGTCAATGGTAAAGATTATTTTTATAAATAGTATAAAATCTTAAATCATAACTTTAACATTATCACTAATGTCAGTGTTATAATTAAACAATTATATTTTATATTTATAATTTTTAATGTCGAAATTATTACTTAAAACATTAACACTGGTGGTAATGTTAATGAAGACCAAAATAACATATCGAAAATATTTGTAATTTTATAATAACACTAATGTCAATGTTTTATATGAAATAAATATATAAATATTGTTGGATGAATTGAATAATTAAAAATGGAGAGTGAAAATGAAAGAAAAAGAATTTTAGATGAATACAAAGAAGCTAAAGATAAGAAAGATTGAAATTTATTAGGAAATAGCTAATTTTTTAAAAGATAAAGAAGGGGAATAAAATTTATAGCAGGGATATATATTTTTTTAAAATATATGTTTCATATTATTGAATGAAGTATGGAGATCTTTATTTACTTCCACTTCACCAATTTTATCTGTTTCTTTATATAAGCTAATACATTCTACTTTGACTTCGTTGTTATCATCCTTAATTTTAGGATGTATTAAACTTACTTTAATTTTACCGTTAAAAAGTTGATTATATTTAAGTTTGACCTGTAAATATCTAAATTTCATTTCGATTATTATATCATCATTTTCTTTAACATCATACTCAAAATGTTGATCATTTAATATTTCATTGATGTTGTCTAATTTAGAAGCAAGAAGTGAAATAATGGTGTCTTTTTTTTCCAGTTTTCATGTTTAACTTTTGTAGAAGATAAAACATCTTTAAATTCATGGATTTTATCATGAAAATCACTATTTCTTATTACCAATTTAATAACCTCTTTCAATACTATCTTTGCTAATTTATATTTCTATAATAAATATATTTAACCTTTGAGTATGATTTTAAATAACTGTTAAACATTCGTAAAAGAGGCAGATTATGATTTTTGCCAGATAATTTAAAACATTTTTTAAACCAAAAAAACAGATCAGTCGATCCAACGTTCTAGATAAGGGAAAAGTTCTCAATCCAAAAGAACTTTTGTTTTCATTTCCTCTCATATTCATTAAACCAAAATGAAAAGAAGAATAAAGCAAAAAAAACCTATACCCCCCTACCCCACAAAAAGCAGGGAGAGGGGGGTATTTACACCTTACATAAAGGTTAGTGAAGGCTAACCCTACCCCACAAGTAGGAGGGAGGGGTTTTTGTCTTGTGTTTTTTTAGTTTTTTTGGAAAAAAAGATCCATCGCCGAGTGATAAATTAGTGTTTTTTGAATCTTGTACTTGTGAGAAAAATTCCGCATCTGAAGCAATAGATGGTTTTTGATTCTTACCCCAATATAGCTTTTTTTTGCTCTTTCTATCTCCTCGAGCGACCAAATGATTTTTTGGGTATTTTCTGCAAAGTAATCTTCTAGTATCATTCTAGTTAATTCGCTTTTGTTGAGATTATGGTTTTTTTTGTATTCAGTGAATTTTTCTGCTAATTCACGAGCTATTACCATCATGATGTTTTCTGCATTTTTTTTTGGTATTTTCTCGTTGTATAGTAGATGATTAATGTTTTTTTTCGATTTCAATATCAGTTCCTCTTCTTTTAATTTTGCGTCAATATAACAGTTGAATTTTTCTATTTCCTCAATTCTAAAATCTGTCCAGTGATGTTTTTCTACAGCAGCTTCAAATGTATCATTCAGATTGATTTTTTCTTTGATATTTTTTTGATGATCTTTTTTCCGTTGCTCAAAATTTTTCGTGCAGCCGTAGTATATTCCCATTTCTTTGAAATTTAAAATTCTATATACCGAATACTTTTGCATTTTCACTCCTCCTTGACGGTCTTATAATAATAGGAAAACCCCAAAAAACTTGATTAGCGATTCATTCAAGTTCATCTGGGGTTTTTTCTGGTTTGATTATGGGTTTTTTGTTACTTTTGATCTTTTTGAAAAAATGCTGCACTCTTTCCGAGTGCAGCATAAAAGAGAGCCTTTTCCAGTTTATTTTTTTGCTAATTTTTCTTGACAATTACGACAAATGCTAAGTCCTTCGAACTCAAACGTCTCTGAAATCTCATCACAGAAAACACAACTTGGTTGATATTTTTGGAAAATAATCCGATTTCCTTCCACAAAAATCTCTAGTGAATCTCTTTTTTCAATGTTGAGATTTTTTCGCAATTCTATAGGGATAACGACACGTCCGAGCTGATCCATCCTCCTAGTAATACCAGTTGCTTTCATGATTTTTGCCTCCTTGGTTTTTTGGTTTTTCTTTTGATTTATTTTGACCCAAATCACATTAAAATTAAAGAGTTTCTTTTTTTTTAATTTTTTTGGGTTCTGTTGATTCATCTCGATTCAGCTGCTCTCTTTTTTTGTTTTTCCAACTCTTTGTCTTGTATTTTAACCTTAATCTCATGCTACCATATATTATATTTTAATACAAGTATTTCCAAAAAAATATTTATTTTATTTTTCTATTTGATATTTTTTCAGCTTGTATTTTGCCGAATCTTAGAATATAAGGGGTTTATTTAAGGAAAAGAGGGGTAAAATGAGGAAATAGGGGTCTAATTATTGTATATGAAGCATGTATGCTGCTATCTTCCACCAGTATGCTCTCCATATCCATATCGATGCTCACTTTTGCTCTCATGGGGGAAGAATACGATCTGAAATGCCAGAGTCTATATTTGCAGCTGCTCTGGCTAGGTATGTACATTTTTGCAGAAAGAAAAGAAAAATATATTCGGATAATTGATATTTCAAAATGGGTTTTTTGGGAGATTTTTTTAGTTTGAATTGCCGAAAAGCCATGGTTAGCTTGGGATTTGCGATAATCGATGATGTGAACACAAATTTTAAGCTGTGTTCAATATTAAATCTAGATCCCGATGATCACTTGAAGGCCAAGGCATGAACTTGTGTCCACTTATTGCGATAATTTAAGGTTTTTTAGGGTTTTTTTGGCGATTTGTATGACAAATCAGAAATTAAATTCTGCTGTGTTCAATTAATTTTGAAAAGCGGAGAGATGCTCGAGACATCAGGCATGAACTTGTGTTCATGCTTTTGGGTGGGAATCTTGGGGTTTTAGGTAGAATTTAAAAATTATTCGCAGAGATAAGGTTTGATTTTCAAATTATGTTTTTCTCCTTTAATTATTATAAAATTCTTTTATATTAGCTAAAGCCTCTTTATTGCTTTTTGTTTTTAAAGTCAATTTTTCTAAAGGGCACATTCCAGAATTATTTCTGTTTTTAATTTTGTTTACAAATTTATTAGCACTGAAATCTATATCTGATTTTTTGAGAACTTCTTGAGCATCTTTACTCATTACTGAAGCAAAGCACTCTTTTATAAAGCTTGTATAATAAATAGTAGCTGCAGCTTTACCTATTACTTTATCAGCAACAAAAGCATTTTTTAATAAGTTTGGAGTTTCATTATAAATCTCTAAAATCTTTTTTATACCTGATGCTTTACTTTTGTAAATAATTCTATTATTTTGTACAATAACTAATTTATAATTTTTTTCAAACATTTCTTTTTTTGCTAACCTAATATTTTTCAACATATTTATCATCCTTAAAGTCTTTAGACTAGTTATTTACTTCATTTATGCGATTATTAGCTATTCTATTTGTATCATAATTATCTAAATAATTGTGAACTGAAGGAACCATTATAAGTTGAATTAAGATACCTAAAAAACCCATTGTAACTGCTCCCCAAATATATATAAAAGGATTATTTGGCAATCTTGCGTATTCAAAGACTGTTACCAATATCCATACAGATATCCCACTTCCTATCCTGCCTAAAACCATAGAAAAAATTAGGCTAATATATATATTTAAATTCATTTTTTTTACTAAAAATCCTATTGCAATACCATAAATAGATAATTCAACAATCATAATTGGCAAAATTGGTAATAATGGTGGCATACCAGTTAAAAAGCTGCTCATAATTGGTGTTATTAAGCCGATTAGAAATCCAGAAATAGGCCCCAAAAGAGAACCTCCTATAAAAACTGGTATATGCATAGGCAAGAAAATAGATCCCATATTTGCTCCACCTGTAAAGTGAAAAATCATTGGCAATATTATTCCCAAAGTTATGAAAATACTTATATAAATTAGTCTTTTTATTTTCATTATTATTCTCCTTTTCAGTTAATATAATTATTGATGTTAAAATTTTGTTACTATTAAAAATGATTACTTATAATAAGTTTAATTTAAAAGAAAAAGTTTATTATAGCTATTTTATTTTTGCTTTGTATATTCTTAAAGTTTTAGTTGTTGGAAGTTGTCTTTTCCCCGCTCCGTAACCGATTTGAGTAATTTCTGATTCTGGTAATGGAATAAATTTTTCAGCTATAGTTTTAATTATCGCAGCTCCTGTCGGCGTAACAAGTTCAGATTTAATATTCATAGAATAAACTGAAGTTTCTTTTAAGATTTCAATTGTCGCTGGAGATGGAATAGGTAATATACCATGCTTAGAGTTTCTAAAACCATTTCCTAAAGGTATTGGAGAAGAATAAATTTTATCTGGAGAAATCATTTCAATTAAAATAGCAGCCCCTACAATATCAATAATAGAATCTACAGCACCTACTTCATGAAAAAAAATTTCATTAATTTTTTTATCGTGAACTTTAGATTCTGTTACAGCAATTTTAACAAAGATCTCTTTGCTTAATTTTTTAACTTCTTCTTTTAATTTGCTTTTATCAATTAAATTATTAATGTCATTTAAATTGCGAAGAAGAGGTTCTTTTTTTTGAGCACAACTTTTATTTTCATCTGGCAAGTTGCTATTTTTTAAAATAACTTTAAAATCTGTTGCTTTAATACCATTTTTTTTCACAGTTGAAACTTCTAATTTATAACCGTTGATATTTAATTTTTGTAATTCATTAAAAAACTTATTTTTATTTAAACCTAAATCAAGCAAAGCAGCAATTGTCATATCCCCACTAATTCCAGAATTAGTATCAAAATACAACATCTCTTTTGTCGGCATTTTATATTTCCCTTCTAAACTATATTTTATTATTAAAAAAATATTTTTAACTAAAATATATCCACTTTATCAACAACTTGAATCATTTATTAATATAATGAAAATTAAGTACGTGCTTTTTCGATCTGTAATATAATTGTGCTTGCTAAATGAGCAGCTCCAAATCCATTATCAATATTAACTACCCCGATTCCACTTGCACAGCTGTTAATCATAGTCAAAAGGGCAGATAACCCCTCAAAATTAGCTCCATAACCTACACTAGTGGGTACTGCAATTACAGGTTTATCAACTAAACCTCCTACAACACTCGCTAATGCTCCTTCCATTCCTGCTACAACTATGATAACTTCAGCTTCATCTAATTTTTCTAGACTATCTAAAAGTCTATGCAAACCCGCAACACCAACATCATAAAGAGTGTCGACTTGAGATCCCAAAGCTCTTGCAGTAACAACAGCTTCTTCTGCAACAGCAATATCTGATGTTCCTCCACTCACAACCAAAACCTTGCTTTCAGTTTCTTGAATTGGATGTGTTTTAATAAAAATGATTTTAGACCGCTGATGATATATCGTTTCTGGAGCAATTGTTTTTATTCTATCATAAACCTTTCTTTTTGCTCTCGTTGCCAAAATATTATTATCATGCTTTAACATTTCATTAATTATTCCTTCTATTTCATCTAATGATTTATCTTCGCAATAAATAACTTCTGGAAATCCATTTCTAATACTACGATGATTATCAACCCTAGCATATCCTAAATCTTTATATGGTAAATCTTTCAATGTTGATGTTGCCTTATTTATATCTATTTTTCCATTTTTAACTTTTTCTAATAGGATTCTTATATTTTTTTTATTCATAATTAGCCTCCAAGATCGTTTTATACATACTCTGCCAGTTTGATATAGATAAGTATAAAAAGTGATAATTTTCATTCTTAATATAGCATTTTTACCTAGTATCAGTAACCTCTTTTATTGCTTTTTTGGTTGAATGAAAAAGTTTTTCATTATAAAACTTAACATCCTCTTCATTAATTTTATCTATGATTCCATATGCCTTTAACGAATCATAAAGCTGATCATACATACCACATAATATTACTCTTCCATTTTCTTTTTGTACTTTATCAATGAATTTATCCAACTCTTCAATTACTGTTAAATCTATATTATTTATCCTTCTCATTCTTATTATGAAATTCTGGTCTTTTTCATACGATTTAATCAGTTTTTCTTTTAGGTAATTGGCTGAATTGAAGTGCATAGTACCAGTTAAATTAATTATTGTATAGTCTTCGGACTCCATATTTTCTATATTTTGGTAGCTTTCAAATTGATCATTATTCTTATTATAACTGATATGAGAGTATTCCAATGTGCTTGTATTATTTAAAACTAATATAGCTGAAATCATTGCTCCAAAATAAACAGCATAATCTAATCTTGGTGTTAGAATAGTTGTTACAAAAGTCATTGCAAATAAAATAGCATCAAATTTTGTAGTCAAGACATTTTTTTTGATTTCTTTTATATTAAACATTTTTAATGCAACATAAATAACAATTCCTGCCAACGTGGGTATAGGAATATATCTTACTACTGGTGCCAACAACACAATAAGAAATAAAACGGTTACCCCTGAAATAAGTTGTGAATTTCTAGTCTTTGCACCTGCTTCATAATTTGCAAACGACTTTGTAAACGAACCTGTAATAGCGAAACTGTTAAAGAATGAGCAGACTATATTAGTTATTCCCTGACCTATAAATTCTTTATTTATTTGAGCTTTTTCACCTGCTTTTTTCTCCATTATTTTAACTATTGATAATATTTGCACACAACTTATTATTGCAAGAGAAAAAGCTGAACTTAATATTTTTAACATCAAATCTAAATCAAATTCAAAAAAACTGAATCTAGGTATTGATGATTGCATAGAGCCAACAATTTCTAATTTTCCCGTTAAATCAAATAAATAAACTGATAAAATAGCTATTACAACAGCTACTAAATAAGAGGGCAGCTTGGGGAAAAATTTTTTTGATAAAATAATTACAATAATTGAAGAAACTCCG
Organism: Halanaerobium polyolivorans; assembly: GCF_020711195.1. GTDB lineage: Bacteria > Bacillota > Halanaerobiia > Halanaerobiales > Halanaerobiaceae > Halanaerobium > Halanaerobium polyolivorans. The sequence continues at coordinate 12,042 of NZ_JAJFAT010000017.1, forward strand.
AGCAGAAAAGAATACCAATTAGTTTGTCCAATGTGTGTTAATATGTTATAAAAAGTCATTATTACATTATTCCCAGTTTCCACTTTTAAACCCAAAAATTTTATTGTTTGCCCTGTTAAAATTATTAATGCAACTCCATAAGTTAAACCTGAGATTACAGAATTAGACACGAAATTAACAAGATAACCTAACTTAAACACTCCAATTAATATTTGTATAAAACCAGCAATAAAAGTAATTAGCAGGACTCCCTGAAGATAATTTGTTGGCTCAGTGATACTGAGGCTATTCAATGCTCCTGCTATTGTAACTGCAACAATATTTGTTGGTCCTACTATCATATAACTTGATACACCAGTAAATGTTGATATTATTGTTGAAACAATAAAAGTATAAATACCGTATATAGGGTTTAAGCCTGCTATCATGGAATAGGCCATAACCTGTGGCAAGCTTATTGCTGCTACTGACAAGCCTGCTTTTAAATCTTTTCTAAAATATTTAAATGTATAATTGTTTAATAAAAATTTATTCACAATCATTTTAAGCCCCTTTGATTATTTATATTTCAGAGAGTGTGTTTTTATATGAGTTAATGTCTTGTTGAATATAAAGTCTGCTTAATTATTATTGTTCTATTTTAAATATTTTAATTCATATTTATATTTTTTCCAATTCATTTTTTATTTTTGCAACTGATTCAAAAACATAGTCTGGATTTTGTTTGGCCTCTTCCAACATTGCCTGATTAGTTTCCCCACTTAAAACTAAAATACTAGTGATATCAGCATTTATTGCCATCTGTATATCAGTATATAATCTATCACCAACCATAGCTAATTTGGTTTTTTTAATCCCTGATTTTTTAGCTGCATAATCAATCATCCAATTATTTGGTTTACCTATAATTAGAGGTCTTTTTCCAGTTGAAGTTTCTAAAAGACTTATCATTGAGCCACAATCAGGCATTGTTTTACCATCTTTTAAGGGACAAACATAATCTGGATTAGCTGCAACATATTCTACCCCATTTAAAATCAAATCATGTGCATCCCAAAGTTTTTGATAAGTTAATGTTGTGTCAAAAGCTAAAGCCACAAAATCTATATCATTTTTTTCTTTAACGACTTCTAGGCCAGCATCTTCGAGTTCTTTTTCAAATGACGGATTACCAATTGGATAAACTCTTGCATCTGCTTTTTGACTTTTGATATAATCCGCGGTAACTTCTCCAGAATTAATAATCCTCTCTAAAGGTATTGAAAGACCCATTCGATCTAGTTTTTTTTGATAATCCTTGCTGTTTTTAGCAGAGTTATTTGTGAAAAACACATAATCCTTGCCTTTTTCTTCTAAAATATCAATAAATTCGTTGGCCTTATCAATTAATTGATCGCTTAAATATATAGTCCCATCCATATCAAGCAAATAACATTCTATTTCTCCAAGTTTTATCATTTAAATCATTCCTTTGCAAGTTTAATTTTTAAAACTTAAAAATTTTAAGGTTTAGCTTCCAGTTTTCTATCAATTCTTCTCTCTACTTTTCTAAATAATTTTTTGATATAATAAAGGAGGAGGGAAAAGAGAGGAGAAAACTCCTCTCTAAGTTTAAATTTATCAGTTTATTTTTCTTCTTCTTTCATCATAAGATGTACAGGTTTTCTTTTGAAGGCTTTCGGTAATGCTAAAATATTAGGATTTTTTCCTACATGCTTTTCTGCATCTTTAAGTGCATCTTCAAATGTTGCTAGTGGATTCATGCCCATACCTCTAGCATAACCAGGCTCATATGCACCTACCATATATATCTCAGAAGCATGCATTTTAGCAATATGTCCACAAGAAATCATTGAAAAAGCATGAAATGGGTGATAACCAAAGTTAAACCTATATTTGTCTATATACTCTTGTTTTTTAGCAACATATTCTCCATATTTATTAAGATCTGGCAAAGTATAATTATAATCTTTTTGAAATAATTCATAAACTTCTCGATAGGAGGGGAATTCTTCATCATGAAAATAACCATTGCATATAGATGAAACAATAATTACAAAATTATCATTTAAAACTCTTTTATGTCTAATTACGTTAGCGGCTATTGCCTGTAGAATTAAAAGAGGGTTTGTTCCATGCCCATTTCCATAATGAAAGTTTTGAGGCATTCCAAACATAACAACGTCAAACTTTTCTTCAGCCCAAGGGACATAATTCCTTTTATCTGCAACTTCCCATGACTGTTTTTGGAGTTCCTTACCGTATCCAGAAAATACTGCTATTTGTCTCTCTTCGGTATCAAGAACTGCATCACAGCAGAAAAACTTATTCCCCATTTTCTTTTCCATATGTTGACTTATAGCATTAAATTTCTTACGCATTAAACTATGAGAACTAATAGGAGTAAAATCATCTCTGTGCATAACTTCTGGTACATGATGAGAAGCTATACTTTCCCAAGTAGTAATACCTGTAGCACTATGTTTATATCCTCCAGAATAACCACCATAAGGATTTCCAAGTGTATGTCCAATCAATACAGCAAGATCAGATTCATAGACATGTTTATTTAGTATTACTCTATCTCCTAATTCATCTTCGCCTAAGTCAACTAAATTATCCCAATCTTCTGAGTCATGATTAATGATTTGTCCTGTATGACCAAATTGATTATATATTTCTTCTCCCAAAATAGCTTTATGTTCTTCTTTAGTGTTTTTTCTGTGAAGACCATTAGAACAAATAAATACAATATCTTCTTTATTTACTCCAGCTTCCAAACATTTTTCAACAATAATTGGTATAGAAACTTTCCTATGTGCAGTTTCTTGAAACCCACCTTTTACTCTATCAGGAAATATGATGCTAACTTTTGATCCTTCACCAACTAATTCTGGTATAGTAGGCATACCAATAGGATTTTCAATTGATTCTCTAGTCGCCTCTATTGGATTATCTAAATGATCAGGATCTTCAACTGTTTCTCCAGGTACAAAGACCTCAGTTCTATCTTCAGGCAGTTCTGCTTTCATGGTTCCTTCTCCATATTCAAACTCAATTTCTAACATAAATTTTTCCTCCTAATATAAGTATTATGTAATATTAAAATTTAATTTTCTTTTTTTATTAGATTTTCATAAACCTTTATAGTACTCGAACTGTCAAGTTTACCCCAGCCTTTAGCCCTAGCAATTTCATTAACTTTTTGATTAGACTCAGTAACAAGCATTGGAAAATCAATTTCTTTAGCCATATCTATTCCTAATTTTAAATTTTCATGAATAACATCAGTAGTTACTGTAGGTTGAAAATCTCTATTTATAATTTTTGGGCCTAATTCTTGGAATAAACCACTTATTGATGCGGCTCCACTATCAGCTATAGTGTTATATAGAGTTTCAGCTTCCATACCTAATTCTTGTGAAAACGCCATAATTTCAGCTGTTATTGAATTTATAGCTCCAAACATTAAATTATTTAATACCTTGATAATGTTTCCACTTCCAGAAGAGCCTACATGAATAATTTCGTCAGCTACAACATCAAATACTGTTTTGACTTTTTCAAGATCTTTTTTAGTTCCACCAACGGGCAAAGTCCATTTTCCACACATTTGAGGTCTCCCTAAAATGGGTGCATCTAAATACCCAATATTTTTATTCTTAGCTTGTTTTTTATTTTTTTGTGTTGTAAATGGATCAACTGTACTCATATCTATGAATACTTTTCCAGCTTCACCTCCCTCTAAAAGACCATTTTCGCCCTTAAAGACTGACAAAACTTGTGAAGGGCCTGGCAAAATTATTATTATCACATCAGCTTTTTTTGCTAGTTCTTTAGGTGTAGCACTACTTTTGGCACCTAATTCAACAGCTTTTTCTACTGATTTTATATTGATATCATTAACAAAAACTTCATATCCAACTTCAACAAATTTTTTTAACATTACTATTCCCATTGAACCAATACCAACAATTCCGACTTTAACCATTAATACCACTCCTTAATCATTTAACATATTAAATTTAACTTAACCGAAACCAAACAACCTTGGTACCCACAAGTATAATTCTGGAAAATATGCAACTATTAATAAAACTCCAAATTGGACTGCTAAAAGAGGTAAATTTTTTATAAATACTTTTTCAATTTCTGTTTTAGCAATACTACTAGCTATAGATAAACATAAACCTACTGGAGGAGTAACTAACCCAATTAACAAACCTAAAACTGTTAAAATACCAAATTGTAGCGGATGAACTCCATATGTCATAGCCACTGGTAAAAAAACTGGTACTAACATTATTATAGCTGCAGCTGCTTCAATAAATAACCCAACAAATAGATATAAAATGATCATCAAAAATAAAAATATATTTGTAGAACTAGTTATTTGCTGAAAAAAGTTGCTTATTATTTGGGGAACTCCTTGTATACTTAGCCACCATGTAACAACATTAGCAACCGCAATCATTATTAATACTATAGAAGATACTATAGTAGAACGAATTAAATTTTTATATACTTTTTTAAATGTAAGTTCTTTTGTTATAAAAAACCCTATAAACAAAGCATAAAATACTGCAATGCATCCTGCTTCTGTAGGAGTAAAAATACCACCTACAATCCCGCCTACAATAATTATTGGCAAAACAGCAGCTAAAATAAACCGTCTGATAATTCTTAAGATTTCTTTTGTAGAATAATCTACATCTATTCTAGGATAATTTTTATTTTTAATCATAAAATATGTAGATATCATCATGCCTACTCCTAATAAAATACCAGGAACTATACCTGATAAAAATAATCCAGCTACAGAAACATTTCCAGCCGCAAAGGCGTATATTAACATAGGTAAACTTGGTGGAATTATTGGGCCTACAACTGATGAGCTAGCAGTAACAGATGCAGCTAATTCTTTATCTCCATACTCATCTATTGAAGAAGGAATCAACAAGCAACCTACTGCACTACTGTCAGCGACTGCAGAACCATTAATTCCTCCAAAAATCATACTTACTAAAATATTTATATATAACAGACCGCCTTTTAATCTTCCAATTATTAATCTAGCAAAATCCATTAATCTCTCCAATATTCCTGAAGTAGACATTAGTTCCCCAGCTAATATAAAAAATGGTATTGCGATTAAAGAAAACTTATCAAGACCAGTCCAAATTCTCATTGGTATATTACCTAATGGTTGACCACTTAAATAATATACAAAAATACTAGCTGTACCCAAAGAAAATGCTACAGGTATACTTAATAAAACCAAACTAATAAAAATAACAGAAAAAAATATAATTATTGGCAACTAAACCACCTCCTGCATATGTTTTTTTTCGTTCGACTTAATTTCATTTGAAAACAATTGAATAATAGTAAATAAATTATATTGTATTAGAATAAATGAAAAACCCACTGGAACAGATAAATATGGATATATCATTCTCATACCAAACAATAATGGATCAGTTGAAGTAATTCCATTAATAGAAAAAAGTATCCCGTAATATATTATAGTTATACAAAATAAACTTACGATTAAATTCGACACAATAAGAATTAGTTTCTTTTTTTTATTTGATAAAAAATTTACAAAAAAATTAACAGCTATATGTTCACCTTCTCGTATAGCTATACTCGCTCCTAAAAATGTCAACCACATAACTAAATATTTTGAAAGCATATTAGCAAAATTTAGTGGAGTAAAAAACACATATCTAGACATTACTGCTGCAAAAATAACAATAACTAGAATACTCAATATTATAGAGCAAATAACATTTAACAATTTGGTTATAAAGCCATCTATATTTTCACAAATTTTGAGTATTTTTTTCCTATTATAAATTTTTGTCCCCTCCTTAATTGATGGTTTAATTTAATGCTAATTTTATATTAATATTATTCTCAAGCTATAATTTTGATTATTTTATGAAGGAATATGATTCGAATAATTATAAAGACTACTCTCCAATTCAGCACTGAATTGGAGAGTAGAGTATTATATTTTAATGTTCAAAATACCATCTATCTTCATAAGGTCCAGGCTCTCCAATTTCTGATTGTATTAAATCTAAAAATTCCTGATTAACAGTATCTCCTATAAACTTATCCCATACTTGGTCTCTTGCCTTATCCTTGAATCTTAAATATTCTTCTTCAGGTAGTTGACGAATTTCTACTCCTTCTTCTCTCATTTCTCTTATGTTCATGTTTACATGTTCAGTTAACATATTTACATGCCATTTCTCTGCCTCTCTAGCCGATGAATCTAATGCTTTTTGAACATTTTCTGGTAGACTTTCCCACCAATCATAATTTACAACTAAAGCATATCCATATGATTGAAAGTTGGTTTCTGTTATATAATTGATTAGCCCTTCATGATGATTAGCAGACCAAAAAGCATCATAACTAACAGCCTCACCATCTACCATCCCTAATCGAAGACTTTCTGGAACTTCTGGCCAATCTATTGTTACTGCAGATGCTCCCCATGCTTCATATGTCGAAATTTCTGTAGGAGATCTTGAGGCTCGCATTTGCATACCATCTAAATCACTAACTGATTTAACAGGATCATTAATTGTACCAATCTGCCTTGGCCCAAATTCTAGAGTCATTAACCATTTCAAGTTTTTCTTGCTTAATTCATTATCAATATATTCTCTAATTTCTTCATTTTGATAAGCTTCTAATTGTTGTTCTCGCGATTCAAACATGTAAGGCAAATGAAAAGCTTCAAAAATAGGAGATAAAGTATAAAGATTAGCATATGAATCTCCTGCTATATCAATAAAGCTCTGCTGAACCGCCTCATAAGTTTCTCTGCCAGAACCTAGTTGACCACCATGAAATACAGTAACATCTATTTTACCATTTGTTTTTTCTTCTACTAATTCAGCAAATTTATTACATGCTTGCCCAATATGATCTCTTTCAGGGATAACATTTGCCATTCTCAAACTATATTCTTCATCAATATTATAACCATCTTCTGCGTGAACACCCGTTATTGAAAGTAATAATATTAAGACTAAAAAAACTATACTTTTTTTCATCTTTATTCCTCCCTGTTAAATTAAGTCCTGTTAAAATAATACCCGATTTTTAAAACTTCTTTATTCAATAGAAATTAATCACCTCCTTTTAAGATAACTGTATTTTTGTGACATACATTTTTACATTAATTCATCTATGAAATTTCCTTCAGCATGCTTAGGTTTTGGAATATCTAGTATTTTTGATATAGTAGGAGCAACATCTATAATATTTAATGGCTTATTACTTTCATTATGATCTATTCCTTTGCCTGCTAATATAAGTGAAGCATGCATTTCTTTATTCCAAGGTAATGCTAAATGTACTCCACTGAAGTTTTTAGTGAACTCTGCTGGTTCAATTTTTTCAGTATTTTCAACAATTCTTTCAGTTCCATCTGGATACTGGACTTTAGATTGATAAGCAAATGGATTAGCCATATAATTTGTTTTCAAAGCAAATAAAACATCTCCTATTTTATCAAAACCTTGAAATTCATAATTTCCTAATTGCCCTGCTTCTTCTTTTGGAAGTGCTAATTCTACCATCCTCTCGCCATTAATTGGATTTTTCATATCTAATAATGCATCAATAATTTCTCTTTGGACTTTATGATAATCTTCAGGTTCAACTATCCCTTGAGGATCTCTACCTTTTAAATTTATAAACAAGTGAGCATGGCAGGGCTCAAGAGGGAAACATTTAGTTTTAGACCAATCAATAATCATTTCTCCACTTTCTGGATCAATTTCATAAGATAACAAATCCGCTTCTCTTAAATAATATTTTAAATAAGGATTCCATTCTAAAGTAGAAAAACCATGATCAGAAACTAATGTAACCAATGTTTCATCTAAATTTACATTTTCCAATATCTCTCCTATTCCCCTATCAATTTGTTTATAAACTGTTCTCATATGATCCATCCATTTTTCTGATTCTTCAGGATCATAAAATTTACTCTTCGGATCTATTCCTCCATAAAGAACATGCTGAGCATGATCTACAGTCCCAACCCATGTATATATTGAATCAACATCTTTATTTTCAATAACATATTTAGTAGTTTTAGACCACCAATTAACATGATCATTTAACTGATTTAAATATTGATCTAGTTCAACCCATCCATCCATAAATGCCCAAGGATCATCAACTTCCATATATGGACCAGCAACTTCCTCTATTTCTTTTTGTAGAGAAGATGGGGCCGTATAAGATTCTTTTGTATTAATTGCACTAGCAAAAAGGCTAAATTCTTGAGCATCTTGTGATAATTTTGGCACATAAAATCTAAATGTTCCGCTTTTTGATTCTTTGCTATTATCAATAAAGTCTTCCTCTATCCAGTCGCTCCACTCGTTTTCTTTTAAACAGGCTACTGCATTATCTGCATTTTTATCTGAAGAGATTATCATTTGATTATAACCTAAATCTTTTTCATCACTAATTATAACCACCTGATACTTGGGTCCTTCTGCATAAACAGGAGGAACATTTATTTCAAATTCTTTTGGTAGCAAATAGCTTTCAGGTAAATTATCCCAGCCTTTCGCATCATTTAGTTCTTTAACAACTGCTCGTCCTGGTACTTGGTTGCATCTATATTTTTTTGATGCAAACAAAGAACTGTTTGCAATATCCCAAAGCGGCATATAGAAAAATCTAAATGGTGGGTTTAATGAAGCTGCAATTTGAATACCATTTTCTATACCATCTTCCATTGGCCATGTAACAGGCCAATTTATTAGTGCAGAGGTTCTATCTGCTTTTTTTTCAGCTTCCCATAATGTTTCGGCTTTCATTTTTCTTTTGTCAAATGAGGTATGCCATTCGTCTAATTCTTCTCCTGGTTCTCTAACCATTAAACTAGGTATACCACATGTTCCTGGTCCTGCTCCAGACACTATTGCTCCCCATGCTGCAGCAGTCAGTGGTGGAAAAGTAGTTATTGTTCTTGAAAAATATCCAATATTCATCAATTTTGATATGTTTGGTAAAATTCCTTCAGATGAAAATTTTTTAATTAAGTCAGGTAAAGCCGCATCAACACCAAGCATTAAAAGTTTTGTTTTTTTATCCATTTTTTCACTCCTTATTTAATTTAAACATTTAATTAAATATTTTGATTAAATAAATATTTTGAATTCTTAGATTATTATAACACAGCATAATTAACAATACAAGTTGTGAATAAAAGAATTTAATGTATTGTATTGTTATTTATATATTTAAAATAATAACAATAAATACATTATGTTTTAAAATTAACTAAGATAATAGAATAACTATATAAATCTAGTAATAAATCTCACTATAACTGCTATAATATATAAATCAGGTGTTAAGATACCCATGCTAGCAGCTCCATAATCTTGAAGATTAATCAGAGGAAACAAAAAAGATACAAAAACTGGCCAAAAAAATCCACCTAAAAAGCTTGCCATTATAGCTCCTCTCTTAGCTCCAGTACAAAAGCCGAATACCCCTAAGATTGTTCCTCCAAACATTATTCCCATCATTGAAGGAACTGGTATTATTGGTAATTGTAATAATCTACATACATAAGTAGATAAAACCCATCCTATGAAACTAGCTATTAATCCAATGCTTACTCCCTGTGGGGCATATGAAAAAAAAACTGGTACATCTAAAGCTGGTTTAGCATTTGGAACTATTTTTTTTGCAATTCCTTCAAAAGCAGGAATAAGTTCTTTCAAAAACATTTCAACTCCTTTTAATACAATAATCATTCCTGATGCTACTTTTAAAGATTCACCAATAACATATACTATTGGATTATTGTTTTTTGCTATTTCATTTAAGGTAGGAGTATCTAATATAAAAACAGGAAGCAAAAACATAATAAATATTATAAATGTTAATGATATCGAAAGCTCTTCAATAATTTTTTTATAATTAAAATTTTGATCATATTCAATTTTCGGTTGAGAGCTGCCTAAATATTTACCTACTATTGAAGCAAAAATCACTAATAAAGAAATAGTATGTCCCATGCCAAATTTATTATTACCAGTTATTTTTTCTATCCATGGCTGAAGAATAAAAGGCTGTAATGACATGAATATACCTAAAATGATTGAACCATAAATAATTAATCTTAATCCATGAATGTTAACAGAGTAAAATGCTAAGATTATTGCCCCAGATAAATGCCAAATCTTATGTCCCGTTAAATAAATCAATTTCATTGGCGTAAAACGTGCAATTAATAAATGAAATAAAAAGCCTATAACCATTATTATTCCAATTGTATCTCCCTTATCAGACATCATTGTACCAATAACAATATTATCATCTAAATAAATACCTTGAATTTGAAACGCCTGTATAAATAATGTTTCGAAAGATTGGAATCCTTTTGAGATGATTTCCACACCTAATGTTAAGATAAAAAACCCTAGTATGGTTTTTAGAGTGCCATATAATATTTTGTTAATAGGTTTTTTTAACATAATTAACCCAAGCATTGTTATTACGCCAATTATAAAGCCAGGTATTTTCAATATTTCTATTAATATACTCATTTTTTTCTCCTGAAAATAGTATTATCTCTCAAGTATCTGCCTATAAAATAACTTTAAATACATTGTAACGCCCTCTAAAAATATTGAACAGATACCAATTAAACATCTTAATAATAATTAAAGGGGATAAAAAATAAATGCCTAAATCATATTAAGGTTTGTCCAAAATTAGAAGGACCAGCTTAAAATATTATTTTAAATAGTATAACATAGTATACAAAAACATACAATGTTTTAATATTGTTATTTATTATAACTTGTATAGCAAAAAGTTAAATTTTTTACTAATAAAGAAATTTCGAATCCAAATATTTTATTATATATTTAATTTTACTTTAAAATATACTCTAAATCAGTGTTCTATGATTGGGTTTAATTATATAATTTGTAATTTGTATTGCTTTTAGATATAATTATAATACTAAAGTATTGCTTTGTTATTAATATATTAAAAATATAATGAATAAGGAGTTAATAAACATGAAAAAAAATAAACATCTTTATCAACAAATAAAATTAAATATTATTGAAGACATTGAAAATGGTGAGTATAAACCTGGGGATAAAATAGGAACAGAAAAAGAACTTTGCGATATATATGATGTTAGTAGATCTACTATTCGTAGAGCTTTAGAAGAATTAGAAGAATCTAATTTAATTGAAAGACTACTAGGGAAAGGAACTTTTGTGAAAGACAGTTATAAATTAGAATCTCAAAACAACAAAAATTTAATGGTTATTGTTCCAGTTATCTCTCAAGACTTTATAAGCAATATAATAACTGGCATACAAGAAGTAGCCAATCAAAAAGGATATAGTATGAATTTATGTATAACAAACAATTCTATTGAAAAAGAAACAGCGTATTTGAACCAATCTAAACATAATGATAGTGTTGGTGTAATTTTGCATCCAACAAATTCAAAATATTATAATCCTGAGGTCATCAAATTAATTGGGAAAAAGCCTTTGATTATGACAGCAAGATATTATAAATATATAGATTGTAATTATGTAGTACCTAATAATTTTCAAGGAGCATTTAAAGCAGTTAATCATTTAATTGAACTTGGGCATAAAAATATCGGATTAATTTCTGACACACCTAACTTTAGGACTTCAGTTCAAGAAAGAATTGAAGGCTATAAAGAAGCTTTAAATTCTAATAACTTACTTGTAAATAAAAAAATAATAATAGATAATTTAGAGGATCCTTGTAGATTATATGCCTCTAAACCAGAAAAAAAGGATCAAATTCTAGATATTATTAAAAGATTCCTAATTGACAATAAAGATAATTTAACAGCTATTTTTGCAATTAATGATTTTCTTGCAAGAGAAACAATTATTGCTGCTAAACAAGTTGGTATGAAAGTACCAAATGAAATTTCTATAGTTGGATTTGATAATGTCATTCTTTCAGAAAAATCAGAACCTCCTTTAACAACGATTAACTGGTCTCAATATGATGTTGGAGTTACTGCCACTCGAGAATTAATTAATTCAATCGAAAACAAATCTAATAAAAACATTAAAAAAACTCTGCCTGTAAATTTAGTTCAAAGAGAATCTACTTTTAAAAAAAATTAATTTTTCTTTAAAATTATTTCAATTATGTTTTCTCAAATAAACAGGCGTAAAAGCATTTAAACCCAGTTTATATTAGCTGGGTTTTTTTATATAAAAGCATTAAGTTTACTTATAATGAGAAGTTCTTCATCGCTTGATCCAGAACATCTTGATTAACTTCTATATAGTCTAAATTAATACTTGGAATTAAATAATTGGATAAGCACTGTAAAATAGCATATCTTTAAATTTTTTGCTTTGAATATATAGCAGATTAATTGAAAGACAGGTTCGAATCTATTGAGCATTAATACCTAAGACTCGATAATTTCAGCAAGTATCATCAAAACTTATTTCTGCAAAACAAATTATTCATTTAAATCAACAGGTCAATATTTCACTTTGAATTATAAAACAGCCTTTTTGTATTTTCAAAAGCTATACCTTTAGACACTCTTTTATTAGTAGAACTTTAAATCATTAACAAGCTCAGTGATAGCAGTTAATCTAAGCTGCTATTTTCTCTTTATTAAATTCGTATCAAAAGGTGCTAAATTTAATTTTGATATCTCCCATAATAGCTATATACCTTTTGAAACTTTTATGATATACTATAACTAATAATTGGAAATAGAGGTGAAATAATATGAGTGGTAGAAAATATGGATACATTAGAGTTTCCAGCAAAGAACAAAATCCAGCCAGACAGGAAGATGCTTTGCTAAAAGCAGGCGTTGTAAAAGATTATATTTTTATGGATAAGATGAGTGGAAAAGATTTTGATAGACCTGAATATCAACTGGTAAAAAGATTACTCAAAGAAGATGATGTTTTATTTATTAAAGATTTAGATCGCCTGGGAAGAAATCATAGAATGATTAAAGAGGAATGGAAAGAGATTACAATGGATATCGGTGCAGACATAGTTGTCTTGGATATGGATTTATTAGATACCAGAAAATTTAAAAATGGGATGGAAGAATTAATTTCTAATATTGTTTTGGAGCTGCTCTCGTATATGGCTGAAAAAGAAAGAGAAAAAATTAATAAAAGACAGGCTGAAGGAATAAAAAAAGCTCGCCAAAATGGAATCCATCTTGGCAGGCCTAAGATTGAAGTAGATGATTTTGAATATTATTATGATCAGGTTTACAACAAAGAAGAAATGACTGCTGTCGAAGCTATGGAAGAACTGGATGTTAGTAAGTCGACATTTTATAGAAGAAAGAGTGAGTATGAAAAAAATTCATAATTGGACAATAGTATTTGACAACTTATGAAATTTTATGAGAACACTTTATAAATAGGAGGTTCCAACAGTGAGCTTAAAAGAAAGGTTTTTAGAATTATTGTCCAGATTTTTTGCTACTGTTGTTAATGTTTTTACTGGGTTAGTTGTCGCATATATATTATATATTTTGCTATCTAGTATATTCCCGTCTTTCTCTGATATTATTTTAAATATAATAGTAATAATTTTTATTATAAGTATAATTACTCCTGTGTTATCTTTTATTTTGTTATTTTTATCATTTTTGTTATTCTTTTTAAAAGCTTTATTAAAACCATTATTGGATTAATATATTTTATATTTTTGTAAAATAACTTTCATTTTATAATCCGTTATTATTTATCAAACAATAATTTTAAAAATATCATTATATATTAACTTCTATAAAAATACTGATTTCATTTTATAGAATTGAGATAACAAAATTTTTAATTAGCACACCTTAATTAATATTGTGTTGTGTTAATGGGTAGAGATATTTATTTTTTAAAAATAAATATAAAGGTATATTTTTCTTTTTATTGAAACAATATAATAATTCGTATTAAATTTATAAAAAAGGTGATATTATGAAAATTAATTTTGTTGTTATGATAGAACTTTATAATATTATTAAGCGTTCATTAGCTAATAATAACCTAGGAAATATAAATAATTTATTTACTGGTATAAAAGCCTTTATTATTACTTTAATTAATTATCAAAAAAGTGATCAAACATCTGGTGATATTGCAAATTTTCATTGGGAACTCGCTAAAAACCAATACACTCCTGTTGTTGTTTTAGAAGGGTTAACTTACGATGAAGATCTTAAGGTTAGAGAGAAAATTGCTGAGAATTTGAATGTTACTAATTATACTTTAAAGAAACTTGCTAATGACGAAAGTGATAATGTTAGAAAAAGGATTGCTAAAAATCCTAATTGTCCCTTTGAAGTGCTTGGACAACTTATTTATGATAGGGAAAAGAAGGTGAGAATTCAAGTTGCTAGAAATCCTAAAGCTCTTGATATTATTTTAGAGAAGTTAGCTAAAGATGATGAAAATAGGGTTAGAGAAGGAGTTGCTTTTAATCCTAATACTCCCTATAATATTTTAAGTAAACTTGCTAAAGATGCTGAAAATAGGGTTAGGGAAAAAGTTGCTAGAAATCCGAACACACCTTATAATATTTTAAGTGAACTTGCTGAAGATGATGAAGATAGGGTTAGAGAAGGAGTTGCTAGAAATCTTAATATTCCTTATTATAATGATATTTTAGAGAAATTAACTGTTGATAAAAAAAATGTTAGAGCAAAAATAGCTGAAAATCCTAATACTCCTTATCTTATTTTAAAGAAACTTACTAATGATGAAAAGTGTATAGTTAGAGGTGGTGTTGCTTTTAATCCCAATACTCCTGTTGAATTACTTAAACAACTTGTTGATGATAAAAAACTTGTTAGAGAAGGAGTTGCTGGGAATCCCAAAACTTCTTTTGATATTTTACAAAAACTAGCTCATGATGAAGATTATAATGTTAGAGCAAGTGTTGCTATAAATCCTAGAACTCTTTATCCTCTTCTAGATGAATTAGCTGATGATGAGAATTATGAAGTTAGAAAAAATGTTGCTAGAAATTTTAATACTGCAATAGAAACTTTAGATTATCTTGCTGATGATAAAAATGAATATGTTAGAGTTAGTGTCGCTAGAAGCCATAAAACTTCTGTTGAAACTTTAGAAAAATTATCTAATGATGAAGATGAAATTATCAGAAAAGCAGTTTCAATAAATTCTAATTTTAAAAGGGGATAAAAATAATATTATGATAGATATAGGGATAAATTATTCTTATTAATAGACTATAAAATTTATCCTAGTCTCAATGTGATCAAAAAATTTTAAAGATATAAAAGGGTAATTAAAGGATATTAATGCTGAAATACCAAAAATTATTTTAAAAAAATTATTCAATTCTTTATACAAAAACTCGAATGAGTAAAAGATTAAGGCATAATTGTTTATTAGATTTATTCAATTAACTTTAATTTATCAATAAAATTTTTAATTATACAAAATCTATGTTTTATGAAATTTAAGAGGAGGAAAATATGAAATATTTAAAAAAATTATTTATTTGTATATTATTAATAACAATTTTGATGGGATTAAATTCAGTAAAAGCTCAAAATATTACTAAATCAGAATATGGTCTTGAAGTAGAAAAACCTCAAGTATATGTTCATATTGTTAATGAGGTTAATGAAAAAGTCAACATAACTGAAAAAAATTTAAGAAATAAAGCTGAAAACATGTTGAGAAGAAATAATATAGACCCTTTAAATCAGTATAATGGAAAATATTATATTTCTGTATATGTTCAAACAATAAGAGATAATGCAGCTCCTATCTTTCATACAAAAGTTTCTTTTTACAGAAGTACATTTTTTCAAAAACCTAAAGAAGAAGGCTTTTATGTAGTGGATAGTACCGCTTGGGATGATGGAACTGTTGGTGAAGGAGATAGAAGTTTTATTATGTCAGCTATTGAAAAAAATATTGAGGCTTTTATTAACGAGTTTCATAAAGCAAATAGTTTTTGATTTGAATAAAAACCAAAGTAAATACTTACGGAATAATTAATTATAATAAGTTTATAATCTTCACAAAAGTAGGGTTAGGAGCAGATTAATCTTATACTAAAATTAGAAAAAGCCTGCAAAATAAAATTTATTTTGCAGGCTAAAAGTTTAAAAAGATACTTTATTTGTTTTTAATGTTTGATTTCGAATTTCATATACTTCATCTGCATATTTAATTAAATCTCTATCATGAGTAGCAATAATAAATAACTCATTGTACTTATCAGTAATATTTTTAATCAATTTAATAACTTTTATTTTGTCATCATATCCCAAAGCAGAAGTTGGTTCATCTAATAATTTTATCTTAGGTTTCATCAAAAAACATTGGATTAATGCTATTCTCTGTCTTTGACCAAAAGAAATTTCGTTGGGATATTTATTATATATTTCTTTTATGTTTAATTCTCTTAACATCTTTTTTATATTTTTTTTACCTGTAACCAAATCCAAATTTTCTTTACAAGTTAGCCAATTAATTAATGGAAAATTTTGATACATCAAATTACATATTTCAGACCAAAATTTATTGGAATCAAAAGAACTAGAATCTGTTATATTTACTTCATTTATTTCAATATAGCCTTTATTTGCTTTTAAAAGTCCATTAAGTAGATGTAAAAATGTACTTTTACCAACACCAGATGGACCCAAAATCAAGATTATTCCTTTTTCTTTTTTTATTTCTAAGTTAAGATCTTCAAAAACATATTTGTCGTTGATTTCTCTCTTATAAGAGAGCGATTCTATCAAAATTCTATTCATATTACCCTCCCATTATTATGTTTTCAAGTTTTTCAGTTTTAAGATTATTAAATGTTAAAATAAACGATACTAAAATTATAGAAATAAATAATGGTAGAATAAGATATATATCAAACATAGAAATTTGAGCTAAAAATATCAATTCACTGAAAACTATCTCCTTCAAAATAAATAAAATAGAATAAGAAACTATAACACCTAAAATTTGACTCATAAATGTTATTAAAAATAATTCTTTTAAGACAAACTTTACTATATTAGATTTAGATATACCCCTAGAATAATATAAGGCAAACTCTCTTAATCTAGTTTTCAAATATAATGAAATATAGAGACCAACAATAATAGTTAAAGAAACTGTTAAAATAGCTATAAGTATATAAATTAAATTTAATAAATCTCTATTCTTTTTATTATTATTTTTTATTAAGGTTTTTTTAGTTTCAATGTTGTAATTATTATCTCTTAAATTTATCAATGAATTATTCATTTCTGACAAATTATTTTTTGGCAAAACTAAAAGGGAAGATTCTCTACCTAACCTTCTTTCAAAATACTCCAAAGAAGTTACAGCTATATCTAAATTACCTTCAAATATACCTGAAATTTTAAATCTCCCCCAAAGAAATTCTTCACTATCTATTGCATTACCAACATAATCACTTACCTCTAGCCCTTTCTTTTGAGCAATATTATCACTTATTATAATATCTCTAGTATTTGACTCAGGCATTTCTCCAGAAATTAAATTTAAATTTAATTGTTCCATAAATATGTTAAAATCACTATTTTTTAAAGCCAAAACAGGTCTATATTCTGTTATTATCCCTTTTATATTAAATAATTATATAAAAACAATTCTCTACATTTTATTTTAATTTAAAAATATATAATTCAAAATAATACTTAATATAATACATAAACAGCCATTTAAAATAAAAAGTATGTATAAATCCCAAAGAGAAAAAAACTTTTGACGATAAGAGCCTCCAAATTATTATCCTGGAGGTTTCACAAGTTTTTAATTATTAAATATCTTTTTATAATTAATTAAATATCTATATTAGCACTAACTTCTTCTGAAAAATCCTTCTATCTCCTCTTCTGAATATCCTTCTTCTAATAAAGTTATTTTTAAATTAGTAGAATACTTTTCTTTTCTTGTTGAACCCTCTAAATTCTTTTGCTTTAATGACCTTATAAGGTTTCTATGATAATTTTTACTTCTTTTATGTTCTTCAATAACATCAGTAATTTTATTTTTAAGTTCAATTAGTGATTTCACTCTTAGTTTTTCCCTTTCCTGATATATATCATCTTTAGTTTCCTTAACATAAATTTTAAAATTTTTTACTAAAGGCTTTATTAATAAATTTTCTTCATTTAATATCCTTACTATTTTCTTTTCAATTTCAATTAATCTGATTTCAACCTCATAAAGTTTTAAATTTGAATATTCCTCATTTAAATTAAAAATATCTTCTTTTATATCTAAAAACATTTTATCATCTCCTAATTTTAAAGTTTAAAAAAATAAAAACCCTTCTCATATAAGAGAAGAGCTCATTAGTCATTCATTAGCATCTTTTCTTATCTTCCAGCATATACTGCTGCAGAAATTAGCACCTTCCTTAATAGGGGTTGCTGGGTTTCACAGGGTCTGTTCCCTCCACCACTCTTAATAAGAATAAAATATTTATTTATAGTTACATCTTATCATGAATAATAAGATTTACAAAATAATAATTCAATCATCTTCTCTCTTTTCTGCTTCTTCAAATACTTTAGTAATCATCTTTGAATAATCATCAGCTTAAAAAAAGAATCTCCAAGATAATGACCAAATGGAGCTAATCATAGATAAGAACAGGCATGGCGAGACGGGATCAGTAAAATTATACTTTGATTTTGAAAAGACTTATATTCGTGGTTGGGAAGAAACTGATAAATCCAAAAATCAAGTTGAAGAAAAAGCTAAGGATAAAATTAAAGATAAAACCAATAGCATCTTCTCCAAAAAATCACTGGAGGAAGAGCTACTGCCTGGTGTTGAGTCTTTATAAAGCAAAAGAGCCTCCCAATCACTCAGGAGGCTTTCTAATTAAAGATTAAATTTTGAACTAATAATTTTAGTTGAATCCTTATTGTAGTGGATATATAGTTAAAACATTAAAGTTTAAACACTTTTTTCTTGAGTTAAATCCTTCTTATTAATGGATATATAATTTAAACTTTAAGCTTCAATGAACTAAAATTTAGTTCAACCCTTTTTATGATGGATATATTTTTGAAATCTTAATAACTAGACTGATTTCAAACCCCTTTGCGGTGGATATAAAAACACTTAATCTTTAACTCTAAATATATTATACCACTTCCGCTTACCTTTGTCAAGAAAAATATGGTAATTTTGTATATTTTTATAAATTAATTTTATGCCTCTTCTGGATCAAAGAGTTCTATATATGCTTCTGCCTGTCTTCTGTTCTCCAACCACTCTTTGACTTCTTCTTCCTCATACAAAAGTTTTATAGCGGGTTCTCCATCATAAATAGATCGGGCTCCTCCTTCTCTATGGAGAAAAAAGTTTCCTTTTTTTGTTTGGTATAGTTTTTCAGTTACCATATCCAGATTAGAGTTAAGCTTACCATTATCCCATCCAGCAATATATTCTGCTTTTTCAGTATCATACAGTTTACCATCTATTACAGATTTCACGCAACTTCCTCCTCATTATTTTTATTTAATTCTCTTTCTATATTCAAAAGCATTCTTACCATAAATGTCTTTTCCAGTTCATCTAAATGCTGGTCAATCAGGTTTACAAAGATATTTGCTTTTGGTTCCTCAAGCTGAAAATGATCAATTAATTCTTCCCATAACTCTGGCAGAATAATTTCTCTTCTTAGAACTTCCAGTGCTTTATATCTTACAACTATCATTATTCTCTCGGCATGTTCTACGGTCTTAAATTTATCCAAATCACTAAAAGAATCAGGATTCATATAATTATAATAACCAGGCATTAAATAATCATCTATGATAAAAGCAACAAAATCAGAAAATAATTGGCTGTCAATATTATTAATTAATTGAGCATTGGCCAGCATCGATCTGTGTTCTACGGCGTTACCATAGATGATCTCAGCTATTTCATCATTTAAACCGTAGGACACCAATTTATTTAATACTTCACTTTTGCTATAACCCTGATCAATCAGATTCTTTGTTCCCGCCTGCAGGTGATAGAGTTTACTGCCTTCTTCATGAGATAAATCTCTATGTGTTTTTTCTTTTCCTAATAGATAGTTCAAAGAGTACTCTTTCTTACCTTCTTCTAAATTTCTAAACCATTCAACATAATTTTTAATTTTCACTTAAACCAGCTCCTTATTTTTGTTTTTTATTAAATTAATCTTTTCTTTAATTTCTTTCTTAGCCTTTTCCCAGTTAGAATACTTATCTTCAAGAAATTTATTTATCAACTTCTGTGAAATATAATGACATGCATATTCTTCAGTTACCGTTTTTTTGGGAATCCTATTATACTTCGAAATAATATCAATAACATTTTCTGCCCACCTATCCATCTGAACCACATTACTCTGCTTCTGAAACAGTTTTTCCCTGGGGCTGATCTCCACATGCAAGAACACATCTTCCATATTCTGCAGCTTATTATCTAATTTATCTGGATTAAGTGGCAGTCCGTTTTCTAGTAGAAATAAAACCAGGGAATATACAACTCCATCGCTAATTGAGAGATTATATAGATTACAGGCTGCCTTGAATTGGTAATACACTCCGTTATCTATATTAAGTCCCATCTTATTTTTCTTCATAACTTTTACTAACCCCCCTTTATGCTTTAACAACCTGTATATATGCTCTCTATTAATAGAATAAAGCTTAATAAGTCAAAATGAAACTGCTGATTTGCTGCACTCCATTGCTGGTTCTAATCGGAATCAGTTTTATAATTGCTATGCTTAAACAAATTGAATAATTAAAAGCAGGGCAGATTGACCCACCAATGACCTCCAGGTTAATTTCAACCATAATCTCTGATTACGACAAGAAGCCTCCAGAATTTTATCCTGGAGGCTTTCAAACTTATTTCTGTTTCTTTAACTTTATTCCTATATAGCATCTTTTCGATTTACCATCAATATTTTTAACTTTAGCACCATAATTACTGCTGTCTTGTTCACTTAAACCTATTTTGTTGTCTTTAATATAGCTGGTTAACTTTCCTATGGTTTTCACATCAAGATTGTTTCTCTCTGCCCAATCCTTATAAATATTGTATAGGTTTCTGCTGACAATATAATCATCTGGATCATCAGTCTCTACAACAAATTCTTCTAAAAACTCACTGAATACATTTTTTTGATCCATATAATTCAATAGGTCTATTCTCATAGTATCAGAAATGGTAAATTGCTTCCCATTTTCTAAAAATCTAATCAAGCCATTAATAGCCCATCTTGCTATCCCAGGTAATTCAGTTTTTAATTTGCTGGTTAATTGGGGATCATAATTTTCCATGTTAGGTGAAAACTTGTTAGGAAAATTGACTATCTCCAACCTTCTGTAAAAGCCATGGGTCAAATTTTTAGCTTCTGGTAGCTTGTTTGCAGAAAACAACAATTTGATGATTGGTTCGTAATTGTATGTTTCCCCGCCTTTGATTTCTGCTTCAACTGAATCTCCACCACTCAATTTTTTAATCAGGCCTGTATATTTGAATTTTACATAATCGATATCGGAACAAATATTTGCAAGTTTTCCAACCAAATCGTGTGCAGTCCATCGAGTTCTTTCTGTGAATCTCTTTAATCCCATACTATGATAACTATCCCCCAACAAACTTTCTACAATATTAAGAAATACACTTTTTCCATTAGATCCACCACCATAAAATATCACAAATTTGTGGGTGCAGTTATAAGTGGTCATCATATAGCCGATAAACTCTTGAAGAAATAGTATTGTATCTTCATCATTAATCCATTCCTTAAGAGTTTTCTCCCACAAAGGACATTCTGCCTTGTCTGAATAATCAACTGGTAACTGATATATCAAATGATGTTTAGAGTCATGGGGTAGCTTTTTTTGATTCACAGCATCGAATATCAGGTTTTTAAAATTTATCAGTCTTTTAGGTTGATTTGCTGGATCAAACACATCATCATTTTTACTAACATCGCTTACTTCATGCATGATATTTCTTACTACCTCATTAACCTTGCTCCTTCGGTTGAACCTGTAAGATATATCAGCTAAAAAATCTGTTACTACCTTCCTTAAATAGCAACCTTTCTTTTTGACATACTCCTCTTTCCAAACTCCGTTCTCATATCTCATAAATAACTGTTTCTTTGTTACATATTTATATTTTATGCCCTTATCTTCAGACAGGTATTTTAATACTTTTAAGCCTATATCCCTGGGATTAAACGTTAACTTCTTAACACTCTTAATTTCATTAATCAATTTACTTCTGTAGTCGAAACTCTTACCTTTAATAGCTGTACTTTTACTCATTTTTTTAATTACCTCCAAATATTAATTTTTTAAAGAAGCCTAAATTACTGGGTTGTTGGTTAAAATTACAGTTTTACAGTTTTTAAAGAAGTTAGTAACTTAAAAAATATACTTCTTAATCCAATAACCAAACTAAAACCGTCTATTTACCTGTAATTCTGTAACTTCTTTTAATTTAAATCATCTAAACCATTTAAATAATCAATTGATTATCACTAATACAGATTATAACTGTAATTCTGTAATCTACTGATTATCAGTCTAAATTATAATTTAAAAAATTTAGTAACCAGTTCTTAATCTCTTAATTAACAATACTTTTAAACCGTATTAATCATGAACCCTTAATCTTGCACTCTTAAATTAAACTGACTCAAATTGCTATTCTTTCGTCATATCTCTTATCAATGCTTAACTTCTCAGGATCCCCCTTATTATTTAAATTTTGCTATTTATAACCGTGATTTAGCTTTTTCTGCTGTAGTTGAACCATGAACCTCTTTTTGATTCATTTAAAACATCTTTAGAATTTTTAACTATTCTAATTCCTGGTTTTTGAAATAAATTAAGGATTATTTGATTCGTAATGAGTTTATTGTAGCATTATATGGTAAAAATGTCAAGCCTTGTTGCTTAAAATAATTCAATTGATATTCTTTTTAGTGTGTTTATTGCTTTATAAGCTATTTTATGATATATTTTTAGCAGGAGGGATCGTTATGACGGATTATAATACTACTGGTGTTTTCGCCAGGATAGAAAATGTTCTCGAAAATGGTTCATTGACGAAGACGCAAACTAAGATAGCTGATTATATTTTGAAATATCCATACTCAGCTTCTATTATTACTATTAAGCAACTAGCAGAAGAAACTAAATCTGGTCAGAGCACGGTTGTTAGGTTGGTGGATGAACTTAATCTAGAAGGGTTTAAAGATTTTCAGGATCGTCTGAAAGCTGAATTAGCTTCTCTTCAAAAAACGGATTCTGCTTATTCTAAAAATTACACCATTATGGACATCATCAATACATACCTTAACAAAGATCTTCTAACAGATATCCAAAAAAATATAGCGGCCTATATAAAAAATAACCCAGAAAAAGTTATTAACTCTACTGCAGATGATATCGCGGATAATCTTTCTATTAGCAGCAGCACATTAATTAGATTTGTGCAAAACCAGCTGCATCTCGATGGTTTTTCTGATTTTAAAAAAATTTTGAGTAACGAGTTAAGCCAAGATGCCCAAGCCAAAACAGAAGAATTTGATATCGAACTGCCCAAGGATAGCTATTCTGAAAAAAATATCGCCAAGAATATAAGTAACTTAACTTTTCCAAGCGAAAACATTGAATCTTGGGGAAACCAATATGAAGCTTTCAAAAAAAACCTGGAAAAATGGGAGGTTTTTAAATCTGCTGCTGAAAGTTTTTTTGAATATCTTTATGCGGCAGATAATATTTTAATCTACGATGATAATAAAATGACAGAATATATTCTACATCGTAGACTTAATACCATGGGATTTGTGAATTCCTACTGTAATTCCCAAAAAATATGCTTAGATAATATTGACGGAATAAGAAAGAGGTCTGAACTCCGAAAAAGCAAACTGTTGCAGATGATTAAAGAGCATAGTGTTTCTAACTTCAATAGTGCTTTAGCATCGAAACTTTCTAAATATAGCAATCTACTTATTATTGTTTGCTCAACTAGCTGCGATCAAAGCTTAATTCGGATCATTAAGAAAGCAAAAGGATTCAACTTTGATATCGCTATCTTAAAAATAAAGGAATGTCAAGAAGAAATAGTTCAACTGGAAGGTGTTGACTTGAAAATTAATATCGGGGATGAATTTGGAGGAACTGAAGCTGTAGTCAATGAAATGATGTTTTTTGAACTGCTCAACTTTCAAATCCAAAAAATGCTCAGAGAAAAAGGCTTGAATTTGGTCTGAACAGTTTTTGTTAAATAAAAAAATCCCTTTATAATAAACCAGATTCTGTCTATTACAAGGGGATTTAACATACTTCAGGGTTTTCCTTCTTAAGAGCAGTATTAGCAAAAAAGAATGTTAATGAAGTAATATATGTTTTTATTTTTTATTTCAAGACCCAACTTTATATAATTATCTCAGAAGAAAACTATAATTAATTAGGAGTAATATAATTATGCCAAACTTCGATCAAGATAAAGTTGATAAAATAAGACGATTGACCATAATATCAATGTTTGCTGCCTCTGATGTCTTAATGGAGCTTTTTGCTCTCAAAGGTGGTAATGCACTAAATTATATTTATAATTTAAATCAGAGATCTTCTATCGATATTGATATTTCTATGGAAAATTCATTTGAAGGACTGGATTTTAAATTAGAAGAAGTAGAAAGTATTTTAGCAAAATCTTTTGAAAGGACTTTTAAAGAAAATGATCTGAAAGCTTTTGATATTAAGTTAGAGAAAAAACCTCAAGAAATGGATTCAGATAAGGAAGGTTTTTGGGGAGGATACCAACTATCTTTTAAGGCTCTAGAGCTCGATAAATGGCAGGATCTTAAAGAAGATAATGATACAACTACAAATAATATGAGCAGGCAGGCTATCCCCTTTAACAGGGAATTTAAGCGTAAATTCACGGTAGATATTAGCAGACATGAATATGTTAAGGAAAGAGAACTCAAAATTTTAGATGATTACCACATATATGTCTATTCTCCACTAATGATAGTCTTAGAGAAATTAAGAGCAATCTGTCAGCAGACTGAAGAATATACTGAAATAATCGAAACTCACAAACCAAGAGGCCGTGCCCAGGATTTCTTTGATATCTATATTATTTTAGAAAATTTCTCTGAAATAAACTTAACTTCTAAAAAAAGCATCAGTGCTCTAAAAGAAATTTTTAAAATTAAAAAAGTTCCTCTTTCAATACTGGATAATTTAGAAAATTATAGGGAATTTCATAAAGACAGTTTTACAGCCGTTATTGATACAGTTTTTAATTCAGATCAACTAAAAAATTATGATTTCTATTTCGATTATGTCTTAAATAAAGTTGAATTAATAACTAAAAATTTATAAATGCTGAGGATAGTATAATTTCCATCTTTCTGAGAAAGATGGATTTTTCATATTATAATTTAAATAAAAATCATATTCAATATCCATGCTTTCTAAAAGCTTTAACTGGCTTTCTTTATATCCAGCTCGTTCTAAATAAAACCCCAGAACCTGATGATAAGGATAAATATAATCCATTTTTCTTAAATAAGCTAAAAGTCTATTAATTGATATTTGTCCTTTAGCATTAATATATGCTTTTAATATTTCTTCTACTCCTCCACCGTAGCCAGGCCTGATACTTATATCAAGTAAAGTTCTTTCTATATCTGTTATTGCTAAATTATCTCCATCAACTTCTATTTCAGTTATTCCTAATCTTTCTGTATTCTTTCCATTCAGCATATATGCCTTAAAATCACCAAAAAAAGCTATGTGATTTGTTTTCCTCATTGGTTTAGAAAATGCTTTATCAATATTTTTCTGCTGCAGATCATAATTCTTATTTGAAGGTTTTTTTGATTGTTCTTGATTAGTGTAACTATTCTTTGGTATATTTTCAGTTAAGTTGTGAAGATACATGGTAGTATAATGACTTAAAAATGAGTTTTTTCTTAAATTTAGCGGTGTTTTATATTTATAAATCTCTCTAAAAGCATATTTGGTTGTTGATTGATTTTTAGATATCTGATGTTTGAAGGGAATCAGGATATTATTTTCAGCTAAAAAATTTATCAGGTCTTTTACCCTGGTGGCTTTAGGTAGGATAGAAAAAATTTTATTATATTTAAGCATATCATTGATGTCTTTAAATAAAACAATATCTCCCCTATTAAATTTTTCATCAAACTCATTAATTATCTCTTTTTTTATAATCTTCATCGTTTCAAATCTACTTCTAGACATGTTTTTCACCTCATTTATTGTATCTATAAGTATATATACTTATAGATACTTAGGTTGTATTGGTTAAATTATACCATGTTATTACTTATTTGACAAGCTTAATTGAATATATTATACTTTAATTACTATAGGTTATATATAGTATATATACTATATATAATGAAAAAATTTAGAATTAAATATTCGTTCATGATTTTAATTTACATCTATCCAAAAGTATTTATTTATTAGGTATAGCTAAACCATGTTTTTGGGCTGATTTAAAAAATAAATTTTTGTACCAATGTATCCCTTTATAATAATTATACCAATCTGTTTCAAAAAAATTATCAGCTAAATATGCATCATAAACTACCCTTTTTTTATAATCTTGACTTATAAAATCTTCAAAAGCATCTCTTAACCATAAATCTTCATCATATTCTATAATTTTTTTATCATCTGCTGATAATAAATTTTCATCTAATAAGTATTCCTGCCAGACTTCTATTCTTTGCTCTAATATATCTTTGTTTAATAATACCTCAAAAAAATCTTCAAAGTTAAATTCTCCAGAGACATTATCATCTTTAAATTTTGGGTTGTTTTCCAAAAAGTCTTCTAAATTAATTTTTATTTTCATAAATGCTTTTTTGTATCTATCAACATTATGTATTCTAGTTTCTTCAAATTTCTTAGAAAAATCAACAGATGCATCAAAGCGATATTTCCATTCTAAA
Organism: Halanaerobium polyolivorans; assembly: GCF_020711195.1. Classification (GTDB taxonomy): domain Bacteria; phylum Bacillota; class Halanaerobiia; order Halanaerobiales; family Halanaerobiaceae; genus Halanaerobium; species Halanaerobium polyolivorans. The sequence goes on from NZ_JAJFAT010000017.1 coordinate 39,123, forward strand.
TATGGTATATCAGGATAAGAATAAACCTGTCCATGTCCATAGGCAGGAATGAATTTATCTTGCTTTTCTTTAGAGAATACATCTTTTATTTTTATCAAAAATTCTTTTATCATTCGATTCTTTATTAAATATATATATTCTAAATGGACTTGATTAAAAGCTCTATCTTTATCTACATCATTGACTTTACTTATTATGCCAGAAAATCCTTGATGAGTAAAAGTATCTGCATAGGCATGTAATGTTAAGCCAAACTTAACAGGGTCATCATCATTTTTTGCTTCTTTTAAAATATCAAGAATAATTGGGGATTCTTTTTTACAACGCATCTTTTTAACAAAGCTTTCTCCTTCACAACCTGGAACAAAATGAAACGCTGCAGTATTATTGACCATTGCAGCATAACTTAAAGTATTAACTTCAAAATAACTATGAGCAGTAGCTGCGTTAAAAAGAGGTGGAGTCTCGCTTAATTTCTTTAATAGCGAAGGATCATTATGATCAGATAGAGTAACTAAATTAACTCGAGCATCATCAACAAATTGCGACGCGTAAGATATCTTGTGAGCGATATCCTTTCTAAAACCAATAAATCTACTTAATGCTAAAACTGCATAATAATGAGCATCAATTTGCATTTTAAAACACTCCTTTTCTATGAAAATAGTTTTAAAAAAACTGTACATTAAAATACTCACTAAATTTCATACATTAAACAACCCGATTGAAAAACTAAAACTCAAGCCTTCTACCATTAATCTTAAGCCATTCCCTTTTATCCTGCAGATCAGGAATAATAGAACCTACAGTATCCCAAAATTACTTGGAGTAATTATCATATAACAAATATATTTTGATATTAATATTGATTACAAAAAAATCTGAAATCACATTCGCTGCAAATTTTCTTTGGTGGTAAATTTTTAAGAATAAACTCTTCATTTTTTATTTTCCGAACTATATTATCAAATTTATCATTAGCTTTTTGAAAATCTTTATCCTCTATTGAAATATTCATTTTTGCTTCTTTCTGATTTTTAGCTCCAGTATAATATATCATTGCATTTTCAATATCGATTCCATGTTTGTCTTTTAATAAATTAGCATAAGTTGCAAGCTGCAGCCTATATTGTTCTAACTTCTCTTCAGATTCCTCTGGTTTAGTTGCTTTAAGATCAACCAGTTTATATTTCCCATCATCATCAATAATTATATCTATTTTACCACTTATAAAATAATCTGGTTTTTCTATACTAATATTCAATTCAGACTCACTAATTTTCCCTATTAAGTCTTGATTATTTTTATAATATCTAATAATTTGATTTAATGCTTCTTTTTTTATATTAGGAGCTAAGCTTTGCTGCATATGTTCTCTTAAATTATCATAATTATTTTCAAACCAACCTTGAACCTTATCATCACTGAGTTCTTCACTATTATCTTTAAGATAATATTTGTTTACATCTTCAATTGTTTCATGCACTAAACTACCAAATAAAGCTCCACCTCTACGACTTGAAGTAAAACCAGATTCTTTATAAAAATTATACTGCCTGGGGCATGTATCATATACTAATACATCAGTAGTTAAACTATATTGCTTCTTCAGCTTGCTGTTTTCTTTTGCATGTATTTTTACTTGATTCCAATCATTTTTTTCTATTTCCTCTAAATTTTTCACCATATTATATACTGGCCGCACCTTCGGATTAGCATTCTTTCTATATTTGCTTAAAACTAAAAAGTTTTCTGCTCTTGAAAAAGCCACATAATATTTTCTCATATAGTCAAAATCGTTGATTTTATGTTCAGCTTCAAAACTATCTCTGTGTTTAAATTCTTTTAACTTTTTGTCAAGCTTACCACTTTGCATAGTCCTTTTACCCAAGTTACTAACAATAACTACAGGGAATTCTAATCCCTTTGCTTGATGGATTGTCATTATTGAAACATGATTTTTTATTAATATCTTTTCCCGATCTTCATATTCATTTAATCCTGTACGATGAAGTACATAAAAGAAACTCTGAAATAATCTTTGTGGTATATATTCAGCATTCCTAAAAGTAATGATTTGTGATTCTTTTAAGTAAAATTTATTGAATTTAGCTAGTAAATCTGACATTATTCCTAAATTGTATTTAGATAAACTATTATCATCTAAATATCTTTTAAATGGTTCAAACTCAAACATCTGGTACATTAAATCTAATAAATTTTCATCTGTTGTTTCTTTCTTCTCAACAATTTCTTTGTAATATGCTTTCTTTTGTTCAAGCCAATTTGAAAAGTTTGAATATTTATCTTTTTTTAGTAATTCAGTAAGTTCAGCTTTTATTTCTTCTAAATATAATCTCCAATCATTTGCATATGAAACAGTTTCTTTATCAAATTTAAATATATAAATAAATGAAGCCAAGATATATCTTATTTCCTCGTAATTGAAATAGTTTTTAGCTCTAGGACAATTACTTCTTATTCCTTTATTGCCTAGTGCATTTATAAAAGAATCAGAGTATTTACCTTTAACTGAATCAATTAAAATTGCAACTTCACTATAATCATTGATAACTTCTCTTGTTTTTAAATCTTCTATAAAATTAGCTACTTTTTTTGCTTGTCTTTCTTTATCAAACTCGTCAATTTTAAATACACTATTATACAAGGGCATCCTATTTTGTCTGCAGGGCTTTATTGTTTTATTAAACCTTGCATTACCCCATTTAAGTGATTTCATAAAACGATTATAAATATCTATAATTTGTTGGTGTGAACGATAATTTATAGTTAAATTAACTTTTTCAGCTTCTGGAAAATGTTTAGGGAATTCTAATAAATTTCTAACAGTAGCACCTCTAAATCTATATAATGACTGATCTTCATCACCAACAACACAAATATTGTTGGTTTTCTCAATCAATTTATAGATTATTTTTTCTTGTATATAATTAGTATCTTGAAATTCATCTACCATTATATATTTAAATCTATTTTTTAATTCTTCCTCTGTTTTTTTATTTTCCAATAAATCATTGAGATAATATTGTAAAAAAGCAAAATCAACATAATTTTTTTCAGATAGTAAATCTCGATAATTTTGATACGCATAACCCAATTCTTCAAAAAATTTATCACCACTAAATACTAACTCTTCAGGCGATATTAACTCTTGGGTCAATTTATTGAAATATTTAATTAATCCTTCTATAGTTCTCCATTTATATTTCCACTTATTAAGATATTTTTTTCTTCTTGATTCATCAGTTGAATCTCTCAATATTTTTTTAAAGTTATCATTAATGAAAAACTTCTGCATTACTTCATCTAAAACTTCGAATCCTCTATCCAAATGTGGATGAACATCTGTAAATTCTCTTAAAATCTCATTGCAAAAACCATGAATGGTATTAATCATTATATCACTAGTATCAATTTTATAATCCAAATTATCAATCATATTAGCTATTCTAGTTTTTAGTTGAAGAGCAGCTTTTTCTGTAAAAGTACATACTAAAATATCTTTGGCTGGTACCTTTTTATTAGCTAATAAATTTACAGTTCTTAAAATCAAACTTTGAGTTTTTCCTGAACCAGGACCTGCAATCATTAATAAAGGTCCTTCTGTAGTCTCAATTGCTTTTTGCTGCTCCTTATTTGGTTTAAAATCTAGTAAATTATAAATATCATTCATGGTTTTATTCCTCCCTGAAATTAATTTACTTCTAGTATTGATCTAAATAATTTATCAATAGGTCTGGAATTATATTTATTTAATGATTGGTTATCTATAAAGAATATATTTAAAGCATTAAATTCTTCTCTAGTGAGATTATAATGTTTATTTGAACTCTCAAATTCACTGTAGGCCATAATATATGAATTTAAAATTATATCATCTTCAGTAATCGAATTAGCTGCAATTTTAGTTTCTTGTTCTTTTATGGTTTTTGCTAATTGTACTTTAGGATGCTCTCTTATCTCACCTAAATTATGAATCCCTTTAGGATCAATGAAACTTAAATACTGTTTTTGATTATCTTTTATCCAAAGCATAAAGTCTGGATAATACCTATCAACATCATCCATAAAGCAAACACCTTTGCTTCTAGTTAGATTTCTTAATAAAAATATTTCTTTGTTTTCTATGATATCTCTTGCTCCATCACTCTCCAAATATTCTTTTAGAAGATTTATAAATACTTCCTCACTTTCTTCTAAACCTTGTGGTGTGGTTTTGATTTCACCACTTTTACATAATAACGGCTGGAAAAGATGTCTATCAAAATAAATATTATTAAATTGGTTATTATTATTTAAGTCAGTTGAATAAAAAATTTCTTTTTCTTTTTGAATTAAATCTTCAATTTCATCTATTAAATTGTAATTTTTTCTGTCTATTTTTACCACATAATCTTGAAAATTAGAATCTTCTTTGGTTAGTGTTTCATAAATTAATTTTTCATCTTGATAGTGCTTATGAGATGTTTTATAAAATTTAGTAACATATTTCCTCAATATTTTTTCGACTATATCTTGTAATTCTTCTAAGTCAGCAAACTTATTCATTTTTAAAGTGTCTTCTTCACAATGAACTTTATAATTTTTACTATCTAAAATCTCTTTTAGTTTTTCTTTTTTTATTAATAGATTCTTATAATTTTTCTTTTTCTTATGTCTAATTAAATCTAAATAAATTTCATCCCAATCCATTAAATCTAACTGTTCTTGATTGAAATAGTAATAATCATATTGACTTTTTTCTTTAAAATCAATATCTGAATCTAAACTTGAAACTATTTCAGTTTTAGGTCTTAGATCCACTTCTATAGAGATATTATTATTTATCTCTAATTCAATTAATTCTTCTTCAACAAAATTAGCATCTTTTTTTACCTTTATCGTATAAAGTTTTTTATTTAAAAACTCATTATTTTCTTTAATAGGAAGAACAATCTCTTTATCGTCTTTATCCTCTATTCCTTCTTCTTCTAAATATTTTTTAAACTCCTCCATATAATCAGCTCTTATACCAAATATATTAAGCGTTTCTAGAAGATTAATATAATCAGGATGAAATACATCATTAAAAGCTTCACTTCTCTTTAATGAACCATTTAATCCTTTTATACGGACTCCTCGGCCAAATAACTGGATTATTTGTGATCCTCTGCTACGACCAAGATTAAGAATTCCAATATTTGAAACACGATAACTATTCCAGCCTTCAGTAAATTTCTTTGACCCAATCAATAAATTTACTTTTGAAGTAGATTCATTTAAGTCAGTAAAAAGAGAATCAGAAAACTCATCTTCTTTTACTCTGTAATTATTATCTTCAAATTTATCAATTAATTTAGATGAGTTACCAATATTGATCAATCCAAAATAATCTTTTGACCCCTTTAATTTTAGACCAATCTCACCATCTCCGCCCTGAATATTATATATTTCTAATTCTCCAGTTATACTAGATGTATTAAAAATTAATTCTAAGATTTCATTATAAATTTTTCTTACATCAGTATTTTTTGATTTCAAATATCTAAACTTATCATCAAAAATATCTCTATCATTTTCATCTTCAAATCCACTTTTCTTATTTAAAATATTATTTATATTGGCTATTATCTCTTCTTTGTTATCAACTAGATTTTTAATAAATTCAATAACAAATTCTATATCACTAACACTTCTTTTATCAATATTGGCCATACTTCCACTTGGAGCTAATACAGTATCACCAACAAAAACTAACAGTGGATTTTCTAAATTATATTTTTTGATTGTTTTTTTGTTTTCAATATAATATTTCTTCTGCTCATAAAATGATAATAAGTTTGCCAGCATATATCTAAAGTTATATTCTTTAAGCTGCGAATCTTTTAAATTTAAAATATTATAATCTTTACCATAACCATCATGATAAAAATATCTATATGAATAATCAAAAATAACAGCTTTAGAATACTCTTCTAATAAATTTACATGGAACTCCTTGATCTGACTTTTCTTATAATCAGATATTTCCATACTATCTAACTTTTTATCTAGCTGATATTTTGACATGTTTATATAAGTATTATTTTTATTTATATTAAATATTTCTTCTTTAATTTCTTTATCAAGCCCTAAAAGCTCAACTTTTTCATTATATCTGGGATATTCATTTTTAATCTTTTCTGATCTATCTATTTTATCATCAATAGCCTGGCCAAAAGTAGCACTATATTCAAACAAAAAGCCATCTCTAGCCAATGCTTCTCTGTTAGATTTCCATTCTACCCCCTGCATTCCTTTATGTCCTTCATCAACAAATACTAAATTATTACCTTCCAGAGTACTTATTTCTACACTTTCACCTTCACCAGTTTTATTTTCTTTTAATTTTTGTATTTCTATTACATAAATATCTTTATCTCCAATTAATCCTCCACCCATATTATTTAGATGATCAACATCAATGTTACTTACTTTAAATTCCTCTATATGTTGTTTAGTTAATCTCTCATTTGGAGTGATGAGTATAATATTATCTAATTTAGTTTTATTATACTTTAAAAACTGAAGAAAATTTATATGCATTATAAGAGTCTTTCCTGAACCAGTAGCCATATAATATGCTAATTTATTTAAATCGTCTTCTTCAAAATATGAATATTTTCTTTTGTCTTTTTTTATTTTTTTATTTTCTTTATCTACAAATTTGTTTATATCAATTAGTAATTTTTCTTTACTGTTAAAATATCTATCCAAAAATATTTCAGTGAATAAAACAGCAAAATACTGAAAATATTTTAAGTCTATCAGGTTTTCTCTATTTTCACTAATATGCTCGACATATTCTTTAATATTGCTATCATAAGTTTCTAATTTATTAAATAATTCATCTTCAATTTCAAAATTAACCATCAATAAATTTTGAAGTATATAACTTTTTCCTTCTTCATCAAAACCATCATCTATTAAATCTGGTTGTGCAGCTTGCCTCAATGTTTTAAAGTTACCCTCATTACTTATAAATTCTTCAACTCCAAATAATGACAAAAGATATTTGTTTAGAATTTCTCTGTCTTGTAATTGCATTATCTCACCAATCCTTTAATCATTAAGCATCAACTTCCTAAAGCTTTCCTCTATTAGTAAAGAATTTTCTACATAGTTATCTCCATTAATATAAACTTTTTTATAATCATCAATATTTAGTTCGTTTTCAATAAATTCTTTATCTGCCCTTAAATCTAAATCAATAGTTTTTCTCCAGATAACTAATACACTTTCATCATCTTTCTTCCCACTTATAACTTTATATTTTCTATTAAATTGATTATATACATCAAATGTTTTCACTTTGAGTCCAATTAAATAATTGAAAGTTTCCATTAAATTTACTTTTTTATCAATCTTTTCCTTATTTTCTGTTATAGTTATTTTATAGTTAAAGGGGTCATCAAATTTATCAATATTCAGGACTGATGACTTAGTTTCATAATCAAGCATGTATTTAATTATATAATCATCATAATCATTGATTAATCTTAGATTATTAGACTCAAACTTTATATTTTCTAGAGTGTCTTCATACTGTTCTAATTTTTGATATTTAAATAAAGAATTACTTAATTTCTTTTTAATTCTTGGAATCATAATACTCTCAAAATGATTCCCCATCTCAACAGCTAAATATTTTCGATTACCACCATCTTCTTTATTTTGAGAAATTGTTGCATCAATTGTAGTCCCTGATCCAGCAAAAAAATCTAATATAGTTATATCTTTTTTATCTATTAATTTAATTATCCTTTTAATAAGAGACCTTGGTTTCTGAGTGTCAAACCCTAAATACTCAGAAGTACCTCCCTGTAAAGGTTTTATTTCATTATCGATCCATATATCTGATATTAACTTCCCTTCTACATTTTTCAAATATTTTTTTAGTCTATAATTACCATTATTAGTTTCATATATTTTATTTTCATCCCACCATTTTTCTAATTGTTCTTTTTTATAAAGCCATTGTTCCGTTACTCCTTTAAATTCAAATTGACTTCTGTTTTCCGATCTTTGTGCCCCACCTGCAATTAAAGCTACAGTTTGATATGGACCTCTACCATCATTATCGTTATGTCTAAATGCTTTTTTATAATCTTCACCAATAACACCAATATTTTTATTAAAATTAATATTTTCTATATTTTTAGCATAAACTAAAACAAATTCATGTTGATTACCTAAATTAGATGCTTGAGACTTAGGACTATTTGTTTTCTTCCAAACAATGCTATTAACAAAGTTATCCTCACCATAAATATTATTACATAATTGAATTAGATTTGATAACTCATGGATCGGGTATAATTAATTAAACAGTTTTTTCTCGGACATGATATAATAAGATAATACCAAACTAAATTGGAGGAA
>NZ_JAJFAT010000018.1 GCF_020711195.1 Halanaerobium polyolivorans
ATTAAATCATTTGTCCCTATACTGAAAAAGTCTACCTCTTTTGCCAGCTGATCTGCTGTCATCACTGCTGCCGGTATTTCTATCATCATCCCTATCTCTATATCTTCATTATAGCTTTTGCCTTCACTGTCTAACTCTGCTTTGACTTCTGCTATCTTTTGCTTTGCTGCTAATAACTCATCCATTGTGGCTATCATCGGAAACATTATCTTGAGATTACCATAAGCACTTGCCCTTAATAAGGCTCTAAGCTGTGGTTTGAAGATATCATCTCTTTCTAAACAGATCCTGATCGCTCTATAACCTAAAAATGGATTCATCTCTTTAGGAAAATCTAAATATGGTAAGTCTTTGTCTCCCCCAACATCTAAGGTTCTAATTACTACCGGTCTCTCACCCATTGTTTCGGCTGCTTTTTTATAAACCTCAAATTGTTCTTCTTCTGTTGGTAGTTCACTCCGGTCCATATATAAAAATTCGGTGCGAAAAAGGCCGACTCCTTCTCCTCCTTTTTCTAAAATGGGCTCTATATCATTTAAATTACCCATATTACCTACTACTTCTATATCTATCCCATCTTTGGTCTGGGCTTTTTTATCCTGGTAAAATTCTAAGCGCTTTTGTTCTGCCTCATATTCTTCAAGCTTTGTTTTGTATTCTGCTTTGGTTGCTTTATCAGGTGAAAAATATACCTTGCCGCTGTTACCATCTACTATTACTTCTTCTTCACCTTCTGCCTCTGCTAATAGTCCTTCTCCTAGGCCAACAACGGCTGGTATACCTAGTGTTCTAGCCATTATAGCCGTATGAGAGGTCCTTGAGCCATCTTTGGTCACAAAGGCCAGTACTTTTTCCGTATCAAGCTGGGCTGTATCTGAAGGGGTTAGATCTTCTGCTATGATAATTACTTCTTCATCCATCTTTTCGGCTATTGCTTCTACTCCGAGCAGAATCTTGATTATCCTCATCCCTACATCTTTAATATCTGCTCCTCTTTCTTTTAAGTACTCATCCTCCATTGCAGAAAACATCGCAGCATACTGATCTACTACTTCTTTAACCGCTGCTGCTGCATTTAGTTTTTCTTCTTTAATTTTATTTTCAAAAGCTGGTATAACTTCTGGATCCTCTAAAATCATTAAATGAGCCCCAAATATTTCTGCCTTTTCTTCCCCCATCTTTTCGGCAGTACTTGCTTTTAACTCTTTTAATGATTCTTTTGCTTTTTCAAGTGCACTGTGCAGTTTTTCTATTTCAGCTTCTACTTCTGCCTCTTTGATCTTATCATAGTCTATCTCAGTTGCTTGATCTTTTTTAATTAAAACCTTACCGACTGCAATTCCTGGTGATGCTCCTATCCCCTGCATCAAATCACTCCTCATCTTCTTTCATTAGTTCAACTTCAACAAAGCTAACAAGTTCATTGACAGCTTCTTTGGCATCTTCACCTTCGGCTTTAATAGTGAATGTGCTTCCTCTAACAAGCCCTAGACTCATAACACCCATAATACTTTTGGCATTAACCTCTTTATTTTCATGGACAATATTAATTTTAGAATCATATTTACCAGCCATTTCAACTAACTGAGCTGCAGGTCTAGCGTGTAAACCTGTTCTATTTTTGACTTCTACAGACTTTTGATGTAACAAAAGCATCAACCTTCCTTTCATAGTTTTTGTTTGTTTGTTTGTTTTTGTTTATGTTCATTTATGATTATATATAATATATTTTTAATTGTCAACTTTTTATTCAAAGAGCCAGTATTATTTATCTAATGATAGTCAAACTCAAATCTCTTTAGACATCATCTGCAAAAAGACTCTGCTTAATTCAGGATCAAATTGAGTTCCTGAACATCTTTCTATTTCTGCGAAAGCCTCTTCTTTACTTATTGCTTTACGATAGCTTCTATCATTTGTCATTACATCATAGGCATCAATAATAGCAATTATCCTTGCTAAAAGAGGTATTTCTTTAGCTTGTAGACCAGCCGGATAACCACTACCATCCCATCTTTCATGATGGTGAAGAATTAATTTTGCGATCACAGAAAATTCATCAGTAGCCTGAGCTATTCTATAACCTTTTTCGGGATGGGTTTTAATTTCTTGCCATTCTCTTCTATTTAGTGCTTCAGTTTTTTTCAATGTTTTTTCCGGAATTGTTACTTTACCTATATCATGGATTGTTGCCAGCAAAATCAGATTCTTCAAATCCTCATTATTTAAATTCAATGCTTCACCTAACTGCAGAGCTAATTCGGACATTCTTTCAGCATGTTCTTTACTTTCATTACTTTTTGCACCAAGGGTTTCTAAAAGGTTTTGAATTAATTTATTTTTTTCACTTCTTCCATTGGTCAATTTATCCTGATACATCTTTTTATCAGCCTGGTTGAGAATATCATAGATGTTTTGCCTATGATCTGTCTTTACTGCTGCTCCTATACCAATCGATAAATTAATATCTTCTATGTATTTTTCTCTACTTTTACTCAAAATTCTATTAACTATTTTTTGGGCTTCTTTTTGCTCGGTTTTAGGTAAAATAGCAACAAATTCATCTCCACCCAGCCTGGCTATTATATCTTCTTCTCGCATTACAGAATTCAAAACCTCTGCAATTTTAATTAAAAATTGATCTCCTGAAGAATGACCATAGGTATCATTGATCAATTTCAAACCATTAGCATCGACCAAAATCAAAGCTAAAGGCAGCTGCCTTTTTGTATCCAGCCTCTGTAGTTCTTCTTCAAAAAAATTGCGATTATATAAACCGGTTAGATCATCATGATAGCTTAAATATTTTAATCTCTTTTCTTTTTTGATGCTGTCTGTTATATCCAACTGCATTGACAAAATACCTTCACCTTTATCAGCCAAGGTGATTTTCGTTTCCTTAAGTTTAAGATGATATTTTTCTCCATTTGGTTTCTCGTTTGCTGTAATAAATTCGAAATCTTCATTGTTAAGTATTTTTTTAATATTTTTTCTAGCAATTTGATGCTGAGCTGGAGGTACTAATTTATCAAAAATACTACTGTTTATTAATTCTTCTTTTTTATAACCTGTTACCTCACAAAGACTATCATTTACTTCTAGAATATTACCTTCTGAGTCCTCGAGCATCATCCCTATTGGTGACTCGTGAAATATTTTTCTGTATTGTTCTTCCTTAATTTTAAGTTTGTTTTCTAATTGTTTTTTTTCTGTAATATCTCTAACAAATTCGACTACACCTTCAATCTCACCATTATCATTATTTAAAATGGGATATGTAAATAGTTCTAAATATTTTTGTCCTGAACCATTAAGACCTCTAACTATTTCACTTTCTACATTTCCACTTTCTAAACTTCTAATAGTGGGACATTTTTTACAAGGCTGATCACTGTTATGATAAACTTCATAACATTTTTTGCCTTTTAAAGGTCTGTTTTCAGCAAACCACTCCTGCATTTTGGGGTTGGTATAATTTATAGTTAGATCAGGATTCAAAACACTAATTCCATCTTCAATACTCTCTAAAATATTTTCTAATTCTTTTTTTGTGTTTTCTAGTTCTTCTCTAGTTTTTTCCGGTTCAGTTATATCATCATAAATAACATAAACACCTTTGATATCAGCTTCTATTATAATTGGTATACCTTTGATTAAAAAGCTTCTTGCTTTACCAGCACTATCATATCTTATCCCTTTTGAGACTACCTTTTCTCCCTTGAGTACATTTTTGGATAAGCTTCTATCAGAAATACCAGCTTTGTTTTTTTCCAGCAGATCATCTAAATTAATCCCCAATATTTTTTCAGATTTAAAGCCAAATTTATTTTCAAAAGTATTATTAACTTTCATTATCTGATGATTATTATCAAGCATTGCAATTGCAGAAGAGCTGTTTTCAAACAATGCTTCAGCAAATTTAGTTTCCAACTTCTTTTCAGTTATATCTCGACCAACCGATTGATAAATTCTCTTTTGAGAATTATCACTTAAAAGTGAATAATCTTTCCATTTATGATATCGAAGCTCACCATTATTGTTTATAATCTTATGTTCATATTCCTCTGAGGATTCATTCTCTTTTATTTTAGCAAGCATCTTATTTTTTATTTCTTTTTTTAACGATATTTCTGCTTCTTTTCTTTCACTAATATCTTCAAAGGTAATTATACTGCCTTCAGCAAAAGATTTTATTTTTAGCTTTAAATATATTTTTTTCTCAGCTGCATCTAACATAATCTCTGAAGTAAAGAGCTCTTTTTCTTTATTAACTACTTTTTCAAGCTCAGAATAAAAAGCTTTAAAATCTTGCTTTCTAAAAGTGCTGTAGCTTTTTAATTTCAAGAAAAACTCTGCTAAAGATAGATCAAGCAGAAGATCTGAAGTATTGAAATCGAAAATTTTCTTAAAAAAACTTTGAGCTTCTTTATTTATATTGCTTATAATTTTATTTTCATCTAATAAAATTACCATAAAAGGCAAATAACTTATTAAAAGCTCCCAATTTTTTACAGCGGATTGATTTTCCATTCAAGATAGTCCTCCCTATAAATATATTTAATTGATAGAAAAATATAAAAATTGGATAAATTATATAATTATTATAACAATAATTAGAGAGAAAATCTAATAATAATTTATTTATCGACATCTGAATTGCAAAATAAAATTCTCTTCTGCTTGGGCAAAGCAATATTGATAAAAATATAATTTCCTCTAAAATAAAAAATCCCCTTTCTTATAGAACAGATTATATTTTAATCTGTCTAAACTAAGGGGACCTTATCAGGTCTTAATTCCTAATATCTTATTTTTGAATTTTGCTGATTAACAGCAACCTCCACCACCAGAACAACAACCATGATCACCATGATCGTGATTATGAGCATGTCCATGTCCAGAATGATCATGACCTGACTGAGCATGATCAGGCTGCATAGCATTCATAAGTACATCATTAACTTTTTTCATTAATTTACTAAACTTCTGCTGTTTTTGTAAATATTGTTTGGTTTTAGGAGTACTCCAGATTTTTTTCTGCAGTTCAGCCATTTCTTTTTTAAGCTCATCATTAGCTCTATCTGCATCAATTTGATGCTGTAGTCTTTCTACCTTTTCTACCAATTTTGATGCTTCTTTATCTGCATCTAAAGTATTTTCAGCCTGAACCATTTCTTGAAACTGTTCTGAATCTACAAGTGCATCTCCAAGTTTTTCTGCTTTTTTAATTACTTTTGTCATTTTAAAAACCTCCATTTATTTAAAAATATAGACTTCTGATTATGCTAAAGTACATTTTAACACATTTTTTTGCTTAAGTTAAGTTCAACATTTACAAATATGAAATTTATTTTAATTATCATATGCCTTTTTAGCTGCCTCTATTACTTCAAGTGCATCCTCTATACCTGCCCAACCATGAATATCAACCTTTTTTTCCTCTAGATCTTTATATACAGAAAAGAAATGTTTATATTCTTTTAAAATATGTTCTTCTAAATCATAAAGACTGTTTACATTCTCATATCTGGGATCATATTCAGAAACTGTCATGATTTTTTCATCCATACCTTTTTCATCTTCCATTATAAACATCCCTATAACCTTAGCAGTAATTATACAACCTGGAAATGTTGGGAAAGTAGTTAAGACCATTGCATCTAATGCATCACCATCATCTGCAAGTGTGTTCTCAATAAATCCATAATCAGCCGGATAATAAACCGGAGAAAACATTACTCTATCAAGTCTAAAAGCTCCTTTTTCTTTGTCATACTCATACTTATTATTACTACCTTTAGGAATTTCAATCAAAACATCGATCAAATTTTTACTCATTTTTTTCCTCCTTTAAATTAGATGTGTTAAAATTTATTTAAAATTTATTTTCAATAAAACAATGAATATTTTTATTAAATCTACAGTTATATACATATTCTATAAATTAAGCAAAATTCCTTTATATCAATATTCTAAAAAGCTTATTAACTTGAGCTATAATAAGCTGAATAAGTTAATAAAAAAAAGAGGTAATAGGAATAAGACCTATTACCTGATTTAAGTACTCTACTTTATTTTTCTTTGATTACCTTGTTTTTTAAACTACCAATACCCTCTATTTGGATTTCAATTTCATCTCCATCTTTTAAATAAATTGGGGCTTTTCTGGCAAAGCCTACTCCTTCTGGTGTGCCTGTTAAAATAACTGTTCCAGGTTTTAGAGTCATATTATGTGATAAATAGCTAATTAACCATTCTACAGAAAAAATCATATCAGAAGTATTTGAATCCTGCATAACTTTCCCATTTAAAATTGATTTTATACTGCATTTGTCAGGGTCTAATTCTGTTTCAATTACCGGTCCTAAAGGACAAAAAGTATCAAATGATTTTGCTCTTGCCCACTGCTTATCCTTTCTAATTTGGCAGTCTCTTGCACTAACATCATTAGCACAACTATAACCTAAAATATAATCTTCACTGTTTACTGCTTCTATATTCTTTGCCTCTTTAGAAATTACAACTGCTAATTCTGCCTCATAATCCACCTCATCTGCAGCTAATTTAGGTAATATAATTTCTGAACCTGTTCCAGTTAAACTATTGGTGGCTTTTAAAAAGATAATTGGCTTATCAGGAATTCTTAAGCCGCTTTCTTCAGCGTGTTTGCGGTAATTAAGACCTATTGCAATAATATTTGGAGGATCTATTGGAGCTTTAAGTTCTACTTCCTTTAATTTAGCCGTTTTTTCTCCGAGCTCAAAATCTTTAAATATATCCCCTTCAATTGAATAAATATCATTCTCTTTTAAGATCCCATGCTTTATTTCCTTATTTTTTTTATATTTAATAATTTTCAATAACTTTCACCTCTCTTATTTATAATTTTAATTGGCTTGTTTATTAATCATTTTTTATTGCTGATTGAGCGGCTGCAAGGCGGGCAATCGGAACTCGATAAGGTGAACAGGAAACATAATTTAAATCTAATTTGTGACAAAAGTCTATTGAAGCTGGCTCTCCTCCATGTTCTCCACAAATACCGATTTTAAGCTGCTCTTTTCTTTTCCTTCCTAATTCAACCCCTGTTTTTAATAATTTACCTACTCCTTTTTGGTCAAGAACTGTAAATGGATCTTTTTCTAATATCCCCTTATCTAAATACTGATTAATAAATTTATTAGCATCATCTCGAGAAAAACCGTAAGTCATTTGGGTTAAATCATTGGTTCCAAATGAGAAAAAATCTGCATGTTCAGCAATTTCATCAGCCAGCAAAGCAGCTCTAGGAATTTCTATCATAGTACCAATACTATATTTTATCTCAACAGCTGCACTTTCAAGCAATCCCTCTGCAACCTCTTCTGCTTCTTTTCTTAATAATGCTAGTTCTTCTCCACTCCCAACTAATGGAATCATTATATCTGCTTTAACATCATAACCCTTTTCTGCTTTGACCTCTAGAGCAGCAGCAATAATTGCTTTAACCTGCATCTTATAAATCTCAGGATAGCTGATACCTAAGCGGCAGCCCCTGTGGCCTAACATGGGATTTACTTCTTTAAGCTCTTCAGTTATTGTTTTTAGCTCTTGGGTTGAAATTGCAAGTTCAGCTGCTAGTGATTTAAGTTCAGCTTCTTCTAAAGTTAAAAACTCATGTAATGGAGGATCTAAGAGTCTAATCGTTAGGGTTTTAGCTTCCATAACTTTAAATATCTTTTTAAAATCATCTTTTTGATAGGGAAATAACTTATCTAGAGCTTTTTGGCGTTTTTTCTTGGTATTTGCAACTATCATCTCCCGGACAGAATTAATTCTAGAACTATCAAAAAACATATGCTCAGTTCTACATAAGCCAACACCTTCTGCTCCAAAATTAAGAGCTACAACAGTATCTTTTTGATTATCCGCATTAGTATAAACACCAAGTTTTCTGTACTGATCAGACCATTTCATAAGCAGTTTAAAGTTTTCACTTAATTGAGCATCTGTGGTTTCAATAACACCAGCATACACTTCTCCTAAACTACCATTAAGTGAAATATAATCTCCTTCTTTAAATACCCTATCATTAACATAGAATTTTTTTGCAGATTCATCTACTCTAATATCTCCTACTCCTGCAACACAACATTTACCCATACCTCTTGCTACAACAGCTGCATGTGAAGTCATACCACCTCTTGAGGTTAATACTCCATTAGTTTTTGCCATGCCTTCAATATCCTCAGGTGAAGTTTCTTTGCGGATCAGAATTACATCTTCACCATCTATAACAGCCTGAACCGCAGCTTCAGAGCTAAAGTATATTCTACCAGTGGCAGCACCAGGTGAAGCAGCAAGTCCAACAGCAAGAAGATCTGCTTTTTTAAGTTCAGCTTCTTTAAAGTTAGGATGCAGCATCTGACTTATATCTTCCGGGTCGATTCTCAATATTGCCGTCTTTTTATCTATTAAACCCTCTTTTTCCATCTCAACTGCTATATTAACTGCTGCATCAATAGTTCTTTTGGCTGTTCTAGTTTGTAATAAGTATAGATTACCCTCTTGAATTGTAAACTCTATATCCTGCATATCTTTATAATGTTTTTCCAGTGTTTTGGTAATCTCCATTAACTCATCATATACCTCGGGCATCAATGTTTTTAATTCACCTATATCTTTAGGAGTTCGTATCCCAGCAACTACATCTTCTCCCTGGGCATTAAGTAAGAATTCGCCAAAAACTTTGTTTTCTCCGGTTGCCGGGTTTCTGGTAAATGCAACCCCTGTTCCGGAATTTTCACCTATATTACCGAAAACCATTGTCTGCACAGTTACTGCTGTACCTAAATCATGGGGGATATCATTAATATTACGGTACGATTTGGCCCTCGGATTATTCCAGGAACTAAAAACAGCTTTGACAGCCATTAAAAGCTGTTCTTCCGGCTTTTGAGGAAACTCTATCTTCGCTCGTTTTTTAATTAATCTTTTATATTCTTCAATTATATCTTTTAAATCATCAACACTTAATTCGGTATCATTAGTATAATCATTTTTTTCTTTTTTCTTTTCCAATAGATTATCAAATTCATAACCCGGTATATCTAAAACAACATTAGCAAACATCTGAATAAGTCTTCTATAACTGTCATAGGCAAACCTTGGATTTGATGCTTTTTTAGCTAATCCTTTAACACTTTTATCATTTAAGCCGAGGTTTAAAATAGTATCCATCATTCCCGGCATTGAGGTGACTGCACCTGACCTTACCGAAAGCAGTAAGGGATCATTTACATCACCAAATTTTTTGCCGTTTTTCTTCTCAATTTCTTTTAAATACTCAAAAATACTTTCTTTAAGTTTTTCATCTAGCCTTTGCTCCATTTCCAGATATCTAATACAAGCTTCAGTTGTAATTGTAAATCCTGGAGGAACAGGTAGCCCAATCCTGTTCATTTCTGCCAAATTTGCTCCTTTACCACCCAATAGTGCTTTCATTTCTGTTTTGCCTTCTGCAAAATTATATATAAATTTTTCCAATAATAACCCTCCGTTTGTTGAAAAAAATTCTGCTATTTAAAAATTACTTTTGATTAGCTTTTTTCATCAGCCTTTGTGCTTTTTCAAGTTCAGTTTTATAGTCAATTTCAATCCTTGCTACCCCTGTTTTGACAGCAGCCTGTGCTACAGCAGCGGCAACATAGGGACCAACTCTAGGATCAAATGGTTTTGGAATTACATAATCTGTTTTTAAATCACAATCATCAATTAAATTTGCAATTGCATAAGCTGCTGCTTTTTTCATTTCTTCATTTATTTCTTTTGCCCTCACATCAAGAGCTCCCCTGAACAACCCGGGAAATGCCAGAACATTATTTACCTGGTTGGGATAATCTGATCTTCCTGTACCAATAATTTTGGCTCCGGCTTCTAGAGCATCTTCTGGCCATATTTCAGGATCTGGATTTGCCATTGCAAAAATGATTGGATCAGCTGCCATAGATCGAACCATTTCTTTGTAAAGCAGATTAGCTGCTGAGACTCCAATAAACACATCAGCACCTTCGATTAACTCGGCAAGATCTCCTTTTTTGTTTGCTTTATTTGTTATTTTAGCAATTTCTTTTGTGTTTTTATCAAGATCTTTTCTGCCTTCATATATAGATCCTTTAATATCAAGAGCTATAATCTCTCCAACTCCTTCTGAGTTCAGTAATTTAATTATACTTGCCCCTGCAGCACCTGCTCCATTTACTATTACTTTAATATCCTCGATATTTTTATTTAATATTATTAGGGAATTTATTAAAGCTGCCAATGTAATTATGGCTGTTCCATGCTGATCATCATGAAAAACTGGAATATCTAGTTCTTCTTTCAATCTCTCTTCAATATAAAAGCATTCTGGTGATTTAATATCTTCTAAATTTATACCTCCAAACACAGGAGCCATTTTTTTTACATATGATATTAATTTATCAGGATCAGGTTCATTTAAACAGATTGGAAATGCATCAACATCAGCAAATTCTTTAAATAAAACAGCTTTTCCTTCCATTACAGGTAAAGAAGCAGCAGCTCCTATATTCCCTAATCCTAATACAGCACTACCATTACTTACAACTGCAACAAAATTTGATTTGTTTGTATAATCATAAATCTTATTTGGCTCTCTTGCTATCTCCA
This sequence comes from Halanaerobium polyolivorans, assembly GCF_020711195.1. Lineage (GTDB taxonomy): Bacteria > Bacillota > Halanaerobiia > Halanaerobiales > Halanaerobiaceae > Halanaerobium > Halanaerobium polyolivorans. Next base: position 10,672 of record NZ_JAJFAT010000018.1, read on the forward strand.
AACATGGCTCTGCTACTCCAGGTGAATAGGCTAAAGAAAGATCATCTTCATTATTGACTGCTACTTTTGTTTGCACCATCAGTTTACCCTTATTCAATTTGTGTAATTTTAAAGCTTCTTCTTTTAAATTCATTTATTTCCCTCTTTTTTTTAAGATTTAAAATTTAAGATTTACTATATTTCAGTTGGGACAGTTAAACTACCCTGAGGCATTATATAAGTTGTATAATCTCCACTATATTTTTCTTCAAGATATTTAACAGCTTCTTCTAAACTAGCAAGTTTTTGCAAAAACATTGCTTCTGTTTTTTCTTTGCTTAAAGAAGAAATCAATATAACATCTTTATCTTTGACTACTTTGGAAATTGCGTAAGCCTTATGGCCCCCAATTAAAAATTTCTTTTTTATTCTCTCAATATTATCTTCCGGTTTTTTAGCTTCCTGCATCCACTTTTCAAAACGTTCTTCTCCTAAGCCTTCACTACATTCGGCAACCCAGACAATTGTTCCGCCCTTTTTTACTGCATGGTCTGCATGATCAAGAGCTTTTTGGGCTTGATAGACATTAATATCTCTTGGAAAACCACCAGAACTTACTACAGCAGCATCTGCTTTTTCTTCTATCTCTACATGATACATTTCAGCTGAAATGTCAATTCCTGCTGACCAAGCTTCTTTTAAGTCACCTGAAACAACCTTAACTATCTCCCTATTACTGTTTGTTACCACATTTATTATAAAATCTACTCCCAGCATTTCAGCTGCTTCAAACATCTCTAAATTAATTGGATTTTTTTCTAATGAAGGTGCCTCTGCCATTACTTTTACCATATTGGCATGGTTATTTTCTATTGAATCTCTGTCTGCTACACCTGGTAAAATTGATTTTCTCCCACCAGAAAAGCCTGCCATATAATGTGGTAAAATAACGCCTGTGGCTATTACAAAGTCTGCTTCTGCAACTATTTTATTGATCTTTAAAGTATTTCCTGTGCTTAATTTACCTATTTCAACTACTTCTGCATCACAATCATGGTGATGGAATTCATAATCTCGATCAATTTCTTCACCAAATATATCTATGTTTTGTTTTTTAGAGTGAGGATCATGTACTCCAGTTGCTACAACAAAGGTCACCTGCTCTTTTTTTATTCCTGCCCTCTCTATAACTTCTAAAAGTGGAGGCAGCATATACTTATAAGGGGTATAACGGGTTACATCATTTACTATAACTACAATTTTTTGAGCTTCTTTTTTATTTAACAAATCCAAAAGAGAATTAGAGGCAATTGGATCTTCAAGTGATGCTTGAACAGCTTTTAAAGGGTTATCAAGGCCATCTTTTTCTGCTGCTTTAAGTGTTTTTAAAACTCTTTCTTTTGGTATTTCAAGTTTAAACTTTTCTTTACCATATTTTATTTCCATTTTTACACTTCCTTATTCTTTTCTTTCGTAATTTTTTCTGCTCCTGTTAACATTACTTTTCCATAAATTTTTAAGCTGAACAAATTATAAATAGCAGTTATCAGTTGAAAAGCCCCCTGTTATAATTATTTTAATAGTATTATTCAGCTTAATTACTATTAGAAATATAAACAAAGGGCAGATATTTTAACTATTATATTTGATTCTTTTTTGTCTTACAACATCAATGAATTTTTCGAACTCTTCATAATATTGAGTTGTATTAAATGAAAGCTCTATGACTGGATTTTGCGAAGAATTAGTTTCTACTTTAAACTCACCATGGAGCAAGCAGATATCCAACTCTAAACTGCTAATTTTATCATAATATATATGTTTCATCTTATAGCCATAGTAGTTTTCCTTTATTTCTTTAAATCCTTCTTCAGCATATACTAGTCCATGAGTTGTGGCAACTAGGATTTTAGCAGGCCTTTGCACCGGTGATTTTATATCACTATCATCTAAATGTTTTCTTTTAATAAATACCAGCTCTATAATTTCTTCATTTTCAGTAAATGGAGACTCTTGACTAACAATTCTTTTAAAGATATGATGAACATCAAAATCAGATTCTAAAATTTCATTCGTTTTTTCTGCTAAAGTTTTCATATTTAATCCTTTCTTTTGAAATTGATAAAGGCAAAATACTTCAAACAAAATAATCATATATACAGCAGGAAAAAGTCTTGAATTTCCCTACTGTATATATTAGTTAATGCTTTTGTAATTCAAATTACTTTTTTTCCATTATTTTTTTGGCATTTGCTAGTTCTTCTTCATAAGTTAATTTGATTCTAGCTGCATTAGTATCTATTGCTGCTTGAGCTACTGCAGCTGCTACATGGGGACCAACCCTCGGATCAAATGGTTTTGGAATCACATAATCAGCTTTAAGTTCATCTTCAGCAATCAAATCTGCTAAAGCATATGCTGCTGCCTGTTTCATTTCTCTATTAATCTCTCTCGCTCTTACATCAAGGGCTCCTCTGAAAATCCCAGGAAAGGCAAGCACATTATTAACCTGATTTGGAAAATCAGAACGACCTGTACCTACTATTTTAGCCCCTGCTGCAAAGGCGTCATCAGGCATTATTTCTGGAACTGGATTGGCCATGGCAAAGATGATTGGATCTGCATTCATCGACCTAACCATATCCTTTGAAACTAGATTTGCTATTGATACACCTATAAAGACATCTGTCCCTTTCATTATTTCGGCCAGATCTCCAGCTTGATTGTTTTTGTTGGTTATTTTAGCAAGTTCTTTTTTGCTCTCATTAAGATTATCTCTACCCTCATATATAGCTCCCTTACTGTCTAAAGCAACTATATCTTTTACCCCTTCAGCTAAAAGTAAATCGATAATACTTACTCCAGCAGCACCTGCTCCATTTACTACTACTTTTATATCTTCTATCTTTTTGTCCACAATTTTAAGTGAGTTGATAAGTCCAGCTATTGTTATAATAGCTGTTCCATGCTGATCATCATGAAAAACAGGGATGTTTAACTCTTCTTTTAGTCGATCCTCTATATAAAAACACTTTGGAGCTTTAATATCTTCTAAGTTAATTCCACCCCAAACAGATTCCATCTTCTTAACTATCTCTATTAGTTTATCTGGATCAGATTCATCCAAACAGATTGGAAAAGCATCTACACCACCAAATTCTTTAAACAAGACTGCCTTACCTTCCATAACAGGCATTGAAGCTGCTGCTCCAATATCTCCTAAGCCCAAGACAGCACTACCATCACTTACTACTGCCACAAAGTTAGCCTTATTTGTATATTCATAAATCTTATCAGGCTCTCTTTCTATCTCTAAACAGGGCTCTGCAACTCCAGGGGAATAAGCAAGTGAAAGATCATGTTCATCATTTACTGCTACCTTTGTTTTTACCATCAATTTACCTTGATTATCTTTATGCATTTTTAATGCTTCTTCTTTTAGACTCATTTAATTACCATCTCCTCATAACTATGGTTTTTAAAAATATTGTTTTAAAGCAGTGAAATCAAAAATGTACTGCCAAATTATGTACATCCTCTGCTGCTTCTTTTACTGATTCAGATAGGGTTGGATGGGCATGAATGGTATTAGCAAGTACTTCAGTAGTTGATTCCAGCTTAATGGCAATTGCTGCTTCTGCAATTAAATCTGTTGCATGGGGACCAACTATTTGTGCTCCTAAAATTTGATCCCATTTTTTATCAGAAATAATCTTCACAAAACCTTCTTCTGCACCTGCTGCAATTGCTTTGCCACTTGCTTTAAATGGAAAACGACCAATGTTTATTTGATAACCCTCATCTTTTGCTTCAGCTTCGGTCATCCCTACACTAGCAATTTCTGGCAGTGAATAAACACAGTTGGAAATTAAATTATCTCTTATTTCTTGATTACCAAGAATATTATTTACTGCTACAATACCCTCTGCAGAAGCCTCATGAGCTAAGAGCATCCCTCCGGTTACATCTCCAACAGCATAAATACCATTTATACTTGTTTGCATTTGAGAGTCAACCTTTATAAAACCATTCTCCATCTCTAAATCTAAGTCTTTTATACCGGCAAAAACAGCTTTGCGTCCAACTGCAGCCAGCACCTTATCTGTAAATATCTGTTCTGCTTTTTCAGATTCAATTTTAACTATTAGCTCATCATTTTCTTCTGCAATTTCTGTTACTTTAGACGATGTCAATAGTTTTACTCCATCTTTTTTCAGTCTTTGTTTGAGAACTTTGACCATTTCCTGATCAAAATTAACTAAAATATCATCCAAGATCTCAACTATAGTAACATCAACTTCCAGACTGGAATAGATAGAAGCCATTTCGATTCCAATAACCCCTCCCCCTATGATAACTATTCTTTCTGGAAGCTCATCTAGATCAAGAGCTTCTCTACTGCTTATGACATCAGGAAGATCCATACCTTTTAAAGCAGGCATAATGGGAGCTGAACCCGTAGCAATGATAATATTTTTGACCCCTATTTTTTTATCTTTTTCACCAGATATTTTTATTTCGTGTTCATTTATTACTTCTCCCCTGCCTTTGATTAAATCTACACCATTTTTTTTGAATAGACCTCTGATACCACCGGTTAGTTTGGCAACCACCTTGTTTTTGCGTGCTCTCATTTTTGGCCAATCCAGGCTGTAGCCATCAACCATTATTCCAAACTGATCCATTCTTTTTAGTTCATGGATTAATTCTGTATGTTTCAAATAAGTTTTGGTTGGAATACAACCCCTATTTAAACAGGTACCTCCGACTACATCTTTTTCGATTACTGCAGTTTTGAGCCCTAACTGAGCAGCTCTAATTGCAGCAACATATCCGCCAGGGCCACCCCCTAATATACCAATATCGTATTTTTCCATTATCTTTAACCTCCAGCATTTTCAATTGAAACAAATATATCTGCTCTTTAATGCTCATTAGATTCTTAAAAATATGTTTAAAGTATTTCTTCTAAGATATCAACTATACCCTCAGTACTTTCTGCTATATATGCTCCGGCTTCTTTGAGAACTTTTTCTTTGTTTTCTGCACTACCTGTACCATCTGGAGCAACAATTGCTCCAGCATGACCCATACTTGTATCTTTAGGCGCATTTTTCCCAGCTATTAAAGCAACTACTGCTTTGCTGACATTTTCTTTGATATATTCTGCAGCAATTTCTTCATCACTACCACCAATTTCCCCAATCAAAACTATAGCTTCTGTCTCAGGGTCTTCTTCAAGCAGAGGCAGCATTTCAACAAAAGGTGAACCTGGAACCATATCTCCACCAATACCGATTGCTGTAGACTGGCCTATCCCTCTATTAGACATCATGAAAACAGTCTCATAACAGTTTGTTGCACTTCTTGAGAGAACTGCAACTTTTCCTGGTGAAAATATTCTATGAGCCATAAAACCAGCTTTGGACTTACCAGGTGAAATTACTCCAAATGAATTTGGTCCAATCACTGTAGCACCATATTTTTTAGAATGATGATAAACTTCTAACATATCATGAACCGGAACCCCTTCAGCTATGGTAATAACAAGTTTTAGGCCTGCATCCATTGCCTCAAAAGCTCCTTCTTTTGTAAATCTAGGTGGGACAAATAATACTGTTGCATTTGCATCATGTTTTTCAACTGCTTCTGCAACTGTATCATATACTGGTACCCCCAGAACTTCCTGTCCACCTTTACCAGGAGTTACTCCGGCAACCACATTAGCTCCATATTCAAGCATCTGCTCGGCGTGGAATTTCCCTTCTCTTCCCGTAATACCCTGTACAATCAATCTTGTATTCTCATCCACTAAAATGCTCATATAATGCATCCACTCCTTCCAGAATACTATCTACAGAAATAACCGTATCTTTCATGTTATGAATTATTTCTAATCCTGCTTCTTTATTAGTACCTTCAACTCTTATTATCACTTTTTTATCTCCTACAGCATCTGCGGCCATCTCAAGACCTCTTGCTATTTCATCACAGCGGGTAATACCACCAAAAATATTGATAAGCAGAAGTTCTACATCTTCATTTTCTAGTACAATTTTGATAGCTTCTTTTACCCTTTCAGCAGTTGCACCACCACCAAGATCAAGTGCACAGCTTACCTCCATACCTTTTTTAGTTATCAGGTCAATTGAAGACATAATCATTCCTGAGCCATTACTGATAACCCCAATATTACCTTCATCTCTAATTGGTATATATAGAAAATCATATTCTCTTGCTTCTATTACCTTTGCATCTTCTGTCAGTTCATCTCTAAATTTCAAAATGTCATCATGTCTGAAAAGAGAATTATCATCAATATCAATTTTACCATCTACTGCCAGCAAATTACCCTCACCATCAATAACAAGTGGATTGATCTCGGTCAGCAGACAATCATATTCTTTAAATAATGTATAGAGATTTTTAACTATCTCATATAATGGTTTTAAATATTTTGGATCTATATTAAAGTAATTGACTAAATATCTTATCATATAATCTTTAATACCCATCATTGGATTAATAGGTATTTTAGCTATTTTTTCAGGTGTTTGATGTGCGGTCTCCTCGATATCAACTCCACCTTCAGTACTAAAAATCAAAAGAGGAGTTTTGCTTTTACGGTCAAGAGTAACACTTAAATACCATTCTTTTTTTACATCAATCATATCTACAACTAATAGTTTTTTGATTTCTAAGCCTTTAATTTCACTACCGAGTAAATTGCGGCTTATTTCTTTTACTTCCTCAGCATTTTCTGCAAACTGAATTCCTCCAGCTTTACCTCGCCCACCTGTCTGTACCTGAGCTTTTACAACTACAGGATAGTTTTCAATTTTTGCAGTAATATCATTTCCTCGAACAGGTTCATCATCCTGTAGAGTATCTTCTAAATCTTCAAGCGAATCTATAACAAGCCCTTTATTTGAAGGGATATTATAATCATAGAACAATTCCTGTGATTTATATTCTAATAATTTCAATCTTACACTTCCTTTCTATAATAGTATATTTATGCCCAAAACTCTTCATCTGTTGGAATTTCTACATCTTCAAGTAAATAGGCTATTTTGGTGGTATTTAAAAGATGTTTGAAATAAAAATTCTCTGATATACTATTATTACCCCATGTTCCACAACCTAATGTAGTTGTAGGTTCTAAACCATTAGTAAAACTTCCACCTACGGTTGTTGAGCAAGCTGCATTAACAATTACTCTAGATACCTTAACTGCAGCAGCAATCTTTTCTAAGTTCTCTTCACTGTTTGAATGTACAGCAACACTGTGTCCAATCCCTTCTATATCAAGATTAGTTTGGGCTATATCAATTGCTTCATCTAGATCATCATAACTATAAGCTACATTAACAGGGAAAATTTTCTCTTTTCTAAGAACATCATTTTTCTCTGCCTTGTCCCCTTTTACTAAAAGCATTACTGTATCTTCAGGAACATCGATTCCAGCTGCTGCAGCTATATCTTTAGCAGGCTGACCAACCATATTTTTATTCAAATGGCCTTCTGGAAATAATAGTTCACTTAATTCTTTTACTTCCTGATCAGCTTCAACATAATAACAATTATTTGCCTTAAATTCTGCTATAGCTTCTTCATACATTTCTGCAGGAATAATAGTTGTTTGTTCACCTGAACAAATAATTCCATTATCAAATATTCTTCCTCCAATAATTATCGGTACAGCTTCTTTAAGATCAACACCCTTATCGATAATACACTGTACATTACCCTGTCCAACTCCATATGAAGGTCTACCACTACTGTAAGCTGCCTTAACCATAGCATGTCCACCAGTAGCTACTACAACATCTGCAGCACTCATAAGCTGATTTGTTAATTCTTTAGTCGGTTCTTTAACATTTTGAACCAGATTTTCAGGAGCACCATATTTGCTTAAGATTTCATTAAACAAAGAAATAGAATAATCTATACATTCTTTTGAGGCTGGATGAGGAGAAACAATTATTGAGTTTTTACCTTTAATCGCATTTACAATATTATTCATAGCTGTCACAATAGGATTTGTTACCGGAGTCAATGAAGCTACAACCCCAACAGGCTTGGCAAAGGTTACAGTTCCTTTTTCTTCATCTCTGTCTATAATTCCCATTGATTTTCTGCCTCTTAAGCCCTTCCACATAATCTTTGATTTTCCTAAATGTTTTTTAACCTTATCTTCATAAACCCCCATATTTGTTTCTTCAAAAATCATTTTGGCAAATTCTTCTGCTCTGTCGTATACTAATTTGGTGATATCTTTAATAATTTGATCTACATCTTCCTGCCCAAAGTTTTTTTCAAATTCTGCCTGTGCTTCTTTAGATTTTTTTACCATTAATTCAATATTAGCACTCATAAAAAACCCCTTTCCTTTTATCTTAAATTTTAACTGTTAACAGTTAACAATAAAAATTAAATCTCCTCAAACTCTTCGCTATAATTGAGTTCTGAGATTGAGGAGATTATTTCTTGCTTATAATATTCTAAACTTTAATAATCCCAACAATTAATCAATCTATCAGATGGGAACTTAGTAATTACTTTACAGCCGTCTTCGGTTACAATTACTTGCTCTTCAATTCTAGCAGCATTGCCTTCTTGACCATAATAGGTTTCTACTGCAAAGTGCATGTTCTTCTTGATTTCTACAGGATTTTCATGAGAATGACCAACTGTTATTGTAGGTTTTGACCAGTGAGAAATACCAATACCATGACCTAACTGTAAAGCTAGTCCTTCATGTTTGCTGTCTAAGCCCATCTCTTTCCAGTCTGGCCAACATTCTGCAACTTCGTCTGTTGTTGCTCCTGGCTTAATCTTATCAATCGCACAATTTACAAGATCAGAACATTTTTGATAAATTTCTTTCTGCTCTTCAGTTGGTTCTCCACAAGAGAATGTTCTGTAGTAGCAGGTCTTGTAACCATTAAAGTCATTTACAACATCCATAAATACTAAATCACCAGGTCTGATGATTCTATCTGAAGCATCATGTGGATGAGGAAATGCTCTATCTCCAGAAATTGCATTAACATTAAGTACATTTTCTGCTCCAAGTTCATGGAGGCGATATCTCATCAATGCAACCAGTTCATTTTCTTTAACCCCCGGCTTGCAGAATTCAACTATATCTGCATAAGCTCCATCAACCATAGCAGCTGACATTTCAATAAGCTGTAGTTCTTCATCAGTTTTTATAGTCTGTGCATCTAACATAGTCTGCTGACCATCAACAATATTCATATTGAACTTCATAAATGCTTGCATTAGAGGTACTGTAAGTATATCTACTCCAACTGCTTCTTTTTCGAGTCCAAGATCTTTGAGGATTTCATAGATTTCTTTAATTCCTGCTTCTGATCCACCACCAGGAATTGTACCTCTCATATCTCCTACTGCAGGTCTGATATTTTCATTTTTGAGCCAAGGTGTCATTAATTTTTTGGTCGGAACGGCACTACCAATTTCAAAAAGAATTGGATCATGACCTTTTGGCAAAAGTGCATATCTACCCAGTTTATCTCTAGACCATTCACCCACTTTTGTACTGGTGATATATCTAATATTATCTGGATCATAGACAAGCATGGCTCCTACTCCATCTATTTCCATTTGTTCTCTTGTTTTGCGAAGTCTATCTTTTCTTAATTTAGCATAGTCGACTCTCATTTCATGATCTACTGCCATTGTTCCATATGTCATATATTTTCCTCCTATAATTTGAGTTAAAATTATTCTTTCTTTTTATGAAAAGTCTAAGCCACCATTTACATTAATTAATTGTCCAGTAACATAAGATCCTGCTTCACTTGCTAACCAAATTACCGCTCCAGCCATATCTTTACCATAGCCATATCTACTTAAAGGAATTTCTTCTAATTCAACTTCTTTCATTTCTTCAAAAGTGATGCCTCTTTTTTCTGCATCTGCTTCAACAAAGGCCCAGTGCATTTCTGATGCTGCTAAACCAGGACATAAAGCATTTACATTAACATTATATGGAGCCATTTCTAAAGAAAGTGATTGAGTCATTGTATGAACCGCACCTTTAGAAGCACCATAAGTTGCTGATTCGGCATGACCTACTTTACCAAAGAAAGAACCAGTATTAACAATAGTACCACTTTCCTGTTCTTTCATCTGTTTTGCAGCATGTTTGCAGCCAAAGAACATACCTTTGAAATTAACGGCTAAAATTTTATCGATTGTTTCTTCTGGAGTTTCCCAGACATTACCGGTTTCAATATGAATTCCAGCATTATTGAACATAATATCTAGGCTGCCAAATTTTTCAACGGCTTCTTCTACTATTGCCTTAACATCTTCTTCTTTTGATACATCTACTACTCTAGCAAAGCCTTTTAATCCTGGATTATCTTTTTTAATTTCTTCAAAGGTATCTTTAACTTTAGGTTTAATATCACCCATTACAACAATACAACCTTCTTCTGCCAATTTCCTTGCTGCTCCAGCACCTATACCCTGTGCACTACCATTAATAATTGCAACTTTACCCTCTACACTTGTAAATTCACTCATTTTGTTCACTCCTTTTGATTTTTTGCTTAATTTATAATAAAAATTTATTATAGTTCTTTTACTGTTTGCAGATCTTTTTTAATAAGTTCAACAGGATTATCGTTTTTAAGACTGAGTGGTTTACGATCATAATAATTTTCAAAAACTAACCAGCCTGAATAATCATGTTTTTTTAGAACTTCAATTGTTTCATAAAAGCCTGTGTCTCCTTCACCTAATAAGGCACCACTTAAATCTTTATCTTTACCATCTTTAAGATGCACCTGACAAACATAATCAATTAATTCTTCCAAAATTTCTGCAATATTATAATCTTTATGCAAAAAATGATTCTGGGAATCGAAATATAATTTTATATTATCTCTATCTACTTCTTTAATTAATCTTTTGATTTCAGAAACAGAAAGAGTATTTTCAGTTGCTATAGTTATTCCTTTTCCCTCAGCATAATCACATCCATATTGAAGATATTTGACTGCTTCTTGAAATTTTTCTTCATTTGTTATTTCACTCTCAACAAAACTTGGAATCATTACTATAGGTATATTCATTGCTTCTGCAGCATCAATGGTTTTTATTAAAGCTTTATTCATCAATTCTCTTGATTCTGTACCTTCTGGATCAGTCATTGCAACTTCATCTAATTCTCTAATCGTTATTGAAGGAAATGAAATACCATATTTTTCACCTAAAGCTAGATAAGCATCTTGAACAAAGTCACGTGAAAGCATAAAACCTCGAGAACTATGACCAATATCTAATTGAATTCCATCTAAGCCTATTTCAGCTGCTAGTCTGCAGCCAAATGGTCCTTCCATTGGTAAAGACCAATGGCAAATACCAATCTTGTTATCCATCCACCATCACCTGCCTTTTCTTAATTTGATTAACCTATTTCTGATACTTTAACAGGTCTGTTTTCTTCATAAGATTTTTGGGCAGCAAGTGATAAAACTACTGCTGTTCTACCATCTTGACCTGTCACTGGAGGCTCTTCATCATTGTATACAGCCTTGATAAATGCATTTACTTCTCCAAAAAAAGCTTCTGGATATCTCTCTATATTAAAATAAAGTGGAACATCTTTATGGGTGCCTTTAGGATCTGTTAGCTCCACTCTATTTGGTCTTTCATTATTTCCAATTGCACAACCATTTGAACCAAAAACCTCTACTCTTTGATCATAGCTGTATCCGGTCTTTCTTGAGTTGTTTATTGATCCAACTGCTCCATTGGCAAATTTCAGAGTAATCATAGTAGTATCTAAATCACCTAGTTCACCAATTCTTTCATCAACTAAAACACTACCAGTTGCATAAACTTCAGTAATCTCTTCTTCAGATAGGAAACGGGCCATATCAAAATCATGTACTGATGTATCAAAAAATATTCCGCCACATACTTTTAAATATTCTAAATGAGGTGGTTTAGGATCTCTACTAGTAATATTTACAATATGTGGTTCACCTATATTACCTTCAGTAAGATGTTCTTTAACCCTCATAAATGTTGGGTCAAAACGTCTATTAAACCCGACCATGAATTTTACCCCGTTTTCATCTACTATATCTAAAACCTCATCTATAGCTTCAAGGGATAAGGCAATTGGCTTTTCACAAAAAATATCTTTCCCTGCTCTAGCTGTTTCTTTAATTATTTGTTCATGTGTATCAGTAGATGTTGCTATTACTACAGCTTCAACATCATCACGGGCTAGTATTTCTTTATAATCATCATAAAGCTCTACACCTTCAATCCCAACTTTTTCTGCTCTTTCTATGGAGATATCAGATACACAAAGCAATTCAGCTTCTGGGATTCTGTATGCTATGTTTTTTGAATGAATTTGACCCTGTCTTCCCATTCCTAAAACAGCGACTCTAATTTTTTCTTTATCACTATTAAATGTTTTTTTCATCTCATAGTTCTCCTCTTTGAAATATTTTAATTTAACTTATACTTTACAAATATCTTCGGCATGACTTGTAATTGATTGAATCAACTTATCTTCAGTAACCTCTTCATCTGTAAAGACACCTGTTTGTTCTCCCTGATGCATGGTTATTATTCGATGACTAACCCCTAAAATCTCTGGTATTTCAGAAGATATTACAAGCACTGCCATTCCTGTTTCTGCAAGCTCGGCTATTAGATTATGAATTTCTGCTTTAGATCCCACATCAATACCTCTTGTTGGCTCATCAAGTATTACAAGATCTGGATTTAAACAGAGCCACTTTCCTATTACAATTTTCTGTTGGTTTCCTCCACTTAAATTCATTACCTTTTGATTAGGACCTGTTGTACTAATAGATAATCTATCTTTATATTTATCAAAAATTTCTTTTACCTCTTTATTTTGAATAAATCCATAATTATGAACATAAGGTATTTTAGCAAGACTGATATTTTCCAGAGTACTCATACCTAAAACTAAGCCCTGTTCTTTTCTGCTTTCAGGTACCAGACCAATTCCCAGGTGAACAGCTTTTTTAGAGCTGCTAATATTTACTTCATGTCCTTTAAAATATATTTGCCCAGAATCAGGTTGGTTAATACCAAAAATAGTTTCTGCCACTTCAGTTCTACCTGCACCAAGTAGTCCATATAGGCCCAGAACTTCACCCTCTTTTATACTGAAATTAATATTTTCAAATTCATCTTTACGGGTTATATTTTCCACCCTTATAACTTCATCACCATATTTAGAAATTTTCTTCGAGGCAAAAAAATCTTCAATATTTTTACCGATCATTTTTTTTGTTATTTCTGGTTCATCAGTTTTATCTGTATCTAAAGTATCAACTAGCTTTCCATCTCTTAAAACAGTTATTTTATCAGATACTTCAAATATCTCATTTAATTTGTGAGAGATATAGATTATTCCAATTCCCTGTTCTTTCAATAATTCAATATTTTTATAGAGAACTTCAACTTCTTCCTGGGTTAAAGATGCTGTTGGCTCATCAAAAATAACAACTTTTGCATCATAAGAAATAGCTCTTGCTATTTCAACCATTTGTTGATGTGCAATTGTTAAGTCTTCAACTAAATCTGTAGATTTAAACTGGCAGCCCAATTTTTTTATAGCTTCTTGAGCTCTATTGTGCAGTTCTTTCCAATTAATTCTGCCACCTTTTTTACTGGGTAAACTCCCCAGTAAAATGTTTTCAGCAACGGTCATTTGTGGTACAAGTGAAAGTTCCTGGTGAATCAAAATAATTCCTTTTTTCTTAGCATCCAGAGGGTTTTTTAATTTAATCTTTTCACCCTTATAACTAATGCTGCCTTTTTCTGGAATATGAATTCCGGCCATTACCTTCATTAATGTTGATTTGCCCGCACCATTTTCACCAACTAAGGCATGAACTTCTCCTGCATTTACTTCAAAAGTCACATCATCTACTGCTGTAATCCCTGGGAAAATCTTGGTAATGTTTTTTAATTCTAGAATTTTTTCTTTTGTCTTTTTAATGGAAATCACCTACTTTCTTTTAAAGAAAATAACTTTATTCTAATTTGCTATATTTATATCATCCTGCAAAAATTGAACTTTTGCAGGATGATATTTTATTTGCAATTTACCAAACTGGTCTTTCAAATTCAGCGATATTCTCATCAGTAACTTTTGGAGTTTCGAAGTAATTGAAAAATTCTACTTCTTCTCCTCTAGCTAGTTTTACAGCAATCTCTACTGTGTAATTAGCATCATCAATTGGTGACTGATAAAGAGTTCCATATAAAATATCTCCACTTTGCATTTCATCATAACCATCTGCAAACATTGTGGCACTTGTCATTTTTAAGTTGTCGCCTCTACCTTCAGATCGAATAGCATTAATTGCACCAACACCCATGTTGTCATCACCTACATAAACACCATCAATCTCTCCATCATCATATTTAGTTAGATAATTTTCCATAACTTCCTGGGCTCTCTCTCTATTCCAGTCAGCTGGTTGAGTTTCAATTATTTCTATACCAGGATAATTAGCTTCTATTTCATCATGGAACCCTTGTGATCTTTCTTCTGCTGTAATATAACCAGGAGTACCCATGATTTCAACTACTCTACCTTCTCCATCAAGTGCTTCTGCCATCATTTGCGCAGCATACTCTCCCTGAGTAATATTATCAGGACCTGCAAATCCACTAACTAATTCAAAACCACTTTCATCAACTTTTGAGTTTGCAATGAGAACCGGAATTCCTGCTTGCTGAACCTGTCTTAAAACTGGAACTATTGCTTGACCGGATACAGGCCAGACAACCATTACATCAACATCTTGAGTCATTAAATCCATTATTTGATCAACCTGTCTCATTGGTTCTCCACGTGCATCTAAAATTGTATATTCTACGCCCATCTCATCTGCTTTTTCTCTAAATGCTTGATCATGTAAGGTCTGATAACTATCTACACCAGTATTATTCGCAGTCATCCCGATCACAATATCTTCTGCCATTACCATACCACTAGTTGCAATTAAGATTAAACTCAGAGTTAATAAGATAAATAATTTTTTCAATTTAATTTGCCTCCTCTTATTTGTAAAGATAGTCCCTTTTTCTTAATACCCGGCTGCTAAAATTTATATTTTCCCTTTTTAATTTTACTATCACCTCCAACATCTATAAAAGATCTTTTATAACTATCAAGACTAATTAAGATTTAAGTGGTTCAAACTTTTTGCCAATAAAGATTACAAGTATCAAGATACTTCCCATAAAAAGCATATTATAAAATGTGTGTACACCCATTAGGTTTAAACCATTATCTAAAATACCAATAACAAAAATTCCACCTAAAGTTCTAACTAAATTACCATATCCACCTTTAAGATCTGTACCACCAAGAACTACTGCAATAATTACCCAAAGGTGATTCATTCTTCCTAAAGTAGGAGTAGCAGTATTCATTCTAGAAGCAGCTATTATACCAGCTGTTGCTGCCATAGCTCCACTTAAAACAAAGTTAATTATCAAATGTTTCTTTACAGCAATCCCTGCCTTTTCAGCAGCATCTTGATTGCCACCAATTGCATATGCATTTCTGCCGTGAGAGGTATTCCTTAAAAAATATTCTCCAATTGCCAAAAAAACTAGGAAAATCAAGGCTGGCAAAGGAAAAACTCCTCCTATTCTAGTTGAGGCTAAATAAGTAAATCTTAAATCCGTTCCAAGAATTGCTCTCTCTCCTGTATAGACAAATAATAGTCCCCTAACTCCTATCATTGCACCTAGAGTAACTATAAACGAATTAATTTCTGCTTTTGCAACAAATATCCCATTGATAGCTCCGATAACCATACCTGTTGCTAACGCTGCCAAAACTGATGGTATTATACCTAGCGGCTGAAAACCTATAACAACTGCAGCACATAAGGCATATATCATACCCACTGAAAGGTCAATCTCTCCATTAATCATAAGATATGTCATTCCGATTGCCATTAAACCATTAATAGAAATCTGCAAAAATATATTCTGAAAATTCCTCAGTGTTAAAAAATTAGCCTGCATTGTACCAAAGAATATTAGACTTAACAACAATATAAACCAGATAGATTGTTTTTTGATAAAATCTGTTATTTGTTTTTTCATGCCCATAGTTTCCCCCTTTTAGAGGCAACATCCATCCAGACAGCACCAATTATAATTCCCCACTGTACAATCCATTGAACATAATAGGGGAAACCCATAATTATAAATGCATTGGTTAGAAAACCTAATATTAATACACCAATTAAAGTTTTTATTACACTTCCTGAACCACCAAACAAACTGGTTCCACCAAGTACAACTGCTGTAAGAACTGTAAATTCATAACCTTCACCAATATAGTTTTGAGCTGCCATCAATCTTGATCCCATCATAATTCCTGCTAAAGCAGTAGTTAAACCAGTAACAATAAATGTTATAAATGTAATAAAACTTTCATTTATACCTGTATACTCACTAGCCGTCCTATTTCCACCTAAAGCAAAGAGATATTTCCCATAAACTGTTTTATTGAGGATTATATGAAATAATATGACCAAGCCTCCAAAGATGATAACAGGAGTCGGGATTCTTAAAATATAACCTCTACCGAAAAATCTAAACCAAGCTTCATCCGGTCGGGATATTGCAGAATAAGTTCCTCCGGTGTAAATCAAAGTTACCGCCTGTAAAACTGTGAGCATACCAAGAGTAACAATCATCGAATTTAGTTTTATATAACCAACCAGGGTACCATTAATGATACCTATTAAAATACCTACACCTAAAGTTATTATTATTGCCGGTACTGGACCGATTTTATCGTGTAAATTGATTACAACCACAGTTGTAAGTGATAAAAGTGAACCAATTGATAAATCAAAATTACCACTAATTAATAGAAAAGTTATCCCACATGCCATTACTCCAGTAATTGAAACCTGCCTTAAAACCAGTATAATATTTCTTGCACTTAAAAAACGATCTGATACCAAAGAAACACTAAATAATAATAAAGCAAAAAATATTAATATTCCCTGGTTTTTAATAATCCCTAATATCTTTTCTTTATTGATTTTACCCGTTTTGCCATTACTCATTACCTGTCCCCCTCTGTAGTAATACTCATTCAAACTTATAACTTAGATAATTAATCATATTTTGCCAAGATATGATGTTTTAATAATTATGCTAATAATAAGCTAACTGGATTTTCTAAAGCACTTTTAATCTTCTGTAAAAATTCTGCAGCTGGTGCTCCATCAACCGCTCGATGATCATAAGCCATACTTAACCAGAGCATTGGTCTAATTGTAATCTCTCCCTCAATAGGAACTACTTCATCTGAGATATGCCCCACTCCTAAAATTGCTGCTTCAGGCTGATTTACAATTGGTGAAAATATCTCTGTCTCAAATCCACCAAGATTGGTTATGGTAAAAGTTCCACCACTAAGATCATCATTACTTAACTTACCTTCTCTAGCTTTTTCAACTAAGGCTTTTCTTGCTTTTGCAATTTCTTCTAAACTTTTTTTGCCTGCATTTTTGATTACCGGTACTACTAATCCATCTGCAACATCTACTGCAAGACCTATATTTATACTGCCTTTGACTACCATTCTGTCGTGACTGATATGAGAATTGATTTTTGGATATTTTTGTAGCATTCTTGAAGCAACTAAGATTAAAATGTCTGAATAAGAAATATGTTCTTCTGATAGTGCTTTAATCTCTTCCCGCATAGCTTTGATCTGCTTCATATCAACTTTCACTGTTGTAGTTACCTGTGGGACTTCCTGAAAGCTCTGGGTCATCCTCCTTGAAATTACCTTTCTTAAACCTCTAAATTCAATTTCTTGATCAGATTCAGTATTTTGCAGATTATAATTTTCTAAGTCACTGCTCCGTATTCTTCCACCAGCACCTGTTCCTTCTAAAGTATTTAAATCTATTCCTCTTGCTGCAGCTTTCTTTTCGGCTGTTGGAGTTGCTGAAGGTAGATTTTTATTTATGTAATCTCTAACGTCAGCTTCTATTACTGCTGCTCTGCCATCACTTGCTTGGATTTCACTTAGCTCAATGTTTTTTTCTTTTGCCAACCTTTTTGCTGCAGGTGAAGCTTTGATTTTTTCGCCTTCTGCCCGAACTACTTTTTCAATCTTTTTATCTGCTTTTTCTTTTTTGGTTGTTTCTTCTAAATCAGCTTTTTCACTGCTCTCACTAGCAAAATTCAGACTATCTATATCTTCGCCTTCTGCAGCAATTATAGCAACAACATCTCCTATTGGAGCTGATTCATTTTCGTTAATAAAAATTTTAGCCAAAACACCAGCTTCTTCAGCTTCAACTTCCAAGCTAGCTTTATCTGTTTCTACTTCAAATAGAGGATCACCTGCTTCTATACTATCACCCTCTTTTGCAAACCAATTAAAAATTGTACCCTCTGTCATTGTTTCTCCGAATTTAGGCATTTTCACCTCATAAGCCAACTAAATCACCTCTTTAATATAATTTATAAATAACAAGTCTTTTTTATTGCTTCTTTAATATCTTCTAGATCTGGCATCGCAAAATTTTCTAGTTTTTCATTATAGGGAGTTGGTACATCCAAACCCGCTACCCTCTGTAGAGGTGCATCAAGATAATAAAAAGCATCACTTTCAAAAATTTTAGCGGCTATTTCTGCCCCAAAACCTCCTCTTTTGACTGCCTCGTGTACAACAATTAATCTTCCTGTTTTTGACACAGACTTAATTATTGTTTCTTCATCAAAAGGTACTAAAGTTAATGGATCAATCACTTCAACCTTAATCCCCTCTTCTTTTTCCATCATTTCAGCTGCTTTTAATGCTTTGGGCAATAAATAAGAATTTGCAACCAGGGTAACATCACTACCCTCTCTTTTAATGTCAGCCTGTCCAAAAGGAATCAAATATTCTTCTTCGGGAACTTCGCCTTTAAAACCATAAGCCATCTTTTGCTCAATAAACATTACAGGATTATCGTCCCTAATAGCTGTTTTTAATAAACCTTTAGCATCATAAGGAGTTGAAGGCATCACAACTTTTAAGCCTGGTACATGCATAAACCATGCTTCTAAACTCTGAGAGTGCTGAGCAGCACTACCTCTTCCACCTCCACCTTGAGTTCTGATAACAAGTGGTACATCAACTTTACCTCCAAACATATATCTCATTTTAGCGGCTTGATTTACTATTTGATCCATAGCAACAGTTGTAAAATCGATATACATCAATTCTGCAATTGGCCTCATACCTGTAATAGCAGCACCTAAAGCACTACCGATAAGAGCAGATTCAGAAATAGGAGTATTTCTAATTCTTTCTTTGCCATATTTATCTAAAAGACCTGCTGTTACTCCATAAATTCCACCATGCTCTGCAATATCTTCACCCATAACGAATACATTTTCGTCACGGTCCATTTCTTCAATTATTGCTTCTTTCAAAGCATCTTTTACAGTTATTGTTCTCATAATCTAAACTCCTTCCCCCAAAAAATAATTTATTTAGAAAAAACATCCTCAAATACAACTTCAAGTTCTGGATCTGGACTCTCTTTAGCAAATTTAACTGCAGCTTCAACTTCATTTTCTACTTTTTCTTCGATTTCAGCTAGCTCCTCAGAAGTAAATCCTGCAGTTTCAATTAAATAATTCTTATAATTTTTAATTGGACATCTTTTTTTCCATTTTTCAACTTCTTCTTCATCCCTATAAACACATGGGTCACCAACAAAATGACCTTTTATTCGATATGTTTTAGCCTCAATCAATGAAGGACCTCCACCATTTCTAGCTCTTTTAACAGCTTCACCAACTGTTTCATAAACATCTAAAACATCATTACCATCAACAATAACACCCGGAATATCATAACTGGCTGCACGTGATGCTACATCTTTAACAGAGAGCATCTCATCAGCTGGACCAGTTAAACCATATAAGTTATTTTCACAAACAAAAACAACTGGCAAATCCCAAATAGCTGCCATATTTAAAGCTTCATGAAAAGAACCTTCATTTGTTGCTCCATCACCAAAAAAACAGATAGTAACTTGATCTGTACCCCTCATCTTTGATGATAAAGCAGATCCAGCAGCTATTGGTAAACCAGCACCCACAATCCCATTTGCACCCAAAATGCCTATATCAGGATCAGCAATATGCATTGATCCACCTTTACCTTTGCAGTATCCGGTACCTTTGGCTAATAATTCTGCTGCCATTTTATCCACCAGGCCACCTTTAGCAATACAGTGACCATGACCCCTATGAGTACTTGTAATAAGATCATCATTATTTAAATTACTGCATGCTCCAACTGCAACAGCTTCTTCACCTGTATAAACATGCATTGGCCCTCTGACAAGACCTTGATTAAATAACTTTACAGCATTATCTTCAAATAATCTTATTTTATACATCTTTTCATACATATCAAGTAATGTTTCTTTTGATCTCTCCACAAAAATAACCCCCTATTTAAAAATATTTGCTATACAATCGCTTTTATTACAACTATTGATTGTTTAATCTAATAATTAACTGTTAACAGTTAATTCTAAAAAATTTTTATAATATTAGTTTGAATACTACTATATAGAATCTTTTTCCAAAAGAATTAAAATTCAGCTTAATTTGTTAAGTTAATAACTGTTAACAGTTAATTATTAATATTGAATTTGTTTAAGTATACCGCAATTACTTTGATTTGTCAAAATTATTAGAAATTTTTTATAAACGGGATTTTATTTTTTTATAAGATCAGATTATCTTATAAAATCAAGAAGGAGAATTTATTGGGCAAGTAAAATCCCGCTTATATTTGAGGTATTAAATTTTTAGTCTAAAAATTCATCGACATTGTTTTTGTCTACAACAATACAAGGTACTATAACTTCAGGTGCTACCTCTTTGCCATTAAGAAAATCGACAGCTGCTTTAACAGATTCATAGGCCTGCATATCTGGAACACTTTCTACAGTAGCCAACATTTCGCCATTATTAACTGAAACTAAAGCATCATTAATTGCATCAAAACCAACAACTTTAACTTGATTTTGCATTCCTGCTGCCCTAATAGCTCTTATTGCACCAAGTGCCATTTCATCATTTGAACTTATAATGAGATCTAAATCCGGATTGCTGACTAAAAAGTTTTCTGTAACACTCATTCCCTGTGATCTATCATAATTTGCAGCTTGTGAAGCAACTACTTCTAAATCTGGATACTGATCGATAACATTATTATAGCCAACCAATCTTTCTTCAGCTGTTGAATGTCCCCTTACTCCTTCTAATATAGCAATTTTACCACTACCATTTAATTCTTGGGCTACATATTCTGCTATATCACTGGCAGCATCAACATTATCCATTCCTACAAAAGTAACTATTTCTCCTCCAGCTGCAGTGGTATCTACAATAACAACTGGTATACCGCGCTCATTAGCCTGATTAATTGCCGGAACAATAGCTTCGGGTCCAACTGGATTTATTACAATTGCATCCATCTCTCTTTCGATCATATCTTCAACTAAGTTTAACTGTCCTTCTGCATCAGTATGTTCCTGTGCTGAAACCCAAGTTAGATTAATATTGAAATCAAATGCAGCTTCTTCAGCACCATCTTTCATTCTTGCAAAATAAGGATTTGCCATTGTCTTAACAATAAAACCAATATTATATTCAGCTTCCTCTTCATCAACACCAATTACATCATCTTGGGCTTGAACAGCTATGTTTAAAAATCCAAAAGTAATAAGCATGAAACTTAAAAATATAATTAAAATATTTGTTTTTTTCATTTGTATTCCCCTTTTTTTTAGATTATTACTTCAAAAAATCGTTCTCTTAAATTACCCCCTCTCTCTAAGCTAATATTTTATTCATTTTTATTTCTCATTTTATCTAGGAAAACTGCTAAAATAATAATCACACCTATAACAACCTGCTGCAAAAATGAAGATACACCTAATAAATTAAGTCCATTTCTAATTATTCCTATTACCATTGCTCCATATAATGTGCCTAATATTTTCCCTTTACCACCCATTAAACTAGCTCCACCAATAACTGCTGCTGCAATTGCATCTAATTCATATCCCTGACCAGCAATTGGAGGCGCAGACCATAATCGTGCCGTAAGGACTACTGCTGCAACTCCAGATAAAAAACCAGAAATGGTATATGTAAAGATAATAAGTTTATCAACTTTTATCCCTGAAAGTCGAGAAGCTTCATGACTACCACCAATGGCATATAAATAACGCCCAAACCATGTTTTTCTGAGTATAAAAGAACTAATAATTAATACAATTATGGCGATTATAACCGGCATTGGAATAGAATAGATATTACCTGAACCTAGAAATGTATAATTTGCATTATCTATAGTTATAGAGTTACCTGAAGTAACTACTAAAGCTAGTCCCCTTGCAATACTCATCATACCAAGGGTAGCAATAAATGGAGCTAACTTTGCTTTTGCGACTAAAACACCATTAATCAAACCACAAATTGATCCGATTAATAAAGCAATTAATATTGCTACGATAAAATTGCCACCTGTTCTTAAAAACAAACCTGCCGTTACTCCAGCAAAAGCTAAAATGGAACCAACTGATAAATCAATCCCAGCTGTTATAATTACATATGTCAATGCTACTCCTAAAATAAAGTTCACTGATACCTGTCGAAATATATTAATAAAATTGTTATATGAAAAAAAATGAGGTGATAATATTGTTAAAGCAACAACGAATATTAATATTATAACTAAATATATATATTTATAGGTGAAATTTTTTAACTTGCTCAAATGATTATTTGTATTAGTACTATGATTACTTGTTACCACTTAATTCACCGCCCATTGCACAATTTAAAATATTTTCTGCTTTTGCATCCTCTGCCTTGAATTTTCCGGTAATTTCCCCTTCATGCATAACCAATATTCTATCACTCATATTCAATATCTCTGGCATCTCTGATGAAACCATAATAATTGCCGCACCATTTTTAGCTAATTCTATCATCAATTCATAAACTTCAACTTTTGCCCCTACATCAATACCACGAGTTGGTTCATCAAATAAAAATACATTAGATTTTGCACATAACCATTTTGCTAATACTACTTTTTGTTGATTACCACCACTTAATAATTTGCTCTTAAAATTCATATTTGGAGTTTTAATACTTAATTTATCAATATATTCTTTTGATACTTCTTTCATCTTTTTTTCATTTAATACTCCTGATTTAGCTAACTTTTTTAAAATTGATAGGGTGATATTATCTTTTACATTCAAATCTAAAACTAAGCCTTGTTGTTTTCGATCTTCAGGAATAAGACCAATCCCATATTTCACCGCATCATTAGGACTATTAATTTTAACCCGCTTACTTTTTATGTATATTTCTCCCTCTTCAATTTTATCTGCACCAAAAATAGCTCTTAAAATTTCTGTTCTTCCCGAACCAACCAAACCAGATATCCCTAAAATTTCTCCTGCATTAACTTTAAATGAAATATTTTTTATACCTTTATTACTACTTAAATTTTCAACTTTTAAAACTTCATCTCCAATATTTAGCTTTTGTTTTGGGAATTTATTTTTAATTTCTTTACCTACCATAGCAGTAGTGACACCATTTTCATCAATCTCATCCAAAGATTCTGTAGTAATCATTTTACCACTACGTAAAATTGAGATTTTATCTCCGACTTCCCAGAGTTCTTCCATTCTATGTGAAATAAAAATTATGCTTTTATCAGCTTTTTTCAAATCATTCATAACAGTAAATAAACGCTCTATCTCACTATCACACAAAGAAGAAGTGGGTTCATCCATGATTAATATTTCGGGATTCCCTAATAAGGCTTTGGCGATTTCTACCATTTGTTGGTCTGCAACCCTCAAATCTCCCAC
The DNA here is from genome assembly GCF_020711195.1 of Halanaerobium polyolivorans. GTDB lineage: Bacteria > Bacillota > Halanaerobiia > Halanaerobiales > Halanaerobiaceae > Halanaerobium > Halanaerobium polyolivorans. Next base: position 34,650 of record NZ_JAJFAT010000018.1, read on the forward strand.
TAATGCATTAGGAGTAAAATCTAAACCTAATTTATTTAAAATATTTTTAGTTTCTTGATATATTTTATTAAAATCTACTGTACCAAAAGCTCTATTGGAAAGGGGTAATTTGCCTAGAAAAATATTTTCCATAACTGTCATATTTAAAGCTAATTCAAGTTCTTGATAAATTACATTAATTCCTAGCTTTTTTGCTTTAATTGGATTATTAATTTCTACTTTTTGCCCATGCAAAAAGATTTCTCCTTCACTTTTTTGATAGGCACCAGAAAGAATTTTAATTAAAGTAGATTTACCTGCTCCATTTTCACCTGCTAACACATGAATTTCTCCTGAGTCAAGAGAGAAATCAACATTATCTAAAGCTTTAACTCCTGGGAAAAATTTAGATATATTTTTCATTTGCAAAACTTTTGCCAATTTATATCTCCCCTTTATAATAACAATACTTGCTGATAAAAAATTCTGAATATTATTAAAATAATAATATCAGTTAATCATAGTTGTTAACTGTTTTGGTAACAGTTAACAACTATGATTAAAGAAAAAATGAAAGCTCTTCTTTTATTAATTATTGATTTGTGTATTCTTCAAAATTATCAAGAATTATTTTTTTGGCTTTCTCTATATGTTCATTCATTAAATTAGCAGATAAATCTACATCCCTATTTTTTACCGCTTTAAATATTTTCAAATGCATATCATAAGCTTCTTTAGCTCTATCTATTCCTGACAAATCAACAATTCTGTAAAATACATAATGTCCATTGTATTTATTAATCATTTTGTTTAAACGATCATTACCACAGTTACTGTTAATCATTTCATGCAAAAAAGCATCTGCCTTAATACAGTTTTTAACTTTATTTTTGCTCAAATCTTTTTTTGCTGCATTAAAAACCCTTTCTACTTTTTTTATTTCAGTATCCGGAATTCTTTTAACAGCCATTCTAGTAGCAGATGTTTCCAATATGTTTCTTATTTCATATATTTCTTTTACATCTTTTCGTTTAATTTTTCTAACATAAAAACCATTTCTGGGCACTAATGTAAGTAATTCTTCCTTTTCAAGTATATTAAAAGCTTGTCTAACTAAACTTCTACTTACCCCAAATTCTTCGGCAATATCTTGATCTATAATTCTTTCACCAGGTTTAATTTTATGACAGATGATTTTCTTTTTTATTAATTCATAAATTTGGTCACTAAGATTTTGATACTGCATACCTAATTTGTTGTTTTCATTATCTAATTGCTCTTTAGTATATAAATTTAGAAGATCTTCTTTGATTTTTTTTCTGTCTTCCATATTTAGCACCTCATAAATTCTTATAAAATAACTAACTTTTAGATTTAATATATGTTTTCTTTTAACTGTTAACAGTTTTTAATTATATGAATATTATATTTTTATTTTTTGAATTTGTCAATTAATTTATAAGAATTTATAAAAATTTAAATGCTTCTAGAAGCGATTATATCTTTAATGCTTAATTTAACTCCTGTTAATTACTTAACATGTTTTTTATTTATACGTGTATTCATAAAAATTGTCAATTATGATGTTTTTAGCGTTTTCTATATGATTGGCCATTAATTCTACTGACTTCTCTACATCTTTAGCTTTAACTGCTTTAAAAATTTCAAGATGTTCAAAATATGCCTCTTTTGCTCTTTCTACTCTTGATAAATCGACAACTCTATAAAAAGCAATATAAGTATTATAACTATTAATTAATTTTATCAATCTTTGATTACCGCAATTATTTATTATGGTTTTATGTAGTTGATTATCAGCCTTGATGAACTGAAGCACTTTATCTTTGTCCAGATCTTTTTTTGCATTCTCAAATATCTCATCTAATTTTTCTATATCTTTTTCTGGAATCTGAGCTACAGCTTTTCTAGTTGCAGCCTTTTCTAATATTTTTCTTATTTCATAAATTTCAACAACATCTCTTTCTTTGATTTCTTTTACATAAAAGCCACTTCTTGGAACCGAAGTTACAAGATCTTCCTTTTCAAGTATTGTTAAAGCCTGCCTAACCAAACTTCTGCTTACACCTAACTGTTCAGCTAAATTTTTATCAATAATTCTTTCACCAGGTTTTATTTCATGGTTTATAATTTTAGTTTTTACTGTTTCATAAACCTCATCACCAAGATTTCTATATTTTTGACCAAGTTTTTCAGAGTATCTATATTCATTGTTTACATATCTAGCAATATTATTATTAATTTTATTTTTATTAGTATCCATAAAAACCCCCTCCTTTCTTCATTATTTTATGGATAATTAATCTTTATTTTTCTTAAATCTTAGTAATCATTTTTAACCATATCATTTTCTACAAAAGCAATGATCTCTTCTACTATTGTTTTTGCATTATCTCCTTCAGCCTTAATAGTAATCTGATTGCCTTTAGCAACACCTAAACCCATTAATGCCATAACATCTTTAGCATTAACCTCTTTGCCCTCAAAACTTACACTTACTGCTGGGGAATATTGATTAACCTTTTTTACAAAATCTGCTGCTGGTTTAGCATGCATTCCTGTTTTGTTTCTTATTTTTACCTCTTTTTCAAAAGCCATTATTTATTACCTCCCTATTTTTATATAAAAATTAACTTATAATTGTTAACATATTATTATAATAATTCAAAGCTGAGAAAAGGTCAAGCGATTTAAGTGATTTATTAGCTATTGATAAACAAATAACCAAAATTTTATAGTTGAAAACACAAATATTTTATATTTAAGAAAAAATTCACAAATTGTAAATTAAATATTTTCCTTTTTATATTTTAGCTAATTTAGTTAAGTTATATAGTAATATATATAAAAAGCGGTAGTGTAAAAATCATAAATACTATTGTTGCAAAAATTGCTTCTGAGGCTAAATCACCATTGTGATTAAATTTCTGCATAATTACTGGTGAAGTTGCAAAAACTGGCATTGAAGCTAAAATAGTTATTACACCTCTATATAAATCTGGCAGTGAAAATAATCCGCTCCCTAGATACACTAAGCTTGGAATTATTAACAATCTTAATACAGAAATCAAATATATTTTTTTGTTGCCAAATAAATTTTTAACTCTGCTTTGAGCAAGTTTTAAGCCAATAAAAATCATTGCTAAAGGTACTGTAATATTAGCAATATTTTCACTTATATTTATGATTATTTCCGGAACATTTATTCTTAACATTACCACTATTATACTAAATAAAAGGGCTACAATTGGAGCAGAAAATATATTTTTTAAAAAATTTCTTTCTCTATTCTTCTCACTACTATTTAATAACCAAACACCTAAACTCCAAACTACCAAATGCATACCGAAATCATAAAATATAGCTATGATCAGACCTTGAGCACCAAAAATAGCAATGGCTATTGGTGCACCTACAAAGATATTATTACTAAAAGAACTTACAAAAGCTATTTCTTTACTTTCTTTATTTGAATATTTTAAGCCCCTAGCTATTAAAAGAATCATTAAAATCGAAGCTGTAGTTATAATAAAAGAAGACAAAGGTATAAGTAAATATCTTTTCAATAAATTTAGGTTAAAATCTCGGTTGTATAATTAATGTTGTGAAGAAAAAATTGTGAATTTAAAAACATCTAAATAAAAAAGGCATTTGCCTGGCTCC
>NZ_JAJFAT010000019.1 GCF_020711195.1 Halanaerobium polyolivorans
TCAAAAAAGCAAAAAGGCTTTTCAGCGACATATATTATCTTAACACTTATCCCCTCTTTTGTCAAGGGTTTAGAGCAAGAAAAGTAACTGGAAATTATCTACATTTTCCAGTCTTGTTTTCTTTTTCCTTTAATTGTTTTTGACAATTGTTACAATTATTTTTCTTCTTCTAGGGCCATCAAATTCACAAAAGTAGATACCCTGCCATTTCCCGAGTTTTAATTGATGATTATAAATTATTAGATTCTGGTCAACTCCAATAAGACTTGATTTTATATGAGCTGCTGAATTACCTTCAAGGTGATCATAATTATCTTCAAAAGGTACTATTTTGTTAAGCTCCATTTTAATATCGCTTTTCACACTTGGATCAGCATTTTCATTGATAGTTACTGCTGCTGTGGTATGAGGAATATGAATTTGAAGTATTCCCGACTCAACTCCGGAATTTTCTACTATTTTTTTGATCTTATAGCTTATATCAATAAACTCTACTCTTTCCTTAGATTCAATGCTAAGTTCTTTTAACATTTTGCTTCCACCTCCATTATTGTAGAAAACAGAAAATTTAGAATAATCTTAAGCTAAAAAATACCGGGTTAATCCCGGTATAATTTTTTAGTTAGTACTTTCAGGTCTCATGGTTGGAAATAATATAACATCTCTGATTGAGCTTGAATCAGTTAACAACATGATTAATCTATCAATTCCAATTCCAAGTCCACCTGTAGGTGGCATACCATATTCTAAAGCTCTAATAAAATCATAGTCCATCATCTGAGCTTCTTCATCACCAGCTTCACGCATCTCTACCTGTTTTTCAAATCTTCTTTTTTGCTCTTCAGGATCATTTAACTCACTAAAAGCATTTGCAATTTCTCTTCCGTAAATAAATCCTTCAAAACGATAAGTAAAGCGAGGATCAGCTTCAATTTTTTTAGCTAATGGTGAAACCTCGATCGGATAATCCATAACAAAGGTAGGCTGAATAAGCTTTTCTTCTACCCTTTCTTCGAAGATCTCATTTAAGACCTCCCCATATGATAAGCCTTCTTCTGGTTTAATCCCAATGAAATTTGCTAGCTCATATGCTTCTTCTGCACTGTCAATTTCTGTGAAATCAACTCCAGCATATTCTTTAACTGCCTCAACCATTGTAATTCTTCTCCAGGGAGTAGTTAGATCTAGTTCAGTCCCTTCATATTCGACAACAGTTTTAGCCAAAACTTTATCTGCCAGACTGTAGATAAGATTTTCTGTTAATTCCATCATATCATGATAATCAGCCTGAGCCTGATAAAGCTCTAAAGTAGTAAATTCAGGATTATGTTTATATGACATTCCTTCATTTCTGAAATTCCTGTTTATTTCAAAAACCTTCTCAAAACCACCAACAATTAATCTTTTCAGATATAATTCTGGAGCGATTCTTAAATATAGATCCATATCCAATGTATTATGATGGGTTACAAAAGGACGAGCAGTTGCTCCACCAGCAATCGGATGCATCATCGGAGTTTCAACTTCTAAAAAGCCCTTTTCTTCCAGGAATTTTCTCATTTCCCTAATGATTTTACTTCTAATAACAAATGTTTCTTTAACATCAGGGTTAACAATTAGATCAAGATAGCGCTGTCGATAGCGAATATCTTTATCTTTAAGTCCATGAAATTTTTCAGGTAAAGGTCTTAAAGCTTTTGTTAAAAGTTTAAAAGAGCTTACATTTATAGAGACTTCTCCCCGTCTGGTTTTAAATACAGTTCCGGTAATCCCTATGATATCACCCAAATCTAAATCCTGAAAAAATTCATAATCTTCTTCACCAACATTGTTTTGTTTAATATATAACTGCACTTTTCCTGTCTTATCCATCAGATCAGCAAAGCTAGCTTTTCCATGGGTACGAATAGCCATTAAACGTCCTGCTAATTTTACCTCCTGATCTTCTAAGTCTTCATAATCTGCTTCAATTTCAGCTGCATGATGAGCAGTTTCATATTTTTCAGCAAAGGCTTTTTCTTTTTCCTCTCGCAGTTCTGCTAGCTTTTCACGTCTCTGCAGCATTAATTCATTCATATCTTCTAAAATATTTTCGCTCATTATTAAATATACATCCCCTTATTTAATTATAATAGAAATCTTTGATTTCTTTCTGGAGGCAGTTTCAACTAAAATAAGTAAGCTTACTTAAATCTTAATGCTTTGATTTCTTAATTGAAAGTATTTCATAATGTGCCTCACCAGACGGTGTCTCTACAGTTACTTGATCTCCAATAACATGACCTAAAATAGCCTTTCCGATCGGTGACTCATTGGATATCTTATGATTTAATGGATCTGCCTCAGCAGAACCAACAAGTGTATAACTTACCTTTGTATCATTATCAAGATTATGCAGCAGCACAGTAGTACCCAGATTAACTTTAGCATCTGTCACATCTTCATCTTTAACTACATGAGCATTATTGAGCATATTTTTTATCTCTTTTATTCTACCTTCAACAAAGGCCTGCTCATTTTTAGCATCATCATATTCAGAGTTCTCACTTATATCTCCAAACTCTCTTGCAACTTTAATTCTTTTAGCAACTTCTCTTCGTTTTTCATTTTCCAAATAATCTAATTCATTCTCTAACTTGTCAAAACCTTCTTCTGTCAGCATTAATTGTTCTGCCATAAATATCTACCTCTTCTTTCTTTGTTGTACTAACTTTTTATATAATTCTCTAATATCAAAATAAGTTGTCTTTAAATTCAAATAAACTGTGCTATAAAACTAGCAAAGCACAATTATTAATAATTATAGATAAATTTGCTTTTTTTGTCAAGAAGATTCAAGCTGCTTTTTATAATCTGCAAGTAAAGTAATCACTTTTTCTTTCTCGAAAGTATTATTTACCTTGTTTTTAATTTTAGATGCATATGGCATCCCTTTTAAATACCAGGCAATATGTTTTCTCATTAAAGGTACTGCTTGTTTTTCCCCATAAAAATCTACAGCCAAATTTAGGTGTTTAACTGCCATATCTAATTTTTCTTGATTTGAAGCGGCTTCTATTTTACGACCTGTTTTTAAATACTCAATAATCTCTTTAAAAATCCAGGGATTACCTTGAGCGGCTCTGCCGATCATTATGCCATCACAATTGATAAATTCAAAAGCTTCTGCTGCATCTTCTGGACTAAATATATCTCCATTTGCAATAACAGGAATCTCTACAGCATCAACAACATCTTTAATAATCTTCCAGTCAGCTTCTCCTTTGTAAAATTGCTTTCTGCTTCTCCCATGAACAGCAAGTGCGGCAGCTCCATTTTTTTCAGCAATTTTTGCAAGTTCTACAGCAGTAATATTTTCATTATCCCAGCCAGTTCTCATTTTAACAGTAACTGGTATTGGAGATGCTGCTACTACTTGGGCAATAATATTTTCTGCTAATTCAAGGTTTTTCATCAAAGCAGAGCCAGCTCCATTACTAACAATTTTTCTAGCTGGACAGCCCATGTTTATATCAATTATATCAATATCATAATCTTTTGCAATGTTTTCAGCAGCTGCAGCCATAAAATCGGGTTCTTCTCCAAATATTTGTCCAGCTATTTTCCCCTTATTATTTTTTTTATCAAATTCCAATAGTTCCTTTGTTCTATTGTTTCCATACTCATAGCCTTTAGCACTAACCATCTCTGTATATAATAAATTAACACCCATCTCTCTGACAATCTGACGATATGGATAATCACTTACACCTGCCATAGGAGCAAGAAAGACAGCTGGCTCAATTTCTATATCAGAAATTTTCATTTTCATTTTATGATCCCATCCCATTAATATCTGCAATATACTTTAAACCTTCTAAAGTTAAAAAAGGCTCTACATAATCTATTTTATCAGTTTCAGCAGAAATTAAAGTTACTAAACCACCGGTAGCTATAACCACTGCCTTTTCTGAAAGCTCTGCTTTAAACTTATCAACCAAATATTCAACCTGCCCGACAAAACCGTATACAATCCCAGATTTCATACCATCTACAGTATTTTTAGCTATTGCATTACCAGGTTCAATTAGTTCAATCCTCGGTAATTTAGCTGATTGATTAAAAAGAGCCTCTGTTGAAATGCCAATTCCAGGTGCTATCGCACCACCAAGATATTCTCCTTTTGCTGAAACTGCACAAAAAGTAGTTGCTGTGCCAAAATCAACAATAATTAAAGGTCCTGAATATAATTGGCTGGCAGCAACTGCATTAACTATTCTATCAGCACCAACCTCTTTTGGATTATCGGTTTTAATATTCATACCTGTTTTAACTCCTGGTCCGATGACCAGAGGATTAAGACCAAAATATCTATAAGAAGTTTTCTTTAAAATTCTTAAGATCGGAGGGACAACACTTGAAATAATTATTGAATTAACTGAATCACTTTTTATATTCTCCGACTCAAACAAATTTCTAAAAAGTATTCCATATTCATCAGGGGTTTTAGATCTATTGGTAGAAATTCTCCAGTGAGTTGTCAGTTCATCTCCCTCATATAAACCTAGAACCGTATTAGTATTACCAATATCCATTGTTAATATCATTTTTTACACCCCATTAAATATCAAAATGTTCCTTTATTTGCTGAAAAATTTCTTTTGTTGAAAGAATTTCATCGATTCTTCCTATTCCTTCTCCAGTGAAAAAGACCCCATTTTTCATATCTCCAGCTTTAGCAGCAACCAAAGCATCTCTAATACAGAAATTCTTTTTGCAGTGTTTTAAACAATCTGTACAATTCGCTGGTGGTGGTGCTTTATCTTCTTTAATTAAATTAGCGAACTCTGTTTTAATAGCATTAGCTTTTAAACCAACAGAACTCATGATCTTTATTACATCACTTGAAGAGGCTTTAACACAAAGTTCTTTGAATTTTTCTGAAATGGCAGCCTCTTTGCTGGCCAAAAATCTTGTTCCCATTTGAATACCATCAACACCTAAATTAAACATCTTTTCCATATCAGATGGTGTAACAGCATCTCCTGCACCAATCACAGGAATATTCACCTTATTAACAATCCTTTTTATGAGCTCAAAGCTGTGTTCATCTGTACCAAGATGACCTCCTGCATTACCACCTTCTACTACTATTGCTGCAGCACCTAGTTTTTCTGATATTCTGGCCAGTTTTAATGAAGATACTATTGGCACAACAGGAGTATTGCTTTCTTTACCAACTCCAAACATATCACGGGAAAAACCTGCTCCAGAAATAATTACATCAACACCTGCTTCTACAGATGCATGAAGTAAATTTTTGAAGTTTTTAGCTGCAAACATTATATTAACACCTATTATTCCACTTGTCTTTTCTTTAGCCTTTTTAATTTCATTTTTTAATTCCTGCACACCTAAAACAGTCCCGGCAATAACTCCAATCCCACCTTCATCAGCAACAGCTGCTGCCAATTCTGCCATAGATATACGAATTGCCATACCTCCCTGTATTATAGGAAGTTCTGGCCTTAATTTCCCAATTTTAAGTTCTGGTAATTTCAATGTACCACTCCTCATATATTAAACTTTAGTAATTAACTATCTTTTATCTTATCATAGAATGCTTTAGATTTAAATATTAATTTGACTATAAGTCAGCCGGAAGTATTATTCTCCCTAATTATGTCCTGTGATTAACAGTTCTTAAGGAATTTCTACTGCACCATTTATAAGCTTATTTTTATATAGTTCTACTTTGTCAAGTATTGATTCAGCAAGCATCTTATCGGCAGTATCTTGATCAATCATCAGCCCTGAATTGGCCAAATCATAAGTTTTAAATCCACTTTGATGATTATTATTAGCAAAGTTATTGCTTTCTTTTTCTAAAAGATAAGGTATGTTTTTGATAATATTTGTTAAAAGCTTATCAGAAACAGGTTCAGCTAATTTATTTTGAACCCCAATCAAATAAAAATCATTTTCCTCAGCAGAAGCAACAATAGCCTCTGAAGCAGAACCACTATAATAGAAAATCACATCTGCCCCAGCATAATAAAGCTGATCTGTTCTTTCTCTAGCAGTATTATTCTGCTTAGATCTACTAAGATATTCGCTCAGCAATTTTATCTCCGGCTTAAGTTCCTTTGCACCTGCCGCAAAACCAGCTTCAAATTTCTTGCTTCTATTATTTTCCCGCTCACCTATAAAGGCTATAACATCACTTTCACTTTTTAGAGCTGCAATAACTCCAGCTAAAAAAGCTCCTTCTTCTACTGCAAAATCGATTGATAATACATTATCAAGTTCAACTCTACCATCAATTATTAAAAAATCTTTTTCACTATAAAGCTGAGCTGTTTCTTTAACAGACTGCTGCATTGAAGGCCCAATTGCTACAATTAAATCAGCTTGATCTGCAGCTAAATAGCTCAATTTTGGTAGATAATCAGTCAAAAGCTCTGTTTTGAGAAAATTAGAATTAAAATTCCCCCCACTTTCTAATGCTTTCAAAACACTTTCAACTGCTTTATTATAAGAGGGGACAGCCGGATTTTCAACTTCAGTAATCAAGCCAATATTTGTACTTTGGGCTGCAATAGTTAAAGTGATGCTCAAGATTAAAAAGATAAATAATAAGCTTATTAGTTTTTTCAAAAAATCACCTCAAAATAAGTCTAACTTCTTTAATTGCTGTATTTAAAACTTGTATTAAAAGATTGAAATTTCTTCTGGCTCCCGTCTTCTAATTCGGCCAGAATTTCTCCACTATCCAGTATATCCTTAATTATTACATTGTATATAGTATTGTTTTGACTAAGTTTTACTCTTTTCCCAATTATATTTAAAGCTTTTTTCCATTTTGAAATGACTTCTTTTCTCCTGCCAGAAAAATATTTATTTATATAACTTTCAATTTCAAAAATTAAATTACTTAAAAAAACATTTTTGTTTATTTTTTGAGATTTTTCTATATAATATGAAGTAGCCAGGTCTTTGATTTCTTCATTAAATGAGCTGTTATTTAAGTTTATACCACAGCCAATTATTACAAAAGCACTCTTGTTTTGAGTAAAAAAAAGTTCAGAAAGTATCCCACAAATTTTCTTCTCATTAACTAAAATATCATTGGGCCATTTAATATCTGTTTTTAAAGAAAAATTCTTAAAGCTTTCTTTTACAGCTAAGGCTGCTGCTGCAGTGACCTGGGGTATTTCGGGAGAATTATCCGGTAGTTTAAACAAAAAAGAAACTGAAAGACTTTCCCCAGTATTTGAAAACCAGCTTTTACCTCTTCTACCCTTAGCTTTTAACTGCTTATCAGCAGCAAAAACAAATAATTGTTCTGCAGATAATTTATTTATTGAAGCAGTATTTAATTTTTCAGCAAATCTTTTTGCTTTCTCATTAGTTGAATCAATTTTTTTATCTATAGCCAAATCTATTTTAGAAATCAGTTCATTTTTGCCTTTAATTTCTTTTAATTTAGCATAGATTAGTTTTTTATCTAGAATGTTCAAAATTTCTTCTCTAACCATAAATTCACCTAATTCCTCAGAAAAGGCCCTCTTATGAGGGCCAATTTTTTAATGACACTATTAATTTTTAATTAACAGCTAGTACCTGCCCTTATTTCTCTTATATTAACTGTATCATGATTAAGTACTACCTTAATAAAATAAGCGTAAAGCGGAATATTTATCAGCTGGCTTATTAATCTAGGCGGCATTATTACAGCAAATGGAACTCCAAACAAAATATTTATAAAATAAGGTACTAAGATTATTGAAGTTATTAATTGTCCTAGAGAAATAGCAATAAAAATCACGGGCAGAGTCCTACATCTTTTCAGAACATAAAATACAATTAAACCTGGAATAAAACCAGTTAAAAAAGAAGTCAAGGTAAAATGAGGCATATATGCACCAAGAGGATTAATAAAATATCCTAAAAGATCACCTAATGCACCAACTATACCTCCAGCAAGGGGGCCAAAAGCTACTCCAGCAAAAATAATTGGTAGTGCTCCAAAACCTATTCTTACTCCTTCTACACCTGCCACGGGAATTCTGATACTAAAAACTCTAGTAAAAAGAATCGTTAAAGCTACTAAAAAAGACAATTGTGTTATTCTTTTTGTACTAAAATTCAAAATTCGCACCTCCCTCCCTCTTCGGTTAGAATGATAGTTTTCTGCACCAAAGAAAGAGGAAACTTTGGAGACAGCGGACGCGACATTGAGACCGCAGCTAAATGCTTTCGTTTCAGAGCAACGTCCCATCTCTGAACACTCTACGCCTCATGCCTACTCTATCACACAATATTTGTCTATATTATAACCCATCTTGATTATAATTTAAAGTAAAATTAAAATAAACCGGTAATTTTCCCATCAGCATCTATATCTATATCTTCAGATGATGGTCTTTTAGGTAGTCCGGGCATTGTTAATACCGGTCCGGTCATAACAACCAAAAATCCTGCACCTGCTGAAAGGTTAATCTCATTAATGCTAATCTTAAACCCACTGGGCCTTCCCTTTAAAGCAGGATCATCTGAAATGGAGCTCTGGGTTTTGGCCATACAGATAGGCAGGTCTGAATAACCCTGTTTTTTATATTTCTCTATCTGCTCAAGGGCGCTCCTGCTGTATTCAACACCATCAGCCCCATAAATTTCTTCAGCAATAATTCTTATTTTTTCTTTAATTGAAGCATCATTTTCATAAAGAAATTTAAAGTCACTTTTTTCGTTTTCCAGCAGAAGAAGTAATTTATTTGCTAGTTCTTCTCCACCCTCAGCACCTTTTGCCCAGACCTCTGATAAAGCAACCTTTACTCCTAATTTCTGACATTCCTTTTTAACCAGCTCTATTTCTGCTTCTGTATCATCAGGGAAGCGGTTTATTGCAACTAAGGCAGGTACCCCAAATTTAGCAACATTTTCGATATGCTTTTCTAAATTGGCCATCCCTGCTTTTAAGGCAGTCAAATTTTCTTCTTTTAAGTCATCAATATCTACTCCACCGTGCATCTTTAATGCTCTAATAGTTGCAACAATTACTGTTGCATCTGCTTTCAAACCTGCATAACGAGACTTGATATTATAGAATTTTTCTGCTCCTAAATCAGCACCAAAGCCAGCTTCTGTAACTGTTATATCAGCAAGTTTCATAGCTAATTTAGTTGCCATTACACTATTACAGCCATGGGCAATATTTGCAAAAGGCCCTCCATGAATAAAGGCTGGAGTGTTTTCTAAGGTCTGAACTAAATTAGGTTTGATAGCATCTTTTAAGAGAGCTGTCATAGCTCCTTCAACTTTTAAGTCATGAGCTGTAACACTTTCCCCTTCATATGTATAAGCAACAACAATTTTACCTAGTTTTTCTTTTAATTCCATCAAATCATTGGCCAGACATAAGATAGCCATAACCTCTGAAGCTACGGTAATTAAAAATCCATCTTCACGTGGTTGACCATTGATAGTACCACCTAAACCTACAACCGTCTCTCTTAAGGCTCTATCATTCATATCTAAAGCTCGCTTAAATGTAACTTTAGTCGGGTCTATGTTCAATTCATTTCCCTGTTTGATATGGTTGTCTATAACTGCTGAAAGCAAATTATGAGCAACTCCGATTGCATGAATATCTCCTGTAAAATGAAGATTAATATCTTCCATCGGTACAACCTGAGCATAACCTCCACCTGCTGCCCCACCTTTGATCCCCATTGTTGGTCCTAAAGATGGCTCACGTAAAGCTATAGCAGCATTTTTGCCAATGCTATTTAAAGCCTGACCTAAACCTACTGTTGTAGTGGTTTTCCCTTCTCCAGCTGGAGTTGGTGTTATTGCTGTAACCAAAACAAGTTTGCTGTCTTCTTTTTCCGGCAGTCTTTTTAAAACATCTAGATTTACCTTAGCTTTATATTTGCCGAAAAACTTCAAATCAGCTTCAGATAGACCTAACTGAGCAGCGATTTCAGTAATTTCCTCCATTTCAGATGCTTGAGCTATTTCAATATCACTTTTCAAAATACTTCCCCCTCAATAAATTAAGTAGTATTTAATTCTTATTAATTTATTTCAATATAATTAAATAAATCCCTTTATTTTTAATATTTGTCCCTTGAAAGCAGATCCAGGAGCTATTATAAACTTTAACTCCTTTGACCCTCCTCCGGGCAAGCCCACAATTTTAAGAGCAGACTTTAGCTTCTAGATATTAAATCAAAAGAGCATAACCTTAACTGTAATTAAAGCAAATTCTTATTTATTATTTTCTTTTAATTGTTTTCTCTTATTAAAAAAAGTTTTACTACCCCTATTGACCATAAAAAATACTGTTAGGGTCACACTTCCCAGAATTCCCATCATAATAGCTATTTGGTATCTGATAGCAGTCAATGGTGAGGCACCTGCCAAGATTTGACCTGTCATCATACCCGGTAAAAATACTATTCCCATTCCCATCATTGAATTAATAGTTGGTAAAATAGCATTATAAAAAGCTTTTTTATTTATTTCTTCAACCGCTTTAGAAGGTTCTGCCCCTAACATTAAATAGTTTTCTATCAGCCGCTTATTATCTTTAAAACCATTAACTAAATGATTAACTCCCAGAGATATTCCTGTCATAGAATTTCCGATCAGCATCCCTGATAAGGGAATAAAATAATCGGCTCTGTACCAGGGTTCTAAACCAATAACTCCTAAGAGGAAAAACATAATTGCAATTAAAGTACCTGAAAACATAGAGACCGCGATAATACCTTTAAGTTCACTGGAGATTTCTCCATCAACTCTACCATAAATATTATAGACAGCAAATGTTTCCATAACAAGCAGTATCAATACACTGAAAAAAGGATTTTGATTTGCAAAAACATAATCAAGCAAAAAACCAATCGCAATTAATTGAATAGTCATTCTTATAGAAGCTAAAATGATCTCTGATTCATTGCCAATATTCTTCTTCCGAACTATAAAAAGCAGGATTACTACAAAAATATATGCTAATACTAGCTGCATTAGGTGAATATCAACTATAGCATTCTCCATCTTTAACACTCCTTCTATTTTTGATCAACTAACTTCCCCTGCTCAATATTTATAATCTCATCTGCATATTCTTCTGCAACATGTGGATTATGAGTAACCATAATTAAAGTTCTATCATTCTTTTTGACATAATTTGCAACCATCTTGATAATTAAATCTTCGGTTTCTAAATCCAAAGATGCAGAGGGTTCATCTAAAAGTAGTGTTTCAGGTTCTAAAAGCATAACTCTTGCTAAGGCAAGCCGCTGTCTTTCTCCTCCCGAAAGCTTTGAAGCATCCTCAAATAAGTCTTTATTTAAGGAGACCTTTTCTAAAAGATTTTTATATACTTTATCCTCTGAATATTGCTTACATGTTATTTCTTCAGTTATTTTAAAGTTGTCCTTGATTGTACCTTTAAATATTTGGGGCTCCTGAGCTAACATAACCACTTTTCTTCTTAGTTCCACCGGATTATATTCTTCAATTTCTTGATCCTTATAATATATATTCCCACTATCAGCGGAAATCATATTATTCAATAATTTCAAAAAGGTTGTTTTGCCTCCCCCACTACTACCCAAAATAGCAGTGATCAGTTTATCCTGAATAAAGAGATTATCAATTTCTAAAATATCTTTGAATTTGACATTTTCTAGTTTAAACATGTCTTCCCCCTTCGAAATCAAGGCTTTTAATGATTTCGATTATAATTTTAGCAATTATTTTTCAATAAAGCAAGTAATTAAATTAATAGTTAATTATAAAACCAGCCCAAATGGGCTGGTTATTAAAATACTAATTTTTTGATTTTCTTACTGCTGTGGTTCTGGTTGAAAAGTAGTTACGATTGTACTCTCTTTTCTTTCTTCACTTTCTTTTTCTTCAGCACCCTCTTCTTCAATTACATCCTTATCAGGATCACCAGTAATTTCTTCACCTTTGATTATTAGGCGAATTTGGTCTGAATTAAGTGTTTCATGCTCTTTAAGTGCTGTAACAAGTCTTTCTACAGTTTCTTTGTTTTCTTCTAATAGTCGTACAGCTTTACTAAAGCATTCTTCAACCATTTTACTTACTTCTTTATCTATTCTTGCAGCAACTTCTTCACTGTAATTTCTCTGACGAGAAATATCTCGGCCTAAAAATACCTGTTCATCATGTTTTTGACCCAGGGTTAATGGACCTAAGTTTTCGCTCATTCCATATTCTGTAACCATGGCCCTTATGATTTTAGTAGCTCTTTCTATATCATTTTGAGCCCCAGTACTTATATCATCTAAAAATATGGATTCTGCTGCTCTACCACCAAGTAAGCTGGTTACTTTATCTAAGAGCTGTCCTTTAGTCATAAAGTTTTGATCATCCTCAGGCAGCGGGATTGTAAAACCACCTGCTCTACCTCTTGGAATAATAGAAACTTTATGGGTTCGATCTGCATGTTCTAATAGTTCTCCTAAAAGGGCATGACCGGTTTCATGATAGGAGACAAGGTTTTTCTCTTTGTCTGAAACCAACCTGCTTTTTTTAGCAGGTCCAGCAATAACTCTATCGATAGCATCATCAAATTCTTTCATTGATAATACTTTCTTGCCGCGTCTGGCAGCCAGTATTGCAGCCTCATTAGCAAGGTTTTCCATATCAGCACCTGTAAAGCCAGGTGTTCTTTTAGCTAATATTTCTAATTCTATATCATCATCAAGTGGTTTATCTTTAACATGAATCTCTAATATTTTTTGTCTGCCTAATCTATCAGGTTTATCTACTAAAATCTGACGATCAAAACGACCTGGTCTTAATAAGGCAGGGTCAAGAACATCCGGTCTATTGGTAGCAGCCATCAAAATAATACCTTCATTAGGCTCAAAACCATCCATTTCTACTAAAAGCTGATTTAAGGTTTGTTCTCTTTCATCATGTCCTCCACCAAGTCCGGCTCCACGTTGACGGCCGACAGCATCCAATTCATCGATGAAAATAATACAAGGAGAATTTTCCTTACCTTTTTCGAATAGATCACGAACTCTTGAAGCACCAACACCAACAAACATTTCCACAAAATCCGATCCACTTATAAAATAAAATGGAGTTCCTGCTTCTCCAGCAACAGCTTTTGCCATCAGGGTTTTACCAGTTCCAGGTGGTCCTACCATAAGTACACCTTTAGGAACAGTTGCCCCCAGCTGAGAAAACTTTTGTGGATTCCTTAAAAACTCTACAACTTCCTGTAATTCCTCTTTAACTTCTTCGTAATTAGCTACATCATCAAAATTTAGCTTGCTTTTACTTTCATCCAGTTTAGCTTTGCTTTTTCCAAATGACATCATTTTACTTCCGCCACCCTGCATTTTCTGCATAATAAATATCCAGGCAACAATTAAAATTCCTACAGGTAAGATATAACTAAGTATATTTACCCACCAGGGTGCCGTTGGTTGAGGCTCAGTTCTTATATTTACATCGCCTGCCCTAAGCTCTGACATTAATGATGGAATAGCTTCCGGTGGTACAGCGACCTCAAATCTCTGTCCATTTATTTCACCGGTTACTTCTTGATTACCAATTATTGTTACTTCATCTATATTATTAGCAGCTACTTCTTGGAGAAGATTTGTATATGTGAACTCTTCCATAGTTGCAGGTCCTTGCTGCATAAAAAATTGAGCAACTAAGATAGATATAGCAATCAAAATCAAGTAAAATCCGATATTTTTAACGAATTTATTCAAAATAATTTACCTCCCTACTGCTTCAGTTATACAGTAAAATATTATAACACAATATTTATAATTTGTAAATGTTATCAGCTCCACTTAAATTAGAATTAGATTAGAATGTAAAATATAAAATAATAATATAATGATTGCTTTAAATTGCTCGATTTCCAATTTTTTTAGTTATACATTTTTTCCTTTAAAACTCCAATAAAGGATAAATTGCGGTATTTTTCAGCAAAATCTAATCCATATCCAACTACAAATTTATCAGGAACCTCAAAACCATTAAAATCTGCTTCGATCTCTTTTTGTTCTCTTCTTTCCGGTTTATCTAATAATGTTACAACTTTTATGCTCTTAGGATCTCTGGTTTTTAAAATATCAACAACATGTTTTAATGTTCGACCAGTATCAATAATATCTTCTACAATTAATAAATGTCTGCCCTCAATATTTTCTTCCATATCTTTTATGATTCTTACAACTCCAGAAGATTTGGTTGAAGCTCCATAGCTAGAAACATCCATAAAATCAAAGGTTACCGGCAAATCTATCTCTCTAGATAAATCAGCCATAAAAATAATTGCTCCTCTCAAAATACAGAGCATTACTATATCATCATCTTCATTATAACTTTCTGTAATTTCTTTACCTAATTCTTTAATTCTTTGTTTTAATTCTTCTTCAGAAATAATTATTTCTTTAAAATCACCTTTAAATACAGAGTTGTTCCCCATTATTAATTATCCCCCTAATTATTATTTTTTAACTTTAAAACTAAAACATTTTCTGTTTCAGCAGTAACTTTATAATCATCGGCAATTCTAAATCCGCTCATCCAAACAATATTGCCCCTGCTATCTACTATGATAGGAATTTGATCTCTCTTAAATTTTGGAACTTTTTGATCGATGAAAATGTCTTTTAGCTTTTTCTTGCCCTGCATTCCTAAAGGGATAAAACTATCACCTTTTTTTCTGGAACGCATATATAGTGGCAGCTCAACTTTTTCAATATCTATAAAAGCTTGACTTGAATTAGCATTTAAATCTATATTATCTCTAGCTTTAATAAAAGCCTCCAAAACATAAATACTGTTAAATTTATTCTTTTTATTGAGCTCTAAAAGTTTTTTTTGGCTGATTTTTTCAGACTCAATTACATCTTTTTTAAAAAATATTAAATGCTCGTAACTAATCTCAACTCTGATGGAAGCAGGTAGATCAATGCCCCTCCCAGTAGTTAAATCATTTAATAATTTTTCTATTTCTAAAATATGCTCTAAATATAAATCTTCTAGATCAGCTTTTAATTGCTGATAGGCGATTCTAAAAATCCTCCGTTTCAATACTTGATCGTAATTATTAAGAGTTTTTAGCTCTAATACTAGTTTATCACTTTCTGAGCTAATTAGACAATTATTATATTTTTTTTCAGCAATTTTATTTAAAAACTGCTCTTCATCAGCAATTAATTTGGCATTTCTAGCAATCACATCTTTTACAGCAGGATTAATTTCTGCTTCAATAATTGGAAGGATTTTATTTCTAATTATATTCCTGCTGTAAATATTTTCTTTATTGCTGCTGTCATACCGAGGTTTCAAATTATTATCTTGACAATATTTTAAGATTTCTTTTTTGCTAAAATCTAATAAAGGATGAATAACTTTAATTCCCTTAAGCTTTAAGCTTTTTTCTATACCACTTAAACCTCTTAAACCACTTCCCCGAAAAAGATTTAACAAAACAGTTTCTGCCTGATCATCTTGATGATGGGCTAGGGCCAAAAGATCGAAATTATATTTAAAATATATTTCTCTAAAAAAATCAAATCTTTCCCTTCTAGCTGCAGCTTCAGCAGAAATATTTTCTTGATTTATTATTTCTGGCAAATTAACTTTTTTAGTATAAAAATCTATGCCTAATTCTTCGGCCTTTTGCTCAACAAAAGCTGCTTCCTGAGCTGACTCTTTTCTAAATTGATGATCAAGATGAATTAAGGCAATATCTACTGCAAAATAATCTTTAAGCCTAAAAAAAAGATCTAGCATGCTTAAAGAATCTGCTCCTCCAGAAACTGCAAGCAAAACTTTATCTCCTGTTGAGAGGAGATTATTTTCTTCAATATTTTTTTTAAACTCACGTACTAAATTCAAGAAAATGCCTCCCCTTTGCTAGATTTTAATCTTTTCAAAAAGAAAAAAATTAAAGGATTTGCTCTTTTAATAAACCATATAATAAATCTTGATCACTTACAGTTAAATTATCACAAGCACAATAATTTAAAATACAGATTAATATAACCAAACCAGCTGTTATTATATCGGCTCTCTCTGCTTGTAAGCCTTTAATTTGTGATCGTTCTGCTAAATTCATATCTTTAAACTCAGTTAAAAAATTATTTAATTCGTAAATATTTAATTTACTTCCTTCAATTATGCTGCTATCATAGGCTTCCATTTCATGCTTAACTGCAGCTAAAGTAGTAATTGTACCTCCAACACCTTTTAAGGCTAGATTTTTGGGTAAATTTAACTTATCATTTAATAAATCAATAGTATATGCTTTAATATTTTTTATTTCTTTGACTGAAATTTCAGCTTCTGGGTTATTGATAAAGCGTTCTGTCATTCTAACACAGCCGATATCCAGACTTTTAAAATTAATATCTTTATCAGTAGGCCAAATGAATTCCGTACTTCCACCACCAATATCAAGCAGCAAAAATTCGGCTTCTAAACTTGAAGCTGCTCCTAAATAATTTAATTCGGCCTCTTTTTCTCCACTAATTATTTGCAGCTTTAAATCAAGTTTAGCAATTTCTTCAGCCAATATATCAGAATTTTTTACATCTCTTAAAGCACTTGTGCCTACAACTTTAACACTTTTAATATCATATTGAGCCATTATAGCCTTATATTCTTTAATAGCTTTGATAACTCTTTTAACAGCTTTTTTCTTTAATTTTTTCTTGGCATCTACACCTTCACCAAGTCTGGTTATTTTTAAGCTTCTTTCTAAAATTTTTAGGCCATTTTTTGGGCTGTTTAATTCACCAATTAATAATCTAGTCGAATTTGTTCCTATATCAATTGCAGCTGCTGGCAAATTCATCAATCCTTTCCTGGCAAATTGAACATTCATCTGGCCAAGCAATTTTTTCAAAAACAATTTTACCAACTGGATTAGATCTATCTGCTAAAAAATGGGCCAGGTGAGTATGTAAACATTTAATTCCTTTTTGCTCCTTAATTCCACCCACTCCAGAATAAAGCAGGGTTTGATAAAGATCTTCAGATAAAGCTTTAGCCTCTTCAAGCTCTTTTTGAGCTAATAAATTTCGTCTCTTTTCTGCATATTTTTTATGAGCTTTCTCCATTTTAGCTTTGAAATCGGAATCTTGAGCTAAAAGATTCTGAAGTTCAGCTGGAAGATTACTTTCTGATTCAAGCCTATCCACTTTATAGTTTAAATATGGACAGCTCAGCCAGTATATCGTTGGAGCTGGAATATTGTTTTTATATGGATTAACAATAACTACAGCTGGAAAATCAAATGGACAAAAAACTGCTGTTTTAAAAAAGTTATTGATTTTTCTATCTAACTGCAGCTCAACAATCTTTTTTTTAGATAAAGGCATCTTTAATTTCTCCTTGCAATAATTAGCAATTTTTAATTTTTTAAAATAAAAAAGAGAAAACACCCTTTACACTAGTTAAAGGATGTTTAAAAAATTTAAAAAATTGGCATGTATTTATTTAGAATTACCGCCCTTTTTTGCCTCCCTATTTTTTAAATCCTGCTGACGCTCACTGCTCTGCTTGAGAAAACGATCCATCTTTTCTTCAAAAGACATCTCTGGAGCGTGATCAATCCTGTCACCTGGATCCTCTAACTGTTTAATCGAAAGACCAATTTTCCCGTCATCATCGATATTAATAACCTTTACTTTTACCTCATCATCTTCTTTAAGGAAATTACTAATATCTTTAACATAAGTGTTAGCAACTTCGGAAATATGAACTAAACCTGTTTCTCCATTTTCCAGCTCAACAAAGGCGCCAAAATTAGTTATCCCTGTAACTTTACCATCAACTATAGTACCCACTTCTATGGACATGCTTAAAAAATTCCTCCCTAAATATTAATATTGTAATTATTATAACTTACTTTGGATAAGGCTGTCAAATATATAGTCTAAAATTTTAAAGTAAAAGAAATTCTTTCCCTTTTCTTATCAACATTTAAAACCTTCACTTCCACATTTTGGCCAATTTCCAAGATTTCAAAGGGGTCATTTAAATAAAAATCGCTCATTTCAGAAATATGGAGTAGGCCATCCTGTTTTAAGCCAATATCAACAAAAGCGCCAAAATCGACAATATTTCTAACCTTCCCGGTGAAAACCATTCCTGCTTCTATATCTTCAAGCTTTAAGATGTCTTTTCTGAACACTGGCCCAGGCATAGATTCTCTTGGATCTCTACCGGGTTGTTGTAAGGCTTTAATAATATCTTTGGTAGTTGGAACACCTATTTCAAGATTTTCTGCAGTTTCTATAAGATCTAAAGCCTTAATTTTATCTCTTATTTCAACTAAAATCTGATTATCTCTAATATCACTAGGCTTATAATTTATTTTATTTAAGATTTTTTCTGCCTCTTGATATGATTCGGGATGGATTGGAGTTAAAGCAAATGGATCAGCATCAGAATCAATTCTTAAAAATCCCGCAGCCTGTTGATAAGTTTTTGGACCAAAGCCATATACATCAAGCAGCTCTTTTCTGCTCCTAAAATTACCATTTTCACTTCTATACTCAATTATTTTTTGGGCATTATTGGCTGAAACACCTGAAACATAGGTTAATAAGGCTGCAGAGGCAGTGTTTAGTTCAACCCCTACATGATGAACAGCATCAACAACAACCTCATTTAAAGCTTTCTCTAAGCGTTTTTGGCTGATATCATGCTGGTACATTCCTACCCCTAGAGACTTTGGATCTATTTTTACTAATTCTGCCAGTGGATCTTGAATTCTTCTTCCAATAGAAATAGCTCCTCTAATAGATACATCAAGCTCCGGAAATTCCTGACG
Organism: Halanaerobium polyolivorans; assembly: GCF_020711195.1. Classification (GTDB taxonomy): domain Bacteria; phylum Bacillota; class Halanaerobiia; order Halanaerobiales; family Halanaerobiaceae; genus Halanaerobium; species Halanaerobium polyolivorans. Next base: position 18,839 of record NZ_JAJFAT010000019.1, read on the forward strand.
AGCTAATTTAGAAGCTGAATAAACTGAGGCTCCGGCCTCACTAACTATGGTGTATTCAACATCTAAACCATTTTTAATCATATTAACTACAAAAATCTCTGTTTCTCTACTGGCAGTTCCATTCCCAATCACAATTAAATCAACATCATGTTTTTTTATAAGCTCTGCTGTGATTTTAACCGCTTCTTTCAGATTGTTAACTGGAGCGTGAGGATAAATAGCAGCTGTCTCTAATAATTCCCCATTTTCTGCTAAAACAGCTATTTTACAGCCTGTTCTAAAAGCTGGATCGATTGCTAAAACCTTTTTACCAACTAATGGTGGCTGCATCAAAAGAGATTTTAAATTAGTTGAAAAGTTATTTACTGCTTTTTCTTCGGCTTTATCAGTTAAATGATTTCTCACTTCTCTTTCTAAAGATGGAAAGATCATTCTTTTATAAGCATAATCTCTGGCATTTTCAAGCAAGGGATAAAATTGATCTCCTTTAAATTCATAGTAATTATTGATTATTTTTTCTGCTTTATTATCATTACACTCAATTTTTATCCTCAATACATCTTCTTGTTCACCTCTATTTAAAGCTAATATTCTATGGGGAGGAATCTTATTAATAGATTCTTTAAACTCATAATAGTCTCGATATTTTTCGGCTTCTTCCTCATTTTTTAGTTCTGAAACTATATCTGACTTGGCAAAAACAAATTCTCTCAATTTCTTCCTCAGCTCAGCATCATTTGAAATATCTCCAGCAATGATATCTTCTGCTCCACTTAAAACATCCTCAATATTTTCTAACCCTTTTTCTGAATCTATGTATTGCAGGGCCAAATCCTCAAGATCTGCAGTTGATTCCTTTTGAGCAAAAACCAACTCCGCTAATGGTTTAAGTCCTTTTTCAATAGCTTTGTCTGCTTTGGTTTTTTTCTTGCTTTTAAAGGGCCTATAGAGATCTTCAACCTCCTGCAGTGTATCAGCTTTGATTAATTTTTCTTTGAGTTGACTGCTGTATTTATCAACTTCATCAGCTGCAGCAGCAACTTCATTTTTCCTCTGCAGTAATCTCCGCAAATAATCAATTTTTTCCTCTATATTTCTGATTTCCATTTCATCTAAACTTCCGGTCATTTCTTTTCTATATCTTGCAATAAAAGGAACTGTGTTCCCTGAATCCAAAAGTTCTACTACTGATTTTACATTAGATTTTTTTAAATTTAATTCTTCAGCAGTTAATGCTAAAATGTCTGTTTCAATGTAATTAGCCATAAAACGACCCCTTTATTTATAAAATAATTAATCTGTATCTGTTTCTTCTTCAGTTTCTGTTTCTTCTTCCTGTTCTTCAATCGGAACTAAAAGCATCTCACCAGGTTTGACCAAACCTAATTTTTCTCTGGCAACCTGCTCTATGAACTCTTCATCAGCAGTGTTTTCAAGCTGATATTTTAATTCTTCATTTTCTGCTTCTGCCTGGGCTATTCTTGCTTCCATTTCTTCTATTTCTTCTTCCAGGCGGCTCATTCTTGATAAATTATTCCAAAAATTAAAAGCTGCAATAATTAATATTAGAGATACCACAGCTATTACAAAAGGATTAAGTAAAAAATCTTTTCTGTTACGAGGCATAAAACTCCCTCCAAATTATAAAAATATCTTTTAATTACTTCATTCTTAAAAATATTTATCTTATCTTAATTATACTTTAAATGTATTCATTAATCAAAAAATTAAAAAACCGCTCTTACAGCCAAAGCTATAAGAACAGTTTTGAGTTTAGTAAAACTTCACATCTTTAATTTATATTTTTTCTTCAAATAGTTTTTTTCCAGCTTCTTTTAATAACTCAATACCTTTAATTTCTTCAGCAAGAAGGGGCATTTTAATAATAGGAGCAGAAAAAATATCTTTCATTTCTTCAAGATGCTTATCCTGCATTTCTTTTCTTTTCTTAAAATAAGGGGTTGTACAAAATTCTGCTGGTAATATTTTATTAGCGATTATTAATTGAGTTTCTATATCAACAGTTTTTAGCTCTTCAACTGCTCTGCTTGCCTCTAGGATTGGGGTGTTTTCTGGATAAAGAGTAAAAGCAAAAATTGTCTGATTTTTGTTCTGTAATTTATCTATTACTTTTTTAAATCTTTTTTGCGATTCTAAATCTGCTTTATTTTCTCTGTTATTTGCCATTTTAAATTCTAGCTGTTGATTCCAATTTAATGGTAATTCAAGCAAACGCAAAGTGTGTCCGGTTGGAGCTGTATCAAATACAATTTGCTGGTAATAATCTTTTTCTGTATAATCAATGAATTTATCAAAAGAAGCCATTTCTTCTGTACAGGGTGATTCTAGCTCTTCCTTTAAACCCATCAGCATTTCATCTGTATAATTTTTCTCTCTAGCTTCATTTAAAACCTTATTTTTATATTCTTCTGCAACTTCTTTAGGGTCTATTTTAACAATGTCTAAATTATCTACTCCTTTAACAGATGTGATTTCTCCACTAACATCTTGCTCAAATACATCTTCTAAATGAGAAGCAGGATCTGTGGTTAAAAGCAGAGTTTTATAACCTTTTTCTGCTAGATGTACTGCTGTTATTGAAGATATTGAAGTTTTTCCAACTCCACCTTTACCAGCAAAAAATATTAATTTAGCTTCTGTATCTACTGCTTCTAATATTTTAGCATCTGAAATCATTAAATAGCCTCCTTGTATAATTTAACTGCAACATTTTTTAAAGTAGCTAAACCTTTAATTTCTTCATCAAGCAGCCCCATTTTCTTAATTGGTAGATCAATTTTTTCTTGAATATCTTTGATATATTTCTGCTGCATTTCTCCTCTTTTTTTGAAAAATGGATTTTTACATTCTTCCTCTGGAATAATACCGTTTACAATTAATGAACTAGTATTTATGCCAATTTCTTTAAGTTCTTTACTAGCTCTCTGAGTTTCTCTAATGGAACTACTTTCTGGATGCATTACAAATATAAATTCTGTTCGATTTTTGTCTTTTAATAATTGAATGGCTCTATCATATTTTTCTTTTGAATCTTTAATATTTTGCACCGGCCCCATACAGGTTTGTCCACTACCTTTAGCGCTTTCTTCTATATGCTTACTCCAATCTACAGGCAGCTCTAAAAGCCTAATTGTATGCCCTGTAGGAGCAGTATCGAAGATAACAACATCATAACTGTCATCATCCATAAAATCAATAAAACGATCAAAAGAAGCCATTTCTTCTGTACAGGGGGAATTTAACTGTTCCTCTACAACTTTTAACATTTGTTCATTGAAAATCTCGCGCATTGGAGCTAAAGTCTGTTCTTTATATTCTTCAGTAGCCTTTTTTGAATCTATCTCCATTGCGAAAAGATTTTCTACTCCATCTATTGAAGTAACTTGGTGACCTATTTTTTGCTGGAAAACATCTGCTAAATTAGCTGCTGGATCAGTTGTAACAATAATTGTTTTTAATCCTTTTTCTGCATAATGAACTGCAGTGGTAGAAGCCATAGATGTTTTTCCTACTCCACCTTTACCTGAAAAAAAGATAAACTGACTTTTATGATTAGACATTATTTTTCCTCCTTATATTTTATCTGCTGCTGCTTTAATTTCTTCATATGAAGCATATTCACCTATTGTTAATATTTCTCCATTGATTTCTATAATGGGTAAATTTTCAGTCCCAGAATCATTTACTTGGCTTAAAACTGCTTGATTATTTTGAAAGGCAAAAGGATTATGATTCATAGAGTTTCTCTCCACAGTATAGCCTTCTTCTTTTAATTTTTTTACTGTTTGACTGAATTCTACTAATTGGTCATCAACATCTGGCCCACAAACTCCTGAACTACAACACATTGGTGGTTCATATACACTAATTTTTATTTTTTCCACTTTATCTTTCCTCCCTTAATTGCAATAAATTACTTTAAATTATAGATTTTAATCACAACTGAAATCTTTATAATTAGAATCATTTTTAGATTCAGCTAAAATACTGTTAAATTCAGCCTTTATTAATTCAATATTTTCTGTATTTAAGCTGTAATCTATCCAACGTCCTCTTTTTGCAGCATTTATTAAGCCGGCTTCCTTGAGGATTTTAAGATGATGTGATACATTTGGCTGACTAATATCTAATTCTGCTACAAAATGACAGCTGCACATACTATTATAAGTTAATAATTCTATCATCTTTAACCTATTTTCATCTGCAAGTGCTTTTAACATTTTGACAAGTTTTTTGTTAATATCCATGATCTTCTCCTTTAAAAACTAATTTGCGCATTTTGATTATTTTTCAGCTGCGGAATCAACAAGAGCAGAAAACAAATTATTGAAACAGCTTATCCTCTCAATTAAGTCTTCTGGATGCCACTGTACACCAATTAGAAAAGCATGATTTTTAGCTTCTACAGCTTCTGTAATCCCACACTCTGATTTAGCGCTAATTGTTAAATCATCTGCCAGATTTTTAATTGCCTGATGGTGATGAGAATTAACATGTATTTTTTCAGAGCAGAGTATTTTATCAAGCTGAGTATTTTTTAATATATCTACTTTGTGTTTTTCATATTCTAAATTCTTTTTTCTCTGCAAATCCAAAGGTAAATGCGGTAGATCACAATTAAGCTGAAAATCAATATCTTGATATAAACTACCTCCTAAAGCTACATTTATTAGCTGCATTCCTCTACAAATACCCAAAATCGGCAAATTGCTTTGATAAGCTTTTTTGAAAAGGTCAATTTCCCATTTGTCACGATTTATATTATTATCTTTTACCTGAGGCAGTTTGCTTTCTCCATAAATTGCTGGTGTTATATCATTGCCTCCACTCAAGATTAAAGCATCTATTAAATCTATATATTGAGCAGAGAGTTTCAAATTATTAAAAGGAGGAATTACAACCGGCACTCCACCTGCTTTATAAACTGCATTAACATAACTACAGCGTACTTTATTAAATTTTTTATCTTTTTCTTCTCCACAAAAACTTGTAATTCCAATAATTACTTTAGACATCTTAACACCTCATATCAATATATTTAAATCTATTTATATAATAAGTGTTTTTTATCTCAATGTCAAGTTAAAATTATTTTTATAATAAAAAAAGGAACAGCTGAAATAAATCAGCTGCTCGCTCTGTTTGTTAATAAAGATTTAATTTAAAAGTGTTTTAGAATATTACATCTTCAGTTTCTGCATCAAATACATGAATTTTTCTTAAATCTACCGCTAAATTCATTTTATCTCCAACTTCAGCTGTACTTTCTGCTTCTACTCGAGCAATCAAAGAATGTCCTTGTTCAGCAAGATAGAGATAAATTTCAGATCCCATCGGTTCTACAACATCTACTGCAGCTTTAAAAGAGTTATCTTCTGAAACATCAAAGTCATGGGTTATAGAGGTGTCAATAATATCCTCGGGTCTTACTCCAAAGACTACATCTTTATCAACATAATCTTTGATCAAGTTTTCTTTATCTTCTGGTACTCTAATTTTAAATGTACCATCACCATCAATGTAATAAGTATCTCCCTCTTTTTTAATAACTGCATCCATAAAGTTCATAGCAGGTGAACCAATAAATCCAGCAACAAAAATATTATTAGGCTCATTATAAAGGGTTAATGGGTCATCAACCTGCTGAATAAGTCCATCTTTAAGTACTACAATTCTATCACCCATTGTCATAGCTTCAGTTTGATCATGGGTTACATAAATCATGGTTGTTTTAAGTCTATCATGTAATTTAGAGAGCTCTGTTCTCATCTGAACTCTTAATTTTGCATCAAGGTTAGAAAGAGGCTCATCCATCAAAAACACCTTAGGTTCGCGAACTATCGCTCTTCCAAGTGCTACCCTCTGTCTCTGTCCACCAGAAAGTTCTTTTGGTTTTCTCTTCAACAATTGCTCAATACCTAAAATATCTGCTGCTTCTTGAACTCTTCTTTCAATTTCTTTTTTAGGAAATTTACGTAATTTTAAGCCAAAAGCCATATTATCATAAACATCCATATGCGGATAAAGAGCATAGTTCTGGAAAACCATTGCTATATCTCTATCTTTAGGAGCAACATCATTTACAACCTCATCCCCAATTTCTATGATACCCTCACTAATTTCTTCTAAACCAGCAATCATTCTTAAAGTTGTAGATTTACCACAACCTGAAGGCCCAACTAATACTAAAAATTCTTTATCCCTAATTTCTAAACTCTGATCTCTAACTGCAACAACATCCCCAAAACGCTTATAAACATTTTTCAAAGTTACATTTGCCATTAAAATTCCTCCTCATAAAATTTAGTTATATTTTTTTATTGATGAATCTCTAATAATTAAGCTGGGGTTTAAAACCTCAATTTTCTGACTATCCAAACCATCATTGATCAATTTTAATAAAAAATAAAAAGATTTTTTAGCAAGCTCTGCCAGAGGCTCACTTAAAACCGTTAAGGGAGGCTCAATAATCGATGTTAAAATATTATCACCATAACCAACTACTGCAAAATCATCAGGAATAAAATATCCTCCCATTTTTATCGCTTCAACTAGACCGATTGTGGTTAATTCTTTAGTTGAAATAAATGCATCAGGAATAACCTCAGATTCAATAATTTTTAAAAAGGCATTATATCCTGCTTCTCTACTGGATTCAGTTGAATAAATTAAATCGTGATTCAGCTTCAACTCTGACTCTTCTAGAGCCTCCATATAGCCAGTTGTTTTTTCTTCTTCAACCAAATTATCTTTGGGGCCACTGACTAAAGCTATTTTTTGGTAACCTTGCTTGATTAAATGTTTTACAGCTTGATAAATACCACTGCTGTAATCAGTTAATACAGAAGTAAAAAAGTTTTCTTCAGCCAGACGATTGACTAAAACTATTGAATTATCACTGCTGAAACTGGCCCTTAAAAGATGGCTGCCTACCAATTTACCACCAATAAAAATAGCCCCATCAACCTGATTTGATTCCAAAAGGCTTAAATATCTTTTTTCTTTTTCTTCCTGATTATTTGTATTACAGAGTATTATTTGATAATCTTCACTTTCTGCAGCCGCTTCGAGATGTTTAACAATCTCTATATTGCTAGGGCTATCCATTTCGGACAGAAAGACAGCAATCATATTTGTTTTTTTTGCAGCAAGACCACGAGCAAGTTGATTTGGTCGATAATTATGTTCTTTAGCAATTTTCAGTATTTTTAATTTCGTCTCTTCACCCACTCCTTTTTTATCATTTAGGGCTCTGGAAACAGTTGATTCTGCAACTCCAGCCATTCTAGCAATATCTTTTAAAGTTATCTGCATTGATTAAACCCCCACTTACGCAAGCGCTTGCGAAAACTTGAAGAAAAAAAGAATCTGAAAAATAGACTCTATAAATATTATTCAATACAGATCCTTTTTCTCCTTCTTTTTTTATAAATTATTTTATATTTTTTCTAATATTTCTTCAAAATCAATCTCAGCAACTTTAGAATACACCAGATGAGCTTTGCCCACTCTATCATCAGGTCCTACTCCAACTGCTATCATATTAGCAGCTAAAGCAGCATCTACTCCTGATTCTGCATCTTCTAAAACAACACACTCTTCAGCTTCAACCCCCAGTTTTTCTGCTGTATGCAAAAATAGATCTGGAGCAGGTTTTGCATTTTCAACACTATTACCATCTGAAATTGTATCAAATAAATCAGAGATCTTGAGGTTTTTTAATACTTTTCTTGCATTTCTACTTGAAGAAGCTACTGCTATTTTAAAACCCTGTTCTTTAAGCTCAATTAATTTGCTCTCCATATCATCGAGTATATCTTCTTTAGAAATCTTTTCTAAATATTTTTGGTAATAAGCATTTTTGCGATCTGTCATTTCTTTTTTTAGATCTTCCGCTAATTCTTTGCCATCAAGAATTATTTCTAAAGAATCCATTCTTGAAACTCCACGCAGCTGTTCATTAATTTCACGATTAAAAAATAGTCCTTCTTCGTCAGCAAGTTTCTGCCAACTTTTATAATGATATTCAGCAGTGTCTGTAATAACTCCATCAAGATCAAAAATAAAAGCTTTAATATTATTTGACATAATTAATCTCCCCTATATTATAAGTTTATTCTCCCAATTCAAAACTGGCAATTACTTTTTCAACCGGATCTAAGGTTGGCCGCCAGATCTCTAATTGTTCTGCATGAGCAGACAAAGGTCTTGACATCCCTTCCATAAACAAACAAATTTCTGTTAGTTCATCCATAGGAATAGGATTTTCGGCAAATATATTACTTACAATAGTAATATGGAACATCCATTCTTCATAATTTTCTATGGTAGAAATATTTTTTTCACTCAACTCTCGATGAATCCCTCTAGCAAATTTACTAAGTGATTGTGTTTCATTTACTTCAAGTACTAATTGATGTTGACCAGAGAATTTAATACAACTAAAACGGTCAACCTCAATTTCTATATCCCCAAATTCTTTTACCTTGTTTTTTAATATTTCTTCTGCTAAATCAGCTTTAGTTTTGTCAATTCTATCTATAGTTATATGAAGTTGAGGATAGATCTGATCAGGATAAAGATTATAATGTTCTGATACTATTTTTTGCACCTGTGCTGCTGTTTCCACAAGCTCCTGTCCAGGTATTAGAACCAAAAAATACTCTTTATCTAGTTCAGCTGCTTTAATCATAATTCACTCTCCATCTCTGACTTCTCAAGCCTCTTAATTTCAGAAAACAAATTCTCTTTTTCTGCAAGCAAATAAATATTATCTGCTTCTAATAATTTATTCCAGATAAGCTCGGCTTTCCCTTTTGTATAATCTCTCTTTTCTATCTCAATATTATTCAATAAAATTTTATTTTTTTCAGGAAACTCCTCTAATATTTTAAGGTTGGCTAAATTACCATGACCAAAGGGTAAATTAGTTAAAATAATTAAATCCGCTTTAGAAATCATCTCTTTATTCTGCTTTACTTCATCTTCATTGATATTCTCAAATGGATCCGCTTCAACCATCTCCAGGCCAAGCTCTCTGGCAAGCTGCCAGTCTGCATCACCGATATTTAAAACTCCAAGTGTTATTTGATAACCTAAACTGACTAAATCAGCTAAAAAGTTCTTAGTTGTTCCTCCACCTGCAATAATATGAATTCTAAAATCCTTATTTTTTTTATTTTCCTGCAGATTAGCTGAAGGAATCAGGGTTATAAAAGGTCGGTTTGAAAGTGGATTTTTCTTAATTAAAACCTCAGTGTTATAAACTTCTTTAATATTGCTTTTTGTTAAAACTTCTTCTGCTGAGCCAGAAGCAAAGATTTTCCCACTTTTAATCAATAATAATTTTTCACAATATTGAGCTGTCAAATTTAAATCATGAGAAACAGTAATTATTGTCAGCTCAAGATTTTTATTCAAATACTTTAAGAGATCATAAATTTCTCCCTGATAATTAATGTCTAAACTTGAGGTAGGTTCATCTAAAAGTAAAACCTCTGGTTTTTGGGCAAGGGCTCTAGCAATAATAACCCTCTGCCTTTCACCACCAGATAAAGCATTAATATTTTTTTCTTTAAGTTTTAATGTATCAGTTACCTGCATAACCTCACGCACTATTTTTTTATCTTTATCACTTGTTTTTGACCATCTTTTTTGATAAGGATGTCTGCCCATCATTATGATATCATAAACATTAAAATTAAAATTAACCTGGCTGTCCTGAGGTACAACTGCTAATTTTTTTGCAAGTTTTACCGAAGAATATTCTGCTAGCACTTTATTATCTAAATAAACACTACCACTATCTGCTTTTAAACTGCGGCTTAAATTCTTTAAAAGAGTTGATTTTCCTGAGCCATTTGGGCCAATAATCCCAATAAAATCTCCTTTGTAAAAATCTAAATCTATACCTTTTAATATATTTTCTTTATTATAACTAAATTTTAGTTTCTCGGTTTTAATCATTAAACTCACCAAATATCCTTTGTTTTTCTACGTAATAAATAAATAAAATATGGTCCACCAACCATAGCTGTTATAATCCCAACCGGTAGTTCAAGTGGAGCCATTATTGTTCTTGCTAAACTATCTGTAATCAGCAAAAAAGCTCCGCCTAATAAAACTGCTAGGGGCATTAGTTTTCTGTGGTCAGGACCAATGATCATTCTTGCTATATGGGGAACAACTAAACCAATAAAACCTATACTCCCACTCACTGATACTACTGAAGCAGTTATTAATGAAGCAGCACCAAGTAAAATAATTTTAACTTTTTCTACATTAACCCCTAAATGACCGGCACTCTCTTCTCCTAAAAGAATAATATTTAAATCTTTTAGGTAATAAATTATGACTACCATTCCAATTATAAAATAAGGTAGAATCATTTTTATTGCAGCCCAGTCACTTCCAGCAAGACTTCCCATCAACCAATAAACAATTTGTTGTAAGTTTTCAGTTCTAATTACCATTAAAAATGACATAACAGAATTTAAAATAAAGCTAACTGCAACACCAGCCAGCAAAAAAGTCAAAACAGGTAGTTTATTGCCGACTTTGGCCAAATTATAAACTAAAAAGACTGTTAATAATGCTCCCAAAAATGCAAAAGCAGGAACAGCACTAAAATTCCAAAATACTATCTCTATTCCTAAAAGCAGAGCCAGCATTACCCCGGTACCTGCTCCAGCAGAAATACCAATTATATATGGATCGACCATTGGATTTCTAATAACACCCTGGAAAACCGTCCCTGCAGCAGCTAAACCTGCTCCGACTATAAATGATAAAATAATTCTCGGCAGCCTAATCTCTGCTAATATTATAGCACTCGTTCTGGAAATTTCCTGTGTCCCAGAAAGAAAAGCAAAAACATCAGCAGCTGGTATATAGCTTGAACCAAGCAGTAAAGAAATGATTCCTAGTGCTAAGACTATTAAAATTGTAATTAAATATATTAATGATATTCTATATTTTTTATCCATTATATCAATCGCTAAAGCGAAATCCTTTCTTTAAAATTTTGTCTTATATAAATATATCATACTTTAGCCTTAATATCTAACCTAGGAGTAAATCGGAACAAAAACAAACCCCTTTTAGAATTATTTGGTTAAATGTACAATAATTTAACAAATCTAATTAAAAGGGGTTAATAATTTATTTAATTTTTTATTTAAATTATTTTATTATTGACAGTTTATTTATCACAAGTCCTGTCAATAATTTAGGATAAAAGTCAGTTGATTTTTGAGGCATTTTTTCTCCTAAATCTGCAATCTCTTTAACTTCTTTAACAGAAGTAGAGTTTAAGATAAAGGCAGCCTGATAATCTTTTTCGGCTAAGGCTTTTAAGGCCTCTTCACGATAGCGAATATAATCAAGATTTGTTTTTGCAGCTAAAGCTTTCTCATCAATACCCAGGTATTTTTCCAAAATTAATTTATGCAGTATACTTACATCTAGCTCAGCATATTTTTTTGAAAAATCTCCCTGGATTTCTTCTAAAACTTCATTATTTTCAAACTCAAAACCTTTATATGATTCATCTGCTGCTGCTTTAAATCCAAAAACTGTTTTTTCACTGTTCTCATCTAAAAAGTTATATAATTCTTCTTTATTATCAAAGTCGTAAATTTTAAAATCCTCTGCTGCTCGTTCTAAAAAAGAGTCCAAATCAAAATTTTCGATTCCATATAATAATCTATGGGTAGGTAAGACCTTTAAGCCCGGATCATCCATATTTATAAAAGTCATTAAACGATTATTAAAGCTTTCAACCCCATCTGCTTTCCAGCCTTTTTCTTTGCATTCATGCTGAAAGTTCAAAGCGGTTTGATAGCGGTGATGTCCATCAGCAATATAGAGATTTTTATCTTTCATTTTAGAGCTAACCTGCTCAACTATATTTGAGTCTGTTATATGCCAAACTTTATGTAAATTATTATCTTCATCACTGACCACAATCAAAGGTTCATTTTGCATGATTTCAGTAAAAAGATTATTTATTTCATTTTTTTCATCTGCATATAACATAAAAATATGACCAAAATTAGCTTCAGTTGCTCTGATTAAATTTAACCTATCAGCCTTAGGGCCTTCCATGGTGTTTTCATGAGCTTTTACACCTTCTCCAGCTTCTAATTTACCTAAACCTATAAAACCACGTCTAACAAATTTTTCTCCTTCAACACTATATTCCTGGGTATAGAGATAAAAACCTGCTTCTTCATCCCGAATTAAAATATTATCATGCAGCCAATTATCTAATTTTTTTGCTGCACTCTGATAACGATTTTCTTCTCTGCCTAAAATTAACCTCACAATATTATAAGGGCTTTTCTCATAGTATTCTGCCTGCAGTTCAGCATTAATTTTATCATAAGGCTGAGTTACAACATTATTCAAATCATCAACTTTGTCAGGATTATAACGATAACCTTTAAATGGAAAAACATCTGCCATAAATATCACTCCTTTTGTTTATTATATATTTTAAATTCACTAACAGCAAGTCAATTTTACTGCTTTTAAATATTAAAAATATACAGAAAATATATTATATTTTGTTAATGAACAGGCTTTGAATTTTTAACTTGCTTTATTAATCACAATCCGGTATAATTAAAAAAAATTAGTAGTTCGAAGAGAGAAGGAGTGGTAATAAGTGTATAAGGTTTTAGTCAGTGACAATATTTCTCAAAAAGGAATTGATATTTTAGAGGAAGCTGGAATGGATGTTGATTTTAAGCCTGAACAAAGTAGAGATGATTTTTTAGAAAATATTGCAGATTATGATGGAATTATTGTCCGTAGTATGACCCAACTTGATAAAGAAGTTTTAGCAAAAGCAAAAAGTTTAAAAGTTATTGGAAGAGCTGGTACTGGTTATGACAATATTGATCTAGATCAAGCAACTAAAAGGGGAATTTTTGTTTTTAATACTCCAACTGGAAACACAATTTCTGCTGTTGAACATACTTTAGGTTTGATGTTAGCTCTTGCCCGTAATATACCACAGGCAAACCAGGCTTTACATAATGATATCTGGGACAGAAAAAAATATCAAGGTGTAGAAATCAAAGGCAAAACCCTGGGTATTATTGGTTTAGGACGTATTGGTAGTAGGGTTGCAAAAAGAGCTCAAAGTTTTGGTATGAATGTAATAGCTAATGACCCCTATCTTGCTCCTGAAAAAGCTGAAAACATTAATGTGCCTTTAAAGTCTTTTGAAGAAGTTATCAAAGAATCAGATTATGTAAGCCTGCACACTCCATTAACAGACGAAACCTATCACATTTTAAGTCATAAAGAATTTGCAATGATGGATCAAAACACCAGAGTTATTAACTGTGCTCGAGGACAAAATATTGATACAGCTGCTTTAGCTAAAGCTATAGAAGAAAACAAAATCGCCGGAGCAGCAATTGATGTCCACGAAGAAGAACCTGTAAAAGCAAGTAATAATCCATTATTGAAATATCCTGATCAGGTCATCATGACCTGTCATCTTGGTGGTACTACCACTGAAGCTATGGATAATGTGGCTATTATGGCTGCTGAAGAAGTTGTGTCTGTCTTGAAAAATAATTTACCTGAATCTCCTTTAAATATACCTGCTATGGATCCTCAGGAATTTATTAAAGCTAAGCCATATATAAATCTTGTAACTAAGCTGGGTAATTTCATGGCTAAATGGAAGGGTCATCATAGGATCAAAAGTATTGAGGTTGAGTATGCTGGTGAGGTTAATAATTATAGTCATAAACCAATGACTTTAAGTTTAGTTAAATCAGTTTTAGAACCTATACTTGATGATAGAATTAACCTGGTAAATGCTATGCATATTGCTGAAGAGAGAGGTATTAATGTTAAAGAAAGCCAAACACAGCACAAAGGTGAACTCAATAATATAATAACAGTTAGATTAAATACCAATAAAGGTAAATACAGCCTTGCTGGAACTTACCTACCAATTGGTTTTAGAGTCATTGAGATTAATGGTTTAAGAGTAGATTTAGATTTATCTGGAGAATTTATCATCGTTACCTACCAGGACAGACCTGGAGTAATCGGAAAGATCGGTACTACACTTGGTGAAGAAAACATAAATATTGCTAACATGCAGGTTGGCCGCCAAACAGCTGGTGGAGAAGCAGTAATGTTAATGCAAATAGATTCTAAACCATCATCAGAAACAATGGGAAAAATCAAAGATCATCTTGATGCATTAAATACAAATGTTAAAGATTTAAGTTATATTGCTATGTAATTTTAACTTCAAGAGCAGCACAAATGTGCTGCTCTTTTTTGATAGATTTAATTTTTCATTATAATTATATGTGCTCAAGCAAAAGTAAATCTTATATCTCTAAAATATCTTCAATTATTGCAATTAAGCCCTTCATATCACTTAAATTTAAGTCCCCCATATGACCTATTCTAAAGGCTTTATTTTTTAGATCTCCATAACCATTTGCAATTCTGATTTGATATTTTTCGACAAGGGTATTAATTAAAGCTTCAACATCAACCCCTCGGGTATTTTCAATACAGGTAACTGTATTTGACCAGTAGCCTTCTTCAGCATAAATATCAAAATATTTTAAAGCCCAGTTTTGTACATATTCAGCCATTGCTTGATGTCTAGCAAATCTAGCCTCGATTCCTTCATTTTCTACTATATCATTAAGTTGTTTTCTCAAAGCATATAGTTGGGGAATTGCAGGGGTAGTTCTTGTTTGCGATCTTTTATGATATTTATAAAGTAGAGGTAAATTAAAATAATAGCTGTTATTTTCAACTTCTTCAGCTCTCTTTAATAATCTATCACTGACAGAAGCAACTGTTAAACCTGCTGGTAAAGCAAAAGCTTTCTGAACTCCAGCCAGACACATATCTATTCCCCACTCATCAACTTTAATCTCTGTTCCTGCCATACCTGATACAGCATCAACTAAAAATAATACATCATCATATTTTTTTACTACTTCTCCAATTTCAGCAATTGGATTCATTAATCCAGTTGAAGTTTCATTCAAAACTACTGTAATAGCATCATATTTTCCACTAGAAAGTTTTTCATCAACTAATTCTGCCTTAATTGCTTGATCCCAGGGAACTGAAACTTTATCACATTTAATACCGTTTTTAAGAGTGATTTGATGCCAGCGTTCTGAAAATGCACCATTAACAAAATTCAAACACCTTTTTTTAACACCATTTGTTACAGCAGCTTCCATTGCTCCTGTAGAAGAAGAAGTAAATAATAGTACCGGTTTTTCTGTGTAAAGTAATTTTTTAAGATTTTTTTGAATATCATCATATAGTAGAGAAAATTCAGGACTGCGGTGATGAATTTGCGGATTAGCTAATTCTTTTAACAGTTCTGCTCTTACTTCAGTTGGTCCAGGAGTAAATAGTTTATCATGCATTTTATAAACACCTCATAATTTATATTTTTCAGATTAAATCTGAAATAAACAATAATGATTTTTTATAATATAACCATTTATATTATAGCAGTAAAAATAAAATAAATAAAGCTTAATAATTAATAATAATATTTTTTTTGCTTTAAAAACAAAAAAAGCACCCTTTTAGGTGCAGATTTAAATGGAGCGGGAAACGAGATTTGAACTCGCGACCCTCACGTTGGCAACGTGATGCTCTACCACTGAGCTACTCCCGCATAATGGTGGAGGGGAAAGGATTTGAACCTTTGTAGGCATCGCCGGCAGATTTACAGTCTGCTCCCTTTAACCACTCGGGCACCCCTCCAAAATTTGATTATTTTATTGTTATCTCACCTAAATATTTGGTGGAGATAAGGGGATTCGAACCCCTGGCCTCTACACTGCCAGTGTAGCGCTCTCCCAGCTGAGCTATATCCCCATGGCTAATGGAGCCGATGACCGGATTTGAACCGGTGACCTCTTCCTTACCATGGAAGCGCTACTACCAACTGAGCTACATCGGCAAAAAATGGCGGAGGAGACGGGATTTGAACCCGCGATCTCCGGCTTGACAGGCCGGCGCGTTAAACCGCTACGCTACACCTCCGTATTTAAGAAGTTTGATGTAGTCTATCAAATTATATAATTTGATAAAACACTTCTTTTTTAAAGTTATTAAATGGTGGGCGAAACAGGGCTCGAACCTGTGACCCCCTGCTTGTAAGGCAGGTGCTCTCCCAACTGAGCTATTCGCCCATAAAATTTTATTTTATGAAAAAGTAATGGTACCCTCAAGGGGATTCGAACCCCTGCCGCCAGGATGAAAACCTGGTGTCCTAGACCCCTAGACGATGAGGGCATGTATTCAATGGCGGAGAGAGAGGGATTCGAACCCTCGCCAGGGTAAATACCCTGCTACAGGTTTAGCAAACCCGCCCCTTCAGCCACTTGGGTACCTCTCCATGTGAAATAATGGTGGGTCTAAGAGGACTCGAACCTCTGACACTGTGGGTATGAACCACATGCTCTAGCCAACTGAGCTATAGACCCATAAAATTAATGGAGCGGGAAACGAGACTCGAACTCGCGACCCTCAGCTTGGAAGGCTGATGCTCTAGCCAACTGAGCTACTCCCGCTTGCCCAAAATCCATTTTATATAATATTTAAATCAAAATTGGTTGCGGGGGCCGGATTCGAACCGACGACCTCCAGGTTATGAGCCTGACGAGCTACCAGACTGCTCTACCCCGCGTCAATAAATGGTGAGCCATGGAGGAATCGAACCTCCGACAACCTGATTAAAAGTCAGGTGCTCTACCAA
>NZ_JAJFAT010000001.1:0-284616 GCF_020711195.1 Halanaerobium polyolivorans
GAGCAATAAAAGCATTAGCTTTTTAAAAAATATATAAGGGAGTCTTATCTCATTTCCAAAAGTTATTTGACACAATCTTTTTCTGCTTTGATTTGCTTATTGAGCTAAATAATTATATAATAATTTATTGAAGAAATAAAAATGGAGGCTGAGAGATTGCGTATACTGGGGATAGATTATGGAAACAAAAGAGTTGGAATAGCTGTTAGTGATGCTTTAGGTTGGACAGCCCAACCTCTGACAACACTTAAACAGCAGGGACATCAAAAGCTGCTGGCAGAGATCAAAGAATATATAGAAAAATATCAGGTTGAAAAAATTGTTGTAGGCATGCCCTACAGTATGGACGGCAGCAGGGGAAAAAGGGCAGAGATAACCCAGGCTTTTATTAATTTTTTAGAGAATAATTTAGCTATTCCGGTTGAAATACAGGATGAGAGGTTAACTACATCCCAGGCAGAAAATATTCTTTTAGAAGCAGATCTCAGCAGAAAAGATAGAAAAGATGTTATTGACAAAGTTGCTGCAGCTCTAATTTTACAGTCTTATCTTGATTTAAATAATTAATTATTAGAAAGGGGTAATAATAATGAGTGATGGACAATTTTGGATCGATGAAGAAAAAAAGCAGCTTGTTTTATCTGATGGTGAAAGTGAAAGTAGATTTTATATAGAGGATGACCTAGTTATCGATGGGACTAAATACCTGATAATCGTTGATTCTGAAGGAGATAAGGATTCAGCAGCCACCGTTATTAAAATAGTTAATGAAGGTGAGGAAGAGCTAATAGTCCCGGTTGAAGATGAAGAAGAATTTAATAAAGTTAAACATGAATATACAAGAAAAGGCTAAAAATTTAAAGTTATTTTAAAGAGGAGGGTATGAACTTGAAAAAAAGAGCTTTAATTTTTTTAATTGTAATTTTAATAATGGCTGTTTTTATCAGGGCATACTCTCTTTTAGAAGCGGTTAATGAAAAAGATCAAAGTGAAGAGATAGTTGAAATAAGAGCAGGTATGTCAGGTCGAGAAATCTCTAATCTTTTGGCAGAAGAAGGTTTGATTAAATCGGCAGATGCCTTCTATATTTTAATCCGACTTAGAAATCTTAATTTAAGGTCAGGTCATTACAATTTTTCTCCGGCAGATGATGCCTTTACTATTGCAGAGAGCCTTGTTAGAGGAGATGAAATTCAATTTCAGCTGACCATACCTGAGGGTTTTACGATCAGAGAGATTATTGAGAGGCTCTATAATCTAGAAAGGCCCGATTATGAGAGAGAAAAGTTGGCCGAAGCATTTAATAATTATGCCTTAGAACTTGATTTTAAGGAAGCTGAGCTGGAGCGAGAAGAAATTATAGAGCTAGCTGAAGGACTTGTAATTCCTGATACCTATAGATTTCCCTTAGGTTTTAGTGAAGAACAGCTGGTTAGAGCACTGCTCAATAATTTCAATCAGCGGAGGCTGCCTAGCTTGAGGGAGGCTGCAGCTGAAAGTAAATTTGATGCTTATCAGCTGCTGATTATCGCCTCATTGATCGAAACAGAGGGTAAAGTGGAAAGAGAAAACGAGCTCATCGCTTCTGTGATCTATAATCGTTTGGAGATAGGGATGCCTTTACAGCTGGATGCAACCGTGCAATATGTTTTGGCTGAAAGGAAAACAAGGCTTTTTTATGTTGATCTGGAGGTTGAATCTCCCTATAATACCTATCAAATTAACCGCTTACCTCCAGCCCCGATTGCAAATCCGGGTGATAAGGCGATTTTAGCTGCAGTAGAACCTGCAGAAAGTGATTACCTTTTTTATTTTGCCAGAGAAGATGGCAGCCATGTATTTACAGAAAGTTATCAGGAACACCTAGAAAAACAGCGGCAGTTAAACTAATAGGAGCTTAAAATGCAGAAAACAGAGATCAACCAAAAATTTTCTCAGCAAAAATATATTGAGCCCGAATTTAAAGCTTTAGAAGAGCTCTGCTTAAAAGATCAGATTCCAATTATCGATCGGGATACAGCAGATTTTTTAAAGCTGCAGTTAAAGATTAAAAAGCCAAAGCGAATTTTAGAAATCGGGACAGCTTATGGTTTTTCTACTTTATTGATTGCTAAAAATACTCCTCAAATCTCTAAAATTACAAGTATAGAGATCGATGCTTTACGGGCAGATAGAGCAAAAAAGCATATAAAAAGGACTCCTTATGCTGATAAGATAAATATTAAAACAGGGGATGCTCTTGATATCTTAATGTATTTAAAACAGAATTTTGATTTTATATTTTTGGATGCTGCTAAAGGGCAGTATCTTTATCTTTTTGAATATATAATGGAGCTTTTAGAACCGGGTGGTCTTTTAGTGGCCGATAATGTCTTATATAAGGGCAAGGTTTTAAAAGCTAAAAAAACACGAGCTAAAATAAGGACGATTGTAAATAATCTCAGAGAGTATTTAATTATTGTAATGAACCATCCTGAGCTAGATTCTACCATAATTTCAGCTGGAGATGGGATTGCATTAAGCAGGAGGAAAGATAATAATGGATAAAATAGAACTGCTGGCCCCGGCCGGTAATTTAGAAAAATTAAAAACTGCCTTTAATTTTGGGGCTGATGCTGTATATTGTGGTGGTTTGGACTTTGGACTCAGAGCTGGAGCTGCAAACTTTAGTTTAGAGGAATTAAAAGAGGGCATAGACTATGCTCATCAGAGGGATAAAAAAGTTTATCTAACCTTAAATATGATTCCCCATAATCAGGAACTGGCCGAACTTCCCCAGTATATAGAAAAATTAAAAGAACTTGCTTTAGATGCTCTGATTATTTCTGATCCGGGTGTTTTTTCTCTGGTCAGAGAAAAGCTGCCGGAAATTGATATTCACATCAGTACTCAGGCCAATAATGTGAACTGGGCTTCTGCCCTTTTTTGGGCTGAACAGGGAGCTCAAAGGGTTATTTTGGCCAGAGAACTAAGTTATGAGGAAATTAAAGAGATGGCAGCTCAATGCAGAGATAAAATAGAGCTGGAAGTATTTATCCATGGGGCAATGTGTATCTCTTATTCAGGCCGCTGTCTTTTAAGCAATTATTTTGTTGATCGAGATGCCAATCGGGGAGACTGTGCCCAGTCCTGCCGCTGGCAGTATCATCTGGTAGAAGAACAAAGACCAGGTGAATATTATCCGATCGAAGAAAGTAAAGAAGGGACTTTTATCTTTAACTCCAGGGATTTAAATCTAGCTGAAGAAATACCGGAATTAATAGAGCTGGGTTTAAGCAGTTTAAAAATTGAAGGCAGGATGAAAAGTGTTCATTATGCTGCGACTGTGGTTAATACCTACCGCCAGATCATAGATAATTATTATCAAGACCCGGCAGATTATCAGCCTGATCAGGAGCTTTTAGCAGAATTAAGAAAGATCTCCCACCGTGATTACAGCAAAGGCTTTTATTATGGTAAACCAGGGGCTGAAGGTCAGCGTTATCAAAGTTCTTCTTATCTAAGAAGCTATGATTTTATGGGAGTTGTCAAAAAGGAGCTTAAAGCAAAAAATGAAATCCTGGTAGAAGTTAGAAATAAGATATTTAAAGGTGATAATTTGGAGGTCCTTGCTCCAGGTGAAAGAGCTTATTCTTTTAAGGTAGATTATATTATAAATTCTGAAGGTGATCAGGTTGAGGCAGCTCCTCATCCTAAAGAACTGATAATTATCGGTACAGAAAAAGATATTAAAGCTGGTTCTTTGCTGAGAAGAGAAAAAAATCAGAAGCAATAAGGAGAGCTAAAATATAATGAAAGACACAAAAAAACTAAGATATAAGGTTGATCCTAAAGAAATAAATTTTATCGATATGATCATCAAAGCCTATGAAGGAATTGGAACTGTTAATGTTGATCATGATAATCCAGGTCAGATCTGGATAGATGTAACAGCAGGAACCGAGCAAGAAGTAAAAGAAGTTATGGCTGATCTAGGAGATCAGTTTTATGTAGAACTTATAGAGGAATAATTGTTAAAGAATTTACAAAAGCTAAAATTGTAAAAAAAGAACATTTGACTTTAGTTAATTTATTGTTTATTATAAGGGTGAGATTTGATATAACTACTGATAAGGAAATAAGTGGAGACAATGAAGATCAAAGGAGGACATATATTTTAGAGATAATTATAAGTCGACAACAGGGAGGTATAAGATGATGTTGAGGAAAAGAACTATTTTATTCTCACTTCTAATTCTCCTCATAATGGTTACTTTCGTAAATGTAGATCAGGCTGATGCTGATTACTTAAATGAATTTGGCAGCAGAGTTCTGAGTAGAGGCAACGAAGGTTTAGATGTAGCAGTATTACAGCAGAAATTAAAACAATTAAATTATTATAATAACAGTTTAGATGGACTATATGGAGATGCAACAGCGGCAGCGGTAAAAAACTTTCAGCGTGATAATGATTTAAAAGCTGATGGTGTATTTGCTGAAGCTGAATTCGAAATAATACCAGAATTTGATATATATGAGGATTACAATATATCAAGAGATGAGTTAATATTACTTGCGAGAGTTATTCACGGAGAAGCTAGAGGTGAAAGCTTTAAAGGTAAGATTGCAGTTGGCTCAGTTATAATGAACAGGGTTGAGAGTAATCAATTCCCCAATACTATTAGAGGTGTTGTTACTCAAAGAGGTCAGTTCAGCAGTTTGATGGATGGACAGGCAAATTACCATCCCACAGAAAGTGAAATCGCTGCTGCAAGAGCTGCACTTTTAGGTTATGATCCAACCAGAGGTTCGATCTTTTTCTATAATCCAGATGTGGCAACAAACACAGCCTGGATATCCAGAAGAGATTTTGTAACCAGAATTGGAGAACATGTTTTTCTCCGCTAAAATTAAAAAATAAAAGTAAATAAAAAAAGTAGCACCTATTTAAGGTGCTATTTTTTAAAGTTAAAGATTCAATTTTTGTAAAAGATGGTTTTTTTTATTTTTTAGTCTTGGGTTAATTCGTTCATGTTGTCCATACATTCTCCACAGATAGTTCTACCTTTATATTCTATAGTGTCATCTGCACTTCCACAGAATATGCAGGCCGGTTCATATTTCTTTAAAACTATTTTTTCTTCGTCAACAAAGATTTCCATTGGATCTTTTTTATTGATATTCATGGTTTTTCTTAGTTCAATAGGGATTACCATTCTACCCAGATCATCGATTTTACGGACAATACCAGTAGATTTCATATTAACACTCCTTTCTTAACAATTTTCGACAAATTATACTGTTTATTTCATTATACTATCAATATTTGGAATAGTCAATAGTAAATCATTATTTTTTTAAGTAAATTTTGGATAATTATACCGCAAATTTAAAATTTCTTGTTAATTTTTTGCTTTTTTTATGTTAAAATATAAGTAATGACAAAAAAGCGAGGTGTAAAAAATGAGAAATTTCAAAGAAAAATTTAAACTTAAATTAGCAGAAAACAACTATAAATTTACCAGACAAAGAGAATTAATAGTTGAGACCATAGTTGAAAACGAAAACTGGCATTTTAATGCTGAAGAGCTTTTTGAGGCTGTTAAAGAAAAAGATTCTGAAATAGGGATGGCCACTATCTACAGAACTTTAGAGCTTTTAGAAAAATTGGATTTGATCCATACTTTAGATTTTAATGAAGAATCAAGGGTTTATGAACTATATATAGAAGAACAACACCATCACCATCTAATCTGCAAGGGGTGTGGTAAATTGGTGGAGTTTAGTGATCAGGGCATAGAAGACTTTGAAAAAGAACTGGAAGCTAAATATGATTTTTGCATAGATGAGCATAAACTCAAATTCTTTGGTTACTGTAGGGAATGCAGGGATAAATAAATAATTAACAAGGATTTTTTTTATCTTTAGAGAATATACTATATAGAGTAAGCTAGAATATATGCAGAGAGGTAGGTCTAAATTATGGAGCAACCCACTAAACAGTGTTTAAAAGATCTAATAGTCTTTCAAAATCTCGAAGCAGAAGAATTAGAGATGATATGTCAAAAATCCTTTGCCAAACACTATCAAAAGGGTGAAGTTATTTTTTTTGAAAATGACAGTGTAAAAAAACTATATCTTTTGATCAAGGGCAAGGTTAAATTATCGATGCTTTCTGCTGAAGGTAAGGAAAAGGTTTTAACCATTCTTCAGGAGGGTGATATTTTTGGGGAACTTTCTCTTTTTGATGAAGATCCTCATCCCCTGACAGCAGAGGTCATAGAAGAGGCCAGACTTTTAATTATACCCTGGAATGATATGGAGCAAATAATTATGAAAAGGCCCAGTATGGCCATCAAGATTATTGAGGCTCTTTCTAAAAAGACCAGGCTCTTAACCAGTCAGGTCAGAGAATTAGTTTTCCAGGATGCTGCCGGCAGACTGGCCAGCCTTTTATCACGTCTGGCAGAAGATTTTGGCAGGGAGATAGAAGAAGGTACGGTAATCGACCTTGTTTTAACCCATCAAGAAATCGCCAACTTGATCGGTTCATCCAGGGTAACGGTAACAAAATTAATCAACCGCTTTATAGATGATGGTATGATCACAATCAAAAAACGAAAAATTATAATCAAAGATTTTGAATCATTGGGGGAAAAGCTGCAGACTATTTTTTAATAATTTAGTAGTTAAATATTAATCCTGGTGATTTAGAACAATTTACATATCTAAAAAGCGCTGGATTATTTGCCAGCGTTTTTTGCAATTGAAAAGAAAATATGAGGAGGAAGAAAAAATGAGCATCTTTATACCTAATAATGAAACTAAATTATATGGACTTTTGGGTAAAACATTAAGTCACTCTATTTCACCTTCACTACACAATACTGGTTTTAGAGATTTAGATATCAATGCACTTTATTTAATGCTTGAATGTAAAGAAAAAGAGTATTTAGAAGACTATATTCAATCTTTAAAAAACTTAAACTTTGGTGGTTGGAATGTAACAATACCCTATAAGGAAGCTATTATACCCTATTTAAATGGTTTTTCTTCCCTGGCCAGAGATGCAGGGGCTGTAAATACAGTTTTAAATAGAAGGGGTAGATTAACCGGCTATAATACCGATGTAATTGGTTTTCAGCGTCAGATCGAAGAGGCTGGTTTCGTTGTTAAAGATAAAAAAGCGGTTGTTATAGGTGCAGGTGGTGCTGCTAGAGCAGTAATTGCTGCCTTGATTCAACTTAATTTAGCAGAGGTGATAATAGTAAACAGAAGCAAAGCTAATGCAGAAGAACTGGTAGAAATATTTAAAGAAAAAGAAAGTAAAACAGAATTTTCTGCTGCCGCTCTTAAAGAAAGTGAATATAAAGAGCTGCTTAAAGGAGCAGATTTGATCGTAAATACAACTCCAGTTGGAATGTACAGTGATAAAAGTCAAAAAAAATTAGTTATTAACCCCGAATATCTCAATGAAAATCAATTTGTGGTTGATTTAATCTATAATCCTCTAAAAACAGAACTGCTCAAAGAAGCAGAAAAAAAAGGAGCTCAGATCGGAAATGGTTTACCTACCTTGATCTATCAAGCAGAAGCTGCTTTTAAACTCTGGACTAAAGAAATGCCTAAAAAAAGAAAATGGAAAGAGATTGCAGAAAAAGCGGTAAGGGAGATGGTAGTAGAAGACTAATTTCGACAAATAAAATATGGTACTTAAGTACCATATCTTTTTTTTATAAAACCCGTTATAATAGTTGATATATGGATACTTGTATACTTTTAAAATTTTTTTGAACTTCAGTCAAAATTTTGCAGGAATAATTATATAATTAGAGAATATATATAATACATCAGCAATTATTTACAATTTTAAATTAAAATCGACAAAAAACATTATTTTTCTAAGGAGATATTTTTATGAATCCAAAAAAGAAACAGAGAATTGGAGATCTTCTCTTAGAATGGGGATATATAACAAGAGAACAGCTTGAAGATGCACTTTCCCTACAGGATGAGATGGGAATGAAATTAGGTCAGGTGCTGACCGAGTTAGGTTATATTAAAGAGGATGAACTGGTTGATGTACTGGAAATACAGCTGGGAATCCCCAGAGTAGATCTTTCAAATTATATTTTGAATACTCAATTATCTCAATATTTATCAGAAAACATTGCTTCTCGGCATAATGCCGTTCCTTATGCTGTAGAAGATGGTTTTTTAAAAGTGGCACTTGAAGATCCAACAGATCTGGTGGCCATAGAGAATATTGAGGTTAATTCCGGGATGAAGGTCCATATCTCTATTGCTCCTCATAGTGAGATCATGGATGCCTTTAATCAGATCTATACCCTGGTTGATGGTGATACTTCAGAGATCTTTGACAGCTTAAATAAATATGATGATATGAATACAGAACCGGAAATAGATCAGTTAAGACAGATGGTAGAAGATGCACCAATTGTTAGGCTGACAAATCTGATCATCACCCAGGCTATACAAAATCAGGCAAGTGATATCCATATAGAACCCTTAAACAATATTGTTCGGGTTCGCTACCGGGTTGATGGTGTCTTACATGAGGAGATGTCGATTCCCAAACATTCTCAGGCAGCACTTATCTCCCGTTTGAAGATCCTGGCTGACCTTGATATTACAAAGCGGAGGATTCCTCAGGATGGTAGGGTACAGATGACCTTTAGAAATTTGCAGATCGATATGCGGGTTTCTACCTTACCTACGATCCACGGAGAAAAAGTGGTTATCAGGCTTTTGATGAGGGATAACAGCCTTTTAAATATTAATAAGCTTGGCTTTAGAGAAGAAAATCAGGAGCGTTTTGAAAGGTTAATTAAAAGACCATATGGAATATTACTGGCAACTGGTCCTACAGGTAGTGGTAAATCCACCACCCTATTTGCAGCTTTAAATAGAATCAATACTCCAACTAAAAATATCGTAACAATAGAGGATCCAGTTGAATACCAGATAGAAGGTATAAATCAGGTCCAGGCAAATGTTAAAGCAGGTTTGACCTTTGCTAAAACATTGAGATCTATTTTAAGACAGGATCCCGATATAGTAATGGTCGGTGAAATTAGAGATGAAGAAACAGCCGAAATTGCAATTAGAGCAGCTTTAACCGGACACCTTGTTTTAAGTACCCTGCATACAAATGATGCGGTTAGTGCGATTACAAGATTAACAGATATGGGTATCCCCGGTTATCTGGTTGGTTCAACCGTAATCGGAGTTATTGCCCAAAGACTTGTCAGAACTCTCTGTCCCAGCTGTAAAGAAGAATATGAGATCGGGACAGAAGAAAGAAAATTTCTCGATAATGGGATAGATACCCTCTGGCGTCCTGCTTCCGGAAAATGTGAAAAATGTGTTGATGGCTATAAAGGGCGGGTTGCTATTCAGGAGGTTGTAGAAATTACTCCCCAGTTAGAGGAGATGATTGCCGAAGGGGCAAATGAGCCTCAGATGAAAAGATATGTAAGAGATCAAGGTATGACAGGTTTATTAGATGATGGTAAGGCTAAATTAAAACAGGGTTTAACAAGTTATAAGGAACTGGTTAGTGTAATTCATTAATGATCAGGAGGAGGCGTTTTTTATGGAAATTATAGATGTTATGAAGGAGATATCTAAAGAACCAGCTATTTCTGACCTCCATTTAACCGGTAAAACTAAACCAATAATCCGTAATAATGGTAAATTAGAATATTATGAGGACTATCCAGAAAAATTAGAAGTTAATGAAGTAAAAGAGATAGCAAAAGATTTTATGAATCAGCGGGAATGGGAGATCTTTTTAGACAAGGGAGAGGTCGATTTTTCCTACAGTGTGCCCGGATACTGCCGCTACAGGGTTAATGCCTATAAACAGCGGGGCTCGGTTTCACTGGCCTTAAGAATTATCCCCCAGAGGATCCCAACTATTGATGAACTTGGCTTACCTCAGATTTTAAAAAAATTAGCCATGCAGCGTAAAGGCCTTATTTTATGTACAGGACCAACAGGAAGTGGTAAGTCAACAACCTTAGCTTCGATGATCAATGTTATAAATAAAAATAAACCGTCTCATATTATTACCTTAGAAGATCCGATCGAGTATCTGCACAGCCATAATAAATCTATAATTCATCAAAGAGAGGTCGGTTTTGATACAACAAGTTTTGCCGATGGTCTAAGAGCTGCTTTAAGGCAGGATCCAGATGTAATCCTTGTTGGTGAGATGAGAGACTTAGAAACAATTAATATTGCTTTAGAAGCATCTGAAACAGGTCACCTGGTTTTAGCAACCCTGCATACAAATGATGCTCCCAGTACTGTAGAAAGAATTATCGATGTTTTCCCTGCTCATCAACAGCAGCAGGTTAGAATTCAGCTTGCTTCTTCTATCAGTGGGATAATTTCTCAGCAGTTATTACCAAGTGCAGATAATAAGTCAAGGGTAGCTGCTCTAGAGATATTGATCGCGACTTCCGCTGTCAGAAATATAATTAGAGAGGGCAAAACCCATCAATTAGTTTCTGCAATGCAGACCGGTGGCAAATACGGTATGGTTATGATGAATAATTATCTGGTTGATTTATATAAAGAAGGTAAGATCGCCTATGATGAGGCAGTAAGAAGATCCGATGATCCAGAATATGTTAAGAAAAAAATTAGTGGTGAGAGATAAATCCCGGGAGGGAGGTAAAAATGGCTAATCAATTTAAATACAAGGCAAAAAACAGCAGTGGTGATGTAATCAAAGGTTCGATAGAAGCTGAGAATAAGTCGGTTATTGCCAGACAGCTCAGAGATAAAGGTTATTATATTACCGAGATCAATCAAGTTAGAGAATCAATTGATATTGGTGAAGTACTCAAACTGCATAAAAAGGTTAAACTAAAAGATCTTTCTTTGTTCAGTCAGCAGTTTGCAGCTATGATTGATGCCGGTATTTCTTTAGTAGATGCTTTAAATATTTTAGCAGATCAAAGTGATCATAAACACCTTAAAAAGGTTTTGATGCAGGTTAGGGATGATGTAGAAACAGGTGTTTCTTTAGCAGATGCTGTTTCTAAACATCCGGAAACATTTCCCGAGCTCTATTCACAGCTGATCAGAGCCGGAGAATCTGGTGGTGTTTTGGATACGATCTTAAATAAACTGGCCAATCACTATGACCGCCAACATGAGCTTAACTCCATGGTAAAGTCAGCCCTTTACTATCCGGCAGTTATTCTTTCGGTTGGTTTGATAGTTGTTATCTTTTTGGTTACCCAGGTTGTCCCCCAATTTGTGGGGATGTTCCAGGACTTTGGTACTGCCCTACCTCTGCCAACCAGAATGCTGCTGGCAGTTAGTGCTTTTGCTCAAAGCTACTGGTGGGCTGTAATCCTGGCAGTATTAGCTTTAATCTTTCTTTTCAGCAGGTACAGGAAAACACCTCAGGGTAAGGCGGTTACAGACAGTTGGATTTTAAAGGTTCCGGTTATCGGACCAATGATGCGCAAGGTATATATCTCTAGATTTTCCAGTACCCTGGCTATTTTAATTGATAGTGGAGTAGATCTTTTAACTTCTTTGAATATTGTAGAAGATGTAGTGGGAAACAAGGTTTACAGTGATATTATTACTGATGCGAGAATAGAAGTTAGAGAAGGAAGTAGTTTATCTGTTCCCCTAGAAAAAAGTGGAGAATATCCACCGATGGTTGTCCATATGTTAAAAGTTGGAGAAGAAACAGGAGCAATTGGTTCAATGTTAAATAAGGTATCAAGGTTCTATGACAGACAGGTAGAAGCAAATGTAGAAGCAGCGATTTCACTTATAGAACCATTAATGATTGTAGCTTTAGCTGTAATGGTTGGTTTTGTAGCCGTTTCCATAGTAACGCCAATGTTTGACATGTTCCAACATTTTTAGAAAATTGTTGTCTAAATACTATTGCTTTTTCTAAAAAAAGGTGTATAATTAAGTCATAGATAAGAAATATATGTTAAAGAGTAGCTATTCATGGAAATATTATCCAATGACAGCTAATATCATATTTCTTATCATAAAATAAAAATGTTTCAATGTAAAAGTCTATAAAGAGATTATTGACTATTTATAAGAGGAGGTGAACTTTAACTTAGAATAGTTGAGAGTATTGTGTTCACATTATATATTTATTATTAATATTTTATTAAAAAAATAAGGAGTGAGAATAATGAGTAAAATTAGAAAAGTGTTATCAGGTGGAGAAAGAGGATTTACATTAATTGAATTATTGGTTGTTATTGCTGTCTTAGGTATCTTAGCTGCTATAGCTATACCAAGATTGGGTGGAGTTACAGATCAGGCAAGATTGAGTGAAGCAACTGCTATAATTGGTTCATTGAGAACTGCTCAATCGTTGTATTTTACTCAAGAAGGAGAATATACAGATGATACTACAGATTTAGAACGCTATATTGATGAAGGATTGGACCCAGATAACTGGGATATTACTTTGACAAATGATGATGATGATGATGACGAACCATCTTACACTATAACTGTTACAGGTAATGATGGTGCATATGAAGGTTTAGAAGCTGGTTATACTAAAGGTGGAGAAATAACAACTACTAGATAGAAATATTTGTTAGTGTAACTTTACAAAATATTCTTTTATTCAAAAGGACCGGTGAGCAATGCTTTTAACTATCTATTTCTTCATAACAGGATTAATAGTTGGTAGTTTCTTAAATGTTGTTATTTACAGACTACCAGAAGAAAAATCTATAGTTAATCCACCATCTCACTGTCCTCATTGTAATAATAGATTAAAAGTTATTGATTTAGTTCCAGTTTTAAGTTATCTAATGACAGGTGGTAAGTGCAGATATTGTGGTACAGGAATCTCAATTCAGTATCCATTAATTGAATTACTTACCGCCTTTTTCTTTTTAGCTGCTTATCTTAACTTTGCTTTAAGTGCAGAACTGTTTTTAATACTTTTATTATTATCAGCTTTGATCGTTATCTCTATGATTGATTATAAATATATGATTATTCCTAATGTTATAACTTACTCTGGTATTATAATAGGCTTTATTTCTGCAATTATATTTGATCATATTAGTATTTTTGATTCTATTTTAGGTATATTTATTCCAGCTTTAATTCTTTTAGCTGTTGCTTTAATTTTTAAAGGTGGAATGGGTATGGGTGATGTTAAACTTGTTGCTATGTTAGGTGCATTTTTAGGATATAAATATAGTTTGTTGAGTATTTTTATAGGATCTTTAGTTGGTTCAATTATTGGTATTACTTTGATGGCTTTGGGTATTATTGAGCGTAAAGATAGAGTTCCTTTTGGTCCGCTTATTTGTTTGGGTGCTGTAATAATGATATTTTTTGGTGAACAAATCATTAATTTGTATTTTTCTCTTTTCTTGTAAGATTTAGGAGGAGATTTTATGAGTATATTTAAAAGCAATAAAGGATTTACTTTGATAGAAATAGTACTTGCTATTGCTATTGTTGGAATATTAGGTGTGTCTGTTATGGCGTATTTTGGTAATGCAGCTAGGTTTATTCGTGAAACTGATGTTAGAGAACAGGCTGTTTTGATTTCTCAACAGGAGATGGAAAGAGTTAAAGGGTTAGACTTTGATAATATAGTAGATGAGACAGTAATTTATGATTCCGATGGAGCTTATCCAGAATATACTGTGAATATAACAACAATCAATGAAGTTAATGGGCAAACAGGTTTAAAAGAAATTACTGTAACTACTACTTGGGATAATGAAACAAAGTCAGCTTCTTTAATTAGTTATATAGCAGAGAGGTGATATTATGAATTTGAGAAGAGAAGAAGCTTTCACCTTGATAGAAATTATTGTTGCAATTACAGTATTTACTATTGTTTTACTTGCTTTATCAAATATATTGATCAATGGTTGGAGATTCTGGGATTTCAATCAAAAAAGTGTTGACTTATCTCAGGCTACTACTTTGATTTCTGCAAACTTGGATAGAAATATTCGTTCTAGTAGAGGGTTTTCACAAGACAATATAGAGGAATTGATGTTATTTAGGAGTTCAAATAATGAAACATCTAAAGAAAATTTTTTCAAATTTGTTTTTGAGGATAATAGAATAGTTCTATATAAACCTGCAACTGATCCAGATACTTTAGTTTTAACAGATATTGATAACTGGGAATTTAACAGAAATATTACTGATGCTGTTGTTTCAGCGGCTGAATTTGAATTAAATGGATCTTTTGTTGATTATACAATAACATTGGAAAATAATCGTAAATCTATTACTGTTAACAATAAAATAAGATCTAGGCTTCAATAAAGAGAGGTGTTAAAAATGTTTGGAAAAATATTAAAAAATGAAGATGGTGCAGCCCTTGTCCTCTCATTAATTATAATTTTGGTTTTAATAGTTTTAATTGGTGCTTTGGCTAATAGTATTAATAATAATATTGGATTTACTAAAAGGCACGAAGATACTACCAAGGCTTTTTATGCTGCTGAGGCTGGAATAGAATATGCAGTAAATATTATGATAAATGATAGGTCATCACTAGAACACTTAGTTGAAGATGAATTTAATGTTATTGCTGACAGCTCTAATTATATTTTCGAATCAATTGAAGGTAAGATTTTTGGTAGTAATGGTTTTACTTTTAAATCTACTGGTAAAAATAATGATATAGAAAAGAGTATTACTGCTTCATACAATATTACTGTATTACCTTATGGGTTAACAGGAGATATTATTGATATAGGTAATAATCATTATATTGATGGAGATGTTGGATATAAAACTAGTTTTGACTATGGAAATAATTATAAAATTGATGGAGAAGAATTACAAATTGATCCTGATACTAGTGAATTCGAAGAGTTTGTGTCAGAGAATTATTTTTACCCCATTTTGAGAAATGGTACAGAATATCGAACAGGAGAATATGGAAGATATGATGGTAATGAATCATTAGAAGGTGAATCTTTTGATGGTGATTATTATAA
The DNA here is from genome assembly GCF_020711195.1 of Halanaerobium polyolivorans. Classification (GTDB taxonomy): domain Bacteria; phylum Bacillota; class Halanaerobiia; order Halanaerobiales; family Halanaerobiaceae; genus Halanaerobium; species Halanaerobium polyolivorans. Next base: position 14,991 of record NZ_JAJFAT010000001.1, read on the forward strand.
AGAAGATCCCGACGATGAAGATGAAGAATCTTATTATAGAAAATATATTGAAGACTATGATACTAATTATAATGGTAATACTCCAGCAAATAAATTCCCTTCTTTAAATTCTTTAGGATTATCTTATATGGATATAAGAGATGAAACAACAAAAATATATGGAGATCTTAGTTTAGATGGGGATATTAATGGTTCAGGTACTTTAATTGTTTATGGTAATTTGGGATTTGGTAACAACTTTAAAATTAATCAAGATGGAGAAGATTTTTTTAAAATTTTAGTTAAAGGTAATATCTATCAAGATCAGGCAAATTTAAATGAAATAAAAGGTTTTGTATATGCAGAAGGAGACATAATTATAAGAAATAGATTTTTTATAGAGGGAGCTCTGTATTCAGGTGGTAATATTACATTAGGCCAATCAAATAATACTGATGAAGCAAATATAATATATAATCCTGAAGCTTTTGAAATCTTATTTGATGGATATACTGGTCCTTCGTATATTACTATTAGAAATTGGCAAGAACAATAATTTGACAAGGGAAGAGGTGGTCTAATGTTCTTTAAAAGCAATATCTTTACTTGTGTTGATATTGGTAGTTATGCGATTAAGATAGCTCAAATAAAAAAAACAGGAGGGGATAGTTTTAAAGTTTTAGATACAGTTTCACAGAAAATTCCTAAAGAAACTATTGTTGATGGGATTATTAAAGATGAGTCTTTAGTAGCTTCCGAAATCAAAAGTCTTCTGGCAATTATGAAAAAGAAAGCAGGCTATATTATTACTGCAGTACCAAGTAATGAACTTTTGGTTAGAAATATTGAGATGCCTAAGATGGATAAAAAAGAAATCAAAGAATCATTAAAATGGGAAGCAGATGAACAGATACCTTATCCGGTTGAAAATGCTGCTTTAGATTATATTAAGGTAGATGAAGATGAAGATGGTGTGAATTATTTGATTACTGCAGTAAAAAGAAATATCGTTGATAATTATCTTGCTCCTTTTGAAAGGAATAATTATAAAGTAGAAGTTATGAATGTAATACCTATGGCATTGATTTCTTTATTAGAATATCAGGATGAAATAGAAGGAAATATTGCCATAATTGATATAGGTTATTCTGCTTCTCAGGTTACAGTAGCCAATAAAAATAATATTATTTTATCAAGAACTATAGATACAGGTGGTAATCATTTTACAAAAACTATCATGGATGTTGAAGATTTAGAGTATGATGAAGCTGAGGAGAAAAAAATAAGAGAAGGTCTTAAAGCAGATACTAGTTCTGATCCCATAGATAGTATGCAGTTAGATGCTGCTTTAGGTTCAGATGAAAGGTTAAAAACTTTGGCCGGAACTTTAACAGCAGAAATAACAAGATCTTTTAACTATTTTTCTATCAAAAAAAGAAAAGAAGATATTGATAAGATCTTTATAACTGGTGGAGGTTCTAGATTAAAAGGCTTAAAAGAGTTTATGGAAAAAGAACTAGGGAAAGATATTTATAGACTTGATACTTTTAAAAATATTGATTATCCATTAGATGATGAAGAAAAAGATGATTTTGCAGTTGCTATAGGCCTTGGTATAAGTGAGGTGATGGCTGATGAGAGTTAATCTGATAAGAGAAGAAAAGAAAAAATTTCAGTTTCATTACTTTCAGGTAGCCATGGTGTTAGGAATATTGATACCGATTTTTGTAGTGGGCATTTTACAGTATTCTTTAATTACAGAAAGAAATACTTTAGAGCAGGAAATAGCTTCAATAGAAGATCAACTTGAAATATATTTACCTTTAGAAGCTGAGTATAGGGAATATGAGAGTGTAGTAGACGAATTAAGAGCAACTCCAACAGTTCCGGACTATAATTGGGATAGGCCTATTGAAGCATTAGGTTACCTTGTTCCAATAAGAGGTGTTATAAATAGTTTTTCTTTAAGTCAGGGCAATTTAAGTGTTAGAGGAGTAACAAGTGTTGGGGAAGAATTAAGAGAATTTATTAATGCTCTAGAGGATTCTCCATATTTTTATAATGTTGTTTTAGATACAATGGAAAAACAAGAAGAAGTATTTTTTGTAGTAAATGCTCAAATAGCAAGAGGGGAGGAGGAGTAAAATGCTAAAAAACTTAAGTAGACGTGAAAAAGTTCTCCTCCTGTTAGTATTTATTATTGCTGTGGGTGCTATTTATTACTTTTATTTCTATACACCACTAACTGAAGAAATTGCTGCTTTAGAGAGGCGGAGAGATGAAAGGAATAATCGCTTAAATGTAGCTATAAGTTATGCTGAGCGCTTACCAGAAATTAAAGCAGAATATTTAGCAATATTAGATGAACTTGCAGAGCGAGGAGTCTATGTAGAAAAAGATAGAATTGATTTATTAATAGATTATCGTGAAGCTGCAAAAGATAATGATTTAAAATTAGCTTTATTTAGACCTCAGATGCAAGAAAATGCTATTGCAATGAGTATTGAAATTCAAGGTGGTTTCAGAGAAGTAGTTAATCTTTTAGAAGATTTTAAAGACTGGAATTATTGGTTTGAGTTTAGAGAAGTTAATATTGGTCGTCATGAAGATGGAGTTCAAATCTCAATGAATACTCTTTATCATGATCGTTTAGTAGACCCAGAATTACTAAGGTTAGGAGTTGAGGCAGATGAGTAGAAAAGTAATTATTTTAATATTTTTATCTTTTGTTCTAATTGTTTTATTACCGTTTTCTGTCTTAGCTGAAGAAAATGAAGAAGATTTATATAGTGGAAAAGAATTTAGAAATCCTTTTGTAGAGTCACCGGTTTTAGAAGCAGAAAGAGAAGAAGAGGAAAGACCTGCCGAACCTGTTCTTACCTTTGCAGATATAAGGAGAGAATTACCCTTTAATCTTGATGGAATAATCAGTAGTGGAACAGATAGAATAGCACTGATTGATATTGGAGATAGGGTAGAGTTGGTTCGCGGTTATTACAGCAAAGATGGTTATGAATTACTTTCAATAGAAAGAGATAGTGTGATTGTTAGAAACCGTGGGTTTAGGTTTCGGTTAAAGATTGGAGGGGAAGTAGATGAGAGATAAAAAAGCAATTCTAATTTTAAGTCTTATTTTTATAATAATTTTTTCCGCGGGGGTTTCAGCAGGACCCGAAGGTATGATAGAAGATATGAACTTCCAAAATGCCGAGATAGCCGATGTATTAAGAGCTATAGCTGATATAGCTGATGTAAACCTTATTACTGATAGTACAGTAACTGGAACAACATCTGTTCATTTAAGGGATATATCTTTTCAAAAAGCTTTAGATTTAATTACACAAACCAATGATTTAACATATAGATGGGATAATAATACTATAGTTGTAGCAGAACCAGATAGAATTGAGAGAATATATGCAAATATAGTAACAGAATTTGTTTCAGTAAGATCTCAAGATATTGATGATATAGCTGTTATAGTAAGAGAGATATTCCCTGAAACACAAATTACATTAGATGCAGTAAGAAGGCAGTTCATTTTAAAAGGAGAAGAAACAAGAGTAGAAGAAGTTAAAGAAATGATCAATAGGCTTGATTCTGCTGCTGATCCTGACAGAGAAGTAAGACCAGGAGAAGAAGTAGAAATTATAGAGCGTTATACAGACAGTTATCAGGTTCTTAACGCAGATTTAGCAGATCTAGAATCTAAATTAAGACAGATTAATTTAAATGTAGAGATCAGAACTAACCCTCTGACAGATACTTTAACCTTAACCGGGAGTGAACAGGAGGTTAAAGAAGCATTATCTATGGTTGAGACATATGATAGCAGTTTAGAACCTGAAACAAGAAAATTAAGAGTAGACTATATTGATACAGAACAAATTAAAGAAATAATAGAAAACTTTTATCCAGATGTAAGGCTTCATGTTGATACACAAAGAAAGGAAATTATTATAAATGGAGCTAAAAACAAATTAGACGGTGTAGTTCAGCTTGTTAGTGAAATTAATGTTCCTCAATATCAAGTTATTATAGAAACAAGAGTAGAAGAAATATCTTCAGATTTTAGAAGAGAACTGGGAATGGAAAATTTGAGTGATTTTGCAGGTATCGATATTATTAGAAGATCTGATGTAAGAGATTCCGGAGATAATTATAAGATTCATAAACTTGATTTTACCTGGCCAGAATTCTTCAATCTTCTAGATGTTTCTTCAGAATCTACAACCCTGGCAAAACCCAGTTTGATGACATTAAATGGGCAAGAGGCTTCAATGTCTATTATTGAAGAAGTCCCTTATGAAATTATTGAGCGTGAAGATGATGGTACTAGAACTAGTACTTGGGAATATGTAGAAGCAGGTGTAGAACTGTTATTTACTCCCTGGATTACAGAAAATAATGAAATAGAATTAAAAATAGCACCACAAGTCAGTAGTTTTACTGAGTTAGAAAGAGAAGCTAGAGGGGATACTACTCCACCTCCACGCAAAAAAAGTAGAAGTATAGAAACAAATTTAAGATTAGAAGATGGTGAAACCTTTGCAGTAGGAGGTTTAATCCAAACTGATAGTGAAGGTACAATAAGAAAAATACCTTTATTAGGTGATTTACCTATTTTAGGAGAGTTATTTAAATCTAGAACTACTGTTGAGTCAACAAATGAGTTAATAATCTTTGTAACACCAAGGATTATTAAATATGGTGAAAGACCAGATACAATTGATCATTTAATTTCCTTACCTGATGATGAAGAAGCTGCTCCAGTTGAAGAAGAGGTTGTTACTGAAGAAGAAGTGGATTATGAAAACGATGCTCATGATGACTCAGTTGCAGAGGTTTTAAATGAAAGAGCTAGATCAAGAGAAGAAATATTAGCAGAATTTAGGGCCAGACAGGAAGAAAAAGAATTCCAACAGTTAAGCCCAGAAGAATTACAAGAAATATTAAATAAAAACAAGTAAATATATTAAGACTTTAAAAAGGCCGGGATTCCCGGCCTTTTTTTCGTTTGCCTGGCATGAATATTTACTAGTCAGTGAAAGTCTGATGCGGGGGTTAATAGTGCCAACCGCTAGCTGAAGACAAGGGTGTCCATCGTGAGGTGGAATCTGAAGGAAGTTGGAGGCAAAGCTTCGGTCTGAGGAACACGAACTGTATAAAGGCATATACCTGTGGGTGAGTTTGCGAAACAAAACAAAGCCCAAAACTATTCAAGACAGGAAGTGTAAATACAGCAGATAGATGAAGTGAAAGTAAATATTCTTAACCAGGGAAGGTCTGACAGTAAATTGTGGTGATGGATTTCTAAGCAATAAACTCTGCAGTAATGTAAGAGCTGAACTGTCAGAATGCAGCAGAAGTCATAGTAGATTGATGGATATATACACCAATTGAAGGATGAAACATTAGGAGGTTTCTTAGATTTGAACAACTCGACGGAAACACATAGAAAGCAGACAACTTCATATGAAGGCTACTCTCAGGAGAGAAGGCTGGAAGCTGGAAGTAATGAGAGAGTGCAGAGTGTTTCTGCGGCGTTGCCGAATGTGGGAAACGGTGAAAAGGCAGACTCCAGTAATCTAATGGAGAAAATTCTAGCGGCTCCTAATCTGAATAGAGCACATAAAAGAGTCGTAAAGAACAAAGGTAGCCATGGAATTGACGGAATGAGTGTAGATGAACTTCTACCTCACCTTAAAAGAAATGGCAACCAACTTTTGAAAGATGTACTGGAAGGTAACTACAAACCACAGGCAGTAAGAAGAGTAGAAATACCCAAGCCCAGTGGTGGAGTAAGACTACTTGGTATCCCAACAGTAATAGATAGAATGATACAGCAGGCAATAACACAACAGTTGACAACAATATTTGACCCAGGATTTTCAGAATACAGCTATGGTTTCAGACCTGGAAGAAATGCACACCAGGCAGTAAATAAAGCTAAAGAATATATAAATGACGGTTATACATGGGTGGTCGATATTGACCTTGAAAAGTATTTTGATACTGTTCAACATGATAAACTGATGTCTTTAGTAGCCAGAAAAGTACAGGATAAAAGGGTGCTGAAATTAATAAGAGCTTATCTTAACTCAGGTGTAATGATTGATGGTGTAATCAGTAAAACAGATAAAGGATGCCCGCAGGGTGGGCCTCTAAGTCCACTGCTTAGTAACATCATGCTGGATGAACTGGATAAAGAACTGGAAAAACGCAATCATAAATTCTGTCGCTATGCTGATGATAATCAGATCTATGTTAAAAGCAGGAAAGCGGCTGAAAGAGTTATGAAAAGTCTAACTGTATTTATTGAAAAGAAACTGAAACTTAAAGTTAATACAACAAAAAGTGCAGTCGGCAGACCCTGGAGAAGAAAATTCTTAGGGTTCTCATTTTATCGAATGAACGGTGAAGTAAGGATAAGAATCCACCCGAAATCAATCAAGAAGATTAAAGCAAAGATAAGAGAACTCACATCAAGAAGCAAGCCCTGGACAATGAAATATCGTTTTAAGAAACTAAAACAGACAATCACGGGCTGGGTCAGCTATTATAAAATAGCTGATATGAAAAGCAAGATGCGGGCTCTTGACCAGTGGGTAAGACGACGAATAAGAATGTGCTACTGGAAACGGTGGAAAAAGGTCAAAACTCGCTTTAGAATGCTCAGGAAATTAGGTATTAAAGAAGCTAAAGCGTGGGAATATGCTAACACAAGAAAAGGCTACTGGAGAATATCCAATAGCCCTATACTTGCAAGAACCTTTACCAACCAGTTATTAAAGAAACTGGGATACTTTAGTTTTACGGAAAGATATGCACAAGTAATTAACTCTTAATGAACCGCCCAGTACCGAACGGTACGCTGTGGTGGTGTGAGAGGACGAGAAATAAATTAATTATTTCTCTCCTACTCGATTTGTTAATTTACTTAAAATAGTGTAAAATAAAAAATAAGGAAAAAATTTGAATTATCAATCTTTGTTAAATTATTAAATATCTAGATTTGACGTAACTCATATATAAAGGGAGGACTACAAATGTCTTTAAGAAATGAAGATGGAGCAGCTTTAATACTAGTTTTACTTTTTCTATTAGTTGGTACTGTATTGGTAGGAGCATTATTTACTTCTGTTAGAGGTCATATCAGTACTTCTGTACATGAAGAGTCAATTGCAAAAGCATTTCATAATGCAGATTCTGGGGTTGAATTTATAAATAGTAGGCTTAATCAGATACAATTAAATGATATCGAAGAAAATTATAGTCTCAAGTTAGAAAATGGAGAAATTGAGTTTAATTCTGCAGATAACTGGATTGATGGAGAAGATTTGGGTTTAGATGAAAGTAAGATCAAGTTTAAAATAACTGCAGATGATTTAGATAATGAAAATGGAGATTTTTTTATTTCTAAAGGACTTTACAGAGCTAATAATGATAGAGAATATACTCAAGAGATTAGATTTGCTATTTCTTTTGGTTCAGGTTCTGGAATGAGAAATTTTAATATTCAAGACAGAGAGATTGGAGAGAATGATGAATATTATAGAATTGATGGTCAAGATGGAGACATAAAAAAAGCAATAAATATTGATGATTGGGGAACAGAATCTTTTGCAGAATTTTCTAATATATTTTTAAATGATGATTTTTTTGATTTTGATGATCCTGATAATTTAAAATTTGATACTGATAAATTTGTAACAATTGATTCTAAAATTGAAAATGATTTAAAAGATTCTATTATTTATGTAGCTTCAGATTTAGAAATTAGTCATTCTGATGTAGAAAATTCTATAATCGTAATAAATGGAAAAATGGAAATGGGAGCCCAAACTAATATAATTAATTCTGTAATTATCGTTAGAGACTATGTTGAAATGTCGGGAGCTTCATCTGCTAAAGATTGGGAAAACCCTACATTTTCTGTATTCGGAAAAAACTCAAAATCACATGGAAATAGAGAATATTATCTTAGATTAAGTGGTGTAGGTAGTTTTGATGTAGGAGCTGATAGTTCACAACTTCCCGATGATTTTAGAAATGAAGTATCTATCAGTAGCTGGGAACAATTATAGAAAGTGAGGTATGATTAATGAAATTTTTAAAAAAAGAAGATGGAATTACTTTAATAGAAATTATGGCTTCACTTGTCTTAATTTTAATACTTATAATTGGATTTTCAGGTGCTTTTATAAATGGTCTAAGATCTGAAGCTTTGGTTGATCAAAGGCTTGAAGCAAGAAGAATAAGTGATTCAATAATTGAGAGGCTGCGTAATAATAGAGGTGATTGGGATATCTCTACCTCTATTGATGATTATTCTCTGCACCTTGTTGAAAAAGGTGATAATGAAAATTCAGGTGTAGATATCATAGTCAGTTATGATGAAGTTGAAACTAACTTATTTTTATTTGAGATAACTTGGGAAGACAGAAATTACAGTAATGAGATACTTTTAACTGGCGGTGATGATTTATGATTAAAATTATTAGGGAACAACTAAAATCAGATGAAGGATTTACATTATTAGAAGTTATATTGGCTTTGTCCATAATAACAATTTTAGTTTCTATAAGTACAGGGGCCATACTTAATGCTTTTAATGTTGTCACTCCAAGCACGGAAAGAATGAGTGCAAAACAATTTGCGGAAATTAGATTAACCGAAATTTCTGCTTATGCAAGAAATGCTGAAGATATTGATGTTGATAATGATATAATAATGACTAATAAAGATGAAGAAATAAAGCAAGAAAATAGTAAAATTATAATTACGGATAAAGATTCTCAAATAATAATTAGAAGCTTTTCAAATATTAAAGAGTTTAATATTACAAATGATAATAGTGTTTATGAAATAGAAATCAAAAAGTGTAGAGATTCTGAGTGTAATGAAACAGTATCTGTAAAAACAGAAATTAAACCTAGAAATATAGATAGTAATGAGCAAAATAATTAAATGGTTAATTATAAAGTTAATATTATTTTTTCTTTTTATAATTCTAATTATAATTCTATAGATAAAAATATCCCAGCTGAAAGGCTGGGATTTTAACATTCTAGATTATAAATCATTGGTATTAATTCAGTTCTGCTGCTGGCACCACACTTATTAAATAAATGGCTGATATGTTTTTTTACCGTATTAACAGAAATAAATAATTTGGCGGCAATTTCTTGATTGCTTAAGCCCTGGATGGTTAATTTTAAAACTTCTTTTTCTCTATCTGTTAAATTATATTTATTGGCACTTTTATTGATTAGTTTTTCATTATTTATTTGGTTTTCTCTTTTTAACTTATTGATCTTATATAATTTATAGAGATGGTTTGCACTATGTTCGCTGATTAATTTTAAATAGACTAAATCGTTTAATTCAAAATTACCATCTTCTTTTCTTCTGAATATACTGATTGTGCCCAATAAATTATCATCAAAATGGATATCTATTCCACAGGAATAGAATAGATTATTACTTTGGAGAAAATCATTAAAGTATTCTGTATTAATCCATTTCTTGTAATTCATTAAGTCAGTACTTCTAATTGGTTCAGGTTTATCAAAAGCAATTTTACGGATATCATCTAATTTATAATAATAATTTTGATAAGCTTGGAGGGCAGAATTGCTGATATTAAAACAGATTGGTTCTTTTAGTTCTTTTTTTTCTTTTTCACAGAGAAAAAAGTTGGCTGCATAAAATGGTATTAATTTATTAAGCTCTTGAATAAAATAATGAGAGTATTTATTTAAATCCATAATTTTACCTGTTTTAGCAATAAAGGCAAATATTTTCTCCCATTCTATTTTTTCTAAGCTATTCATGCTAAAATCCTCCCAAATATTATACTAAAGTGTAATATAACTTTTTGCTAGATAGTGATATTATTATTATATAGTTATGGGAAATACAAAATAATCCTGCATGGGAGGGAAATTCGATGAGAAAAAAATTTATTGTAGTGGGTATGGTTTTTATTCTATTAATTGTTTTATCAGGAGTTACAGCAGCCTATAGTCTAGACAGGGTATTTAGCCAGATGCTTGGTGCTAAAAGTTTAGTTTATGCAGATTGGCAGATGGATTATTTAGTTCCATTAGATCCAGGTGAACTAAATAAGGGTGATTACAGGTTTACAGCTAATGTGGGGAGGTTAGAGCCTAAATTAGCTGCTGATGGTTTTCTAAGTGCTGATAACAATGTCAATAATTTTTATCTAGCTTTAGACACAGGGATCAGGGATAATCTTTACATGCGTTTAAGTCTGGATTATGTACCTGATTGGAAGGTTGAAGATTATGATTCAGACCATAAAATATATAATGTCTTTTTTGATTATAAAACAGAAAGTGATAACAGCCTCTATTTTGGCTATAATCGCTTTAAATTAAACAGTGAGTATACTGGAGATATTGAGGGTGTTACTGGTGAAGATTCAAGAGTCAATTACTATTTTGTTGGTTATGAGATGAGAGGTTCATTTTTAAGTAATAATGGAGAAGAATAGTACTTAAAATAAAGATTGAATTACTTAAAAAATAATCAAAATGAAATAAAGTTCTTTTGGAGAATAGCTCCCTTTTTTGGGGAGCTTTTTTCTCTTTATAATTCTTGACATTTAAACGAATTAACTATATAATTTATAAGCAATACATATATGATAGCAGATAGTATAGCTATAGTAATTTATCTATAAATTGAGTAGGTTTAAACTACAATTTATTATATATTAAGGAGGACGATCAGTGAGTAGAAATATTTATCTAAACGGTGAGATAGTTCCCGAAGATGAGGCAAAAATTTCAGTTTTTGATCATGGTTATTTATATGGTGATGGTATTTTTGAAGGGATAAGAGCCTATAGTGGTAGAGTATTTATGCTTGATGACCATATTAAGCGCCTTTATGAGTCTGCAAAAACTATCATGTTAGATATACCTCTAAGTCCTGAAGAGATGGAAGAAGCGATTTTAAATACAATCAGGGCTAATCAATTAAGAGATGCTTACATAAGAGTTGTTGTCTCTAGGGGTGTGGGGGATTTAGGATTAGATCCTCGTAAATGTGATAAGGCTACAGTAGTTATTATAGCCAGTGCTATTCAACTCTATGATGAGGAACTTTATGAAACCGGACTTAAGCTTGTGACCGTACCTACCCGGAGAAATGGGCCGGAGATGGTTAATCCTCGCATTAAATCTTTAAATTATTTAAATAATATTATGGCTAGAATAGAGGCTAATTTAGCAGAAGCTCCAGAGGCCATAATCTTAAATAGTGATGGTTATGTTGCTGAGTGTACAGGAGATAATATCTTTATTATCGAAGGTAATACCCTCTATACTCCACCTAAATATGCAGGAATCTTAAAAGGAACCAAAAGAGAAGTTGTGCTGGAAATAGCGGAAGAAATGGGATTAGAAGTCAAAGAAGAGCTCTTTACCAGACACGATATCTTTATAGCTGATGAGTGCTTTTTAAGTGGAACTGCAGCTGAGGTTATTCCAGTAGTAGAAGTTGACGGCAGAACTATTGGTGAAGGAAAAGTTGGTAGTAAAACTACCAAACTTATTGCCAGATTTAGAGAAATAGCTCATACAAGTGGTAAAGAGATTTATCAAGCTTAAATTCTTTTACTTTAGTAGTTAGGATTAAGGAGGAAATAATGAGAAGTGATAAGATAAAAAAAGGCATAGAAAGAGCCCCACATAGATCTTTACTCTATGCATTAGGGCTTTCAGATGATGATATAAATAAACCGCTGATTGGTATTGCCAATTCAGCTAATGATATAATTCCCGGGCATAAACACTTAGATGATATAGCAAAGGCTGCCAAACATGGTATTACAGCAGCTGGAGGAACTGCTCTATCATTCTCTACCATCGGTGTTTGTGATGGGATAGCGATGGGTCATGAAGGAATGAGATTTTCTCTGGCCAGTCGGGAGATAATTGCAGATTCGGTAGAAGCAGTTGTAAGTGGACATCAGCTTGATGGACTTGTTTTGGTACCCAACTGTGATAAGATAGTACCCGGAATGATGATGGCAGCAGCCAGACTCGATATTCCCGCTATTGTAATCAGTGGTGGACCGATGAAGGCAGGTAATTACTGTGGAGAAGCAATTGATTTACACAATGTTTTTGAAGCAGTTGGCTCCGTTGTATCAGGTAAGATGGAGGAAGAAGAACTGGAGCTAATTTCTAAAAGAGCCTGTCCAGGAGCAGGATCCTGTGCAGGTATGTTTACAGCAAACTCTATGAATTCGATGGCTGAAGCACTGGGGATTGCTCTACCTGGTAATGGGACAATTCCAGCTGTAAATGCAGACAGAATTCGACTGGCAAAAGCGGCCGGTAAAGCAGTAATGAAACTTGTTGAAGAAGATATTAGACCTTCAGATATCTTAACAAGGGCTGCTTTTGAAAATGCAATTGCGGTTGATATGGCTTTAGGCTGTTCAACCAATACAGCCCTCCATTTACCCGCTATTGCTCATGAAGCAGGAGTTGAGATAGAATTAGAACACTTCAATGAGGTCAGTGATAAGGTACCTCATATCTGTAGTTTAACTCCAGCAGGTTTAAACCATATGGAAGATTTAGATCAGGCCGGGGGAATCCATGCCGTAATCAATGAACTTTATGAGGCAGGATTGGTTGAGGGAGATGTTCTAACAGTAAGTGCTCAAACCTTAAAAGAAAATCTAGCAGCTATCAACTTTATTGACCATGAGATTATTCGTCCTCTCGATAATCCTTACCATCCCAGAGGAGGACTTGCTATTTTAAAGGGTAATATTGCTCCTCAGGGTTCTGTAGTTAAGAGAGCAGCAGTTGCCGATAAAATGAAAGAGCATCGTGGGCCTGCTCGAGTATATTCAAGTGAAGAAGAGGCCATAAAAGCGATCAATGGGGGGGAGATTGTTCCCGGTGACGTAGTTGTGATTAAAAATGAAGGTCCTAAAGGTGGACCAGGAATGAGAGAGATGTTAGCTCCTACTTCAGCTTTAGCTGGAATGGGACTTGATGAATGTGTAGCTTTAATCACAGATGGTAGATTTTCCGGAGCTACCAAAGGTGCAGCTATAGGGCATGTATCTCCAGAAGCTGCAGCAGGAGGTCCAATTGCTGCAATTGAAGAAGGAGATATTATCCATATCGATATGGATAACTTTGTACTTGAAGTAGAACTATCTGCAGAAGAACTTGCGGCAAGGATGGAAAAGGTTGAAGCATATATACCTGAGGTAAGTGGTTATTTAAAACGTTATGCAAAACTGGTTGGCCCTGCTTCAAAAGGAGCAGTTTTTGAATAAAAATCAAAATAATCAGTACTTATCGGTATTAATTACTGGTAGGTATTGATTATTTATAAATAATTTAGTATAGTATGATTAAATACTAATAATTTCTAGTATAGATAAAATATTATATTATGATGAAGTTTCAACAATATCAAGTAGTAGAGTAGAGTTTTGCTTCATCTAAGATATTATATAATTTATTTAATCTAGAGCTTTAAACTAAAATATATAACTATTAATTTAATTTTTTAAATATTTCTTTTTACATATTTAGAAAATATAATTTGGGAATCTTTATAATTCTTACTTAGATTAGTTTTAGTTAGTGCTTTAGATAAAATTATAGCTGATATCTTAGACCTATTTTCTGCCTTGGATAATTGTATTCAGGGCTATTTTTATATATTTTTTTAAAATCACCTGGAGGTGAATTTATGCCAAAATTGAATGGTGGACAAATTATTATCGAATCATTAAAGAAAGAAAATGTTGATGTAGTCTTTGGTTATCCGGGAGGAGCTGTTATTAATCTTTATGACGCCCTATTTTCTTCTTCCCTTAAACATTATTTGGGACGGCATGAACAGGGAGTAATTCATGCAGCTGATGGTTATGCAAGAAGTACAGGTAAGGTTGGAGTCTGTATTGCAACCTCTGGGCCAGGTGGAACAAATCTTGTTACAGGTTTGGCAACAGCTCAGATGGATTCTGTACCGATTGTGGCTTTTACAGGTCAGGTACCGAGTTCTTTAATCGGTAAAGATGCTTTTCAGGAAGCAGACATTACAGGGATTTCTTTACCAATTACCAAACATAACTTTTTAGTTACCGATATCAAAGATCTACCAAGAACTATCAAAGAAGCATTCTATATTGCCAGAACCGGTAGACCGGGTCCTGTTTTAATTGATCTGGCTAAAGATGTAACTCAGGCAGAAATGGAATTTGAATATCCTGATTCTATTGATTTACCTGGTTACAGACCTACCTTTGAAGGTCATAAATTACAGATTAATAAAGCTGCTAAGGCAATCAATAGTGCTAAAAAACCATTACTTTATGTTGGAGGAGGGGCAGTAATCTCTGGAGCAGACCAGGAGATTAGAGCTCTGGTAGAAAAGGCTAAAATACCGATTACTACAACCTTAATGGGACTTGGAATTTATCCAGAAGATAAGGAGCTTGCTTTAGAAATGCTGGGAATGCATGGGACTCAATATGCAAACCTTGCTACCACAGAAGCAGACCTACTGATAGCGGTTGGAGCCCGTTTTGATGACAGGGTAACAGGAAAACTGGATGAATTTGCAGCTGATGCAGATATAGTGCAGATCGATATAGATCCGGCAGAAATCGGGAAAAATGTTGATGTGACCGTACCGATCGTAGGAGATATTAAAACCGTTTTAAATGAGCTCTTACCCCATATAGATGAAAAAGAAATGGGAGAATGGCAGCAGAGAATCAAAGAACTCAAAGAAAAATATCCACTTAAATACGAAGATGATGGTAGTGAGGTAATCAAACCACAGTATGTGATGGAAGAAATAGATAAATTTACTGATGGAGATGCAACCATTGTAACCGAAGTTGGTCAGCATCAAATGTGGGCTGCTCAGTTCCATAAATACCAGAAACCGCGTCAGTTTTTAACCTCAGGTGGACTGGGAACTATGGGTTATGGACTTCCAGCAGCAATTGGTGCTCAAATAGGTCAGCCCGATGAAAAAGTTATTTTAATTGCAGGTGATGGTTCTATTCAGATGAATCTACAGGAATTGGGAACCGCCCAGACATATAATATTCCCATCAAAGTTTTAATCTTTAATAATAACTATTTGGGGATGGTTAGACAGTGGCAGGAGTTCTTTTTTGATAAAAGATATGCTTCTACCAAAATACCTGCTCCTGATTTTATTAAAATGGCAGATGCTTATGGGATCTGGGCAAAAAGAGTTGAGAAGAAAAGCGAATTAGATGCTGCTTTAAAAGAGGCGATGGAACATAATGGTCCGGTAGTTCTGGACATCAAGATTCCAGAAGAAGAAAATGTTTATCCGATGGTACCAGCTGGTGCTGGCTTAAAAGATATGATAGGGGGATAAAAAATGACACATATTTTATCAGTTTCTGTTCTTAATAAACCAGGTGTTCTAACAAGGGTTGCAGGTCTTTTTAGTCGTCGTAACTTTAATATCGAAAGTCTCAATGTTGGTAAAACAGAAAATCCTGAAATATCAAGGATGACAATAGTAGTTCATGGAGACGAAAAAACCTTAGAACAGGTTACCAAACAGCTCCATAAGCTGATCAATGTTTTAAAGATCAAAGAACTTGATCAAAATCAAATCGTGGAAAGAGATTTAATTTTAATCAGGGTTAAATGTACCCGCAAACAGCGCTCTGAAATCATTCAAATTGCTGATACTTTTAGAGCTCAAATTGTAGATGTAGCTGCAGATAGTTTGATGATCGAAGCTACAGGTACCCAAGATAAATTAGAAGCTTTAACAGAATTACTGCGTGATTTTGGGATTGCTGAATTTGTTAGAACAGGAATTGTTGCTTTAAGCAGGGGTCAGGCAGTAGAAAGATAATTATAAAATAAAAGGGGATAGATACAATGGAAATTTATTATGATAAAGATGCAGATCTAAAGTACTTAGAAGATAAAACAGTAGCGGTTATTGGTTATGGAAGTCAGGGTCATGCCCAGGCACAAAACCTTAAAGATAGTGGAGTAAAAACTATTATTGGTTTAAGAAAAGAAAGCAGCAGCTGGGAAGTTGCCGAAAAAGATGGTTTTGATGTTTATACAACTGCAGAAGCAAGTGCAAAAGCAGATGTTATTCAGATTTTAATTCCAGATATCAAACAGGCTTCTGTCTTTAAAAATGATATTGAAGGGAACCTAGAAGATGGCAATACTCTGGTTTTCTCCCATGGATTTAATATCCATTATGATCAGATAGTTCCACCAAAAAATGTAGATGTAATAATGGTAGCACCTAAAAGTCCAGGTCACCTGGTGAGAAGACTTTATGTAGATGGTAAAGGTGTTCCCGGTTTACTGGCAGTTTATCAGGATTATACTGCAAATGCCTATGCTATTGGTTTAGCTTATGCTAAAGCTATTGGCTGTACTCATGCCGGTGTAATCGAAACCAGCTTTAAAGAAGAAACAGAAACAGATCTCTTTGGAGAACAGGCTGTTTTATGTGGTGGAGCAACAGCACTGGTAAAAGCCGGTTTTGAAACTTTAGTTGAAGCAGGCTATCAGCCGGAAATAGCCTATTTCGAGTGTTTAAATGAACTTAAGCTGATCGTTGATCTAATGTTTGAAGGTGGAATTTCAACAATGCGTGATTCTATCAGTGATACAGCCCAATATGGAGATATTATGGTTGGACCGAAAATAATAGATGATCATGTTAGAGAAAATATGAAAGAGGTACTGGCAGATATTCAAAATGGAGAATTTGCCCGTAACTGGATCTTAGAAAATCAGGCAAATAGACCTGTATTTAATTCTCTAACCAAAAAAGACGAAGAATCCTTAATTGAGGAAGTAGGAGCTAGATTGAGAAAGATGATGTCATGGATTGACTAAATAAGGTGGTGAAGCAAGATGAAAACAGTTAAGTTTTTCGATACAACATTAAGAGATGGTGAGCAATCTCCAGGTGTAACTTTAATTCCTGAAGAAAAACTTGCCATTGCTAAACAATTAGAAAAAATGAGGGTTAATGTCATAGAAGCAGGTTTTCCCATCGCTTCAGATGGAGACTATAATGCGGTTAAAATGGTGGCAGATAATATTAGTGAAATTGAGGTTGCTGCTTTATGTAGATGCCGCAAAAAAGATATAGATAGAGCCTGGGATGCCCTTAAAGGTGCTGCTAAACCGAGGCTGCATATCTTTATCGCTTCTTCTCCCATTCATTTGGAATACAAACTTAAAATGACTGAAGATGAGGTTTTAAACAGTGCTGTTGAAGCTATCAAATATGCCAAACAGTATACAGATAATATCGAGTTTTCAGCTGAAGATGCTGCCCGGAGTGATGTTGACTTTTTATGCAGATTATTAAATGCTGTAATTGAAGCTGGAGCTAAGGTGGTTAATATTCCTGATACAGTAGGTTATACTGTACCAAGTGAATTTGGTAATTTAATTAAAACAATCAGAGAAAATACGCCTTTAATCGATCAGGCAGAGATCAGTGTCCACTGTCACAATGATTTAGGATTGGCAGTTGCCAACTCTCTGGCTGCAATCGAAAATGGAGCTACTCAGGTAGAGGTCTCTGTTAATGGAATCGGGGAAAGAGCTGGTAATGCAGCCTTAGAAGAGATTGTAATGGCTCTTTATACCAGACAGGATTATTATGATCTAGAGATAACCCAGGATACAACCCAAATTGCTAGATTAAGCAAACTTGTTTCTAACTCTACCGGGATGTCCATCCAGCCCAATAAGGCTATCGTTGGGGCCAATGCTTTTGCCCATGAATCAGGTATCCACCAGGATGGGGTAATCAAAGAAAGAACAACCTATGAGATTATGGATGCTAAAACAATAGGTTTAGAAGAAAACAAGCTTGTCTTAGGTAAACACTCAGGTCGGCATGCTTTAAAGGACTTCTTAGAAAAGTATGACTATCAGCTTGATGATAAAACCTTTAATAATTTCTTCAAAAGGTTTAAAGACCTGGCAGATAAAAAGAAAAATGTCAGTAATGCAGATATTTTTGCCTTACTTGACAATGAACTTTATGATTATGACAAGGTTTATGAGCTGGAATACATTTCAGTTATGACAGGTAAAGGACTATTACCAACTGCTACTATAAGGCTGATCAAAGATGATGAGGTTATTCAGACAGCAGCCTGTAATGGGGATGGACCTGTAGATGCGATATTCCAGACTATCAATGAATTAACAGGTATTGAAGATATTAAATTAATGTCCTATAAAGTTGATGCAGTAACAGAAGGTAAAGATGCCTTAGGTGAATCATTTGTAGCAGCTGAGATAGATGGTAAGATCTATACAGGCCGTTCATCTCAAACCGATATTACCGAGGCAAGTGCAATTGCTTATCTAGATGCTATAAATAAATATCTTGTCTATAATAAGAATAATAAAAAGTCTTAAATTATATAAATCAATAAGAGGAGTGGATATTTAGATGGGAATGACGATGATCGAAAAAATCCTTGCAGCTCATACAGAATATGATGAGCTTAAACCGGGGCAGATAGTTAATGCTGAGGTTGATATCGTATTAGGTAATGATATCACCACACCGGTTGCAATAGAGGAATTTAATAAAATTGGTGTTGAAACTGTATTTGATAAAGATAGGGTAGTTATTGTACCTGACCACTTTGCGCCAAGCAAAGATATTCAGGCAGCTGAGCAGGTAAAAATGCTGCGTGAATTTGCCCGCAAACATGAGCTGACAAATTTCTTTGAAATCGGTCAGATGGGTATAGAACATGTGCTGCTGCCGGAAAAAGGTCTTGCCTTACCGGGAGAGATCATTGTCGGTGCTGACTCCCACACCTGTACTTATGGTGCCTTGGGTGCTTTAGGAACAGGGGTAGGAAGTACTGATATGGCTGCCGCTATGGCAACAGGTAAAGCCTGGTTTAAAGTACCTCCAACGATTAAATTCGTTTATACTGGAGAACTACAGCCCTGGGTTAGTGGTAAAGACTTGATCCTCTATACTATCGGTAAGATCGGTGTAGATGGTGCTTTATATAAAGCTATGGAATTTACCGGAGAAGCTATTTCTAATCTTTCTATGGACGGTAGAATGACCATGTCTAATATGGCCATCGAAGCTGGTGGAAAAGCCGGTTTGATCGAAGCTGATGATAAAACAGTTGAGTATTTAAAAGGTAGAGCGGTTAGAGACTACAATATCTATCAAAGTGATGAAGATGCAGAATATGAAGAGGTAATAGAGATTGATGTAAGTCAAATCGAACCTCAGGTTGCTTTTCCAAGTCTGCCCGATAATACAAGAGGTGTGAGTGAAGCTGGTGAGGTCAAGATCCATCAGTCAGTAATCGGCTCCTGTACAAATGGTAGAATCGAAGACTTGAGAGCAGCTGCTAAAATTCTTGAATTTAATAAGATTCATCCCGATGTACGCTGTTTGATCTTCCCTGGTACCCAGGATATCTATAAGCAGGCTGTTAATGAAGGTCTGGTAGAAATCTTCATTGAAGCAGGTGCTGCCTTTAGCACCCCAACCTGTGGACCGTGTCTTGGTGGACATATGGGTATTTTAGCTGAAGGAGAAAGAGCCATCTCTACAACCAACCGTAATTTTGTCGGTAGAATGGGCTCACCTAAAAGTGAAGTATATCTATCAAGTCCAGCAGTTGCAGCAGCATCAGCAGTTAAAGGCTATATTGCTGCTCCAGAGGAGGTAATCAAATAATGAAATTAAAAGGAAAAGTATTTAAATATGGTGATAATGTAGATACAGATGTAATTATTCCTGCCCGTTATTTAACTTCTTCCTCACCAGAGGTCCTAGCAGCCCACTGTATGGAAGATATAGATGCAGACTTTGCCGAAAAGGTAGAAGCAGGTGATATAATAGTTGGTGGTAAAAACTTTGGTTCAGGTAGTTCTAGAGAACATGCCCCACTAGCTATTAAATATGCAGGAGTAGCCTGTGTTGTTGCTGAAAGTTTTGCCAGAATCTTTTACCGTAACTCTATCAATATCGGGCTTCCTATATTAGAGTGTCCGGAAGCAGTAGAAGCAACTGAAGCTGGAGATACTCTTGAGGTTGATATTGATCAGGGTATAGTTAAAAACTTGAGAACAGGTGAAAGTTATCAGGCAGAGGCATTTCCACCTTTTATGCAGGAAATTATTAAAGATGGCGGCTTAATCGAGCACATCAAAAAGGTGGGTGTATAATGAGTAATATAGCCTATATTCCAGGTGATGGAATCGGAGAAGAGGTAACAAGACAGGGACTTAAGGTACTAGATTATTTTAATGATAAACATCAATTAGGACTTAAGTTTGAAAAGTTCGATTTAGGTGCAGAAAGATATCTCAGAACAGGAGAAATTATGCCTGATGGGGTTTTAAATAAGCTGGAAACCTTTGATGCAATCTATCTTGGTGCTGTGGGTGACCCCAGAGTTGAGCCAGGTCTTTTAGAAAAAGGTATTTTGCTAAAACTCCGCTTTTATTTTGATCAATATATCAATCTGCGACCTATTAAATTATATAAAGAAGAATTTTCCCCACTTAAAGGGAAAGGTGTCAAAGATATCAACTTCACAGTTGTAAGAGAAAATACTGAAGGTATTTATGCCGGTATCGGTGGTTTTCTTAAAAAAGATACCCCTGATGAGGTAGCTACTCAGGAGATGATTTCAACCCGTAAAGGTGTAGATAGAATTATTAAATATGCCTTTGAATATGCTCAAAAATTCGGTAAAGAGCCTAAATTAACTGTTTGTGATAAGAGCAATGTTTTAACTTATGCTCATAATCTCTGGCAGAGAGCTTTTAAAGCAATGGGAGAAAATTATCCAGATGTAGCTCAGGATCATTATCTGGTAGATGCAATTACCATGAAGATGGTTCGTAATCCGGAGATATTTGATGTAATTGTAACCTGTAATATTTTCGGTGATATTATTACCGACCTTGGAGCCGAAATCCAGGGAGGTATGGGAATGGCTGTTTCAGGTAATATCAACCCAGACAGTATTTCAATGTTTGAACCTGTACATGGAAGTGCACCTGATATTGCCGGGCAAAATATTGCCAATCCCCTGGCAGCTGTTTTAGCAGCTGCAATGATGCTGCAGCAGTTGGGTCACCCAGAACTGGCCGAAAAAACAGAGGCTGCTGTTGTAGATGCCCTATCTAAAAACATGATTACAGGTGATATTGGGGGGGATCTCAGCACTGACGAAGTTGGTGACTATTTAGTTCAGTCAATCAAAACAAATGAGGAAGGTGAGAATGATGCAGAGTGGGATTAAAAACTTATGATACAACTTTAAGAGATGGTTCACAGGGAGAAGGAGTTTCTTTATCCCTTGATGACAAGTTAAGAATTGCTAGACAGCTGGATCGTTTTGGAATCGATTTTATTGAAGGTGGTTGGCCTGGCTCCAATCCAAAAGACGAGGATTTTTTCAGAGAAGCCCAGAATATGGAATTTGAGCACGCTGAAATCACCGCTTTCAGCTCAACAAGAAGAGCAAATATGAAGGCAAGTGAAGACCCTAATATCTTGAAATTGGTTGATTCTGGGGTTAATTATGTCACTATTTTTGCTAAATCATGGGATTTTCATGTTACCGAAGCCCTTGAAGTACCACTACAGGAAAATATCGACATGATCACTGATACTATTAACTTTTTAAGAGCAAAGGGACTTAATGTAATCTATGATGCTGAGCATTTCTTTGATGGTTATGTAAACAACCCTGAATATGCTCTGAAGACCTTAAAAGCTGCTGAAGATGCAGGTGCTGAGGTTTTGGTCTTATGTGATACAAATGGTGGTATGCTGCCCAGTCAGGTAAGAGAGATTATGCAGGAGGTCAAAAAACATGTTAAAACTGACCTCGGCATTCATGCTCATAATGATGGTAATTTAGCTGTAGCAAATTCACTGGCAGCCTATGAGGAAGGTGCGGTTCATTTTCAGGGAACAGTTGGTGGTTTAGGTGAGCGCTGTGGTAATGCAGATCTCTGCAGTATTATACCCAGCTTACAGCTTAAATATGAAGAAAGATTGGTTTCTGATGAACAGCTTAAACAGCTAAAACCACTCTACTTTTTTGTTACAGAAACCGCTAATTTGATTCCTAAAAATAATATGCCTTATGTTGGTAAAAGTGCTTTTACTCATAAGGGTGGAATCCACGTAAGTGCGGTTCGTAAAAATCCAAATACCTATGAGCATATTCAACCAGAACTGGTCGGAAATGAAAGAAGGGTATTGGTATCAGAGCTGGCTGGAAAAAGTAATTTAAAATATAAGTTAAAAGAATTAGGTTTTAAGCTTGAAGATTTCTCCAATGAGATGATCAGAAAACTGATAAAAAGGGTTAAGAAACTTGAAAACCAAGGTTATCAGTTTGAAGGTGCAGAGGCATCTTTGATCCTCTTAGCTTTTAGGGAATTTAAAGGCTATAAATCATTTTATGAAATCGAAGACTTTAGAACCTATAGTAATAATAGGGGTGAGCAGACTCACTCCGAAGCCGTGGTAAAAATGACAGTTAAGGGAGAAAAGGTTCATATAGCTGCTGAAGGTGATGGACCGGTTAATGCCCTTGATAATTGTTTCCGTAAAGCACTGGTTTCTTTTTATCCTGAGATCACAGAAACCAAATTGATAGATTATAAGGTGCGGGTTTTAAATGGAAATGATGGAACTGCAGCCAAGGTAAGGGTGCTGATCGAAACAGCAGACCTAGAAAAGTCTTGGACAACAATTGGGGTTTCAACCAATATTATTCAGGCTTCCTGGGATGCTCTTTTAGACAGTATTGAATACTGGCTCTTGATAGAAGATGGCTTAGGTTATAAATAAAAATTAATCAATGAATTAAGACAGCTGGCTTAAATGCCAGCTGTTTTTTTATGGGCAAAAAGATTTTTTTCTAAAATTTTTTGTAATTTTTTAAAAAATATTAAAAGGGTTTAGATTACTGTTATTTAGCAGAAGAGAGCTATCAAATATTTAACTATATATAAAATATATAGTCTAAATATATAAAAAATACCAATTTAATGCAGGATTTTTCTAATATATCTAGAATAAGGAATTACGATAGTAAAATATTAGCAATTTTCAAGCAATATTTATAAATATGGAAAATATTTAATATAAATCTGTTTTTTGTTAAGGAAGTGAGAGCTTTGTGAATGATTTTTCTGAATTTCTCTATCAAGAAGAGTTGATTGACAAAAGTGTTTATCAGTCTCTCTTAGAAATAAAAGCAGAAAACAAGCTAGAGGCAGTAATTCTTTATTTAAGAGATAAACAGTGCTGTAATAAAGATCACCTACTTGCTAAAATATCAGAATATTTCAACATCGACATATATGGGGAAGATGATATTAAAATAGAGGCTGAATTAAGCCAAATTTTAAGCTTGGCTGAGGTAGAAAAATATAATATTTTAGCTTTGAAAAAAGAAAAACAAATATTATATTTGGGCTGTCTTTATCCCTTATCTCCAATTTTTAAGGAAAATCTCAGGTTTAAATATAAAAGTGAGATCAAAGAATTACTAATGAGTGCAGCTGATTTTCAAAGCCTTAAAGAAAAATTATTCAGCAGCTATTACAGTATTGATCCCGCAGAGATACTAAAAGAATTTAGCCAGGTAGAAAGACTTGACAGTGATGATATCAAAGGTTTAAAAAGTCTTGTTGATGATGCTCCGGTTGTAAAACTATTAAATAATTTGCTCAATGAAGCAATTTCCTTAGCAGCCAGTGATATTCATTTAGAAGCTAAACAAAATAGTTTTGAGATCTTTTATCGCATAGATGGGATTATAAAAAAATATTATCAATTCCCTTTAGCCTGTGCAGCAGCGGTAATCTCCAGAATAAAGATAATATCTGGGATGGATATTACCAACAAACACCTCCCTCAGGATGGTAAGCTGGAATTTAAATTTAAAGCAGAAAACTATGATATTAGATCTTCGGTAATTCCAACTATCTATGGAGAAAAGGCAGTACTAAGACTCTTATTAAGAAACAGTCAGTTATTAACAGTCAATAATTTGAATTTTAGCCCTCATAATCAAAAACGCTTTCAAGAATTATTGAATTATCATTCTGGAATCATTCTTTTAGCAGGACCAACCGGAAGTGGTAAAACAACCAGCCTATTTGCCATTTTAAATGAACTTAGTTCAGAGAATTTAAATATAATCACCATCGAAAATCCGGTTGAATATAAACTACCTGCTTTAAATCAAATTGAGATCAATCCTGCTCAGGGCTTAAGCTATGCCAGAGCCTTAAGGTCAATTTTGCGTCAGGATCCTGATATCATAATGATCGGTGAGATCAGAGATAAAGAAACAGCCGAAATAGCTGTAAGGGCTTCAGTAACCGGTCACCTGGTTTTAAGCACTGTCCACACCATTGATGCTGTATCTGCAGTCTTAAGGTTGATTGAGATGGGGATACCCCCCTATTTGATCGGCAGCACCTTAAATGCTGTGGTTGCCCAAAGATTATTAAGAAAACTCTGTCCTGAATGTAAAAAAGTTGAAAGGGATAAAAATACATATCCAGAAAAGCTGCAGAAAAAATTTAAGGCTAAAAAAATATATCAGGCGGTTGGCTGCAGTAAATGTTCAAACAGCGGTTATAAAAATAGAACTGCAGCAGCAGAAATACTATTTGTCAATGAAAAGATAAGAGAATTAATTAGCAGCAATTATTCTAGACTAAAACTAAAACAGGCAGCCAAAGAATCAGGGATGAGAAGCCTTTTTGCCGATGCCGCTTTTAAAATCTCTCAGGGAGAAAGTTCGATTGCAGAACTACTGAGGGTAATTAATCTAGAAAGGAGCTGAGTAAAATCATTTTCAAAAAAGATTTTAATTTAAAATTTTTTTGCTCTCAGCTTCATATATTACTTAAAACAGGTCTTTCTTTAACAAAATCATTATTGGTACTTTCTAAACAGATGAGCTCTGAAGAAGATAAAAAGCTAATCCAGGAGATATTAAAAGATCTAGAAAAAGGAAATAGCCTAGCAGAATCACTAGCAAAAAAAGAAGAATTCCCCCCACTATTTACCTCAGTAATCAAAGCAGGAGAAAAAACAGGCAGTCTTGTTCAGGTCATAAATAATCTAGAGAAATACTATCAAAATCAAAGTGATCTCAAAAATAAGCTGCATAAAGTCTGCTTTTATCCTATCACAATCCTAACAACCCTAATAATCTCAGCAGTATTTTTAATGAAAATAATCATGCCTATTTTTTTAGAATTATTTGCAGAATTCCAGGGCCAGCTTCCCTTATTAACTAGAATTTTTTTAAGGCTGAGCCTGATCATTGAAGAATATTTATTTTTAATCTTATTAGTATTTTTAACCCTAATACTGAGTTTAATTTATCTATTTCTAAGCCAGAAAGAGAACGGAATCTTAGAAAAAATAATATTTAAGGTCCCTATTTTAGGCAGATTATATCAATATTTAATTCTAACTAAAATAGCCTCTTATTTAGCTATATTTTTAAAAAGTGGGATGAAACTGCTTCCGGCTTTAAAACTATTAGAAAATATAATAGCAAGCCATCAATATAAATTATTTATTAATAATACAATTTTAGCTGTTTCAAAGGGTGGTTCTTTAACCGAAAGCTTTGCCGATAAAGATCTGATTCCAGATACATTTTATTATCTGCTCTTAAGCGGTGAAGAAACCGTCCAAATGGAAACCATGTTAGAAAGATCAGGTGATTATTATTACCAAAAACTAAAATTAGGTTCAGAGAGACTGCTGCAGTATTTAGAGCCTTTTTTAATCACATTAACTGCAGTTTTTGTAGCTCTTCTTGCTGCAGCGGTAATCACACCGATGTTCCAGCTTTACTTGATTATTTAGCTTAAAAAACAAAGGAGGACTATAATGAGTAAATTATTAAAAAGAATAGCTAGGAAAAAAGAGGGATTTACTTTAATAGAACTTTTAATCGTGATTTCAATAATCGGTATTTTGATGAGCATAGCGGTTCCAACTTTTAGTGGGGTCAAAGATAGGGCCAACATAACGGTAATCAAGAGTGATCTTCATAATATTATGCATGGTTTAGAAATGTATTATATGGATAATCATAGTTATCCAGGAACTAATGAAGGATCAGATATAAGTGATGTTCTCGGCTCAGAAGCTTTAGCTTTAAATAATGCTGCTGCTGACTACAGTTACTTGGCTGATGCAGCTGAAGATGCAGAACAATATATTATCTATTATGAGCTTGATTCAAATAATTATTATTACTTTCATTCTGAAGAAGGTAAAGTTGATGGACCAGATGTAACAGCTCCTTCTTTTGAAAGCTGAGCAGGGTTATACTCTGCTCGAATTGATGCTAGTTTTGCTGGTGGTGGGGATTTTGTTTAGCAGCTCATACCTTTATCGAGCTAATACTGCTCAGCATCATAAGTTGGGAGAGCTTATTGATAGCTTAGGGGTAGAGTTCAGGTGGGCCAGAAACAGGGCTGTAATAGATAATCAAAGCTATATATTTAGGATCTACAGCAGCCCTAATTCTGGGCAGAATGAAATCCCCTATTATTTTTACACCATCGAAGAGGGCAGAGAAGTTATCAAGAAAAAGGGAAGTTATCCGGCTCACTTTTTAGTTTACAAAACACTTGATCATCAATTGATCACAGATCAATATTATGAATGGATTAGATTTAGCAATACTTCTGCTGCCAGGGGTGGGACAATCGCTTTTTCTGCTCCTGGCTCAAAAATCTATTCTATAACTGTAAATCAACTGGGGAGGGTTAGAATTGAAAAATGAAGCTGGTTTTTCACTGCTTGAGATAATTATCACGATTTCTCTGGCTGGAATTGTACTGGCTGTGATGAGTAGAACTATTAAAACAGGTTTGGAGATAAACAGTTTTTTGGCAGATAAAAATGATGCAGTAAACTGGACGGAGTCTCTTTTAGAAGCGTTTCGCTCCAAGGAATTTGACTT
Source organism: Halanaerobium polyolivorans (assembly GCF_020711195.1). Taxonomy (GTDB): domain Bacteria; phylum Bacillota; class Halanaerobiia; order Halanaerobiales; family Halanaerobiaceae; genus Halanaerobium; species Halanaerobium polyolivorans. The sequence continues at coordinate 42,049 of NZ_JAJFAT010000001.1, forward strand.
AAGTGATTCTGAGCAGAAGATTGAGGCTGAGTTTTTAAAACAGCTGCAGATTTTAGAAAGTGAAGAGCTGCAGAAAAATTATGAACTGCATAAAATAGAGCTCAGCCCTTATGAGAATAATGGGGTTATTTATGAAGGTTTATATAAGCTAAAGATTATTGTCAATTATAACTGCAGAGATCGGGAGAGAAAACATGAACTTATTACTCTTCTTAAAGAATAGATTTAAGGATGATAGTGCTTTTACCCTGCTGGAAGTGATTTTAGTAATCACCATTTCCACAGTTCTGGCAGGGGTCTTTTTAAACCTTCTGCTTGGCCTTTATGCAGATCAAGCTTATTTTACTGCCTATTCTAAGCTTAATTTAGATGCCTATCTGCTGGTAGATATTATGGCAGAACAGCTAAAATATGCTCAGCAGATAGATTTAATTTCTGAAAGAGAAGTTCAGCTTTTTGCTTACTATAATGGCAAAGAACAGTGGATAAGCTATAATCTTCAGTCACAAGAAGATGGTCAAACTTTGGCTCGTGGTCTGGGGGGAGAAGACTATCTGCAGAAAGATTTTAAGAGAAATCTTTCCTTACTTGAAAATGTGCAGAGTTTAGAATTTAAATATCTGCAAGCAAACTTATTGGAGCTTAGCTTAGTAATTGAGGCAGATGATCAGCTGCTAGAGCTTAAGAGACTGGTTCAGATTTAAATTGTGAAAGGATCAAAAATGAAGAAATATATTTTGGTTAAGCTAAAATTTATCAGGCAGAATGATAAGGGGTATATCATCTATTTAAACTTAGTTTTAATCTCTCTAATCGCCCTTTTTATCCCCTTATTAATACAGCAGCAGTACCTTAATCATCAGATCAGCAGACAGAGAGCTTACAGCAGTCAAAACAGAGCTGCAGTGGAAGCTGGTCTGGAATATATTCTATATCAAATAAATGCTGGGGTTGAACTGCCTCTGGCAGAAGAATTATATTTAGCTGAGGAGCTAAAAGTAAATATTAGAGGGGAAGAAGGTGAAGAATATAATTATTTTTATTCTGAATCCACAAATAAAAATAATAAATACCTCATTGAGATTACTGTAGATAAAGAGAATTTAAGCATAATCAATAAAAAAATTAGTAGGGGTGATTAGATGTTTAATAAATATGTCTCGCTTTCTATTCCCTGTAATGATTCTTTTAAGAACATTGTCGCTAAATATAATCAAGATGAGATTGAAGTATTAGAAGGTATTACTGAGCTTGAACATATAGGTAAGATTAAAAAGTTCAATTTTAACTGCCGCTATGTTGTTTTAATACCTGCTGAAGATCTTCTCTATCGATCCTTGGCCATTCAGCCTAAAAATGACTTTAAAATCAGTGAACAGCAGATATTTTCTCAATTAAATCAAAATGGGATAGAATTTGAAAATGAATATTATTATGACTATCTGGATAATAATCCTCAAAGTGATCAAAAGTCCAAAGAGATCAAATTATTTGCCGCCGAAAAAGAACAGCTTGATCCATTAACAGCAGTACTTGATAAAAACCGCAACAATTATTTGGTTTCTGCTTTACCTGTGGTAATATATTCGGTGATCAATGGGCTGAGAGATGAAGCTAACTTTTTGTTGTACTATAAGTTTGGTGGCGATTATACGGTCTTGTTGGTTGAAAACAATTATTTAGAGCTGGTTAGGTCTTCAATAAAAAAATCAGAATTAAAAGAAGAGCTAGAAAAAATAAAAAAATACTATCTTAATGTAAAAAAATCTAAACTCTCTCTTTTAGAAGGCAGTAGTGAACTGCTCGATTTAGATAATTTTGTCAATCTTAAAGAAGATGATTTTGTTTTTCTCAGTTCACTGCTCTGGTGTGTAAGTAGATGCTGATCACCTTTAAAGAGAAAAGATTTGCTCTCAAAGATAAGGTGCTTAAATACAGCCTGATAATACTATTGATCACATTTTTGCTGCTTTCTGGCTTAAATAATTATCTTAATCTAAAACAGAAAAATATTAAGGCAGAAATCAGAGAAGACTTAAATATGACACAGAGGTACAGCAGGCTTGAAAAGAGTTTAGAGATAGAAAATGAAGTTAAAAAAGTTTTCTTTTCTGAGCTGCTCTTTTTATTAAGCAGTTATTCTAATCAGCTGAGCTATCAGAGTTTAATCATCGATCGGCAGAAAATAATACTTGAGGGCAGCACAGCTAAAAAAGAAAATATTATTAAGCTATTAGAGCTCTTAAGTGATGACAATAATTTTAAGCAAGCAGAACTTAAAGAAATCAGAGCTGGAGAAAACTATGATTTTAAAATAGAAACTCAGCTCAAATAGTTTAAAGCTTTGGGGGGCTAAAGATGAGAGCAGAGAATTACAAAGTAATTAAAACAATATTTTTAATTTTAATTATAGTACTGCTATTACATACTCTTTTTAGTTTAGATAGAAATTTTAAAGAACTAAACAATTTAAAATTAGAAGCACTTAGCACAGAAAATAATTTAATCAAAACAGAAAAAATTTATCAAGCTAAGCTTTTAGAAAATAACTCAAAGCTGCCAAAGCAAAGTATGAATTTAGAAACAAGGGCTGCACAGATTATAGAACAAAGCAGTAGTTTTGACTTAAATCTGCTCCACTATAACAGCAGCAGCCGGGCAATAAGCTTAAGTTTTAGGGGGGATTTTGAGTCTGTTTACAGCTTCTTAAATGATCTAGAAAAGGGAAGTCTAGTTTTGGATCTAGAAAAGATAGAACTTTTTAAAGATGACTTAGATCTCCTCTTTAATTTAAAAATAATAAGCAGAAACTGAGTTGATAAAGATGGCAGTTAAGATTAAGAAAAAAGAATTGCTCCTGGTTTTGATCACAATCTTAATAATATTAATTGGAGTAAATATTTTTAATAACATCAGGCAGAGGCCAGCAGAAAATGCAATAAATATTGAAAGGGAGAGTGAAGAAAAAGAAGCTGAGCTTAAAGTTCCTGATCAAGCTGAAACTGAAGAACAAAGCTCAAAAATGATTGCTTCTTTAGATGAGCTACAGGATCCATTTTTTGCTCAAAGTCTGGATTCAGAGGCAGAGCAAAAAGCTGCGGTTAAAGAAACAGATCTTTTAAGCTTTAGAGATGATTTTTATTATGAAGAAAACTTGAGTCAAGAAGTCTTTTTAGAGCCAATCAGAGATGAGCAAATTAAGCAAGCAGAAAAGAGAATAGAGCAAATAACTATCCCTTTTAAACTACAGGGAATTATTAAAGATAAGAATTACAGTCTGGCTTTTTTTGAATATCAGAATAATATCTTTGAAAAAAGAGAGGGAGAAAAATTAGCCGGCTTTATGATCGAAAAGATTGGAGTTAAAAAAGTTGAGATAAGTTTAGAAGACTTTAGGGCAAAATTATCGGTCTGGGGGGATAAGCAAGTTGAATAAAAAAAGAATAATTTTAATTTTGATTTTGGTCTTTTTAATCATGCTTTTTGAGCTGAGCTTTATTTCTGCAGCTCAATTAAGTCAAAAAAGGATCAGTGTTAATTTAAACAGGGTGGAATTAGAAAGGGCTCTAATTATTTTAGCTGATTTAGGTGGGGTTAATCTTATCTCTGATAAATCAGTGAGTGGAAATGTAACAGCAATTTTTGATGAGGTTAAGTTTGTTGATGCTCTTGATTTGCTGACCCAGAGTTTCGATCTAAGCTACAGCAAAACTGATAAGACAATTTTTGTCAGCAGCAGAGAAAATATTGAAGCTCAACAGCGGGAAATAACTCAGGAGAAATATCTTTTAAAACACATAAATTCAGAAAAAGCAATTGAGCATTTAGAGAAAGCATTTAAAGAAATTAACTTTATTAATTTAGAAAGTGGTGGGATCTTAGTAGAAGCTGACTTAAAAGAACAGCAGGCAGTTAAAGAACTGCTTTTAGAGCTTGATCAACCTCAAAAACAGGTTTTAATTAAGGCTAGAATAGAAGAAATTAGCCGCAATAAGGTTAAAGAGCTTGGTATAAACCCCGATCAACTTTCTGAACTCAGTTTTATTAAAGATGATTCAGGAAGTATAGAAAAACTCAGGCTTAGCTGGCCTGACACTTTAAGAATCTTAGCAGAAGAGGGAGCTTCTAATATCCTGGCTAATCCCAGCTTGATGACCTTAGATAGAAAGAAGGCTAAACTTGTAATCGGTGATCAAATCCCCGTTAAATTAGAGCGGGTAGAGGGAGATAATATTGTTTCCAGTTTAAGCTATATTGAAGCGGGAATTGTGCTGGAGTTTTTACCAAAAATAATCAATGATGATCAGATCCTGCTGCAGATCAAACCTTCTGTTAACAGTATCGGACAGGTTGTTGCAGATGGACTGCCGGCAGTTAACTCTAGAAGTGCAGAAACTACTGTTATTTTAGAAAATGAGCAGGTTTTAGCTATAGGAGGTTTGATCAAAGAAGATGAAATAAATTCTTTAAGCAAGGTCCCCTTTTTTTCTGAACTACCGCTTTTGGGGAATTTATTTAGATCAGAAAAAAATATGCTGATGAATTCAGAGCTGGTAATTTTTATCAGCCCAAAAATCATTTACAGTGGAAAAGAAGAAAAAATAGCTAAAAAACAAGAATTTGACAAAAATATGCAGGAATTAAGTGATAGTAAAGAGAACTATAAAAATAGAGAATTTATTCAATTAACAAGTGAAGAAATAAGAGAAATTTTAAATAACTAAAAAGGAGATTCTCTTCTTTTATAGAATTTTAATTCAGGGGAAACCCTGAATTTTTTCTTAGATATAGAAAGTAGATGATTAAAATGGGGAAAAAGGCTTTAAATCAAAAATTAAAAAAAGCTATTATTTTTCTAATTTATATCTGTAATTTCTTGATCTTATTTGCTTATTTACCTTTTTATAGGGAATTTGATTTATATAGAACAGATGGCAGCAATTATCAGCTCTCACGTTTTGATAATATTTACCTGCCCCGCTTACATATTTTATCGATCAGTATCTTCGTTTTGCTTTTAATCTTTTTGTATCTATTTATCAAAAGTGATAAAAAGATCAAAGGCAATTTATTTAATTATTTGCTGATGGCACTTTTTCTGCTTTTTTCCCTGGCTACTTTTTTTGCTATAGATAGACATACAGCCCTACATGGGAGAGTTTATCGCTGGGAGGGTTTTATAAGTTTAGCCAGCTACTTATTTTTAGCTTTTTTAACAGCTAATTTTGTAGATGAGTTAAAAGAATTTAAGCATTATGCTTATCTTATCTGGGGTTCAGCAGTTCTCTTATCAATTTATGGTTTAATGCAGTTTTTTGGTTTTGATTTTATTACTAGAGATCCGATTAGAGAAAATTGGTATAGGGCTTTTGCCACTTTTGGCAACCCGAATTTTGCCGCCAGTTTTGTAGTTCTTGTTTTACCAACTTTGATATTGTTCTATCTGGCCGCAAAAAAAGGGGAATATAAGTTTTCAGCTTTTCTTGCAAGTGGTCTGCTTTATGCTTTTATGCTTGCTACAGCTACCAGAGGGAGCTGGCTGGGTTTTTTCTTGACAGCGGTAATTGCCCTAATTATTCTCTTTGATTATTTAAAAACTAAGCAAAGAGAAGTAATAAAACTAGTGATCTTCTTTTTGGTGATCACCATTTTTATTAATTTTTTTCATGGTGGTGTGGTCAGCAGCAGATTTTTAAGCATATTTGGAGATTTTAGAGATCTTTCATCTGGAGATGAAGAGGTGATCGATCAGGTTGGAAGTTCAAGGATCTTTATTTATAGAAATTCTCTGCCGCTGCTCTTAGAGAGCCCTATCTTAGGGGTGGGACCTGACAATTTTGCTGAGGTTTTCCCCCAGGAAGATTTTCAAGAATTTAAGGGTAATCAGAGGCAGATAGTAGATAAAGCTCATTCTGAATACATCCAGCTGGGAGTAACAACAGGTTTACCGGCCCTATTTATTTATCTAGCTTTAATCAGCTATATATTATTTAAGTTAAAACCTAAAACTTTTAAAGAGATAGATCTAAAAAAGAGAGAAGATCAGAAAAGATTTATTAAAAGCTGTCTCTTTTTTGCAATTGCTGCCTATGTTCTTCAGGCTGCTTTGAATATCAGTGTTATAACGGTTGCTCCAATATATTGGACAGTTTTGGGTTTTGCAGGAGCATATATATTTAAATTTGAAATCGAGAATTATGAGGAGGAAGTAGGATGAAAATATTTTTAGCAGGTTTTATGGCTGCCGGAAAGAGCACAGTAGCACAAATTATTGCAGAAAAAAAAGATCTAAAATTTTATGATAATGATGAAGAAATAGTTAAAAGAGAAGGTAAATCTATTGCCGAGATATTTGCCCAGCATGGTGAATCATATTTTCGCAAAGTAGAAAAAGAAACCATTAACTACCTTTTAGCAAAAGATGAAGATGCAGTTATTGCTTTAGGTGGAGGGGCGGTACTTGATGCTCAATTACGCAAAAAACTAATCGAAGAAAGTGAAATATTCTGTATAGATGTTAGTGCAGAAGAAGTTATAAAAAGGTGTGCTGATTCTGAGATTGTGAGACCACTTTTAGAGGTGGAAAACCCCTTAAAAAAAGTGAGAGATTTATTAGAAACAAGAAGAGAGGCTTATCAAGATATTCCCGAACATATAGACAGCAACCAGCACAACCCAGAAGAAATTGCCGAAGAAATTTTGAGCAGAATCCCCGACCAGAAAATAGCAATCAAAATTGAAAATAATGATATAGAATATCCGGTGATCATCAATAATAGTTTTAAAGTTAACTCCTTTAAGAAGATTTTAAGAAAGATTGAGGGACGTAAGGTCTTGTTAACAGCAGATGAAAAAGTTCTAAAACTGCATGGAGAAGGTTTTGTTGATCTTTTAGCAGAAAAGGCAGAAATAATATTATTTAAACTTGATGCAGGTGAAAAAATTAAAGATCTCAAGTATCTTCAGCAGGCATATGATATTTTATATGAGAATAATTTTACCCGTTCAGATTATGTGATAGCCTTTGGAGGAGGTACCATAGGCGATTTAGCCGGTTTTATAGCTTCAACTTATCTTAGAGGCCTTAAATTAATTCAGATGCCTACAACTTTAATTTCACAGCTTGACAGCAGTGTTGGTGGTAAAACAGCAGTTAACTTCAAGGATACCAAGAACCTGATCGGTAGTTTTTATCAGGCAGAACTGGTCTATTATCATTTGGACTGGTTAAAAACCCTTTCTCAAGCTGAGGTAAAATCTGGCTTAGGTGAGGTAATCAAATATGCCATTTTAGGTGGGGAACCCCTCTTTTCCTTATTAAAAGAAAATAAGACAGAGATATTAGAGCTGGAAGCAGAAATAATGCAAAAAATATCTAAGCTTTCTCTGGAGATGAAAAACTATTATGTGGCTGCAGATGTTAAAGATAAAGGACTGCGCAAAAAGTTGAACTTAGGCCACAGCTTTGGTCATGCTGTAGAAGGGGTAGAAAAGTTTAAATACAAACATGGTGAAGCAGTGGTGATGGGGATTGCTTTTACGGCCTTTTTATCAAATAAGATTGGGGTTTTAAATGAGCAGAGTTTTCAGCAAATAATAGAGCTGCTGCAGAGCTTTAATTATCAGCTTTTTCCCTCAAAAGATATTGGGCCAGATGATTTAGCTAAATATATAGCCCATGATAAAAAGATCAGTGATAATAAAATGTGGTGGGTTTTAATTAATGATCTTGGTGACACTTATTTGAGCGATAAATTTGATCATAAAAATATTAAAAAATATCTGGAGGAATACTTATGCAAAAAGTGGCTGTAATTCACGGACCAAATTTAAATATGCTGGGTTTAAGAGAACCCGAAATTTATGGAAGTAATAATCTGGAGAGCCTTAACCAGGACTTAAGGAAAAAAGCTAAAGAACTGGACTTAGAAATTGAGATAATGCAGAGCAATCACGAAGGTGAGATAGTCGATTTTCTGCATCAAAATTATGAAAAGCTGGCAGGGGTAGTAATCAATCCAGGTGGATTAACCCACACCAGTGTTGTGCTGAGAGATGCTTTAGCTGCAGTTCGATTACCTGTGATCGAGGTTCATATCAGTAATATTCATCAAAGAGAAGAATTTAGACATAAATCTTTAACAGCTGCTGTGGCAGTTGGCCAGATTAGTGGCTTAGGTGTTCAAGGATATAGTTTAGCCTTAGAAGGCCTAAATAATATTTTGGGAGGAGAGAAGTATTAGTGGAGCAGAGATTAAATAAAGTGAGAGAAAAAATGCAGGAAAATCAGATAGATAATTTTTTAGTTACTAAAAAAGAAAATATTCGCTATTTGAGCAATTTTACCGGTACAACCGGGAGAATACTGCTCACCGAAAAAGACAATTTTTTTATAACAGATTTCCGTTATCTTGATCAGGCTTCCAAAGAGTGCCAAGGTTTTAGCATCAAAGAGATCAGCAGTAATTTTGTCGATAATTTTGCTGAATTTCTTCAGTCTTTAAATATTAAAAAAATGGCTTTTGAAAGTAAAGATATCAACTATAAAAGCTATGCTGATTTTAAAGAGAAATTAAATTTAGCTGAACTACAGCCTCAGGAAGCTTTGCTAGAAGAGCTGAGGCTGATCAAAGATAAAAGTGAGCTTAAAAAAATAAGAAAAGCAGTTGCAATAGCTGATCAGGGCTTTGAATTTTTGCTTGATTTTATTCAAAGTGGTAGAAGAGAAAAAGAAATTGCCCTTGAACTGGAGTTTTTTATGAGAAAACAGGGAGCAGAAGCTAAAGCCTTTGATTTTATTGTTGCTTCAGATAAAAGGGGAGCTTTACCCCATGGGGTTGCCTCAAATAAAGTGATAGAAAAAGGTGCCTTTATTACCATTGACTTTGGCTGTGTTTATCAGGGTTATCACTCTGATATCACCAGAACAATTGCCTTAGGTGAGGTTTCAGACAAACATAAGGAGATCTATTCTGTGGTCTTAAATGCTCAGCAAAAAGTAATCTCAGAGATCAAAGCTGGTCTCAGCTGTGTAGAAGCAGATAAAATTGCCAGAGATTATATAGCAGCAGCAGGTTATGAAGATAATTTTGGCCATGGCTTAGGCCATGGATTGGGGCTTGAAATTCATGAAGGACCCAGATTATCTCCCACCTCTGATGGAATCTTAAAAGCAGGTATGGTGGTTACTGATGAACCGGGGATCTATATCTCAGAATTTGGTGGAGTGAGAATAGAAGATGACCTCCTGATAACAGAAGAGGGCTGTGAGGTTTTAAATTCTGCTCCCAAAGAACTGATAGTGCTTTAAATAATTTGTTTAAAAAGCCTATATCTGCTATAATTAAATTCAGAATAAAGTAGTGGAGGTGGTTGTTTTGATATCAACTAATGATTTCAATACAGGTTTAACCATAGAACTAGATGGAGAAGTATATCAGGTGCTGGAATTTCAGCACTCTAAATCAGGTCGCGGTAGTGCCTTTGTCCGCAGCAAATTAAGAAATGTTGAAGAAGGATATGTAATCAATAAGACATTTAAAGCAGGAGAAAAGGTAGAAACCGCCCATGTTGATAAAAAGAAAATGCAGTTTTTATACTGGGATGGCAGTGATTATATTTTCATGGATAATGAAACATATGAGCAATTTCATTTAAGTGAAGAGCAGCTGGGAGATAAGATAAATTACTTAAAAGAAAATATGGAGCTTGAGATATCGCTTTATCAAAAACGTCCCATAGATATTGATCTACCAACTTTTGTCGAATTAGAGGTAGAACAAACTCCCCCAGGTGTTAAAGGAAATACTGTTTCTGGTGGTACAAAAAGAGCAACACTGGAAACCGGACTTGAAATACAGGTCCCTTTATTCATCAATGAAGGGGATATTATCAAAATCGATACCAGAAGTGGTGATTATGTAGAGAGAATTAGTAAATAGGGAAAAAAGGGGGAAATTGAATGGATTATTTAATTGTTGGTGCTGGAGCAGCCGGAGTTACCGCAGCTAAGGAGATTCTTAAAAATAGAAAAGCTGGTGATCAGATCTCAATTTTTACAGATGAAGGCTATCCCTTTTATTACCGCCCCCGACTAATAGATTGTTTGTCAGGTGAAGTTGAGGTTGAAGATATTATAATCCATAATCAGAAATGGTTTGAAGATAATGATATCGACCTCCATTTAGAGGAGAAAATAATTGAGGTCGACAGCAGTAAAAAGCTGATAAAAAGCAAAAAAGCAAGTTATCAATATGATAAATTGCTGCTGGCCAACGGCTCACATCCTTTTGTACCAACTTTTTCTGGAGCAGAACTGGATAATATCTTTAGCTTAAGAACTGCAGAAGACTTAAAAACTATTAATAAAGCTGCTGAAAAAGCTAAGAGTGCTGTTGTAGTTGGGGGAGGTTTATTAGGCCTTGAAATAGCCTATAATCTTGTCAAAAGAAATTTAAAGACAAGAGTCCTTGAGGTTGCACCATATCTATTACCGATGCAGTTAGATCAAAAAGCAGGTAAATTACTGCAGAAAAAAATTGAAAATGAATATCTAGCTGTGACCTGTAGTGCCAAAACAGTCGGTTTTGCTGGGTTAAATAAAGTTAATAAGGTTATTTTAGAAAATGATCAATTAGAAGCTGAGCTTGTTTTAATTTCTACCGGAATTAGAGCTAATACCAAACTGCTCGAAAATTGCAATCTCGAGGTTAATAGAGCTATTAAGGTAGATCAAAAGATGCAGAGCTCTCAAGAAGACATTTTTGCTGCCGGTGATATTGCCGAATTCAAGGAAAAGCTTTATGGAATTTGGCCGCCCTCTATTCAGCAGGGAAAGGTAGCCGGAGCAGTAATGAGCGGCCGGGAAGCCAGTTTTGAGGGATATATTCCTACCCATAAATTAAAGGTAGCTGGCATAAATGTAGTTTCCGTTGGTGAGCTGAATAAAGAAGGTAATTACCAGTCAGAGGTTCTGCTTGATAATCAAAATTATGTCAAGGTTATCAAGTCAGGTCAAGATATAATCGGAGCCATTATAGTTGGTCAATATGAAGCCGAAAAAGAACTGATTGCAGAGATCAAAGGCTAGAAGATTTTGAGTTTTTGAATAGTATATAGGGAGGGGAAAGATTTATGAGTGAAGAAAAGAAAGATTTAAATGAAAATGAAGAAGTAGAAGTTGATGAAGGAAAAATTAAAATTGCTGATGAGGTAGTTAGTATTATAACAGGTCTTGCTGCAACAGAGATCGAGGGTGTTGCCGGAATGAGTGGTGGCCTGGTCGGTGGAATCGCAGATATGTTGGGAAGAAAAAATCTCAGTAAAGGTGTTAAGGTAGAAGTTAATGATGATGAGGCCTTAATCGATGTTTATGTTGTCATCGATTATGGTAAATCTATCCCAGATGTAGCCTGGCAGATTCAGGATAATGTTAAAGAAGCTGTAGAAGGTATGACAGGCCTTAATGTTAAGACCATCAATGTTCATGTCCAGGGTGTTAATCTTCCCGAGGAAGATGAAGTAGAGGTAGAAACTGTTGAGGAAGCTGAAGAAGATTAAATTAGATTATAGCTAAAATAAAGAAGAAGTGGGGGTAATGCCATGAAAATAATAAAAAATATTTTTTCATTTATAATAGCTCTACTGGTTATAATTTTAACGCTGACTCTTTCAGTATATAGTTTTGGCCTGATCTCAGCCGATTTATTAACAGATCTGCTTCGAGCAACTCACAACAACTTACAGGCAGCAGTTGGATTTCTGGTTGTTTTTGTGATGGCACTCTTTCTTATCTATCCATTTTTCACAGATAAAAAGATCAAACAGACCAAACTATTAAGTTCAGAGTCAGGAGATATATCAATTACAATTGCTGCTCTTTCCAATTTAATCAAAGATAGGGTTAATGAGCGCAAAAAATTGGAAGATATTTCGATCAAGCTTGATGAAAGTGATGCTGGTCTGACAATAACCCTCAGCGGCAGACTTACTGTACCCGGAGATCTACCTTCAATTAGCGAAAATATTCAAAGAGATCTCAAAGAATATATTGAGCAGACAACAGGTATTAAGGTAGCAAAGGTACAGATAAGTATTAATGATGTAAAAAAAGATAAAAGTTTAGCCAATAAATCCGGATGAGGTGGTATATAAATGGATATGAAGCAGTTTAAAGCATGGTTATCTAACTATATAGCTAATAATCCTAAAAAAATTACAGGGGCAGTAATTGGCTTAATTGTTGGTATTTTAATTTTAACAATTGGCTTTTTCAAAACCCTACTGCTCTGTATAACTACTTTACTGGGATATTATTTGGGTTCGAGAATTAACTTTGAAGAGGATATAAAAAAAGTTATAATGAAGGTAATACCGGATAGGTTTAAATAGTTGGAAATGAGGTAATTATGAATGGATAAGGTTTCAAGACATAAACAGAGGATTTGGGTTTTGCAAATTCTTTACGGGCTTGATATTAGAAATAAGCTTGACTTAGAAAGTGCCCTCAAAAGCTTCAGAGATTTTCTAGCAGAAAAAGAGATGACAAAGGAAGATATTTATGCCAAAGAGCTTTTATTAGGGGTAATCACAGAAAGAGAGATCTTAGATGCCCAGATAAATGAGCAGGCTATAGACTGGACAGTAGAGAGAATGCCTGCTGTTGATAGGAATATCCTTAGAATAGCAATTTATGAAATTCAACATGAGATACCGGTTGGAGTTGCTATTAATGAAGCGGTTAAAATAGCTAAAAAATTTGCAGATGATCGCTCACCATCATTTATTAATGGGATACTTGCAAAATTTGCTTAATTAATGAGGGCCTTGGCCCTCATTTTTCTTTATTTATTGCCCATTTTATGTTATATTTTATTTAGGTAAAAAATTTTAGCCATTTTCATATTAATATTTAAATAAATGGGGTGCAGTAAATGGATTATTCAGCTAGTATAGCAGAAGTAGAAGAATCAAAAACTATTGCGGTGAGCAGTAAAGCAAATAAACTGATCGAGAAGGGTGAAGATATTATAAGTTTTGGGGCAGGTGAACCCGATTTCCCTACTCCAGATTTTATAAAATCTGCTGCTGTTAAGGCAATGGATAAAGGCTATACGGGTTATACTTCTGCTTCAGGCCTACCTAAATTAAAAAAGGCAGTTGTAGACAAATTTGCCAAAGACTATAATTTCCAGTATTCTCCAGAAGAAGTTATTGTCTGCAATGGTGGTAAACAGGTTTTATTTAATGGTCTAAAGGCTATTTTAAACAAAGGAGACGAGGTTTTAATCCCAAAGCCTTACTGGGTTTCCTACCCAGAGATGGTTAAGTTAGCAGGTGGTAAGGCGGTATTTGTTGAGACAAAATTTGAAAATGAATATAAGCTTACTGCTGCTGAATTAAAAAAGAGCCTCAATAAAAACACCAAAGCAATTATTTTAAACTCTCCTTCAAATCCAGATGGACATTTTTATTCTCAAAGAGAACTTGAAGTATTGATCGATATATTAAGAAAAGAAGAGATCTTTATCATCAGTGATGAGATTTATGATAAATTGCTTTATGATGGACTAGAATTTAAATCAATTATAGAACTCTGTCCTGATCTCAAAGATAGAATTCTAATTGTTAATGGAATGTCAAAAACATATTCGATGACAGGCTGGAGGGTTGGTTTTGGTTATGCCAATCAAGAATGGATAAATAATATGGCAAAAATTCAAAGTCATACCACTTCTAATGTTAATACCATTGCTCAGTATGCAAGTGCTGAAGCCTTAACTAATCATGATTTAGCTGATATAGTGGCTGAACGGAGAACTATATATGAAAAAAGAAGAGATCTGCTGGCAGAATTATTGGCCGATATTCCTTATTTAAAGGCCATAAAACCGGCTGGTGCCTTCTATTTTTTCATCGATATTTCAGCTCTTTTCAAGCAAAAGATCAAGGGAGAAGAGATAAGTGATTCACTTAGCTTTGCTGATCTGCTGCTTAAAAATGCAAAGGTTGCGGTAGTTCCCGGAATTGCTTTTGGAATGGATAATTTTATCAGGCTATCATTTGCCTTAAGTGAAGAAAAAATAGAAGCAGGTCTGTTAAGGATTAAAAAATTTGTTAATGACTTAAATTAAGTTTTTAAAAAAGAAAAAAAGAGCAGTATTAACTGCTCTTTAAATACATTTAAACTAAGATGGTGCGAAAGGAGGGATTCGAACCCTCACGGTCGTGAGACCACTAGACCCTGAATCTAGCGCGTCTGCCAGTTCCGCCACTTTCGCTCTGACAAAGAATATTTTAACTTAAATCAGCTTATTTGTCAAGCTCAAATAGTTGTTTGAACTTTTAAAAAGGAGTTCTTTTTTAAGCAATATATTATATTTTTTGAATATAAAATTTTTTCAGGAAATTTTAAAGGGATTAAGCATAAATACAAAGAACTATACAATAGGGCAGTAGACAAAAAAATTAATGCACAGGAGGGTAATTATGTACGAAGTATTGGCAAAAGAAAAATTAGCACCAACAATCAAAAAGTTGACGGTTAAAGCACCTTTAATCGCCGAAAAAACTCAGCCAGGTAATTTCATCATCTTAAGGGTTGATGAAAAAGGGGAAAGGATCCCACTTACTGTGGCTGATTATGATCGTGAAAAGGGCAGTATCACAATTATTTTTCAGGAAGTAGGTTATTCTACCAAACTGCTGGGTAAGATGGAAAAAGGTGATCAAATCCGAGATATTGTTGGGCCTCTGGGCCACCATATCGATATGGAAGGCTATGAAAAGGTAGTCTTACTCGGTGGCGGTACCGGAACAGCTCTCCTTTATCCTAAGGTTAAGGGGTTTTACGAAATGGGTGCTGAGGTAATTAGTATTACAGGTGCCAGAACCAAGAATTTAATTATACTGGAAGATGATTTAAGAAAATTCAGTGATAAATTATATATTGCTACAGATGATGGCAGTTATGGCCATCATGGCTTTGTAACAGATATACTTAAAGATCTGCTGGAAGAAGAAACAGGTATTGATCTGGTAGTAGCAATCGGACCGGTTCCGATGATGAAAGCAGTGGCAGATATGACCGAAGAATATGGTATAGAAACCATAGTTAGTTTAAATGCGATCATGGTTGATGGAACAGGGATGTGTGGAGCCTGTAGAATCACAGTTGGTGGAGAAACCAAGTTTACCTGTGTTGATGGGCCTTCTTTTGATGCCCACCAGGTTGATTTTGCTGAACTAATGAACAGATTAAGTTTCTATACAAACGAAGAGGAAGAGATAAAAGATAATGCTGTTAAGGAGGAAATTTAATGGCTATGCAGAAAAAAAAGACCTCAATGCAAGAACAAAAAGCAGAAGAAAGAATAAATAACTTTGAAGAAGTTCCTTATGGATATACTGATGAAGAAGCCCTTCAGGAAGCGAAAAGATGTCTGCAGTGTAAAGATGAACCATGTGTAGATGGCTGTCCAGTTGAGGTGCCAATCCCTGATTTTATTCAGGCTATTATAGATGGAGATGTAGAAAAAGCAAATCAAATTATTAAATCTAAAAATAATCTACCTGCAGTTTGTGGTCGGGTCTGTCCCCAGGAAGAACAGTGTGAAGCTGTTTGTGTAATGGGCAATAAATTTGAACCTGTTGCGATAGGAAGGCTGGAAAGATATGTAGCCGACTATAATATGCAGCGGGGTACAGATAAGTCTTCAAAAGAAGAAATAGAAAAAAATAAAATACCGGAGCTGGAAGGCAGAAAGGTTGCAGTAATTGGAGCCGGACCTGCTGGTTTAACTGCAGCAGCTGATCTGGTTAGATTTGGGCTTGAGGTAACAATCTTTGAAGCCCTCCATGATACTGGTGGGGTATTAAGTTATGGGATTCCTGAATTTAGAATGCCCAAAGAAATTGTTGATCAAGAAGTAGAGGCTATTAAAGAACTGGGAGTTGAAATCAAATTAAATGTACTGGTTGGTAAAACCATTACCATAGATGAGCTTTTTGAAGAAGGCTATGAAGCTGTATTTATCGGGGTTGGAGCCGGTTTACCAAGATTTTTAGGTATTCCAGGTGAAAATCTAAATGGTGTTTATTCTGCCAATGAATTTTTAACCAGGGTTAATTTAATGAAGGCCTTTAAATATCCCGAATACAAAACCCCGGTTAAAGTAGGTAATAAAGTTGCGGTTGTTGGGGGAGGGAATGTTGCGATGGATGCTGCCAGAACTGCTAAAAGACTGGGTTCTGAGAATGTCTACATAGTCTACAGGCGGGCAGCTGAACAGATGCCGGCCCGGAGTGAAGAGATAGAACATGCCAGAGAAGAGGGCATAATCTTTAAACTCTTAAATAATCCGGTAGAGATCCACGGTGATCAGGGTAGAGTTGATAAAATGGAATGTGTAGAGATGGAATTGGGAGAAAAAGATGATTCAGGAAGAAGAAGACCGATTCCTATTGAAGGTTCCAACTGGATGCTGGATATAGATACCGCTATTATTGCTATCGGGACAAATCCTAATCCACTTTTAACTAAAAACACCAAAGATCTAGCAACTAAAAGCTGGGGTGGAATCAAGGTAGATGATAATCAGCAGACAAGTAGAGAAGGTGTCTATGCCGGTGGTGATGTTGTAACCGGTGCAGCAACAGTTATTAAAGCTATGGGAGCAGGTAAAACTGCCGCAAAAAATATCAAAGAATATTTGTTAAATAAATCTGATAAATAGAAATGGCTGATATATATGTCTAATTTATATGGAGAGAATCTTTTCAGCAAAGAAGAAAAAAAGATTTATACAGTTCAAGAAATTACCGAGTATCTTCAAAGCTTAATCAAAGAAGATACTCTTCTTTCTGACTTTTATATAACAGGAGAAATATCGAACTTTTATCATCACGGCTCAGGTCATATGTACTTTACCCTCAAGGATGAGAATACCCAGCTTAAAACAGTGATGTTTAAAGGCTATAATTCCAGTCTTGATTTTGAGCCAGAAGATGGGATGCAGGTTACTGCCAGGGGCAATCTCGATATCTACCCTCAGCGGGGTGAATATCAGTTTTATGCCAGGGAGATGGAAGAAGCAGGAAAGGGAGACCTTTATGCTGCTTATGAAAAACTAAAAAAGGCCTTAAAAGCAGAAGGACTATTTGAGGCTGAACACAAAAAAGAGATTCCCAAACTGGCCAGCAAAATTGGCATAGTTACTTCGCCGACCGGGGCAGCAATCAGGGATATACTCTCTGTGATGAAAAGAAGAAGTGGAGACTTTTCGGTTTTAATAGTTCCCACTCATGTCCAGGGTAAACATGCTGCCGGTGAAATAAAAAAAGCAATCGAATACTTAAACAGCAGAGATGATATAGATCTGATTATTGTTAGTCGAGGTGGGGGCTCAATTGAAGACCTCTGGGCTTTTAATGAAGAAGAGGTTGCCAGGGCCATCTACAACTCCAAACTGCCGGTAATCAGTGGAGTTGGTCATGAAAGTGATTTCTGTATTTCCGATTTTGTTGCAGATCTAAGGGCTCCAACTCCTTCTGCTGCAGCAGAACTTGCCACAGCCAATAGAGAAGAAATTTTAGATAAGCTTAAAAGCTTAAGCCAGAGGCTGCTCAATACAACTACAAATGAGATCAAACAAAAACAGCAGAAAATTAAGAGTATTGCTGAACGCAGAATATTTATGCGTCCGGAAGAAATCTTTAGAGATTATGAATTAAAACTCGA
The DNA here is from genome assembly GCF_020711195.1 of Halanaerobium polyolivorans. Taxonomy (GTDB): domain Bacteria; phylum Bacillota; class Halanaerobiia; order Halanaerobiales; family Halanaerobiaceae; genus Halanaerobium; species Halanaerobium polyolivorans. The sequence continues at coordinate 59,786 of NZ_JAJFAT010000001.1, forward strand.
TAACTTAGAAAGAACTTTAAACCATCAAATTGAAAAACAGCTGCAGAGCTGGGAAAATAAATATAATTTACTGCAGCAGAAGCTGAGTAATTTAAGTCCTTTAAAAACCCTAGAGAGGGGTTACAGCATTTTACAGGACCAGAGAGAAAAAACTGTGAATTCAATTGATAATATAAAAAGTGGAGATCTTTTAACAGCCAGATTAAGTGATGGTAGAGCTGAGCTGCAGGTAAACTCCACAGAAAAAGCAGGTGAATTGAATGAGTAAAGAAAAATTTGAAGCAGATTTAGATTTTGAAAAAGCTTTAGAAGACTTAGAAAAAATAGTAGATAAATTAGAAAAAGGTGGTCTTTCCTTAGATAAGACCTTAGAAGAATTCAGCCGAGGAATGAAACTGCTTAAATTTTGCCATGATAAGCTTGATAAGGCCGAGAAAAAAGTTGAGATCATGTTAAAAGAAGGCGATGAGTTTAGTCAAGAAAAACCCTTTGCTGATGAGATCGAGGTGGATTAGAGCATGGATGAGCTGAAAGTAATCTTAAAGCAAAAAGCTGCTGAATTAGAAAAAACCTTAGCAGAGTTAATTGAGCTTAAAGAGGATGAACTTGCTCCTGATTTAAGTGAAGCTATGCGCTATACCCTGCTTTCAGGGGGAAAAAGGATCAGACCGATCTTAACCCTCTTAACAGCTGAGCTTTTAGAAGGCAATTATCAGGCAGCCTTAAAAAGCGGTTCTGCTCTGGAAATGATCCACAGTTATTCTTTGATCCATGATGATCTACCGGCAATGGATGATGACCAACTGCGGCGGGGTAAAAAAACAAACCACCTTGTTTTTGGTGAAGCCAAAGCCATTTTAGCTGGTGATGCACTTTTAACCTATGCCTTTGAGATTTTAGCCGGGCTTGAACTAGAGCCAGCCAAAAAGATTGAGATTATTAAATTGATCGCTGTTAATTCAGGCAGACAGGGTATGGTGGGTGGACAGACCCTTGATATAGAGGCAGAAAAAAAAGAATTGAGCTTAGCTGAAATGCAGAAAATCCATGCTGCCAAAACCGGAGCTTTGATCAAGGCCTCAGTTTTGAGTGGAGTTTACTGCTCAATCTACTCTGAAGCAGAAAAAGCGGCCTTAGAAGAATATGCCAGCAATTTAGGAGTTCTATTTCAAATTGTTGATGATCTGCTTGATCTAACAGGTGATACTGAAAAACTTGGTAAAAATGTTGGTAGTGATGAAGAGCTTGATAAATCAACCTATCCCAAACTTTTAGGTATTGAGGGAGCGAAAAAGGCAGCTTTAGATCATGCTCAAAAAGCTAAAGAATCACTAGCCATATTTGAAGAGCAGGCAGAAGTACTAATAATGCTGGTCGATTATCTTTTAAGCCGTCAGCATTAATTGAAGGGTATATCATAATATGTTATAATTAATAAAAATACGGATGGTGCAGTATTCTAGTCAGCACACTATTCTTGAAGGCGGGCCTAAAAATCCGTCAAAAGGCATATCGATGAAGTTTCTTTTGACAGCTTCTGACGCCCAGTCGGGGGCTGTTAAGGGAAGTTAAGGGTTTGGGGCGATCCACAATGGCATGTGGGCGTTGACCCCTTTCCCGTGGAGGTCTGGTTTTGTCATATACTATATAGCGAAATCGGGTTCACCTGCTTAAACCGCAAGGTTTGGTAGTGTAGCCTGCTTTGAAGTGGTACTGGAGACAGTAGCAAAACAAATGAGTTTGGATCCAGCTCTTTGTGGAACCTGCTGGAAACTTTTACTGCAAAAGAAGCTAGGGAATAGTTAAGTGCTGTTAAGGAAAACTTCTAGACTGTCTGTTTGTTCAGGGTATGACAGGGATTAAAGTGTGCTCTTAGTGGCAATCCAGTTCTGTAGAGGGAGACCCTACAGCCGGAATTTAAAGAGAAATCACCTGAGTGGTGACATTCGGGTATTGCGGGGGAAAACCTACTGGACCTATGGTACAGCATTTATCTGTCATATTACCATCTGTTATTTAAATAAATTGAGGTGTATTTTTTTTGGATAATCTTAGAAGCAGTATTATTATTGCTATATTAACGTTTTTTATCGCGGTAGGTGTTAGCTCTGTGTCACAAACACAGGTACAGTTCGTATCTTTACCGATGGCAGTAATAATACTGTTAATTATTATAATAGTCGGTGTTTTAGCAGATATGATAGGTGTTGCAGCAACTGTCTCCAGAGATGAGCCCTTTAATGCCAGGGCAGCTAAAAAGGTTTTTGGAGCCAAAACAGCCCTTTATCTTTCTAAAAATGGGGATAAAGTGGCCAGTATAATGTGTGATATTGTAGGTGATATCTGTGGTACCATCAGTGGTGCTACAGGTGCAGTAATTGCCCTGCAGTTATCTGAACTCTATCAATATTCCTTTTTTATCAGCAGTTTAGTTATTATTGGTTTGGCTTCAGCACTTACAGTTGGCGGTAAAGCTTTTTTTAAATATTATGGGATAAAAAAATCAAATGAAATCATCTTTGTGAGCGGTAAAATTATGGCTATATTTATTAGATCATTTTCTTATCTAATTGCTTTATTTAAAAGAGGGGGAAATAATGGGTAATTATTTAGCGGAGATTAATGGTTTAGATGATTTTAAAAAAGTTAAATTTAATAAATTAAATGAATTAGCAGCTGAGATCAGGGAATTTTTAATCGAAAATATTGCTCTAACCGGTGGTCATTTAGCCTCCAATTTGGGTACAGTAGAATTGGCGATGGCCCTGCACTATTATTTAAATAGTCCTCAGGATAAAATAATCTGGGATGTAGGTCATCAGGCCTATACCCACAAAATTTTAACCGGACGCCGGGATTGTTTTAATAGTTTAAGACAGAAAAATGGAATAAGTGGTTATCCTAAATGTGGAGAAAGTCCCCATGATATTATGGGAGTGGGACACAGCAGTACTTCAATTTCTGCAGCCTGTGGACTGGCCTTAGCTAAAAAACAGCTCCAAGCTAAGGGAGATATTTATGCAGTTATTGGAGATGGTTCTTTAACAGGTGGGATGGCTTTTGAGGCCTTAAATCATGCCGGAGATATTCAGGCAGATATTAATGTTATTTTAAATGACAATGAAATGTCTATTGCCGGGAATGTTGGTGCCCTTTCTAATTATTTATCTAATCTCCGCAGTGATCCTAAATTTAAAAGGGCCAAAGAAGATATAGAATTTCTCATTAATAAGATTCCTCGGATAGGCAGTACGGTTTCCAATACGGTTTCAAGGGTCAAAGATGCCCTTAAGTACAGTTTTATTCAAGGAGTATTGTTTGAAGAGTTTGGTTTTAAATATTTAGGACCAATTGATGGTCATAATATTGAAGAATTGATAAAGTATTTTAAAGAAGCAGAAGATTTTTCTGGCCCGGTTTTACTGCATGTAGTGACCAAAAAAGGGAAGGGTTATCTACCAGCAGAAGAAAATCCGGATAAATTTCATGGGGTAGGTCCTTTTAATATCGAAGACGGCAGCACTAAAAAGAGAAAAGATAAAGCAAGCTACAGTCAGGTCTTTGGAGAAAGTTTAAGCAGACTGGCTGCTGAAGATGATAAAATTGTAGGGGTTACAGCTGCGATGCCTGCTGGAACAGGGATGAACATCTTTGCTGAAAAATATCCAGAGCGGCTTTATGATGTGGGAATAGCTGAACAGCATGCTGTTACTATGAGTACAGGTCTGGCCAAAGGTGGTTTAAAGGCAGTCTGTGCAATTTATTCTACATTTTTGCAGAGGGCCTATGATCAGGTGATCCATGATGTAGCAATCCAGAATGTTGATCTTACCTTAGCCCTGGATAGGGCTGGGATAGTTGGTAATGATGGTGAAACCCATCAGGGGGTATTCGATTTTTCCTTTTTGCGCCCTATTCCCAATTTAGTTTTAATGGCACCTAAAGATGCAGATCAACTCCAGGATATGCTTTATACTGCTGTAAATTATCAGGGCCCAGCAGTTCTGCGCTACCCAAGAGGTAGTGTCAATGGTAATTATGAGCCCAAAGAATTTAAAGAAATAGAAATTGGCCGAGCTGAAGAATTAATTGCAGTCAAGGCTGAGACCAAACTGACAATAATTGCTGTTGGTTCAACAGTTTATCCAGCCCAAAAGGCAGCAGAAATTTTAAATAATAATGGCTATCAAACAGCTTTAATTGACAGCAGATTTGTCAAGCCTCTGGATGAAGAGATGATTTTAAAAGCAGCTGCAGGCTCTGAAAATATTTTGATTGTGGAAGAACAGGTTTTAGCAGGTGGATTTTCTTCAGCTATTTTGGAACTGCTTAATGATAAAGAGCTTAAAAAGCCAAAAATTAAGCGGCTTGGGATTAGCGATCAATTTGTAACTCAGGGTGAAATGGCAGAAAAGAGAGCTGAATATGATTTAGATGGCAGAGGAATACTTAAAAATGCCCTGCAGATGCTTGATCAAAACAGGGAGGCAAAATCTTTATGGCCCAAAAAGAACGACTAGATATAGTAGTTACCGAAAGAGGTTTATTTAAAAGCCGCTCCCGGGCAAAAAGAGCTATTATGGCCGGTCTGGTTTTTGTTGATGGTCAGCGGGAAGATAAAGCAGGAACTCAGATCACTAAAGATGCCGAGATAGAGATTAGGGGAGATAAAAACCCTTATGTATCTAGAGGTGGTCTAAAATTAGAAAAAGCCCTAAAAAGTTTTGCTGTTGATGTAGACGCTAAAGCTGCCCTTGATATTGGTGCTTCAACAGGTGGTTTTACAGACTGTCTTTTAAAACATGGTGCCCAAAAGGTATATGCCATTGATGTAGGTTATGGGCAGTTAGCCTGGAAGTTAAGGCAGGATGAGCGGGTGGTTGTACTGGAAAGGTGTAATTTTCGTTATCTAGATAAAAAGCAATTAGATCTAGAAGTTCCCCTGATTGTGACAGATGTTTCCTTTATTTCTTTGCGCTTGATCTTAGAGGGAGTAAAAAGATTTTTAGAAAAAGAGGGAGACTTTATTGCTTTGATTAAACCTCAGTTTGAAGCTGGTAGAGAAAGGGTAGGTAAAAATGGGGTAGTTAAAGATCCAGCTGTTCATCAGGATGTTATTAATTCTTTAAGTGAATTTTTTCTTGAAAATTCTTTTCTCCCCTTAGCTTTAGATTATTCGCCAATTACAGGGGCCAGCAGTAAAAATATAGAGTATTTAATTCATTTAAAATATCTTGCTGAAGATGAAATAGAAGCTTTTGCTTTAGAGAAATGGCAGAATAAAGTTAAGCATACAGTTAAGACTGCTCATAATAAGCTGGGAGGTAAGTATGGATAAGGCAGCTTTGATCTTAAATCAGGATAAAAAAGAGGCATTTGCAATTGCAAAAAGAGCTATCAAATGGTTTGAAAAAAGGGATAAAGATTATTTAATCGAAGAGAGTTCTGCTCTCCAGTTAGATAGAGAAGCAAAAGAGGCTGATTATGATAAGATACTTCGGGAAGCAGATTATGTTATTATAATTGGAGGAGATGGGACTTTTTTACACAGCTCTCACAATTTTATAGGTAGTGAGATACCTCTTTTAGGCATAAATGTTGGTCATTTAGGTTTTTTAACCGATGTTGAGACTGATGAGGTAGAAAAAGTGCTTGAGATGATTTCAAATGGCAATTATCAAGTAGAAAAAAGAATGATGATTAAATCTAAACTGATCAGAGCGGGTAAAACGATATCCAGCCATTATGCCCTTAATGATTATGTAATCAATCGGTCTCCTGATTCACACATGCTGCAGATTAAACTATATATTAACAATGAATTAGTCAATAAATATCGAGGAGATGGACTAATTATATCTACTCCTACCGGTTCTACCGCTTATTCCCTTTCTGCAGGTGGACCGATCATTAATCCCAGACAGGTAAGGGCGATTTTAATCACTCCAATTTGTCCTCATAACTTACACTTAAGACCCATGGTAATTTCTGATCTTGAAGAAATCAGAATTAGAATAGATAGTGATGGCAAAACCATCAAAGGTAGTGCTGATGGCAGATTTAATGATGAAATAGTTCCTGGAGACGAGATTTTTATTAGTGCTGCCGATCAAGACCTCTGTATTTTAAAATTACCGGACAGAACTTTTTATACCACCATTAAAGAGAAGATGGATTTAGCTTAGCTGACAGGAGGTAAATGATGCTCAGTGACCTACAGGTAAAAAACTTTGCTTTAATTGATCAGGTTAATATTAATTTTAAACAGGGACTTAATATTTTAAGTGGAGAAACAGGAGCAGGTAAGTCGATAATTATAGGTGCTCTAGATCTTTTACTGGGAGCTAGAGCTAGCACAGATGTGATTAGAACTGCTAAAGATGCAGCCTATATTTCTGCTTTTTTTCAACCCTCTGAACTGGAAATAATCAATGATATTTTGGCTGAGGCAGGGGTAGAAAAAGAGCAAAACGGAATTTTGATTGCCAGAGAAATTAAAGCAAACGGCCGGAATAGAACCCTGATTAATGGTCAGCTGGCAACCTTAAGGATGGTTAGGAAGATCAGCCGTTATTTAATAGATATTCACGGTCAACATGAACATCAGCTGCTTTTAGATCAAGCTTCTCATTTGATGATCTTAGATGCTTTTATCGGGTCTGAAATCGAAGCTCTGCAAGAATTTATCAAAGAAAATTATGCCAAATATCAGGCATTAAATAAAGAATTAACTGAAATAGATATTGATGATGCAGAAAGAGTTCGAGAACTTGATATCTTAAACTTTCAGATTGATGAAATAGAAAAAGCAGGATTAAAGCCTGGGGAATATCAGGCCTTAAAAGAAAAATATCAATCACTTTCTCACGGTGAAGAAATATATCAAAATACCACAGAGGTTTTAAATGCTATCAGTGGTGATGATTATAGTTCCCAGGGACTGCTGGATAGGATGGCAGTTTTAAAAAACAAGCTGGAATCACTTAAAGATTATAATAAAAATCTGGCTAAATTAAATAAAAGTTTTGCCGATATTTATTATAGCTTAGAAGAATTTAGCTTTGAATTGGGAGATTACTGCAGCAGTTTTAATTATGATGAAGAAGAGCTAAGTTTAATTGCTGATAGGCTTGATTTGTTGAACTCCTTATTTAGAAAATATGGAGATAGTGTTGAAGAAATACTTGATTATTTAGCAGAAGTGAAAGCAAAAAAGAAAAAATTAGAAAATATTGAAGAAAAAATAGCTCAGATCAAAGAAGAAAAAAATGAGCTTAAAAATATATTAACTAAAAAAGCAGAAAAATTATCTGAAGTGAGAAAAGAAAGAGCCGGAGAATTCGAAACTAAGCTGAGTAATGAACTGCAGGATTTGGCAATGGAAGATGTTAGATTCGAACTTTCTTTTCAGAAAAAAGAATTAGGAGAAAATGGAATTGACAGGGTAGAGTTTTTAATTTCACCTAATAAGGGAGAAGAACTGCGGCCTTTGAGTAAAATTGCTTCAGGTGGAGAAATCTCAAGAATTATGCTGGCTTTAAAAACTATTACTGCCGGTCTGGATCAGGTTGATACCCTGGTTTTTGATGAGGTAGATAGTGGAGTTGGTGGAGAAACAGCTGCTCGGATGGCAGAAAAACTAGTCAATATTTCAAAAAACAGACAAATTATTTGTATAACTCATTTACCCCAGATTGCTACTGCAGGCAGTCATCATTACTTAATTAAAAAGGAAAAGGGTAAAAACAGAACCTATACCCATATCCATTCCTTAGCTGAGCAGCAGCGAGTAGAAGAAATAGCAAGGATGATTGGTGGAACTAAAATGACAGAGAAAACGATTGCTCATGCTGAAGAAATGCTGGATATGGCTGCCAAAGAGTATACAGCAGTTAAGATGAGTAAATCCAAAAATTGAAGGGGGAAGTAAAATGGGAACTATAGATGTGTTTATCGTTGATGATAATAAAGAATTTTGTCAGCTGCTTGCAGAATTTCTAGAGATGAATGAAGATTTTAATGTAGCTGGAATCGCTCATAATGGAGAAGAAGCTCTAGATTTGCTGGCTGAAAAAGAAAGTCCAGATGTTTTAATTATAGATTTAATTATGCCCCATTTAGATGGAATGGGAGTTTTAGAAGAATTAAATAGTGAAGACCGAGTAAGGGAAATGAAAATAATTGCTTTAACAGCTTTTGGTCATGATCAGATGATGAAAAAGGTTATTCAGCTGGGAGTAGATTATTATATTATGAAACCTTTTGATTTAGATAAACTGGCAATGAGGATCAGGCAGCTGATGGAACCTGAGATCGAAAGTCAAAAAAGTGTTAAGTATCAGGGTAAAAAAGAAAAAGTTATGGCAAAAGAAGATATCAGAGCTTTAATAACCTCTATTTTGCATGAGATGGCCATTCCAGCTCATATCAAAGGATATCATTATATTAGATATGCGGTTGAACTTGTAATCGAAGATATGGATATTTTAGGAGCAGTAACTAAAAAATTATATCCGATGGTTGCAGAAGAATTTGATTCTACCTCAAGCAGGGTTGAACGCTCAATCAGACATGCAATCGAAGTTGTCTGGGACAGAGGTAATCAAGAAGCTTTAGCAAAATATTTTGCCAATAATATGCAGGAAGAAAATAATAAACCGACTAATTCTCAGTTTGTAGCTAGAATTGCGGATAAGATTAAGATAGAAAATAACGTTTAATAGTTGGAGGTTAATAATGGAAATCAAGCAGGAGCAAAAAGTTAGTGGAGAAAGAATTTATTCAGGTAATATTTTAAATTTAAATAAAGATCAGGTGGAGTTTTCAAATGGTCTCACATCGGTTCGGGAAGTGGTTGAACATAGTGGAGGTGTTTCAGTCCTGGCCGAAAATGAGGAAGGCAAAGTGCTTTTAATCAAACAATACAGATATCCGGTTGATGAGGTTATTTATGAAATCCCAGCTGGTAAATTGGAAATAGGGGAAGATCTAGAAGAATGTGCTGCCCGAGAACTGAGAGAAGAAACCGGTTATCAGGCAGAAAAATTCACCGAGCTTTATAAATTTTATCCAACCCCTGGTTATAGTACAGAATGCATCTATATATTTCAAGCAGAAAAACTCTCCTATGTTGGTAGAGAATTAGAAGAAGGAGAATATATAGAAGTTGTGCCTAAAAGCAAAGCAGAATTAAAAGAGCTTTTTAAAAATGGTGAGCTTAAGGACAGTAAAACCTTGATCTCTGTTATGCATTATCTTGGTGATCTTTAATGTTAAAGGAGTTTTTTGCCGATCTTCATATTCATATTGGGGGAGCTAGTGATGGCAGTCCCGTTAAAATAACAGCTTCAGCTAAACTTAATTTCCCCAATATATTAGCAGAAGCTGCTTTTAAAAAAGGACTTGATTTAATCGGGATAATCGACTGTGCTTCACCGGTAGTTTTAAAAGATATTGAAGAAATGCTGGCTAAAGGAGAAATGAAAGAGCTCAAAAAGGGTGGAATCTTATATAAAGACTCTCTGCTTGTGCTTTTGGGAGCAGAAATAGAAAGCCGAGAAGAAAATGGCGGCCAGGTTCATTATATGGCCTTTTTTCCAAAAATAAAAAACATTAAAGCATTCAGCAGCACAATGGATAATTATATTTCTAATATTACTTTAAGTTCTCAGGCTGCAGCTTTAACAGGTAAAGAAATTTTAAAAATTGTTAGTTTCCACGGTGGAATATTGATTCCTGCCCATATTTTTACACCCCATAAAAGTTTTTATGGGAGGGCTTTTCAGAGCTATACCGAACTTTTCAGCACTGCAGAGTGGGAAGAAATACCAGCAGTAGAATTAGGTTTAAGTGCTGATACTAAGATGGCTGATCTGCTGCCTGAACTGCAGGCAAAAAGTTTTTTAAGTAATTCTGATGCTCATTCATTACCCAAAATAGCCAGAGAATATAATATATTTCAAATGGAAGAATTAAATTATAAAGAATTTATTAAAGTTTTAAAGCGGGAAGAAGGAAGAAAAATCAGCAAAAATTATGGTTTAAATCCTGAGCTTGGCAAATACCACCGTTCTTTTTGTGAAAAATGTAAAAGGGTTTTTACTCAGCCTGAGGCGGTTCTCAGCTGTCCCAGCTGTGGTAAGGAAAAGCTGGTTTTAGGGGTAAAAGATAGAATATTAGCAATAGCTCCCCAAAAAGAAGCTCAGAGCCCAGCTCACAGACCTCAATATATTTATCAGGTTCCACTGCTGGATATTCCCGGGATTGGGAAGAAAACAATCCAAAAAATATTAGCCAATTGTGGCAGTGAGATGGATGTACTGCACAAAATTAGTTCTGAAAAATTAAAGAGCTGTCTCAGCAGTAGAATTTATAAAAAAATTGCTAAGGCCAGAAAAAAAGAATTTAGCTTTCAATCTGGTGGGGGAGGCAAATACGGTAAGGTTATTTTTTAAGCACAAAAAGGAGGTTATCATGGCAGATCAAAAACTTATAAAATATGCAGATGTATTAGTAAATTATTCACTAGAATTAAAAAAAGGTGATGAGATCTTGATTCAGGGAGAAAATGTTTCAACTGAATTGATCAAAGAGGTCTATAAAAAGGCTTTAAAGATCGGTGCTCATCCTTTAATAATCACAACTATACCTGAACAAGAAGAATTATTCTATAAATTTGCTGGAGAATCTCAGCTTAATTACTCTTCTCCCTATTTAAAATATTTGATCGAAAATGTGGATGCAACTCTGAAGATCTTAGGCCATAATAATACCAAAAATTTGGCTTCTGTAAATCCTGAAAAGATAAAGGCAAGAACCCTAGCTAAAAAAGAAATTACAGAAATAATGCTCAAAAGGGCTGCAGAGGGTAGTTTAAACTGGAATGTTTGTCAGTTTCCAACCCAGGCTGATGCCCAGGAAGCTGGGATGTCACTGCTTGATTACAGGGAATTTGTTTATCAATCCTGTCATTTGAACAGACAAGATCCGGTTGCCTACTGGAGCAAATTTGGTCAGGAATTAGAAAGGATAGCCGAGATATTAGCAGAGAAATCAGAACTCCACTTTTTAGCTGAAGATACAGATTTGAAGCTTAAGGTAGGTGGTAGAAAGTGGATAGCAGATAAGGGTAAGGAAAATTACCCTGGTGGAGAAGTATTTACCGGTCCGATCGAAGATAGTGTTGAGGGTAAAATAAGGTTTTCTTTTCCCGGAATTTATAGTGGTAAAGAAATCGAGGATATTAGATTAGAATTTGAAGCAGGCCGGGTTGTTGATGCTTCTGCAGCTAAGGGTGAAGAACTACTTCATTCTCTGCTGGAAACAGATGAGGGCTCCCGTTATGTTGGTGAGGTAGCAGTTGGCTGTAATCAGGGAATTGATAAATTCACCAGAAATATGTTATTTGATGAAAAAATAGGTGGGACAATTCATTTAGCTTTAGGCCGCAGTTATCCAGAAACTGGGGGAGAAAATATATCCACCATTCACTGGGATATGCTCTGTGATATGAAAAACGGGGGAGAAATTTATGCTGATGGTGAACTAATTTACCGTGATGGTAGTTTCATAATTTAAGTTTAGGAGGGCAAAAATGATTGAAGACATTAAAAATAATGCTGCTCAAATTTTAGAAAAGATAGATTATCAGCTAGAAATCGGACTTATATTAGGCTCAGGGCTTGGTGTATTGGCTGAAGAAATAGATGAGCCAACTATGATCGATTATGATCAATTAGATAATTTTCCCAGCTCTACAGTTGAAGGTCATACAGGTAGGTTTGTTATCGGTGAATTATCCGGCAAAAAAGTAATTGCCATGCAGGGTCGGTTCCACTATTATGAGGGATATTCGATGGAAAAATTAACCCTGCCGGTTAGAGTGATGAAAGAATTAGGGATAAAAAAACTGCTTTTAACAAATGCAGCTGGAGGAGTTAACAGCAATTATTCTCCGGGAGAATTTATGCTGATCTCTGATCATCTTAATTTTATTGGTGATAATCCACTCAGGGGTGAAAACCTGGCCGAATATGGGCCTAGATTTCCTGATATGACAGAAGCATACAGCAAAGATTTAATTGCAGTTGCAGAAGAAGCGGCAAAAGATAATTCGCTGCTGATTCGTAAAGGTGTTTATGCTGCTATGTCAGGACCCTGTTATGAAACCCCTGCAGAAATCAAATTTTTAGCTGCAGTTGGGGCAGATGCTGTGGGGATGTCAACAGTACCTGAAGTGATTGTAGCCCGTCATATGGGGATAGAAGTGCTTGGTATTTCCTGTATTACCAATATGGCTGCCGGTATTTTAGCCCAGCCTCTAGATCACAGTGAAGTAGTAGAAACTGCAGAAAGAGTTAAGGTAGATTTTATTAAATTAATGCAAGATATTATAAAAAAGATCTAGCTGGAGGGTTTAATGATGCGTGCATATGATATAATATATAAGAAAAGAGAAGGACAAAAATTAAGCAGAGCAGAAATCGAATTTTTAATCGATGGTTATGTTGAGGGAGAGATCCCCGATTATCAAATTTCTGCCTGGGCAATGGCGGTCTATTTTCAGTCTATGGATGCTGAAGAAACAGCTGATCTAACGATGATTATGGCTGAATCTGGTGATATGATCGATTTAAGTCAAATCAAGGGTAAAAAAGTTGATAAACACAGTACAGGTGGGGTAGGAGATACTACAACCCTGATTTTGGCACCACTGGTAGCCAGTGCCGGAATTCCGGTGGCAAAAATGTCGGGTAGAGGACTTGGTCATACCGGAGGTACCATTGATAAATTACACTCAATTGCTGATTTTAATACAGCTTTAAATCTGGATAGATTTTTTGATAATGTTAATCAACATGGAATAGCTGTTGTTGGTCAGAGTGGTAATTTAACTCCTGCAGATAAAAAATTATATGCTCTCAGAGATGTTACTGCAACTGTAGAATCTATTCCTTTGATCGCCAGCAGTATTATGTCTAAAAAAATTGCTGGTGGGGCAGATGCAATTATGCTTGATGTAAAAACAGGTAGTGGAGCTTTTATGAAGGATTTAAAAGAAGCAAAAAAGCTGGCTAAAGCAATGGTTGCAATCGGTAGAGAAATAGGTAGAGATACTGCTGCCTATATTACAGATATGAGTCAGCCGCTTGGTTATGCGGTTGGTAATGCCTTAGAGGTTAAAGAAGCGATAGAGACTTTAAAGGGTAGAGGTGCTGCTGATTTAAGAGAACTCTGTCTTGAGTTAGGAGCAGGGATGCTCGAACTTGCCGGTCAGGCCGAAGATCATGCTGAAGCTAAAGCAATTTTAAGGGAAAAGCTGAATAATGGTCAGGCCCTGGCAAAATTGAAGCAGATGATTTCTGCTCAGGAAGGTAATCCAGCAGTTATCGATGATTACTCATTATTTCCGACTGCAGAAAAAAAAGTGGAAATTAAGGCCCAAAAAGATGGCTATATAAAAGAGCTAGATGCCTTAAAAGTTGGCCTGGCAGCAATGCTTTTAGGGGCTGGTAGAGAAAACAAAGAGTCTGAGATAGATCTGGCAGTTGGAGTAGAGTTAAAGAAAAAAATTGCTGATCGGGTTACTAAAGGTGATACCTTAGCTCTGCTGCATGTTAATGATGAAAAAAATCTGGCAGAAGCAAAAGCAAAACTTACAGCTGCATATAGTTATTCTCAAACTAAAGTAAAAGCTAAAGATTTAATTTATGAAAAAATTACATAAAAGATATTTAGAGGTGAGTTTATGACTATTTTTAATGGGGAACGTCTAGAAACCGAATTATTTCAGCTTGATAGAGAAAGGATGGCAGCTGGTTGGTATTCTGATGTTTATTTTCGCAATATAGCTGGAATTTTAGAAGAGCTTTCTAAAGAGGGTTATGAATTTAAAGGTCAGAATATAGGAGATATTGAAGTTGAACTACAAATCTTTCCCAGACGTCAACCATTTTGTATAGCTGGTGGGATCGATGAAGCATTATCTATTTTAAAAACTGCAACAGGATATGAAGATGAAGCTGGAAATTTTGTTAATACTTCCTCTGAATTAGAAGTTGAAGCCTGTCATGATGGTGAAAAGATTTTTTATAATGGTAATCCCCATAATGTTGAACCGGTAATAAAGATCAGGGGCCGCTATCGAGATTTTTCTATTTTAGAAACACCGATACTCGGTTCTTTAACCGAAGCTTCTCGAATTGCAACAAATGTCTATAAGGTAATGGTTGCAGCTAGGGGTAAGGATATTTTGTTTTTTCCGGCTAGATTTACCCACTATAAATTACAGGCAATGCATGGTTATGCCTATTCATTGGGGGTAAATGCCTATAACAATGAATATGATACCAATACAGGCCGCTTTATATCAACTGATGAACAGGGTGCCTGGTGGGGAGGTAAGGGTGGAGGAACGATCAGTCATTCTTATGTGGCCTCCTTTTTAGGTGATACAGCAGAGGCTATGCTGCAGTTCTGCCGCTTGATGCCCCTGAATGTAAATAGAATTGCTCTGGTTGATTTTGACAATGATTGTGTAGCTACAACTTTAAAGGTTTTAAAAACCATGTTCAACAAATATATCAGTCTTTTAAAAGCAGGTGAAAAAGAAGAGGCCCAACGCTATAGATTATTTGGGGTTAGACCTGATAATTCATCAGATTTAAGAGATGAAAGTGTTCAACCCTTGGGGAAAAAGGAATTAGATAATGGGGTAAATGCACGCCTGATCTTTAACCTTCGTAAAGCTATTGATAATGCTTATAAAAGCTGGGACCTTCAGCCCGGGGATATCAGCAGAGCTAAAAAATTCTGCAGAGATGTAAAGATTATTGCTACAGGTGGTTTTACTCCCCAAAAAATAGATCGTTTTGAATCTTCTCAGGTACCGGTTGATATTTATGGGGTTGGCAGCTGGCTTTTATCTAACTGTGGAGCAGAGGATACCAAAAATGATTATACTGCAGATGTAGTTAGGGTAAAAGTAGACGGGAAATGGAAAGAAATGGCCAAGGTTGGCCGTTCTCCAGCCAGCAATCCGAATTTAGAAAAAGTTGATTTGAGTGAGATTGAATAGTTTAAGTTAATATATGAGACTGTCTCAACTGAGGCAGTCTTTTTGAAGTGGGGACTTTTTATGAAAAAGAGCAATAATTTATTAAATAGAATATTAAGCTCTATGGCAGAAGAATATTATCACCATCAGGGAATGATAATTAAAATTAATAATCTAACTGAGGTTGATTTTAAAAAGCTAAGTTTAAGAATTGATTCAGCTGAGCTTAAATATCACTCTGAAAACTACTATTTGGTTGACCAAAAAAATATCTATTTTAATAAAGAAAGTATTCAGCTATTGGAGAAAAAAATAGAATTTCTGCAGAAAGTTGTAGCAGGTGAATATAAAGTTCCTCACCTGAGCCGCGAAAAATATGCAGAGCTGGGGATAGATATAGTTAAAGGTCTGGATCTATTAAAAAAATATCAAAAAAATAATCATAATCAGGCTTCTTTTCTCCATTACAAAATAGATCTCTTAGATTATTTACCTAAAAAAAGGCGAGAATTTATTTTAATGCTGGCCGAAGAAGCTGCAGAGCTCGGCTATAATCTCTATTTGGTTGGAGGCCAAGTAAGAGATCTTTTGATCGACCTATCTTTAAACAAAGATCTTGACCTTTTATTAGAAGGTGATTTAGAAGCATTTTTTATCCACCTTAAAGAGAAAAAAGCTTTTGAATATGATTATAATAATAAATTTTCTACCGGTTTTTTGCATAATAAATATGGATATTCGATTGATATTGCCAGCTGTAGAGAGGAAAAATATCATTTTCCCGGTTCTTTACCCCTGGTAGAAAAGGCCGATCTTTTTTCAGATTTATACAGGCGTGATTTTACCATTAACACTCTGGTTATGGACCTTCATCCTAAACGGAAGGGCATAGTCTATGATTTTTTTGGAGCTATTTATGATCTGAAAAATAAGATGCTTAATGTTCTTCATAACTACAGTTTTAGAGATGATCCCCTCAGGATTTTACGGGGGATTCGTTTTCAGATATTAAAAGATTTTAAACTCAGTGCAGAAAGTATGGAATTAAGTAAAAAATCACTCAAACTTTATGATTATCAAAATCTGGCAGTAGAAAGAGTTTTTACAGAACTAAAATACCTCTTTAAAGCCAAAAAGGATATTTCTCAATTTTCAGCAATATTATTAAATCAAATTCCTGTTTTAAAATTAATTGAAAATGATTTTGAATTAGATATGAGTAAAGATGCAAATTTCCTCAAAGGAGAAAAACTGCTTGCCATCAGCAGAGAAAATGATTTAAAGGTAAAACACTTTCTTGTCAGACTTATAATTTTGTTTTATAATAGAGAAGAAAGCAAAATAAAGCAGTGGCCTATCTCTGAATATGAAGCTAAGCTATTTATTCATAAAGAGTGGGAAAAAATAGATAAAAACTTTTATCTACTTGCTGACCCTGCTTTAAAGTACAGAAAGTTAGAGAACTATCATCCGGAAGAATTAATAATGGCAGCAGTGATAAATTATGAACAAAAATTTGTGGAAGAGATCTTTTTCCATCTTAAAAAAAGAGAGGAAGTTAAAATCCCAATCAACGGTCATGATTTATTGGCAATGGGTTTAAAACAGGGACCTGAAATAAAAGAAATACTGCTTAAAGTTAGAGATCAGATTTTAAGAAATAAATTTAAGGATAGACAATCAGCCTTAAATTATGCTGAAAATTTAATTGAAAATCAGTATAATTAGAGGCTTTAGAAGAGGTGATTTAAATGAATACAATATTTGAGTTGATGTTATTAATTCCAGTTTTACTTTTTTCACTTTCATTACACGAATTTTCTCATGGTTATGTTTCCTATAAACTTGGAGATCCAACTCCTCAAAATCAGGGTAGATTAACCTTAAATCCTCTGGCCCATCTAGATCTTATGGGGAGTCTGGTCTTATTGATCACAAGAAGGTTTGGTTGGGCTAAACCGGTACCGATTAATCCAAATTACTATAATAATCCCCGCAGGGGAATGATGCTGGTTAGTATAGCCGGTCCAGCAGCCAATTTCTTTTTAGCCTTTGTTTTTGCAATGACAGGCAGACTGGTGGTATTTTTCAGTGCCAATACCCTTTTACAGCTGCAGCAGGCAGGCTATGGTAATTTAGTCCAAACATTTTTTGTCTTTATTCAGCTTTCGGTAATCATTAATTTGAGTTTGGGAATCTTTAATTTACTTCCCGTACCACCTCTGGATGGTTCAAAAATATTAAGAGGTGTTTTACCAGCTGAATTTGATAGATATATTAGAAAACTGGAAGGTCCATATGGGATGATCTTGATAATGATCTTAGCTTATACAGGAATTTTATGGTCCATTTTAAGACCAATTGTTAATACAATGTATAATATACTGCTTTAATGAGAGGTAAAATTTATGGATTACAAGGTAATAATTGATAGTTTTGAGGGTCCCCTGGAACTTCTTTATCAATTAATTAAAAAAAATGAAATAGATATTAATGAGGTTTCTCTGGCCAGCATTACTGACCAATATTTGGAATATTTAACAGAAATGCAAGAATTTGATATTGATTTAGCAAGTGAATTTTTAGTTATTGCTGCTGAATTAATGGAAATTAAAATCAAAGCTATTTTACCTTCTCAGGATGAAGCTGAAGAAGAAAGTGAGCATCAGCTGATAGCCAGGTTGAGGGAATATGAATTATTCAAAAATATTGCCTCTCTGCTTAAAGAATGGGAAGATGAAGCAGGTAATCGCTATCAATGTCAGGTTGATATCGAGCAAATGATCCCGGAAAAACTGCAGGTTGATATCTCTATTTCTGCTTCTCAATTAAAGGAATTGATTATTCAGGCTATAAAAGCTGAAAAAGAAGCAGAAACAGAAATACTAAAAAATCCCAAACTTGATTATTTAAAAGAGGAAAAGTTTAATATAAGTAATAAGATCAGGGATATGCTTAAAGATATCAGAAGGGTCAATGAAGAAATCTCCTTCTATAATCTCTTAGAAGAAAAAAATAATCAGCTGGAAATAGTGGTAACCCTGCTGGCACTTTTAGAATTGATGAAAAGAAAAAGAGTTAGGGTTATTCAATCCAATAATTTTTCTGAGATAAAGATAAGTTTGGAAAGGTGAAATAAATGGCTAAAGAAAATAAAGAAGTCAATTATGTAGCACTTGTAGAAGCTTTGATTTTTAGCTCTAAAAATAAAATAAAAAAAGAGACACTTTTAAAAATAACCGGTTTAAATGTAGGGCAGCTGGAGCAGTTAATCGAATATTTAAAGATCCAGTACCAAAAAGAAAACTCAGGTGTTGCTTTAAAATCATATGATGAGCACTATGTTTTTCAGACCAAAGAAATTTATTCAGATTATATAGAAGAACTATTTGATATTACAAGGGTTGCTTCTTTATCTACAGCTGCTATGGAAACACTTGCTATTGTTGCCTATAGACAGCCTGTAACCAGATCAGAGATCGAAGAAATAAGAGGGGTAAGGGTTGCTCAGACCTTAAATACCCTGGCTAAATATGATTTAATTGAAGAATTAGGCCGTAAAGAAACAGTAGGTAACCCTATAATATATGGGACTACAAATCAGTTTTTAGAATATCTTGATATCAATAATTTAGAACAGCTTCCAGAAATAGAGCGGGTAGAAAAACTATTTGCTAAAGAAATTGAAGCTGTTGAAGAAGAAAAACAGAAAAGCAATAATAATTTGGGGTGAAAGAATGGAAAGACTGCAGAAGGTAATGGCACATGCAGGTGTTGCTTCTCGAAGAAAATCAGAAGAAATAATTGCTGAAGGAAGAGTTAAGGTTAACGGAGAAGTTGTGACCGAAATGGGCTTTAAGGTTGACCCGGACAAAGATGAAATAATGGTTGATGGAGAGCTGATAATTGAGGAAAAAAAGGTTTATCTGCTTTTACACAAACCAGAAGGCTATATTACAAGTGTTTCTGATCCAAAAGATAGACCAACTGTCATGGATTTGATTCCTGAGCTTAAACAGCGGGTATACCCAGCTGGAAGGCTTGACTATGATAGTTCTGGGCTTTTAATATTAACCAATGATGGTGATCTCTGCTATAAGCTGACCCATCCTAAAAAAGAGGTAGATAAAAAATACTGGGTTAGAGCTAAGGGAAATATAGGGGAAGAAGATTTTAGTAAATTTGAAGCAGGGATGGTAATTGATGGCCGCAAAACTGCTGCAGCTAAAATAGAAAATGTTAATTATGTGAATAACTATACAGAATTTGCAATTACAATCCATGAAGGCAGAAATAGACAGGTGAGAAGAATGTGTAAAATTGCCGGTTTTTCGGTAGTTAAATTAAAAAGAGTAGCCTTTGCCTTTTTAAGCCTGGGCAGCCTGGCTGAAGGTGAATTTAGATATTTAAGTGAAGAGGAAATCGCTAAACTTAAAAATGTCGGCTGATTTTCCCTAAAAAGCAGGAATATGCTGCTTTATCAAGAAATACTCACTTAGATGTTAATAATTTCATAAACTTTAACTTCAGTAAAGTGCTGGTTTCCCATCTAAAGATTAAACAGTATTTGATCTAAACTATGAGCTTCATTTAAGGGGGAACTTATTTTTTTATGGATTGTTTAAGAGTAGCATCAAAATCAGATCCAAAATCTGTAGCAGGAGCATTATCAGGACTTTTAAGAGAGAATAAAAAAGTAGAATTACAGGCAATTGGGGCTGGAGCAGTTAATCAAACTATTAAAGCTATAGCAATTTCTAGAGGTTATGTTGCTCCAAATGGGATTGATTTAATCTTGATTCCTGCATTCACTGAAGTTGAAATTAATGGCCAAGAAAGAACAGCAATTAAGTTTTTAGTAGAACCGAGATAATTGAGTTTTATTAAAACCTATCCGCAAGGATAGGTTTTTAAGTGTAATTTTTAGATAAATTTAAAGGTAGGTGGTCAATATTTTCTTAACAAAAATAAGACTTAAAGGTTTTAAGTCTTTTGCAAATCAAACTGATATTGAATTAGAAGAAAATATAACTGCTGTTGTAGGACCTAATGGGAGTGGAAAAAGTAATATTGTTGATGCTGTTCGCTGGGTGCTGGGAGAACAGAGTGCCAAAACTCTCCGCGGCAGCAGAATGTCAGATATTATATTTTCTGGTAGTGAGGAATTAAACCCCAAAAGGTCAGCCAGTGTAACCCTCTTTTTTGATAACTCTGATGGAATATTAGCTGTAGAGGGAGATGAACTTACCTTAGGTAGAGAAGTTGATAGTGATGGGAAAAGTGATTATCTGATCAATGGGGCCTCCTGTAGATTAAAGGATATTGAAGCCCTTTTAATGGATAGCGGCCTCGGTAGTGATGGCTATTCCATAGTTGGTCAGGGTAGAATTGATTCGATTATTCACAGCAAAGCTGATAAATTAAGAGAATTTTTTGAAGAAGCTGCTGGAATAATGAAACATAAATCACGGAAAGAAGATGCAGAAAAACGCTTAGAAAATACCCAAAATGATTTAAATAGAATTCATGATCTGGTCTCTGAGCTGGAAAAAAGAAGAGAACCTTTAAAAAATGCAGCTACCAAGGCCAAAAAATTCAAAAAATATAAGGCTGAGCTAAAAGATTTAGAACTTAGTCTTTTAAATAAAAAATGGCAGCAGCTATCTGAAGAATTTAAAGTAGTTGCAAAAGATAGAAATAAGGCCAAAAAAACAATGGATGAAAAAGAAAGCAAATATAATAGTGCTAACTATAAATTAGAAACAAAAAAAGACAAGTTAAAACTGAAGAAAAAAGAACGGGAAGAAAATAACAGCAGCTATTTTCAAAATCAAAATAAAGTTAATGAGATCAATAATAATCTCAATCTTTTGGCAGAACGCCGAAAAAATTATTTAGAGAAAAAAAGCGAATTAAAAGCTGAGCAGGAAAAACTGCAGGCAGAAATTGAAAAAAAAGCAGAACTTTTAGCTAAAAGTAAAGAAAATTTTGCGGTGATTAATTCTGATCAAAAAGAATTGAAAGCAAAAATAACTGAATTAAATAATGATTTAGCTGAGTTAGAAGCTGAACTGCAGACTGCTGAAACTGCAGCAGCAAAGAAAAAAGAGCAGATTGAAGATTTTAACAGTCAAATCCGCTCAAATGATTCTCTTTTAGAACGTTTAGGGGAAAGGGTTGAAATTACTGAACAGAGATTGGCAGAAATTTCAGAGCAGAAATCAGCTTTAGAAGCAAAAATAGCAGCTAAAACAAAAGAGAAAAGAGCATTAAGTGAGAAATTAGAAGAATTAAAAAAAGAGCTGAAAAATAAAGCTCAATTAATAGCTGAAGCTAAAAGTGAACTGAGCAGCCAAAAAGAAGCACTGGAAAAAGGTAAAGAGGAGTTAATTTCTCTCAAAGAAGATTTTCAGCACTGCAGTTCTCGTCTGCAGCTGATGGAAGAAATGCAGGAAAATTATGAGGGCTATTATAATGGAGTCAGGGCTGTATTAGAAAAGAAAGATCTTTTTCCTGAACTGATTGATGTTGTTGCAGAAATAGTTTCTGTTGAAAGTGAATATGAAAAAGCCTTAGAAACAGCTTTGGGGGCAAAATCGCAAAATATTATTGTGGAAAATGATGCTGCTGCCAAAAAGGCTGTCAATTATCTTAAAAAGCAGAACAAAGGTCGGGCCACATTTCTGCCCTTAAATATGATCAATGGTTCCCGCCTTTCAGATAATTATTTAAGCCAGTTAGAAAACTATCAGGGTTTTAAAGGCTTGGCGGTAGATTTGGTTGATTTTCCGCCCCGCCTAGAAAATATATTCAATTATCTTTTAGGTCAGATTGTAGTTAGTGATAACCTTGATAATGCCGTAGCAATGGCCAAGGGTATTAAAAGAAGTTTTAGGGTTGTAACCCAAAAAGGAGATGTTGTTTATCCTGGAGGGGCAATTTCTGGAGGCAGCAGTACAAAAAACAGCCGCAATTTAATTGGCCGCAGTCGTAAAATAGAAGAATTAAAAAAAGAAAAAGCTGAACTTAAAAGCAGAGGTGAAAAGCTGGTTGGAGAACTTAAAACTCTGCAAAAAGAAATCAAAGCTCAAGAGGCAGCTAACAGCAATGAAATTGAAGAGCTGCAGTCTTTAAAGCTGGCTGAAAACAATCAAGAAAATCAACTGCAGCGGCTTAAAGAAGAGCTGAGTGAATTAAAAGAAAATCTGGGCTCACTTGCAGAAAATTATCAAGAGCTCAAAGATAAAATAACTGAGAATAAAAATACTATCACAGCTAAAAAAGAGCAGTCCCAAAAATTAAAAGCTGAAATTAAGACAAAAGAAGCTGAAATTAAAGCACTTAAAGAAAAAATAGCTGCTAAAAAAGCTGAGATCGAGCAGCTGCAGCCAGAATTAAAAGAACTGGAACTTGATGGAGCCAGAATCTCGGAAAAAAGAGATAATGCCAGAGAAAAATTAGAGGAAAAAGAAGCTCAGTTAAATAAGCTTAAAAATGAAGCAGCAGAAACGGAAAAGAAAATAGCTGCAATAGATGCCGATTTAAAAAGAATTAAAAACAGAGAGCAGAGCTTAAATGAGAAAAAAGAAGATTTAGAAAGTGAAGCTCTCAAGCTTAAAAAGAAAAAAGATGAACTTAAGCAGCTGGTTGCTGAGTTAGAAGCAGCTGTGGAGACTAGAGAAGCTGAAATCAAAGAGATTCAGAACTCTTTAAATGAATTAAAAGATGAATTTCATGAGCTTGATTTAAATTACAATAAGCTTAAAAGTGAGCTGCAGGGTATTGAAAAAATACTGGAAGAAGACTATAATTTAAAAGCAGAAGAAATTAATGAATCTGAATTAATCGAAATTAAAGCAGAAGCTGAAGCTGAGGTAGAAGCAAAAATTAAAGAACTGAAAAAAAAGCTGAATCAACTTCATCCTGTCAATGAGGCAGCAGTTGAAGAATTTAAAGAATTAAAAGATAGGCTTGATTATTTACATGAACAGCAAAATGATCTCAAACATGCTAGAAGATCAATTGAGCTTGTTATAGATGATATCGAGGAATCTATGGAAAAGATGTTCAGTCAGACCTTTTATAAGGTAAAAGAAAAGTTTGCTAAAGTATTTAAAGCTCTTTTTCAGGGAGGTAAGGCAGAATTAAAACTTACTGAGCCTGATGATATGCTGACAACAGGGGTTGAAATACAGGCCCAACCACCTGGTAAAAGTTTAAAAAGGCTTTCTCTACTTTCTGGAGGAGAAAGAGCTTTAACAGCTATTGCTTTAATCTTTGCTTTTATCCAGGTTAAACCAAGTCCTTTTTATGTCTTAGATGAGATTGATGCACCTCTTGATGATGTAAATATAGTTCGTTTTGCAAGCTTTATTAAAAGATATGCTAAGGTAGCCCAGTTTATTATCATCACTCACCGCCGTTATATGATGACCGAGGTTGAATCGCTTTATGGAGTAACAATGGAAAAATCAGGAGTATCACGCTTGATCTCACTTAAATTAGATCAGGATGATAGCTTAGAGGAAGAATTTATTGAGGAGGCTTTATAGTGAGTTTTTTAGAAAGATTAAAAGATGGATTAAAGAAAACTAAAGAAGGTTTTGTAAATAAGGTCAGTAATATCTTTACTGGTAGGACAAATATAGATGCTGAATTATTTGAAGAATTAGAAGAGGTTTTAATTCAGGCAGATGTTGGTGTCAAAACGACCTTTACTTTGATCGAAAAATTAAAAGAAGATATTAAAGAAGAGGATATTAAAGAGCCGGAAGAACTGATGAAGTATTTTCAGG
Organism: Halanaerobium polyolivorans; assembly: GCF_020711195.1. Taxonomy (GTDB): domain Bacteria; phylum Bacillota; class Halanaerobiia; order Halanaerobiales; family Halanaerobiaceae; genus Halanaerobium; species Halanaerobium polyolivorans. Next base: position 83,636 of record NZ_JAJFAT010000001.1, read on the forward strand.
CAGAATTAAAAGCAATGCTGCAGAATGAAGAGGGAACTTTTGATTTTGCTAAGGATTTAAATATTATTATGGTTGTTGGGGTAAATGGTGCTGGTAAAACTACCACCATTGCAAAAATTGCCGGCCGCTACAAAGAAGAGGGTAAAAAGGTAATGTTAGCTGCCGGTGATACCTTTAGAGCTGGCGCAATTGAACAGCTGCAGATCTGGGGAGATAGACTGGGAGTTAATGTAATTGCTCAAAAAGAGGGTTCTGATGCAGCTGCAGTTGCCTATGATGCGGTCCAATCAGCAAAGGCAAGAGGTGTAGATCTTTTAATAGTTGATACTGCTGGTAGACTTCATACCCAGAAGAATTTGATGGAAGAGTTAAAAAAGGTTAAAAGGGTTATTGATAGAGAGGCTCAAACAGTAGAGGCTCAGGTAGAAGTTTTATTGGTTCTTGATGCAACTACAGGCCAAAATGCAATTTCTCAGGCAAAATTATTCAATGATGCTGTTGATGTAGATGGAATCGCCTTAACCAAACTTGATGGCACAGCTAAGGGTGGAATTGTTATTGCAGTCAAAAATGAGCTGCAGATACCGATTAAATTGATTGGGGTTGGAGAGGCCTCTGAAGACCTACAGAACTTTGATCCAGAAGAATTTATTGAAGCCTTATTTAGCAACAATGAATAATTCTAAAAAATGCTTGACAAATGCCCTAAAATATCATATACTATCACCTGTGTTAAGTAAATAAACTTTACAGGTGATTTTTATGCTTAAAAAAACAATTAAAATGACTCTGCTTTTTGATTTTTACGGTTCACTTTTGACCGAAAAACAGCAGCAGATAAATAAAAGTTACTTCTATAATGATCTTTCTCTGGCCGAAATAGCTGATAATATAGGTATCAGCAGACAGGGAGTTTATGATCATCTTAAAAGAAGTGAAAATAGTTTAAAAGAATATGAGGCCAAACTAGGTCTTGTTAAAAAATATAGAGAATTAAGAAAAGAGATTAAAGAATTAGAGTCCCTATTATTAGCAAGAGATCTGCTTGCTTCTGATAGAAGTGATGAACTAAGCAAAAAATTAGAGTCGATAAAATCTATCCTCTAGGGGAGGTATATTATGATTTTTTCCAGTTTAGCAGAAAAGCTGCAGGATACCTTTGATAAACTGCGTGGTAAGGGTAAACTGAGTGAATCTGATGTAAAAAGTGCTCTAAAAGAGGTTAAAATGGCCCTTTTAGAAGCTGATGTTAACTATAAGGTTGTTAAAAGATTTATCAATAAAATCGAAGAAAGAGCTGTTGGTAAAGAGGTAATGGATAGTTTAACCCCTGCCCAACAGGTAATTAAGATCGTGAATGAAGAAATGCAGGCTTTAATGGGAGGCAGCCAGGAAGAGATAAATATTTCTCCTGATCCTCCAACAATTATTATGATGGTAGGTCTACAGGGTTCTGGTAAAACTACCAGTGCCGGTAAACTGGCCAGAATGCTTTCCAATAAAGGAAAAAACCCTCTTTTGGTCGCAGCAGATGTTTATCGTCCCGCAGCAATTAGACAGCTGCAGGTACTTGGTGAAAGATTGGATCTACCGGTTTTCTCTATGGGAGAAGATAGTGATCCGGTTGATATAGCTAGAGGCAGCATTAATTTTGCTTCTACCCATAATTGTGACACCATTATCCTTGATACAGCAGGTAGACTGCATATAGACCAGGAAATGATGGAAGAACTTGAAGGGATTAAAGGAGCTGTTGATCCAGATGAGATCCTGCTGGTAGTTGATGCAATGACCGGACAGGATGCGGTAAATGTTGCCCAAAACTTTGATCAAAGACTTGATATTGATGGCATTTTGCTGACCAAGATGGATGGTGATGCCCGTGGTGGTGCTGCATTATCTATTAAGGAAATTACCGGTAAACCGATTAAATTTGCCGGTACAGGAGAAAAACTGGCTGATTTAGAACCATTCCATCCTGATAGAATGGCTTCCAGAATTCTAGGGATGGGAGATGTTTTAGGTTTAATAGAAAAGGCAGAAAAAAGTATAGACAAAGAAAAAGCAAAAGCCCTTGAAGAAAAGATCCGTAAAAACGAATTTACTCTGGAAGATTTTATGGAGCAGATGAGTCAGGTCAGAAATATGGGACCTATGGATGAACTGTTGGGAATGATTCCAGGTATGGGTGGAGCAAAACAGCTTAAAAATCTTCAGGTTGATGATAAACAGCTTGATCATATAGAAGCTATTATTTCTTCTATGACTCCTGAAGAAAGAAGAAAACCCGATATTATTAATGGGAGCCGCAGAAAAAGAATTGCTCAGGGAAGTGGATGCAAGATTCAGGATGTTAATAGGCTCTTAAAACAATTTAGACAAACCAAAAAGATGATGAAGCAGCTTAACAGTGGTAATATGAAAAAAGGTGGGATGAACCTACCATTTTTCGGTTAAGGTAAATTTAAATTTAAGATTATTTTCTGAGAGGAGGTGTTTTATAGATGGCAGTTAAGATTCGTTTAAAAAGAATGGGAAGTAAGCGTAATGCATCATACAGACTGATCGTTTCTGATTCCAGAAGAGCTCCTCAGGGTTACTTTGTAGAAGAGCTTGGTTATTATGACCCAACTACTGAGCCAGAAACTTATCAGGTTGATGAAGAAAAAGCACTTAAGTGGCTTAATAATGGTGCAAAACCTTCAGATACAGTAAAAACTTTACTGAAGAAAGCAGGAGTTATGGCAAAATATCATGGCAATGAGTAATTAAAAGGAGGTTTTCTCCATGAAAGAACTGGTAGAATATATTGCAAAATCAATAGTTGATAATCCTTCTGAAGTTAAGATTAAAGAAGTAAAGAAAGATCAATCCATAATACTGGAGCTTTCAGTTGCTGATGAAGATATGGGTAAGGTAATCGGAAAAAGAGGTCGGATTGCTAAAGCCATTCGTACAGTTGTCAATGCAGCTGCTACAAAAGAAGGTAAACAGGTTGTTGTAGATATAAAATAACTATTTTTCAGGCTGGTGATTAAACTGGAGGATAAATATATTGAAATCGGTAAAATAACTCGTTATCAGGGTAATAAAGGTGAGGTTAGAGTTATGCCTTCAACTGATATCCCGGAGAGGTTTTTTGAATTAGAGAGTGTTTTTCTGCAAAAAGCCGATGAGTTTTATCAATTAGAAATTGAATATATTCGTTTCCATAAACAATTTGTGGTTATCAAATTTTTTGGAATCGATTCTATAGCAGAGGCTGAAGAACTAAAAAATTCTCAGGTCTTGATAGTTGAGTCTGAAAAATATCTACTTCCAGAAGATAGTTATTATGTTGATGATTTAATAGGCTGTGAGGTCTATTTGAGTGATAATAATTATCTTGGCAAAGTAATCGAAGTTGTAGACACCAGTGGTACAGATATAATCTTAGTCAAAGGGAAGGCAAAAGAATATATGCTTCCTGCCAGCCGAGAGATGATAGTTGAGATTGACCTTGAGGCTGAAAAAATTATTTATAACCCAATTCCGGGTTTATTGGAGCTTTAGGAGCTGAAACTATGTTTTTTGATATTTTAACTCTTTTCCCAGAAATGTTTGCAGGACCATTTAGTGAGAGCATTATAAATAGAGCTAGAGAAAAAGAGCTGATTGAGATTAAAACCATCAATATCAGAGATTATGCTGAAGATAAGCATAATAGAACTGATGACACACCTTATGGTGGTGGAGCAGGGATGGTTATGAAAGCTGGCCCTATTTACAGAGCCTGGCAGCAGCTTAAAAGCCTGAGATCAGAGAATGCAAAAACTATTTTAATGAGTCCTCAGGGAGAACAGTTAACTCAAAAGATGGTTAAAGAGCTAGCTAAAGAGCCTGGTTTGACTATTATCTGTGGTCGTTATGAAGGGGTAGATGAGAGGATTAGAGAAACTATTGTCGATCAAGAGATTTCCATCGGTGATTATGTTTTAACCGGAGGCGAAATACCGGCAATGGTTTTGGTTGATGCTGTCTCAAGACTATTAACTGGAGTCCTGGGAGCAGAAGATTCGCTTAAAAAAGACTCATTTTATAATGGGCTTTTAGAACATCCTCATTATACTAGACCCCGTGAATTTAAAGGTCTAAAGGTACCAGATGTTCTATTAAGTGGTAATCATCAATTAATCGAACGCTGGCGAAAAAAAGAATCTTTGCGCAGAACTCTCTTAAGAAGAGAAGATCTGCTGGAAGCTAAAGAATTAACTGAAGAAGAAATTAAACTACTTAAAGAAATTAAAGCTGAACTAAAGGGTGAAGTGGATGAAAGCAATTGAGGCAGATGTTTATTTGGGGTTAGTTCATAATCCTATCTATAATAAACTGGGTGAAGTAATCACAACTACAGTTACTAATTATGATTTACATGATATCTCTAGAGCTGCAAAAACATATGAGATTGAACAGTATTATATAATTAATAATTTAAAATCACAGCAAGAACTGGTAGAAAGGGTACACGAATATTGGACAGGTGGCAGAGGAGCAGATTACTGCTATAACCGTCATCAGGCTTTTTCTGTTTTAAAAATTGCCTCTGAATTAGATGAGGTAAAAGATAAAATAGAGGCAGAAAGAGGTCAAAAACCAATAGTTGTGGCAACTGATGCTAAAGAATATGCTAATTCTGTTAGCTATAAAAAGATGCGGGAGTATTTAAATGACTTTGAGCGTCCCTTTTTAATTATCTTTGGCACAGGTTATGGTTTAACAGAAGAGACCTTAGCTGAATGTGATTATATACTTGATCCGGTTTGGGGCAGAGGAGATTTTAATCATCTTTCTGTAAGAAGTGCTGCTTCGATTATCTTAGATCGTCTTTTGGCTTTACCCTGGTGGGAAGAATAAATTTTAGTATTTTTTGAGAGGAGGTTGACTGATGAATATTATCAATGAAATAGAAAAAGAACAAATGCGTGATGATATACCTGAATTTGCAGTAGGTGATACATTAAACCTAAAAGTTAGAATCTCTGAGGGTGGTAAAGAAAGACTACAGCCCTACAAAGGAGTTGTAATTAAGCGAAATGGTGGCGGTTTAAATGAAACCTTTACTGTTCGTAAGATTGCTCACGGAGTAGGAGTAGAAAGAACTTTTCCTCTCCATTCCAATAAATTAGATACAATTGAGGTAGTAAGACGTGGTGATGTAAGAAGATCACGCCTCTATTACTTGCGTGATAGAAGAGGTAAAGCTTCTAGAATTAAAGAAAAACGTGAAGCTAGAATTATTAAGGAAGAAGAGTAACTTTTAAGCTGAAGGGTGGGGAGTTAATCCTACACCCTTTTTTAAAACTTATAGAGGGAGTTATTATCATGATCCAGTGGTATCCAGGTCATATGGCAAAGGCAAAACGAATATTAAAAGATGATTTAAAATTGGTTGATCTAATAATTGAGGTGCTTGATGCGAGAGCACCATATAGTACTCAAAACCCTGATCTACAATCTTTAGTCAAAGCTAAGAAAAGGGTAGCAGTTTTAAATAAAAAAGATTTGGCTGATCCAGAATTAAATCAAAAGTGGTTAAATTATTTTAAGGGAGATGCTGTTTTATTAAATTCTATGACCGGAGAAGGGGTTGGAGACTTAAAAAATCTTTTAAACAGCCTTCACTATGAGATCACAAATAAGCTGTCTAAAAAGGGCAGAAAGTCAAGAAGAATAAGAGCGATGATCATTGGTATTCCCAATGTAGGTAAATCAGCTCTGATTAATCTATTAGCTGGCTCTAAAGCAGCTAATATTGCAGATAAACCGGGTGTTACCAGAGGTAGACAGTGGGTTAATGTCAGCAAAAAGGTTAGATTGCTTGATACTCCAGGTATATTATGGCCCAGTTTTTCTGATGAAGATACCGCTTATAAGCTGGCTTTAACCGGTGCTGTTAGCAATGATGTCTTTGATTTTGAGCTGGCAGCCTATAAATTGATTAAATTTATTAAAAATATTAAGCCAGCCAAACTGGAAGAATTTTATCAACTCGATTATCTAGCTGATCATCCTTATGATATCCTGGCAGATATAGCCCGGAAAAGAGGCTGTTTAATGACAGGAGGAAAAGTTGACCGTAATCGGGCAGCTGCTATAATAATTAATGATTATAGAGATGGAAAATTAGGTAGAATAACCCTAGAAAAACCTGTAGAGGTGGATGAAGATGAAATATCCTGATTTTAAGCAATTAACTATTAAAGAAATTAAAGCTTATACTAAAGGTTTAGAAGTTGATGCTGCTTTAGTTGAAATAGCAGATTTGCTGGCTGAAGATAAGAGAAAAGGTGTTCAAAGAATAGCTAAAAAACTTAAAAATAAACTGGCTAAAAAAGAAGCAGTTATCGCTAAATGGATGAATATGAATTCTCTTCAAGAAAAGCTAGAAGCAAATGGCTATCAGGCAGTGATCGGAATCGATGAAGCCGGCAGAGGTCCTTTAGCAGGTCCTGTAGTTGCAGCTGCAGTTTTACTTGATACAAAAACACCTATTTATGGTTTAGATGATTCAAAAAAAATAAAGAGAGAAAAGCGAGAAAGATTACTTCAAGAAATAAAAGCTAAGGCTAAAGTTGGTATCGGCCAGGCCTCAAGCAGAGAAATCGATAAATATAATATTAGAGAAGCAACCTTTGCAGCAATGAAAAGAGCTGTAAAAAATCTCTTACCACAGTTAGAAGAAAAACCAGATCTATTATTGATTGACGGCAATACAGTTATACCAGATTTAAAGATCGATCAAAAAGCTGTGATTGATGGTGATGCAAAGATTAATTCAATTGCTGCAGCTTCAATTGCTGCTAAAGTTAGCAGAGATCAAATAATTTTTGACTATGCTGATCAATATCCTGAATATAATTTTAAGTCAAATAAAGGTTATGGAACTGCAGAACATATAGCGGCTTTAGAAGAGTATGGTTCATCACCTATTCACCGCAAATCTTTTGCTAGAGTCCCAGAATAGAAGGAGGAATTAAGAAGATAGTGAATACAAAAAGAATGGCCAGAGGAGCTGCAATTACGGCTCTTTATGTAGTAATTACATATTTTTTAGCTCCAATCAGTTTTGGACCACTACAGTTTAGAGCGGCAGAAGCATTGACCCTTTTACCAATTATTTTTCCCGAAGCAGTTCCAGCTTTATTTTTAGGTGTACTGCTGGCTAATGTTATTGGTGGGCTTGGGATGGTTGATATTATTGGAGGTAGTTTAGTAACCCTCTTAGCAGCCTATGTAACTTATAAATATAGGGACAGTATAATCGCCTATTTAAGTCCAATAGTTTTTAATGCATTTTTAATTAGTATTTATCTCCACTTATTATTTTCTTTACCGTATTGGTTAACCGTACTGCAGATTGGAATCAGTCAGGCTTTAGTTATTCTGCTCTTAGGTTATCCGATGATAAAGTATTTAAAAAAATATTATGATTAAAGCAGTATTTGAGAGTTTTCCGCAAACCAGCGGAAATCAACAGCCTCAATTAAATCTTCTTTTTTAATTTCAGGATGAGCCTTTAAATCAGCAATTGTCCTAGAAACCCTCATTAAGCGAATATAACCCCGCATTGACAAATTAAGTTTATTAACTGCATCTTTTAAAAATTTTTGACTAGAGCGATTAATTTTACAGTATTTTTCAATATCTTTTAATTCTAATTCTGAATTATTTTTTATCCTACTATTTTGATAGCGATTAGCCTGCATAATGCGGGCATTTTTTATTTGATAATCATTATTTATAAGTGGCTTGGAAGTGCTTTTTAAAAATATTTCTTCACTTGGCAGAGCTGGCATTTCTATCTGCAGATCAATTCTATCTAAGAGTGGACCTGATATTTTTTGTTGATATTTAATTATATCTCGTTCAGAACAACTGCAGCTTTTGTTTTTCACCCCAGCATATCCACAAGGACAGGGATTCATAGCTGCAATCAGCTGAAAATTAGCCGGAAAAATATAGCTTCCACTCTGTCTGACTATTTTAATCTTTTTTCTTTCTAATGGCTCTCTTAGATTAGCTAAAATACGGGCTTTAAATTCAGGTAGTTCATCTAAAAAGAGAACTCCGTTATGAGCCAGTGAGATCTCACCTGCCTTAGCAATTCTTCCTCCACCTATTAATCCAGCAGCAGTAATGGAATGATGGGGAGCAACAAAGGGACGGTACCTTTTTTTAAAGTTCAATTTATCTAAATGATCACTGATGCTGTAGATTGAAGCTGTTTCAAGCAGTTCCTGACTGGAAAGAGGTTTTAAAAGTTTAACTATTGAAGCAGCTAAAATTGTTTTTCCACAGCCGGGTGGACCAACAAAAAGCAGGTTATGGCCTCCTGCAGCTGCGGTTATTAAAGCTTTTTTGGCATTTTTTTGACCCCTGATAAGCTCCAGTTCAGAATAATCAGCTTTAAAGTTAAAATTAGCCTCTATTTTAGCTTGATTGGCAGAATAATTATTTTTAACTTTTGTCAAGTTATTTAATTGAGCTAAGTTATTTAAAAAATAGCTATCTATATTTTCTATCAGAGCAGTTTCTCTTTGATTATCAGCAGCTAAAACAGCTTCTTTAAGATGCTTTTTTTCTGCTTCGATCAGCATTGCTAAAACACCTTTAACCTTATTTAAATCTCCATTTAAATTTAATTCTCCAGCAAATATTTTATTTGCTTTAGCTTTAATTTTGATCTGGCCGGAACATTCTAAAAGTACTGCAGCAATAGCAAGATCAAAATGAGAACCATATTTTTGAATATTTCCTGGAGCAAGATTTACAGTTATTTTTTTAATCGGCCATTCAAAACCAGAGTTAATAATAGCTGAACGGACTCTTTTAGCTGATTCTTTAACTGTTTTACCGGCTAAACCAACAATATGGAAACCAGGTAAACCACGTGAGATATCTATCTCTACTCTAACTAATTCTGCTTTGACACCACTGATGACAGCTGAATTAAGATAAGAATACATTTAATCAACTCCTGCTGATGATTAATCTAATATATTTTTAAAGTGCTTGAACTCCACAGCCTTTTTTTCTGAGTAATTAATTTTAATCGCAATTAGATCAAAGCGAATATTGTCTATTTCTTTCTCATTCTCTACAAAGTAGTAAGAAGCAGTATTTTTTAAATGTTCTATTTGGGTATAATAGAGGTTTTCTGCTAAATAGAGGTAGTCTTCAGAAGTTCTGCTTTTAACTTCGATAAAGATTAGATAGTTATTCTTTTTGGCAATAATATCAATTTCCCCAAATTTGTTTCGATAATTTCTCTCTATAATCAGATAACCCTCATTTTGCAAATGTTTTACTGCAATATCTTCACCAAGTTCACCAATCTGATTATGTAAAGCCATCTTAGCACCTCCTATAAGATATATTATATAATTATGTAAATATATAGTAATACCTTCTTTTTATTGCAAAAAAATTAAAATATAAACAAAATTTAATAGTAAGGGTTCTAAAAAAGATCCATACTATTCTTAAATGACATAAAATTTACACAAAAAAACAAATATACAATAGAATTATTTAGAGGATTTTAAGACTAAATAAAGAAGATAATAAATAGAGTTTAATACAATCAAATAATGTTCTCTTTTTAGGTGCTTCATGCAGAAGATAATAGGGAATCAGGTGAAATTCCTGAACGGGTCCGCCACTGTTTACTAGTATGGTGATTTAATACCACTCAGAAATGGGTTTGGGGAAGGTAAATCACTAAAGCTATAAAGTCAGGAGACCTGCCTAAAAGGAAAACAGCCATCTTCGAGACAGGATTGGTTGTGGGCTATGTATTTTTCGCACAAAGACACCCTCAATTTACCTGGGTGTCTTTTGCTTTGCAATAGCTTTATTTTGTCTTAGGTGGCTGTAAGCATAACAAAACAAAAATCAAGGAGGAATAGTAATGGATAAGAGGGCAGTTTTAGTTTTGCTTGCAGCACTATTAATTTTTGTTATTCCAGTTGGTGCGCAAGAAGATGTCATTGATTTAGATGAAGTAGTAGTTACAGCAAGTAGATATGAAGAAGCAATTATGGATACTCCAGTTAGTATTGAGGTTATCAGTCAGGAAGATATAGCACAAAGTACTTCTCAAAATGTGGCTGAGCTATTAAATACATATACAGGAGTTTCCATCAGAGATTATGGTGGTCCAACAAGGTTAAACCAGGTAAGTATACGAGGAGCTTCTCCAAATCAAGTTTTAATTTTAATAGATGGAACTCCTCTCAATGATCCTAAAAATGGTAGTTTTGATTTATCTTTAATACCGACCAATAATATTGAAAGAATAGAAGTTATCAAAGGTCCTGCTTCAGTAATTTATGGTGCAAATGCCATGGGTGGAGTAGTTAATATTATCACCAAAGATATAGAAGTGGAACCTCAAACAAGAGTTTCGCTGAATTATGGTTCTTATAATAATTTTACTTATGAACTTTCTCATTCACAGAGATTTGATGATTTGGGAGTGTATTTATCATATTTAAATAGAGATTCTGATGGACACATTGATGGTGATAAGTTAGATCAAGAAACCTTATATGCTAGATTTAACTACCAGCTCAGTGATCATTCTGATTTAACTTTTATATTTGAGGATAATACTTCGGATAAAAAATTAGGAAATGAAGAAATTCAAGATGATAATTATCAAAATCTAAATCTAAAGTGGAACACTCAAAAAGATAGAAGAGATACATTTGTAAATGTTTATCAAAAAAATCTTGAAATTTACTATGAGCATGATATTTTTGGCATTTCTGAACATACTAGTACGCAACAAGGATTTAATATTAATAATACTAATTATTTTACAAGTCATATTTTGAATTATGGTTTTGAAATAAAAGAAGATGATGTTGAGAGTACAGATATAATTGGTGGTCAGCAAAAAAATACCAACAAAGCTCTTTATATTCAAGATGACTGGGAAGTTAGTAATCAGCTTAACTTGAAAATTGGGGCTCGCTATGATGACCATGAAGAATATGGTTCTGAATTAAGTCCGCAGATTGGAGTAAATTATCAGCTAAGTGATAACTATAGTTTGGTTGCTTCTGCAGCTCAGGCTTTTAAAGCTCCTACTTTTGATGATTTATATGGAGATTATCCTTGGTATATCGGTGATCCAGATTTAGAAGCAGAAACAAGTGATAATTATGAAATAGGCTTAAGATTTGCCCAAGAAAAAACCTCTGGACAAATATCTTTGTTTAGAAGAGATGTTGAGAATTTGATTCAAACTATGTCAAGGGATCCAGAACGTGATATAAGAAGCAACATTGAAGGCACTTCTGAATTTAAAGGTGTAGAATTAGAGTTTGATAGAAGGATTACAAATAGCGTTAACACAAAATTAAACTACACATATTTAGATGCAAGAGATGAGGATGATAATCGACTATCTAATCAGCCCTATCATAATGCAAAACTTAGCTTAAACTATAATGATCAGGTTAATAGAATTGCCTTAGATGGTAGATTGGTAGCTGGAAGAAGAGACCTGCCAAGCTATTTTGTTTTAGATTCTAGGTTTAGCAGACCATTAGAAATAAGACAAAGAGATTTTGATATGACATTCTCAATAAATAACTTATTAGATAGAGATTATGAAGTTACCAGTGGTTTAGATATGCCTGGACGTAACTTTATGTTAAGCTTAGGAACTTCATTCTAAATAAATTTGGAAGGGTGATGATAAAATGAAAAAAGAAGATAAGTTTGTTTTTGTATTAAGTTTCATATTATCATTATCCATGCTCTTTCTGCTAGAAGCCTGCCCATTCAGGCTTCTAGCCAATGATATTCCAGTACATGAAAGGGAAGAGGTAGAAATAGAATTATTATTATCTGATGCAGCAGAGCTCTTTGAAGAAGCTGGTTCTGAGGCAGCAGAGGATAGTGATTCTGCTTTAGATGAAGAGCTAGCTCAGGAAGAAGCTAGTTCTGAAGCAGAAACAGTTGAAGAAGTTGAACCAGAACCTGAACCTGAGCCATTTTTAGAAGAAGAAACGCAATATGAAGAGCCTGAAGAAGTTGAAGAAGATACAGAAATAGAAGAAGAAGCAATTGAGGAAGTAGAGGAAGAAACTGAAGTTGAAGAAGTAGAAGAAGAACCTGAAGTTGAAGTGGAAGAAGAAATTGAAGCAGAGCCTGAAGAGGTTGAGGAAGTTGAAGTTGTAGAAGAAGCAGAGATTGAGGTAGAAGAAGAAGTTCAAGCAAGTGAAGAAGAACAGGTGCCAGAATGGATTTTAAGTCAGGAAGAAAGAGAAGAAGCTGAAGAAAGTGATGACTCATTTGATATAGACAGTTATTTGGCACAATTAAGTGATAATAATGAAGAACAAGAAAGTGAAGTAGTAGAAGAAATAGTTGATAGAGAAAGTGAAAGTGTTGAAAGTTCTCAGCCTGAAGAAGAGCAGGTAGAAAATGGAGCTTCCGAGGCTGCTGATAATGGAGAAGAGGAAGTTTATGATCTGCGGGAAAATGGTCATTCAGGAATAGATAAGCCTTCTGTAAGCAATTATAGAGCACCTGAATATCCCTCTCAGATGAGAAGGAGAAACATTGAAGGCAGGGTTATATTAAGTCTCAAAATAGATCAAGAGGGCAAAACCAGTGAATTTGAAATACATGATAGTTCCGGTTATGAAGCTTTTGATCAAGCTGCTTTATCTGCTGTTAAAGAATGGGAGTTTTCTGCAGCAAAATTAGATGATCAATATGTAAGTGTAAGAATCACACTACCAATTCGATTTGAACTAGATTAAATGGAGGAATCACAATGATTGGAGAGTTTATAAACAAAGCAGGTATTATAGCTTATCCTTTATTACTATCTGCGTTTTTAGTTATTTTTATGGTTTTTGAAAGATCAATAATTTATCTGCTTAAATATAGATCAATTAAAAAAGAGAAATATTTATCTGCTATCAAAGAGTTTTATCATAATCAAGCTGATGAGGACAATTTGATTGTTAAAAACAAAGGTATTACTGCCCAAATATATAATGCAGTACTTTCTAAAAAGCCGGTAAATAAAGAGCAGTTTCAGCTTTTTATGGATGCAGAAGAAGTAGATAAACTACCAGAATTAGAAAGAGGTTTAGGTTTATTGAACTTTTTAGCTCAGGCATCACCTACCTTAGGTCTTTTAGGTACTGTAAGTGGAATGATCAATACCTTTCAGGTATTAGGTATTGGCGGAAGTCCAGAACAGATGGCTGTTGGTATTTCAGAAGCTTTATTTACCACAGCAGCAGGTCTGGTTATATCTTTACCTGCCTTAGCTTTTTATCATTATTTTTATTCAAAAATTGATAAATTAGTTAATCAAATGGATAATTTGCGTTTGGAAACTAAAAACTTGCTTTATAATGGTTTTAAAAAGGAGATTGATTAAAGTGAAATATAAGCCTAAAAATCGAGATGGTTCTTTGGGTTTAGCTCCGATGATAGATATAGTTTTTTTGCTTTTGATATTCTTTTTGGTTTCTTCAACCTTACAGGGTGAAGAAGCAATCTATAATATAACAGTTCCTGATAGCACTATAGGTCAGAGGGCAGATGGAGAACAGATAAATATATTTTTAAGTGAAGATAATAAAATATATTATCAGGAAGTTGAATATAATCCTGGTCAATTGGAGATACTGTTTAGAGATATTGGAGAAAGAGAAGACAAATCAGTTAAGATTTACGCAGATCGTAAAACTGATTTTGAAAATTTGGTGGCCCTGATTGAAGAGTTAAAAGAAAATAACTTTGAGCAGATATCATTTAGCTTAAGGGAAAGAAGGTGAGTTGAGAGCTCATCTTTTTTTATTTATTTTTTAAATAAAAAAGGAATTTAATCTTATTATTAGAATTATATTTAATAAGGAGAAATTATTTAATAAATTTTTAAATCTTAAAATAAGAGAAAGATGGAGGGGTTTTAATGAACAGAAATGCTGGCTTATTTTTAGTATTTTTAGCTCTAATACTACTTTCGGTGCTGGTTATCAATGGCTTGTACTTTAATACTAATGATGATCAGGTTGTTGCTCCAGAAGAAGTGGTAGAAGAAAGGGTAGAAGAAGATTATATAACAACAAATTTAAGTATTTCTCAACAAAAAGAATTTGATCCAGAAATAGTTGATGTAGTGCTTGGCTTTGAAAATGAAGCTCAGGAACAGGCAGAAGCTGTTAGAGAAAATAATGAGATCGTAAGTGCTTTAATGGCTATCTTAGAAGATGAAGACCTAGAAAGTTTAGAGACTCAACATTTTAGAGTATATCCCTTTACTCGCTATGAAGATGAAGAAAGGATAACTTATTACAGAGTTTCTAATCAATTAAAATTTAGAACGGAAGATTTAGAAGAACTACCTGTATTATTAGGCCAACTGCTTGAAGCAGGAGCAAATAGGGTAGTAAACTTAGATTATGGTTTAAGAAATAATGAAGCTGCTTTAGATGAAGTTACTGCAATGGCCTTAGATAGTTTGAAGAGCAAATCAGCTTTTATAGCCCAAAATTTAGATAAAGCTGATTATAGAATTACCAAATTAAATATGGGACGTCAGGATATTTATGGTGCAGATATGCTGCAATCTGTCAGAAGAAGTGGTGCAGCAGAGTCAATGGCAGTACCAGTACAGGAAGAAAAGGTAAATATCAGTGTTTCCTTATCTGCAGAAGTCGAATTATACTAAATTAATATTTTAAAAGAAAAGCTCCACTGCTCAGTTTTTAATACTGCTCAGTGGAGTTTTAATTATTTTTCCAGTAAAAAGCTGGCTGCTTTTTCCATATCGGTTTTAGAGGCGACTAAAAAGACCTGATTACCAGCAAAGATTTCTCTATTACCTCGAGGTACTATATAACGGTCCATTTCTTTATCAAAAATACCTGCAATTACACAATTTTCAGGGAAATTATCTTGACTTACTATTTCCGATATTTTTTTACCTGATATTTTTGATTCTTTGGGTATTGTTAAAATAGAGACCTCAGCTTTTCCATCTCCAAGTGAGGCAACTTTTCGTACATCAGGTTCTTCAATATCGGTGATAAATTTATCTACAATTAACTCCATTGTTGCTGCTATATTGGTTGCTCCAGCCATCTTATAAGCACTTTTATATTGAGGCTCCCTCATTCTAACCAGGATTTTTTCCACGCCAAAATTTTTGGCCAGCAGTGAAAAAGAAAGATTATCTGCATCATTACGCATAACCGCAATTGCTACATCACATTTTTCTATTCCTGCTTCTTTTAAAATATCAATTCTGGTTGCATTACCTAAGACTGTTACAGCACCATAGCGGCTGTAGACCCTTTCTGCTACCTGTTGATCCTTTTCTATTACAATCACATCATGATCATTAACCAATTGTTTTGTTAAATTACTACCTGCTATTCCTCCACCTGCTATTATTATGTACATAATCTATACCTCCAAAATAATTATTAGTTTTGCCAAGCTTTTTTAGAAAAAAGTATAATGACTGGTAGAATTTCTAACCTACCTGCTAACATTCCAATTATATAAGTTGTCTTTATTACCGGAGAGATATTTGCCATTTCTTCAACACTAAAAAAGAATGGCCCTATATTACCCATTGCTGAAAACATGCCTGAATAAGCCTGCCAGCCATCTAAATGAGAAAATATAGATGTTATAACCCCACCAATGACAATCAAAACCAGCCAGAAAGTAAATATACCTGTTAATTTATTAATTTCATCTTTTCTAATAATCTTTTTATCTACTGTTACAGGTAAAACTGCATGGTTGGGTAAATATATTTTTTTAACCTCTCTTTTAAATAATGCTCTTAAAATATTTAAACGCATTATTTTAATTCCACCTGAAGTAGAACCAACACTACCACCAATTAACATAAAGGCCAGAAATATTTGTCTGGCAGCAGCAGGAAAAAAGGCGGAATTAATATCTTTAGTTGCAAATCCGGTTGTAGTTAAGATTGATGTAACCTGAAAAATTGTTCTCCTAAATATTTCTTCAACAGAAATTCCAGGAGCAGTTTCAAGGGTAATAATTACTACAGCAAGAAAGAGAGATGAATAGAGAATGATTTTAACCATGGTTCTAAATTCAGAATTATTTTTAATACTCTCAAAGTCTTTTTGAAATAATCTAAAATGGAGTAAAAAGTTAACTCCACCTAAAAACATAAAAAATGTAATAACATATTCTATTAAAATATAATTGCTGTAATTATTATTAGCAAAATGGGCAATACTGGCATCATAGCTAGAAAAACCACCTGTAGACAGAGTGGTAAAACTGTGGGTTAGAGCATCAAATGGTGAAAGCCCTAAAATAATTAAAATTAAAGTTTGGCTCAACATAAAACCCAGATAAATAGACCAGAGGATTTTAACTGTTTTAAAGACATTTGGTACAGGTCTAGATACATTGATTTTATGACTTTCTGCACTAAATAGCTGCCAGGTTTCTCCCTTTGCCCTTGTTGAAACTAAAAGGAAAAAAGTTAAAATACCAAGTCCACCTAATAATTGAATTAAACTGCGCCAGAAAAGTATTGATCTGGGCATAAATTCCAAACCAGTAAATACTGTAATTCCAGTAGTAGTAAAACCACTCACAGCTTCAAAAACTGCATCGATAAAGGATTTATCAACCCCAATTATAAAGGGTAGAGCCCCTAAAATAGAGACCAAGATCCACCCTAAAGCACAAAGCAGCATAGCTGTTGTTAGATCAATGTAGGTGTCTTCTTTATCAGTGGGAAGCTTTAAAATAATTCCAGCTGCAAATGAAATAATTATTGAATAATAAAAAGCCTGATAAATCTTACTTCCATCCTGATAAAAAAAAGCAACTATTAAAGGAATAACTAACATCATCCCCAATATAAAGCTCAAGGAACTAAGATAATAAAAAATAGTATTATACTTAGTGGATTTTATCAATTAAAATACCTCCTGTTATTGTTTGCTTATTTATCTATTCTATAAATTTTATGAACTTCCTGTAAAAAATATAAAATATACTTGCTATTCTTTAAATTTAGGGATATAATAATTTTAGAATAGGAGGTAAATTATGGATAATAAAGAAGATTATTATTTAATTTATTTAAATTCAATCAAAGGTTTTGGCCCTAAAACAATTTTGAAGCTTCATCAGAAGCTAAAAAAACTTTCAAAATTATGGAGCTTAAGCAAAAAAGAATTAAAAACTTTAGAGTTAAATCATAAGCAGATTAATTCTTTCCTTTATAGTAAAAAGCATTTTAATTATCATCAACTTAAAAAGAATTTAAAAAATAAAAAAATAAATTTTTTAACATTATATAATAGTAATTATCCTCAAAAATTAAAAAATATCTATGATCCACCTCCTGTAATATTTTATCAGGGCCAGCTTAATTTTAAATTACCGGCAGTTGCAGTAATTGGTTCAAGGAAATCTACCCTTTATGGGCGTAAAATAGCCTCTAAAACAGCTGCAGTGCTGGCAGCTAAAGGTATAAACATCATCAGTGGGATGGCCAATGGAATAGATAGTACTGCTCATAAAGGAGCTTTAAGTGTAGAAGCAGGGATAACAACTGCAGTTTTGGCTAATGGTTTTAATTATATTTATCCCTCTGAAAATAGTTATCTGGCCAAAAAAATTAAAAGAGATGGACTATTAATTACAGAATTTAATCCAGAGATACCGCCAAAGGCAGGTAACTTCCCACGGAGAAACAGAATAATTAGTGCTTTAGCAGATTTGATATTGGTTGTTGAGGCAGGTAAAAAAAGCGGGACATTAATAACTGTAGATTATGCCTTAGAACAGGGTAAAGATGTGATGGCCGTTCCAGCTAATATAGATCGTCCGACTGGAGTTGGCTGTAATAGACTGCTGAAAAAAGGAGCTGCCGTATATACTGAAGTTCAAGATATCTTAGATTATTTAAATCATTATCTGCAAAATGAGGAAAATAAAGATAACTTCGTTCAAAAAAGAACTGAGCTGCAAAAGCTTTATCCTCAATTAAATTATGATGAAATAAAAGTCTTAAAACTTTTTCAATATGAGCTAGAAATTTATTATGATGATCTAATAAAATTAAGTAATTTGACTACAGACAAAGTAGATAAAATTCTGATAAAATTCGAATTAATGGATCTAATCCAACGTTTAAAAGGGAAAAAATATCGATTTAAGGGTTTACAAAATCTACTTAAACCAATATAATGATATACTAGTTAAAGATTTTATAATATTTTCTCATCAATTTTTAGCAAAAAATCAGAGTGACGCACTCGATGTGCTAATGCTGAGTTATCCATGCGACTATAAAAGAAAACTCAGTGAGACGGCCTCGATGACCTAGTGCTGAGTCGACCTTGCGTTTATAAAAGAAAAATCAGAGTGACGGCCTCGATGGCCTAATGCTGAGTTATCCATTCGTTCTATAAAAGAAAACTATAACAGCGCGACGGTCTCGATGACCTAGTGCTGAGTCGACCTTGCGTTTATAAAAGAAGACTCAGCGAAAGGAGATTATGGGCTTAAATGCCAGAATAATATGAATAAAAATGTAATTGAAATTTTAACCCTATTGATGCAAATATTTATTGACAAGATTGATTTGTTGTCTTTAAAAAAGGATATAACTGAAAGCCTTGAAGAACAGGGTTATGAACGTGAAGATATAAATAAAGCTTTTGAGTTCATGTATAAAGACCCTTTTAATGTCAGTGACAAAGATTTTTATACTGATCAAAAAGAAAGTGGTTATAATAGAGTTTTTTCTAAAATAGAAAAAATGTATTTTGATGATGAGGTTAAAACAATAATTTATCAATTAAATAAACTCGGGATTTTAGATACAGAAGAATTAGAAATTATAATTGATCAAATGTTAAGTATGGCATTTTTCAACAACTTAACCCTTGAATCAATCTGGGAATTAATTGATGATGTTGTTGATGATGACTATCAGCTTTATATAATTTCTGAGAGTATAGATTTTTTTAATGGTAATGCAATAAAATTTCAAATGGTAAACTAAGAGTTTACTGGAGGTATAAATTTAATGGCAAAGAAGAATAAAAATTTGGTAATTGTTGAGTCACCTGCAAAGGCAAAGACTATAGCAAAATTTTTAGGTAATAACTATAAGGTTAAAGCTTCTATGGGACATGTGATTGATCTTCCAAAAAGTAAAATGGGAATCGATATCGAAAATGATTTTGAACCCAATTATATAACTATTAGAGGAAAAGGTAAAACCTTAGCTAAATTGCGCAAAGAAGCAAAAAAGAGTAAAGAAGTTTATTTAGCTACTGACCCTGATAGAGAAGGTGAGGCAATTTCCTGGCATTTATCACATGCACTTAAATTATCTGAAGCTGATAATAACAGAATAGAATTTAATGAAATTACTAAAAATGCGATCAAAAATGCGATCAAAGAGCCCCGTCAAATTGATAAAAATTTGGTTGATGCCCAACAGGCAAGAAGATTATTAGACAGACTTGTTGGTTATAGGCTTAGCCCTCTGCTTTGGAAAAAGGTTCGTAAAGGACTTAGTGCAGGTCGAGTTCAGACTATAGCGGTTAAATTGATTTGTGAACGGGAAGAAGAAATTAGAAACTTTGAAGAAGAAGAATACTGGACAATCGAGGTTGACCTTAAAAAGGATAATGATCAATTAACAGCTAGTTTATATAGAATAGATAATAAAAAATATAATATTGACAGTGAAGAAGCTGCCAATGAAATAGTTAGAGCAATTAAAAAAGAAGATTTTGAAATAATAAAGGTTAAAAAACGTAAAAGGCGCCGTAATCCTAAATCGGCTTTTACTACAAGTACCTTGCAGCAGACTGCCTCAAGTAAATTGAATTTTACAGCTAAAAAGACCATGTATTTAGCCCAGCAGCTCTATGAAGGTATTGATATTGGTAGTTCTGGCTCTGTTGGTTTAATCAGTTATATTAGAACTGATAGTACCAGACTTTCTCAAGAGGCTAAAGCAGGTGCTGCAAAATATATTGAAAGTGAATTTGGCAGCAAATTTTTAAGCTCTAAGCAGAAAAAGAAAAAGAATAATAAAAATGCTCAGGATGCTCATGAGGCAATTAGGCCAACTGATACGCTGAGAACTCCTGCTAAAATGAAAAAGCATTTAACAAAAGATCAATATAGATTATATGATTTAATCTGGCGGAGATTTGTTGGAAGTCAGATGAGCCCTGCCCTTTATGAAAGCATTTCTGCTCAATTTAAAGCAGGCGAAAAATATAAATTTAGAGTAAGTGGTTCTAGATTGCTATTTCCCGGCCATTTAATTTTAACCGGTAAAGCAAAAGAAGATGAGATAGATCTTCCTGTTTTAAAAGAGGGAGATGTTTATGAACTGCAGAAAGTTAAACCTGAACAGCATTTTACTAAACCTCCTGCAAGATTTTCAGAAGCAAGTTTAGTTAAAACTTTAGAAGAAGAAGGAATTGGGAGACCGAGTACTTATGCCCCAACACTTTCTACCATAGTTTCTAGAGATTATGTTGAAAAAGATGGCAGATATTTAAAACCCACCGAATTAGGTGAAACCGTAACTGAATTATTATCCGAATATTTCCCTGATGTTACAGATGTAGAATTTACTGCAAGTTTAGAACAGAGATTAGATGAAATTGAAAAGGGAAATGAAGACTGGAAACAGTTATTGAAGGATTTTTATCAGCCTTTTTATGAAAGGCTTGAACATGCCAGAGAAAATATGGATAGAGTTCAAATAGTAGAAGAAACAGACGAGGTTTGTGAAGTTTGTGGAAGACCAATGGTAGTTAAATATGGTAGATATGGCAAGTTTTTAGCCTGTTCTGGTTATCCAGACTGTAAAAATACCAAACCATATTTGATTAAAACAGGTGTTGACTGTCCTGAATGTGATGATGGTGAAGTAATAGAAAGAACTACTAAAAAAAATAGGACATTTTTTGGCTGCAGCAATTATCCTGATTGTAATTTTATGAGCTGGAACAAACCTGTTGATAAACCATGTCCTGAATGTAATAGTTTGATGGTTGAAAAAACAACTAAAGCAAAAGGTAAGCATTATAAATGTACTAATAAAGAATGTGGACATATTGAAGATGCAGAATAAAAAATAAATAGCTTAAAAACACGCTGATAAAGAACTTAAACTGAAGAGGGTATGTTTGAAAAATAAGGAGCAGTTGAATAATTCTAGCATAATTTTAAAATTATAAAACTATAATCTGAAATTATTAGCTGCTAAAAAATGTTGTGAAAATAATATCATACCCTTGATTTTTTTGCTTTTTCATGTTAATATAAAGCAAATAGGTTGAAATATTTTGAATCGTGTGACAATTTAAATAAGTTTATAAGTGAAGGAGGAAAATAAATTGTCAATTACAGAGTTTGAAGCAACTACCATAGTTGCAGTTAAACACAATGACTGTATGGCCCTTGCCGGTGACGGACAGGTAACACTTGGCAATACAGTAATGAAGAGTACCGCAAAAAAAGTCAGAAGATTATATAATGGAGAAATTTTAGCTGGTTTTGCCGGAACTTCTGCAGATGCCTTTACCCTTTTTGAAAAGTTTGAAGCTAAACTTGAGGAATACCATGGCAGTTTGCAGAGAGCAGCCGTAGAGCTTGCCAAAGAATGGCGAACAGATAAAATTTTAAGAAAACTTGAAGCTTTGCTAATTGTTGCAAATCTGGAAGAAATTCTAATTATTTCTGGTAATGGTGATGTGATTGAACCTGATGCAAATATTTCTGCAATAGGTTCTGGTGGTCCTTATGCTAGGGCTGCTGCAGCTGCATTGAGCAATCATGGAAATCACCTTAGTGCTGGAGATATAGCCAGAGAAGCATTACAAATAGCGGCTTCTATTTGTATTTATACCAATAAAAATATAACCCTTGAGGAACTTGGTGGAGGTGAGTCCAAAAATAGTGAATAATGAATTAACACCAAAAGAAATTGTAAGTGAATTAGATAAATATATAATCGGCCAGGAAGATGCAAAAAAATCTGTAGCAATAGCACTTAGAAATAGATACAGACGCAAGTTAGTTAGAGATGATATGAAAGATGAAATTATACCGAAAAATATTTTGATGATTGGACCAACTGGTGTAGGTAAAACAGAGATTGCAAGAAGACTTGCTAAAATTGCCAGAGCACCATTTATCAAAATCGAAGTTACCAAATTTACTGAAGTTGGTTATGTCGGTCGAGATGTGGAATCTATGATTAGAGATATCACAGAAAGCTCAATCAGAATGGTCAAAGAAAACAAAATGAAAAAAGTAGAAGTGGAAGCAGAAAAAATGGCAATTGAAAGAATCGTTGATATTATGCTTCCCGGAAAAAAGAAAGAAAAAGATGATTATTTTAGCCAAATGACAGATCAGGAAAAAAATAAAGATGAGCTTGATGATAGAGTTAAGGCTCGTCGTCAAAGGATGTATGAAAGAATCAAAGAAGGTAAATTAGATGACCATAAAATTGAAATCGAAGTTGAAGCAAATAGTCAGCAGATGTTAGAAGTTTTTTCTGGCTCTGGTGTAGAGGAAATGGGCATCAATTTTCAGGATATGCTGGGCAATATTTTCCCTTCTAAAAAGAAAAAGAAAAAGGTTACTATCAAACAGGCAAAAGAAATTTTAAAACAGTCTGAAGCCCAAAAACTTATTGATATGGAGCAGGTCAAGTCTGAAGCGATTGATAAGGTTGAAAATGATGGGATTATCTTTTTAGATGAAATTGACAAAATTGCCGGAAAAGAATCAGGTTCAGGTCCTGAAGTATCTAGACAAGGTGTACAGCGTGATATTTTGCCTATTGTTGAAGGATCAACTGTAGTTACCAAACATGGTTCAGTCAAAACTGACCATATATTATTTATTGCTGCAGGAGCCTTCCATGTTTCTTCTCCAGCTGATCTAATCCCGGAATTACAGGGTAGATTTCCTTTAAGAGTTAATTTAAACAGTTTAAGCAGGGAGAATTTTAAAGATATTCTCTTATTACCACGGAATTCTCTGATTAAACAATATAAAGCTCTGCTTGAAACAGAAGGAGTGGAAATCGAATTTAGTGAAGAAGCTGTTGAAGAAATATCAAATTTTGCTTTTGATATTAATGAAGAAACAGAAAATATTGGTGCAAGAAGACTGCACACTATAATGGAAAAGCTGCTTGAAGATCTTTCTTTTGAAGCACCGGGATTAGAAGCAGATAAAATTACCATCGATGTAGATTATGTTCATGAAAAACTGCAGGATGTTGTAGCAGATAAGGATTTAAGCAAATATATTTTATAATTATTAAAAATTTTATTTGGAGGAGATAACAATGGGAAGTATATTAGAAAAAAGTAGAAAAATTAACAGATTACTTCAGAGAACTGGAGGCAATGCAGTTGATTTTTCGGATATGGCTTATGTTTTAAAAGAAGCGATCAAATGTAATGTCTATGTTACAAGTAAAAAAGGGAAAATCTTAGGTTACAGTCTTTTAGATGATTTTGAGTGTGATATCATGGAGGATAAAGTAATATCTCTGGGCGAATTTCCTGAAGAATATAATCAGGGCTTACTTAGAATTAGAGAAACTAAATCAAATATAGAACAAAAAGAAGGTAAATGTGTATTTGCAGATGGGGAAGACTGCCTATTTGAGGATAAGTTAACTACCATCGTACCTGTTATTGGTGGTGGAGATAGATTAGGCACCCTGGTTTTAGCTAGATATGGTTCTAAATTTGATGATGAAGATTTAGTTTTAGGAGAATATGGTGCTTCAGTAGTAGGGATGGAAATTTTAAGAGCTCGCAGTGATAGAGTTGAAAAAGAAGCTCGCAAAAAAGCTGCAGTTCAAATAGCTATCGATACTCTTTCTTACTCTGAATTAGAAGCTATTGAACATATTTTTGAAGAACTGGATGGAGAAGAAGGCTTATTAGTAGCTAGTAAAGTAGCAGATAGAGTTGGTATAACTCGTTCAGTAATTGTTAATGCTTTACGTAAATTTGAAAGTGCTGGAGTTATAGAGTCTCGTTCCTTAGGAATGAAGGGTACCTATATCAAAGTACTTAATGACAACCTACTTCCAGAATTAGAAAAACTTAAGGCATAGAAATAAAACCTCCTCTTTTTAGGGGAGGTTTTTTAAAAGCTAGCTTTGGATATTTTAGACAATTTTTAATATTTCAGAAAAATTTATTTTCTTTAAAAGACTTGATAAATCACAAATACTATGGTATACTTTTTTGTGGCAAAATACACACGACAGTTGATCTAAATGCTGGTGCTGTATTTATACAGTTGTGTTTAGAGATGATGCTGTCGGAGGCTATAAAACCGGAAAGGAGGTGCAGGAGTTATGTCAGTAGTAAACATGAAACAACTCCTCGAATCGGGTGTTCACTTTGGTCATCAGACTAAAAGGTGGAATCCCAAAATGGAACCATATATTTTCACCGAAAGAAATGGGATCTATATTATTGATTTGCAGCAGACAGTTAAATTAATTGACAAAGCATATAATTTTGTTAAAGAAGTGGCTGCAGAAGGTAAAACAGTTCTTTTTGTAGGTACCAAACGTCAGGCTCAAGAAACGGTTAAAAAAGAGGCAGAAAGATGTGGTATGCCTTATGTAAATCAGCGTTGGCTTGGTGGTATGTTAACTAACTATCATACTATTAAAAAGCGTATCGATCGTTTAGATGAGCTTGAAGAGATGGAAGAAGAAGGTATCTTTGAAGTCTTACCTAAAAAAGAGGTTATCGAATTAAATAAAGAACATGATAAGTTAGAGAGATTCCTCGGTGGAATTAGAGATATGAATGGTCTTCCAGATCTAATCTTTATCACAGATGCTAAAAAAGAAGATATTGCTGTAAAAGAAGCAATTAAATTGGATATTCCAATTGTTTCAATTTTAGATACAAACTGTGATCCAGATTTAATAGATTATGTCATCCCAGGTAATGATGATGCTATTAGAGCAGTTAAATTAATTACCAGTGTTATTTCTGATGCAGTACTTGCTGGAAAACAGGGCAGACAGGATAAAAAAGCCCGTGAACAGCAGGAAGCTGAAGCAGAGGCTGTTCAAGCTGAAGCAGGCACTGAACAATAATTAGCAAAGATTAAAAGCGTTGGTGAAGTTTTTAGCTTTGCCGCGCTTTTTTTGTAAGACTTAATTAGATAAAAGTTAAATAACTACTTAAGGAGGTAATTTTTGATGGGCGTAACAATGAAAGATATAAAAGAACTTCGCTCCCGCACAGGTGCTGGTGTGCTTGATTGCAAAAAAGCTTTAAATGCCGTTGATGGTGATGTTGAAGCTGCTGTTGAGCATTTGAGAGAAAAAGGTATCTCTGATGCAGCTAAAAAAGCAGGCCGAATTGCTGCTGAGGGACTTGTAAGTTTAAATATTATTGATGACCGCCAAAAAGGTATTTTAGTTGAGGTTAACTCTGAAACTGATTTTGTAGCTAAAAATGATAAATTCCAAAATTTAGTTGCTGAGATCACAGAACATGTAATGCAGAGTGAAGCAGAAAATACTGAGCAAATAGCTGCAGAAAAATGGTATAAAGACAGTGATAAAACTGTCAATGATATCATTAAAGAGGCTATTGCAAGTATTGGTGAAAATATCAATTTAAGAAGATTTGTCAGCTATGAAACTGATGGTTTCATTTATGGCTATATCCATTTAGGTGGAAAAATTGGTGTTTTAGTTGATTTTGAAGATGAGTTTTCTGCAGATAAAGAAGCTGTTGCTAAGGATATTGCTATGCATATTGCAGCAATTAATCCTGATTTTCTTGATCGTGACTCAGTTAGTGAAAGCTATATTGAGAAAGAAAAGAAAATCTACAAAGAACAGATGCTTAATGAAGGTAAACCTGAGCATATAATTGATCAAATAGTTGAAGGTAAATTAAATAAATATTATACCCAGGTATGTCTATTAGAACAGCCATTTGTCAGAGATGACGAAAAAACTGTTGCAGAGATTCTGGAGGAAAATGATTTAACTGTAAAAAGATTTACCCGCTTTGAAATTGGTGAAGGTATTGAGAAAAAAGAGGATGACTTTGTTGCCGAAGTAAAAGCAGCTACTAAAAATCAATAATAATTAAAAAAGGAGAGCACTAGTGAAGGTGTTCTCTTTTTTTAAGTAAATTTGTTTTTTAATAAAGGAATTAGCTTAAAATTAGAGAATAATATTTAATGGAGGTTAATTATATAATGACAGAAAAACCAGTTTATTCAAGAGTAATACTTAAGATTAGCGGAGAGGCTTTATCCGGAACTAATGGTTATGGAATTGATCCGGAAATGATCCAAAAGATTGCTGCTGAAATCAGTGAGGTTGTAAAGACTACCAATGTAGAAATGGCAATAGTAGTAGGTGGTGGAAACATTTTTCGCGGAATAGCTGGCAGTGCAAAAGGTATGGACAGAGGAACAGCAGATTATATGGGGATGCTGGCAACTGTTATAAATGCTCTTGCCCTTCAGGATGCTATTGAAAAGTTTGAAATAGAAACAAGGGTCCAGTCAGCAATAGAAATGCGCCAAATTGCAGAACCCTATATTAGAAGAAGGGCTATTCGTCATCTTGAAAAAGGTAGAGTAGTTATATTTGCTGCTGGTACAGGTAATCCATTCTTTTCAACTGATACTACTGCAGCCTTAAGAGCAGCTGAGATTGGTGCTGATGTGATTTTAATGGCTAAAAATGTTGATGGAATCTATGATTCTGATCCAGAAATTAATTCAAATGCCAAAAAACTTGATAGGTTAAGCTATATTGATCTTTTAAATAATTCTTTACGGGTTATGGACTTTACAGCAGTATCTCTCTGTATGGATAATGAAATTCCATTAAAGGTATTTGCAGTTAAAAAAGAGGGTAATATTAAAAGAGTGTTGCTCGGTGATAAGATTGGTACTTCTGTTAGTTAATTAATTTAAGGGAGGGTTCTTTATGTTTAATGAATTAATGAGAGAAACTGAAAAAAGAATGGAAAAAGCATTAGAAGCAACTAAAGAAGATTTAAACACAATTCGTACAGGTCGTGCTCGTCCTTCTCTGGTAGAAAATATTAAAGCTAACAATTATGGGGTTGCTACTCCAATCCAGCAGATGGCAAAGGTAATGGCTCCAGAAGCCAGACAGATTGTTATTGAACCCTGGGACAAAAATAATATTGAAGCCATTGAGAAAGCTATTATGCAGGAAAACCTTGGTCTAAACCCCAGCAATGATGGTAATGTTATTAGAATTAACATCCCTCAGCTAACCGAAGAAAGAAGAAAAGAATTAAGCAAAATTCTACACAAAAAAGCTGAAGATGGCAAAATTGCAATCCGCAATATTAGAAGAGATGCCAATGAAGAGCTGGAAATGCTTGAAGATGAAGGTGAGATTTCTGAGGATAATATGCACCGGGGATTTGACAATGTACAGGAATTAACCGATGAATACATTGGAAAAATCGAAGCTATTACCGAAAGAAAAGAAAATGAGATAATGGAAGTTTAAAATGTCTTTTAATAAAGAAGAACTTTTAGCTTCTCAACTTAGTGATGCATTAGAAATTTTAGCTAAAAATGAGATCAAATATAAATTGATAGAAACAAAACCTCCATTAAAAAATAGAGAAGAAATTAATTCTAAAATCAAAAGAGTGATTAGGATTAAAGAAAAAGCTGATCATTTAGAAATACTTTGGTCTTTTCAATATAACCGCTAATTTTATGCCCCCTTTATCGAGGGGGTAATTAATTAATTGGAAGGGATGATTTAATGTTTCCTCCTCAAAATATTGCAATAATTATGGATGGTAACGGCCGCTGGGCAAAAAAAAGAAATCTAGCGAGGCGTGAAGGCCATAAAGAGGGTGTGAAAACCTTAAAAAAAATAGTTAAATATGCTGCCAAAAAAAATATTAAATCTTTGACAGTTTATGCTTTTTCCACAGAAAACTGGAAAAGACCAAAATCAGAGGTTAACTTTTTACTTGCTTTGATGAGAAAAACGATGCGGGAAGAAGTTGATGAACTGCTTGATAAAGGTGTAAAAATCAACTTTTTAGGTAGAAAAGATATGTTATCAAAAAAGCTGGTTAAAGAGATAGAGTTAATAGAAAAAAAATCTCAAAAAAATACTGAGCTTATTTTAAATATTGCCTTTAATTATGGAGGCAGAGCTGAGATAGTTGATGCTGCCAAAAAACTTGTGCTTGACTGTAGAGAAAATCAAGTTGAGCTGGCTGAATTAAACTGTGATGATTTTGCAAATTATTTATATCAGCAGGATTTAAAAGATATTGAATTATTGATTAGAACAGGTGGGGAAAAACGTTTAAGTAATTTTTTACTCTGGCAGGCTGCCTATGCAGAATTATATTTTACAGATAAATATTGGCCGGATTTTAAAGAAGAAGATTTTGAGATAGCTTTAAAAGATTTTAAAAAACGCGAGCGAAGATTTGGCGGCCTAAATGATGGTGATAAAGATGCTTAAAAAAAGAATTATAAGCTCTATTATTGGAATAATCATTTTAGTAATTTTAGTTTTTTCTGGTTCTTTTATTTTCTTTTTAACCGTTTCTGCAATAGCACTGCTTGGTCTCCAAGAGTATTGGAGAATGTTGGAAGTTGAATCAACTCTGCTAAAATTTATTTTAAATGCTTCGGGTGTTTTAGTAGTTTTTAACAGCTTTTTGCTGAGCAATGATTATAGACATTTACCTTATGGAATTATTTTATTTATTATTATTATTTTACTTTATTCATATAATATTTATTTTTATGAAGAGGGGTTATTTGTTAAAAATATCTCCTATCAATTTTTTGGTTTAATTTATATTGCTGGTGGATTATCATTTGCCATCTTTTTACGTGATTTTACAATAGGGCCATTTTTTAATACTTCAGCTCTCTGGTTTGTCTTAATTGCTACCTGGCTGACAGATAGTGGTGCCTATTTTATAGGTATGAAATTTGGTAAAAAAGCTATGGCACCTGTGATCAGTCCTAACAAAACTGTTGCTGGTGCAGTTGGGGGAATAGCTACTTCTGTTATATTTATTCTTTCTGTTACTTTGTTTTTTGATTTTTTTAATCTCTATTGGCTGCTATTTTCACTTATTTTTCCTCTGGTAGCCATTATGGGTGATTTATTTGAATCATGTCTGAAAAGAGATTTTAAAGTTAAAGATACGGGAAGCATTATTCCCGGTCATGGTGGTATTTTAGATAGATTTGATAGTTTTATCTTTACTGCTCCACTAACTTATTATTTTCTTTATATTTTAATGGTGGTGAACTAAATGAATATTAAAAACTGGTACAGTAAATATTTTTTAATGCTGCTATTTTTGGTTTTTGCCTTGTTTTTTTTAAGGCATATATTTATTTACTTTACACCCTTTATTATAGCAGCAGTAATAGCAAGTTTAATTAATCCAATTGTTGACTTTTTGGATGAAAAAATACCAATTCACAGAGGCTTTTCGGTTTTAATTGTTCTGCTTCTGGTTGTGGTTATTTTAGCGAGCTTTATTATTATCGGTGGAGCTCAAATATATCTTGAATTAAATAGACTACTGCGTAATCTACCGGACTTTAGAACTATCGATGCTCAAATCCAGTGGTTGGCAGAACAAAACCAGCAGTTAGAATATTTACTTGAAAGCTGGGAGGTTTCTGAAGCGGTTCGGGAATCTATTCGAGCCAATATTCAACTTCTTTATAATGGAATTAGAGATGCAATGATCTCAATTATCAATAATATTTTAGAAATGTTAACTAGATTGCCAAGTGTATTTATGATCCTTTTTATCTCCTTTATTGCTACATTTTTTATCAGCAGGGACAGGGATGATATTAAATCATTTTTGGTTAATCTTTTTCCTGAAGATGTTAAGCCTAAAATCGCCAATGTTTTTAAACAATTAAATGTATCTGCGGTTGGCTATATTAGAGCTTTATTAATTTTGATTACTATAAGTGGTACAATAGCTGGGGTTGGAGTTAATTTGATGGGTTTCGAATATGCAGTAATTATTGGAGTTACTGCAGCTATCCTGGACCTTATACCGATTATTGGTCCGGCCTTACTCTTTTATCCCTGGATAGTTGTATCGATTATATATGGTAATTTTGCTCAGGCTTTTTCGCTTTTTTTATTACATTTATTTTTAGCAGGAGTGAGATCGGCTTCAGAAGGAAAAATAATGGGAGAGAACTTAGGGGTTCATCCTCTGGCAACTATGATCGCTTTGTTTGCTGGGTTTAGAATTTTAGGTGCAATTGGTTTTGTAGTTGGTCCAACATTTTTGGTCATTATTAAAGCAGTAACTGATTCTGAATTAGTAAATATTAGAGATTAATAGCTGTTTGATTTTAAAATAGAGAGTAGTTTAAAGTTTTGCCAGTATTCTGGCAGTGGAGGTAATTAGAGAATGATTTTAACAATTATATCTTTTATAGTGGTACTGGGTGTGCTCGTATTTATTCATGAGTTCGGTCATTATATTACTGCAAAAAAATCGGGGATCATGGTTTCAGAATTTGCACTTGGCTTTGGTCCTAAATTAATATATAAAAAGGTTGGAGAAACACTCTATTCTATCAGAGCAATTCCTTTAGGTGGATTTTGTAATATGGTAGGAGAGTTTCCAGCTGATGAATCGATGGATGAAAAAGAAAAAGAAATCTATGCTAAAGCAAAAGAAGATGGGAGATTATTTACCCAAAAATCTGCTTTAACAAGGCTTGCAGTAATATTGATGGGTCCGATCATGAACTTTTTATTAGCTTTATTAATTTTCATTTTTGCTTTTTCTATTTTTGGAGTTCCAACTTCAGTTACAGGAGAAGCTGTTTTAGGTGAAGTAATTCCCGAACAGCCTGCAGCAGAAGCTGGTTTAAGAGCCAATGATAGAATATTAGCCATTGATGGCACCGAAGTAGAAAGCTGGGAAGAGATGGCTGCTTTGATTCATGAAAATGAAGGCAGAGAAATTACGATTAGATATCAAAGAAATGAGAGCATTAATAGCTTGAGCATAACACCTGTCAGCAGTGATGAAGTTGATGGAGGAGTTATCGGTATTTATCCCCAGTTAGTAAGGGAAAATGTGGGGGTTTTTCAGGCTGTTAGCCTGGGTGTTGTTCAGACCGGGCAAATATTTAGGATGACCATTGCCGGTTTTGCACAGATGATAAGTACCCGCTCTGCTGAAGATATTGGAGGTCCGGTGATGATCGCCTCTATTATTGGACAGGCTGCCAGGGTAGGTATTATAAATGTTTTAAACTGGACTGCAATAATTTCTATCAATTTAGGTATTATTAATCTCCTACCTTTTCCAGCTTTAGATGGAGGTAGAATCAGCTTTATACTTGTGGAGCTGGTGAGAGGTAAACCTGTAGATCCAGAAAAAGAAAGTTATGTTCATTTAGTAGGTTTTGCTATTCTACTGATGTTAATGGTATTTATAATTTACAGAGATGTTATGAGAAGTTTCTTTTAACTAAATTTCTTCATTCTTAGAAGAGGTGGCTTATGTATAAGAGAAGGAAATCTAAAAAAGTATTTTTTGGCGAACAGGCTGTTGGTGGAGATTCAATTATTTCTGTGCAGTCAATGTGTAATACTAAAACAGAAAATAGAGAAGAAACTGTTAAGCAGATTAAAGAATTGTCTGCAGCTGGCTGTGAGATTATAAGGGTTGCTGTGCCTAATTTAAAGGCAGCAGAGGCCTTAAAAGAGATCAAAAAAGCAATTGAAATTCCACTGGTTGCTGATATACACTTTGACTACAGACTGGCTTTAAAGGCCATTGAAAATGGGGTTGATGCTTTAAGAATCAATCCCGGTAATATCGGCAGCAAAGAAAAGATTACTGCAGTTGCTTTAGCTGCCAAGGAAAAAAATATTCCGATTCGAGTTGGCAGTAACTCTGGTTCTCTAGAAAATGAACTTTTAGAAAAATATGGTGGGCCAACTGCAGAAGCACTTGTAGAGAGTGCAATGAGAAATATTAGAATTTTAGAAGCTAATCAATTTTATGAGATTGTTATATCTTTAAAATCAAGTAATATTAAAACAACAATCGAAGCCTATGATTTAATAGCCAAAAAAGTTGATTATCCTTTTCATATTGGGATTACCGAAGCAGGAACCCCCTGGAAGGGAAGTATTAAATCTGCAGCAGGTATAGCCTCTCTATTAACTAGAGGTTATGGAGATACTTTAAGGGTCTCTTTAACTGGAGTTCCTTTAGAAGAAGTTAAGGTTGCCTGGGAGATTTTAAAATCTCTGGGCCTGAGAAAAAGAGGGGTTGAAATAATTTCCTGTCCCAGCTGTGGGAGGACTGAAATAGATTTGATTTCTTTAGCTCAAAAAGTAGAAAGAGAAACTGCAGCAATCGCGAAAGATATTAGCATTGCCGTAATGGGCTGTGCTGTTAATGGACCTGGAGAAGCTAAAGAGGCAGATATTGGTATAGCAGGTGGAAAAAAAGAGGCTTTAATTTTTAAAAAGGGAAAAATCATCAAAAAAGTTAAAGAAGAAGATATCTTAGAAGAATTATTAAAAGAAATAAATAAACTTTAAAAATAAATATTTTTAATGCAGGAGTGATAAAGATGCGCATGTCAAATTTATACTTACCTACTTTAAAAGAAGATCCGGCTGAAGCAGAGATAACCAGTCATAAGTTGATGTTAAGAGCTGGTTTAATGAGGAATCATTCGGCTGGTATTTATTCTTACCTTCCCTTAGGTTATAAGGTGATTAAGAAAGTTGAAAATATAACCAGAAAGCATATGGATGCCAGTGGTGCTCAGGAAGTACTGCTCCCCATTGTCCAGACTGCTCAAA
Source organism: Halanaerobium polyolivorans (assembly GCF_020711195.1). Lineage (GTDB taxonomy): Bacteria > Bacillota > Halanaerobiia > Halanaerobiales > Halanaerobiaceae > Halanaerobium > Halanaerobium polyolivorans. The sequence continues at coordinate 116,622 of NZ_JAJFAT010000001.1, forward strand.
TCTGGAAGGATTCTAAAAGGTGGGATAAATTTGGTCCTTTGATGATGAAGCTAACCGACCGCAAAGATAGAGAATATTGTTTAGGACCAACTCATGAAGAAGTGGTAACAGATTTAATTAAAGATGAAATACGTTCTTATAAAGATCTTCCTTTAAATCTTTATCAAATTCAAACAAAGGTTAGAGATGAAATTAGACCTCGCTTTGGAGTTATGAGAGGTCGCGAATTTATTATGAAAGATGCCTACAGCCTTGATATCGATTATGAAGGACTTGATAAAAGTTATCAGGCTATGTATGAAGCTTATGAAAAAACCTTTGCCGAATGTGGTCTTGATGCAGTAGCAGTAGAAGCTGATACAGGGGCAATGGGTGGTAAAGATTCCCATGAATTTATGGTTCTTGCTGATTCTGGTGAAGATCAAATTGCATTTTGTGACAGCTGTGGTTATGCTGCTAATGTAGAAAGGGCTGCTGCTGAAAAAGAAATGATTGATTTTGAATCAGAAGCTGAGATAGAAAAAATACATACTCCTGAGATAAAAACAATTGCTGAACTGGAAGCTTATCTAGATCTCCCTGCAGCAAGGATGATTAAAGCTGTGGCGATGGTAGCAGATGAAGAAGCTGTTTTGGCCCTGCTATCTGGAGAAGATGAGCTCAATGAAATTAAATTAAAAAATCATTTAGCAGCTGATCAATTGAGAGCTGCTGAGGAAGAAGAATTTGCAGAATTATTTAAGAGTACAGCTGGTTTTATAGGACCTGTTGATTTAGCTGGGATTAGAGTAGTTGCTGATCAGCGCTTAAAAAATATCAGAGGGGCTGTAACAGGTGCTAATCAAAAGGACTACCATTTTAAAAATGTTAATATAAATAGAGATTTTGAGGTAGAGGAATTCGCAGACCTGCGTTTAGTTAAAGATGGTGAAGGCTGTTTAGAGTGTCAAGCTGGCACTTTAAATATTAAAGCAGGGATCGAAGTTGGCCATATTTTTAAATTGGGCACAAAATATAGTGAAAATATGGGAGCAAGTTATTTAGATGAAAATGGTAGAACTCAGCCAATAGTCATGGGAAGCTATGGGATTGGAATAACCAGACTTGTAGCAGCTGCCATAGAACAAAATAATGATCAATATGGTATTATCTGGCCGAAAGCTATTGCTCCTTATCAAATTATTATTTTAGCTTTGGGTAATGATGAAGCTGTTGCTGAAAAATCTGAAGCAATTTATCAGGAACTTAAGGCTGAAGGCTGGGAAGTACTGCTTGATGATCGTAAAGAAAGAGCAGGAGTTAAATTTAATGATTCAGAGTTAATTGGTATCCCACTTCGTTTAACCATCGGTTCACGTTCTCTAGAAAATGGAGAAGTTGAAGCAATGATAAGAGAAAATAATCAAAAATTAAAGCTTAATTTAGCTGATTTAAAAGAAAAAGTTGCCGAATTAATGGCTGATATTTCTTAATTGCATTCTGCTTTTGACTTAAATAATAGATTGCTTTTGGCTTTTATTTGGAGGAATAATGATGATCAAAGCTTTATCACTAAATAACAAACAAAATAATAGCTATAAATATTTAATTTGTGATGAACAAAAAAAGATTATTTATTGTATAGCTAATAAAAATCAACCAACTAAGATTAAAAAAGAGCTGCAGGCAGAATTAAGTTTAACTGCTGACTATAAACTTAAAGTAATTAGTGACCTGAGTTTAAAAGAAGAACTATTTTTAGTCTGGCCTCAGATTATTAAGGACTTTAAAAGAAAATTTTCTTTTAAATCTAATTGGCTGCAGAGAGCTAAACTATATCTAGATGCTGATCATTTAAATATTAAATTAGAAACAAAGGTAGCTTATAAAAAATTATCGCAAGCAAAGGTAAAAGATTTTTTAGAAAACACCATAAAAAAATATTTGCATGAAATTAAAGCTATCAGTATTCATAATGGTAATTTTTTAGCTGAAATCGATGATAATAATGATATTGTAGCCGAAAAGATTAAAAATAAAAATAAACTTAAAAATAAAAGCAGACAGAAAGCAGAAGGAAATTCTTCTGCCAAGCTCAAAGCTAAAAAGAATTATGGAAGAGTAATAAGAGCTGCTAAAAGCCATGAAATAAAAGAATTAAATAGTGAGATCCCTAAGGTTGTTATTGAAGCAGATCTCTTTGATATTGACTTTAAACAAACTCGTAATGGCAGTTATTTATATATTTTAAAAATTACTGATTATGACAGCTCTATTTCTGCCAAAACATTCAGTGATAAAAGAGTTCCGTTTTTAGACAGTTTGACTGCTGAAGACAGGATTAAGTTAAGGGGTAAGGTTTCTTTTGACCCTTACAGCAAAGAATGGAATATTATCTTCAATGATTTAATGAAAATTACTAAGAAATCTAGAGAAGATAATGCCCCCCAAAAAAGAGTTGATCTGCATTTACATACCCAGATGAGCTCTATGGATTGTGTGATGAATGTTAAAAAACTTGTAAAAAGAGCTGCAGACTGGGGCCACAAGGCAGTTGCAATTACTGACCATGGTGTTGTCCAGGCCTTTCCCGATGCTTATCAGGCTGGCCAGAAACATGATGTTCAAATCATCTATGGTTTAGAAGCATATTTAGTTGATGATGGAGAACCAATAATCAACAATCCTTACCCTGCTCAAATAGAGCAGACAGAATTTGTAGTTTTTGATTTAGAAACAACCGGTTTAAATCCATCTCAACATGAAATTATTGAGATCGGAGCAGTTAAAATTAAAGCAGGTAAAAAAATAGCTGAATTTGAAAGTTTTATCAATATCGAAAAAGAGGTACCTGCAAAAATAACTGAGATTACCGGAATTAAATCAGAAATGATTGCTGATGCTCCTAAATTAAAAGCAGTGATTAAAGATTTTATTGAATTTATTGGTGATGGTGTACTGGTTGCCCATAATGCAGACTTTGATTATGGTTTTTTAAGAACCGCTCTGCAGAAACTGCAAATTAAGCGGGATGAATATAGTGTTTTAGATACCCTTGCTTTATCCAGAGCCCTTATTAAAGACAGCAAAAATTATAAATTAAATACCTTAGCTGACTATTTTTCGATTGAACTTGATGATCACCACCGAGCATTAGCTGATGCAGAGGCAACAGCAGAAATACTTAAAAAGCTTTTAGCTATTATCAAGGAAGACGGATGGAATCAACTTAAAGATATTAATAATTATATTTCAAAAATAGATTGGAAAGATTTAAGACCTTTTCATGCAGTTTTATTAGCTAAAAATAAAAAGGGATTAAAAAATCTCTATAAACTAGTATCTATTTCTCATCTTGATAATTTTTATCGTAAACCCAGAATTTTAAAAAGCAAACTACTACAGCATAAAGAAGGTCTATTAATTGGCTCTGCCTGTGAATCAGGTCAGATCTATCAGGCATTTATCAATAACAGGCCAAAAAATGAAATTAAAAAAATCGCCAAACTTTATGATTATCTTGAATTACAGCCGCTGGGAAATAATGAGTTTTTGATACCAGACAAAGTAAATAGCAGAGAAGATCTGATCAATATTAACAAGAAAATTTATCAATTAGGGCAGGAATTAAATAAAGCGGTTGTAGCTACAACAGATGCTCACTTTTTGGAGCCAAAGGATAGTATATTTAGGGAGATCTTACAGGCTGGACAAAACTTTGCCGATGCAGAAAATCAGCCCCCTTTATATTATCGGACAACTGAAGAGATGCTGGCTGAATTTAACTATTTTGATCAAGAAACCGCCCGAGAAGTTGTAATCGATAATCCCAATAAAATATTAGCTGAAATAGAGGACATACAACCTATCCCTGATGGACTCTTTACTCCTGAAATAGAAGGAGCAGAAGAGGAAATCAGAGCAATGGCCTATCAAAAAGCACATCAGTATTATGGTGAGCAATTACCTCAACTGGTTATTGATAGGTTAGAAAAAGAACTGAGTTCTATAATAGAAAATGGTTTTGCCGTTATTTATTTAATAGCCCACAAACTGGTTAAAAAATCTTTAGATGACGGCTATTTGGTGGGTTCAAGAGGTTCTGTAGGTTCCTCCTTTGTGGCGACAATGACCGGGATTACCGAAGTTAATCCTCTACCACCCCATTATCGCTGTCCTCAATGTTCTAATTTTGAATTTGTAGATTCTGAGTCAATAGGAAGTGGAATTGATTTAGAAGATAAAAAATGTGAATGTGGAGCTCAATATATTAAAGATGGCTTTGATATACCTTTTGAAGTATTCATGGGGTTTGAAGGTAATAAGGTACCTGATATTGACCTTAATTTTTCCGGAGAATATCAGACTAAGATTCATCGCTATACAGAAGATTATTTTGGCAGAGACTATGTCTATAAAGCGGGAACTATTTCTACTATTGCAGATAGAACTGCTTTTGGCTTTGTTAAAAACTACCTTGATGATCGAGGGATTGAGGTCAAAAGAGCTGAAATAGATAGATTGGTTAAAGGCTGTACAGGAGTCAGAAGGACCACCGGTCAGCATCCGGGTGGTTTGATGATTGTTCCTAAAAGCAAAAATATTTTTGATTTCACACCTATTCAGCACCCTGCTAATGATCAGGAAACTGATATTAGAACTACTCATTTTGACTATCACTCAATTAGTGGTAGAATATTAAAACTGGATTTACTGGGTCATGATGATCCTACCTCTTTAAAAATGCTAGAAGATATGACAGGGATTGAACCTAAAACTATTCCCTTAGATGATCAGGCAACAATGAGTATTTTTTCTAGTACTGAAAAATTAGGGGTAGACCCTGCAGTTTTAGGAACAGATATTGGAACTCTGGGTATACCAGAGTTTGGTACTTTTTTTGTCCAGCAGATGCTGAGAGATACGAGACCCAGCAGCTTTGCTGAACTGGTCAGAATCAGTGGTCTTTCCCATGGAACTGATGTCTGGTTAAATAATGCTCAAAAACTGATCAAAAAAGGTAAAGCTAAATTATCTGAAGTTATTTCTGTTAGAGATGATATTATGAACTATCTCATTAATAAAAACATTGAACCTTCTCAAGCCTTTAAAATTATGGAAAAGGTTCGTAAAGGTAAAGGTCTTTCAGAAGAGGAAGAAAAATTGATGCGGGAGAAAAATGTCCCTGAATGGTATATAGATTCCTGTAAAAAGATTAAATATATGTTCCCTAAAGCTCATGCAGCAGCTTATGTTATGATGGCATATCGGATCGCCTATTTTAAGGTACATCATCCTGCAGCTTTTTATACCACTTATTTTTCTATTAAAGCAGATGATTTTGATGCTCAGCTGGCCTGTAATGGTAAAGCAAAGGTTATTGAAAAAATCAAAGAACTCGAAGCTAAGGGCAATGATATTACTAGTAAAGAAAGTGGAACTTTAAAGGTATTAAAAATTGTTTTAGAAGCAATGCTGAGAGGAATAGAGTTTTTAGCTGTAGACATCTATAAGTCTAAGGCAGTAAAATTCCAGCACCTTGGTGAAAATAAACTGCTTGCTCCACTAATAAGTTTACAGGGTTTAGGTGCTAGTGCAGCAGAAAGTGTTGTTATAGAAAGAGAGAAATCAGATTTTACTTCAATAGAAGAGCTTTCCAATCGAACCTGTTTAACAAAAACAGTTATCGAGATTTTAAAAGAACATGGTTCTTTGGCTGAACTCCCAGAAAAAAATCAGCTCTCCTTGTTCAATAAATAGCTTCAACTATTCAGCAATTTAAACTTGCAAGTAAAAATAAGCTGTGATAGAATTATAAAGGAAAGAGTTCTGATAAAATAGTTTTGTTGATTAGGAGTGGGGGTTATTTTCCCACTCTTTTATTATAGTAAAGCTAAATAATGTTTTTTGCTTAAAATAAAAATTAAATATTAAGAAAGTGGGGTGTTTTATTTGGGAAAAGTTGCTGATTTAGTAACAGAGTTTGTACTTCCAATTGCCCATAATGAAAATTTAACTTTAGTTGATGTGGAATTTTTAAAAGAAGGAAGTGACTGGATACTAAGAGTTTTTCTTGAAAATAAAGCGGGAGAATTAACAATTGAAGAGTGTGAAAAAGTAAGTAGAGCTTTAAGTGTGATCTTAGATGAAGAAGATCCGATCGATAAAAGCTATATACTTGAAGTATCTTCTCCAGGTCTGGAAAGACCGCTTAAAACAAAAGAAGATTTCGAACGTTTTCAGGGAGAATTAATTGCAGTTAAAACCTTTAAGAAAATAGATGGTCAGAAAGAATTTATTGGTATTTTAAAAGACTATCAAGATGGTAAAATTAAAATAGATTTAAGAAATGGTAATGAAATCGATTTAGACGATGATTTGATAGCAAGAGTTAATTTGACATTTGAAATTTAATAATTAGAGGGGGGATTAGCATGAATGTAGAATTCATTCAAGCCCTGGATGATATAGAAAAAGATAAAGGTATTTCAAAAGAAGTACTGCTTGACGCAATTGAAACTGCCTTAGTTTCTGCCTACAAAAAAGATTTTGGTTCTAAAGATAATGTAAGAGTTGATATTTCTGCAGAAGCTGGGGAAGTTAAAGTATATTCTCGTAAAGAAATTGTAGAAGAAGTAGAAAATGAAAACACTGAAATATCTCTAGAAGAAGCCGAAAAAATCGACAGCAAATATAAGGTCGGTGATATTGCAGAAATTGAGGTTACACCTGGTAATTTTGGCAGGATTGCTGCCCAAACCGCCAAACAAGTTGTTATGCAGCGGATTAGGGAAGCAGAAAGAGATGTGATTTATGACCAGTTTAAAGAAAAAGAAGATGAGTTAATTACTGGTACAATTCAGCGTTTTCACAATGACAATATTTTAATCGACATGGGTAAAACTGAAGCCCTTTTACCACCATCTGAACAGATAGCTGGTGAAAAATATGAAATAGGTAAAAGAATTAAACTTTATGTAGTAGAAGTAAGCAGTACCAGTAAAGGTCCGAGAATTTTAGTTTCTCGTACTCACCCTGGTCTTTTAAAAAGATTATTTGAGATTGAAGTTCCAGAAATTTTTCAGGGACTGGTTGAAATTAAAGCTGTTGCCAGAGAAGCAGGTCAGCGTTCTAAGATGGCAGTAGCAAGCAAAGATAAACAGGTTGATCCAGTTGGTGCCTGTGTAGGTCCTAAAGGAATGCGGGTACAGGCTGTTGTTGAACAGTTGAATAGAGAAAAAATTGATATTGTAAAATGGGATGAATCACCAGAAGTTTTTGTAGCTAATGCTTTAAATCCTGCTGAGGTAATCGATGTAAAAATCAATAAATCAGATAAAATTGCAGAAGTAGTTGTCCCTGACTTTCAGCTTTCACTTGCAATTGGTAAAGAAGGTCAAAATGCCAGACTTGCTGCAAAATTAACCGGTTGGAAGGTTGATATCAAAAAAGAATCTGAAACAGCTAAAGCTCAAAAAAAAGCTGCAGAAATAGAAAAAAGTGCTCAAGAATTAGAAGAAAGTTTAAGTGAGTTTGAAGAAAGTGCTGAAATGGAAAGTGAAGAATTAGAAGCTGATGATCAAGCAAAAGAGCTTGAATAAAAAATAATTTAAAGAGATTAAAATAATTTAAGGAGGATTGAGATTGCAGAAAAGAAGCCCTATTCGTAAATGTGTAGGTTGTGGTGCCAGAAGAGATAAAATAGAATTATTAAGAGTGGTTAATAATAAAGGAGAGATCCTGGTTGATCCAGGTGGAAGAACACCAGGAAGAGGTGCCTATCTCTGTCCTAATATGGAATGTTTTGATAAAGCTGTAGAGAAGAATTCACTCGAAAAAGCTTTGAAATTTGAAATTACCGATGAAATTTATGAAAAAATTTCGGAGGAGATTAAACATGATTAATTAACAACAGAATATTTTGGAGGTGCAAGTATGGGAAAAATTAGAATTTATAATCTAGCTAAAGAGCTGGATAAAGATAGTAAAGAACTATTAGATATATTAGATGACTTGGGAGTTGAAGTTTCAAGTCATATGAGTACAATTACAGAAGAAACAGCAGATCTAGTTAAAGCAATGTATAAAGAAGATGAGGAAACAGCAGAAGAAATAACAGAAACTGAAGCAGCTGAGGAAATAAAAGAATCAGAAATGAACGAGGAAGCTGATTCAGAAGCAGCTGAAGCTTTAGAGGCAGTAGAAATAGAAACTCCAATAACTGTTAAAGAGTTTGCTGAAAAAATTGATAAACAGGCTAATAATATAATTGTAGAGTTAATGAATCTTGGAGTAATGGCTAATGTAAACCAGAACCTTGATCAAGATACTCTAGAATTATTAGCTGCTGAATTAGATATCAAGATTAAAATCAAAAGTGAAGAAGAAGAAATTAAATCAATGCGGATCGGACCTGAAATTGAAGATAAAGAAGAAGACCTTGAAGCAAGACCACCGATAGTTACAGTAATGGGTCATGTTGACCACGGAAAAACTACTCTGCTTGATGTAATTAGAAAAAGCAGAGTTGCAGTAGCTGGAAGTGAAGCTGGTGGAATTACCCAGCATATTGGTGCCTATCAGGCAGAAATAGATGACAAAAAAATAACATTTATCGATACACCTGGTCATGAAGCTTTTACAGCAATGAGAGCTAGAGGAGCTCAGCTAACAGATATCGCTATTTTAGTTGTAGCTGCTGATGATGGTATTATGCCTCAAACAGAAGAGGCAATTAACCATGCTAAAGCTGCTGGGATTCCGATTATTGTGGCAATCAATAAAATTGATAAAGCCAATGCCCAACCAGAAAGGGTTAAACAGGAATTAACCGAATATGGTTTGGTTCCAGAAGACTGGGGAGGCAATACAATTTGTGTAAATGTATCGGCCCTTCAGGAAACCAATATTGATGAATTACTTGAAATGATAATTCTGGTTTCAGAAATGGAAGAGCTGAAAGCAAATCCAACCCGCCTTGCTGAAGGTGTTGTCATCGAAGCTGAGCTTGATAAGGGTAGAGGTCCAGTTGCAACTGTACTGGTCAAAAACGGTACACTTAGAGTAGGAGAAACCCTTTTAGCAGGTTTAACCTGTGGTAGAGTTAGAGCTATGTTTGATGAATTTGGAGAGAATATTGAAGCAGCCGGACCTTCAACAGCAGTTGAGGTCTTAGGTTTAAATGATGTCCCTAATGCTGGTGATTTTGTTCAGGTTTTAGAAGATGAGAAAAAAGCTAAAAATGTTGCTGCTGATAGACAGGCAGAAAAAAGACAGCAGGAAATTCAGCAGGATGCTAAAGTTTCTCTTGAAGATCTTTACAAACAGATTCAGGAAGGTGAAGTTAAAGAATTAAATATCATCATTAAAGCTGATGTTCAGGGTTCAATTGAGGCTTTAAGAGCTTCATTATTACGACTTGGGACTGATGAAGTAACTGTAAATGTTATTCACACCGGTGTTGGTGGAGTAAATGAAACTGATGTTAACCTGGCCAGTGCTTCTAATGCAATTATTATTGGCTTTAATGTTAGACCTGATAATAATGCTTTAAAAGTTGCAGAAAAAGAACAGGTTGATATTAGAACTTATAGGGTTATTTACAAAGCACTTGAAGATATTAAAGATGCGATGGCCGGTCTGCTTGATCCAGAGCTAAAAGAAGAAGTTACAGGAAGAGCAGAAGTTAGAGCAACCTTTAAGGTGCCTGATGTAGGTATAATCGCTGGTTCATATATAACTGATGGACATGTAAACAGAAATTATGATGCCCGTCTGATTAGAGATGGTGTTGTAATCCATGAAGGTACAATTTCTTCTCTAAAAAGATTCGAAAATGATGTTAGAGAAGTAAAAGAAGGCTATGAATGTGGAATTGGAATCGAAAATTACAATGATATCAAAGAAGGAGATATTATTGAATTCTATACTTATAGGGAGATTAAAAGATCCTTATAGAGGTGAAAAAAAATGACAAAAAAAAGAGCTATTAGAGTTGGAGAACTATTAAAAGAAGAAATCAGTCAGATAATACTAAGAGAGATGAAAGATCCCAGAATTGCCTTTGTTTCAGTAACTGATGTAAAGGTAAGTGGAGATTTAAGACATGCCAAAGTATTTATCAGTGTCTTCGGCAGTGATAAAGAAAAAGAAGAAACCATGGAAGGTCTTGAAAGAGCGACCGGTTATATTAGAAAGCTGGTTGGGGAAAGAATAAAGATCCATCATACACCTGAGATTATCTTTAGATATGATGATTCTATTGAACAGGGTGTTCATATTTCTGAAATAATCAATGACCTCAAAGAATCAGGAGAGCTAAAGGAGTCTGACTCTGATGCAGAAGGAAATTAAGCAAATAATAGAAATCTTAAATAAAGAAGATAATTTCTTGATTGCAGGCCATGTAGGTGCTGATGGAGATTGTATTGGATCAGTAACTGCTTTAACAAGGCTGTTAAGAAAGAAAAATAAAAGTGCCAGAGCTTATTTTAATCGAGATACTCTGGCTCCTTTTTCTTTTTTAGATTTAGAGAGTGAAGAATATTATGATGATTTTGAGCAATTGAAAAAAGAAATTGACTCAAATTATATATTAATCGCACTTGATTCAGGTAATCTAGAAAGAGTAGATCTGGCAGAAGAAATTATTGATTCTGCTAAATACATTATAAATATTGATCATCATCAAGATAACAGCCATTTTGCTAAAATCAACCTTGTTGATTCAACTAAGGCTGCGGTTGGAGAAATGATCTATGCTATTGTTAAAGAACTTCTTGAGGAAGATATACCATTAGAGATTGGTACTCCTCTTGCAACAGCTATCATTACAGATACTGGAGCTTTAAGGTATGAAAATACCAGCGCTGATGTTTTAAGGGTTTTAGCCGATTTAGTTGAAAGTGGAGTAGATATTTATAGGATTAATAAAGAAATCTTTGGCACTGTAAGCTATAAGGCGATAGTGTTAAGAGGTCTTGTCCTTTCTACTCTGAAATTAAGTGAAGACGGCAAAATAGCCTGGCTCTATGTAAGCAGAGATATGATGCATGAAGCTGGAACAGATTATACAGAAGGATTGGTAAATCAGGCTAGAGATATTGAAGATGTAGAAATTGGTATCTTATTTACCGAGGAAGAAAAGGAAAAAATCAAAGTAAGTCTGCGTTCTAATTTTTATGCAAAAGTAAATGAAATAGCCTCTCAATTCAATGGTGGTGGTCATCCAAGGGCTGCCGGAGCAACAGTAGAAAAAGATCTAGAGACAGCTATCAAAGAAGTTGTAGAGGTGGCTAAAAAGCATGTTTAATGGTACTGCGAATATCATAAAACCACCTGGTATTTCATCAGGCTATTTTATCAAAACATTACGTAGAATATTGGATGAAAAAAAAGCAGGTCATACCGGCACTCTTGATCCAGCAGCAGCCGGTGTTTTAGCTGTATGTTTTGGTAAAGCAACCAAAACTATTCCTTTTCTAGATGACAGTAAAAAAAGCTACATCTGTGAAATGAAATTAGGCAAAACTACTGACAGCCTTGATCTTGATGGAAAAGTAATTCGTGAAGATTTAAAGTGGAATAAATTAAGTCAAGCTGATGTTCTAAGAGAGATCAGCAAATTCGAAGGTAAAAGTCAGCAAGTTCCACCTATGTATTCTGCTCTTCATCATCAGGGTAAGCGCTTATATAGATTGGCCAGAAAGGGAATTGAAGTTGAGAGAGAAGCCAGAGAGATAGAAGTTTTTTCACTTTCTATCTTGGAAATCTCTCTACCGATAATTCGCTTTGAAGTTGAGGTTTCCAGAGGCTGCTATATTCGAGCTCTGGTTAGAGATATTGCTGAATCACTTAATAGCTGTGGAGTTATGACTTTTCTTTTAAGGACTCAAAGTGGACCATTTAAAATCGAAACTGCTGTTACTATTGAAGACTTAGAAGAAAAGGGCAGTGAAATATTATTAACTCCGGAAGAGCCACTTGATTTGGCTGAATATACTGTCAAAGATTCTTCATTTTTTAGAATCGAAAACGGTAATTATTTATTAGCAAAAGATTTTGTAGAATCTGAGTTAAATCTAGAATTAGAAGAAGATTTTCTCTGCTTTTCTGAAGCAGGGAGATTTTTAGCAATTGCAAAATTTACAACTAAAGATGATTATCAAATCTATCAACCAGTTAAGGTTTTTATATAATATTTTTTTTAAATATAAATTTGCTAATGGATTAGACTGGAGGACTTTTGAATGCAGATAATAACTAGTGAAAATTATGATAAATTTAGAGAAAATAAGCCTGTGATTGCTATTGGTGCTTTTGATGGTTTACACAAAGGACATCAATTAATAATTGAAAAATGTATAGAAAGTGCAAAAATGCAGCAAAAACCCTCTGCAGTTCTTTCCTTTAATCCTCATCCTTTAGAAATCATTCCAAATCAAAGCCCACCTCCAGCCTTAGTTTCAAGAAAACAAAAAATTTCTATCTTAGATGATATGGGCTTAGACTATTATTTTGAACAAAAATTTGATGAGGATTTTGCCAATCTAAATGCGGTTGAATTTGTTGAAAATATTTTAACTAAAGAACTGAAAGTGGATACCGTAGTTGTCGGAAGTGATTTTCGCTTTGCAAAAAATAATGAGGCTAATGTAGAGATATTAAATAAACTGGCTGAAATTTATAATTTTAAAACTAATATCATTTCTCAGCTTAATGCCAATGAAGATAGGATTTCCAGTACCAGAATAAGAAATCTGCTGCAAAAAGGTAAGTTAGATAAAGCTGAAGAACTTTTAGGAAGACCATTTCAGATCTGTGGAAGGGTAGTCCATGGAAAAAAAATTGGGAGAAAACTCGGTTTTCCTACTGCAAATTTAAAGCTGGAAAGTAATTATGTTCAGCCCCCTTTTGGAGTCTATGCAGTTGAAGTACACTATAAAGGGAAACGATATTGTGGGGCTGCCAATATTGGTGATAATCCAACTTTTAAGGATAGAGATACCAGCTTTGAAATCTTTATCTTAGATTTTAAGGATAAGCTCTACCAAAAAAGACTCTGTGTTGATTTAATCGAATATATTCGTCCCGAAAAAGAATTTGCTGATGTAGAAGATTTAAAAGAACAAATGCGTAAGGATGTTCTTTACACCAGAAATATTTTATGTTAAAATTAAAAGGAAAGTTTTAAATTAGCATTTGCTAGGATTGCGATTCTCCGCCGTATTCTTGGCTTATGCCGAATTAATAATTCAGGAGGTGAATTTTCAATGTTAAGTAAAGCTAAAAAAGAAGAAATCATTCAAGAATATCAATTAGAAGAAGGAGATACAGGATCTCCAGAAGTACAAGTTGCTCTTTTAACTGCTAGAATTTCTCAATTGACTGATCATTTAAAGGAACATAAAAATGATCATCATTCTAGAAGAGGTTTATTAAAAATGGTTGGACAGAGAAGAAAATTATTAAGATACTTAAAAAATAATGATGTTCTGCGTTATCGTGATTTAATCTCTAGATTAGAACTTCGCGGTTAATAATGCACTTTAAAGAGCGGGGCTTACCCGCTCTTTATTTAAATATAATGTTAAAAAATAAAAAAGGAGGCAAAATATGAAAGAATGGACACTAGAATATGCCGGTTCTGATTTTCACATAGAAACAGGAAAATTAGCTAAACAGGCCAATGGTTCTGTAATGGTACGCAGTGGAGATTCACAAGTTCTTGTTACTGCAACTATGGATGAGCCAAGACCTGGAATGAATTATTTTCCCTTAATGGTTAATTATGAAGAGAGAGTATATGCTATCGGTAAAATACCAGGTGGTGTTTTAAGAAGAGAGGGAAGACCACGTGATGAGGCTACTCTTGCAGCAAGAGTTATTGATCGTTCAATTAGACCTCTTTTCCCAGATGGTTATAGAAAAGATGTACAGGTAGTTGCAACAATTTTATCTGTTGATGATGATCATGATCCAGAAATGCTGGCTCTTAATGGGGCATCAATTGCTTTAACTATATCTGATATTCCTTTTGATGGACCAATTGGGGGAGTAAAAGTAGGTTTGGTTGATGGAGAGATAATTATCAATCCCAATGAAGAAGAAAGAGAAAATAGTGATCTCGATTTAGTTGTAGCTGGTTCTAAAGATGCAATTATGATGGTTGAAGCCAGTGCAAATGAAGTAGAAGAAGCTGTTATTTTGGAAGCTATGGACTTAGCTCATCAAGAAATTCAAAAGATGATTGAAGTTCAGCAAAAAATCAGAGAAGAAGCTGGCAAAGAAAAAGAAGTATTTGTTGAGCCTACAGTTGAGGCTGAGCTGGCCGATGAGGTTGAAGATATTTTGGCTGGTAGATTAAAAGAAGCTGTTCAAATTCAGAAAAAACAGGCTAGAGGTGAAAAAATAAACAGCTTAAAAACTGAAGTTAAAGAAAAGCTAAACCCTGAAGAAGATGAAGAACTTGATTCTCAGCTCAATTTAGCTTTTGAAAATATGATCAAAAAATCGGTTAAAAGTTTAATAATTGATGATGGTATTCGTCCTGATGGTCGAAAATATGATGAAATAAGACCAATTTGGGCAGAAGTTGGTACTGTCCCTCGTTCTCACGGTTCAGGTGTATTTACAAGAGGAGAAACTCAGGCCTTAAGTGTTTTAACTCTTGGTGCATCAAGTGATGAACAGATATTATTTGGCTTAGGAGAAAAAGAAACAAAAAGATATATGCACCATTATAATTTCCCATCTTTTTGTGTAGGTGAAACAAGTCCAATGCGTTCTCCAGGCAGAAGAGAAATTGGTCATGGAACCCTGGGTGAAAAAGCTCTACTTCCTGTTATTCCTGAAAAAGATGACTTCCCATATACGATCAGAATCGTATCAGAAGTTCTTGAATCAAATGGTTCATCTTCTCAGGCTAGTATTTGTGGAAGCACACTTGCTTTGATGGATGCTGGAGTACCAATTAAGGCACCTGTTTCTGGTATAGCAATGGGACTTATGAAAAAAGATGATGAGATTGTTGTTTTATCTGATATTCAGGGCTTTGAGGATTTCCACGGTGATATGGACTTTAAAGTAGCAGGAACAGAAAAAGGAGTTACTGCTTTACAGATGGATATGAAGCTTAAAGGACTTTCTCAGGATATTTTAGAAGAGGCATTAAATAAGGCTAAAAAAGGTAGAATGCATATCCTTGATAAAATGTTAGAGGTTATTGCTGAGCCTAGACCAGAGCTTTCTGAAAATGCACCTGCAATGATCAGTATGAAGATCAATCCAGAAAAGATCCGTTTTGTCATTGGTCCTGGTGGAAAGACCATTAATGAGATAATCGATAAAACTGGAGCCCAAATAGATATTGATGATGATGGTACAGTTATGATTTTAACTGATGATCAGGAAAGTGGACAGGAAGCCCAAAAGATGATAGAAAATCTAACCAAAGAAGTAGAAGTTGGAGAAATCTATCAAGGTACTGTTAAAAGAATCATGAACTTTGGTGCTTTTGTTGAAATTCTACCAAATAAAGAAGGTTTAGTTCACATTTCTAAAATTGCTGACAGACATATCAAAGAAGTTAGTGATGTTTTATCTGTTGGAGATGAAATTCCTGTTAAAGTTATAGAAATTGATAATCAGGATAGAATTAACTTATCTCTAAAAGCAGCTAAAAAAGAATTAGAAGCAAAGGAGTAATTAATTTGATTTTAGGCAAACATGTATCTATAGCCGGGGGTCTAGATAAATCTCTTAAAAGAGCAGCTGAAATCGGCTGTAATTCCCTGCAGATTTTCGTCAAAAATCCACGGGGCTGGAAAGCTAGAGATTTATCTGAGGCTGAAGTTGAGCGTTTTAAAGCAAATAGAGAAAAATATAATATTAACCCTGTTGTAGTACATGCTGCTTATTTAATCAACCTGGCTTCTCCAAAAGAAGAACTGTGGGAAAAATCAATTTCAGCTCTCAAAATGGAATTAATGCGAAGTGCCAGATTAGGAGCTGAATATCTAATTTTTCATCCCGGCAGTCATACTGGTTCTGGGCTTGAAAGTGGAATAAAAAGAATTGCTGAAGCTTTAAATATTATTTTAGCAGAAACTGATGCTCAATTATTAGATAGCACTCAGATCTTACTGGAAAACACTGCTGGTGCAGGAAGCAGTATTGGCCAGGATTTTTCTGAAATAAAGGCTATTCTTGATCAAGTTGAAGCTCCGGAAAAGTTTGGGGTTTGTCTAGATAGCTGCCATGCTTTTGCAGCTAAATATGAGCTTAAAGATAAATCTGCTCTTGAAAAACTACTTTTAGATATAGAAAATCAGCTTGGACTTTCTAAGTTAAAAGTTATTCACTTAAATGATTCTAAATATATTAGTGGAAGCAAGAAAGATGAGCATGCTCATATTGGAGAAGGCGAGATTGGTAAAAAAGCTTTTGCAGAAATGATTAATCATCCTAAATTAAAGGACCTGCCTTTTATTTTAGAAACTCCCTGCTTTGATGATCAAGTTGACCGGGATGTGATTTTATTAAAACATTTAAGAAATTAAGGGGGCTTTATTTTGTCTGTCAGAGATCAACTGCTGAAAAAAGCAGCTAAAAGTTTAAAAAAAGAAATTGAATCAGCCTCTGGCAATGAAATTTTTGTTCGAGCTCAACTTAATGATAAAAATATTATTGAATCATTTGAAGTGCTGGCCAGAGGAAATAGTTATTCTGCTCCAGCTGTAATCAATAATATTATGGCAGGAGAAATGATTATCCATAATCATCCTTCAGGTGATTTAACACCTTCTGCTGCTGATATTCGTCTTGCTTCAAAAATGGCGGCCAGAGAAGTTGGCTTTGCAATTATTGATAATCAGGCAGAAGATATATATGTAGTAGTTGAGCCAGGTAAAAAAGAAAAAAGCAAAGTCCTGCCTAAAGAAAAGATTCTAAATTTATTTAAAGCTGAGGGAAAACTTTCTAAGGAATTAGAACGTTTTTCAGAAAGAAAAGAACAGCTTTGTGCAGCAGAAAAAATAATAGATTCTTTTAACAATCATCAGTTTGACTTTATTGAAGCAGGTACTGGAACAGGCAAATCTTTTGCCTATCTAATCCCTGCTCTTTTTTATAACAATCTAAATGACAGCAGAATTGTAGTGTCTACAAATACTATCAATCTCCAGGAACAGCTGATCAATAAAGATCTGCTTAGTTTAGCCAGGATTTTAGATTTTGATTTTAAAGCTGTTTTAGTTAAAGGGAGAAATAATTATCTTTGTTTAAGAAAATATAAAAATTTTAAAAATAATTTTGAAAAAGGGGAAATAGAGGTCGACAAAGAACTATTTTCCAATCTGCAGGAATGGAAAGAAGAAACAAAAAGCGGTGAAAAATCTGAAATAAGTTTTCAGATTAAATCTTCAATCTGGAATAAAGTAGCTGCAGAAAGTGATTTGTGCCTTAATACTGTCTGTCCATTTTTTAAAAGTTGTTATTTTATGCAGGCTAGAAAAGAAGTCTATAAGGCAGATATTTTGATAGTTAATCATCATTTATTGCTCTCAGATGCAAGATTAAAAGAAGACACAGGTTCTGTGGACAGGGGCATCTTACCTAATTTTAACCATTTAATTGTTGATGAGGCCCATAATATAGGTGATATAACAACAGAACATCTCGGTCATCATTTATATAGACCACTCTTAGATAAATGGCTTAATTCTTTGAGTGGAGAAAAGAAATCTCTGCTGGCTGAAATAAGAGAAGATATAGCTTTTTACCTAAGTAATGATCAAGATAGGTTGCGCAATATTTTAGATGCTAAGCTTATTCCCACAGCTCAAAAGATAAATGATTTGATTCCTCAATATTTTAATGAGCTAAAAGCTATAGTTAATAACTATCAAAAAAGAAAAATAACTGTGGATGAGAAATTAAAAAATACTGCAAAATGGCAGGAATTTAAAACAACTGCTGAAAATCTGGCTGCTTATTTAAAAAACATTGCTGGTTTTCTGCAAATTATTTATGATAATTTATATTTAGATATTGATGATAATACTGATGAAAATGAAATGAAAATAACTTCCAGTATTAATCGCTGTCATACCATTATTGAAAGAATCGAGTTTAATTTAAAGGCAGAGGATGAGGATTATGTTTACTGGTTGGAATCTAGTTTTTATAGGGGAAGTGAACAGCTTATTCAAAAATCTGTTCCTATCGATTCTGGCAAATTTTTACCTGATTTATTGTGGTCTAAGTTAACTAATATTATCTTTACTTCAGCAACTATAACAGCTGCTGGTTCTTTCGAATATTTTTATCGCGCCACAGGTATTAAAAAGGCTGAAGAATTAAAATTAGAATCACCCTTTGATTATTCCAAACAGGCAGAGCTTTTGCTTCCTTTGAATTTTCCCGAACCTGGAGCTGATAACTTCTTAAAAGAACTTGTGAAAAATCTCTATGAAATTATTATAAATTCTGGGGGCTCAACCTTGGTGCTTTTCACATCTTATCGGATGCTGAATTACAGTTATAATAACTTAAAAGATAAAGTAGAAAAAAAGGGAATCAGGATTTTATCCCAATCAGAACTAACAAGAAATTATATTATGAAAGAGTTTCATGCTTCCTATAATACAGTTATTTTTGGCACCTCTAGTTTTTGGGAGGGAGTAGATCTACCAGGAGATTTATTAAAATATTTAGTGATGGTTAAACTACCTTTTCCTGTTCCTGGACAGCCTCTATATAAGGCTAAAGAAGAGCTTTTAAAAAAAGAGGGCTTAAATCCTTTTTACAACCTTGCTCTTCCAGAAGCAGTTATAAGATTTAGACAGGGTTTTGGTAGGTTGATTCGCTCTAAAAAAGATCATGGTTTGATAATTCTCTTTGACCGTAGGGTTATCAGCAGATCATATGGGAAGAGTTTTTTAGAGTCATTACCAGCAGGGTGTCCGGTAAACGAAGTTAATTTAGAAACTATTAAAGAGAAAATTATAGATAATGGAGCTGGGTTCAATGAAAAATAGAGATAAAATTATGATCGTATTTATTATCACTTTAGTTTTTTTAACAGGTTTTAAAGTTTCTGCAGCACCCAATTTAACTCTTGTTTATGTAATACAGCAAGGGGATACACTATCAGAAATAGCTTCTGATTTTGGGATCTCAACAAATGAGTTAAGAAATTTTAATGAGATTAATAGCAATTTCTCTATTAAAATGGGGGAAGAGCTTTTAATACCCCTTCCAGAAGCAGAGAAAAAAGAAAATAAAAATGAGTTGTTCTCTAATCTGCAGTCTAAAAAGTCCGAGCTATCTTTTTCTATCAATACAAGTTATGCTGTTAGAATAAACCCATCTCAGCAAAGACCAGATATTAGTGATATACCCGAGGATAAAATTATTGATTATTATGTTGGACCTGGAGACACCTTATATGATTTAGCTCGTGATTTCAGCACTACTATAGGGACTATTCTAGCTTTAAATGATAAAGAAGATAATTCTTTAAGAAGTGGAGAGAAGTTAAGACTACCAGTACATAATTTAACCTCACATCAAATTTTAAATCAAAGGGTCAGCAGACAGGAGCTAAATCTTTTAGCAAGGGCTGTTTATGGTGAAGCAAGAGGAGAACCATATTTAGGTCAGGTTGCAGTTGCTGCAGTTATTATTAACCGTGTATTAAGTAATCAGTTTCCCAATACTTTTGCAGAAGTGATTTACCAACAGGGGCAATTTTGTGTTGTTTCTGATGGACAGATTAATTTAACTCCTAATCAGCAGGCTTATAATGCTGCTAGAGATGCTTTAGAGGGGAGTGACCCTACCAACGGAGCCCTTTACTTCTATAATCCTAGAACAGCTACAAACACCTCTTTTTTCAGAGGAAGAAGGGTGATCACCCAAATTGGTGAACATCTTTTTATAGAATAAATATTATTCGAAGAACGCTGTAAAACTCTTAGAGAGGATGATAAAATGAATATAAAAGTAGAAAAACTTAATGATAAAGTTAAACTACCCGAATATCAGCACTTTGGGGAAGATGCAGGTCTTGATCTTCATGCAGCTGAGGAAGTTCTGATAAAAAGTGGTGAATATGAATTAATTAAAACTGCTTTAAAAATAGCTGTTCCTAAGGGATATGCTGCTTTTGTCTATCCAAGAAGTGGTCTTGCTTTAAAACACGGGATTACTGTTTTAAATGCAGATGGAGTTATTGACTCAGGCTATAGAGGAGAGGTTGCAGTGATATTAATCAACCATGGTCCTGATGATTTTAAAATAAATTTTAATGATAGAATTGCCCAATTAATAATTCAAAAGGTCAATTTAATAGAGTGGGAAGTTGTTGATGATCTCGAAGCAAGTGAAAGAGGTTCAGGTGGCTTTGGTCATACAGGAGTAAAAGGCAAATAATCTAAATGGAGGGCAAGAGCATGAAAAATGAAACTATGTATTTTGAAAATAATAAATTAAAACTAATTGATCAGCGTAAACTTCCGCTTCAAATTGAATATTTTAGCTGTAAAAATTATCATGATGCAGAGTTTGCAATTTCTGAGATGGTTGTTAGAGGTGCTCCAGCAATCGGGGCAGCAGCAGCTTATGGATTTTATCTTGCTGCGTTAGAATTTGCCGGCCTGCCCGAAGAAGAATTAGAAAAAGAATTAAAAAAAGCAGCTGACAAATTAATTGCTGCTCGACCTACAGCTGTTAATTTGAGCTGGGCTGTTGAACAGCTTTTAGATTTAGCTTTAGCTAATTTAAATAAATCTGAAGAGGAATTGTTAGCAATTTTAAAAGATAAGGCTGATCAAATTGCCGATTCTGATCGAAAAATAAATAAGAAGATGGCTGAAAACGGAAATAAACTTATTAAAGAAAATGCAGTTATCTTAACTCATTGTAATGCAGGTTCACTGGCAACTGTAGATTATGGTACTGCATTAGGAGTGATCAGAGAAGCACATTTCACTAAGAAAAATATTAAAGTTTTTGCAGATGAAACAAGGCCAAGACTACAGGGGGCAAGATTAACCGCTTTTGAACTGATGGAAGAAGGTATAGATGTTACTTTAATTGCTGATAGTACTGCAGCTACTCTAATTAGAGATGGCAAAATTGACTATATTATTACTGGAGCAGATAGAATTGCAGCAAATGGTGATACAGCAAATAAAATAGGTACATTTATGCTTTCAGAGTTAGCAAAGAATTTTGCTGTACCTTTTTATGTTGCTGCTCCACTTTCTACTATTGATAGAAAGCTTGCAAGCGGCAGTTTAATTGAAATCGAGGAAAGAGATAGCGAAGAAATAACCCAGATTGAAGGAGTACAGATTGCACCAGAAAATGTCAAAGTCTATAATCCTGCTTTTGATATTACTCCTGCAGAAAATATAGATGCTATTATAACTGAAAAGGGTATTGTAAAAAATCCTGATAAAAAATCTATTGCAGAATTGTTTCAAGTTTAATTAATTTCTGAGAGAGGAATAAAAAAATGGATGAATTTAAAGTACCAGCTACATCAGCTAATTTAGGTCCGGGTTATGATACAATCGGGATGGCTCTAAATCTTTTTAATAAATTTCAAGTAAAAAAAAGAAAAGATAATTTAATTAAGATCAAGGTTATTGATAAAAGCAATAATAATCAAATTTTAGAGCTGAATCCTAAAAATGACCTAATATCAATTGCTTATCAAAGCTATTTTAAATTTATAAAGCAAAAAGCTGCAGGAGTTGAAATAATTGAGACCATGGAGACACCTTTAGCTAGAGGCTTAGGCAGTAGTGCATCTGCTATTATCGGTGGTCTTACAGCAGCAGCAATTGTTTCGGGGAAGTTAATTGCAGAAAAAGATTTTATTAAACTTGCAGTTGCTCTTGAAAAACATCCTGATAATGTGGTTCCCGCTTTAGTTGGTGGTTTAACAATAAATTATAATTGCAATGAGGACTATAGTTATTATAAAATAAATTTAAGTCAAAATTTATCTTTTGTTTTAGTAGTACCTGATTTTGAATTAAAAACAAAAGAACTGCGGGCGGTTTTACCGAAAAAAATTAATTATCCTGATGCAATTTTCAATTTAAGTCGAACCGCTTTATTTACTGCAGCATTCATTAATAATGAATTTCATTTATTAAAAAAAGCAATGGAAGATAAAATACATCAACCTTATAGAAAAAGATTAATTGAAGAATTTGATCAAGTCATAGATAAAGCTTATGCTTGGGGAGCATATGGGGCCGCTTTAAGTGGAGCTGGTCCGACAATAATCGCTGTGGCTGATAAAAATAATGAAAAAATTGCTGAAGAAATGCAAAAACCCTTTAAAGCAAAAAATATAAAAAGCAGCAGTTTTATTTTAAAAGGCTGTAATTATAACTTATATGAGTATTTAAAAGGGAGGCAGTAATCTATGATTAACATTGCCCTACTGGGTTATGGAACCGTGGGCAGCGGATTTTATGAAATATTAAAAAACAATAAAAATAAGCTTGAAAATATAGTTAAAGAAAAAATTAATCTCAAACATATTTTAATTCAAGATTTGACTAAAAAAAGAGAAAATCTTGCAGATAAATCTATTTTAACTGATGATTTTAATAAAATTTTAATGGACCCCGAAGTAGATATTGTTGTAGAATTAATTGGGGGAGAACAGGCTGCCTATCAATATATAAAAGAATCTTTAGTTAAAAATAAAATCGTTATTACAGCTAACAAACTGCTGATAGCTAAGCATTATAATCAATTGATGACTTTAGCTGAGCATAATGATACTCATATTTATTTTGAAGCAAGTGTTGCTGGTGGAATTCCTATTATTAAGGCGATTAGAGATCACTTAGCTGGAGATAATATCCAGGAAATAGATGCAATTTTAAATGGAACTACAAATTATATTCTTTCTATCATGGAAGAAAAAACTATTAGTATGAAAGAAACCATTCAAGAGGCTCAAGAACTTGGTTATGCAGAACAGGATCCTGAAGAAGATCTAGGTGGTTATGATGTCTTATATAAGATCTGTATCTTGGCTAATTTAGCCTTTGATATTTCTGTAAATCCTGAAGATATTCCCTGTAAGGGGATTAAAGGTATAACCAGTTATGATTTGATCTATGCTTCAGAATTAGGTTATAAAATTAAACTGATAGCAAGCATCAAAAATATAAATAATAAAATTAATATTGGGGTCAGACCAAATTTAGTTGAAAAAGGCGAATATTTAGCCTCAATTGATGGAGTTTTTAATGGAATAGAAGTTTTTTCCCAGTATTCACAAAAACTTAGTTTTGATGGTATGGGAGCTGGTAAATATCCCAGTGCAAATGCGGTAATTTCTGATCTGATTGAAGCTGCTAAAACTATCAAAGAAAATAAAACCAAGCTGGAGCTCAATCCATTAGAAAAAACACCAACATTTGATCTCCATGCCTATCTTGAGCAATCATTTTATATTAGAATTCAAATTGAAAAAGATGATCAAACAATAAATCAAATCAAAGAAATTTTTGCAGAAAAAGATCTGGCAGAATTGTTTTTTAAAGATAACAAAACAGAAACACCCCTACTGCCGGTTATTATAATAACTAAGAAAATAAAAGAAGATAAACTAGAAAAAATTATAGAGAAAATAGAATCTTTAAAAGGTGTATTAACAATAAATAATATTATTCCTATTAAAGATACAGTTAGTTAGATCTATAAGTATAATAGGGAAGGTGAAAGATGTGTCGTTAATTGTACAAAAATATGGAGGTAGCTCTGTAGCTAATCCAGAATTAATTGATAATGTAGCAAAAAGAGTTATCGAGGGCTATAAAAAAGGTAATCAAATGATAGTTGTTGTCTCAGCAATGGGAGATACAACAGATAAACTAATAGAGCTGATGGGGCAGATAACTGATGATCCAGATCCACGTGAAGTTGATATGCTTTTAACAACAGGAGAACAGGTCTCTATAGCTTTGCTGACAATGGCTATTCATTCTTATGGTTATCCTGCTATTTCACTTACTGGAAGCCAAATGAAAATAAAAACAAATAAGAAACACAATCAGGCTGTAATAACAGATATTGATACCAGTCGACTACTCAAAGAACTGGCTCAAAATAAAATTGTTATAGTTGCCGGTTTTCAGGGTGTAAATGACAATCATGATTTTACAACCTTAGGTAGAGGCGGTTCAGACACCACTACAGTTGCGGTAGCAGCAGCAGTAGAAGCTGATAGATGTGAGATTTATTCTGATGTTGATGGTGTTTATACTGCAGACCCTAGAATTGTTAACAATGCCAGCAAATTAGATTATATATCTTATGAAGAGATGCTTGAACTTGCTAATTTAGGAGCAAATGTTCTTCATCCTAGAGCAGTAGAACTAGCAAATCATTATAATCTAAAATTATATATTGCATCAAGTTTTAATAATAAAGTAGGTACAATAGTTAGAGGAGTTGAAAAAATGGAAGGTAAACAAAATGTAGTAGGAGTAGCCAGTGATATTAATGAAATTAAAATTACTGTGGAAAGAATACCTGATCAACCAGGTGTTGCTGGTAAGTTATTTGATTCTTTAGCTGAAGCAGGGGTTAATGTTGATATGATTATTCAGAACCTGCAGCGCGATAATTTAAATGATATTACTTTTACCATAAATAATGACCATGAAAAAAGAGCAGTCAATGTTTTGGAAAAAATAAAGCCAGAATTAAATTTAAATAATTATAGTATTGATAGAGATGTTGCCAAAATATCTATTGTTGGAGCTGGTATGCAGTCAACTCCAGGTATTGCGGCAAGAATGTTTACGGCCTTAGGTCGTGATCAAATTAATATTCAAATGATTACAACTTCAGAAATTAAAATTTCCTGTCTGATTAAAAAAGAATTAGCAGATAAAGCGGTAAATGTTTTACATGATGAATTTTCTCTAGATAAAGTAAATAACTAAAATTATTGAAAAAAATTTACATTTGTTTTATAATATTAATAGTTAATATTAACTAAATCCAATAAATCCTAACAAAAGAGGAGGTTTTAATATGGCTGTAAAGAAAAAAGGTGAAGTTTACCACTGTGAAGTTTGTGGTAATGTTGTCGAAGTAAAAGACGTAGGCGGTGGAACTCTTGTTTGTTGTGGACAAGAAATGACATTAGAAGAAGAATAATAACTAAGAATTATATTTACCAGCCCGGTATTAAACCGGGCTCTTTAAAACTTTCAATATTTAAATTAAAATAAAATTAAATTCATTTGATTTTTTTAAAGGATTTAATCAAGATTGCAAGAAATAATATAATAGTCAAAAATTATATAAATTATTTGATTAGGGAAAGGAAGTTTTGGATGAATTATTTTGAGCGCCACAAAATAAAAGCTATTCTAGCAGATACTATTGATAGCTATAAAGACGTTATTGTTATGGGCTGGGTAAGAACCAAAAGAGTCTCTAAAAATATTGCCTTTATAGAAATTAATGACGGAAGTTGTTTGAATAATCTGCAAATTGTTATTTTGAACCCTTCGGAGTTTCCCCTAGAGGATATAAACAGGGGAGCAAGTATAAAAGTTCAAGGCTACATAGATAAGGTTGAAGGTAGAGAACAGGACGTAGAGATGAAAGCAGAAAAAATAGATATTATTGGTGAGGCCCCGGAAGATTTTATTCTGCAGAAAAAAAGACATAGTTTTGAATTTCTCAGAGAAATAGCCCATCTAAGAGCAAGAACAAATACCTTTGGAGTTGTTAATCGCTTCCGCAGCAAAATGTCTTATGCAGTTCACGATTATTTTTATAATAAAGATTTTAAATATATCCATACTCCAATCATTACCTCTGGAGATGCAGAGGGAGCGGGAGAAGTCTTCAAAGTAACAACTCTTGATTTAAAAGAATTGGCCACAGATGAAAAAGGAGAAATTGATTACAGCCAGGACTTTTTTGGCAAAGAAACTGGTTTAACGGTTAGTGGTCAGCTGGAAGCAGAATTAATGGCTTCTGCTTTAGGAGATGTATATACTTTTGGCCCTACATTTAGAGCAGAAAAGTCTAATACTTCCCGTCATGCATCCGAATTTTGGATGATTGAACCAGAAATGGCCTTTTGTGATCTAGAAGAAATGATGGTTTTGATTGAAGATTTTATTAAAAAACTTTTTACTTTTGCACTTAATGAAGCAGCTGAAGAAATAGAATTTTTTAATAAGTGGATTGATAATGGGAGAAGAGAAATAATTTCTAATATTATTGAAGCTGATTTCGCGAAAATTAGCTATACAGAAGCAATAGACATTTTAGAAAAAAGTGGGATTGATTTTGAATATCCAGTCAGCTGGGGGATTGATCTCCAGTCTGAACATGAGAGATTTTTAACAGAAAAATTCTTTAAAAAACCAATTATGGTTAAAGATTACCCTAAAGATATTAAGGCTTTTTACATGAGACAGAATGATGATAACAAAACAGTTGCTGCTGTAGATTGCCTTGTTCCTGGAGTAGGTGAAATAATTGGGGGGAGTCAGCGGGAAGAGAGATATGAAAAATTAAAATCGAGAATGCAGGAACTTGAGATGGATTTAGAAGAATACCAGTGGTTTTTAGAGATCAGAAAATATGGTACAGTACCCCATTCAGGTTTTGGCCTTGGATTTGAAAGACTTTTAATGTATTTATCAGGTATGCAAAATATTAGAGATGTAATTCCCTTTCCAAGAACACCTGGTAATGCAAAATTCTAAAAGTTCAGCTAATGTACGCGGTATAAAGAATAGGGGTGAATAGCTTGGAAAAAAAGAGTTATCTTACATATTATCCTTCACCAATCGGAATTTTAAAAATAAAATTTAATAATTCTGCATTATTAAGAATCGATTTTGAGGATAAGGTTCGGGAAATCAAAAATAATTGTAGAGAGAATTTTTATCAGGACAAAAAAGTCCTTAAAATATATAATATGATTTTTGATCAACTTAATCAGTACTTTATGGGAGAAAGAAAAAAATTTGATCTACCTTTATGCTTAAATGGCAGTCAGTTCCAACTAAAGGTCTGGAATTATTTGAAAAAAATCCCTTATGCTAAAACTATCTCATATCTAGAACTTGCCAAAGCTATTGATAAGCCTGCTGCAGCAAGAGCAGTTGGCCAAGCTAATAATAATAATCCTATTTCAATTATTATCCCCTGTCATAGAGTTATTGCCAGTGATGGCAGTTTAAAAGGTTATGCAGATGGTCTTTGGCGTAAAAAGTGGCTTTTAGAACACGAGAAAAGGAAAACTCAAAAGATTAGAAAGGAAGATTTCTTTTGTCTAAGGAATTAAAAGATAGAAAATCTATTTCAGATAAATATAAATGGAATTTAGACCATATTTACAAAAATGACAGTGAGTTTGAAAAAGACTTAAAAAAGGTTTTGCAAAAAATTGCAGAAATCGATAAATACAAAGCTGATTTTTGTGCAGATGGAGAAAATCTTTATAATGCTTTAAATGAGATTATAAAGATCGAAGAAAAAACTTCTCGTTTATATTCTTATGCTCATATGAAATATGATCAAAATACTCAAAATGAAAAATATCAAAATTATAAAAATAAGGCTATGACTGCCTATAATAAGCTGAATAATTCTACTTCTTTTATGGTACCTGCCATTATTGAATTGGGGGAAGAAAAATTAGCCGAGTATATTAATCAAACAGAGGAATTATCATTTTATGATCATTTTTTTGATGATATAATGAGGCAGAAAGAACACTATTTGTCTGCTGAAGAAGAAAAGATCTTGGCACTGGCTGGAGAAGTAACTCAGAGTTCTGAAAATATTTTTAGTATGTTAAACAATGCTGATTTAGAATTTCCCATAATTGAGGAAGAAGATGGAGAGGAAATCAGGTTAACTCACGGCAGGTATATTGATCTTTTAAAAAATGAAAAGCGTAGAGTGAGAAAAGCTGCTTTCAATGGTATGCATGGGGAATATGAAAAACTTGATAATACCTTTGCAGCTGTATTAGACAGTACTGTCAAAGGTGATATTTTTTATGCAAGGGCCAGAAAGTATAATAATTCTTTAGAGGCCTCACTTGATGATGACAATATAAGTGTTGAGGTTTATGATAATTTGATTAATAGTATTTCTGATAATTTAGCTCCCCTCCATGAATATATGGAGCTAAAAAAAGAAATGCTGGACTTAGATGAGCTTCATATTTATGACACCTATACCCCTTTAATAAAAGAGATAGACCTTAAATTTGAATATGAAGAGTGTAAAGAGATTATCAAAAATGCTCTAGCACCACTAGGAGAAGATTATGTTTCTGTAGTAGAACAAGCATTTAATTCAGGTTGGATAGATGTTTATGAAAATAAAGGCAAAAGATCGGGTGCTTATTCCAGCGGCTGTTATGGTGTTCACCCCTTTATTTTAATGAATTATACTCAAGATATAAGCAACTTATTTACCTTAATTCATGAAATGGGTCATGCTCTGCATAGTTATTATACAAATAAAAATCAACCCTATATTTATTCTAAATACAAGATTTTTGTGGCAGAAGTTGCTTCAACCTTAAATGAAAATTTACTGGTTGATTATATGTTAAATAATGCTGAAAGCAAAGAAGAAAAACTCTATTTATTAAATTATTTTTTAGAAGGGTTTAGAGGAACTGTTTATAGGCAGACGATGTTTGCTGAATTTGAAAAGATGATCCATCAGCAGGTAGAAAAAGGAGAAGGCCTAACCTCTCAAAGCATGCAGAAAAAATATAATAAGCTAAATAGAAAATATTTTGGTAAGCAGCTTGTAATGGACAAAAAACTCGATTATGAATGGGCTAGAATTCCTCATTTCTATTATAATTTTTATGTTTATAAATATGCAACAGGTTATTCTGCAGCTACTGCTTTGGCTGAAAATATTAAAAATGAAGGCAGAAAAGCTGCAGATAGATATTTAGATTTCCTAAAGGCTGGTGGCAGTGATTATCCCTTAAATATTTTAAAAAATGCTGGAGTAAATATGGAAAAGCCACTGGTAATCGAAAATGCTGTTGATAAATTTAGCCGTTACCTGGCCAAATTAAGGGATTTAATTTAAAATAAAATAAAAAAATTAATTTTGAGCATTGAAAAAGAAGCTTATAATATCATTAGCACACCTATCTTTTTCAAGGTCATTAGTAATTACATGGGATGATTTTTGATATATTTTTATATCTTTTAAAGATTGTCCCATTTTTTTGTTTAAAAAGTTTAAGCTTTTAGAATTGGCAATTGTCTGGTCATTTTCGCTGATTATTAATTGGGTTGGTGTTTTAAGTTTAAAAATTTCTCTTCTGGCTTTTTTCATTAAAGAATATAACTCTGCCAGCTGTTCAAGATAATAATATTTGCTGTAATTATTTTTAAAAGCAAGTTCTGCCTGAGAAAGTTCTTCTATATTTTCTCTATAATCTGCTGCCGGGTGGTCTATTTTTTTGATAAAATATTTACCGATTGGAGTTAAGGCTAGCTTTTTATCACTTGTATAAAATGCCGGGGCAACTAAAGAAAGCTTTTTAATTTTAAAATTTACTGCTAAAAGTGATGCTAAAAGGCCACCCATAGAAAGACCAGCAAGATAGATCTGCTCAAAATTACTTTTTAAATACAAATAACTATCAATACTTTTCCGGAGCCATTGTTCTGAACTACTGGCTCTAAAATCACTACTATTTGTTCCATGGCCTGGCAGCCTTGGTATATAGACAGCAGCATTTTTCTCTTGAAATATTTTTTCTCCTATATAGCTCCAATTAGTGCTTTTGCCGGCAAAACCATGGAGCAGTAAAACAGCTTTATTTATAGATTTATCATTAAAGCCGATTTTAATTTCCTCAGCTAAGGGGTTAATTGTACTTTCTTTTTTTATTTTTTTAATATGCAATTTGCTCACCTCAAAATAAATATAACATTTTTTGTTTTTTTTTACAATAGTAAATCTATAAATTACAATATATTAAAAATATCTGATTTATTTTTAAGATTTAATTTAAAAAATCTGATTTAAGTGATAAAATATATGTTGAATGGTAAAATATAACTAGAAAAATTTGCAGACTAATTACTTTTTAAGGAGGTGGAGTTTAATAGTAGCTACTATTAAACTAGATTATGAAAGATAAAATATTAAATCTGGCTGCAACTATGAAAGATGATATTATAAAAAGTACTCAAGAATTAATAAAAATAGCAAGTGTTAAAAGTAAAAAAGAGGGGAATTATCCCTATGGAAAAAATGTCTATTTAGCTTTGGAGAAAGCTTTAGAAATTGCTGCTGAGCTTGGCTTTAAAACTAAAAATGTCGATAATTATGCTGGACATGTAGAAATAGGGCAGGGCGAAGAAGTCCTAGGCATTTTATGTCATTTAGATGTGGTTCCAGAAGGAAGCAGCTGGACTTATCCTCCTTATGCTGCTGAAATTAACTCTGGAAGGATTTATGGCCGAGGAGCAATAGATGACAAAGGACCAGCAGTTGCAGCACTTTATGCTATGAAAATTGTTGATCTACTTGATCTAGAATTAAAGCAAAAAGTGCGTTTAATTTTAGGCACTGATGAAGAAAGTGGAATGGAATCTATAGATTATTATTTTCAAAAAGAAAAAATGCCAGAACTAGCCTTTAGTCCAGATGCAGTATTCCCGGCTATTCATGCAGAAAAAGGAATTTTAGACCTTAAATTTTCTCAAAAAATTGAAAAGAGAGATGATTCAGAGCTGCAATTAATTGCTTTAAAAGGTGGTAATGCTGCTAATATGGTTGCAGATTATGCGGAAGCAATTATTAAAGGTATAAATATTAAAAAACTACAGAGTATTTTAAAAGAGATCGATTATGATAAAAATAAGCTTGAGATAAGTGAAGCTAAAAATGGGCTAAAACTTGCCTACAATGGTATTTCTGCTCATGCAAGTTTACCTGAAGATGGGGAAAATGCTATCTCTCATTTAATTAATATTCTGGCTCAATTGCCTTTTGGAGAATCTGATATAGCTGACTTTCTCAAATTTTATCAAGCTAAAATAGGCTTAGAATATGATGGCAGCTCAATTGGCTGTGCAGATCAAGATGATATAGCAAGTAAATTAACTTTTAATTCAGGTATAATCACTATAAATCAAAGGGAAATCAAGCTAATAGTTAATATTCGCTATCCTGTTAAATCAAGTAGTTATAAGGTTATTAATGATATAGAAAAATCGATTGAAGATTATAAGATTAAAGTAGAACTACAAAGGGATGCTGAGCCTCTTTATATTGAAAAAAATGATCCCTTTATTAAAAAGTTAATGGCTGCCTATCAGGAAATTACTGGTGATCAAAGTCAGCCAATTGCTATTGGAGGCGGCACATATGCCCGCAAAGTAAAAAAAGGAGTTGCCTTTGGCCCTCTTTTTCCAGAGCAGGAAGAACTAGCCCATCAAAAAGATGAATATATAGTTATAGATAAACTGCTTAAAAGTGCTGCTATTTATGCAAAAGCAATAATTGATATTGCAGGTTAAATTCTAGGTTGAAGAAAATAAAATATTATTAAAATGGAGGGTTTTTATGGAACTTTTAGCCAATCTTGGAGCTTTAATGGTTGCAGTAGGTTTAGTTGCTTTACTAAAAGGTGATTTGGTCTCACTCAGAATCAGAAATAGAAAAGTTGCCTTAATTGTTTTAATTATTGGTTTGCTTTTAGCTTTTTTTGCAGTAAATAATATGAATCAAGACAATGAGATTTTAAACTCAAACTACAGCTATAATTATTATTTAGATATCGATTTATTGCAAAATAAAGTAATTTAGATTTTGATAATTGGAGGTTTGAACATGGAAGATAAATATAATTTTTCGAAGTTAAACAATAGAGAAAATACGATGTCAGTCAAATGGGATAAGCGTAAAGATATTTTTGGTAGAGAAGATATTCTGCCCCTCTGGGTTGCAGATTCTGACTGGCATACTGCTCCCGAAATTAAAGCTGCTTTAATTAAAAAAGCAGAAAATACTGTTTTAGGTTATAGCTATGCTGATCAGTCTGTCAAAAATGCGGTTAAAAAATGGTTGGAAAAAAGATTTGAACTTGCAATTGATAAAGATTGGCTTGTTTTTGATACTGGAGTTGTACCTGCCCTAAATTTTACTTTAAAAGCAATTACTGAGCCTGGTGATGGTGTGATTATTCAACCACCGGTTTACAGACCATTTTTTTCTGCTGTTAAAAATAATAACTGTGAACTAATAAAAAATGAGCTGCTTTTAAAAGACAGGCATTATAAAATTGATTTTGCAGGATTAGAAGCAATAATTTCTGAGTGGAAAGAACGGCAAGGTGATCTTAAAGCTTTAATTTTCTGTAGTCCTCATAATCCGGTTGGTAGGGTTTGGAATAAATCAGAGCTAAAAAGATTGCTGGAAATTCTAGCTAGAGAAAATATCTATTTATTAAGTGATGAAATACATTCTGATTTAGTTTATCCAGCTTATAATCATTATCCAAGTTTAAAAGTTATTGAAAATTATCCTGAGCTGCAGGGTTATAGAGATAAAATTATTACATATATGGCAGCCAGTAAAACATTTAATATCGCTGGTTTACACACTTCATATACTATCATCAGCTCTGATAAATTAAGAAAAGAATATAATAAAGCTAAAAATGGATTTGCTTCTGGGAATTCTCCCTTTGGTTTAGAAGCCCTTAAATGCGCTTATAATGAGGGAGAACAATGGCTGGAAAAACAGCTTGAATATATAGTTGAAAACAAAAACTATCTGCAGGACTTTATTAAAAATGAAATTCCTGCTCTTAAATTATTTAAACAAGAAGGTACCTTTTTGATCTGGTTAGACTGCCGTAATTTGAATTTTGCTAATGATCAGCAGTTAAGAGAGTTTATGATTGAAGAGGCCAGGGTGGGGCTAAATCCTGGAATCTGGTTTGGTAAAGCTGGAAGTGGTTTTATGAGATTAAATATTGCCTGTCCTCAAGCAAGACTAAAAAAGGCACTGCTGAGGATTAAAAATGCTGTTGATAAACTTAAATAATGATTTGAATGGAGGATTATTTTGCAAAAAGTATTGATCATTGGTGGTGGAGCTGCTGGAATGATGGCTGCTATTGAAGCTGCTGATAATAATGAGGTCTATATAATTGAAAGAAATAAAGGGCTTGGTAAAAAATTATTAATAACCGGTAAAGGTCGCTGTAATTTAAGCAATTATTCTCCTCTTGATGAGCATATTAATAATATTGTTGATAACCCTAAGTTTTTATACAGTTCCCTGGCTGAGTTTGATGCTTATCGACTTTATTCATATTTTTCAGACTTGGGACTAGAACTTGAGGTACAGCGGGGCAATAGAATATTCCCCAAATCAAAACGAGCTTCAGATGTATTAAGGGTCTTAAAAAAAGAATTACTAGCAAAAGATGTTAAAATAATTGAAGATTTTGCAGAAGAAATAATTATTAAAAATAAAAAAGCAGTTGGAGTAAGATTGAAATATGGTGGTGTAATGAGAGGAGATAAGATTATTTTAGCTGCGGGAGGAAGTTCATATCCAGAAACCGGGTCAGATGGAAGTGGATATAAATTAGCAGCACAGTGTGGTCATAATATTGTTGAGCTAAGACCAGGCTTAACTGCCTTAATTTGTGAAGAAAAGTGGATCTATGAAGCTAATGGTTTAAGATTAAGAAATACCGGATTAGAAATTTATAATCAGCAGGGCCAAAAAATATATTCTGATTTTGGAGAGCTTGAAATTAGAGATGGCTATGTAGATGGGCCAATGATTATTTCTGCCAGTATGATACTTGATTTTGCAAAAGAAAGTTCTTATCAACTTAAACTTGATTTAAAACCTGCTCTAGACTATGAGACTTTAGATCAGCGGCTATTAAGAGATTTTGCTAAATACAATAACAAATATTTTGCTAACAGTTTAGATGATCTACTACCTATAAAATTGATACCTGTATTTATTAAACTTTCTTCAATCGATTATGATAAAACAGTAAATCAGATTACTGCAGAAGAAAGGCAGGAATTGTTAAAATTATTTAAAGAGTTGACTTTAACTATTAAAGCAAAAAAAGGCTTTAATAGGGCGATTGTAACTAGAGGTGGAGTTGATACTGATCAAATAGAACCCACAACACTTGAATCTAAATTAATAGATAATTTGTATTTTGCCGGTGAAGTGATTGATGTTGCAGCAATGACTGGTGGTTTTAACCTGCAGATTGCATTTTCAACTGCTTATAAAGCAGGAAATAGTGTCTAAATCATCTAAAGTTATTTAAAAAAAGACATAAAAAAACCGCAGCAAAAAACTGCGGTTTTAGTTCAAAAATATAATTACTCTGCTTCTGCTTCATCAAAGTTCTGCAGTTTATCTGTAATTACCTGGTTGACAGAATTCATCAATTGGTTAAAGTGATTTTGAGCTTCATAAAATTCAGCAATTTTTTCATTTTGCTTCATTTTTTGTTCCATCATACTTAATTCTTGTTTCTGCTCATCACTAATCTCTTGACCATTTTGCTGCATCATTTGTACCTGCTGATATTTCGCATTTAAGTCATCAAGCATTGATTTAGCTTCATCATCTTCTACCATTATTTCTTCTTTTTCTTTCAGCTCTTGAAATTCACTGGATTCAACAATTGCATCTGCAAGTTCTTCTGCATAATTAATTACTGTTGCCATTAA
Source organism: Halanaerobium polyolivorans (assembly GCF_020711195.1). Lineage (GTDB taxonomy): Bacteria > Bacillota > Halanaerobiia > Halanaerobiales > Halanaerobiaceae > Halanaerobium > Halanaerobium polyolivorans. The sequence goes on from NZ_JAJFAT010000001.1 coordinate 151,391, forward strand.
ATTCACCTCATTTTGAGTTTTATTTTCTTTTTTTCATTGGAACTAACCATATTAATGTTAACATTCTACTCTTAGGATGTCAAATGCTGAGGGGAGATTTATATAAGGAGGCTATATATAAAATGACAAAAGAATTAAAAATTGAAGTATATTCTAAAGACTGGTGTCCATATTGTAAAAAAGCTAAGGCTTTTTTAAAAAGCAAGGGTTTAGATTTTGAAGAAATTGATATTAATGAAGCAGATAATTATGAGATCATGCAAAAAAGAACCTCAAATAAAACCGTTCCTCAGATTATTATAAATGACAAAAGTTTAGGTGGTTATGATGATATTATTGAATTAGAAAAAAAGGGGGACTTTGATCAGTTAATTGGTAGAGAAAATATTGATTATTCAGCAGAAGAATGGGAATTGATTATCCTTGGAGCTGGTCCTGCAGCTTTAAATGCCTCACTTTATGCAGCTAGAAAAGGGATAAAGGTGCTGCTTTTAACTAAAGATATCGGGGGTCAAGTAATTAATACAGATGAAATAGATAATTATTTAGGTAAAGCTGGAACAACTGGAGCTCAGCTAGTTTATGATTTTTGGTCTCACATCAGTAAATATGATATTAAGACAGTCATTGGTGAATCAGCAACTGCAGTTAATTCTGAGGCTGAACATAAAGTAATTAAAACTAATAATAATAAAGAATATATAACTAAAACATTATTAGTTGCTACCGGAGCCAAAAAGCGGAGATTAGGTATGAAAAAAGAATATGTACTTGGTGGAAAAGGAGTCCATTACTGTACTAATTGTGATGGCTTTTTATATGCAGAACAGCCTGTTGCTGTTGTTGGGGGAGGAAACTCAGGTTTAGAAGGAGCTCTTGATCTAGCCAAAATAGGTTGTGAGGTCGATTTAATCGAGATCGAGCCTTCTTTAATGGGGGATGAATATTTACAGCAAAAAATTTATGCTAATGAATTGATCAATGTTCATACTTCAGCTAAGGTTAGTCAAATTAATGGTGAGGATAAACTACAGTCTATAGTTGTTGAAAATTTAAATGATTCAAGTCAAAAAGAGCTTGATGTAAATGCACTTTTTATAGAAATTGGTTTAAAAGCTAATAGTGTTTTTGTGAGTGACATGCTGAAACTAAATCAGCAAAATGAGATCATTATTAATGAAAAAAATGAAACATCTGAAGAGGGTATCTGGGCAGCTGGAGATGTTAGTAATATTATGGATAAACAAATAATAATTTCTGCTGCAGAAGGTGCCAAAGCAGCATTACGAGTAAATCAAAGCCTAGCTTAAGAGAATTATCTTAATTCAGTTATTTAAATTTGCCAGATATTATATTAAAATGTATAATGTAAACAGATGGAGGTGGATATGATGGCTGATAAAGATATTCAAAAGCACATCTATATTTCAGGTAGAGTTCAAGGTGTTGGCTTTAGAGCTTTTTGTAGAAGCACTGCCCGAACTTTAGGAATCAAAGGTTGGGTTCGCAACCTTAGAGATGGTAGGGTTGAACTTGTAATTCAAGGACCTCCTGCTAAGGTAGAAAAGATGGTTGAAAATGTTAAAGAAGGGCCATCTTTTGCCAAAGTAGATGATATTGAAATCAAAAATGAAGAATGTGAAGATTTTAGTACATTTGAATAAGATTATAGGGGTGGTAATTATGAAAAAAGCTCTTTTAGCTGTTGATTTACAAAATGATTTTTATGAAGATGGAGCTTTAGCAGTTCCAGATGCATCTAAGATAAATCAAAAAGTAAATGAATTACTGGAATCAGAAGAGTATGAGCTGATTGTTGCTTCTCAAGATTGGCATCCAGAAAATCACCGCAGTTTTGCTTCTACTCATGGTGAAGAAGCATTTACAGCTTATGATAAAGAAGAAGGTTTAGGGCCAGTTCTCTGGCCTGATCACTGTGTACAGCAAAGCAGGGGAGCAGAATTTAACAATGAGATAAAGACTCATAAATTTGATTATATACTTCGCAAAGGAACAGATGTAGATGTTGATAGTTATTCTGCTTTCCAGGATAATGATGGTAGTGATTTAGGACTAGCAGCACTGCTTAAATCTTTTGCGGTAGAAGAAGTAGATATTTGTGGTTTAGCTTATGATGTTTGTGTCAAATATACCGCCCTTGATAGTGTTAAAAATGGTTTTAAAACAAATATTATTCAAGCAGGATCAAAGGCAGTTAATCCAGATCAAATAGAAGAATGCAATCAAGAACTAAAAAAAGCAGGAGTTAATCTAATTTAGGAGGAAATTTTTTGACGAATTTATCAATTATAGCAAGCAGTACTTTTGGAATGGAAGCCCTAGTAAAAAAAGAAATAAAAAAACTGGGTTATAAAATAACTGAAGTAAAAAATGGCAGAATTACTTTTGAAGGTGATTTAAAAGCAGTAGCTGAAGCTAATTTATGGTTGAGAACTGCTGAAAGGGTCATGATAAAAATAGGAGAGTTTGAAGCCCTTGATTTTGATCAATTATATGAAGGTGTCAAAGCTCTTGACTGGCCTAAATGGCTGCCTGAAAATGCAGAATTTCCCGTAAGTGGGAAATCAATCGATTCACAATTAAGCAGTGTTCCAAGCTGTCAATCAGTGGTAAAAAAAGCTGTAGTCGACAGTCTGAAAGAAGAATATGGTGATCAATGGTTTTCTGAAGATGGTCCACTCTATCCAATAGAAATTGCCTTATATAAAGATCAGGCTTTATTAACTATTGATAGTTCTGGGACAGGACTACACAAAAGGGGTTATCGTGATTTAACAGTTACTGCACCCATTCAGGAAACCATTGCTGCTGGAATGATATATTTAAGCCGCTGGGATAAAGATAGAATATTAATTGACCCTTTTTGTGGTTCAGGAACGATTTTAATTGAAGCAGCCATGATGGCCAAAAATCAGGCTCCTGGCTTAAAAAGAAATTTCATTTCTGAAAAATGGCCAATTTTTGATCAAATGCTTTGGGCTAAAACAAGGGTTGAGGCTAAAAAAGCAAAAAAAATTGATCTTGAACCAAGACTGATCATTGGATATGATCATGATCCTGAAGCAATTAGTATTGCCCGTTACCATGCTAAAAAAGCTGGAGTTGAAGATTTAATTCATTTTCAAGAACAAAAATTCGCTGATTTTTCTACTAATAGAAAATATGGATATATTATTACAAACCCCCCTTATGGAAAAAGGATGTCTGATCAAGAAGAAGTTGAAGCATTATATAAAAAAATGGGGGAAAAGTTTCTTCCTTTAGATACCTGGTCTTATTACATAATTACCTCTCATCCTAAATTTGAAGAAATCTTTGGTAAAGAAGCAGATAAGAGAAGAAAACTATACAGTGGTGGGGTTGAGACACATTATTATCAGTACTATGGTCCCTGGCCCCCAAAGAATTGAGTGGTTTGTTAATGAATAAATTAAAGCGATTTGCTCCTTATTTAGCTGGTTTGGTATTTAGCTCAATATTTGGCTTTTCTTTTTTATTCACCAAGGAGGGATTGGAGCTGATGGCTCCATTCCACTTACTTGGTTTTCGTTTTGCTCTAGCTTTTTTAAGCTTGAGTATTTTAAGGATTACTGGTATAATTAATATCGATTTAAAAACAAAAAATATTAAAATGCTGCTTTTGCTGGCCTTATTTCAACCTGGTATTTATTTTGTCTTTGAAACTGCCGGTATGATTTATACTACTTCTTCTGAAGCAGGAATGATGATCGCATTAATTCCCATAGCTGTAACCATTTTAGCAGCCTTTATTCTCAAGGAAAAAACGACCTTTAAACAGAGTATTTTTGTTCTATTATCAGTTTTAGGAGCAGTTTTAATTATTCTAAATAGAGGTAGTAGTGGAATAGAAGGTAATTTATTTGGGCTTTTATTATTGGGGATAGCTGTGATTGCTGCAGCCTTTTATAATATAATTTCTAGACAGCTTTCACTTGAATTTTCAACCATAGAAATTACATATGTAATGATGGGTTTTGGAGCTTTTGTCTTTAATAGCATAGCTATTTATCAGCTTGATTTTAGTCTGGGAAATTATTTTAGTATTATATCTGAAAGAGATGCTTTAATAGCGATTATATATTTGGGTATTTTTTCATCGGTTGTTGCTTTTTTTATGATGAATTATACTCTCTCTAAGATTAATGCTGCCCAGGCTGCAGTTTTTGCCAATTTTACCACAGTAGTTTCTATATTAGCAGGAGTCTTTTTAAGAGGGGAATCTTTTTATAAACTGCAGGCATTAGGGGCATTTTTGATAATTATTGGAGTTTGGGGAACAAATTATTTTGGACGACCTATAATCAGGAAGGAGACATATAATGAGAGAATATAATATAGCAGTAGTTGGTGCAACCGGTTTAGTAGGTAGAGAAATGTTAAAAATATTAAGTGAAAGAGAATTTCCTATTGCTGATTTAAAGCTTTTTGCCAGCAGTCGCTCTGAAGGCAAAATAATCGAGTTTGAAGATAGAAAATTAACCGTAGAAGTGGTGAAAGAAGGCTGTTTTGAGGGCATTGATATTGCTCTATTTAGTGCTGGGAGTGATATTTCTAAAGAAGTAGCTCCACTTGTGAAAAAAGCTGGTGGGATAGTTATTGATAATAGTAATGCTTTTAGAATGGATAAAGATGTACCTCTAATAGTGCCTGAGGTAAATGGTGAGCATTTAAATGGAGATCAGCAGATCATTGCTAATCCAAACTGCTCTACTATTCAAATGGTGATGCTTTTAAAACCTTTAGCAAATAGTTATGGTCTGAAAAGAGTCGTTATTAACACTTATCAGGCTGTTTCAGGAGCCGGGAAAAAAGCTGTTGATGAGCTGATAGAGCAAACTAAGGCCTATTTAAATAAAGAAGAAATAAAAAATGAAAATTTCAATCATCAGATTGCTTTTAATGCAATTCCACAAATAGATGTATTTTTAGATAACGATTATACTAAAGAAGAAATGAAAATGGTAAATGAATGCAAAAAAATATTGGCTGATGAAGAACTTGCAGTTACTGCAACCTGTGTTCGAATACCGGTTATTTTCGGTCATGGAGAATCACTAAATATTGAATTGAACTCTACCTATAATATTAATGATATTAAAAATATTTTTGCTAATACAAAAAATGTAGAAGTTATTGATGATCCAGCTCAGGAAAAATATCCCCTGCAGATTGATACAGAAAATAATGATAATATATTAGTTGGTAGAATTAGAAGAGATAATTCAAAAGAAAATACTATTAATCTTTGGTTAACAGCAAATAACCTTAGAAAAGGTGCTGCTTTAAATGCTGTTCAGATTGCTGAATATTTAGCCGAGCATGATTTGATTAATTAAGTTAAATTTATTTTCTGCTTGTTTTTTATAAATGATATATGTATAATAGTATTAACGCTTTTGGACGGGGCTTAGTTTTCTTTAATTTACATTAAGTTTTAAGATTGACTTATTTATGAATATTGTTAAATGTTTTTGTTTAATTAGAAAGTTGTTTTATGTTTTTCAAATAATATGGAGGTGTTTTGTTTTTTAAATGAATGATAAAAATAAAATAAAAAATGTTACTATGACTACACTCGGTGGAGTGGGAGAAATCGGAAAAAATATGTGGGTTTTGGAAATTGGTGAAGAGATGTTAATAATTGACTCGGGAGTTAAATTTCCAGAAAATGATTTATTAGGTATTGATTTAGTAATTCCAGATTTTGATTATGTTATCGAAAATAAGGATCGAATTAATGGAATTGTTTTAACCCACGGTCACGAAGATCATATTGGTGGTTTACCTTATCTTTTAAAAGAGATTAATGCACCAATTTATGGGACTAAACTTACTCTGGGTCTTTTAGAAGGTAAATTAAAAGAACATCGCCTTTTAAATGACTGTAGATTAAAAATAGTCCATGCTGGTTCAGAAGTTCAGGTTGGTAATTTTACTGTAGAATTTATTAAAGTTAATCACAGTATTGCTGATACCTGTGCCTTAGCTATTCATACTCCCCTGGGACCAATAGTTTATGCAAGTGACTTTAAATTTGACCAAACTCCTATCGATGGAGAAGTGGCAGATTTTCATAAATTTGCTGAACTGGGTGACAGTCCAGAAGGTGTTTTAGCGCTTTTTTCAGATAGTACCAATGTAGAACGGGATGGTTATACATTATCTGAGAAAGTTGTAGGAGAAACTGTTGACGAGATTTTTAGAGCTGCAAAAGAAAGAGTAATTGTTGCTACTTTTGCCTCTAATATTCATCGGGTTCAGCAGGTAGTAGATGCTGCTTTTAAATATAATCGAAAAGTAGCTTTTACAGGTCGTAGTATGCTTAATAATGTTGATATTGCCCGCCGACTTGGTTATCTTCAGGTTCCAGAAGATATGATTGTAGATATTAGAGATTGTTCTAATCTACCTGACAATGAAGTAACCCTGCTGACAACTGGTAGCCAGGGAGAACCGATGGCAGCTCTGACTAGAATGGCTCGTGGTGATCATTATCATATCAATATCAAAGAGGGAGATACAGTTATGATATCAGCCTCTGCGATACCTGGCAATGAAAAATATGTAGGTGAGACCATCAATAAGCTCTTTAGAAGAGGGGCTAATGTAATTTATGAAGATGTATCTGGAGTTCACGTATCAGGTCATGCTAGTAAAGAAGAATTAAAACTGATGTTGAATCTAGTTAAGCCAAAATACTTTGTTCCAGTTCATGGTGAATATAGACATCTTTATAAACACGCCAACTTAGCAGAAAAAGTTGGAGTTCCTAGAGATAATATCTATATTGCTGATGTTGGAGATACAATTAACTTTGCCGAAGATAAAGTTTCTAAACTAGATAATGTCAAATCAGGTGATGTATTAATTGATGGGTTAGGAATTGGAGATGTAGGCAATATTGTTTTAAGAGATAGAAAAATGCTTTCTGAAGATGGTATTATCATTGTTGTAGTTACAATTGATAAAAATGGTAATATTCTGGTTGGTCCAGATATTATCACAAGGGGTTTTGTTTATATCAGGGAATCCGAAGAATTAATTGAAGCTGCTACACAAAGAGTTGAAGATGCGCTTAAAGAATGTGAAGAGAATAATGTCACAGAATGGTCAGTTTTAAAGAATACAATTAGAAATTCGCTTAATAATTATATCTACCAAAAAATCAAAAGAAATCCGATGATTTTACCTGTTATAATGGAGGTATAATAATTTAAGTTAAATTTATAAATTAACCAGCTGTGAGTCAAATCCAGCTGGTTTTAAATTTGGCTAATTCTTGAACATATGTTTCTAGATATGTTATAATTAATATAATTAGGAGGAATCAATTTGAGCATTTTTGAGGCTGCTTTTTTGGGTATAATCCAGGGTTTAACAGAATTTATTCCTGTCAGCAGTTCTGGTCACCTTGTAATTGCCCAGTTTTTTATGGATATTAGAGAAGATCAACTATTATTTAATGTAATAGTTCATATTGGTACTTTAATTCCTATTTTCATTATTTTTTGGCAGGATATTAAAGATATGATTTTATTGAAAAAAGAAAAACGAAAAGAAATTTTTTACATATTATTAGCCATCATACCAACCGGTATTATAGGTATTTTATTTGAAGATTTTTTTGAAAGCTTATTTGCAGATGCTTATGCAGCTGCTTTTATGTTAATTGTAACAGGCTTTATTTTATATTTTACAGAAGTTTTTGCTGGTGGTAATAAAGAAGTGGAAGATTTAAAGTTCTGGCAGCCAATTCTAGTTGGTTTTGCTCAAAGCTTTGCAATAATTCCCGGCATTTCAAGATCTGGTTCAACAATAGCAGCTTCAATATTTCAGGGTTTAGATAGAGAGGCAGCTGCTCGTTTTTCCTTTTTGATGTCAATTCCCGTGATTGGGGGAGCAGGTTTTCTTCAGTTTTTAAATATAATGGAAGCTGGGGGAAGCAATTTAGAAGTGAAGATAATTTTTACCGGTTTGATTACCGCAGCTGTATCTGGATATTTTGCCATCAAAATATTATTGAAAGTGCTTAAAGAAAGAAAACTGCAGTATTTTAGTTATTATCTCTGGATAATGGCACTAATTGTAATTTTAATTAAAACTTTTTAACTTGATTTTTATAATAATTTAAATGCTAAGAGTTTGATAAGTATAAGGGGGTGCAGTTGTGGCTAAAAATAAAAAGGATTTAAAACTTGAGAAAAGAAAAAATGAATTATTGGGGCTATTTTTAATCACTTTTGCAGCCATCAGTTATTTTGCTATTTTTAGCAGTTCTGCAGGCTTAATTGGAGATAGTATCAGTGCTGCCTATTATTATCTAGTTGGTAGTGGAAGTTATATTTTGCCCCTTATCTTCATTTATTGGGGGATTAAGCTGATTAGCGGCAGAGACATTAAATTTTCCAGCCGGCTGCTCGGCTTTATAATTACCTTTATTACTATGATAGCTATTATTGATTTAAATAATTATCAAAGACAAATTATTGACCTAAGACAGGGTTATGCAGGGGGAGTAATTGGGCGTAGTATTAGCTATTCTTTAGTTGAGTTATTTGCCTATAATGGAGCTTATATTATTCTTTCGATGTTGATGTTAATTGGATTAATGCTTTTATTTGATTTGTTTTTGCATAATATATTCAAGAAAATTAAATCAATTCTGCTTTTTCCCAAAAAAATGCTGCAGTTATTAAAGAAAAAAATACTGCTTTTAAAAGACAATATTGCAGCAAAAAAAATTAAAATATTTTCTTTTTTTAAAAAAGAGCAAAAGAAAAAAACAAGCCAGAATTATGAAAATGATTTTAGTGAAAATTCCGATAAGATTAATCATAAGAATAGAGAAGATAGCTTTGTAGTTGAAGAAAATAGAGCTAAAAAAAGGAAAAATATAAGTGAAGCTAAAAGTTCAAATAAAAAGAGCAGCTCTATAACTGAGAATTTTGATATTAGCAAAGATCAGTCTGATAATATTAAAGATGAAGGTGAAAAACATGGTGATTATACATTACCAGGGATTTCACTTTTAAATGATAATGGTAAAAAAAGAGCTCAGCTAGCAAATAAAAGTCAGCTTCTAGAAGAAACATTAAGCAGTTTTGGAGTAGAAGCAAAGGTTATTAATGTAAATCACGGGCCTACAATTACCCGTTATGAAATTCAGCCTGCTACAGGGGTTAAGGTAAGTAAAATAGTTACTTTATCTGATGATATTGCCCTGGCTTTAGCAGCCAGAGATGTTAGGATTGAAGCACCTATTCCGGGCAAAGCTGCTGTAGGGATAGAGGTTCCTCATGGTAATGATATAACAGTGTCTTTTAGAGATGTTGTTGTTTCTGAAGAATTTCAAAATTCTAAAGGGAAATTAAAGCTTGCTTTAGGTAAAGGAATTGATGGAGATACTGTTATCTTTGATCTAAATAAAATGCCTCACTTATTGGTTGCTGGTGCGACCGGTTCGGGAAAAAGTGTTTGTATAAATACCTTGATCAGCAGCATCTTATATCGAGCTACACCGGAAGAAGTAAAACTGCTTTTAGTTGATCCTAAAAAAGTTGAATTGAATATTTATCAAGGTCTGCCACATTTAATTACTCCTGTTGTAACAGATCCTAAAAAAGCAGCTAATGTGTTAAAATTATTAGTTGAAGAGATGGAAGATAGATATGATCTCTTTTCTAAAACCTCAAGTCGTGGAATTCAATCATATAATGAGCAGTGTGAGAGAAAAGAAGATATGCTTCCCTATATAGTTGTTGTTATTGACGAACTGTCTGATTTAATGATGGTTGCAGCTAATGAAGTAGAAGACAATATCTGTCGTTTAGCTCAAATGTCAAGAGCGGCAGGAATTCATTTAATTATTGCAACTCAGCGGCCATCTGTTGATGTAATAACTGGCTTAATTAAAGCCAATATTCCCAGCAGAATCTCTTTTGCTGTTTCATCTGCTACTGACTCAAGAACTATCCTTGATATGGGAGGAGCAGAAAAACTTTTAGGTAATGGTGATATGTTATTTGCTCCAGTAGGAATGCAAAAACCGATGCGAATTCAGGGAGCATATTTAACTGATCATGAACTAAATAAAATTACCGATTTTGTCAAATCACAGGCAAAAACAGATTATGAAATAGAAAAAGATGATATTCAAGAAGTAGAACTTTCATTAGATGATGAACAGGATGAGTTATATGAAGAAGCTGTAAAATTAGTGGTTAAATATCGAGCATCAATTTCAATGCTGCAGAGAAGACTTCATATCGGACACTCTAGAGCAGCAAGATTGATTGATCAAATGGAAGAAGATGGGATAGTAGGACCATATGCTGGCAGCAAAGCAAGAGAAGTTTTGGTTGAAGCCGAAGATCTTGAAGAAATATTAGAGCTTGATATTGCTGAAGATGAAGATTTGCAATAATTATTTATCTCCGTTAGTAAAGCTTAATATAACAAGGATTTATGCTATTTGAATCCAGCTATTTATCTTGCAAATAGAAGTAAAAAATGTTATATTATAATTGTGTTTAAAAAGTTTTAGCAAGATTAAAAAAATATATAAGGGGGTTAAAAATTTGTTTAAAAAAGTTTTAACATTATCAGTTGTTTTTGCTTTTATTTTTATGGTGGTTTTTGCTGCAGCTCCAGAAGCGACTTCTGCTCAGGAAACTAGAGTTGGAATTGTTCTTTCAACTGGTGGCCTAGGTGACCTATCATTTAATGATGCTGCTTATCGTGGTCTACAGAGGGCTGAAAGTGAATTAGGTATTCATTTCGATTATATTGAGCCTGCTGACCCTGCAGAAGATGAAACAGCTCTGCGTCGTTTTGCAGAGAGAGGCTATGATCTGGTAATTGGGGTTGGTTTCCAGATGTCAGATAGTCTAGAAATAGTTGCTATGGATTATCCACATGTTAAATTTGCCCATGTAGATGAAGCATTCCCAGATATTTTAGATAATGTTGTCAGTCTGAACTTTGCTGAATGGGAAGGTTCATTTTTAGCTGGTGCTCTGGCAGCATTAGTAAGTGAAACAAATAATGTAGGTTATGTTGGTGGAGTTGACTTTGCTTTAATTCACCGTTTTGAAGGTGGTTTTTATCAGGGTGCTAAGTATATAAACCCAGATATTGAGGTACAAATCAGATATGCAGATGACTTTGGTGACCCAGCTAGAGGACGTGAAATTGCACTTGGTATGTATGATGACGGAGCAGATGTAATTTATCATGCTGCTGGTGGAACAGGTACAGGAGTTTTTGAAGCTGCTGAAGAAGAAGACCTTTATGCAATTGGTGTAGACTCTAACCAAAACCATGTAGCTCCAGGCCATGTAATTGCAAGTATGTTAAAAAGAGTAGATAATGCTGTATATGAAACAGTAGAATCTGTTGTTGATGGAACATATGAAGGTGGACAAAACTTGTATTTTACTCTTGCAGATGCTGGAGTTGGAATCACTGATTTAGAAGAATTAGATGTAGAAGAAATTCAAGCTTATGAAGATGGAATTATAAGTGAAGACGAACTAGAAAAAATTAGAGAAATGAAAGAAGAGCTTACTGCTCCTCATGCTGCAAAGCTTGCTGAAATTGAAGAAATGATCATTGAGGGTGAGATTGAAGTAGAAAACTGGGGAGAAATTGGCAGACCTGATGAACTATAATAATCTCTTCAAAGTATAATTAAAGTTAAAGGGCTCTGCTGTTATGCAGGGCCCAAATTTTTTATATAAAGTGTTTTCAGGGAGGAATGACTATGGCCAAGGAAGAATATTTTCTTGACATGCAGAATATTACTAAATTATTTCCAGGAGTAAAAGCAAATGATAATGTAAACTTATCGATTAAAGAAGGAGAAATTCATGCCTTAGTTGGTGAAAATGGTGCAGGTAAAACTACTTTAATGAATATTTTATATGGTCTCTATGATCCAGATGGAGGCGAGATATATTATAAAGGTAAAAAAGTTAAATTGAAAGATCCTCAGGCAGCAATTAATCTTGGGATAGGTATGGTTCACCAGCACTTTATGCTCGTGCAGCCACTAACTGTAACTGAAAATATAATATTGGGTAATGAACCCAGAAAAAAGAAAGGCTTGATGCTTGATCGTAAAAAAGCTAAAAAAGATGTTCAAAGAATTTCAAAGCAATATGGGCTTTTTGTTGATCCTGATTCAAAAATCAGAGATATTTCTGTTGGAATGCAGCAGCGGGTTGAAATTATTAAAACCCTTTACAGAGGGGCAGAGTTATTAATTTTTGACGAACCTACTGCAGTTTTAACCCCACAAGAGATAAAAGAACTTTTTGAGATTTTTCGCTCTTTAAAAGAACAAGGTAAAACTATTATCTTTATAACTCATAAACTTAAAGAGGTTAAAGCTATTTCCGACAGAATAACTGTTTTAAGAGGTGGCAAAAGTGTTGATACTGTGGAAACTCAAGATGCAAGTCAAGAAGATGTAGCTGAATTAATGGTCGGAAGACAAGTTTTATTAAAAGTAGAAAAGGCTCCTGCTCAAAAAGGTGAAGAAATTTTGAATATCAGTAATTTAAATGTGGAAGATAATCGTGCTTTGCCTGCGGTTAAAGATATATCTCTTTCTCTAAAAAAGGGAGAAATATTAGGTATTGCTGGTGTTGAAGGTAATGGACAATCTGAACTAGTAGAAGCTTTAACAGGTTTAAGGGATATTAAAAGCGGCTCTATTAAATTAAGAGGAAAAGAAATATCAAATTATGGTGCTCGCCAAATAAAAAGAGAAAAAGTAGCTCATATACCTGAAGATAGACATAAACACGGTTTAATAATGGATTTTGATTTGAAAGAGAATACTATTTTGGGTTATCATGATCTGGCTGCTTTTTCTAAAAAAGGAATAATGAATTACGATAATATAGCAAAATATACTGCTGATTTAATTGAGGAATATGATGTTAGAGGTGCTGGTATGCAGTCCCTTGCTAAAAATTTATCCGGAGGAAATCAACAGAAACTAATAGTTGCCAGAGAATTTTCTCACAATCCTGAATTTTTAATTGCCTCTCAACCGACAAGAGGGGTAGATGTCGGCTCTATAGAGTTTATTCACAGACAAATTATTGAACGGAGAGATAATGGAGCTGCTGTATTATTAGTTTCTGCTGAATTGAGTGAAATTTTGTCTTTGAGTGATAGAATTGCAGTTATTTATGAAGGGGAAATCGTTGATATTTTAGAAGCTTCTGACACAAATGAAATAGAACTTGGTAAATTAATGACAGGTTCTAAAGCTGAAGAAGCTGGAGGTGAAACTGTTGAATAATTTTGTTGATAAAGTTAAATCTATTCTAACTAATTTAGCTTTATCTCTTTTATCTATAACAATTGCACTTATATTTGGAGTTTTCTTTATCTTATTGACTGAACAATCTCCAATTACTGCTTACTCAGCATTGTATGAAGGAGCATTTGGTGATTTTAGAGCTATATTAAATACACTTTGGAGATCTACCCCCTTAATTTTAACAGGACTGGCAGTTGCTTTACCATTTAGAGCAGGATTATTTAACATTGGTGCAGAAGGACAACTTTTAATGGGAGGCTTTACAGCAGGAGTGGTTGGTTTTTATTTTACTAATTTACCTGCTTTTATTCATCTCCCCTTTGCTATTTTAGCAGGCATGATTGTCGGTGGAATTTGGGGTGGTCTTCCTGGATTTTTAAAAGCTAAAATGGATGTTCATGAGGTAATTTCAACTATTATGTTAAATAATATTGCAATTGCTTTAACAATTAATTATGGAATAAATTATTTTAGAGATACTGGTAGACAGGCTACTCCCAGAATATTACAAAGTGCTGCTCTACTGAGATTTAATGATATGGCAGATCACTTTATATTTGGTAAAATCCCTTTTATTGAGATTTTTGAGCAGCCGGGAATACGCCTCCATATAAATTTCATTTTTGCAATAATCACTGCAATTATTTTGTGGTTTTTACTTTTTAAAACTACTCTTGGCTATGAAATGAGAGCAGTTGGCCATAATCCTGATGGAGCAGAATATGGTGGAATTAATGCCAGTAAAGGAGTTATTTTAGCTATGTTTATAAGTGGTGCTGTTGCTGGTTTAGCTGGAGTTGGTGAAGCATTAGGTACTCATTTAAGTTTTATGGCAGGAATGGATGCTGGACATGGTTTTACTGGTATAGCAGTTGCACTAATCGGATTGACTCATCCAATTGGTGTAATTTTTGGTGGACTTTTATTTGGTGCGTTAGCTCAGGGTGGACTTGAGATGCAATTTGCTGGTGTGCCCTCAGATATAGTGATGATTATTCAGGCATTGGTAATATTCTTTGTAGCCAGTCTACAGGTTTTAAAAGTTTATCTTGCAAAAAGAAAAGCTAAAGGAGGGGTTGAATAATGAATACAATTAGACAAATGTTATCAATCTCTTTATTACTGGCAAGTTTTCGTTTTGCAACCCCTTTAATTCTAGCTGCATTAGGTGGAATATTTTCTGAAAAATCTGGTGTTGTTAATATTGCTTTAGAGGGTATGATGTTAATTGGTGCATTTGCAGCAGTTTATGGAAGTGCTTTGACAGCTAATCCCTGGATTGGAGTATTATTTTCAATGCTTGCAGGATTAATATTTGCTGCAATTTTTGCCGTTGTTTGTGTAACCTTCAAAGCTGATCAAATTGTTGTAGGAACAGGTATAAATATTTTTGCATCTGGAGTTACGATATTTCTCCTCCAGATTTTGTTTGGGGTAAGGGGAACCTCACCAAGAGTGATGAGATTACCTTTTTTAAGGGTTTTAGGAGTTAGATTTAATCCAATTACTTATATTGCTGTGATTTTAGTTCCAATTGTTTGGTTTATATTTTTTAAAACACATTGGGGTTTGAGAATTCGTTCTATTGGTGAACATCCAGCTGCAGCAGATACACTCGGAATTAATGTTAATCTATGGAGATTCAGTTGTATATTAATAAGTGGTATTTTGGCTGGTTTAGCTGGTGCACATCTATCTATAGGTGATGGTAGTGCTTTTGTAAGAGAAATGTCAGCTGGAAGGGGTTTTATAGCTTTAGCTGCCATGATATTTGGTAAGTGGCATCCTGTTGGTGCTTTTGGAGCAGCAATGTTATTTGGTTATGCTGAAGCAATAGCGGTAAGAGTTGATTTTGTTTTTATCCCTTCAGAATTGATAAGTGCTATACCATATGTTTTAACTCTGGTAGTTTTAGCTGGATTTATTGGTAAATCTATTCCTCCAAAAGCTGTTGGGAAGCCTTATTATAAAGGTGAAAAGTAAAAAAATTCAAATTATCTATAAGCAATGTGGGACAGTTAATGGCTGTCCTTTCTTTTTTTAAAAAAATATTATCAATATTTTGAAGGTCTTTTCATAAAGAATCGAGAATATTGATAACAGAGTATTAAATAACTTGTCAAAGTATGTTATAATAGTTAAGAGAATAATCCAATCAAGTAACCAATTAAATCTAAAGCGAATAAGTGATTATTATAATTTATGATAGATTTTAAAGGAGGACAAGCCATTGGAAGAATTGGAACTAGGGACATTATTAAAAAAAGCAAGGATGGAGAAGGGTTTAAGCCTTGATGAAATTCAAGAAAAAACTAAAATTCGAAAAGTTTATTTAGAAGCAATAGAAAAAAATGAATTTGATAAACTGCCTGGCTCGGTTTATTTAAAGGTATTTGTTAAAGGATATGCCAGAGAAGTAGATATTAATTATCAAAAACTTTTAGAAAATTATTCTGTTTTAAATATAGTCGAAGAAAAAAAGGAAAAACATATTCAGGAAGATTATTTGAGTGGAACAAATATTAAACATAATAGGGGCAAAAAGAAAAAAACAAAAGGTTTCTTTAAAATTATTTTATTTGTTTTTCTTGGCTTTTTAATCATAATGGCCTCTATTTATGCTTTTCAATATTTTACTAATGCAGATCAGTTAATTTTAGATGAAAGTGAAAATGACACGGAAATCTTAGAACAGCAGGATGAGAGCGAAGAATTAACAGCAACCTATATTGAAGAAGAAAACGTTTTAATAAGCAGCAGTATTGAAGAAGAGCTCAATCTTTTGGATACGAGTTTAGAAGGTCTGCTAAATGATGCCCAACTACATGAAGAAGAAGCTATAATTGATATTTCAGAAAGAGATCTTTTTGAACAAGAAATTAATATTTCAGAAAGGCCTGCAATTATAATTGATGACAGTCGTTTAGAACTTGCTCCAGAAGATGATTTTAGTTCTGAAGAAGGCTTAAGTGATCTAAATCAAGAGATAGCACTTGAAACTGAGAGTGAGGAAATAGAAAGTGAAGAAAATCAAATTGATAATCTAATTACCATTAATGCTGATGATTTAGTCTGGTTAAGAGTTGATTCAGATGGCGAAACAGTTTTTAGTGGTTTATTAGAAGCAGGAGAAAGTCTGGAATATGAAGCAGAAGAAATTTTATATATGCGGATAGGTAGGCCAAGAGCAGTAACAGTTCAAATCAATAATCAAGAATTTGGCCCCTGGACCGAGACTGGAGACATTAGTGAAATTGAAATTTTAATTGAAGAAGATGGCTTTGAAATTATTAATTTGAGAGAATAAAAAAACACCCTATCTAATGGGTGTTTAAACATTACTGCCATAATATTAAATTAATGGTGGAGGGGAAAGGATTTGAACCTTTGTAGGCATCGCCGGCAGATTTACAGTCTGCTCCCTTTAACCACTCGGGCACCCCTCCAAATTGGTACCCTCAAGGGGATTCGAACCCCTGCCGCCAGGATGAAAACCTGGTGTCCTAGACCCCTAGACGATGAGGGCATTCATTTTTAAGCACAGTTATTAGTATATATTATCTCTGCAATTACTTCAATTTCATTTAAAGCTTAATAATGATTATCTAATTAGATTATATTCTATTTGCTCAATTATATTATATTTATCGCTATTTAACGGCTTTCTTGAGAATAATATCCTATTAATGAAATTATAATTATATTTTAAATAGACTGCTGGATATGGCTAATAGGGAGAGCAGGCTTAGCTGAAAAAAATTAACTTGATAAATTAGAATTATTTAAAATAATTAAAGAAAGGAAATGTATAATGTTCTTCCCTATGTTCATTATACAGGGTGAAAAATTGAAAATTTTACTTACTAATGATGATGGAGTTTATGCTGATGGAATAACAGACTTAGCTGCAGTTTTAGCTGAAAATGGACATCAGGTAACTGTAGCTGCACCTGATAGAGAAAGAAGTGCTTCTGGACATGCAATTACTTTACATGATCCACTGAGAGCACTGAAAATAAAAAGATCATCCCTACCTGATTTAACAGTTTACAGTGTTAATGGAACTCCAGCTGATTGTGTTAAATTAGCTGTAGAAAAATTATTAGACTTTAAACCTGACTTAATTATCTCAGGTATTAATCATGGTCCTAATTTAGGCTTAGAAATACTATATTCCGGAACAGTTTCTGCAGCAATAGAAGGATCAATGCTTGGTTTCCCTTCACTTGCTGTATCTATGAATTACACTGAAGAAAGTGATTTCAAAAAAGCTGCTCAATATATTGTTGATCTACTAAATCACGATAACATTTTAGTAGATAATAAAAATCTGCTTTTAAATATTAACTTTCCAGTAGAAATTAATGACAATACAGAAATTATCATTACTAAATTAGGCAGATCTTTATATATCGATAGTTTTGTAGAAAGGGAAGATCCGTTTGGCAATAAGTATTTCTGGTTAAATGGAAGTGATAAAAAAGTTAAAGATGACAATACAGATATTTCCGAATATTTGAAGGGGAATATTTCAATCACTCCCTTAAAAATTGATTTAACTGATAGTCAGCAAATTGAGTTTTTAGCTAAAAAATTTTCTAAAAAAATTGAGCTTAAAAATGATAGTAAAATAAAGAAAGAAGGCAAATAAGTGAAAAAAGATTTTATGAATGCAGTAGAATTTTCTCATCATTTAATCAAAAAACATTTGAATAAAGATTCAACTTTAATAGATGCAACTGCTGGAAACGGAAAAGATACACTATTTCTAGCAGAAATTGCAGATCAAAATACCGAAATACTAGCCTTTGATATTCAAAAAAAAGCTGTAGAAAAGACAAAAGAACTGCTTGAAAAAAATAAGCTGGGTGATAAAGTTAAAGTTATTAATGATTCTCATGCTAATTTAGATGCTTATCTTAAAGAAGATCAGTTATCACTTGTTTTATTTAATTTAGGTTATCTGCCAGGTGGAGATAAATCAATAATCACAAAAGCTGAATCAACTCTAAAGGCAGTTGAAAAAAGTTTATATTTTCTAAAAAAATATGGTATAATAATATTAGTAATATATAAGGGACATCAAGGTGGTTTAAAAGAGCAGAAGGCTTTAATTGACTTTGTAAAAAAATTAGATTATAAAAAATACAATGTTTTAAAATATGAGTTTATCAATCAATCAGCAGCACCACCAGAGCTTATTGCAATTATTAGAAGAGCTTAATTTTCTTTTAATTGATTATTTATTAAATAAAAAATTTTAAGGAAGGAAGGTGAGTCAAGTAGTTTTTTGTCATTTGTTTTTGCAAAATTCTGACATAAGCTTTAATAAGGGGGATATGCAATGAGTACAAAAGTAGCAATTTCTAAGTTTGATTCTTTAAAAGGCAATGAAGAATTTATTGGTGGTGACTTTAAACGTTATGATGAAGATATTGCAGAAATAAAAATAAAATTAAAAGAGGTTATTGAAGCAAGTGTAGGTAGTATTGCTAATTTAATTAAAAATGGGGATAGAGTTTTAATTAAACCTAATCTTGCTTTTTTAGCACCACCAGAAAGTTTCTCAGTTGTTGATCCTAGAGTCATAGAGGCACTTGTATCTTTACTTAAAGAAGAATCTGAAGCTGGAGAAGTCTGGGTAGGAGATAATCCATCTCTTGGAAAACATGTAGGGAGAGCAAAACCTGCTTTTAAAGCTGCTGAAATGGAAGAAGCAGCCTATAGAGGTGGTGCAGACAGAGTTCTTTACTTTGATGAAGAAGCATCTGTAAAAGTTGACATTCCAATGGCTAAAGTATTTAAAAAGGCTTCTGTGTTTAGACCAATTTTAGATGCTGATGTTGTTATTAACCTACCTAAGATGAAAACTCACCTTGGTGGTACTGTTACCTTAGGCCTAAAAAACTGGCAGGGAATTATTCCTAATGTGCATCCATCTGGAGAACAGCAGGATACTCACAGAATAGACTTAGACCAAAAAATTGCCGACTTATTAAGAATTAGAAAAGCTGATTTAACAATTGTTGATTCTATTATTGCTATGGAAGGCCAGGGACCTCATGCAGGTACTCCTGTCGAAATGAATCTTTTAATTGCCGGGGAAGATACCGTTGCTGTAGATTCATTAACTTCCTATATTATGGGTTATGAACCTCACGAGGTTCCTTCAACTCAAATTGCCTTTTCTGAAGGTCAAGGTGAAATGAGATTAGAAGAAATAGAAGTTGCAGGTGTTGATGCTGATAGTGTAAGACGTTTCTTTAAACGTCCTTCAAGCAATCCAGTTGGACTTATTCCTGGAGTTGATGTTTTAATTCAGCAGACCTGTCCAGGTTGTTATAAATATGTCAGAGGAGCTCTAGATAGCTTTAAAGGTGGAATAGACACCGAAAGATTTGTAGAAGAAAATGGAGAGTCTTTAATAATTGCAGGTGGAGTTCCATCGCTAGATTATAATGATGCTGTAGGTAAACACTTATTTGTAGTTGGTGATTGCTGGAAGAAGTTTGAATCAAGTGAAGAAGTGGAAAAAGCTATGGAGGTAGCTGCAGATGTAACTGAATATCCTGGTTGTGCACCTATCTATGTATTTGCCCAACTAAATGCTGATCTTCAAGCTTTAGATGCTTAATCTCTGCAAATATAATTTAAATAAGAAATATATAAAAGGATGCCTTTTGGCATCCTTTTTTTACTCGGTAATTATTTTAAATATCTAATTCTGCTAGATAACTTTTTAATTGATCTGCTGATTTTTTCAAATCTTTTTTTTCAGAAGTATTTAAAGGTAGTTTTAGTACTTTATCTATGCCTTTAGAGTTAACAATAGTTGGCAAGCTAAGGCTGATATCATCGATACCATAAAAGCCTTTAATTAAGCTTGAAACTGTTAATACAGCATTTTCGTCTCTTAAAATTGCTCTAGAAATCCTAGCAACTGCTAAGGCAACTGCATAAAAGGTAGAACCTTTTTTTTCTATTATTTCATAAGCTGAATTTTTAACATTTTCTGCAATGTTTTCAAGTTCATTATTATGACATTCTGCATCACAGATGGGACAGTAATTTTTAAGATTAGTTCCAGCAATATTTGTTAAACTCCAGGCTGCTACCTCACTATCACCATGTTCTCCAATAATATAGCCATGGACATTGTTAGCAGCAACACCACAATGTTTGCTTAATAAAGATTTAAAACGCGAAGTATCTAAAACTGTTCCAGAACCAATAACCCTATTAGCTGGATATTCAGAAAGCTTCCAAGTTAAATAAGTCAATATATCAACTGGATTTGTCACAACCAATAAAATAGCATCTTGATTATATTTAGTAATTGAAGAAATTATTTTTTTGAAAATAGCAGTATTCTTTTTAATGAGATCAAGCCTAGTTTCTCCAGCCTTTTGAGCTGCTCCAGCAGTTATAATAATTAAATGGGCATCACTTAAATCTTCATAGCCGCCGGCATATATATTAACAGGTTTAACAAAAGAAGAACCATGCATTAAGTCCATTGCTTCACCTTCAGCTTTTTCTTGATTAATATCAATTAAAACAATTTCTGAGCCAATACCTTGGGCCATTAGAGCATAAACCGTTGTAGCTCCAACATTTCCAGCTCCAATAACAGCAATTTTATTTGCTTTAATATTTTTTTGCATTAATTTACCACCTCATATGGATATTTATCTTATATAAATTTTTTGGCCATTTTTGGGACAATACCAGAATTAGTTTTACCCATCATCCATTTTTCTGCAGCCCTTTTATTTAAAAGAGAAATTGTAGGGAAAGAATGTTGAGTCATCATAATATCAAACATTGAAATATTATGCTGAATTGCTAAAACCCACTCCTGGATCAATTCACTGGCTGCTTCTCCAACAATAGTAGCTCCAAATATTTTACCTTTACTGCTGCAGATCACTTTTACAAAGCCTTCTGGTTTACCATCAGCTATTGTTCTTCCATAATCTGCATATTTTACTTTAATTAGCTCAAAATCAATCCCTTTTTCTTGAGCTTCTTTTTCAGTCATTCCTGCCTGAGCGATTTCCGGTTTTGTGAAAACAGACCAGGGAACAATATAATCTTCATGTTTAAATTGTTTGATTGGAGTAGGATTAATTGCATTCATTAAAGCAAGCATTCCCTGATGCATTGCTGCATGAGAAAATAGTGATTTTCCATTACAATCACCAACAGCATAAACACCTTTGACATTAGTTTCTAAACGACTATTAACCTTGATTCCATTTTGATCATACTCAATCCCTGCTTTATCGAGTTCTAATGGTTCAAGATATATTTCTCTTCCTGCTGCAACCAGAATCTCATCTGACTTAAATACTCCTTTTTCAGTATGAGTGATAATTTTATCGTTTTTTGTTTCAACTTTTTCTATAGTTGTACTATTATAGACTCCGATTCCCTCTTCTTTAAACTTTGCTTCTAAAACTCTTCCGGCTTCTTCATCACCTGAAGGAAGAAGATGTTCATCAATTTGAAATATATTTACCTCTGAGCCAAGTCTAGAAAAGGCCTGGGCCATCTCAGATCCAATTGCACCTCCACCAATAATTGTAAGTTTTTCTGCTATATCTTCCTGCTCAAAAATATTTAAGTTAGTTAATTTATCTACCTCTTTTAAACCAGGAATAGGAGGAATCATGGGTCTTGTTCCCGCAGCAATAAAAATTTTATCTGCCGTATACTTTTGACCTTCAACTTCTATAGTTTTTTTATCAACAAATTTTGCTGCTCCTTGATCAACAATTAATTTGGCTCTATCAAATGCTTTCATAGTTTTTGCTCCACTAATTTCTTCAACCTTATTTCTTACTATTTCTAAAGGGTTATCTATTTCAGTTTCTGCAGCTAATTTAATTCCATATTGCTTTAAATTTTTTGTAACTTCATTTGCTTCTCCAGCTTTGAGCAGAGCTTTACTTGGAATACAGCCATAATTTAAACATTCTCCACCAACTTTATGTTTTTCAACTGCTAATACATCTAAATTCATATTTGCTGCCATTGCAGTAACTGCCATCCCAGCAGGTCCCATACCAATAACAATTAAATCATGTTTTTCCATTTTATAAACACCTCTTTTGAAGTTAATATTCAGCTTTTACGATATAATGATAATATATTCTCAAAGTTTTTGCAAGTAAATAGAAAAGATTATAATTAAGAGCAGAAAAAATCACTAAAATTATTATTAATATTCTATGATAACTCTTGTAGAAAAGTAAAGCATATCATAGTATTATAGAGTATAACAGATTTAAACAACTATATTATTCAATTATCATTTAAATAAGACTTGACCTTAACCCATAACTCTATTATAATAGTTATTGCTTGATTGAAAATACATGCGTTTAGGGGAGTAGCTCAACTGGCAGAGTAGCGGACTCCAAATCCGTTGGTTGCGGGTTCAAATCCTGCCTCCCCTGCCATTTTTAATTAAGTTAATAATAAGCTGATGTAGCTCAATTGGTAGAGCAGCTCACTTGTAATGAGCAGGTTACCAGTTCAAGTCTGGTCATCAGCTCCATTTTTAGGGGAGTAGCTCAACTGGCAGAGTAGCGGACTCCAAATCCGTTGGTTGCGGGTTCAAATCCTGCCTCCCCTGCCATTTTTAATTAAGTTAATAATAAGCTGATGTAGCTCAATTGGTAGAGCAGCTCACTTGTAATGAGCAGGTTACCAGTTCAAGTCTGGTCATCAGCTCCATTTTTATTTAGGAAGTCGAAATCGACTTCTTTTTTTTATGCACCAAATAATATATTTCAATTGAGTAATTCAATTTAGGCTAAGATTTGCTACTATAATACTACAATGTTATAATAAGTTGAGGATGTGATGAAAATTTCTAATAAGTATAGACATAATAAAATAAAACAGGAACATACAATTATAGAAGATGTTCTGCCTTTTTTAGAAGATATGGCTATCTCAGCTCTGATTAAAAGTATTATACCAGGCAGAATAAACCGCCGTAAAGGAAGTGGAGTTCCTGCTTATTTACAGTTAAAATATAATACTAGAAGTGGGATAAAACTAATTGCCAAAAATAGTTCTTCTCTTCAGGAGATCTTTGTTGTAACTGATCATCCAGATAAAACAATGGAATTTTTAAAGAAATTAGATTATGTAAAATAAATTTCAACTAAAAAGACTTAAAAATTTGACAAAAATCTTTTATTTATATATAATATTTCTTGTTGAGATCGGGCTATGGCGCAGCTTGGTAGCGCGCTACACTGGGGGTGTAGAGGTCTCCGGTTCAAATCCGGATAGCCCGACCATTTTAAAATAATTAAAGCCCTCAGGGGCTTTTTTCTAATTATAGACTTAATTTTAATAATAGCTAAATTATAAAGGAGTAAAAATGATTAAATATTCTATAATGACATTAGGTTGTCCCAAAAATGAAGTTGATAGTCAGCATATGCAGGGTTTTTTAAGTTCTGAAAGTGATTTTGAATATATAAATGATTTTGAAAAAGCAGAAGTAATTATCATTAATACCTGTGGGTTTATTCAAGATGCAAAAGAGGAGTCTATTGACACCATCTTAACAGCTCTTGAATATAAAAAGGCTCACAATTGTAGGTCGGTTGTAGTAACAGGCTGTTTAACTCAACGCTATAGTGAAGAACTTCAGGCAGAAATTCCGGAGATTGATGCAGTACTTGGTACATCTAATTTTGATAAAATTGCTGAAGTTGTTAAAGAGAGTTTAGCCGGCCAAAAAACAGGAGGTATAGCAGCAGCTGGATTTGATTATAGTGCTTCTTTACCTAGAGAACTTGATAATAATGTATTTGCTTATTTAAAGATTGCAGAAGGTTGTAATAATAACTGCAGTTACTGTAGTATACCCCAAATCAGGGGAGGCATAAAAAGCAGAACTATTGCTGATATAAAAAGAGAAGCAGAAAAAATTGCCGAATCTGGTATTAAGGAGTTAATATTGATTGCTCAGGATACAACCCAATATGGAGTTGATATTTACGGTAGATCAGCCTTAGCTCCCTTATTAAGAAAATTAACCGAGGTTGAAGGTATTGAATGGATAAGAATTTTATATAGTTATCCAGAGTTTATAACAGATGAGATGATAGAAGTAATTGCAGAAGAAGACAAAATCTGTAATTATCTCGACTTACCAATTCAGCATTCAGCAATTAAAATCAGGAAATTAATGAATCGTAAAGGAGATAGAACAGATATCGCTAATATAATAAATATGATAAGAAATAAAATTCCTGATGTAAAATTAAGAACTTCTTTAATAAGTGGTTTTCCCGGTGAAAGTGAAGCAGATTTTGAAGATTTAAAAGAATTTATAAAAGAATTTAAATTTGATCGCTTGGGAGTATTTGAATTTTCTTTAGAAGAAGATACAGCAGCTGTCAATCTGCCCAACCGAATATCTCCTCAGCTGAAAAAAGAAAGAAAAGAAGAACTTTTAAAGATTCAACAAGAAATTTCTTTAGAAAAAAACAGAGAACTGCTTGAAAAAGAGCTTGAGGTAATCATTGAAGCTAAAAATGAAGATTATTATTTAGCTCGTTCTCGATTTGATGCTCCAGAAATTGATAATCAAATATATATTCCAATTGAAAACAACGAATTGGAAATCGGAAATATCTATTATGCCCTTATTACAGAAGCCTATCATTATGAATTGGAAGGAGAGATAAAAGATGAATCTACCAAATAAGTTGTCAACCCTGAGGATTCTACTTGTACCTGTTATTATAGCCTTGTTATTTATTGGTAATTTTGTCGGGGATCTTCTTGCTTTGATAGTCTTTGTTGCTGCTGCAATCACCGATAAATATGATGGTCATTATGCCAGAAAATATGATATGATAACTGCTTTAGGTAAAATACTTGATCCTCTAGCTGATAAGCTTTTAATTTATGGTGTTTTAATTGCTTTTGTGCAAATCGGTAAAATTACTGCCTGGCCGGTGATTATAATAATTGCCAGAGGACTTGCAGTAACCGGTTTAAGGGTTGTTGCTGCAGATCAAGGATCTGTAATAGCTGCCAGTATGTGGGGTAAAGTTAAAACTACTATCCAAATAATTACTGTTATTGCTTTAATTATTGACCCTCATATTATTAATTTACCTGTTCAGATTACTATAGGTCTTGTCTGGATAGCAGTACTAATTACAGTTATCTCTGGTTATAAATATTTTGCTGGAGCAGAAGTTGATTATTCATAATGTCAGCAGGAGGAGGAAAAGATGCTTCATAAAATTAACCATTTTTTAGCTACTGGTTTTTATAGTGGACATTTACCTTATGCTCCAGGCACCTGGGGTTCACTGCTGATGATTATCTTAATATTTTTCTTTCCATTTTTAAATAATTTTTATTTAATTACTGCTTTAACAATTGGTGGGATTGCAATTGCTAATTATGAAGAGAAAAGAACCGGGATTAAAGACCATTCTAAGATAGTTATTGATGAAATGGCTGGCCAGTTGATAACTTTTTACAGCCTTCAGACAAGTGCTCCTGTGCTCTTAGCTGGTTTTTTGCTATTTAGATTTTTTGATATTAAAAAACCTTGGTTGATTGATAAGGTTCAGACTTTACCATCGGGACTGGGAGTAATGATGGATGATGTGTTAGCAGGCTTGTTTTCTCTGGCTATATTAAAAATATTAATTTATCTTTTTTAGAATTTAATAAATATACTGCTAAATGCTATTTAATCGGCCCTTTGTGGTCGATTTTTTTTGCTTAAAATGATATAATAATCCTGATGAGGTGAGAAATATTGAATACAGCAATTATAGCTACCGGCTCTGAATTATTGGCCGGTTTAGTTAAAGACAGTAATTCAAAATTTATAGCAGAAAATTTAAGAGAATTAGGTTTTACAGTTACTGGTATCTATCTTGCTAATGACAGCAAAGAAGATATTATAAGAACTATCAAATGTGCTTCCCAAAAAGCTGAGTTGATTTTCATAACCGGTGGACTTGGGCCAACAGAAGATGACTTAAGTCGAAATGCCCTTGCAGAAGCTTTAAACAAAAACCTTATTTATTCTGAAGAGATAGCTTTAAGGCTAAAAAACTTTTTTGCTGCCAGAGATTATGAGATGACTGATAATAATTTTAGACAGGCCTATTTACCTGAAGGTGCAGAGGTAATTGAAAATAATTTCGGGACAGCTCCTGCTCTTAAACTAGAAAGTAATAATAAGCTTTTCTATTTGTTACCAGGTGTACCAAGGGAAATGACTGCTATCTTTAAAAATAAAATTATACAGGAATTAGAAGCTTTATCAGAAAAGAAGATTATTTATCGGGAATATAATTTTATTGGCATAGGAGAATCAACTTTAGAGGATAAGTTTAATCAAATTAAAATTGATCCCAAAATCGAAAAAAGTTATCAGGCTGTTAAGGGAGAGGTTAAATTAAGGTTAAAAGTTACTATTGCTGACACTCAGCAAAAAAAAGAGGCTGAAAAAATTCTTGCTCAAGCTGAAAGAAAAATCGAGTCAGAACTAGAAGCATATCTTTACAGCAAAAATGACAAAGATATTTTAGAAATTTTTATTGAAAAAATTACAAAGTCTAAATTAACAATTGCAAGTGCCGAATCTTTTACCGGTGGACTTTTTGCCAAAAGATTAAGTGATAAAGCTGGCAGTTCAAAATTTTATAAAGGCTCTATTATTGCATATAGCAAAGCTACAAAAATTAAGCTGCTTAATATAAATCCTGATACAATAGAAAAACATGGGATGATAAGCAGGGAATGTGCAAATGAAATGGCGAAAAATGCTGCTGCTATTATTGAGACTGATATTGCAGTTGCTTTTAGTGGAGTTGCTGGCCCAAGTAATATGGAGGCTAAAAAACCTGGAACTATTTATATTGCAATAAAATATAAAGATAGAATTAAATCTATCCAAATAAATAAAAATTTTGGTAGATCTCTTAACCGTTATTATGCAACTCAAATTGCCTTTTTTGAATTAATTAAATTATTAAAAGGAGAATCATGATGAGAAGAAATATTTTAGTATTTATTTTATTAATTAGCCTAATTTTTTCACTTAATCTGGCTCTGCAAGCTGATTCTGACTTAAGTGCTGAGGAATTATTTTCCCAGGCTCTAAAAAATTATAATCAGGGAAATTTTGCTCAGGCAGATAAGGAGTTTTCTCAGCTTTTAAGTGATTATGATTTAGATGCAGGAGTTAAATTTAGCAGCTTATATTACCTTACAATGACTGCTGTAAAAGAAAATCGGACCTTGGCAGCAATTAATTCTTTAGAAAGATTTGAAGAATTAGGTTATCAAAGTGCTGCTTTAAACTGGCAAATCGGAGAGTTATTTTTAAACAAAGCTGGTCAGTTTGATAGTGCAGATTTTGGCAGGGCTATAGATTTTTTAGAAAAAGCTCAAGCTATGGGATTAAAATCAACAGCATTCAAAAGGGATCTTGCCTATGCTTATCGAGAAAACAAGCAAAGTGAAAAGGCAATTGGCCTTTACGAAGAAATCATTAAGACTAGTCCAACTGCAGGGGATTATCTTAATCTGGCAAAACTATATGAAAAAGATGATTATTTAGATAAAGCAATAAAGCTTTATGAAGAAGCTTTAATTGCAGATCAAGTACCACCCTCTATCTATTTAAATTTGGCTAATCTTTATCAAAGCTTAGGTAATTATAGTTCTGCAGTAAAAATATATGAATTGGGAATTGAGACAAATCCTAATTTCGCACCCTATTATATCGGACTTGCAGAAAATCATTTGGCTTTAAACAATTATGCTAAGGCAGAAAAAGAGTTAAATAATGTTTTAACAATAAATAAGAATTCTTATCATGCCTATTATCTATTAGGTCTTATTGCTCAACAAAGAAAAGAATATCAAAAAGCACTTGATTATTATGCAGATTCTTTAACTTATAATCCTGATTATGTAAGAGCCTATCTTGCAGAAGGTAAAGTTTATTTAGAACAAGAAGAATTTGCCCAGGCAATTACAAGTTTTTCAATAGCTGTTGAGAAAAACCCTGAATTCTTTGAGAGCAGATATTATTTAGGTCTTGCTTATTATAATGCTGATCAGATGGAAGCAGCTAGAGAAGAATTAAGAAAAGCACTGCATATAAATGATAGATTTCAAAAAGCGAGAGATTTACTTGATGAGATAGAAAAAAATTAGGGGTGAAAATTAATGCGTCTTTTTATTGCATTAAATATTAGTCAGAGAAGTAGAGATTTGATTGCAAGCAAAGTTAAACTCTTAAAAAAAGGATTAAATTCAAAATTAAAATGGATAAAGAAAGAAAACTGGCATTTAACCTTAAAATTTTTAGGTGAATGTGATGAAGAGCAAAAAGAAAAGATAATTGAAAAATTAAAAGAAATCGATATCAGTCCTTCTCAAGAATATATTCAATTTAATGCTGTAAATGCTTTTCCCAACTTAAAAGAGCCAAGGGTGATATTTTTAGAAGTTGATAGAGGCAAATCATTTCTAAATGAAACTAAAAAAATAATAGAAAAAGCAATGGCTGAATTAGGTTTTGCTGAAGATGATAGGGAATTTAAAGCTCATTTGAGCCTGGCCCGAAATAAAAATTCAGCCTCTATAGACTTTAAAGATAAATTTTTAGCTAATAATTTTATCAATATTTATTCTAAATTAAATACCATTAGTCTTTATCAAAGTAAGCTTTATTCAGCTGGCCCAGAATACATTGAACTATTTTCCAAAAAATTGAAATAAACTTGCATTATCTAAACATTTGTTCTATAATAAAAGCAAAGATAAAAACTGCAGTTAAAATATAAAAATTTAGGGAGGAAGATAATATTGGCAACTAAAGATAAGGAAAAAGCGCTTGATCAAGCTGTCAAAAGAATAGAAAAACAGTTTGGTAAGGGTTCGATTATGAAACTTGGTGAAGCCTCAAGTTTAAATGTTGAGTCAATTCCAACTGGAGCACTACCACTTGACTTAGCACTTGGAGTAGGTGGTATTCCTAGGGGAAGAATTATCGAGTTATATGGTAATGAATCTTCAGGTAAAACAACACTAGGTCTGCACATAATAGCCGAAGCTCAAAAATTGGATGGGATTGCTGCTTTTATCGATGCTGAACATGCTTTAGATCCTAAATATGCTAAAAATTTAGGGGTAAATATCGATAACCTTTTAATATCTCAACCTGATAGTGGGGAAGAAGCTTTAGAAATTGCTGAAGCACTTGTTAGAAGTAATGCAATTGATTTAGTAGTAATTGACTCTGTTGCTGCTCTGGTTCCAAAGGCAGAGCTTGAGGGTGATATGGGAGACTCTCATGTGGGATTACAGGCTAGATTGATGTCTCAGGCAATGCGTAAATTATCTGGTGCTATCAGCAAATCACATACAGCTATAATATTTATTAATCAAATCAGAGAGAAAATTGGGGTAATGTTTGGAAATCCTGAAACTACTCCTGGAGGAAGAGCTCTTAAATTCTATTCTTCTGTTCGAATCGAAATGAGAAGATCACAAAGCATCAAAGATGGAGATAAATTGATCGGTAGTACTGCTAGAGTTAAAGTGGTCAAAAACAAAGTAGCTGCTCCTTTTAGAAGTGCAGAATTTGATATAATGTATGGTACAGGTATCTCTCGTTCTGGCTGTGTTTTAGATTTAGGTGTAGATACAGGTATTATTGATAGAGCTGGTTCCTGGTATTCTTATGGAGATGTTAGACTAGGCCAGGGTAGGCAAAATTCAAAAGAATTTCTGCAGGATAACCCTGATATTTTAGAAGAGATTGATGATAAAATCAGGGTAAAAGTAGGCCTTAAAGACGGTGAAATTGAAGAAGAAACCGAAAATGAAAAGGATGAGGAATAAAGAATGGAGCAAGAGCAAATAAAAAAAGCTAAAAATAAAGCTTTTAAACTGCTTAGCTATAGAGAAAGAACAATTGAGGAAATGAGAGATCGATTAGAAAAAAAAGATTTTTCTTTAGAGGTAATAAATGAGGTTATTGACTATCTTTTAGCTAAGGATCTTTTGAATGAAAAACGTTTTTCAGAAATGTGGATTCGTTCCAGAATCAATAATCATCCTCGGGGAAGAAGATTAATTTATAAAGAGTTAAGTCAAAAAGGGGTAGATAATAAAATCATTAATGCTGCTTTAAATCAATATTTAAGCAGAGAAGAAGAAATCAAGATGGCCGAATATTTAACTAAAAAATGGTTGAGGCGGAGAAAAGAAGAAGACCGCTCAAGTTATAAATTGAAAAATTATCTTTCCAACAAAGGCTTTGATTATGAAATCATTTTTGAGGTAACAGATAAATAATTTTAAGCTTTAAGCCTGCTTATGCAGGCTTTTTATCATTTAGCTATATCCTATTTGCTTGACATAAGTCTTCAAAAAAGTTAAAATATAAATAGTAATTAAAATTAAAATCAATTAAAAACTAAAAACTGAATATATGACAGGAGGTGAATATTATTAACGGAGGTGTTTTGTATTTTATAATAGCCCTACCCATCGGTATTGTAACGGGGTATTTAATTAGAAAATATATTGCTAAAGCCCGTATGCAGTCTGCAGAAAATGAAGCAGAAAAGATCTTAAAAGATGCAGAAAGAGATGCTAAGGCAAAGAAAAAAGAAATTACTCTTGAAGCTAAAGAAGAAGCTCATAAGATCCGTGAAGAAGCTAATAAAGAAAGTCAAAAAAGACGGGATGAGCTGCAGAAACTTGAAAATCGCCTTATGAAAAAAGAGGAAAATCTTGACCGTAAAGCTGAAAACTTAGAGCGGAGAGAACAAAGTATTAAAGACCGCGAAAAAAACCTAAGTCAGGCTGAAGAAAAGATTGAAAAGATTAAAGAAGAGCAAACCGAGAAATTAGAAAGAATTTCTAGCTTTTCTGAAAGTGAAGCAAAAGAATATTTGCTGAATAAAGTTGAATCTGAACTTGATCATGAATTAGCTAAAATGATCAAAGAAAAAGAAGCAGAAGCTCAAGAAAAAGCTGATAAAAAAGCAAGAGAGATTATATCACTAGCTATTCAAAGAAGTGCAGCTGACCATGTAACTGAATCAACCGTTTCGGTTGTTAATCTACCTAATGATGATATGAAAGGTAGAATTATTGGTCGTGAAGGTCGAAATATCAGAACATTAGAAAGTCTTACAGGAATTGATTTGATCATAGATGATACTCCTGAAGCTGTTGTAATTTCTGGTTTTGATCCAATAAGAAGAGAAATTGCAAGAATAGCACTTGAAAAATTAATTGATGATGGTAGAATTCATCCCGCCCGAATAGAAGAAATGGTTGAAAAGGCGGAAAAAGAATTAGACCAACACATTAAAGAAATTGGTGAACAGGCAACATTTGATACTGGAGTTCACGGTTTAGATCCTGAACTAGTAAGATTATTAGGTAGACTTAAGTTCAGAACAAGTTATGGACAAAATGTATTACAACATGCAATTGAAGTATCCTATTTAGCAGGTATTATGGCTGCTGAATTAGGAGCTGATGTTACTTTAGCTAAACGTGGTGGATTGTTACATGATTTAGGAAAAGCAATTGACCATGATGTAGAGGGGACACATGTTAACCTTGGGGTAGAAGTAGCAAGAAAACATGGTGAGAGCGAAAAAATTCTTCATACAATAGAAGCTCATCATGGAGATGTAGAGTTTAAATCAGTTGAAGCAGTTCTGGTTGCAGCTGGTGATGCAATTTCTGCTGCAAGACCTGGAGCAAGAAAAGAAACTCTCGAATCATATATTAAACGACTTGAAGAACTTGAAGAAATTGGACAATC
Organism: Halanaerobium polyolivorans; assembly: GCF_020711195.1. Lineage (GTDB taxonomy): Bacteria > Bacillota > Halanaerobiia > Halanaerobiales > Halanaerobiaceae > Halanaerobium > Halanaerobium polyolivorans. The sequence goes on from NZ_JAJFAT010000001.1 coordinate 183,631, forward strand.
CTTTAAAGGTGTTGAAAAAGCTTATGCTATTCAAGCCGGAAGAGAAATTAGAGTTATCGTAGAACCAGATAAAATCAATGATTTCGAATCAACAAAAATGGTTAGAGATATTAAAAAGAAAATCGAGAAAAACCTAGACTATCCAGGCCAGATAAAAGTTGTTATCATTAGAGAAACACGGGTAGTTGACTATGCTAAATAAGTTAAATATTAAACTTGAAAGTAATAGGCTCCTCTCTGAGGAGCCTTTTTATAATGAAAAAATTTGATAAATTTGTTAAAATACTTTATAATTGGATAATAAAATAATAATTAAGTATAAATTCTAAGGAGAATTCTAATGAATATATTATTTGTTGGAGATGTAATGGGAAGAGCAGGACGTAGAGCTTTAAGAAAATTTTTAGATAAAATAGTAAAAAAACATAAAGTAGATTTTATTATAGCAAATGGAGAAAATGCCGCTGGTGGTTTTGGCATAACCGAAAAAACCGCTGAAGAACTTTATGAATATGGAATTGATGTTTTGACAATGGGTAATCACACCTGGGATAATAAAGATATTTTTAATTTTATTGATTATAATAAAAGACTAATCAGACCATTGAATTTCCCTAAAAACAATCCAGGTAGAGGTTGGATTAGAATAAATAAAAATGGCAGAGATATTACAGTTGTTAACCTAATTGGCCAGGTCTATATGAATACTCATGATTCACCCTATCATAAATTTATGGAACTTTATCCTGCAATAAAAGATTCAGATATAATAATTGTTGACTTTCATGCAGAAGCATCTGGAGAAAAAATGGCTTTTGCCAGAGCAGTTGATGGAATGGTTAATGCTGTGATTGGAACTCATACTCATGTTCAAACAAATGATGCTCAAATCTTTAAAAATGGAACAGCCTATATAACTGATGTTGGTTTAACAGGTGCAGTTGAGTCAATTATTGGGATGAAAATTGAAAATATGGTTGAAAAAATGAAAACAGCTTTACCAGTTAGATATGAAGTTGCTACTGGTGAGGTTAAAATTAATTCAGTTCTTCTTGAAATAGATACAGAAAATAACATTACAGAAAATATTAGGATAATAAATAAAAATAATTTGTAATTTTTTGTTTTCCTTGCAGGAAAATGTGTCATTTACGGTTAATATATAAATTATAGAGGGAATAAATATATAACCAATCAAGGAGGTAATCGATGAAATGGAAATATTAAAAGTATCATCTAGTTCTAGCCCAAACAAAGTTGCAGGTGCTCTGGCAGGTGTTCTGAGGGAAAATGGTAATGCTGAACTGCAGGCAATTGGGGCTGGAGCAATCAATCAAGGTGTTAAAGCAGTGGCAATCGCAAGAGGTTTTGTTGCTCCAAGTGGGGTTGATCTAATCTGTATACCAGCTTTTACAGATATAGAAATAGATGGTGAAGAAAGAACAGCCATTAAATTGATTGTAGAGCCACGATAAAGTTTTTAGAGACTAGATAAAGTTTAATGAATCTGTTTGCCTTTACGGGCAAACAGATTTTTTTAATTAAAGCTTGTACTATAGGGTCTAAAAGTTATATAATATATAATAGATGGTTAAGGGTTTCCATTAATATTTTTACTTTACTGAGGTGTTGATATGGATAAGATTCTAATAGTTGAAGATGAATATAAAATAAGAAAAATAATTACTTCCTATTTAGAAGAAGATTATGAAGTTTTTACAGCGGAAGATGGAAAACAAGCACTGTCATTATTTAGTGATAATAATTTTGATTTGGTTGTTTTAGATTTGATGCTGCCCGAATTAAGTGGAGAAAAAGTTTGTCAAAAAATAAGACAGAGTTCACAAACGCCTATTATAATGCTCACTGCTAAAAGTAGTGAAGAAAACAAAATAGAGGGTTTTAATTATGGTGCTGATGATTATTTAACTAAACCATTCAGCCCACGTGAACTTAAAGCAAGAATAAAGGCAGTGCTGAGAAGAAGTAGTGACAATAATAAAGCTAGTATAATAACTCTAAAAGATGGAGAGATAAAAATATATCCAGAAGAGATGATGGTCAAAAAAGATAATAAGGATTGTGACTTAACCTCAACTGAATTCAAAATATTAATGGAATTAATAAATAATGCCAGACAAGTATTAAGCAGAGAACAATTAGCCACTAAGGTAATGGGTTTAGAATTTAGCGGTTTTGATAGAACTATCGATGCTCACATAAAAAATATTCGTAAAAAACTTAAGTTAAATAAAGATGAATATATAATTACCGTTTATGGAGCAGGTTATAAATTTACCGGTGATATTTAATGTCTAAACTTGGCAAAAAATTATTTATAATATTTTTAATACTTGTTGTCTTTTCGCTTTTTTTAGTTGGTTTTTTTATCAATTATTCTATTGGAGAAAGATTTGATGATTTTATAAACTTACAGCGCCAGGAGAGCATAGAAGAATTATTAGAAATGTTGAACGAGTATTATCAAGCTGGATCAAGAAATGAAATCAACTCACTTTTAAATAATTTTGTGAGGACAAATAGAATTCCAGTTTGGCTTGAAGACAGAGATGGTAATGTAAAATTTTCTCCTACTCAACAGCATCATCAAATGATGCGAAGGATGATGGGGGACTCTCAAATGATGGAAGAACGAAATGATTTTTTGCCCGCTCAAAGCAGAAAAGAAGAAATCTATCTTGAGGGTTCTCTACAGGCTACTCTATACTGGCAGGAAGTTACTTCTCAAGAACAGATTGATTCAGAACTTTATAATTATTTTAGAAGAAATGTTTTTCAAGCTATAATATTCAGTGCTTTAATAGTGACAGTACTGTTAATAATTATTTCTTTTATAATCTCTAGGCTAATAACCGAACCCTTAATCAAATTAAAAAATGCAGCTTTTAAAGTAGCTGACGGTGATTTTGAGCAAAATATATCAAATAATGGAGATGATGAATTAGCAGAATTAATTACAGCATTTAATCAAATGACAGAGAAATTAGCAAAATTAGAAAAAATTCGTAAAGAATCAGCATCTGACCTTGCTCATGAATTAAGAACCCCGCTTACAACAATCAAGGGTTATATTGAAGCTTTTGAAGATGGCAAAATTTCTTTAGACCAGGAAAATATCGATGAACTTAAAGAAGAAATTGCAAGAATGGTTGCTTTAATAGAGAAATTAAAAGAATTTGCTGAGGCTCAAAATAAGGTTTTTAATTTAAAAACAGAAAAAATCCAAATAAATGAGCTAATCAAAAATGTAAGTAAAAAAAGGCAGAGGCAGATTAAATCAAAAAACTTAAAACTAAATTTGGAATTAGAAAATGGAATAATAATTGAGGCAGATAGGGATAGCTTAATCCAGATTTTAAATAATTTGATCGAAAATGCTGTCAAATATAATCGCGAAAATGGCGAGATTAATATTAAAAGCTATCAAGAAAATAACAAGATTATTATTCAGATTTCTGATACAGGTTATGGAATTTCCGAAGAGGATTTACCATATATTTTTGAACGTTTTTACAGGGCGGATAAATCTCGTTCTGCTAAAAATGGTGGAACTGGAATTGGACTGGCTGTTACAAAAGAATTAATTAAAGCTCATGGAGCAGAGATTGAGGTTGAAAGTAATAAAAGTGGTAGTAGCTTTAAAATTATATTCCCAAGCTTTAAAGAAAAATGATTCAGAATTTGAAAGAAAATAGTTAAAATAATATTAATCTCAAATATAATGATTTAAGAGGAGTGATCGGATTGAATTTTACCCGTTTTTTTAATTTATTTACTTTAGGTGGACCAATGACATTACCACTATTAATTGCTTCGGTGTTTAGTTTAGCTGTAATCATAGAAAAAACAATTTTCTTTGCTAGAAATAAGGATAATAATTTTAGATTAATTAAAAGAATAGAAATACTTGTTGAAGAAGGCGATATTTTAAGTGCTTTAAATGAGTTAAAAGGCAAAAAAAGTACCAATGCAAAATTGATTTCAACGGCTCTAGCTCATAATAGTGAAGACCCTGCTCGCTTAAGAGAAGTACTGCAAGCAGTTGGTGAAGATGAGATCAAAAAAATGGAAAAACATTTGCCAATACTTGATGTAGTAGCAATGATTTCTCCCCTTTTAGGACTTTTAGGTACAGTAATTGGAATTATTAGCAGTTTTAATATCTTGGGTACAGCTGCTGGGGCAGCAAATCCAGCTCAAATTAGTTCTGGTATAGCTGCTGCTCTAATCAGTACTGCTTTAGGTTTGATTATTGCCATCCCTACTGCTATCTTTTATTCGTATTTTTCTCATATGGTAGAAAGGAAAGCTCATAATATGAATTTAAGTATGGTAGAGATTATTGATGTTGTTTCCAATAATCGAGGTGAAGAAAATGTTCAAAAGTACTCTTAAAAAGAAAAGTTCAATAAATATTATACCAATGGTAGATGTAATATTTTTCTTGCTTGTCTTTTTCATGCTTTTTACTACTTTTAGAACTAATCCTCAGGGAATTGAGATGCAGCTTCCGACTGCGGTAACTGCAACAGACCAGAGTGAGACAAATTTCATAGTTGAAATTGATGCTGATGGTTCCTATTATTTTGAAGGTGAATCATTAGCTTTAAGTCAGATTATCTCTGAAGCAGAAGTTAGAAATGAAGATAATGAAGGTCAATTGACAATAATAATTAGTGCAGATAAAGAAACTAGATATGACAATGTGGTTTCATTAATAGATCAAATGAGGAATGCTGGAATATATAGACTTGCACTAGCAGCAGAAAAAGATGGCAGTTAACAGGATGGTGAATTTATGCCAAATAATAATGATCAAAATAAATTACTTAAATATATAGTGCTTTCCCTTATCTTTCATTTGCTGATTATTTATATTATTCCAATTGGCTTTATGCATGGTAGTGCTCAAAGTGATGGAGAATTAAATGATTATAGATATATTCAAATGATAGATTATCAACCATCTCTAATTGATGAGGCTCCAGTAGAGCCTGAGGCAGAAGTGGAAGTGGAAGAGGAAAACGAAGAAATAGTGGAAGAAGAACTTGCTGAGGTAGATGAGCCTGTTGAGGAAGAAATTGAAGAAGTTGAAGAGGAAATCATTGAAACTGATGAAGCTATTGAGGAAGATGTTAGTGAAGAAGAATTTATTGAAGAAGATATTGAAATTGCAGAGGAAGAAGTTTTGCCAGAAGATCCCTCTGAAGAAATAGCAGATGCAGCTATAGATGAAATAATTGATGAAGATGTTAGTGAAGAAGTAGAAGAGATTATAACAGCTGAAGAAAGTGAAATGGAAATTGAAGTTGAAGAAGAAACTGCTACAGATACTGAAAGAGAAACTGAAGAACAAAGCCAGACTCAAGAGGAAAGTGAAGCACAGGAGGAAAGTGAAGCACAGGAGGAAAGTGAAGCTGCTGAAGAAGCTGTAGTTGAGGAAGAACCACCACCTCCACCAAGTTCAGGGGATTTAATTAACTTGATAGTAGCCCCTACTTTTCCAAAAGACCTAGTAGGAAGCAGATCTGAAGGTATAGTTCAATTAAGTGCTGAAATTTCTAGACAGGGTGAAGTTAGAGCCGTCGATATAATTGAATCATCTGGTTATGAATCTATGGATAGAGTTGCTGCAATAACGATCGAAAGAGGCTGGACATTTAAAGAATACCAGCAAGCTTATAAAATCCCTGTTTCAGTAGAGTATTATATTGATGATTCAGATAATCCTCAGGTCGAGGTTGAACTTGGAGAAATACAATTTATTTCAGGAGGTGAGTAAAAAATAATATGAAAAAATACAAAAAGATATTGATTTTTATAACTGTGATTACAATGATTTTTATGATAAATATTAATATAAGTGCAGAAAATGATACTTTTAGTGCTGTTGATGAACATAATAATCTGCGTTTTGGTAATGAATATATTGTCATTGTAGTCAATCAAAATGAAAATGCAATGGGGAGATTTGCTGTAGAAACTACAGGTGGTGCACCATTAAGAGAAGATGATATGAATAAACCTTTAATTTATGGTAGGCCAACTCCCTGGACTTCTTATACAACTCTATGGTTAAATGGTGAAAAATATGTTTTTGGTGGACAAACCGAAAGAAGAGCTGGTAAAGATGCTAAATATGGTGAAGTTATTCAAGAACCAACTTTAGAAAATGGACAAATCATTACCAAAACTCAATTTGATAATATTGTTGTTGAACAGATATTATCAATTGTTAGAAGTTCGACCACTGGTTTAGCAGATACTGCCCAGATTAAATATAGAATTATCAATGAAGGTGATGAAAGAGAAAAGGTAGGTTTACGTTTGATGATTGATACTATGTTAGGTGAAAATGATGGAGCCCCTTTTAGACTTGGGGAAGATACCATTTCAACAGATACTTTATATTATGACAAACAGCTGGAAACTTTTTGGCAGGCTTTTGATAGTATATCTAATCCTCAGGTTACTTCACAGGGAACACTAATTGGTCCAGATGTCACAACTCCTGACCGAGTCTATTTTTCAGATTGGGGAAGTCTAGCAGATGGTGTTTGGGATTTTGATTTTAATCCTGGTGAAGAATTTATCCGCAGAGGAGAATTTGAAATAGATAGTGCAATGGCAATGTATTGGGTTCCTGATACACTTGAAGCTGGTGAAAGTAAAACTATTATTAGTAATTATGGATTGGGAGGAATTACTATAGTACCAGGTATTTTGTCCCTGGGTGTAACATCTCCTGCAGAAGTTACTTTTAATGAAAATAATAGAAGTTTCCCTGTTGTAGCCTATCTTGAAAATACATCTGATATTGAAGCTAAAAATGTAAGAGCTGAGCTTGAGCTACCAGATAATTTCGAGGCTGATAATATTGACAGAGAAATAGGTGATCTGGATGCTGGTGGTATTAGTCAGATAAATTGGAATGTAAGACCAAAAGATTATGGAGATATACCTGAAGATATGACCTATAGGGTTATTGTTGAAGCTGATAATACTGATTCCAATGAAGTGGAGAGAAAAGTAGATTTTTTAGGTCCTCCTATTTTAGAGGCAGATATAAGTTTGATGGAAGAGGTTGAAGCAATAGATGGCAAATTAGAACCAAATCCATTTAAGTTACAGGCTAATATCAGCAATGTTGGTGAAACTGCACTTTATGGAGTAGAAGCTGAACTTATTTTAGCTCCTGGTCTTGATGCAGCTGCTAGTGAAAGATTAACTAAACATTTAGGTATCTTAGATTCAAATGAAAGACTAAATGTTAACTGGTTGATTCAAGCATTAAGAGTTGATGGTAAATTACCCTTTGCAGTCAAGGTAAGTGGAATTAATGATTATGAAAAAACAATTGTTGAAGAAATAGAATTACCCGAACTTAGTCCACTTGTTTATTTAAGAGAAACCCCGGGTCAGCGTGATCAAAATTATCTCTCTGTAGATATTGTTGCTGCTAATATTGGTGAAGCTGAAATTATGGATTTTGATTTTGTTTTTGACAATGATAAACTGCTTTTAAGCCATGTTTCAAGGGGCGATTTCTTTATCGGAGATAATAATTTACTTCCTTTTAATCGACCAGAAAGAATAGAAAGTGGAAAATTAAGATTTGAACAAGAATTACCTTATGATCATTTTAATGGAGTGATTGCTACAGTCCACTTTAGAAAACGGGCTGATAGTTATGGTAATATTGAAATTGAGAATTTATCATTAATAAATGCTGATAATAACGAAATAGAAATTAAGTTGAGAAATATCATTAAGGAGGAAGAATAAATATGAAAATAAAAAATATAATTATTTTGGCTTTAATCTTAACTTTTATCGTTAGTTTTGGAGCAGCTGCTCAAGAGTTCGAAGATGTTCCAAGAGATCACTGGGCTTATGATAGTGTTCAAACTCTTGCTGAAAGAGGTTATTTGAGCCTATATGCTGGAGAAGATTTTGATGGAGATGAAAGTGTTACAAGATATGAGTTAGCTGAAATAATTGCTAATATCTTAGATAATATGATTGCAGGTGGAGGAGAGCTTACTGAAGAGGATGTTGATATTATTAGAGAGCTTTCACTTGAATTTAGAGATGAATTAGTTTCGGTTGCTCAAAACCAGAGAGAATTTGAAGATAGAATTAAAGAAGTAGAAGATCAAGCAAAAATCCAAGATGAAGATATTTCAGATGTAAACATAAGAGTATCTGAGCTGCAGGAAGAACTTTCTATTTTGTCAAATCAAATTGATACTTTAGCTAGTTTAGAAGATCAGCTTGAAGATGATGAAACTCTGGGTGATATTCAAGAAAGACAGAGAATGAGTTTATCAAGGCTTGATGATTTAGAAAGTCGAGTGGCTCAACTTGAAACTGGAGTAGATCCTGATGATGCAGATTTAAGAGGAAGAGCTGGACTAGATTCAATTAACACAGGTTATATTATTGGAGGTCTTGCTTTGTTGGCCCTAATTTTATAAATATACTAATATAAAATAGGATTTTGAAAAGGAGAAGATATAATGCAGAATATATCCTTTAAAAAAATTATTATTGCTTTAAGTTTAATTTTAATAATTAATAGTATATTTATTCCTGTTCTTTATCCGGTAAATAGGGTTAGAGCTTCCAGTTCAATTGATAGAGAAGATCTTTATACCGGTCTTGGTTTAGTTTTCTTGCTAGTTGTTTTTGGTGGCAGTAGAGATAGAAATACTTCTAGTTCAGACTTTAATATTAATAGAGATGATATTGAAAGCAGAGGAAGTTTTGATGAAGAAGAAGTACATGTTTTAGCAAGTATCATCCATGCTGAAGCCAGGGGTGAAAGCTATAAAGGAAAAGTTGCGGTTGGTGCCGTTGTTTTAAACAGAGTTTATGATCCTGCTTTTCCTGATACTATCAAAGAAGTAGTATATCAATCTGGTCAATTTACACCTGTTGAAAACGATATGATAAACATGGCCCCAAATGATGAATCAATTAAAGCAGCTTATGAAGCAATAGAAGGTAATGATCCCAGTCAGGGTAGTCTTTATTTTTATAATCCTGATAAATCAATTAATCCTAGCTTTTTTGCTCAACGAGAAAAAGTCATAAGAATAGGAAATCATGTGTTTTTAAGATAAAATAATTCTAATTAAAAAAGCTCCCTTTAAACTTGAATTTGATCTAAGTTTAAAAGGGAGCTTTTTTATCAATATTAATCATCTGCAATGAGGATCTTTTTTACTCTTGCGATTTTTTCAAAACTAATATTTTGGGTTATTTGATACATATTACCACCAGGAGATGTTTCTGGTATTTTATCTACTTCCACTATATACATTTCGCCATTTTTGGCAGCAATTAATATTTTTTCATTATCCTTACAAAAAGCAGCCCCTGCTAATTTATAATTTTGATTAGAGAATATTCTTTGGCCTTTACCATTTCTTTTTTGAAGTCTAAATTGGCTTAATTTAATTTTATTAGCTCTTCCTCTTTCTGTGACTGAAACCAAATATTTATTTCTATCATAAATTGAAAAGGCAGTTGCTTTATCATTTTTGGCAAGTTTTATTGCTTTGCTTCCCATTGTATTACGACCGGTGCTGGAAAAACTTTCTCCTTTAAATCGAATTGCATAACCATTTTGAGAAACAACAATTATTTGATCTTTCTCTTTAGCTTTTTCTACATTGATTAATTTATCATTATCAAGTTTAATTGCTCTAATATGGCTGTAATTAGTTTGATATTCTTTGGCTGCTGTTCTTTTGATTTGACCGGATTCAGTCAGAAAAACATAAAAATGATTTTCTTTCTTTTTAGAAAGTATATTTAAAGAAATTATATTTTCTTCGATTGGTAGCTGTATATATTTAGATAAATTATCACCTGTAGACAAACCATGGTGTTCTTCAAGCTCATGAACTTGAAGGTTATATACTTCACCATGATCACTGAAGAAAAGAAGTTGATCAAGAGAAGAACCTTTAACAGTTGATATTAAATAATCATTTTTTGCAGCTCTTAAATTAGAATATTCTTCATTTCTTTTTATAATTCCTCTATAGGAGAGAGAAACAACCGCTTCTTTTTTCTTGATTAAATCTTGTTTGTTAATTTCTGCTTTTTTATCATCTTTGATAATATTGCTTCTTCTTTTATCTGCAAATTTAGCTTTCATTTCTTTTAATTCAGCTTTTAAATATGCTTTTAAAACTTCTTCTTCTCTTAAGATCTTTTTGTATTCTTTGATTTTTGCTGCTAATTCTAATTTTTCAGCTTCTAATTTTTCTATTTCCATCCCAACTAATCTCTGCAGCTGCATTTGTAGTATTGACTGAGCTTGCTCTTCACTAATATTTAATTTTTTAACAAGCTTAGCTTTTGCTTCGCTTTTTTCTTTAGAGTTTCTAATGATCTGAATAACTAAATCAAGCTTATTTATTGCAGTTTTCAAACCTTCTAAAATATGAAAACGTGTTTCAGATTTATTTAAATTATATTTAGTATGGTTTTTAATAACCTCTTTACGAAAATCTATAAAATGCTCTAAGATTTCTATTAAACCCATTACTTTAGGTTTTTTATTGTCTAAGGCTAAAAGATTAATTCTAAAGCTGCTCTGCATTGATGTATACTTATAGAGCCGATTTAAAGTTAATTCTGGGTCAGCCCCGCTTTTAAGTTGGATTAATATTCTAATTCCATCTTTGTCTGATTCATCCCTTAGGTCAGAAACAGAAGTTAATTTAGATTTATTAACCAGATTAGCAATTTCCTCAATTAATTTTGACTTATTTAATTGATAGGGAATTTCTGTAATAATTATATTTTTATGTCTTCCTTCTTTTTCAATTTTGCTTTTGGCTCTTAAAATAATTTTTCCTTTACCACTTTCATAAGCACTCTTTATCCCTTCATTACCCACAATACTAGCTCCGGTCGGAAAATCGGGGCCTGGAAGATGATTTTTAATAATTGTCTCTAAACGAGCATTAGGATATTCAAGCAAATGTAATACAGCATCTATAACCTCAGCTAAGTTATGAGGTGGAATAGAGGTGCTCATTCCGACTGCAATCCCACTTGAGCCATTAACTAAAAGGTTGGGTATTTTAGCCGGTAAAACCTCTGGTTCTTGAAGAGTACCGTCAAAATTATCTCTGAATTTAACTGTTTCTTCATCAATATTTTCTAAAAGTGATTCTGCCACTTCGGTTAACTTTGTTTCAGTATAACGCATTGCTGCAGCACTATCACCATCAATAGAACCAAAATTACCATGACCATCTATTAACTGGTAGCGCTGATTAAAGTCCTGGGCCATCCGAACAAGAGCATCATAAACAGCAGAATCTCCATGAGGGTGAAACTTACCAAGAACCTCCCCAACAAGTCGGGCAGATTTTTTATGGGCCTTATTATGTAATAACCCCAATTCTCTTGCTGCATATAAAATTCTTCTATGGACAGGCTTTAAACCATCTCTAACATCTGGAAGTGCTCTTCCAATAATAACACTTAAAGAATAGTTTAAATAAGCATCTTTCATTTTATCTTCAATTGCAATTGGATAAATTTCTTCACTCATCTTTAATCTCCTCTCAACAAATTAATTTCATAATAAGCTTCTTACTGCTAATATATAATATCATTTTATGAATGGCTTATGCAAATCATTTTGTTTTTTAACTAGCATTATATTTAACTCTTTGTTATAATAAGGAAATGAAGGATGGTGACAAATGATGGAAACACTTTTTGATAAAAGAGATTATAATGCTGATCAAATTCAGGTTCTAAAAGGTCTTGAAGCTGTAAGGAAAAGACCGGGGATGTATATAGGTAGTACAGGCATAAAAGGACTCCACCACCTGGTTTGGGAAGTTGTAGATAATAGTATAGATGAATTTTTAGCAGGTTATGGTGATGAAATAAAAGTAACAATCCATGAAAATAATGAGATAACTGTTGAGGATTTCGGAAGAGGAATCCCGGCTGATATCCATAAAGATAGTGGTTTACCTGCTGTACAGGTTGTTTTAACAACCCTCCATGCAGGTGGTAAATTTAATAATAATAGTTATAAAGTTTCCGGTGGTTTACATGGTGTAGGTGTTTCAGTTGTAAATGCACTTTCAGAAAAACTTGTTTTAACCACCCACTGGGAAGGAAAAAAATATAGACAGGAATTTAAAAAGGGAATTCCAACTAGCAAACTTAAAAAACTTGGCAAAACAGACCGTAGTGGGACAGTTATTAGATTTAAAGCAGATAGAGATATTTTTGCTGCAAGTGAGTATAAGTTTGAGAATCTTGCTCATAGATTACAAGAATCTGCCTATTTAAATAAAGACCTTAGTTTAATTTTAATTGATCAAAGAGGAGCAGAAGAAAAGAAAGAAGTTTTTCAATATGATGGAGGTATTAAAGCCTTTGTTGAATATTTAAATAGAGATAGAAATGTAATTAATGATGATATAATTTATTTTGAATCCAAACCAGAAGATTTTGAAGTAGAAATGGCTATTCAATATAATGATGGCTATAATGAGAGAATTTATTCATATGCAAATAATATAAATACAGTTGATGGAGGTTATCACTTAACAGGTTTTAAAACTGCTTTAACTAGAGCAATTAATAACTTTGCTAAAAATAATAATCGTTTACCAGCAAAAATTTCTTCTTTAAGAGGTAAAGATGTTAGAGAAGGTATTACTGCTATTATAAATGTTAAATTACCAGAACCTCAATTTGAAGGACAAACCAAAACTAAACTTGGTAATAGTGAGTTAAGAAGTATAGTTGAGAGTGAAGTATATGAATATCTAAGCCTTTATTTTGATACCAATCCAGAACTGGCCAATAAAGTTATTGATAAAGCAGTACAGGCTGTTCGAGCTCGTAAAGCTTCAAAGAAAGCCAGAGAACTTACCAAAAGAAAGAGCGCCTTAAATTCAAATGCTCTACCTGGTAAATTGGCAGACTGCAGCAGCCAGAAAGCAGAAAAAAGTGAACTTTTTATAGTAGAGGGTGATTCTGCAGGTGGTTCTGCCAAACAGGGTAGAGACCGTAATTTTCAAGCTATTTTACCCCTTAAAGGTAAAATTTTAAATGTTGAAAGGGCACGGCTTGATAAAATACTCAATAATACCGAGATTGCTTCAATCATCACTGCTTTAGGAGCAGGAATTGGTGAAGATTTTCAACTTAAAAATCTACGCTATCACAAAATAATTATTATGACTGATGCTGATGTAGATGGTGCTCATATTGCAACTTTAATTTTAACTCTTTTTTATAGATATATGCCGGAATTAATAGAAGCAGGTTATATTTATCTGGCAAAACCACCCCTCTATAAAGTAAGTAGAAGAAATAAAACTAAATATCTATATAGTGATCAAGAGTTAGCAGAATATAAGAGAAAACATGATAATTTTTCTTTACAGCGCTATAAAGGATTAGGTGAGATGAATCCTAGACAGCTTTGGAATACAACCATGGATCCAGAAAACAGAGTTCTTATGCGGGTAGAAATTGATGATGACTTTGAAGCTGATGATATATTTACTCGGTTAATGGGATCTAATGCTGCCTTAAGAAAAGAATTTATTTTTAATAATGCTGAACTGGCTCAAGAAATAGATTTTTAAACTAAGATTATAATTGTATTAGAATTATATATATTTCTTGAAAATTTATATTTTAGGCTATATAATAACATGAGTAAATTTTAAATCGATCTGTTTTTATCTTTTTGAGGGAAGATCTGGCTAATTAAACATTAGCAAATCCAGTCAAAATAATTAAAACAGCTTGCATATTTTATTTCTTTTTACTAATTCTAGAAAAAAATTTTAAGATAAAGAAGTAAGTAAATAGTGTAAAATATGAAAAAACTATGGGGGTATTAAATTTATATGCTTAAAAATAAATTAAAAAAGAAATATCACGATATCTATTCAAAGCTATGTGTATTTATTAAAGAATCTGATATAACATCTTTAATGCTTTTAGCAGTATTTGTAGGAATTATTGGTGGTGTAGCAGCAGTTGTATTTCATCACTTAATTTCTATCATTAAAAATATATTTTTTGGAGTAGGTGCTGGAGTTGATTTTGTACCTGTAATAAGATCTTTACCAATCTACCATAGAATATTATCTCCAGTTATAGGTGGTTTAATTGTTGGACCATTAATTTACTTTTTTGTGCCAGAAGCTAAAGGACATGGAGTGCCGGAAGTTATGGAAGCAGCGGCATTACACCATGGAAAAATCAGAGCAAGAGTAGCTCCATTTAAGGCATTTATTTCTGCGATTACCATTGGCTCTGGAGGTTCAGCTGGGCGTGAAGGACCAATTGTTCAAATAGGCGCTGGTTTTGGTTCTGCTTTAGGTCAATATTTTAAATTAGATGGTGATAGTATAGAAATACTACTTGCCTCGGGTGCAGCTGCTGGTATTTCAGGTACCTTTAATGCTCCCCTTGCTGGAGTAATTTTTAGTTTGGAAGTAATAATGAAAAATATTAAATTAAAAAACTTTTCTCCAGTAGTAATAGCTTCAGTGACAGGTAATGCAGTAGCTAATCTCTTTTTTGGACCAAGACAAGCAATATTTACTATACCTACTCATAATTTTGTAAGTAACTGGGAATTTTTATTTTATATAGGCCTAGGTCTATTTGCAGCTTTAGTTGCATTAGCATATGAAAATTCTCTTTATGGAATGGAACATTTATTTGAAAAATTTAAATTTCCACCATATTTAAAACCCGCACTTGGGGGTTTGTTAATTGCATTATTAGCTCTTAGAATTCCAGAAATTCATTCAACAGGTTACCCAATTATGGATCAGGCTTTAAACGGAATGCTTCCTCTTTATTTAACATTAACATTTATGATAGCTAAAATACTAGCAACAGACTTTACTTTAGGAAGTGGGGCATCTGGTGGTATTTTTGCACCTTCTCTTTTTATAGGTGCTATGGCAGGAAGTACATATGGTTCAATTATAAATAACTTCTTCCCGAATATAACTGCCGGTCCAGGTTCTTATGCAATTATTGGGATGGGAGCTGTTTTTTCCGGAGCTGCACATGCTCCTTTAACATCAATTGTAATTCTTTTTGAAATGACAAGAGATTATAAAATATTTTTGCCGATGATGTTAGCTTGTATAATTAGTTCTATTGCAACAGGAAAAGTTCAAAAGAAAAACATCTATACAACCAAGCTTTTAAATAGAGGGATAGATTTAAGTGTAATTGATGAAGCAAACTTAATCAAAAATATTAAAGTAAAAGAAGTGATGAGTGAAAATCCTTTAACCCTTTATAATACAAACACAGTAGCAGATGCTAAAAAATTGTTTCAGGGAACTTTTGTTTCGTATGTTCCTGTTTTAAAACAGCAATCAGGTGATTATATAGGTATGATGAGTTATCGTAATCTAATGAATTATATTGAAAAAAACAAAGATAATGAAGAGTTAAATGATATGCAAATTGAAAACCTTGTGTTTCCTACATCAACCAAAATTTGTACTGAAGACAGTATAATTAAAGCACTCGAAATTATAAGCAATACAAAAACCAAAACCCTTCCAGTCTTTTCTAAAGAAAATATGAAATTGGTTGGAGTTATTAGTAGAAGTGATATATTAGATGCATACCACGAAAAAATCACCCAGGGTGATAAAGAAAATTTATTCACTCTTTCTGATAAAGAAACATTAAAGGTCGAAAATTTACTTAATTTTGCTATTGATAGTGTTTCTAAAACAGCTGAAGCTAAAAATATAACTATTGATAGAGAAATAGAAGATAATCTACCTGAAATAATAGTCAATAGTAATAAAATACTTTGGGTTTTAAATTCTCTACTCAGCAACTCTATTAAATACACTATAAATGGTGGAGTTATTAAAATTAAAGTTTTTACTAAAGATGAAAAAGTCTTAATTTATATAAAAGATGAAGGTCGTGGAATTCCAGAAGATGTACAATTAGAAATATTTAATAAATATTCTTCAATGATAACAAGAGATAATATCCATGGTGAAGATTTACCATTATCAAGTAGTAAAGAAATCATTTCACTTCATAATGGTGATTTATGGGTTGACAAAAGTGATAAAACAGGTACTACTTTTGTTTTAAGTTTAGATGCTCATTTTGATGAGAATGAATAATCTTTTATCACTTAGCTAGACTTGACATATTTAGTATTTCTGTTTTATAATTAGATAAATAATCTTATAAAAGGAGAAAGGAGAATTTAAATCATGCAGAAATACCAATGTACAGTATGTATGTATATCTATGATCCTGAAGAAGGAGATCCTGTAGGTGGAATTGAAGCAGGAACCTCTTTTGAAGATTTACCTGATGATTGGGTTTGTCCAGAATGTGGTGTAGGAAAAGATATGTTCGAACCATATGATGGCTAAAGTAATTATATTAGAATATTTTTTTAAAGCTGGGGTTTATCCCCAGTTTTTATTTTACTTTTATTAATAGATATAGTATAATAACTTCGATAATGATGTGGGAGAGAATAAAATGAAATTACCTAAGAAAAATCTCAGTCCAGCTCAATATTTAGTTAGCGGCTATTTTGTGGTTATTTTACTCGGGTCTATAATGCTGATGCTGCCCATTGCTACAACAGATGGTCAGGGTTTGAATATTATTGATGCAGTCTTTACTGCCACTTCAGCAACCTGTGTCACAGGATTAATTGTTGTTAACACAAAAGAAGCTTTTACCATGTTTGGCTCAACAGTTATTATGCTGATGATCCAAATTGGAGGGCTTGGAATTATGTCTATGTCCACCCTATTTGCTTTTATTATAGGTAAAAAAATTAGTTTAAAAGAAAGACTGATAATCCAGGAAGATCTAAATCAGTATCAAATATCTGGTATGGTTAGGTTGGTTCAATACCTACTTGGCTTCACCTTTGCCATTGAAGGTATTGGGGCCTCTATTTTATTTCTCCGTTTAAGCCAGGATCATGATTTTTTTAGAGCGGTATATTTATCCATTTTCCATGCTGTTTCTGCTTTTAATAATGCCGGTTTTGATCTATTTGGTAATAGTTTAGAAGGATTTACTGGAGATATCACAATTAACTTTGTAATTATGGCATTAATTATCTTAGGTGGAATAGGTTTTGGGGTAATGCTTGAAGTCTATAATAGAGTAAAATTTAAAAAAGCAACTTTACAAACTAAAATAGTTATAGCTATGACAGCAGCTTTACTTGTTTTTGGTTTTATAGTATTTTTTGCTTTAGAATATAATCACACCATGGAAGGTCTGCCATTTTTAGATAAAGTTCTTTCAGCAATGTTTTTGTCTGTTACCCCTAGAACTGCAGGATTTAACACCCTGCCTACAGGAGCTTTAAGACAGTCTTCTTTATTTCTAATAATTTTCTTAATGTTTGTTGGTGCTTCACCTGGCTCAACAGGTGGGGGGATTAAAACAACCACCTTTGGTGTGATGTTAATAACCTTGAAGAATACTATAGTTGGTAAAGAAGATATGGAAATTTATAATAGAAGACTTGAAACCCAGATAGTTTATAAGGCATTTACGATTACAATGCTGGCAGCTGCTCTGGTGATATTGATGACTACTTTAATCTTAATTATAGAAGATTTTCAATTTATAGATGTTTTATTTGAAACTGTATCTGCATTTGGTACGGTTGGGTTATCAACCGGTATAACAGGTAGCCTCTCAAATATAAGTCGAGTTTTAATTACCATTACTATGTTTGCAGGTAGGGTAGGTCCTTTAACATTGGCAGTAGCATTTGGAGACAAAGTTAGAAAAGGTATTTATCATTATCCAACAGAAAAAGTTATGGTTGGTTAACTTTTACAGGAGGTTTAGGCAATGAAACAATTTGTAGTAATTGGCTTAGGACGTTTTGGCTCAAGTGTAGCTACAACACTTGCAGAAAATGGTTATGATGTCCTGGCAATAGATAAAAATGCAGATAGAGTTCAAGCTCTGGCAGATCAGGTAACTCATGCAGTAGAAGCAGATGCGACTGATGAAGATGCATTAAAAACTTTAGGAGTTAGAAATTTTGATGTTGCTGTTGTTAGCATCGGTGATGATGTATCAGCTAATATTTTGTGTACTTTAATTTTAAAAGAATTAAATGTACCCTATGTAATTGTTAAAGCACCTGATAAATTACACGGCAAAGTCTTGACAAAAATTGGAGCAGATAGAGTTGTTTATCCGGAAAGAGATATGGGAGCTAGAATAGCCCATAATCTGATTTCTTCTAATGTTTTAGATTATATAGAATTTGCTCCTGATTATGGAGTAATAGAAATTATAGCGGCAGATAAAATGGTCGGTAAAACCTTAAAAGAATTAGAACTTAGATCTAGATTTAATGTAAATGTTATGGCCATAAAAAGAGGAGAAGACTTACATATTTCTCCTGGAGCTGATGATAAGGTTTTAGAAGGAGATAGGCTTGTTGTTATGGGTAAAAATGAAAGTCTTGATCAAATCAAAAATTATGGCAGTTAAAATAGTTGTATTACAGCAGGAGTGAAAAGATGAGTAAAAACAAAAAATATCATATAATAACATATGGTTGTCAGATGAATGAACATGACTCAGAAAAGCTGGCAGGTATGTTAGAAAGTTTAGGCTATAATAATACAGAGCAATTAGAAAATGCTGATATTATACTGCTTAACACATGTACTATTAGAGAGAACGCTGAACTTAAGGTATTTGGTAAATTAGGTCAGCTTAAAGAATATAAAAGAAAAAATCCTGATTTAATAATTGGGATTGGTGGTTGTATGATGCAGTTAGAAGAACCAGTTGAGGAGATTTATAAAAAATACCGTCATGTAGACCTCATATTTGGCACTCATAACATCCATCAGGTACCTGAGTTAATTCAAAAAATAGAAAAAAACCGCAAAAGAGTAGTTGAAGTTTGGGATCAAGAGGAAGGTTTAATCCCTGATTTGCCTTCACAGAGAGAATCTGAATATTCTGCCTGGATTTCAATAATCCAAGGTTGCAATAATTTCTGCACCTATTGTATAGTTCCTTATGTTAGAGGTAGAGAACGCAGTCGGCCTTTAGAAGCTATAGTAAATGAAGCAGAAAAATTAGCTGCTGAGGGGGTTAAAGAAATTACTCTTTTAGGACAGAATGTGAATTCTTATGGGAATGATTTAGAAGAAAAAATTGATTTTCCCTTACTTTTAGAAGAACTCAATAAAGTTGAAGCTTTAAAAAGAATTAGATTTATGACTTCTCATCCCCGAGATTTTTCTCATAAATTACTGATGGCGATTAAAAATTTAACTAAAGTAGCTGAACACATTCATCTTCCTATTCAGTCTGGAAGTAATAAAATTTTAAAAGAAATGAACAGAGGTTACTGCAGAGAATATTATATTAAAACTGTAAAAGAAATTCAAAACAAAGTACCAGAAGCTGCAATTTCAACCGATTTTATTGTTGGTTTTCCGGGAGAAAGTGATGAAGATTTTGAACAAACCTTAGACTTAGTCAAGGAATTAAGATTCGATATGGCTTACACTTTTATTTATTCTCCCCGCAGTGGAACTCCAGCTGCTAGAAGAGAAGATCAGATAGCAGAAGAAGTTAAAAAAGAACGTTTAAATAGATTAATGGAAATTCAAAATAAAATTAGCTATGAAAAAAACCAAAAATTAATCGGCAAAACTCAAAAAATACTTCTAACAGGTCCTAGCAATAGGGATCAAGAGGTTTATGAAGGTCGAACCAGAAGCAATAAAATATGTTTTATAGATAAAAGACCTGACTTAATAGGAGAAATAGTGAAAGTAAAAATAGATTCCGCAAAAAGCTGGACACTACAGGGGACTGTAGTTGAATAAATATTGCTAGACATTTAACCTGAGAGATTAATATTTTTATCTTTCAGGTTTTTGAATATTATCCATTTTGGAGGGATTAGTTTGGCTGAATTAACACCAATGATGCAGCAGTATTTTAATTTAAAAAGAAAACATCAAGATGCAATATTATTTTTCAGGTTGGGAGATTTTTATGAAATGTTTGGTGAGGATGCCAAAAAAGCTGCCAGATTATTAGATATTGCCCTTACTTCAAGGAACAAAGGCGGAGGAGAAAAAATTGAGATGGCAGGAGTTCCTGCTCATTCTGCAGCATCCTATATAGAAAAGATGATCAAAAAAGGGATTAAAGTAGCTATTTGTGAACAGCTTGAAGATCCTTCTGAAACAAGTGGTATTGTAGAAAGAGATGTTATCAGAGTTATAACACCTGGTACAGTAATCGAAAATGAAATTTTAGCTGATAATGAAAACAATTATCTTGCTGCAGCTTTCAAATATAAAAATAATTATGGTTTTGCTTATACTGATATCTCAACCGGAGAATTTTATTTAACTGAATTTTCTGCAGAAAGAGATGACAAACTATTTGACGAAATTAATAGAATTGCTCCTCAGGAACTTTTAACAGATCAAAGTACAGCTGAACTGGAAAAGATTAATCAACTTCAGGCTCAATATTCATTTAGTATCAATGAGGTGGAAAGCAGAGACTATAATTACTTAAAAAAAGAAATGCTAGACCATTTTAAAATTAATTCTTTAGAAGGCTTTGGCTGTGAAGATATGAAAACAGCAGTCTATGCAGCCGGAATGATTTTAGAATACTTAAAAGAAACCCAAAAAAGAACTGTTAAACAAATTACCACCTTAAATCCCTATTATTTAGAGGATTATATGGTTTTAGATGCTGCTACCAGACGCAATTTAGAATTGACTTCAACAATTAGGGATAATAAAAGCTCGGGATCACTGCTCTCAATTGTAGACCAGACTATTACCTCTATGGGTGGTAGAACCATAAAAAAGTGGATCAACCAACCTTTAATAAATCAGCAGGAAATAGTAAAGCGCCATGATTCTATAGCAGAATTACTGGACAACTTTATGATTTTAAATAAATGCAGAGATTTAATGGCTGATATCTATGATTTAGAGAGGATTATGAGCAAAATAACTTATCAATCAGCAAATGGCAGGGATTTGATCGCCTTAAGAAATTCATTAGCAAAATTACCAGGCTTAGAAGAGCTTATCGCTGATTTTAAGACAAAGCTATTTTCTGAACTAAAGGCTGATTTTGATTCTTTAGAGGATGTTTTTAAACTAATAGATGATTCTATAATTGAAGAACCACCAACTACAATTACTGAAGGTGGAGTTATTAAAGATAATTATGATCAAAAACTTGATAAACTCCGTAAACTTGTTAATGAAGGTAAAAACTGGATTAGTGCTTTGCAAAAAGAAGAAAGAGAAAAAACAGGCATAAATACTTTAAAAGTAGGTTTTAATAAAGTTTTCGGCTATTATTTAGAGGTAACTAATTCACATTTAGATAAAGTACCAGAGCGTTATGAACGCAAACAAACTTTAAGCAATAGTGAAAGATATATAATCCCTAAACTAAAAGAAAAAGAGGCAGAAGTTCTTGGAGCAGAAGAAAAGATTAATGATTTAGAATATCAAATCTTTGTTGAGATCAGAGATAGAATAGCTCAAGAAGTAAACAGAATAAATAAAACTGCTTCTTTAATTGCAGAAATAGATGTATTGATGTCATTTGCCTTTTTGGCAATAGAAAACAATTATAATAGACCAGAAATAAATAACGGTGAAGAAATAGTTATTAAAAATGGTCGACATCCAGTTGTAGAGAAGATGTTCAGTGAGCAATTTGTTGCCAATGACTGTTACTTAGATCAGAGTGAACAGCGTTTTATTATAATAACTGGTCCTAATATGTCCGGTAAATCAACTTATATGAGGCAGGTAGCTCTAATTGTTTTACTGGCTCAGGTAGGTTCATTTGTCCCCGCTGAAAAGGCTGAAATAGGACTAACTGATCGTATCTTCACCAGAGTTGGAGCTAGTGATGATCTTACTACAGGCCAGAGTACTTTTATGGTAGAAATGAATGAAGTTGCAAATATTGTCAACAATAGTACTGATAGAAGTTTAATAATATTAGATGAGGTTGGTAGAGGTACCAGCACATATGATGGAGTTAGTATTGCCTGGGCTGTAAGTGAATATTTAAATAACCCTGAAAGGATTGGAGCAAGAACACTTTTCGCAACTCACTATCATGAACTGACAAGACTTGAGGATGAATATCAGGGAATCAAAAATTATAATGTATTGGTTAAAGAAGATAGTGATGGGGTACACTTTTTACACCGTATTGGTGAAGGTAGAGCTGATGATAGTTATGGTATTGAAGTTGCCCGTTTGGCAGGGCTGCCAGAGGAAATAATTATTAGTGCCCAAAAAATACTGAGCCGCTTAGAAGAAAATAATAAAATGCCGCTGCGGAAAAGAGAGAAATCTCTTCAAGATGGCAAACATCAGCAATTAGCTTTATTTAAAGATAAGGAAAACCCTATTTTAAAAAAATTAGATGAAAAAGATATTATGGATATGACTCCTTTGGATGCAATGAACTTTTTATATAAACTTAAACAGGACCTAAAAAAAGAGGAGAATTAATATGGGTGAAATCAAACAGCTGCCACAAAATGTTGCCAATCAAATATCAGCAGGAGAGGTTGTTGAAAGACCTGCTTCTATAGTAAAAGAATTGATTGAAAACTCTATTGATGCTAGAGCTGAGAATATTGAAATTAGAATTAAAGAAGGTGGCAGAAAGCTGATTCAGGTAAAAGATGATGGTCACGGTATTTTGCCGGAAGATATTAAAGCAGCTTTTAATCGTTATGCCACAAGCAAAATTAAAGATATTGATGATCTTTACTCTTTATATAGTCTTGGCTTTAGAGGTGAAGCTCTTGCAAGTATAGCTTCTGTTGCAGAGGTAGAAATGCTTAGCCGACATAAGGAAAAAGAAAATGGAGTTAAAATCCGGCTTAAAGGTGGAGAGGTTATTAAGAAAAAACCCGCTGCTTCCACTATCGGAACAGAAGTAAAGGTTAGAGATTTGTTCTATAATACACCTGCCAGATATAAGTATTTAAAAACAACTTCAACTGAGTTTTCACATATCAGTAGAATTGTTAATGCTGAAGCTGTTGCCAACAGTGAGATAAGCTTTAAATTATATCATAATAATAAACAGATACTCTCTACTCCTGGTAATGGCAAGTTAAAAGATTGTATTTATGCACTTTATGGAGCAGAAATAGCAGATAATTTATTAAAAATTGATCTTGAAGACCGCTATATTAATTTAAGTGGTTATATTGCTAGACCTGAGCAAACAAGAGCTGGGAGAAGCCATGAATTATTTTTTGCTAATGGCAGGCCAATCTATAATAGTCTTGCTGCTAAAGCAGTAGAAAATGCTTATAGTAAATTAATAGATCCAGGTAGAAAGCCAATTGTATTTTTATTTATCAAAGTTAATCCAATTTTAGTTGATGTAAATGTTCATCCAACTAAAAAGGAAGTCAAGTTCAGCCGCAGCCAGATAATATATGATGTGATTGCAAAGGGAGTTCGAAAAACTTTAAAAAAAGCTGATCCCACAACAAGAATCAAATTAAATTCTACTCAAAAAAAGCAAGCTGAGCAAAATAATACTACTCCTGTTTATGAAAAACAGGCTTTTAAAGAAGAGGGAAGACTTAAAAATATTTCTGATCAAAAAAAGAATAAGTCATTTAATAAATCAAGCCAACATAGGGCTGAAGAACTTCAGAAAAATATCAATTATTCAGATAGTAATGAAGATCCAAAAAAACAATTTTCAGAAAACAGCAAAAAAGAGTATTTAATTAATAATGATTCTGCTAAAGAAAACAAAATTAAATTCTTAGCCCAAATTTTTAACAGTTATCTTCTAATAGAAACTGCTGAAGGTTTAAAAATTATTGATCAGCATAATGCTCATGAAAGAATACTCTATGAAAAACTTTATAAAGAATATAATGAGAAAAATACTGCAACTCAGTCCTTATTAATACCGGTTAAAATAGAACTTAGTGCTGAAGAAAAACTGCTTGTAGATGAATATAAAGAATCATTTAAAGAATTAGGAATTAACTTTAGTGATTTTGGTAAAAATACTATTTTAATTCAGGAAGTTCCTGTTTTACTGAAAAATAAGTCAACAAGAAATATTATTGAAGAGCTAATTGCAGAATTAGTTGAAGAGGGTAGGTCTAAATCTGCAGCTGAAATACAAAAAACAATGATAGAATATTTAGCCTGTAGAACTGCGGTTAAAGCAGGCCAACCTCTAAATAATCAAGAAAGTTTAAGGATTATCAAAGAATTATTTGAATCGGAAAACCCTTATCGCTGTCCTCACAGCAGACCAGTTATGATTAATATCAGCAAAGATGAAATCGAAAAAGGAATTGGTAGATAATGAGAGATTTAATTGTTATAACAGGAGCTACTGCAGTCGGTAAAACTGATTTATCACTGGAAGTTGCCCATAAATTAGATACTGAAATAATATCTGCTGATTCAATGCAGATTTATAAAGAGATGGATATCGGAACCGCTAAAGCAGCTCAAGCTGAGCAAGAGAAAATTAAACATCATTTACTTGATTTTGTGGAACCAGATCAAGATTATTCTGTTTCTGAATTTCAAAAAGATGCAGATCAAGCTATTAAGGAGATTAAATCGAGAGATAAAATTCCTCTTTTAGTTGGAGGAACTCATCTTTATATTAAAGCAGTTTTAGAAGGATTTATGCTGCCTAAAATAAAAGCTGATCAAGAACTGAGAGCTAAGCTGCAGAACTTAGCTGAGACAGAAGGGAATCAAAAAGTTCATAACATTTTGGCGGAAAAAGATCCTAAAACTGCTCAAAAACTCCATCCTAATGATCTAAGAAGGGTTATTAGAGCTATAGAAATATTTGAGCAAACAGGAAAGCAAAAAAGTGTTTATAAAAAAGAACAAAAATTACGACCACCGCGTTATAGTGCATATAAATTTGCTTTGATAAGAAAAAGAGAAAACTTATATCAAAGAATAAACAAGCGAGTAGATCTAATGCTGGAAAAAGGTCTTTTAAATGAGGTTCAAGAACTAATTGATAACTATGAGTTAAGTGAAACTGCTAAACAGGCACTTGGTTATAAAGAACTAATTGCTTATTTAAAGGCTGAAATTAGCCTAGAAGAAGCGGTAGAAAAAATAAAAAAAAGAAGCCGTAATTTTGCTAAAAGACAGTTAACCTGGTTGAGAAAAGAAGAAGATTTAATAGTATTTAATTTAGATCAGCAGAGCAAAGAATCAGCTGCAGATGAGATCATTGAGATTGTAAAAGGAGAAAAAGATTATGAAAGAGAACTTAAAAAAAGAAGTGAAATTGATTTCTAATGGAAAAGAATTTAAAAAACTGCTTAAAACCGAAGAAAAACTTTTAGTCTTATTTTCTAATGATAGCTGTGGTTACTGCCAGATGGCCGAAAATAATATCAAAAAAATATTAGACTCCTTTGAAGATTTAATACTCTATAAGTTAAAATTAAGTGATGCACCAGAAATTTTTGCTGAATACAATATTAATTCAGCTCCAGTTACTAAGGTCTTTATAGATCAAAAATCAGCCTATACAGCCTTTGGAATCAGACCTCCCAGTGATCTATATTATCAGCTTAAACCTTTTTTTAAAAGCTCTGATTCCTATTTTAAAGAAATCGCTAAAAATAATTAATTTTATTTTTGCAGGAATTTTCAGAATAATATTGAATTTATAATATAAGAGTCAAGAGCTTTAAAATATATAAAGGAGGCTGCAGAGATGAATAACAAAATTAATTATCAGGACCACATTTTAAATCATGTTTATGAAAATCAAATTGAAGTTGTTGTTTATTTTGTTAATGGTTATCAGTTAAAAGGGAAAATTTCAGCCTATGACAATTTCACTATTATTTTGAGAAGTGATCAAAGGGATCAGATGATTTATAAGCATGCTATTTCCACTATTGCTCCTGTAGAAAAGATTAGTGGTCTCCTTGACCTTGATCAAGAAAAGGAGTAGTTTAAAGCAAACTATAAAAAAGGAAGTTGATGTATTTGTCTAAAAAAATCTTAATTCTGCTGTTATTAATATTTTTAAGTATTTACACTGTAGATATTTATGCAGAATCTAATTATAATTGGCAGGAATTAATAGATACAACTCAAAGTCAATTAGAATCAAATCGTTCAGATATTGTTTTAAATTATACCTTAGCAGTTGCTTATGCAAATACGGGCGAAGTTGTTAAAGCATATGAAATTATTGATGTTTTTGGGAATAATGTGAGCAGAGAAGAGTTCAATCAAGCTTTAGATCCTTATTTAAAAAGCTTGGCGACTTATCAGAATAGAGATAATCTCTTATTACTTAACTATGCTGCATTTGCAGAAGTTATTAATAGGAATTATGATGATGCAGTTGATTTATTTGAATATATAATTGAACTAGACCCAGATAATCTCTGGGCATATAATAATGCTGCAGCTGCATTAGTTGAAATTGAAGAGTTTGATAAAGCAATGAATTATGCTGATAAGGCATTAAGCATGCAAAATAATGAATATTCTCATTTAATTAAAGGATTAGTTTATTATAAACGGGGTAATTATGTAAGAGCATTATTTCAAGCCACTAGGTCACGATCGCTTTTTAGGGCATTAGCTGAAGATGAGTATCAAGATTTTATGAATGAATAGATTACTGCTGTCAGGAGGTCTCTATGTTATTTGATCAAAATGGTAATTTCTCTATTCAACAATTATTTTCATATCCAAATGATAATTATCAAAATTTAAAAGAGAAGGCTTTACAATGTACTCGCTGTCAGCTGAGAGAAGGCTGTTCTAACGTAGTAATGGGGGAAGGGAATCTAGATAACAAAATCATGCTGGTTGGTGAAGGTCCTGGAGCAACTGAAGATAACTTAGCCAGGCCCTTTGTAGGTAGAGCCGGTAAACTAATGGATAAAATACTACAAAGTGTTAATTTAAAAAGAGAAGAAATATATATTACTAATGTTGTAAAATGTAGACCTCCTGATAATCGAGTCCCTTATAAAAAAGAAGTTAAAGCTTGTTCAGCTATTTTAAAAGCAGAAATAGAGTTGATTCAGCCTAAAGTTATTGTAACTCTCGGTAGTACAGCAACAAACTTTCTCTTGAATCCAGAAGAATCGATTACAAAGATGCGTGGCCAATGGATTAAAAGAGGAGATATTTATTTTTTAGCTAGCTTTCATCCTGCTTATTTATTGCGGAATAAAAATATGAAAAAACAGAGCTGGTATGACTTCAAATTAATAAAAAAAGCCGCTGATAGAATTGAAGAATTATCCAGCAGCGGAGATTAATAATTATTTTTTATAATTTAGTATATTATTGATCAAATCTACGGTATAAACCAATTACCTTTCCTAAAACCTTCACATTTTCTGATATAATAGGCTCATAAGCTGGATTCTCCGGCTGGAGCCTTATATTATTTTCCTCTTTATAGAATCTTTTAACTGTTGCTTCATCTTCAATTAAAGCAATCACAATCTGAGCATTTTCTGCATAATTTTGTTTTTCTGCAATAACATAATCTCCATCATGTATGCCTGCATTAATCATACTATCTCCACTAACCTTCAGCATAAACACATCATTATTACCAACCTTAATATATCCTAAAGGGAGAGGAAAATAGTCCTCTATGTTTTCTTCTGCTAATATAGGTGCACCTGCAGTAACTTTACCTACCACTGGTATATCAATCATTTCTTTATTACTTTTATTATTTTTCTCTTTATTATATATAACTTCAATTGCCCGCGGCTTTGAAGGATCTCTGCGTAAATATTTAAGTTTTTCTAGAGTTTTTAAATGACTGTGAACAGAAGCCGGAGATTTAAGACCCACTGCCTTCCCAATTTCCCGAACAGAAGGGGGATAGCCTTTTGCTTTAATCTCATTTATAATGAAATTTAAAATACTTTTCTGTCTTTTAGATAGGTCTTCCATAATTAATTCCTCCATTCTAAATTTTCTTTTATTATAACATAAAAAGCTCTAAAAAACAAACAATCGTTCAAATATTGCTTGACAATGAACATATGTACTGCTATAATATAGATAGTGAACATCAGTTTAGTATATCTGTTCGTAAAATAAGCAATTTTTATAGGGGGGGAATTATTTATGACTTACAGCAAAGGATATTCAGTAAATAATAAAGATTATGTTAAAAACAGAGCTAAAAGTAGTGTTTCCAAACTGATATTTAACTTTTTACTTATAATATCACTGATATTATTTATTACTTTAATCTTGATCAGTGCTTTTTCTCTAATTGGTTTTGGTGAAGATAATAGTGAGGTCTTAGTTCATGAAGTTCAAAGTGGTGACTCTTTATGGACAATTGCAGCTTTTTATTATGATAATAATATCGATATTAGAAAAGCAATCTATAATATTAAAAAAGCCAATGATATTGATTCTGCTATAATTACTCCCGGTAAAAAACTTATAATCCCACTTAACTAAAAAATAATTCCTGTAATTAGTTGAAAAAATAAGCGAAAGGGTGTTCAAAATAAAAAAAGCAGTTATTTATACAAGGGTCAGTACTAAAAAAGATAGCCAAAAAAGCAGCTTAATACGCCAAAAAGATGAACTTTTAAGCTATGCAGCCAAAAATAAGTTGAATGTAGTCAAAATAGTTGAAGAAAAAGAAAGTGGTTTTAGTGAAAGCAGACCTGGAATTCTAGAAATTTTAGATCTGATAAAGAGAAATAAAGCTGAACTCCTCTTAATTCAGGACAGCAGTCGCCTAGGTAGAGGAAATGCAAAAATGGCTTTAATCCATCAAATCACAAAAATGGAAGCAGAAATACATACTTTAGCAGATAAAGGTGCAATTGCTTTAAATGATCTGGAAAAAATGATTTTAGAAATCTTATCAGTAGTAGAAAACTATCAGCAGGAATTAAGAAATAAAAATATTAGTAGAGCTATGAAAAACAAGATAAATACAAGTAGTTTTAATCCAGCAGATAATTTAAAAAATATTGATCAAGGTGGTAGAGATCGCAAAGAAGTGCCATTAAAAGAAATTATTAGATTAAGAAATTTAGATCTAACTTTTAAAGATATAGCAGCAACTTTAAAAGGACTTGGTTATGATGTATCTAAATCTACTGTCCATAGAAGATATCAGGAATATAAAAACAAAAAAGAAGTTGAAGAACAAATCAAGCAGCCATAGCGCTGCTTTTTTTAATTATCTAGATATTTACTTTAAAATTTTTAAAATCCCAATTTCTTAAGTGAACTTAAGGATTGAGATATAAGAGATTTTAGCTAAATTTGGTGTTTTTAAGCCTTATTGTAGAATAACTTCGTAAAATTGTTATTTTACGAAGTTATAAATTAGAAATAAAATCGCTTTAATGTAAAAAGCTGTCCTGTTCCACATTAAAGCGAAAACTTTTTGCTTCTAAGGCCTCTGTTTTTTTGCTTTTATTATTCCTGATAAACTGCAACTACCTCTCCATAATAAAATGTATGCATATCTTGCTCAGGATATTTTTTATCTACTATATCTTTTGCCAGATTATCTATCATCATATCCTGTTGATATTTTATTTTTGCAATAATATGAAGATTATTACCTTTGATAAGTGGAACCTCACATTCTTCAACTTCAAGCAGCTCTAAATTTAATTCTTCAATTTTATTATGATTTCTCCCTGATTTAGTTCCACAGAACTGCAGTTCTTTTTTTAGCTGTCCATTTAAAGGCACACTAACTGTAAAGAATTGACTATTTTCTATTAATTGATGTGTATAACGTGATTTTCTGACTGGAGCCATAATAATATTTTTATTCCAAATATATCCAGTAGTTCCCCAACCCATAGTCATTGTATTTATTTCTCCATCAGCCTTAGTTGTTAAAAATACTCCATGTGGTAGTACTTCTTTATAATCAGTTAAAATTTGATTAAATTCAACTTTTTTCATTTGCTACACCTCTTCTCTTTATGTATGTTTTTAAATTTTATTAATATATTAGTGCTCCTGAAATTCCTGCTAAAACAATTAACGCGATTGGATTCAGACTGCTTTTTAACATAATTGTTAGCACAGATACTGAAATTATAAATGTTTTAAGATCAATAATGCTAGTTTTTACCAATGAAAGCGCTGCTAGAATTATTAAAGCAATTACTGTTGGCCTGATATATCTAATTAATTCTTTTATATAATCTGAGTCTTTTATCTTTTTATAATAATGAGCTAAAAGTAAAACTAAAATAAATGAGGGAGCAATAACAGCTAAAGTTGCACAAAATGCTCCAAAAATACTTGAAGTAGATTTAAAGCCAACAAAAGTACCACTATTTACTGCAATAGCCCCCGGTGTCATCTGGGCAATAGCTATTATATCTACAAATTCCTGCATTGTCAGCCAACCATATCTTTCTAATTCTCTCTGTAAAAGTGAGATCATCGCATAACCGCCACCAAATCCAAACATACCGACTTTAAAGAAAGATCTCATTAGAGTAATTATTAGTTCCAGCATTTTAAACCCCTTTTTAAAAAATATATTATAAGTCCTAATATTAAATTATTAATCATTGTAAACTTCTTTGTAAACTTTTTTATAATTTTTCTCTAATTTATTTTTTAACTTTATAAAGTACTCTTTTTTATAAGAAATAGAGCCAAAAATTATTGCCATAAGAATTAAAAATGCTGGATTTACAGCAAAGCTCAATGCAATTATGAGAACTAAAGTAGTAGTTAGGGCTAAAGGTAGATCCCAATCAATATATTTAGCTAAATCAAGACCTGCGTAAATAATTAAAGCTACAACTGCGGGACGAATCCCTTTTAAAATATTTTGTACAATTAAATAATCATTAAAATTTCTAAAAACTAATGCTATAGTTAAAATCACCAAAAATGATGGTAAAGCAATCCCCAAAGCAGCTACTAATGCTCCTGCAAAACCAGCAATATTATAGCCAAAAAATATGGACATATTAATTGCTACTGCTCCAGGTACTGTTTGGGTTATGGAAACAGCATTAACAAATTTCTCTTTATCAACCCAGCCTTGTTTGTCAACAAATTCTTTCTCCATAATTGGAATCATCGCCAGTCCGCCACCAAAGGTAAAAAGCCCTATTTTAAAAAAGGTTAAAAACATTTTTAATAACCTTTTAATGTTTTTATTCATTGATAAATTAAAACACTCCTTTTAAACTTTTAATTATTTTTGCCTATTTAATTAAGCTAAAAGTGCTTCTAAATTTAGCTGTGTTTTCACAATATATTGTGTGCAAGAGCAACTTGTTTTACAGTTTAATATCATTTATAAAAAATGTCAAGTTATTTTGCGAAAAAATAAAAACACCTCCAATTTAAAGCAATCAGAGGTGTTAATTGTTGATTAGTTTAGCTGTCCGTTTTCATGTAATTTTTTAATTTGACCTACATCTTTATCTCCTCTACCTGAGAGGTTTATTATTACAATTTGATCTTTATTTAAATCTTTGGCTATTTTCATTCCTCCTGCAACAGCATGAGCACTTTCTAGGGCTGGTATTATTCCTTCTTTTTCTGATAATAAATGGAAGGCATCAAGAGCTTCTTGATCAGAAGCAGTAGTGTATTCAGCTCTGCCACTATCTTTTAAATAGCCGTGTTCTGGTCCAACACCAGGATAGTCAAGTCCTGCTGCAATAGAGTGAGTATGAGAAATTTCATCATTTTCATCATAGAGAACATAGCTTTTAAAGCCGTGTAATTCTCCTGGTTTACCATAAGTTAATGGAGCAGCATTTTGACCAGGTTTTTCACCTTTACCCCCAGGCTCTATACCTAAAATATTTACCTCTTTATCATCAACAAAAGGAGCAAATAGTCCAATTGCATTACTTCCTCCTCCAACACAAGCAACTATGTAATCTGGCAGTTTATTCTCCTTTTCTAGAATTTGCATTCTAGCTTCCTTACCTATTATAGACTGGAATTCTTTAACCATAGTTGGATAAGGATCAGGCCCAACAGCAGAACCAAGCATATAAAAGGTAGTATCAACATTTGTAACAAAATCTTTTAATGCTTCATCAACTGCATCTTTCAAAGTCCCATCTCCTGCAGAAACAGCATTGACATTAGCACCAAGTAATTCCATTCTAAAAACATTTAATTCCTGACGTTTGGTATCAACTTCACCCATATATATCTCACAATCCATATCAAAAAGTGCACAAGCAGTTGCTGTTGCTACACCATGTTGTCCAGCACCTGTTTCTGCAATAATTCTCTTTTTACCCATTTTCCTCGCCAATAAGGCCTGACCAATACAGTTGTTTATTTTATGGGCCCCAGTATGATTTAAATCTTCTCTTTTTAAATATATTTTGGCTCCTCCGACTTCTTTAGTGAGGTTTTTAGCAAAATATAAAGGGCTAGGTTTACCTACATAATCTTTAAATAAAATAGCAAGCTCATCAAGAAATTCTTGATTATCTTTAATTTCTTCAAACCCTTCTTTTAATTCTTCCAGTGCAGATGCTAAATCTTCAGGTACTATTCTGCCTCCAAAATCACCAAAAAAACCACTTCTTTGCTCTTCTCTACTCTTCTCTTTCATTCTCTCATCCTCCATCTGATTTTTTTAATAGTTACTTACTTAATGTTTAGAATTTAATAAAATTTTAGCAGAAATATTACGAACTGTCAACTAATACCTTAAAGCTTAGCTCAATAATATATTATTTTTTAACAATATTCTGTTTTTTTGAGAAATTGATAGCTATATTTAAAACCCCTGCTTTTAAGAGCAGAGGTCAATAATTGATTAATATTTATTAATTTTAATAAACTTCTTTGACCCCACTGGCCACTTTAGCAACTCTTTCAGCCAGTCTTTTAGCCATATTTAAGTCACCATCTGTAGGCATCTGTGAACCATCTCCACCTGCAATTGTGGATGGGCCATAAGGTGTACCTCCTTGAAGCTTAAATTCGCTTAGTTCTTTATTTTCTCCATAGGGAGAACCGACAAAAATCATACCCAAATGGAGAAGGGGAATTAATGAACTAAGAATTGTACTTTCCTGACCACCATGAACAGTATTAGTACTACTCATAATTCCAGTAACTTTTCCTTCTAAGGCTCCCTTAGCCCATAGTCCTCCAGCTGTATCAATAAATTGTTTAACCTGAGCCGGCATATTACCAAAACGGGTAGGAATTCCCCAAACTATACCATCTGCCCATTCTAAATCAGCATGAGTTGCCTCTTTAATATCAGCTTGAGCTTTTTGAGCTTCAACATAGGCAGCTTGAGAAGACATTCCTTTTCTAGCAGCTTCTAATTCAGGAATTTTACTAAGCTTTACCTCAAAATCTTGATTATCCTTTAAAGCTTCTGCTGCACTTTGAGCCATTTTAAATATGTGTCCATAAGAACTATAATATGTGATCAATACTTTGGTCATCTTTTTACCTCCCACTGTGTTTTAAGTTTTTATCTTCATTTTATAATAACAATTAATGAGAATAATTGCTGTATTACTTTTAACATTATCTTTAATTATATAGTCCATTGATTATGGATAATACCAGTTAATTTCCAGCTGTTTTCATGCTTTTCAAAAACTAGACGCAAACTTTTCCAGTCCATCCCAGCATATTTTGGCTCAAATCCGGAAAAATAATATTCAACTATAATAGGCTGCTCGTAGACTTCAAACTGATTTTCAAGCATATTACCACTGCTTAAAACTTCATTATAGCCAATTTCTTCTGCATTAATGAAATCTTCACTATAAATAAATTCCTCATAATATTCTGCTGGGGTTAATTTGATATCTTTTCCAGTACCATCATAATGACCCCAGAAATATTTTGTCTCGTCTTCAAAAAAATCTCTAACTTGATTTTTTCTAAAAACAATATCTTTTGCTACTTGAACATGAGTATATGGTGTAAATCTTAAACCTTTTTCTGGGTGTATATAACCTGCAAGTTTAGAGAAGTCTTTAAGACTAATAGTATTAATAACAGTTCTTGCTTTATCTTCAATTATTTTTTCTGCAACTTCTGATTTAATAATTCCTCTTTCATCTAATTTATCTTCTAAAACTTTATTTTCTGTTTTTGTGCCTTCTTCAGCTTGATTAAAAACAAAATTAATAAAAAATATAGCTAATATAACTATAATTAAGACAAACAATAATTTTATTCTAGATCTTTTTATCATAATATAACACTTTTCCTTTCAATAAAAATTTTGATTATACCAAAGCATTTCTGTCTCTGCTTCTATTTTCAAACTTTCTTTTTCGCTTTAATTATCTCTGAAGGAAATGTGTTTTGACTAATTATTTTTTTGAATAGTTTTCCTGGTCTAAAAATCTATTTAAAATCTCTTCCTTTGAATGAACCACCTCACAGCCCTTTGCTGAATAATTTTCATCTCTGGTCAAAATTATTTTTTCTCTTCCTGCTAAAGGAGATTCAATAGATTCCTAAGTTTTAAATTCTCGAAAAATGCCTAATTTCCTGTTTGAATTTCTTATGAAACCTGTTGTTTCTGTCCATATCTATTTTACAATAACTAGTTTATAATTTTTTCTATAAATATTTCGGAATAACCATATAAGTTTGGACAGTTACTGTAAGCTACTAAAATAGAAAAAATCCTGTCCAACTGCAGTTGAACGATAATCTACAGTCAAACAGGATAATTAAAGGGTTAGTTATTTAAATTATCAAGTATTTCATTAAGTTCTTCTTTAGTTATTTCACCTTTAGCATAACGTTCTCTGGCAATTTTTTCAGGAGTACCTTCACTTTTATTGTAATCTATTTCATTTCTATTAGACTTATTCCTATTATTATCAAAACCTTTGTGATCTTTATAACCGGAGTTATCAGATCTGTGGTCATCATGTCTGTGGTGATTTCTCTTATTAAATTCTTTAAAAAAGTAATATGCGACTGCAATGATTAGTATCCAGAAAATTATCGAAAATCCTCCACCCATCATTCCATGTCCATAACCGAACATAATTATTCCTCCTGTTTTGAAAAAAGTTACGTCAAATTCAATATATTACTGCCAGGTATTAAGTCAATTTCTCATCATAAATATTTCTTCATGCTGACTGTTACTGATACTTCTAGCAAGTTGATATACTTCTTGATGTTCATCTAAACCTTGCATTATTAACTGCTGTGACATCATTACTGCTCCCATATGATGAAAAATCATATCTTCTAAAAAAACATAATCCAATTTTTCTCCAGTTAAGCCTTCATAATTTCCCATCATTGGACGATACTGATAATTATTTGTTCTATCTGGATACCATTCAGCCAGATATTTTTCCATTTCTTCAATTTCCCGAGTCTGAACTTCACTAATATCTTCAGCAAACTCTCTCATTTCCTCTCGATTAGTATTATCTCTTAAAATTTGTGCATTTGTGACTGCTTCTTCATGATGAGGTATCATTTTAACTAAAAATTCATATTCACTATCAACTGATTCCATTATTCCGTGTCTCATCATCCCTGGTCCAGGTTGGGCAAAAGCAAAATTAATACCTGCACCAATAATTGCTAATATAATTAAAACAATAATTAAATTTCTAGCTTCAATATCACTTTTTCATAGATTTTTAGACACTACCAAAACATATTATACCCCTAACATGTATCTTTAAGTATAGTATATCACTCAGGATTGATTAGGTCAAGCAAAAAGGCTGCCCCCACAAATTCGGAAACAGCCTAAAGATAATAAGGTTGTCAAAAATAATGTTCTTATAAACCCCAAAATAGATTAATAAACAGAGGAACAACAACCAAAAGTATTAACTGCAAAGGTAGCCCTGTCCATAAAAAGTCCTGAAATTTATAACCTCCAGGTCCGTAAACCATCATATTGGTTTGATAACTCATAGGAGTTAAAAAGGCAGAACTAGCAGCAAAAGTAATTGCTAAAGCAAATGCCAGCGGATTCAATCCAAGCTGCGCGGCAGCATCCAGAGCTACAGGCAACATTAATATTACACTGGCGTTATTACCAATTAAGTTTGCAAAAATCACTGTCAATAAATAAAATACCATTAAAATCATTAGAGGTGACAAAATTCCTTCCAACCTCAGTATCTGGCTGGCCATAAATTGAGCTGTACCTGTTTTATCCATTGCGATTCCCAGAGGAATTAAACCAGCTAAAAGAAAAATTACATTCCAGTTTATTGCTTCAGGAAGTTCATTCGGTTTTAGACATTTTGTAACTACCATGGCAATAACTCCACCCAGAGAAGAAATTGTAATTGGGACAATATTTAAAGCAGCTAACAAAACAACACCTGCCAGAATAGCCAGAGATGTAACCACTTTAGAAGGTAAATATTCCGTATCATCAAGTTCACTGGAAACAATAAAATTCCTATTTTTTCTCAATCGTGCAATTGTTTTTTTTCCTGCAGTTAGCAGCAATACATCACCAGCTTTTAAGATAATATTTCCCATTCTTTTATGAGTTAATTCTTCCCCCTGACGGATAGCCAGAATTGTACAGTCATATTTTTCTAAAAAATTGACTTCTTCTAGTGTTTGACCTTCCAGAAAAGAACCATATGTAAGTACAATTTCCACCAAATTCTGACTTTCCTCTTTACTATATAAACTTTCTCTGGTGGGCGATTTCTTAGTTATTTCCATGCGATGTGTTTTAATCAATTGGAGAATATTTTTGGGATCTGTTCTTACAATAAGATGATCTCCTACTTGAAGAGTTTTATTGAAAAAAGATTCGAAGTATTTAACCCCAGACCGCTGTAGTTGAATTATATCCAACTCAAAATCCATTTGCTGTTTAGCTTCTCTAACAGTCTTCCCTATTAAGGAAGATTCTTCTCTAATTATAGTTTCAGTTAGGTATTTACCAACATTAAATTTCTCTGTCACTTCAACTTCAGGCTTTATTCTTTCTGGAAGTATTTTTCTGCCAATAAGCAGTAAATAAATAGCACCAATGAATAGCACTAATAATCCCAGATGAGTAAATTCAAACATTGAAAAGCCTTCTCCAGTTCTTTGCAATAATATATCACTGGCTAAAATGTTAGTAGAAGTTCCAATTAAGGTTGTTAAACCTCCCATCATTGCAGCATAGGAAAGCGGTATTAAAAATTTAGAAGGTGAACTATTCTTCCTTTTTGCAATTCCCATTACCAGGGGAATAAATAGTGCCACTACAGGAGTATTATTAATAAACCCTGCAGTTATACCAGCAAATAAAATAATATAAAAAAGAAGTTTAATATCACTATCTCCAGTCCATTTATATATTTTTTTTCCCAGAGACTGAATGACACCACTTTTTTCTATACCCGCACTAATGATAAACATTGAACCAATGGTAATAGTTGCTGAACTTGAAAATCCAGATATTGCCTCTATAGGACTAACTTGTGTCCAAAAGTTAGTTAAA
The DNA here is from genome assembly GCF_020711195.1 of Halanaerobium polyolivorans. GTDB lineage: Bacteria > Bacillota > Halanaerobiia > Halanaerobiales > Halanaerobiaceae > Halanaerobium > Halanaerobium polyolivorans. Next base: position 221,221 of record NZ_JAJFAT010000001.1, read on the forward strand.
ACTAAAATCACCGGAATAGAAAGGGCAATTATATCAATGCGAATGGGCTCTATTATAAACATTACTATTAAAAACAATAAGAGTAGTATAATGAAAATTATTCCCGGATCCATATATTATTCTCCTCATAAATTAAAGTTATTTCCTTATCCTAATATTTCTATAAAAACTTTATTTTCCCTTTAAATTTTATAAACAAATTGTTTTAATAAAATAATAAAATCAAGAGAACTATACAATAAGTTGTGTAAATATCACTTTATGAACTATGCAGTGCTAAACATCTGCTTTGGGAAATACTTTTATGCTCATACAATCAATGAAAATAACACTGTTTAGTCTTTCAGTCAGTATATTTTTATAATATATAATTCCATTAATAATTAACAAATTCTCCAACTCCAGAAGAACCCAGCAAAGCAGTAGTATCTCCTCTATTCAAATATTCTTTAAGCTCATTTAATCCTTCACCTGTTAGAGAGCAAATTATATGAATAGGAGCTCCAAAAGCTTCTTTTTCAACTTCAGCTTTTTTTGCCTGAGCATCATTACATAAATCAGCCTTACTTAAAACTATAACTGGCTTAGCACCACTATTCCAGGCCATTGTTAAATATCTTTCAAGTCTTCTTAAATTAAAATCTTGTTTCAAGGAGCTAACTATTAATGAAGTATCAATATTAGCAGCCACTATCTGGCTCTTTTACTGCTGAAGAAACTTCACTGACTAAAAAAAGGTAATAAATATCTAAGATATTACCGGGTAGAAGCTGCTAATTCATTGATATCTTACCGTATTACTATATTTAGCTGATTTAATTATCAACCAATCTTTTTTGCAATATAAAAACCATAACTGCAATGATTTTTGGCCATTTTATAATATCTAATCTCTTCTTTATGCTCATTTACTATCTTTCTGGCCAGCTCAGAATTATCATGTTTTCTAAGAAAATCATCAAAGCGCTCTTCCATTGGCTTATAATAATTATCAATCCAACTGCTTTCCGGCAAAATGAAATAACCAACTAGAGAAAATCCATTTTTCTCTAATATCTTAATTTTATTTGCAGCTGTATCAACCTCTGAGTATTGATTATGCCAGTATTCTTCTATTTTTTTAGGCCTTAAATTGCTTAGCCAAGTTAATTCACTAATAGCAAGATAGCCACCAGTTTTTAAAAAGTATTTCCATTTTTTTATTCCTGCTGCAAACCCCATTATATATATAGCCCCTTCAGACCAAATGATATCAAATTCCTCTTTATTAAAATCTAAATCATCCATAGATCTTTTAAGTGTTCTAATCTTATTTTGCAAATTGGTTTCTTTTGCTTTTAAATTTAATTTTACTAAAAATTTAGGGAATAAATCAACCGCTGTAATTTGAGCTTTGATATTTTGAGCAAGGGTAATTGTTTGTCCTCCAGTGCCACAACCAATATCTGCAACTTTTAAAGGCTTATCTTGCTCCAGATCAATAAATTGTAAAGCTCTTAATGTATCAGAAGGACTACCTGGTCCCTGTCTTTCTGCATCAACAAAAAAATCTATTAATAATTCCATCTCGGTCATTTTAATGTCTCCTTTATTAAATTGTTCAGCCTAAAATTAAATTAATCAAAGTCAAGTATAGGGTTTATCATTTATCTTCTTATAAATCCCATTTTTTAAAGCTTTAAATTTCCAGTTTAAATTGCCTACTAAAGTATAAAGCCAATTCTGAGAAATTAAAGGTTTAAAAGTTTTTTTAATTGCAGCATCAGAAATTTTTTGATTATTTAAAAGATCATCAGCGGCTAAATCTAGACCCTTAATCAAATTTTTGGCTATTCCACCCATTTCTGAAAGAGCTTTTCCATTAATTAAACCTCCCATTCCAATAGCAATACCACCTAAATAATTAAAACCAGCTTCTTTTGCAAACTCTTTATAGACTTTAAGCGCAACTTTATTTTGTTCAGGTTCCGGGAAACCACAATTTAAAATTGCAGCAAAACTCTGTTTTTTTACTGGAGTTATATTTTGTGAATAAAGCTTTTTCTTGTTCTCGACAATTAGAGTTAGAGCTTTAATGACTTTTGCAGGTAATGTATCTACATATAGTGGTGCAGCAAGTATAATTAAATCTGCTCTTTCTATGTTTTGCAAAAAAAGAGCTGTTTTTGCCTCGGTATTTATTTGAGAATGAATATGAACTGTATTAGTTTGAATATCATTTTCTTTTAGTAAATTCAAAATATAGTTGCCTAAACTTGCTGATGAACTCTTTTCACCTTTAGGGCTGCCAATTAAAAATATTGCTCTTTTTAATTCATTCATTCTGCACACCAACTTTTTGACTGAAATTATTAACTATTTTTTCGATCTTTTCTCTAATTGATTTATCATCAAAAAGCAAAACCTCAGCTTTAAAATGATGAGAATGAAAATTGATGCTGTTTCTTTCAACAAGTTCTTTGAAAATTTTATTTTGAATTTCATTTTTGGCTTCATTCATAGCAATAGCTAAAATTGAAGGATAACTTTTGTAACGTTTTTTATGATGAGTTTCTCCCTTAATTTCAGTAAAATAAGGTGAGATTAAAGGAATAAGCCTGTCTAAAGCTTTTTTAAGTTGATAAGAATAACTGCCAAAGACAATTGGTGTTAAAAAAACGATTATATCAGAATTTATCACCTTAACTGCTGTTTCTCTACCATAATCATCAATTATACATATTCCTGGAGTTTTAATCCAACATTTAAAACATCCCTGGCAATCAGCAATAATCTTATCCTTCAATAATATTTCTTCAACTTCAAAATTGTTTTTTTGCAAATCTTGTTTTAAATAACTCGAAAGTTTTTCTAAACTATTACCATTTAAACTTTCTCCATTTAAAATTAATATTTTCATTTTTTTCTCCTTTTTAAAGGCTTAAAAAAATACTCGTTGATATCTATTTATTATATTCGCTATATTGAAATATTATCCTTCACAAAAGAGATCAGATTTAATCAATATACTTAACTTGATCATCTTTGTCAGAAAGAATTATTTCTTCAATCCTAAAAACAATTAAGCCAATATTATCTCCGATAATAAATTGAGGCATATTATTCTTTTTTATATGCATTTCTCTATAACCCTTTCCTTCTTCATCCTCCATAGTTACTGCAGTTCCTATAAAAGTAGCACTGAGTCCAACAGAAATTGACGATATCAGTAATGATATGTTCTTGTTCTTTTGAATATTAGAATATTTTTTGCTATTTATTCTGCTGCTTAAAATAATTTTATTTTCTGCCTCAACATATGTGAAATTCATTAATGATAAATAGGGCTTGTTATTCCAAGCTGTAGCCATCGTACAAAATCTTTCATTTTCTAGTAAATTTTTAATATTTTTTGGGATATCCATAATTATTCTCCTTAAAACTGCTTAATATTATTATACTTTTTTCTCAGCACCCTAAAACTTGAAACTGCCTCTTCATTTATCATAAATAATTTCCATATCTGGCTTTTCAGTACAGAAATAATGTACCCAGATATAAAGATATTGGAATAATGCTGCACTTAATGCTGCCTGAGAACCTAAGAATAATGCAATAAACCACAGCAGAAAAAAAGCAAAGGAATACATAGAATTACTATTCCATCTAAAGATTCCTTTTTTGACTAAAGGCATTTTTCTATAAGAAACTCGAAAATGATCTGCTCCTAATGCTCTAATTATCCCGAAATATCTCAGAACTGACCAAATAGTATAAATAGCCGGAATCAACAAAAAGAAGGCAAGAGCTAGTGCTATTAATTCAGGAAGAAAAAGAGAACTTGAATCAGATTTAGCTAAACCAAGAAGAGTAATAACACGAGCTAAAAGAAAGGGCAAAAAAATCAAACTCCAGATAAATAGATCAAAACGGCCAAATATTTTAGATAAAGTAGCCCAACCTAGCTGAAGACGAAAAACAATCCAGACGACTATTTGATGCAAGACAGCTGTGCCAATTGTAAGCCAAAACCAAGTTATATCTGTAATACCCAGCCAGGAGCCTTCACCCATTACCGGTGCTGCAAATGCCCAAACAATAGGCAGTAATATTAACAAAGCAAGAAGATGCCATATTTGACGGTAAAAAAAATAATTTAATGAACGTGCATTTTGATACCATATATTTTCTTTTTTTATCATTATAATCTGATCCTCCTGATTGGATTTGGCTCTCACAGCTCTTTGTCACAGGAACTGCTTAAAGGCTTTCTTGTTCTTGCCAGTAATTAGTTAATCTGCCCTCTATATTATTATCTTTCTTTGTTTAAATTATTATTCCTTTGTCTTATTAATTATATTTTAATTTTCAGCTGCTAAAATTTAGTATTGTGAGCATTTAAAAATATTTTGGATAAAACTTAGATCAATATAAAAAAGCAGAGCAGTTTTGACACTGATCTGCTGATAGCTTTATACTTAATTGTTAAATTTAAATTCTCCCTTATCATAATCAACTGTTACTGTGTCTCCTTCTTCTATTTTACCTTCTAGTAAAGACATTGCCAATTCATCTTTAATTTGGCTTTGGATTACTCTTCTTAAAGGTCTTGCCCCATAGGCAGGTTCATAACCTAACTCTAGCAGTTCTTCTTTTGCAGCTCTTGTTAATTCTATTTCTATATCTTTATCTGCTAGGTTTTGCTGGAGATAAGATATTTGAATATCAATTATAGCAAAGAGATCTTCTTTACTTAATGAATTAAAGATAATCTTTTCATCAATTCTGTTTAAGAATTCAGGTCTAAAGTGAGATTTCAAAGCATTTTCTATTTTTTCTCTGATTTCTGATTTTTCCTGAAGGTCCATTATGAATTGAGAACCTATATTAGAAGTCATAATAATCACTGTATTTTTAAAATCAACTTCTTTACCCTGACTATCTGTTAGAACACCATCATCGAGTATTTGTAATAATATATTAAATACATCCTGATGGGCTTTTTCGATTTCATCAAATAAGATTACAGAATAGGGTTTTCTTCTTACCTTTTCAGTTAGCTGTCCACCTTCCTCAAAACCAACATATCCTGGTGGAGAGCCGATTAGTTTTGAGACAGCATGTCTTTCCATATATTCTGACATATCAAGCCTGATAAGTGCTTTTTCATCATCAAAAAGATAAGCTGCTAAAGTTTTAGCAAGTTCTGTTTTACCAACACCGGTTGGACCCATAAAGAGAAAAGAAGCAAGTGGTCTATCTGCATCTTGGAGGCCGGTTCTAGAGCGTCTAATTGCATTACTAACTGCAACAACTGCATCTCTTTGACCAACAACACGTTTTTCTAATTCTTCTTCTAAATGGATTAATTTCTCTTTCTCTTCTTCCATTAATTTATGCAGAGGAATATCTGTCCAAAGTGAAACTATTTCTGCAATATCTTCTTCAGTAACCTCTTCTTTGACCAGCTGTTCTGAATCTTCTTTTGAATCCTCTACTTTTTTGCTCAGTTCTGCCAGTTCTTTTCGGAGATCATGAAGTTTACCATACTTTAACTTGGCAGCTTCTTCATAATTTGCTTCTCTTTCTGCAGCTTGAGCTTTAACTTCAACCCTATCTATTTCTTCTTTTAATTTTTGAATTTTGGCCAGTTGATCTTTTTCGTTCTGCCATTTTAACTGGAGTGGGTCTCTTTTATCTTTTAAATCCTGCAGTTTTTCTTCTATTTCCTCAAGCTTTTCTTTAGCTTCTGGATTATCTTCTTTTTTTAAAGCTTCTTTTTCAACTTCTAAGAGCCTAACCTTTCTATCTAATTCATCTATTTCAAGGGGCATAGAATCGATCTCTATGCGAATTTTAGAAGCTGCTTCATCAATTAAATCTATCGCTTTATCAGGTAAAAATCTTTCTGTTAGATAGCGATCAGATAATTTAGCAGCTGCTACTATAGCATTGTCAGTGATTTTAATTCCATGGTGAATTTCATATTTTTCTTTCAAACCTCTTAAAATAGAAATTGTATCTTCAATATCTGGTTCTGAAACTTTAACAGGTTGAAATCTTCTTTCTAAAGCAGCATCTTTCTCTATATGCTTTTTATATTCTGTTAGAGTAGTAGCTCCTACACAATGAAGTTCTCCTCTGGCAAGGGCTGGTTTTAATAGGTTTGCTGCATCCATTGAACCCTCAGATGCTCCTGCACCAACTAAAGTATGCATCTCATCTATGAAGAGTATTATCTGTCCTTCTGCTTTTTTAATTTCTTTTAAAACTGATTTTAATCTTTCTTCAAACTCCCCTCTAAATTTGGTTCCTGCTACCAAAGAACCCATATCTAAAGATATTACCTTTTTATTTTTTAAGCTTTCTGGAATATCTCCATTAACTATTCTTTGGGCAAGCCCCTCTACAATAGCAGTTTTACCAACACCGGGCTCACCAATCAATACCGGATTATTTTTGCGTCTTCTAGAAAGAACCTGCATTACTCTTCTGATTAAATTATCACGACCAATTACAGGATCTAATTTCCCCTCTTCGGCCTGAGCAGTAATATCAATTGTATATTTTTCTAAAACATTAAAAGCATCTTCTCCCTGTTGAGAATCTATATTACTACCTCCTCTGATTTCTTTAATAATCTTTTTCATTTGGCTAAGATTGACTCCATTTTCAGACAGAATTTTAGCAATATCTGTATTTCTTTTTGCTAAAAAAGCTAATAAAAAATGTTCTGTAGAAACAAATTTATCTCCCAGAGCATCTGCCTGTTTATCAGCTTCTCTTAAAATTTCATTTAATTTATATGACATATAGGCCTGAGCATCTTTTTTAGTGTATACCTGAGGTAGTTTTTCTAATAACTCTTCATTTTCTTCTTTAATAATTTTTAAATTAGCCTCAGCTTTTTCCAGCAGTGGTAAGACTATTCCATCATCTTGATTTAACATTGCTTTTAAAAGATGAGCTGGAAAAATTTCTTGATGACTATAATCTTTAGCAACATGCTGAGCCTCTACAAGACTCTGCTGAGCTTTCCGAGTAAACTTTTCCATATCCATAAGGCTTTCCCTCCTCAAATTCAATATATTATTATAAGCTTAACTTCTATTATATATTATAATATAAAGGTCAGAGATGGTCAAGTATTTTAAAGCAGGATTTTTCTCTAATTAATAGAAATATATTATATAGATTGTTATATTAAGAGGAGGGTTTATAATTTCTCAATTAAACTTTTTAGAAGCAGTAAATAAATTTAAAAAATACTTAGATGTTGAAAAGGGTTATTCTAAATTAACTATCAAACAATACGAAAACGATCTCCTGCAGCTGCATAGATATTTAAAAGAAGAATTAGATTTTCCTAAAAACTTTAAGGCTGAAAATGTTGATAGACTGGATATAGCAGAATTTTTAGCAGATGCTGTAATTGTTAATGATAATAAAGCAATTACAAGAAATAGAAAACTTTTTGCTATCCGTTCTTTTTATAAATATCTACTTCGTTATGGTGTTATAGAAAAAAATCCTGCTGAAGCAATTGACAGCAGTAAAACTGACACAAAGCTTGAACCTATTTATTTAAAATTAAAAGAAGCTCAAAAATTTATTCAAGCAATTGATGATAAAGATAATATTAATCGCCGTCGAGATATTGCAATAACCAAGCTTTTTCTATATGCAGGCTTAAGAATTTCTGAATTGGTTAATTTAGATTTTGATAATATAGATTTTGAAGATGGTTCAATTAAATTTTATGGTAAGGGAAGCAAAGAAAGATATGTACCTCTGCATAATGATGTTACAGAAGCTCTGAAAAGTTATTTAAAAGAAAGAAATAGTATTAAAATTAAAGAGCAAGATGCTAGACAGGCCATCTTTTTATCCAGACATGGAAAAAGAATCAGTCCCCGAACAATTCAACTGTTTGTTAAAAAATATGCAAAAAAAGCAGGATTAAGTAGAGCTGATAAAATAACTCCCCATAAATTAAGACATACCTTTGCCAGCATGTTATATAGGCAGACCAAAGATATTAAAGTTTTACAGGATCTTTTAGGTCATGCAGATATTTCAACAACTCAAATCTATACTCATATTGATACAGAAGAAAAGAAAAATGCCATTGATGAAATGCCCGATTTTTAAATAAAAAGATCCCCTTTTTTGATAAAACAGATAATTATTGTTTAATCTGCCTATCATCTAGGGGATCATATAATCTGATAACTTTTTTTCTTTATAATAGTTTATTTAGTTTTGCTATGATTTGATCTATTTCAGTTTTAGTGATATTTAAAGCAGGTAGAAAACGGATTGTTTTTCCCTTTAAAACATTGAGCAGCAGACCATTTTCTTCAGCTTCATTACGCAGATCTACTATCTCTTCTTTCAATTCTAGACCCAGCATTAAACCTATCCCTCTTACTTCTTTAATTTTATCAGAATCAATTTTTTTCAAGTTATTATAAAAATAATCTCCATTTTCTTTGATTTGAGCTTCCATGTTTTTAAGTTTTTCTAAAACTATTTTAGCTCCTCTTAAAGCTAAGGGGTTTGGAGCAAAAGTAGAGCCGTGATCTCCAGCTGCTAAAACTTCTCTCATTTCTCCTGCCATTATTACAGCACCTAGGGGTAAACCTCCACCTAATGCTTTGGCAACTGTAATTAAATCAGCTTCAATATCATAATGTTGAAAAGAATATTTTTTTGCAGTTCTATATAATCCTGCCTGGACTTCATCAATTGCCATTATCCAGTTATTAGCTGCTGTTAATTTTTTTAATTCTGCAACAAAGTCTTTATCTGCAGGCCTTACTCCTCCTGAACCCTGGAGTGGTTCAAAAAATACTGCCTTAATATCTGGGTTTTCAGCTGCTGTTTTTCTTAATGATTCAATATTATTAAATTCAGCTTCTATTGTATTAGGAAGCAGTGGTTTGAACTGATCTTTGATTTCAGGAAAACCATTAACCGATAATGCACCTAAACTTCTTCCATGAAATGAATTAGAAAAATATAATATTTTCCCATCTTTAATTTTCTTTTTAACTATTTTTAAAGCAAGTTCTGTAGCTTCAGTTCCTGAATTAACATAAAAAACTTTTTCGTCTTGCTGAGATAAAAGCTGAGAAACTGCTTCTATATCTTCATCTAAAAAGTAATTAGAAGTATGGGCATAACGATCTAATTTTGATTTAAGAGAATTTATTACTTCTGGGTGGCTGTGTCCTAAAGCTAAAACACCAATCCCTGAAAAAGTATCAATATATTTCTTTCCTTTTTTATCATAGATATAGACTCCATCTGCGAAATCAATTTCAAAGTCATAATGATTATATAGATTTAAATAATTCATTATAACCACCTATTACAACTTACGCAGACTGGAAACTAATTCAGTTTTTTGTTTTGTTTTATCATCTACATCTTTGATCTTTTTAGCTGGAGCACCAGCATAAACAGATGCAGGTGGTACATCATCAATTACTACTGAACCAGCAGCAATTACAGCACCTTCACCAATTTTTACTCCTTCTAAAACAACAACATTAGCTCCAATTAAAACATTGTCTTCAACTATTACTGGATCAGCACTTGGTGGTTCAATTACACCTGCTAAGACAGTTCCAGCACCAATATGACAGTTATTACCAACAGTAGCTCTACCACCTAAAACTGTATTCATATCAATCATTGTATTTTCGCCAATTTTAGCACCAATGTTAATTACTGCCCCCATCATAATTACACAACCATCACCAATCTCAACCTGATCTCGAATATGAACCCCTGGTTCAATTCTTGCATTATATTTGTTGTAGTCTGCTAAAGGAATTGCTGAATTTTTGCGGTCCATTTCAATTTTTTCTTTGTGAAGTTTGTTACCAAGCTTTTCTCTGATTTCATTTACTTGATTGTTATCACAAAAAACAATACCAGAATTATCATCACCAAAATAATCATATTCACTTAAAGCCTCACTTAAAGCTTCTCCCTGCACATATAGTTTTACAGGTGTTTTCTTTTCCGAATTGGAAATGTAATCAATTAAATCATAAGAATTCATTTTGTATCACTCCATTTTATATATTTAATTTGTTAATATATCTTTAAAAGAATATAAACCGGGGTTTAAATCCAATATTTTTTCAGCACTTAAGAGTACACCCTTTGTAAAGGCTTCTCTAGAATAAGCTCTATGTTTTAAAGTTAAAACCTCACCAGTACTGGCAAAATAAACTTCATGTTCACCAAATTCTGAACCAAGTCTTTTTGAATGCATATCAATATCTCTATCTATCAAATCTGAGAGCATAATTGCTGTGCCAGAAGGTTTGTCTTTTTTAAATCTATGGTGAGTTTCAGAAATTTCAATATCCCAGTCCTGATCAATATAATTATCTACTTTAGAGACAAGTTCACTTAAAATATTGATTCCAATTGAGAAATTAAAACTCTGAATAACTGCTACCTTTTCTGCTAATTGATTTAGCTGCTTGAAATCAGCTTCATCTAAGCCGGTTGTCCCAATAACCAAAGGAATCTCTTTTTCTTTTATAACTTTGACTGTTTCCGGAAAAGCTTCTTTTAAAGAGAAATCAATTATTAATTCAGGTTTTTCTATTTCCTTTTCACCATTTTCATCTTTTTGATAAACTAATTCATGGCCAGCTTGAGAAAAAAGTTTCTCTATGGCCTCTCCCATTCTTCCTGAATAACCTATGATTCCATATTTCATATAATTTCTAACCTCCTCATCTCCTCTAAGAGAATTTCCTGATTCTTGGAGCTTAACTTTATAAGAGGACGACGCAAATTATTATTAGCCAGACCGATTTGAGCCATTGCAAATTTAATTGGAATTGGATTAACATCAATAAATATTAACTGCATTAAACGATGATATTTATAATATAGTTCTCTAGCAGCTGGATAATCTTCTCCTAAAATATGATCACAAATTTCTTTCATTACACCTGGCAGTAAATTAGAAAGCACAGAAATAACTCCACTTCCTCCAGACATCATCAGCGGCATTGCCTGATCATCATTACCAGATAAGATAGTACTTTTATCTCCAGTTAGAGAAATCACATCTAGAATTTGGCTCATATCACCACTTGCTTCCTTAATAGCGACAATATTATCTGCTTTATCAGCCATTTCTTTAAATGTTTTTGCTTCAATATTAACTCCGGTTCTAGAGGGAACATTATAGACAATAATAGGCAGCTCAGTTCTTTCTGCAACATAGGTGTAATGATCTACAAGACCAGCTTGACTGGTTTTATTATAATAAGGAGTTACAATCAAGAGGCCATCTGCACCCTGCTCTTCTGCCATTTCATTCATCTCTACAACTTTAACTGTATCATTGGTGCCGGTACCAATGATTACTGGTAGCTCACCATCAGCTTTAGCAACTGCCATTTTTGTTAATTCTTTTCTTTCTTCAAAATGAATGGTTGGTGATTCACCAGTAGTACCCATTACAATTAATGCATCAACATTGTTTTCTAGTTGGTGATCTAAAATTTTCTCAAAGAGCTGATAATCAACATCGCCGTTTTCTTTAAATGGTGTGATTAGAGCTGTTCCTAAACCTTTAAACATAATTAATAGCCTCCTATAATAGTATTAGTGTAATCTTCAAATGTTTCATCCCGCCTGATCTTTTTGACTTCTCCATCTTTAGTGTACAAAAACTCACTATTTTTCAACATACCATTATAATTAAAACCCATAGCATGACCATGAGCACCAGTATCATGTATAACTATTATATCATCTTTTTTACTTAAAGGAAGCTCTCTATTAACCGCAAATTTATCATTGTTTTCACAAAGTGATCCCACAACATCATAAATCTCCAACTCTGTTTCTGCTCTTTCTTCGGCATCAATATTACTTAAATGATGATAACTTCCATACATACCAGGTCTCATTAAGTCTGACATTGAAGCATCAAGCCCTAAATATTTTTTAAATGTTTCCTTTTCTTTAATCACCCTTGTAACTAAATATCCAGATTCTCCACTGACATATCTACCTGATTCCAGAAAAATTTTAGGACTTAAATTTTCCGCAAGAATGATCTCCTGATATGATTGATATACTGCCTCAGCAATTGCTTCTAAATCAACTTCTTGTTCTGGTAAATAGGGAATGCCAATTCCACCGCCAATATTGATAAATTCTATTTCTACTCCAAATTCATCGATTAATTCTAGAGCAAAACTAAAGATCATTTCTGTATAATCTTTAAATATGGCTGGATCATTTTCATTTGAAACCACCATTGTATGCAGTCCAAGTTTTTGAATGCCATTATCGGCTAAAAAAGAAACAGCTTTTTTAATTTGTTCTGCAGTAGAACCAAATTTAGAATCTTTAGAGTCACCCATAATTTCATTTTCAATTGAGCCTGGATTTAATCTAAAAGAAATATTTTCAGGTATAATACCATTCTCAAAGAGTTCATAAATATCAGCAGCCCAATCGATATTAATAATAGCGCCTCTATCAACCGCATATTGATAAGCATCAAGTGTGGTTAAATTAGAGGTGAACATTATGTCAGTACCTTCAAAGCCAACCTTTTCTGCCAGTTTTATTTCTGATACTGTTGCTGCATCAACTCCACAATTCATGTCTTTCATAATCTTTAAAATATGTGGATTCGGATTTGCTTTGATGGCAAAATATTCTTTGAAATCAGTCCAATTAAATGAATTAAGCAAATTATTTAACCTCTTTATAATTACTCTTTCATCATAAATATGAAAGGGAGTACCATTTTCTTCAACAATTTTTCTTATTTTCTGCTTTGGGATAGTAATATTTTTCATAGCCATAACCTACTCCATTTTTGTATTTTTTTCCAATCTAATTTTAGCATAACAAAAACTCAGCGAATTCGCTGAGTTAAATAGCTTAACCAGAGAAATCACCTCTTCCAAATCTTTTGAGATAGCTCAACACTAAAAGTCTGGATTAAACTTTTAATGACAGTTCTGCACATATTTTATGCAGACCCAGCAGTTAAATGCTTAAGCTCAATTAACCACTTCGGCGAATAAACCTTTCACTTAAAATCTTAAGCTTAAATTAAACTTTAAGTTACTAATTTATAATTCGCGCCTCTACCCCATCCAAAAAGATGAGGCATTTTCCTATTTAATTTATTCAATTTTAATATTTATAATATTACTTAGATTTAGTATATATAATTGTAGTTTTATTGTCAAGAAAATCTCAGAGATTTATTTATAGTTTAGAAATATTCTTTGTATACATGTATACTTGTTGTTGTTTAAAGTATTTTGATTGATTTTAATTCTAATCTATAATAATATAAATCTATGTGATAGTTATTTAATATTATATTTTAGAGGAGTGAGAAGTTTGAGTGCGTATACTGATAAAGTATTAAAAATGGTTAAAGAAAGAAATCCAGGTGAAGTAGAATTTCATCAAGCAGTTGAAGAAGTATTAGAATCTATTAAAGTTGTTTTTGACAAACATCCTGAATATGAAGAACATGGTATTTTAGAAAGATTGGTAGAACCAGAAAGACAGATTATCTTTAGGGTTCCCTGGGTTGATGATAATGGCAATGTACAAGTCAATCGTGGTTTTAGAATAGAGTTCAATAGTACTCTTGGCCCCTATAAAGGTGGGATTAGATTTCATCCTTCTGTTTATTCAGGTATAATAAAATTTCTTGGTTTTGAACAGATTTTTAAAAATGCTTTAACCGGACGTCCTATTGGTGGAGGTAAAGGTGGGAGTGATTTTGATCCAAAAGGAAAATCTGATGGAGAGGTAATGCGTTTTTGCCAGAGTTTTATGACAGAATTAGCTCGCCATATAGGTGATAAAACAGATGTCCCTGCAGGTGACATCGGGGTAGGCGGAAGAGAAATCGGTTATCTTTTTGGACAATATAAACGGATTAAAAATAGATATGAAGCTGGAGTATTAACTGGTAAAGGTTTAAGCTGGGGTGGAAGCCTTGTTCGTACAGAAGCAACTGGTTATGGTTTGATTTACATACTAGAAGAAATGCTTAAAGAAAACAATGTTTCACTAATTGATAAAGAGGTTGTTGTATCTGGTTCTGGTAATGTTGCAATTTATGCTGCTGAAAAGATAACTCAGTTGGGGGCTAAAGTAGTTGCAATGAGTGACTCTTCCGGACACCTTTATGATGAAAGCGGAATTGATCTAGAATATATCAAAGAGATCAAAGAAGTTAATCGGGGTAGGATTAAAGAATATTTAACTAAATATCCTGAAGCCGAATACTGTGAGGATTGTACTGATATCTGGTCAATGAAATGTGATATTGCTCTTCCCTGTGCAACTCAAAATGAAATGGATGAAGAGTCAGCCCAAAAATTAATCGATAATGGAGTAATGGCAATCGCTGAAGGGGCAAATATGCCTTTAACACCTGCAGCTGCTAAACTTATTCAGGATAATGATGTTTATTATATACCTGGTAAAGCTGCAAATGCAGGAGGAGTTGCAACCTCTGCTTTAGAAATGACCCAAAATGCAATGTGGGACCACTGGAGCTTTGATAAAGTTGATCAAAAATTACAGCAAATAATGATAAATATTTATAAAAATGCCAGTCAAGTGGCAAAAGAATACGGCTTAGAAGGTGATTTAGTGGCAGGAGCCAATATTGCTTCTTTCCACATTATTGCTGATGCAATGATCGATCATGGTGTAATATAAATAAAAGTTAAATATAAGCAAAAAACCCCGTTCTTTTATAGAGCTGGGGTTTTTTGTTCTCTTATTATTTTTAAGAATCTCTACCAAACATTCTATCTAAGACCATTGCTATAATAACTATTCCCAGACCTGCCTCAAAACCAAGTCCAATATCAACCATGTTAAGAGATCTCAATACTGGCTGTCCTAGTCCACCTGCACCAATCATAGCTGCAATAACAACCATTGATAGGGAAAGCATAATACATTGATTAATTCCCATCATTATTGACGGCATTGCTCCAGGCAGTTCAATCTTAAATAATATCTGCCACCAGTTAGCACCAAAAGCATGGCCTGCCTCTTTTAATTCTTCATCTACCTGCTTAATACCAAGATAGGTTAGTCTTATCGGGGGTGCAATTGCAAATACTACTGTTGCAATAACTCCTGAGACATTCCCAAGTCCAAAAAACATTAGAGCAGGTATTAAATAAACAAAGGGCGGGATAGTCTGCATAAAATCTAAAATAGGTCTAGTTATATAATCTATATATTTATTATGTGCTTTTAAAATTCCAATTGGTATTCCTAAAATTAAAGCTACAAGTACAGAAGTTATTATTGAAGCAAGGGTTACAACTAGTGGATCCCACATTTCTATATTATGAACTAGCCCAAGCCCTAATACCACAAATATTGCCAGCTTATAGCCTTTTAATTTCCAGGCAATTAAAGCAAATATGGCTATTAGTACAAATGGGTTAGGGAAAGCTAATACTGTTTCTACACTACTAACTATAAAGCCAATTAAAGCAGAAAAACCATCTAAAACTCCTTGGAAATTATTTATAATAAAATCAACTAGAGCCTCTACCCAATTACCCAAAGGAATTCTAGTTGTTAACAATGAGATAATTTCGTTAATCTTAATCACCATCCTTATTGAATAAAAATTGTCTTATATCAACTTATAATTTTGAGAGTATAATAATTTTTAAACATTCTCAGAGGCAAGATTAGCCAAAACGCTTGTTTTTACTATTATTCCTTCTAATTTATTTTCTTCATCTAAAACTGGTAAAGGGGTATTAATATCGGCAATTTTTGCGAAGAGCTGGTCTACTTTTTCATCAGGTTCTGCAATAGGAACATCCTGAATGATTTCTTCAATATCTTCTTTGTCTTTATTTATATACTCAACTACATCTTCAAGTTTAACTATTCCTCTATATTTTCTATTTTCACCCAGAACAAAAATACTTCCCAGTTCATTATTTCTCATTTTGTGAAGGGCAGTTCTTAGCCCATCCTGATTATAGAGCACAGCTTTGGGCTTGTCCATTATATCTTCAGCTGTTAAAACACGGGAACGATTTACATCCTGCACAAATTCTGCTACATAATCATTTTCGGCGTTTGTTAATATCTCTTCATGATTACCAATCTGTACAATTTTACCATCTTTCATAATTGCTATTCTATCACCAAGTTTAAGGGCTTCATCGAGATCATGGGTAATAAATATTATGGTTTTATCAATATGCTCATAAAGGTCTAAAAGTTTATCCTGCATATCTTTTTTTATTAATGGATCAAGAGCACTAAAAGGTTCATCCATTAAAAGCACATCTGTATCTACTGCCAGTGCTCTAGCAAGACCAACCCGCTGCTGCATTCCACCACTTAATTGATCAGGCATTTGCTCTTCCCAGCCATCAAGTCCAACCTGTTTTAAAGCTTTTTTGGCCTTTTTGCTTCTTTCCTCTTTATCCATTCCCTGTATTTCTAGACCGAATTCTGCATTTTCTTGAACCGTACGATAAGGAAAAAGAGCAAAATTTTGAAATACCATCCCGAACTTTTTTCTTCTAAATTCCCTTAATTGATCTTTATTCAACTCCATTATGTCTTTGCCATCTACTCTTATAGAACCAGATGTTGGCTCAATTAATCTGTTTAAACAGCGCAGTAAGGTTGATTTGCCACTACCTGATAGTCCCATAATGACAAAGATTTCTCCTTCTTTCACTTCAAAGCTAGCATCATTAACACCTACTGTTGCACCTGTTTTTTCGAGTATTTCGTCTTTAGATATTCCATCTTTGAGCATTTCAATTTCTTTTTTTCCTTTTCCATCAAAAATCTTATAAAGATTATTTACTTGTATTTTCAAGTTCTTCACCCCACTTGTTTTTGATTTTAAACTTTCTAAGCTCTTTAAAAACAAAAATGGTCTAGAAATGTTCATTTTTTTGAACAAATTCTAAACCATAATATTTTTCTCTATTTTTATCAGCAATAAAGCTGCTCTGATAATAATAAGCGGCAAAAATAAAAAGCAAATTTAACTCGCTTAAATAATAACAAAGAACTTCTAATTTGTCAAACCTTGAGAAAGCATGAGAATTAAATTTGACTTTAGAGATTGCTTAAGTTATACTTAATGAGTTGAATAAAAGTTAATCTAAAATAAATAGAAAATATAGCACCTAAACCTTGACTATATACTTTTAGTCAGGGGTTTTTTGTTTTTAGAATAAATTATTTGTTTAATGGATTAATAAACTTTAAAAAACGCAATAAATTAAAAAGGAAGTGGAATTAGATTTGCAAAAAATTAGATTTAATGAACTTGATGTTTCAAAAGAAATTTTAAAAGCAGTAGATGATATGGGTTTCGAAGAAACTACCCCTATTCAATCAAATGCTATTCCGGCAGTACTGGCAGGCAAAGATATTGTAGGACAGGCACAAACAGGTACAGGTAAAACAGCAGCTTTTGGTATCCCATTATTAGAAGAGATGGATGCTGATAACAAGGATCCTCAAGCTATTATACTCTGCCCAACAAGAGAACTTGCAATCCAGGTATCTGAGGAATTAAAGAGATTAGCTAAATACAAAAAAAGAATTTATACTTTACCTGTTTATGGAGGCCAATCAATTAAAAGACAAATCAGAGCTCTAAAAAAAGGAGTTCAGATTGTTATTGGTACCCCAGGTAGGGTTATGGATCATATCAGAAGAGGCACATTAAAATTAGAACAAATTAATTATTTTGTACTTGATGAAGCAGATGTTATGTTAGATATGGGCTTTATAGATGATATAGAAACTGTTTTAAGAGATATTCCAGATGATAGACAAACTCTCTTCTTTTCTGCTACAATTCCTAAATCTATTCGTAGATTAAGTAGAAAATATCAAAAAAATTCTCAGTTTTTGAAAGTGGCCCACGAAAAGTTAACTGTTCCTTCTATAGAGCAGTACTATTATGAATTAAGAAGACATGATAAATTAAAAGCACTTAGCAGATTACTTGATCTCAATAATCCGGAGTTAGCAATTGTATTTTGTAATACTAGAAAAATGGTTGATGAATTAAATATTAAATTACAGGCTCGGGGTTATTTATCTGATGCAATCCATGGTGGCTTAAACCAAAATCAGCGCGATCGAGTAATGGGTAAATTCAGAAATGGTATAATTGAAATACTGGTTGCAACTGATGTAGCTGCTAGAGGAATTGATGTTGATGATATTGAAGCGGTCTTCAATTATGACCTGCCTCAAGATACTGACTATTATGTGCATAGAATTGGTCGTACTGGTAGAGCAGGTAAAAGTGGGAAAGCTTTTAGTTTTGTAGTTGGTAAGGATATATATAAATTAAGAGATATTCAAAAATATACTAAAACTAAAATCAAAAGAGATAAAATTCCTAGTGCTGATGATATAGAAGAAGCTAAGTTCGAACTATTTAACGAAGAGCTTAGTGCTTATATTGAATCAGAAAAACTGGAAAAATATATTGAACTGATAGAAAATATTATTGATGAAGAATACTCAGCTATAGAAATTGCAGCAGCCTTAATGAAAAAGTCATTAAATAAAGTTGAAGATCTTGCTGAAGAAAAAGTTGTATCACCTAATTTTGGTGACACAGGTGCAGAACCAGGTATGGTTAGATTATTTATCAATATAGGTAAAAAAGATAGAATATCACCCCGACATATTGTCGGAGCGATTGCAGGCGAAACCGGTCTTCCCGGCGGCCTTATTGGAGCAATAGATATTTATGATAATTTCACCTTTGTAGAAGTACCAAGAGAAAAAGGACATGATGTTTTAGAAATTATGAAAAATAATTATATTAAAGGCAATAAAATAAATATTGAAACTGCAAAAGCAAAATAGAAAATATTTTTAAAGGGTCTGAGAATTTTAATTCTTAGACCCTTTTTGGCTTTATTATTATATTTTTAAAGCAATTTTTTTACTAAATCTCTTGTAATAATGCTTGTGAGAACAATTTTATAAATAAATACTTTGTTATTAAGGTATTTACAAAAATAATCATTTTTCATAGCTTTTTTATATAATTCATATTCTGGATCTTTTTTGATTCCTGGATCAACAATTCTTAGTGCTTTAACCCCATTATCTGCTAGCTTTTTTGCAAAAAATTATTTCTATCTATAAATCCGTCAATATTTTTGCTATAATTATTTTAACTTAACTTAAACAAAGGAAGTGAATATATTAATGAGTTATAGCAAAAATGAAATAATTGAATCTATCTCCTCTTTGGAGCAGCTGATACTTTATAGAGATTTTACTAAAAATGATCTCTTAGCAAAAATTAAAACTCAACTATTAGTCCAAGGCTCTGAAGATAAGTTTAGTTTCAGTCAGATTATAAATGAGTTGGTAGAATTTAATGAAAAGCTGGGTCTTAAAGGTGATATTTTTAAAAATTATTTAAAAGGTATTTTTATTAATGATCAAAATAGCTTTTCTTTAACAGCTGAAAAAAATACTATTGCAAAAAATTCTAGTCTTTATCAGCTTGCTTATAATGACATTGAAGTAATTAGGCAAGTTCTTAAAATTAATTTTTCTGATTTAATTAAAGCTTTTAATTTAAAAAATTACTCTTTTTTAGCTTCTTATCAAGCTCAGACAATAAATAATAAGAATCTTAAAATGTATAACTATATATTTGATAATCAATCTAAGCTTGAAGATTGCCTAAAAAATATTAATAATTTCTATCAAAAGTTTGGGACTGCATTATTAAATCAAAGCTCTGCTTTTTACTGGAAGAATTCTGCATTAAAGCTTGTTAAAAATCCTGATAAAATTAGATTTGAACAAATTATTGCTTATCAGAAGCAACAAGATAAATTGATTAATAATACAAAGAGTTTTCTCAATGACAAAAAAGCCCATAATGTCTTATTATATGGTGATAGTGGTACCGGTAAATCCTCTTCTGTTAAAGCACTTTTAAATGAATTTCAAGATCAGGGGTTAAGATTAATTGAAATCAATTCTTCACAAATTAAAGAACTATCAGAAATAATGGAATATTTAAGTCAAAGAGGTTTATATTTTATTATTTTCATGGATGATCTTTCATTTGAAGAATTTGAAACCGATTATAAAGATCTAAAGGCAATTATGGAGGGAGGAATTGAGTCTAAACCAGATAATGTACTCTTTTATGCAACCAGTAATCGCCGCCATTTAGTTAGAGAAAAGTGGCAGGATAGAAAATCTGAAGTTCATAAAAATGACATCTTAAATGAAAAATTATCACTTGCTGAAAGATTTGGCCTCACACTTATGTATAATAATCCTGATCAAGAAAAATATTTAAAAATAGTTAGAGAGATTGCTGCTCAAGAAGATATAGATATTGAGGCTTCTCTACTTGAAGATAAAGCTTTAAAATGGAGTAAATGGCATAATGGTAGATCAGGTAGAACTGCCCGACAATTTATTGATCAACTTCTAAAATTAAAATAATTTTAACTATTAAAACCAGCAGAGTCATAATTGACTTTGCTGGTTTTTGAAATCTAGAGTATATTTACTTAAAACTTATAAAATTCCTTTGATTTTATCTGTAGCATCAAGCAGTGGACTTACCGAATCATCATAATTAACAGTATCAATCAAATGAGCAATTAGTCTTGACATATCTACCTCTTCAAACCAATCTGCATCTTTAAATTCTTGAGGTATATAGGTTAAATTAGTTGAAAATAATTTTTGGATATAGCCCTTTTCATAATACTCATTCATTTTTTCAATACCATTTGTGAAAAAGGTAAAAGAAACTGCTACATAGATGTTTCTGGCATTTTTCTTTTTTAATTCTTTTGAAATATCAAAAACAGAACCTCCGGAAGCAATCATATCATCAACTATTAAAACATCTTTTCCCTCAACTTCTGCTCCCATATATTCATGCTGTATAATAGGATTTTGTCCATTAACAATTGTTTTGTAGTCTCTTCTTTTATAAAATAAACCAACATCTGAACCCAGAACTCCTGCATAATAAATTGCTCTATTCATAGCCCCGGTATCTGGAGAAATGACCATTAATTTGTCTTGATCCAGGTCAAGGTCCTTTTCTACTCTTTTAAGAGCTTTAATAATTTGGTAAGTAGAATGTAAGCTTTCAAAACCTGTTTGTGGAATTGCATTTTGTACCTTTGGTTCATGAGCATCAAAAGTAAATATATTTTCAACCCCGAGGTTTTCTAGCTCCTGCAGCGCCATTGCACAATCAAGTGATTCCCGGCTGTTTCTTTTATCCTGTCTGCTTTCATATAAAAGAGGCATTATCACATGAATCCTTCTTGCTTTACCTGCTATAGCTGAAATTAATCTTTTTATATCCTGAAAATGATCATCAGGACTCATCCGATTTTCCTGGCCAAACATATTATAGCTTACACTATAATTACCAATATCAGCTATGATAAAAATATCTTTACCACGAATAGTTTCCTTTAAATGTCCTTTTGCTTCTCCATTAGAAAATCTTACAATCTCACTCTCAATAATATAAGAATCCTGTAATTTTTCAACATGATATTCTTCTGGACATTCAGCTAACATCTCTTTTCTTTTTTGCACAAGGTATTTATCGATTTTCTGCCCTAAATCTTCACAACTTTTGTGTACAATAATCCCTAATTGCCCAAATGGTATTTTTTTGAAATTATCTTCTTCCACTTTGTTAATCCACCTCATTTAAAAATTATAATATTTCTTTGTTGAATTAGAATGTGATTAATAGCTTCATATACAACTAATATTGTATATCATTATTGATAACTATTGCAAGTTAAATTTTAAAAAAGCAAATCTAAGTTCTAGTTTAGAAAAAAATGCATCAAAATACCAGCTGTACTACCTATTAATATTGCTGCAAGAATTCCTTTGGCAAGATTTAAATCAAAATAATTTATAACTGCTGCTGACAATGCACCGATAAAAGCGTAAAAAATTAATCTACGCAATAAAAATTACCTCCCCTTTATTAAAAAATTCTTAAATTAAGTATATCAATTTTTATGTAAATTTAAAAGCTAAATTAAACAAACTTATGTTTGCATAATAAGAAGTTTTTTGTTAAAATAATATAAAACACTTGTTCGTATTAATAAAAAGGGGGTCAAAATGAAAATCGATTATAAAAATGCTCCAAATGACAATATATTATGTGTTGATATGAAGGCTTTTTATGCAAGTATAGAATTAATTAAAAGAAATTTAAATCCTTTAGAAGCCCATCTCGCAGTTGTTGGGGATAAAAAACGCAAAGGTTCTGTAGTTTTAGCTACCTCTACAGCTTTAAAAGAAAAATATGGCATTCATACCGGAAGCAGACTTTTTGAAATCCCTCAACATGATGAAATTATAATTGCTGAAGCTAATATGCAGTTATATCTTGATATTTCAATGGAAATAACTAAACTTTTTAATTCATTTGTACCGTTGAATTCTATTCATATTTATTCTATAGATGAAGCCTGGCTAAATTTAAATGGTACTGAAAAAAAGTATGGTGGCAGTTTAACTACTGCTAAAAAAATTAAACAAAAAATTTGGGATAAATTTTCTCTGCTCTGCAGCATGGCAGTTGCTCCCAATATGTTTTTAGCCAAAGTCGCTATGGATATTGAAGGTAAAAAAGTTGGCTTATGTAAGTGGGACTATTCTGATGTAAAGACTAAACTCTGGCCTATTAAATTGTCAAAATGCTGGGGAATCGGGAAAAAAACAGAAAAAAAACTAAATTCAATTGGAATCTTTAAAGTTGGAGAGCTAGCTAAATTACCTCTAAGTTATTTAGAGAATAAATTTGGTATAATAGGTAATCAATTATATTATCATGCTTGGGGAATTGATTATTCTAAACTGGAAGGTCATTATCAAGATAACAGACATAATATTGGAAGAGGGATTACTCTACTCAGAGATTATAATGATCTTGAAGAAATTAAAACCGTTATTTTTAATCTGGCTGAAGAAGTTGCTAAAAGAGCCAGACATAATAATCTAAGAGCTAAAACTATTAAATTAAGTCTTTCTTTCTCCTATCAAGAAAGCGAAAAAGGATTTAGCAGACAAACGACAATTAAAAAAGCTACTAATTTAAGCCAGGATATTTTTGCCGCTGCTATTTTTCTTCTCCAAAAATATTATCGGGGAGAAACGCTAAGAAAAGTTACTTTATCACTTGGTAATTTTTCAAATAATAGTTATAGACAATTAAAACTCTTTGGAAGTGATGAGAAAAAAATAAAAATTAATCAAATTAGAGATCAACTAGAAAAACAATTAGGCCATGATGCTTTATTTTATGCACGGAATATTCAAAAAGGAAGTGTAAAAAATAAAATAGACAATACCATAGGCGGCCATAAAAAGTAGCCGCCTCAATAATCTCTATTTAGTTAAAAGGTGTTTCTCTAAGGTGTTTCTCTAAAGAATCTGCATTTGTCAGCTCAAAACTACCATTTTCTAATTTCCAATACTGAGCAGATTGAGAAATATTTTTTAGACATTTTATTAAATGTGGATGACAGCTTAAAAGAAAAACTTGATGAGTTTTAGCAAGCTTAGAAATTACTTTAACAGTATTAAATAAATGGCTGTGATCGAAATTAACTAATGAATCATCTAAAACAACTGGTAAATGAGGCTTGATCTCATTTATTCTACTCAAGCGTACTGCTAAAAAGAGCTGTTCCATTGTTCCTCTGCTTAAATAATCAACACTATTAAAACTTTTTCCATCTGCTAATACAGTTTTGAATTCTGTATCTTTAATATCACCTGAAGTTTGAATAGACTTATATTCATCTGAAGTTATTTCTGCCAAAATATCAGCTGCAGGCTTTAAGAGCTCAGCTTCAGCTCTAGTGATAAATCTCTCTCTCAACTTATTTAAAATAAAATAAACACTTTTATTTACTGCATATCTTTCGGCAAGATTTCTCAAATCACTTCTAGCATCATTAATTTTTTGATGAGCTTTTTGAACATCCTTTGAAGATGCTAATTTTTCAATTTCATTTTTTAAGCTATTGACCTTTTCTTGCAATAATTTTTTTTCTTTTTTCTTTTCAGCCAACTCTTTAGTACTCTCATTATATGCTTTTTCTACAGCTTGAAGCGAAGAAAAACCCTGAAAAAGTTTTTTGAATGACTGCAATGTTCCTATTTCATTATCTATTCCTTCTTCTTGCCTAAAATAATGAAAAAGATAACTGCGAATTCTATCTGAAGAGTTGAAACTAGCACTAAGCTTTTCTTTTTTATTTGCATATTCTGCTTCAATTTTTTTAAATTCTAAAAATGCTTCTACTTTATCAAGATAGTTATTTAAAGCAGATAAAAGATTATTATCAAATTTAATTTCTTCTTTATTTAAGAAATTCTGGATTTCAGTTTCAAGACTATGATATTTTTCTGCAACAAGATTAAAGTTATTAACTATTTCCAAATAATCTGCGATATTTTCAAACTCAATCAAAATTTCTTGATATTTACTAAGTAATCTATTCTCATCTAATTCTAGTCTTTGATTATCAGTATATTGATAAACTTCATCAATTATTACAAATATTTTATTAAAGAAAAGCTCTAATTCTTCTCTTTTTTTCCTCAGTTTTTCTTGATCTTTATTTAATAAATTTAATCTACTTTTTTTATCTTGAATCATCCGATAATAATCACTTATAATATCAAAGTTATGGCTATCTTTGATGCCTAGTTCAAAGCGATAACTGTTTAATTCCTGCTCATAAGCCTCTAATTTCTGTTTAAGTTCTTCTAACTTCAAATTAGTTTTCTTGATTTTTTTCTCATTTGCTTTAATTTTAGACTCTATTTCTTTTCTTTCATTTTCTTTCTCTAAAAGCGGTTTATATTGGGTAGAAAAATAAATATAGCTTAAAAATAAAGTAGCAAGCAAAGTAATTAAAGCTGCACTTAAATTATAGAAAGTAAGAAAAATAGAAAGCAGAAAAGATAGAAAGCCGAAAAGATAAGTTTTTCTAAGAGTAGAATTTAGATTATAATTCTGGTATTCTTTCATTTCTGCTTGAAAAATCTCAAGTTTTTCTTTTAACTCTTCTTTTTCTTTTGTTATGGTATTAAGCTCCTGTTTTGTGTTTTTAAAAGTTTCTATTTTGCTGCTCAAATCTTTTTGTTTGATCTTATCAATCTCTATATTTTTAATTTCTTGAAGTGGTTGTTTCCAATCAGAATTAATCTCTTTTAATTCAGTTTCTAGAATATTTCTTTTTTCATTTAATTCACTTTTTGTTTCTAAATAATTTTTTGTTTTTTCTTCAATTACTTCTTTTTTTGAATTAGATCTATTTATTTGTCCAGATTTTTCTATAATAATCTCTAAAAATTCATTCCTGGATCCTGGATTAGTTAATGAGTTGAGCTTGTTTTTTTCTCTTTGATAATTAGCTTTTAAATCTTTATAACTTTCTTTTAAAGAAAGTGCCTGCTCATAATTTTCTCTGCTGCATTTTTTTGCATGGCAATCTTTTAGAGAAAACTGATCTAATTTAAATTTAAGTTCTTCAATTTCTTTATATTTTTGATAATTATTTTTTAAAAGATCAAACAAAAATTCTTTTTTCCTTAAGTTTTCACTTTCTGCCTCAATTGTTTCCAGCTGCTTTTCTTTTTCGGCAAGTTCTTTTCTTTTTGCTATAAATTCATCTAACTGTTTTAAAGCTTTATCTTTATCTTTTTCTGCATCTTTAATCTGCTTATAATAGCTTTTAAATTGGCTGACATTGCTGCTGCCCAGTTTGCCTCCAATTTTTACAGAGTCTCTAAAATAAGCATCTGCTATTTCTGGAACCTTGATTAATTCAGAAAGACCTGCTCCAAGCAGTAAAGAAAAAATCTTTTTTTCTTCTTTGTTATTATTAGCTACTTTAGATAAATTCTGTAGTTCATCTAAACTTATAGTAAATAGTTGTTGGTATGTTAACCTATCAAGATTGTTAAATAGCTGAGCAGCATCTACAGCAGGATCATTATCTGTATTATTGCTTGAATTAAGCTTTGCTTTGGCAAAACCTTCTAAAATCAAAGTATAGTTTTTCTTATCTTTTTTTATTTCTGTTTCTATATAATATTGTTCTCGTGCAGGAGGTATAGAGCCACCTTGGGGTAATCCATAAGGAAGGTTTTTAATTATATTTAAAAAACTGCTTTTACCAGAACGATTATATCCACCTATAACAACCAGCCCATCTGCTAAATCTTCTAAATACTGATTATTAAAAATACCAAAATCTCTAATATAAATATTTTTAAGTTTCAATATTAATCTCCACCTTCAATTAATTCAGATATTATAATTTTTTCGCTTTCAGCCAAAATTTCTTTTTTTAAGTCTTGACTAGCGAAAAATCTATCATTTTCTCGATCTTCAGCTTCAGGATCACCCTGCCATATTTCTCCCCATTCATCTAAGAGAGCTTCTTCTAGTTCCGGATCTTCTAAAAGATCTGCCAGCAAATTTTCAAGCTCTTTAAAAAGCTGATTTTTTTCTTTTAAATTATCAAGTTCAGGCAGTTTATCTGCAGTTCTTAGAACAATTGAGTGAGACCACAAAAAAGGTCTTTGTTTTGCGAATACTGATCTGAGGTCACTTAAAAGGCTGTTTTCTATTTCTTTTCTGTCATTTTTAATATATTGGTTAACTTCAGACCTACCTTGAATTAGCCAGCGAATTATATAGCCCTCAACAACCTCACTTTTAGGGCTATTGACGAGATCATTTAAGATCTTTTCTGCCTGATTAAAAACCTGTTTTTTTAAATGAGAGATATTTTTTAATTCATCTTTTTCACTGATATCAATAGTAATATTTTTAAATACTATTGGAGCAAGCTTAATAAATTCTTTTTTTATTTTCATATCTTGATCAACTTCAAGCAATAAACAGCCTTTAATCCCATCTTCATTAATATCTCTACCTTGAATTGTTCCTGAATAAGCTAATACAGGATTAACTTTATTTATCTCTTGATATTGGTGAATATGTCCTAAAGCCCAGTAATGGATATCTTCTTTAGACAATAACTCACTTTTGGTAACCGGAACATATCTCCTGCTATCTGCTTTTAAAGCGGTATGAAGAAGAGCTAAATTGAAGACTGATTTATCAGGTGGTGTAAAGAAGTTATACATGCTTCGCGACTCAAATTTCTGTCTATATGATTGGCCCAATATCCTAGCTTTAACTTGGTTATTTTTCTTGAATTCTTTGATTTCAACTTCTTCACTAGAAAAGAAATGTACATTTTCTGGTAGTTCAAAAGGTTCTTTTTTTCTGCCAGCTGGATCATGATTACCAGAAATAATATAAACAAAAATATTTTCTTTGTCTAATTTTTGACATAGCTCAAGAAAAAAACGGCTAGAGTTGACTGATCTTGCTTCTCTATCATATAGGTCTCCTGAAATAACAATAAAATCCACCTTTTCTCTAATAGCTATATTAACCAGTCTCTCAAGTGATTTTTTATCTGCCTGAGTAAAAATCTCTAATAGCTCCTCATCTGGATTACCCCCATAACTTAAGGGTCTTCCTAGATGAATGTCTGCTGTATGAATAAATTTAATTTTATTAGTCATTATAAACCCCCAAAAAAAATAGATCTTAAATTAACTATAATCTCTTTCAGTTCTATTTTCCCATTTGACAAAAAACCAGCTAAAAACAAATATTTGAATTGCTGCTTTTGCCAGTGCAGTCAAATGATCTGTTAATAATAAATCTCTATAAATAAAGCCTTCTATAGAACCGGCTGCAGGAAAAAGACTGCCAAGAATTGATAAACCCAAAATTAGAAAAAATAACTTTAACAAAGCATACTCGCTTTTAATAATTATCCCATAAAAAGGATATAAAATTGCAGCTAAAAATAATCCCCGTAACAACTGCCATAAAAGAGCAGTTCTTAAAATTAAGGAATTGCTGGCTCTAAGGCTTTCAAAATGCTCAATGCTGATAAAAATATTAGCATAACTCTGGACATTCATAAATAAGACCCCAATAAAAACATATGTAATTAAATGGACAATAGTAAATCTTAGCAAAAAATAATAAAACTTTTTTCCCATGCTCTTCTCCCCCAAATTCATTCTAACTATAATTTTCTATATAAGTTTTGTTAATCCTTTTATTATCAAAAATATTTAACAAAATAAAGCCTGCAGATATTTAATTTCTACAGGCCCTAAATTTTTAGTATTATTTTTTTTGATCATCAAAACTTTCTCCAAAAACCATTTCTTCTGCTGCATCACCAATAAAGGGCAGTTTATAAACTTCTCCAATATAAGCTTTATACATTAATAAAATCCAGAGTATAGTTCCAAAAAAAGTAATAACAGAAGCTATTATTAGCCCTATTCCGGGAATTATAAGAATAAGTGAAGATACGATAAATAAAGAGAAAAAAGTTAATAATGACTGCATGGCATGAAATCGCACATGATTATTTTCTTTTTCAAAAAAGAGAAAAAATAATCCTGTAACCCAGATTCCAGCATAACAGAGTATAGATTCTATATTCTCATCCATTCCTAAAGAAGTTTTCTTATGATACATAGCTATTCCCCCTTCTGTTTCTCAATTCAAATATAAATATTTTAAACACAAGGTGAACCTTTAGTATCTATCTTTATGATATCATATTTAAGAGAAAATTACATTCTAATTTGAAGAATAATAATTTAAAGTATTTGAAAATTTTAAAACCCTGCTCAAAATTAAGAGCAGGGTATAATAAATCAGTTTTATTTTTTAGCTTACTCAAGTTCCATAATTAATTCTCCAGATTCAAGCTGTTGTCCTCTGCTGACATGGATAGAACTAACTACTCCATCAACTGGTGCAGTAATATTAGTTTCCATTTTCATTGCTTCCATGATAACTAAACTCTGATTCTTCTCAATTTCTTCGCCCTCTTCTACCAGAATTTCAACAATATTACCTGGTAAACTGGCTCCTATTTCAAGCTCATTATCAGGATCAGCAAATTGTTGAGATGAACCATCTACAACAACGTTAGTTGCCTCATCTAAGATTTCTATTTCTCTCCTAAAACCATTTACTTCAAAATCAAGTCTTCTGTAACCTCTATCATTAACCTTGCCAATTTCAAGTAATTTAACAACAAGTGTTTTTCCTTCTTCCAGTTTTATTTCACTGGTTTCACCTTCAGAAAGAGCATGGAAATATATATCACTACCCATATAGCTTAAATCTCCATATTGATCAAGATAATCTAGATAATCTTGATAAACTTTTGGATAGAGAGAATAACTTACAAGTTCTTTTTGAGTAGCATCTTTATTGTATTTATCTTTTAATATTTTGTTTGCTTCTTCAAAATCGAAAGGCTCAAGAAGAGTACCAGGTCTAACTGTGATTGGCTCTTCACCTTTGAGTACCAGTTTTTGTAAATCTTCTGGAAATCCTCCTGGAGGCTGGCCTAACATACCTTTGAAATAAGCATGTACTGAATCTGGGAAAGCCATATTTTTAGCTTTTTCAATAATATTGTCAGGAGTTAAATCATTTTTAACCATAAAGATAGCTAAATCTCCAACTACCTTTGAAGATGGTGTTACCTTTGGTATATCTCCTAACATAAAGTTAACTTTTCTATACATTTCTTTTACTTCTTTAAATCTGTGACCAAGGCCAAGACTTTCGACCTGTGGTTTTAGATTAGAATATTGTCCACCGGGAATTTCATATTTATAGATCTCTGCAGTACCAGATTTAAGATCAGATTCAAACTCAGCATAAACTGGTCTTACTGCTCCCCAGTAATTAGATATTTTTTGCAGATTTTCTATATCAATATCTGGTTGTCTATAAGTGTTTTCTAAAGCAGCAACAATTGAATTTAAAGGTGGTTGACTTGTTAATCCAGCCATTGTATTAAAGGCGGTATCAATTATATCAACTCCAGCTTCTGCAGCCATCAGTAAAGTAGCTACACCATTTCCACTTGTATCATGAGTGTGGAGATGAATTGGAATAGAAATCTCTGCCTTTAAAGCTTTAATCAATTCATATGCTGCATAAGGTTTTAACAAACCTGCCATATCTTTGATACCCAGTATATGAGCACCCATATCTTCAATTCTTCTGGCTAAATCTAAATAGTAGTCGAGATCGAATTTATCTCTTTCATGGTCTAAGATATCACCAGTATAGCAAATAGAAACTTCTGCAATCTTATCATTTTTAACTACCTCATCAATTGAAACTTCCATACCAGGAAGCCAATTTAAAGAGTCAAAAATACGGAAAACATCAATCCCAGCATCTGAAGCTTCCTGAACTAAATTTCTAATTACATTGTCGGGATAATTTTTATAACCGACTCCATTTGAACCTCTTAATAGCATCTGAAATAAGATGTTCGGTATTTTATCTCTTAATCTTTCTATTCTTTCCCAGGGAGATTCCTTTAAAAATCTATAAGAAACATCAAAGGTAGCTCCACCCCACATTTCCAGTGAAAACAGATTAGAGGCTAAATGAGAGGTTGCTTCAGCAATTTTTTCCATATCAACTGTTCTCATTCTTGTGGCCATTAATGACTGATGAGCATCTCTGTAAGTTGTATCAGTTAAAAGGATTTCTTCTTTGTTTTTAATCCATTCAACTAATGCATCAGGTCCTTCCTTTTCTAAAAGTTGTCTTGAACCACTTAAATTATCAATTTTTTCGAATTTAGGAACTTTAGGTACATCAAAGTCTGGTTTATGACCACGTGTTTTATTAACAATTATTTCCCCTAAATATTTTAAAATATTATATTCTTGATTAGATCTAGGAGTAATATTAAATAAATCAGGATTGTTTTCTATAAAACCTGTATCACAAAGTCCTTTTTTGAAATCTTCATGATTTAAAACATTAATCAAAAAGGAAGCATTTGTTTTAACTCCCCTAACTTTCATCTCTTCAACTGAACGAAGCACTTTACGTACAGCATCCTCAAAGGTTCTAGACCAAGAAATAGTCTTAACTAAAAGACTGTCATAATAAGGCTGGATAATTGAACCTGTGTATCCATTTCCCCCGTCAAGTCTGATTCCAAATCCGGAGCCTGTACGGTAATGATCAAGTTTGCCTGTATCAGGTATAAAATTATTTGTAGGATCTTCAGTAGTAACTCTACACTGAATAGAATAACCTCTAACCTCTATTGCATCCTGAGATTTAATGTCTATTTGAGGAGAATCAAGCCTATAACCTTCGGCGATTAGGATTTGACTCTGAACAATATCAATACCTGTAACCATTTCACTAACTGTATGTTCTACCTGAATTCTGGGATTAACTTCTATAAAATAATGATTATCATATTTATCAACTAAAAACTCAACTGTTCCAGCATTCTTATAACCTGCACCTTCACAGAGTTTTATAGCATCGTCTAAAATTTCATTTCTTTTTTTCTCACTTAAAGCAATTGCTGGTGTGAACTCAACAATTTTTTGATGTCTTCTTTGAATTGAACAGTCTCTTTCATATAGATGAACGATATTTCCATGTTCATCACCAAGAATTTGCACCTCTATGTGTTTGGGATTTTCAAGATATTTTTCAACAAAAATATCGTCAACACCAAAGGCTTTGCGAGCTTCCTCACAAGCATCCCTAAAAGATTCTATTAATTCATCATCAGATCTCACAATTCTCATCCCACGGCCACCACCACCTGCAGCAGCTTTAAGCATTAAGGGATATTCATTCTTTTTAGCAAATTCTTTAATTTCATCTTCATTTTTGATAGGTCTTTCTAAACCTGGAATGGTAGGAACCCCAAATTTATTAGCTAAAATTTTAGATTGAATTTTATCACCTAATTTATCCATAATTTCAGCATCAGGTCCTATGAATTTAATATCTGCTTCCTGACATTTACGAACAAATTCTGGATTTTCTGCTAAAAACCCATAACCAGGATGGATTGCATCCACATCTTTTTTAATTGCTAAATCAATAATTTCATTAATACTCAGATAAGCTTCGATTGGTCCTTTGTTACCACCAATTTGATAAGCTTCATCTGCTTTAGTTTTAAATAGAGCAGTTTTATCTTCTTCAGAATAAATTGCTACAGTTCTAATACCTAATTCTTGACAGGCCCTAATTACTCTAATTGCTATTTCTCCTCGATTGGCCACTAATACTCTTTTAAACTTTTTTGGCATACTCTAATCTCCCTTCATAGAAAATAATTGTCTAATTAAATTACATATATTTAATAAAATCCTACCTAGTTTTAGGTAGAAATTATTAAAAAACTATTTTACTTCCCAATATTTTTTATAGTATATCATATTTATTTAGCAATATCTAATTTAGGCTTAGATTTATAATATTTAAAATAATATGACAATTGCTTATTATTTTAGTCAATATTGACCCTCCTCGGGGCAAGCCCACTAGGTTTGCGAGCAGACTTTCACTCTATCACTTCTCTTTTTGTTTAAAAATTATTAAGCCTCCGGCAGCAATTAAAAGAATGGGAAATAAATAATTAAGTATAGTTAAATCTTTTAAAATCTCGGTCTTTTCCACGGTAATTATAAAAAGACCAAAAATGAAAAGAGCAAGGCCTGGATAAATTGGCCAATCCCATTTAGAAAAAGCTCTGGTATGAATAAAAACGATCAAAAAAGCACTACCAAGTAAAATGAAAAACAAACCTCCGCCAATATTCCTGAAGAATTCTATTCTCTGCAAATCAGAAAATAGAGCTAAAGCAAGCAAAATACTTCCAGGAATTAAGAAACCTATATTTCTGTAATATTTTCTTGCTCCAAATGCAAAGTAAGCAACTATAAAACCACCACCTAAAAAATAAATAAAGATATCTTCTCCAATTAAGTTTAAAGTATTTAAGAGCAAAAAGATTCCTATTACTATTAAAATAATTCCTAGTTTCTTTTTATCCATGTTTATACCCTCCCAAAAATTATTAATTCATATCTTTAAAGGTTAAAAAATTTTTTTGTTGAATAAATATAATAGGCTAGAGTTACTAAAAAAATTTCATTAATTCTAAAATAAAGGTGATCAAGATGACAAAAGCTAAAAAATATCTCAATAAAATCAAAAATAATTTTAAAAATACTGATCTTTCTCCTGTGAAATGGAAAATGTTTATAGTTAAAGTATATCAAAAATCCAGAGAAAATGATATATTAATTCAGGCTATGGGTATGGCTTATATCTCAATTTTAACAATTGTTCCCTTTCTAATCTTTTCTTTCTATATCATGACACTTTTCAACTTTTTTGGCAGATTAGACACCATTGTTAATCAAATTAAAAATGTAATTTTAAAT
Organism: Halanaerobium polyolivorans; assembly: GCF_020711195.1. Classification (GTDB taxonomy): domain Bacteria; phylum Bacillota; class Halanaerobiia; order Halanaerobiales; family Halanaerobiaceae; genus Halanaerobium; species Halanaerobium polyolivorans. The sequence goes on from NZ_JAJFAT010000001.1 coordinate 254,665, forward strand.
AATCTAGCTGCAGGCACAGGTGAAACTTTAATTAGTTATCTAGAAATGTATATCTTTAATGTTGATATTGAGCAATTAGGTGCTGTTAGTTTTCTCTCTCTGCTTATCTTAATTATATTCATGTTAGCTAGAGTTGAAGTCACCTTTAATCAAATCTGGTCTGTTAGTGAACATAGAGATATTGTAAGAAGATTTGTTGCTTTTTGGACATTTATTACTCTGGGAACATTTTTAATAACTTTACTTTTAACCGCAACCCTGGTTTTAGCTGAACAATATCTAGGCCTGGGAATGCCGGGAACAAGAATAAGTGAGAGCAATATTTTTAATTGGATTCTATTTAGTTTCAATTTTTTAGTATTTATAATTGCCTATTATTTCATTCCCAACACAGATGTTGATCCTTTGGCAGCAGCTTTTGCAGGTATAATAAGTGGAGGTCTCTTTATTTTAAGTAAAAATATCTATACAATCTATACTCGTAATCTGGTTGTTCATAGTTATGAAAGGCAAATTTATGGCTCTTTATATGTTATTCCTTTCTTTTTGGTCTGGCTCTATTTAATCTGGCTTATTGTCCTCATTGGAGCTGTAATATCTTATGTTTTCCAGCACAGAAATAATCTGGAACATTTAACTGTAGGCAAAGAAGATCAAAAAGGATTTAAAGCTTTGATTCCAGCAGCCATTTTAATTACTTTACAAAAAGATTTCTTAAAAAAAGATAGGAATGGTTTAAAATTAAATGATATCATTAATAAAATAAAATTACCTAAAGAAAAAATAAAAGAAGTCCTTAAAGAAATGGAAAATAAAAATTTAATAACTGAAACAAAAGAAGGAAAATATACACTTTTAACCGATGTTTCCTCATTATCCCTCTGGGAAATTTATGACTCTCCTGCTCTTAAAAAGGAGGTAGAAATAAAAGAAATTTTTCTAGACCCAGAAATGGAAACTGTTTATAATTATCTCAATACAGACCTTAAAGAAAATTTAAGAGAAGTTAAAATTAAAGATATAATAAATTAAAAAAATAAATCCCCTTTAGCAAAAAATTTACTTAGTTACTAGCTTTAAGGGGATTTACTTTTATTATTTTGATAATTCCTCTTTCATTTCTTTATATTCTTCCTTAGTAATATCTCCTTTTGCATATCTTTCTTTAATAATTTCTAAAGCTTTTAAATTACTGGAATCTTCTTCAAGATAATAATTACTCTTAACTTTTGAATTATTATTTTCCTGCATTGAATTCATACATTTTGTGAAGAATCCTTTTTTATGAAGTGTAAAAAACATGAATAAAAAAATAATCGGCATTAAAAACATTGGGAAAAACCACATTCCTCCAAATAAAAATGGCATAATATTACTCTCCTTTTTCTATTATTTGTAAATCCAGAATCTCAATTTTTTTCTCTCTTACTAATTTGCTTAAAAAATATAAAACCGATTCTTCACTTACCCGAAGCTGATTAGAAATATTTTGGGTATCGAAATTATGCTCATCTTTTAAAATTTCTAAAAGTTCTTCTTCAACCTGCTCTACCCATTCCTCAAATAGCATCTGGACCTCACTATTAGCTTGACCAGCCAATTTAGCAGTAGACTCAACAGATTTCATCATACTCTCACACATTTGCTTAGGATTAAAAGAATTATCTTTATTCTGCATATTGCTCATCATTTTTTTTGCCATATCAGGCATCATATTTTTTTCCTCCTCATTATTCTCATCAGATTGGTTATCATTCATAATAATTTAGCAACTCCTTAAAACACTATTTAATTATTCCAGGGAGGACAAGGAAATCTTGTTTCTTTGCTTGTGCTTTTTCCCTTTCTGTTTTTAATAAATTTACTAAATTCATTAATTAAATCAACAATTTCTTTATTACAAATTTTATTGAAAACGAATGTTGATTCTCTGTACTTATTAACTAACTTTGCCTCTCTTAAAGTCTTAAGATGAAAAGATACTAGTGGTTGTGATAAACCAGTTCTTTTAATAATTTCTGATACTGATAGTGCTTCATCTTTTAAAGAAAATAAAATTTTAATTCTATTTTCTTCACTTAAAATTTGAAATATATTTGCTAATTCTTTGATTTTGCCTTCTTCAATTATTATCACCACCTATATAAATGAATGTTTATATTAATGCTCATTTATATTATATAGAAAAATATTAATTATGTCAATTTTTTCAGCCTAATTTATCTCCTATTTCCACTTTTTTATCTGGAGTGATTAAAACAACACCTTCATTGGAATAGGTCCCTAAAACAAGAACTTCTGAAATAAAATTTGCTATTTGTTTGGGCGGGAAATTCACTATGGCTAAGATCTGTTTATTAAGCAAATCTTCTTTAGTGTAACATTCAGTTATTTGAGCGCTGGAGTTTTTTATACCAATCTCTTCTCCAAAATTTATTTTTAGTTTATAAGCAGCTTTATTGGCTTCAGGAAAATCTGCTGCTGCAACAATTTTTCCTACTCTAATATCAAGCTGTAAAAAGTCTTCAAATTCAGCCATTTATACCAGTCCTTTTTAAAATATATTATTTTTAAAAAAGGGATAACTAGAAAAATATTAAAGTTATCCCTCTATCTTATTTTTAGAAAAATATTATTTTGCAAGTGATCCCATTGGATCCCAGGGGTTTAAAACAATTGGTTCTTTGCTATACGCTTCTAATAATTCATCAGAAAGATATTTTTTATGGATCACAACTTCATAATTGAACTCTTCAAACCACTGATCACTCATTATGAAAAATCCATCTTTACCAACCTTATCTCCCCAGCTATTTTGAACTTTCCAGCGATTAACATTAGCATTGTCATCAATATTAATGCCGGTAAAAACCATAGCATGAGTTAAAACACTTTCTCCATACTGAAGTCTACTCCCTTTATCAAGTTTAAATTTAGTATCTAAGACCTCTTCATAATTATATAATTCGGTATCCATAATTCCTAAGTCTCTATCATACCACTGGCCAACATCACAGCCAAACCAAACAGGTTCACCGGCTTTAATTTGTTCTTTACTTAAATCTTTAAGCATTTTAATCGGTAAATTCAAATAATGAATTTGTTGCCCTTCTTTTACATTACCTAAAAATTCAACTGTATAAGTTTTATAAAAATCTTTGTCAGATGTTGGAGCATTTATAATACTTACATAATCAGTCATTTTAACTTTAGAGTATTTATTATAGAACTCCATTGGACTTAATTTAGAATCTCTATAAAAGTGACCTTCTTTATCTTTATATTCAAAATCGAATTCCTGAGGTGGTTCACCTAAAAAGTAAGCTAAGAGTGAATATATCTCTGCTAATAATTCCTCTTTTTCTTCTCTTAGGCTTGCTTTGTCAGCCCCATGATTAAAATCATTACGTAAAGTATGAGCCTGATCACGAAGTTTGAGATTTAATATTTTATTCATTAAACGAGAATTACTGCTGTGATAAGTTTCTGGCATCACATATTTTGGCACAATACCATATTTTTCGATTAAAGCAGTAAACATATCCCATTGTCCACCATCATTTGTAGGTTCATTTAAAAGCCACATTACTCTCCTGCTGTCCAGTTCTAAATCAGCAGTTGTTATAATATTTTCTAAAAAATAATTTGCTTTTTCAAGTTTATCCCAAAACATTGTATAAGATTGGGATAACTCAAAGTTATTCTCCTTAATATTTAAGCTTTCTGAGATACTGTAACGAATATTATTTAAAGCAGCAAACATCCAACATCTACCACTTTTTTTCTGGTTGGTAACAGAGCCCACATCTATTTCTTTAGAAAAATCATGATGCATATTTTTAACTGACTCATTATTTAAAGCAGTATTGTTAATCCCATTTTTAATTATTGCATTGGCAATAACTCGATTGTTTTCTCTCGACTTAAATTCATTCGAAAATCTTTTTAATTGTTCAAAATTAATTATCTGTCTGTTCATTATAAAATTCCTCCCTCTCCTATTCTTTTTTATATATTCATGAAAAGTTATAAATTTCCTTTACAAAAAGAAAAAATTATTTATTAGCAAAAAAATTCATTATTTTATTTGTCAAATAATCAAAAATGCGGTCTGGTAAACGAGAGCGGAAAAAAAGCAGGAGTTTTGCATAAAATGGTGCTCTATATCTTGCTTTTGCTTTTTTAGCTTTAACTGCTTTTAAAATAAGATTTGCTATAACTTCAGCCTCTATAACCAGGTAATTATTTGCATAAATATTTTTAAATGCTTTTGCAGTTTTTTTAGCATTTTCTGCATATACACTTTCTGCTGAATTTTCTAATAAACTTTCTGTAGCCCCATTGACCCAATTTGACTTAACAGCAGCAGGTTGAATTATCACAACATCAATTCCAAATTCCTTAACTTCATTTCTTAAAACATCACTTAAACCTTCAAGAGCAAATTTGCTAGCATTATACCAAGCAGCAAAAGGAAACCATACTTTGCCTGCTACTGAAGAAATATTAATTATTTTACCATTTTTATTTGCTCTCATAAATGGTAAAACTTCTTTAATCAATTTTGCAGCTGCAAAAAGATTAACTTCAAATTCAGCTCTAGCTTCAGAAATATCAAAATCTTCAACAGCTCCAAAAGCACCATAACCAGCATTATTAATTAAAATATCAATCTTATTTTCTGTTTCTATAATTTCTGAAACACATTTTTCAATAGATTCAGTTTCACTTAGATCAAGATATTTATAATGACCATACTTATATTCAGCTAAATATTTCAAACTATCAATTGATCTTGCCACACCATAAACTATATAACCGGCTTTTAAAAGTTTTTCAGCAGTTATTTTCCCAATTCCACTTGAAGCACCTGTTATCAAGACTACCTCTTTATTCATTTTATTAGCCTCACTTCCTTATAAAGTGTACCTTTAATGTATTGCAGTACATTAAAGGTACAAATTTATTTTATTTATGAGCTAAAAAATAAAGGATTTTCTAAATTCCTCTATAATATATATAATTAAGATTAGTTATTATTAAAAGAAAGGAGTAAATAATGAAAAAAATATTTTGTTTTACATTAGTTATACTTTTTCTTTTCACTTTAAACGCTTTTGCTCACCCACCGGCAGCTATTGATCTAGAATTTGACCTTGAAAATAATATTTTAGAAGCTTCTGTAGACCACAGATCAGGAGACAATCGCGATCATTATGTTGAAAAGGTTGAAGTCTTCCTTAATGATGAGTTAATTATCAATCAAGATTTCTTCCTTCAATTTGACAATGATCAGCAGAAAACACTTTATTTAATTCCTGGGGCCGAAGAAGGCGATCTTATTAAACTTATCGCTTACTGTAATCAATTTGGCTCACTAGAAACAGAAATGCTAATTGAATAAAGAATATAATTAACCCTCCCTCTAAAAATTAAAGGGAGGGTTTTTAAGATTAAATATTAAATTATCTTTTTATTTCTTCAAAATTACATTTTTCCTCATTTTTAAGTGATTTATATGCTGGTCTAATAATCTTGTGATCACTTACTACCTGCTCTATTCTATGTGCACACCAACTTGCTACCCTTGCTGTTGCAAATAGAGGGGTATATAATTCTTTTGGTATATTAAGCAGCTCATAAACAAAACCAGAATAAAGATCAACATTAGCACAAATTTCTGTATCTTCTCCTCTAATCTCTTTAAATATTTCTTTTGTTAGTTTTTCTATATTGCTGTATAATTTAAATTCATCAATTCGACCCTTTGCCTCAGCTAACTCCAGAGATTTCTCTTTTAAAATTTCTGCTCTAGGATCTGATTTAGTATATACTGCATGGCCCATTCCATAAATTAAACCTTTTTTATCAAAAACTTCTCCATTCAATATTTTTATTAAATAAGCTTTAACTTCTTTTTCATCACTATAATCATCAATATTTTCTTTCATATCTTCTATCATAGCTCTTACCCTTAAATTTGCTCCACCATGTTTAGGTCCTTTAAGACTACCTACAGCTGCACCAACAGCTGAATAAGTATCAGTACCACTTGATGAAACTACGTGGGTAGCAAATGCTGAATTATTACCTCCACCATGTTCAGCATGGAGAATTAATAATAAGTCAAGTGTGTCTAATTCTAATTTAGAATATTGATTGTCTGCTCTAATCATATGCAAAATATTAGCAGCAGTTCCAACACCTCTTTTAGGATTATGAAGATAAAGACTTTGATTATCAAAATAATGTGCTTTAGCCTGGTAACCATAAGAAATGATAGTTGGGAATCTTGCTATAAGTTTAATGCTCTGCAGTAATATTTTCTCAATATCAAGACAATCCGGATTATTATCATATGAATAAAGTACTAAAATACTTCTCTGTAGTTTATTCATAACATCACTACTGGGACTTTTTAAGATTGTATTTTCGGTAAAGTGAGGGGGCAGCTTTCTAAAACTATCTAAAATTGCATTAAAATCTTTGAGGTTTTTCTTATTAGGAAGCTCTCCAAATAGTAATAAATATATTATACTTTCATAACCAAATTTACCTGTTTTCTCAATTAACTCTCCAATTTCTATATCTCTGTAAAACAATCTTCCTTCAGTAGGAACTTTTTTACCATCACATAAAGTATAACCATGTACTGAACCAATTTTAGTAAATCCAACCACAACACCAGTACCATCAGCATTTCTTAAACCCTGTTTAATATCATATTTTTTATAATATCTTTTGTCAATTTTATTGACTTCCTCAACAGTAGAAGAAACTTCTTTCAACCATTTTTTTATACTCATATTCTCACTCCTATTATCTACTCTAAATATGTATTTCTAAAAGCAAAAAATCCTACTAGAATACTAAGCAGCAAAATAAAATTTAAAATATTTAAGATTCTTTAATTAATTATATCATTTAAAGCTGATTTATCCAATTTCTATTAATGAATCCCCACAGCTGCAGTTGTTTTGATCAAGACCTTCTAAAAAAACATGCATGAAAGCTTCTGTTATTTTAGCCTTCTTTGCTGAGATAAGCTCTTGAAATTCATGGATATCTAATTCATCTTTCATCCCGGTAGACCAATTAGTTATAATAGCAACTGAAGCATAACAGATACCGAGTTCTTTAGCTAATATTACTTCTGGTACTCCTGTCATACCAACAACATCTCCCCCCAATTTTTTAAACATTTCTATTTCTGCAGCAGTTTCAAATCTAGGCCCTTCTGTACAAACATAGACAGCATTTCCTTTGATTTTTAATTGTTTGGCCAAGCTTCTTTGAGAAAATTTACTGCGCATATTTTTACAGTAAGGATCACTCATATCAAAATGTTTTACCGACTCAGCTTCAGAATCTAAAAAACTTTGAGCTCTTGTTTTAGTAAAATCAATAAAATCTTTAATTACAACTATATCACCTGGTTCATAATTTTCATTAAATGAACCTACAGCAGCAGTAGCATATATATATTTAATCCCTAGTTTTTCTAAAGCCTTAATATTAGCTCTATAATTAATGTTATGGGGAGCTCTTGAATGATTTTTACCATGCCTGGCTAAAAAAACTATCTCTTCTCCATAATGAGTTATAATATCAACTTTAACTGTTCCATACTCTGTTTTTACTTCTCTGCTGATATTTTTATTATCTAAATCATAAACACCTGTCCCACCTATTACAGCTTTATCCAATCTTCTCCCCCCTTAATAAAATAGATTTTCACTAAACTATCTATATTATAAAAATTGTATCATTTTAAAAAATTTTAGTCAATCTTTTGCTCTGTAAAGACTTTTTTTAAAATATTATTTTTTTGTAGCAATTTTTTAGAGGAGATTAAGGCTAAATAATTAATTATTTAATTAGAGGTGAGAAAAATGTCACATAAAACTGCAAAAAAGTCATATGAAAATCTTGTAGAAAGATTAAATAAATTTCCTCAAGGGGCTCCACCAAGCAAAACTCTTTATGAGATTTTAGCAATGTTATTTAGCGAAAAAGAAGCAGAAATAGTTGCACAACTTCCTATAAAACCCTTTACAGCAAAAGAAGCAGCTAAAATACTTAAAAAAGATAAAAAAGAAACTGAAAAAATTTTAAATGAACTTGCAGCAAGAGCAATTTTGTTAGACTCAATAAACAAAAATACAAAGCACTATATTCTCCCACCACCTATGGCTGGATTTTTTGAATTTTCAATGATGAGAACTAGAAATGATATAAATCAAAAATTACTGGCAGAACTATATTATCAATACCTTAATATTGAAGAAGACTTTATCAAAGATTTATTTTTAGGTGGAGACACTAAACTTGGTAGAGTTTATGTCAATGAAGATGTGCTTTCAAGAGATAATTTGGTCCATATTCTCGATTTTGAAAAGGCAAGTCATATAATAAAAACTGCAGATGATATTGGAATTAGTACTTGTTACTGCAGACATAAAATGCATCATTTAGATAAAGCTTGTAATGCCCCTTTAGATATCTGCATGACTTTTAATAATACTGCAGATTCATTAATCAGACATGACCATGCTCGTCGAGTAGATAGTTCAGAATGTCTGGAACTATTACATAAAGCTTATGAACATAATTTAGTCCAGTGTGGAGAAAATGTTCAGGAACAGCCCAGTTTCATCTGTAACTGCTGTAGCTGTTGTTGTGAGGCACTTGTAGCTGCAAAAGAGTTTGGAGCTTTACATCCTATTCAAACAACCCATTATTTAGCAGCTATAATTAACTCAGAATGCAGCCAATGTAAAAAATGCATTTCAATTTGTCCTGTTAATGCCATCTCAGAAATTGAAGATAAGCAAAACAAAAAGATTATTATAGATAAAGAACTTTGTTTAGGTTGTGGAGTCTGTCTGAGAGAATGTCCAAATAACAGTATTGAACTAAAAAGGCGTCAGGAAAAAATAATTACCCCTGTAAATTCTGTTCATCGGACTGTAATGATGGCAGTAGAAAGGGGCAAATTGCAAAATTTAATTTTTGATAAACAGGTTTTTGCCAGTCATAGAGCAATGGCAGCTGTTATTTCAGCAATATTGAAACTACCACCAATCAAACAAATTATGGCTAATAAACAGCTTCAATCTAAATATCTTGCTAAATTAATTAAAAAATTTAGTTAAAGCAAACTTAGCTAAGTTTGCTTTAACTAATATAAAATATTATTTAATTTCTTTTAATATTTCATTTAAATTATCAGTTGGCATTTGACAAATGAAATCTCTGCAAACTGATAATTTGTTATTTTGATCATCTTTTTGCTGTTTTAACAGATAATCAGGTAAATATCTAGCTCTTATATTTTCAATTAATTCTTGGGCTAAGGGATATTTTTTATCTCCATGAATCTTTAGCTCAACAAAGGGATTATTTAAATAGTAATTACTCAAAACTAAAAAAATATAATTGCTGGGAGCCTTATTTATCTTATCAGAAAAGGCAGCAATAATTTTTTCACTATCTTCTTGATATGATAAATCATCTTTAAGATGAGCCAGCTTTAAAAAATTAAAAGCTGCTGTAGAATTAGCAGAGGGTAGTGAATTATCTCTAGCCTTAATTTGCTTTAAAAATAGATCTTTATTGTCTTTGGAGCTAAAATGGAAAGCACCCTGATTTTGATCCCAGAAATATTCTTTCATTATTTTAGCAGTTTTTTCTGCCTTTATTAAGTATTCATCTTTTAAAGTTGCCTGATATAATTCTATTAAAGCCCAAAGCAAAAAGCTGTAATCATTTAGGTTATCAACCTCTGATTTCTTCCCTTGATAATAACTGTGAGCTAATCTACCTTTAGTTGTTTTCAGATGGTTATGAATAAACTTTTCAGCATCTTCAGCCAATTTTAGGTATTTATTATCTTTTAAAACAAAAGCTGCTTTTGCTAAAGCGGCAATTAGCAAGCCATTCCAATCTGTTAAGATCTTTTCATCTTTACCTGGCCTTATTCTTTTTTCTCTATACTGTAATAATTTATCTTTTATATTTTCTAAGTTATTATAATCTTGAATGTTTTTTAAATTTAAATTTATATTTTTACTTGTTTTGATATTAAATACCTCAGCAATTTTTTGGAATTCTTTATTACTGAGAATAGATTTGAGCTCTTCTTTTTGCCAGAGATAATATTTGCCTTCTTCTCCTTCACTATCAGCATCTTCAGCCGCAAAAAAAGCTCCTTCTTCAGCTAACATTTCATTTTCTAAATAACTGATAATTTCTTTTACTACATCTGCATAAATATCTTTAGATGTTGCTTGATAAACTGAAGTATAGATGTAAATCATTAAAGCTTGATCATATAACATTTTTTCAAAGTGGGGCATTTCCCATTCTCTATCTGTCGAATATCTATGAAACCCCCAGCCTAAGTGATCATATATTCCTCCAGCTCTCATTTTTTGAAGAGTTTTTTCTAAAATAGATAGATATTTTTGCTCATCAGTTTTTTTCCAATAGTGGAGTAAAAATAAAAGGTATTGATACATTGGAAATTTAGGTGAACTACCAAATCCTCCATATTGATTATCATAATTATTTGCTATTTCTTGAGCTGTTTTTTCTAATATATCACTTTTTATATCTGCTTTTTGATTAATATTTATTTTAGCTAAATGAGAAACAATATTCTCTGAAGCTTGCAGCAGCTTCTCTCTTTCTTCAGTCCATAAATTATGAATTTCAGGTAAGATACTCAAAAGACCCTTTCTACCATACTTATTTTCTTTAGGAATATAGGTAGCTGCATAAAAAGGCTTTTTATCTGCTGTCATAAATATACTTAAAGGCCAACCACCACTGCCGGTCATCGCCTGACAAAGATCCATATATAAGGCATCAATATCTGGTCTTTCTTCCCTATCAACTTTAATAGAAATAAAATATTGATTGAGCATTTTAGCAACCTCTTCATCTTCAAAAGATTCTTCTGCCATCACATGGCACCAGTGACAGGTAGAATAACCAATGGACAAAAATATGGGTAGATCTTTCTCTTTAGCCTTCTTAAAAGCCTCATCTCCCCAGGGATACCAATTTACGGGATTATCAGCATGTTGTTTAAGATAGGGACTATTTTCATCCTTTAAATTATTATATGAATTCAAAATGACCACCCCTTCTATTCAGGAAAATAATAAAACATTTATTGTACCCAGTCATGATTCCATGATTTAATTCCACCTTTTAAGCTTTTAGCATTTTTATAACCAGCCTCATTTAATAACCTTGTTATCTTCTGGCTGGAAATACCAGCTATACAGGCAACACAAAATTCCTCATCTTTATCAATTTCTGCTAATTTAGGGTGATCGGTTTTAAATTCTCCATAAGGAATATTTATGGAATCTGGTATATGTCCTTCTTCATAATCTTTTTTATTTCTTAGGTCAATTATTTTTAAATCTTTTGCTATGACTTCTTCTGCATCTATTTTTGCTACTCCTTTGCCGAAAACACCTGCTAAAAGATCTTTGATCATAATAAAATTCCTCCCTCTTTAAATTAAAGTTATTTCTCTTGTTTTTCAATATTTGCTTTTTAATTAGCAAATATTACTTTTCTTTAATTATTATATCATAATTATTGAATATAATAAACAAATAATAATAATAATTTATCTTAATAATAGATTAATAGAAATTTTCTAAATATTGCTTGAAAATATTTTCAACATCACATATAATTAACAATGTGATTTAAAAAATTAACTAAAGGGTGAAATAAATGGCAGTCAAAAATAAAACAGATAATAGAATGTACTATTTTGATTATTTAAGAGTTTTTATTATAACATTAGTTGTCTTGCTCCACTCTTTGCTTCCTCATGTGCAAGGCTATGAATGGTATGTTAACGACAGCCCAAAAAGTGATTTATTCGGGCTCTTAAGTCTTTTAATAGATGTTTTTATAATGCCAATTATGTTTTTTATTGCTGGTTATTTTTGTTATTATTCTTTAAAAAAATATGGAGCAAAATTATTTATTAATAAAAAAAGTAAAAGAATCTTAGTTCCTTTTGGCCTTGGAATTGTTTTTTTATCACCAATAATGAATTATTTTTATGCACTTGAGTATATATCTCCTAATCTAAGCTACCTTGAATATTGGAGGGGATTTTATTTCAATAATTTTATTCAGGCAGAACATGCTGGTCATTATTGGTTTTTATCTTCGCTTTTTGTCTTTTATTTGGCTTTTGTCTTAATTTACAGACTTAATAAAGATAAAATTGATTCTATATATGAAAAACAAAAAGAAAGTATAAGCCAGCATGAATTGAGTAAGTTTTTATTTATTTTCTTTGCATTAGGAATATTGTCTTTCTTTATAGTTAGTCAATTTAGCGCTGATGACAGCTGGGTCTCTATTCTAAACATACTTGTTTTTCAACCTACTAGATGGACCATCTATATACTTTATTTTTCTTTTGGGATTTTTGCTTATTTAAAGAAAATAAAAATCACTAAAAAAATGACAAAAAAATTGCCATTATTTTTAATTTCAACAGCAATTTTATCAGTTATTTATTTAGCTTTCAAAATAAATTTTATGGCCCTGGCCAATAAGACAAGGCCTTTACAGCTATTAAATGCATTTTTGCATTTTTCACTTTGCTTTTTAATATTTAGCAGCTTATTATTATTTTTCAAAAAATACCTGGACAAACCGTTTAAAACCCTTAATAGTCTAGCAGCTAATTCTTATCAGATCTATTTTTTCCATATGATTATTTTAGTAGCAATTCAATATTATTTATTAACTTTCAATATTTCTATATTTACTAAATTTATGGTTGTTTTTGGAGCTAGTTTTATCTTAAGCTATTTACTAAGTCTGCTATATACTAAACTTTATAAGCAAGTGAAAATTTTTTAAACAACCCAGTGCATCAATGAAGAACCAATATAAACATAGGCAATACTGGCAGGTATTTTACCTATAAATGAAAATATAATATAGGTTCTAAATTTAATATTTATCAATCCATAAATATAGCTTTGGGGTATAAAAGGAAACATAGGTAAAAAACGAGTAATTAAAATCACTTTCCAGCCATAATCATTAAAACCAGTTTGGATTTTTTGATAATAATCTTTATGTTTAAAAATATCTTCGGCCAGATCGTGAATTGCATATCTCCCTGCCAAAAAAGCTAATGATACTGCAGTAGTGGTAGCTACTAAAACCCAAACTAAGCCCCAAAAAAAGCCAAATAACAAACCACCTAAAATTGCAAAAGGAATTGCAGGTAGAAAAAAGAGTGTGCCAATTGTAAATACCGCTATATATATTATGGGTCCTAAATAACCATATCCTTCTATTTGATCTCTAATTTGTTCTAAGTTTTCTAATGTGAAATAATCAGCAACTCCAAAATAATAAAGTGAAAACATCCCTATAGCTATAATTATAATTAATAATAAAAATTTATACCAATGTTTATTCATCCTCTACCCCCAACAACAATAATTTCTATTTATATTCTTTTACCGGATTAGTCATTGAACAAGGAAGCCCTGCACAACACTTACCACAAACTTCTGTAGAAGCAAGAATATCTGAATGCAGAACATCATTATATAATAAGATTTTGTAGCATTTTTCTCCAATAAAAAAATCAACTTTTAAGGCACCAGTTATACAGTTTTCAACACAAAGCTGACAATCTAATCCTTCTTTATAAAGGCAGTATTCTTGATCAGTAATTTTATTTGTTTCAATATCCAGGTCTGTTATTATACTGCCAAAACGACCACAGCACCCCTGTTCTGTAATTAGCATATTATTCAAAGCAAAATTACCCATGCCTGCAAAATAGGCCATATGTCTATGTGACCAATCGGCAGGAGATTCAGATTGAGTAAAGTTTTCTCTTGGGGCAATAACAGCAGCATTAATACCCATTTTATCAAGTTCTTTTTTTAAGTAATTATCAAGTTCGACAATCAACTCATTTGTTTCTACATAGGCTAATGCCCATTCTTTAGAACTGTATCTTCCCCCAATATTTGAATTAACAATTTCTTGAGCATAAGGCAAAAAATAAGCAACTATCGTTTTAGCCCCATTGAGATAATCTTCAGCTAGAGCGTGAGCAGGAGAAATCAACTCTTTGAAATCATGCTCAACATCTGCAAAGCCTACAACTGCTTCTCTCCATTTAGTTTTTAGATTCTTTGTTCTCTGATAAGAAGCTACAAAGTCTTTTATTAAAACTTCAATTTTTTCTCTCATAATTTTGCCTCCAAAATTATAAATAGTTACGTCAAATCTATGATCTTATTTAAGCAATTCTATTATTGCCATGAAATTAGGTGTATTATTATTTTTGCTTCCCCCAAAATAGTAACTTTTTAAACTAAGATCCATTTCTTCTACAAATTTTTCAACCTGTGCTTCTGGATTTTGCTGGATATCTAAGCTGAACAATAATTTTTCTTCAAGCAAACCTAAATATTTTTTACGCAATTTAAAATCAAGTGGTAAATTATCGGCTTCAACAATTTTAGAAATAAAATCAAAGACAATAATACTTCCTTCAGTACTATTTTCACTGATTGAAAATAATATCTTTTTTACTATTTCTTCATCCTGATAATAACTTAAACCTTCTAATAAAAATAAAGTTCTCTGAGAAGGAATAAAGCCCTGCTCGATTAAATTATTAAATACTACTCCCTGCTCTAAATTCATAGGAATAAAGTTTATATTATTTTTCTCAATATCTGCTTTTTCTGCTGCTTCAATTTTTATACTTTGTCTTTTAGGGTAGTCAATTTCAAAAATATTCAAAGATTTATTATTTGAATTTGCCAGCATAAATGATCTAGTATCATAACCTGCTTCAATAAATACAATCTGCTCATAATTATCTTTATATTTTGCTAGAATTTTATCAAATTGTATTATCCTAATATTAGGCATTAAAAACAGAGTTTCATTTTTAGGATAAGGTATTGAAACAATTTTAGGTAGATATTCCGATTTGTTATTTGCAATAATGATTGGAGCCATAGTTAATATTAATCCATAATAATAATTTCTTGCTAAATATGATCTGCACTATTAAATAAACCAAAAACTCAAAAAACCTGACAACTAACTTTTTGTCACTTTTGTTTTTTTTCATTTTTTTACCCCCAGATATTTAGCTTTTAAAAGCCAGGTATCTAGAATAATTTGTTTTGATTATTATTATAAAATATTAGCAGATATATTATTAAATATGCTTTTCTACTCTAATAACACTATTTATATCTCTGACATCTTCTAATTCTTTTATTTGATCAATTGATCTATAAAGATATTTCTCTTTAACAGAATGAGTGATCAAAACAAGTGGTACAACTGGATTTAAACGTTGTTTTTGTAATACAGAAGCAAGACTAACATTATTATCACCAAATATCTTAGCAATCTTAGCCATAACTCCAGGTTTGTCAAAAACACTCAGCCTGATATAAAAGCTGCTTTCTATTTCTTTTGTCTCAATTATATTATTATCTTCAGAGGCATCAATTTTAGGGAATTCCTGTTTATTATAATTAATGTTTTTGCTAATATGAATAATATCAGCTACTACAGCACTTCCAGTTGGCATTTGACCTGCACCTTCTGCTGAAGACATTACTTCCCCAACGGCATCTCCATGTAAGTAAACACAATTATAAGTATTATTAATCATTGCTAAAGTATGATTTTCAGGAACAAAAGCAGGATGGACCCTAATATCAAGACCCTCTTCAGAATTTTTTGCGATTGCTAAAAGCTTTATTACATAGCCCATCTCTTTAGCAAATTTAATATCATCAATAGCAATATTTCGGATACCTTCTACATAGACATTTTCTACATCTACAAATCTTTGAAAAGCAAGAGACGATAGAATAGTTATCTTGTACGCAGCATCATATCCATCTACATCAGAAGTGGGATCACTTTCTGCATACCCCATTTCTTGAGCATTAAGTAATGCTTCTTCAAAACTCTGATTCTCTTCGCTCATCTTTGTTAATATATAATTTGTTGTACCATTTAAAATACCATAAATCTTTTCGATTCTATTAGCTGCCAATGAATTTTGAAGTGGCCTGATAATTGGTAAACCACCAGCTACACTTGCTTCATAACTCACCTGCACATTTTTTTCTTCAGCTTTTTTAAAAATTTCTTTACCGTGTTTTGCAATAACTAATTTATTTGCTGTTACAATATGTTTTCCATTTTCAATTGCTCTCATTATATATTGATAAGCAGGCTCTTCTCCACCAATCAGTTCTACAACTATATCAATAGCTGGATTATCTAATATTTCAGTCTCATCCTCTGTTAAAATACCTGCCTCAATATCCACAATTCTATCTTTGTTTATATTGCTCACTAAAATCTTTTCAATTTCTAAATTTGTTCCTACTTTATTATGAATGTTTGCGCTATTTTGCTGCATAATCTTTACTACTCCACTGCCAACAGTTCCTAATCCTAAAATTCCAATCTTAAGCAAATTCTTTCCCCTCCTGATGTTTTTATATTAATTTAATAAATCCCCAATCAAAGGGGATTAAAATCAATTAAGTTTTGATAAATTAATTATACCATCTTTTTTTTAATAATTAAACCTGTATGTTAAATAGCTGCAAATTTATACTCTAAAAATGAAAAAGGCCCCTAAATTAATAGGGACCTCATAATTTTTCTCAGTTATTAATCAATTTTTAAAGCTAAATATATTTTTAATTAAAATTCTCCATTCATATCATCTTCAGGTGCTGGAGGAGGTTCTTCCTCCATTGGAGGAGCAGGCTCTTCTTCCATCGGTTCTTCCATTGGTTCTTCTACTGGTTCTTCGATGTCATCAACACCGCACCCAACAAGAACTAAAGCAAATAAAGCTAAGATACTTAAGAGAATTATTAGTTTCTTGTTTCTTAAATTTCTCATTTTCATACCTCCTTTCAAAATTTAATGTGCTTATGAAAATAACCTTATTCTTATAATTAGAAAAAGGTTAAAATTATAATCAACTATAAATTTTCCAAAAAGAAGTTGATAGATTTATTAAAAACATTATCTTTGCTCTATTATAATTATTATTGATTTTTTAAAAAAATCCTGCTAAAATTATTTATTCTAATCTTTTTCTAATCTAATAGTAAATTAATAGTAAAAATTAACTTGATTAGGAATCTTGCAGCTATATATCGTTCGATTTATAAAAAAATATTGTAATATTTTAAGAGCTCCATATAGAAATTATCAGGATTTACTTTTTGTCCAGCACAAACTATTTCATAATATTTATGGTAATCATTGATTATCATAATAGTTCTGATTAATTTTGCCAACTTTAACTTCCTTTTATTATTTAAGATATTTTTTAAAGCTCTTTGAAAATCATCTGCAACTATTTCATCAAATTCTATCAAATCATTAACCCCATAAATTCTTAATTCTTTAATAATACTCTCATCATCAAAATTTACTTTTATCTGTTTTTCTTTAATCAGCTCCTTAAATTTATTCAAAAAATATTTTTTTAAAGAATTATGACTTAGGTATAGAGTGATCTCACCATCACTGGTAATTTCTTTTAGTTTTGATTTATAGGCTTCCACTTCTTTTGCCAGCTGATTAAATTCTCTATCTGCCATTTCTAGCATACCTGCTAAGGAATAAAATCTTCTCTGTAAGTGCTTGGGTAAATTGCCTTTAAACTTATAATTTCTATCATGTTCTATTTCCGCCCAGGCATGTTGGAGAATACTTCTAATTTGTATCTCAAAATAACAATCTTTAAAAGCTTGTAATTGAGAATTTTTGATCTTTTCTTCTGTTAAAGCTGCTATATAATGAACTGACTTATAACCCATTTTATCGGCATCTAAAAAATCAGATTTATCAACACTGTTTTCATAATCAATTTTAAATATTTCTTTTATAATAGAGCTTATTTCATAAACATCTTTTTCAAATAAGGTTACTATTCTTATCCCAGCTAAATCTGTTATTTCGTTAATTGGATCTTTATATTTTTCTCTTCTTGCTTTTCTTTTAAAACTTTCAATGCTTTTAGTACGCTTTTCTATATTATGATATTCTATTTCCTGCTCATTTAATACTTCTTTTACGATTTTCTCTACTTCTACAGTTAAATGGATAAATTTTTCTCTGTTTCTTCTATAATTTTCGACTGCCTTTTTGACCGTTCTTTTATCAGCCATTTTATACTCCCCTTTCTTTCATTATCTCAATAATTTAACAATACTTTGTTTGAGTTTTTCAGGAAGAGCTTTTTCTAAATTCTTTTCTAAAATTTCTGGGTTTTTTATGCCATGTTTTTCAAAATGGTTTTCAAGCAATTTTATTTTCTTTTCTTTGCCAGTCATTAAAGAATACAAAATATACCAATCTTCCAGTGAAGCTAGAGGTATTAAAAAAGCATTAATTTTTTTAAAATCTGTGATTGATTCTTTTTTTAACTGAAAATTATAAGATTTGTTATTATAATTGATTAGTAAATCAGCAAAAAGATCGACCTCAACTCCATTAATTTTAAATTTATAAAAATCTCTTGAAAAGTTTTTATTCATTTTTTCTAGACTTGCTTCTTTTCCTAATTTATTTAATATTGAAACTGCCTTATTCAAATCAGATTTTAAAACTAAAATATCTAAATCATTTGCCTGTTCAACAATATTATGCAATTTCAACAAATATGATGCTCCTACAGCCCAACTAATATCAGATTCATTAAAGTGCTCAGCTATTTTTAATAATGTTTTTTTCATAATTTCTCTCCTATTTTAGCTGTTTTGATTTAACTTAAACTTAATTAAAAAAGACAGCTCTTAAATGTAGAACTGTCTTTTTTTGAACTATAATTAAGCAAATTCAATTATTCTTTATTTAGCCATTATTTTTTTAGCATTTGCTAGTTCTTCTTCATAAGTTAATTTGATTCTAGCTGCATTAGTATCTATTGCTGCTTGAGCTACTGCAGCTGCTACATGGGGACCAACCCTCGGATCAAATGGTTTTGGAATCACATAATCAGCTTTAAGTTCATCTTCAGCAATCAAATCTGCTAAAGCATATGCTGCTGCCTGTTTCATTTCTCTATTAATCTCTCTCGCTCTTACATCAAGGGCTCCTCTGAAAATCCCAGGAAAGGCAAGCACATTATTAACCTGATTTGGAAAATCAGAACGACCTGTACCTACTATTTTAGCCCCGGCTGCAAAGGCGTCATCAGGCATTATTTCTGGAACTGGATTGGCCATGGCAAAGATGATTGGATCTGCATTCATCGACCTAACCATATCCTTTGAAACTAGATTTGCTATTGATACACCTATAAAGACATCTGTCCCTTTCATTATTTCTGCCAGATCTCCAGCTTGATTGTTTTTGTTGGTTATTTTAGCAAGTTCTTTTTTGCTCTCATTAAGATTATCTCTACCCTTATATATAGCTCCCTTACTGTCTAAAGCAACTATATCTTTTACCCCTTCAGCTAAAAGTAAATCGATAATACTTACTCCAGCAGCACCTGCTCCATTTACTACTACTTTTATATCTTCTATCTTTTTGTCCACAATTTTAAGTGAGTTGATAAGTCCAGCTATTGTTATAATAGCTGTTCCATGCTGATCATCATGAAAAACAGGGATGTTTAACTCTTCTTTTAGTCGATCCTCTATATAAAAACACTTTGGAGCTTTAATATCTTCTAAGTTAATTCCACCCCAAACAGATTCCATCTTCTTAACTATCTCTATTAGTTTATCTGGATCAGATTCATCCAGACAGATTGGAAAAGCATCTACACCACCAAATTCTTTAAACAAGACTGCCTTACCTTCCATAACAGGCATTGAAGCTGCTGCTCCAATATCTCCTAAGCCCAAGACAGCACTACCATCACTTACTACTGCCACAAAGTTAGCCTTATTTGTATATTCATAAATCTTATCAGGCTCTCTTTCTATCTCTAAACAGGGCTCTGCAACTCCAGGGGAATAAGCAAGTGAAAGATCATGTTCATCATTTACTGCTACCTTTGTTTTTACCATCAATTTACCTTGATTATCTTTATGCATTTTTAATGCTTCTTCTTTTAGACTCATTATATTTATTCGCTCCCTCTTAAATTAAGTAATTAAAACTTTAAAATTAATTCTATTAAATTATTCTCTGTGAAATTAGATTCTCCTTTAACTTAATCAAAAAATTTATTCCTTTAACTTAAAATAATATTTATTATTTTTAAACCCTGCTTTTAATTTTTAAGCAGAGTTTAAATTAATTCTATTATATTTTTACTTTAAAAAGGACCATATTGAATGAGGTGAGCAATTGTAACCAGCACCCCACCAGCTGCAAGCCAAATTAGCAATAAAGGCATAAACCATTTAGCCCATTTCTCCCAACCTACTCCAGCCAGTCCCAAACCTGCCATAAAATAGCCTGAAGTTGGAGACCAGATATTTGTAAATCCATCCCCTAATTGATAAGCAAGAACAGCAGTTTGTCTGGAAACACCTACTAAATCTGAAAGAGGTGACATAATTGGCATTGTTAAAGCTGCCTGACCACTTCCAGAAGGAACTATGATATTTAAAAGGCTCTGGAAAAAATACATGCCAAGGGCAGAAAAATATGAAGGTAGTCCTTCTATTGCATTAGAGACAGAAAACAATATTGTATCTATAATATTACCATCATTTAATACAACTAATATAGCCCTGGCTACACCAACGATAATTGCTGCCATTGTTAAATCTCTTGCTCCTTCAACAAAGGATTCTGCAGTCCCATTGACACCTAGTTTACCTATTAAACCTGAGGCTATACCAATCCCAAGGAATAGGGCAGATATTTCTGTTATATACCATCCGTATTGAGTTACACCCCAGATTAATATTAAAAAACCAATAATAACAACAGCTAGAACATGTTTGTGGTGGTTTTCTAATTTATCAAATTCAGAAATATCAACTGAGTGACTTCTCTTTTGATCTTCTTCATACATTGGGCTTAATTCAGGATTTTCCTTTATTTTGGCTGCATATCTATATACAAAAGCAACTGCAATTCCAGTGATCACAAACCAAACACCTATTCTAAATCCCATCCCTGAAAAAATTGGCAGTTCAGCTATTCCTTGAGCTATACCTATTGTAAAAGGGTTCATAAATGCACCTGCAAAACCTGCTCCAGCTCCAATTAAAACAACTGCAACCCCTGTCAGCGAATCAAAACCTAAGGCAATTGCCAGTGGAACCATAGCCGGAATAAATACTAAGGTTTCTTCAGCCATACCTAAAGTTGAACCACCTAAGGCAAAAACGCCCATAATGGCTGGAATTATAATCTTCTCTCTTCCCTCTAAGATTCTGGTTAATGAAGCTATCCCAGCATCAACAGCTCCAGTTTTAGAAATAATCCCAAAGGCTCCACCAACTATAAATATAAAGAATATTATAAATCCTACCTCATTTAAACCCTGAGGAATAGATTTCAAAACACCAAAAAAGCCAACTGGTGTTCTTTCTACTACCTGATAAGAAACTGGATCAATAACCTCTCTTCCCTCTACTACTACTCGCTCATATGAACCTGGAGTCACGATATAAGTTGAAAGAGCGGCTAGTAAAATAATTGCAAATAGTAAAACCAATACATGTGGAAACCTTTCAGCAAATCCTACTCTCTTCTTTTGACTACTCATTAGTTATTTTCCTCCTTTGATCTTTTTATATTGATTGAATTAAAAAAATAAATAGCTATAACTTTATTATTTCGGCAGATCTTTTCCCGGTTAATTTAGATTGCTGCACAATCTCAACCCCTTTGATTAATACATGATTAATTCCTGTGGGGGCTTTAGTCGGCTCTTCGAAAGTTGCATTATCTTTAATTTTAGCAAAGTCAAAGATAGTTAAATCTGCATCATAACCTGCTTTAATTCTCCCTTTTTGTTTAAGCCCTATTCTTTTAGCAGGCAGATAACTCATCTTTTTAACAGCATCTTTTAAGCTTATTTGCTTTTCTTCTCTAACATATTTTGCTATTACACGGGGGAAAGTACCAGCTGAGCGGGGATGGCCCTGACCATTATTAAGCAGTCCATCACTTGCAATCATCAGCAGCGGGTTTTGAATAGCTTCTACTATCTCCTCTTCATCCATTGCAGAAACAGCTACTAGGGTGTCGACTTCATTTTTTCGCAAATATTTGAAGATTTCTTCAGTGCATTTATGTCCTTTATATTTGCCTTCTAAAATCTTAACTGCTTGATAATTAATTCCCCAGTTTTTAAAACATCCTGGATCAAAAACTGCACTACCAATATAGCTGCTGAAAGCATCATAGGGATAAATATCAGCCATTAAATCAACCCCTGCTTTATTGGCCTGCTCAATCATCTTTAAGGCCTCAGTTGTTTGCCCATAAGCCGTACAGCTACCTAAATGAGATATTTGTATTTTTTGTCCTGTTTCTCTGGAAATAATAATCAGTTCTGCTATTGATTCTAAAGCACGTAAAGAATCAAATCTATAATGAGCTGTAACTAAACGATCAGGATATTCTGCAATAAGCTCAGAAAGCTCAATCATTTCCTTAGTGCTTATTCCAGGAGTATATTCTAAACCAAAAGAAAGTCCTAAACTACCTGCTTCTAAATCTTCTTTTAGGAGCCTTTTGATTTCTTTAAATTTAGAGCCTGAAATATCTTTGTAATTATCTTTCACACCTGCTTTTTCTCTTAAACTACCATAACCACTTAAACTCAAATAATTAATTAAAGGCTTCTTTTTTTCTAATTCATCAAAATAATTTGATAAATTTTGAGAACTAAAACCACAATTTCCTCCTACTGCTGTGGTAACCCCCATTAAAACTATAGTTTTAAATACATCAAATTCAATCTTATTATTTATTAATTTGTCTTCATGAATATGAATATCTATAAAACCAGGACTTATATATTGACCTTCTGCATTGATTTCTTTTTTGGCAGCCATATCATTTTGGCTTAATTTAGCAATTTTACCATCTTTTAGAGATATATTTGTTTTAGCTTTCCCCTCTATGGGATCAATAATTATCCCATTTTTTATTAGGAGATCATACAAATAAACCACCTCCTTTTTCTAATCATTTTAATTTATGCTAAAGAATAAATTTTTCTATATATTCTGCGACTCCATCTTCATTATTTGAAGCAGTAATATAATCAGCAGCATCTCTTAATATTTTTTCTCCACTAGAGACAGCTACTCCAACCCCAGCATATTCAATCATCTCTAAATCATTATTTCTATCTCCAATAGCAGTGAGCTGCTCAGAATTAAGTCCTAATAAATCTACTAATACCTTTAAGGCATTACCCTTTGAAACACTTTTATCCATAATATCAATACAATCTATTATAGATCTTTTGAACTTTAATCTATCAGAATACTTTTCACTTAAATGATTAAATATTTTCTCAGTTTCTTCAAGATTTTTTTCTATTATTAATAATTTAGTAGATTCTTGATCAAAAATCTTCTCAAGATTATCTTCTACTATAGTTGGTTCTACCCCCATCAATTCCTTATAATATTGCCTTTCTTCACAATCTTTATTGCAAAATATTTGATCTTTTAAATAGATATTTAAATACAAATCATTTGCTTTAACATAATCTAAAATCTCATAGCTTATCTCTAATTCAACAGGAGAATGTTTAATAATTTTATCCTTTTTAATATCTTTGATTAAAGCACCATTATATGTAATGAGATAACTATCTAGCTCTAATTCTTTAATATATTTCACTGCTGCAGAATTGGGCCTCCCAGTTGCTATTACTACCTCTACTCCTTTTGCTCTAACTTTTTTTATAGCTTCTTTATTCCTAGAAGATATAGTTAAATCGTCTCTTAATAAAGTTCCATCTAAATCTAAAGCCAACAGTTTAGTCGTCAATTTAATCACTCCATTTATATTTATTATTTAAAATATTATAATTTATTCTCTTAGATTATAAAGCTAGATATTTAATTGGACAAAAAGCTTATTTTTAGTTAAAATAAAAATGAGAATTTTTAAAAAAGGGGGAATCAAAATGGCTGACTGCAAAAATTTTAATAATAATAAAGACATGTGCAACTGTACTTACACCTGCTCTAAAAAAGGTTACTGCTGTGAATGTCTGCATTATCACCGTAAAAGAGGTGAATTGCCAGCCTGTTATTTTAGTGCAGATGCCGAAAAAACTTATGACCGCAGCATAGATCATTTTGTGCAGCTTAATTCTTAAATAAAATCAGAGATTTAAAGCTTTGATGCCCTAATTTGATTAGGGCATTTTTTATATAAAATCATCTCCTTCTTCCTCCAGTAATATATATAAAGCTTTTTCCGCGGCAATAATTTGTTTTTGATCAGGTTTTTTTGCAACAAATCTCTGAATAATAGTCACGATAAAAAGTAAACTATCAGGTGTATATTTCATTGCTTCATAGGCAAGCCCGATATATAAAAGCTGACGAATAAACAAATTAAATTCAAAACCTAATAAACTCCCAATTATTTGAAAGAGTAAAAAATAAAAGATAAAGTTACTGCCACAACTTTTATGAATACGTGAATAGTCTTTTATTTGACCCTTACAGTCGTTTTCATAGTAATTTACTGCCATATGCTCTGCTCCATGAAATTTTAAAACTTCAGAAATATTATTACGAAAATAAAAGATCAAAAACAAAGGCAGCATAAAATAGCTAATTAAAAATACAGCTCTATAAGTACTGATCTCTCCATTACCACCAAACCAAAATACTAAATCAAAAAGTATTATTAAAAATATAAACCAGTATTTTATTGGGTTTTTCAAAACCTCTTTTAAAAATACCCAGAGGGCAATTAAAATACTTAAAATACCCCTTATTACAGGAATCTTTTTTAATATATGAGCTTTTTTTATCTTTTTAGATCTCTTAATATTAACTTTTAAATCTCCAGTTTTATCATAATAAGCTTTAACAGCTTTTTTGCTGTTCATAAGTTGAACCCCATTACTATAAGCTCTTCCACCAATACTTTCTTTTTTATTCATTTAAAATCTCCTCAGATTAGAAAAATTTTAGAAAATAATATCAAAATTCACTAAGAAATTTCTGCTGCAACCCTAACAGGTGCTCCAGAAGTTTTAACTTTTAAAGGAAAAATTAATAATTTAAATTCTTTAAAACCAAGTAGTTTATCTAAATTACAGAGATTCTCTAAAATTAAAATATCTTTTTCAAATAATATTTTATGAATCTCATAAGGTGATTTATCTGGAGAGGGCATATCAAAAGCAAGAATATTAATTTCTTTTTCAGCCAAAAACTCAGCTAAACCTCTGCTTATTAAAGGGTGATCATGATAATATTCTTCACTATTAAATTTCTCAGCAAAACCTGTATAGAATATAACGATATCATCTTTTTTAATCAGTTCTTCATAAATACTTTTATATTCTATAACTCTTTCACCTTTAGCATAAATTAGTTTTGCTGGCCCAGATAGTTTATTTAATGATAGATCACTAACAGCATAGTTGCTGTTGATCATATGCATTGGTAAATCAATATGAGTTCCAACATGCATCCCCATACTTAAATTATGATTTGTATATTCATCTTTTTCTAAATCTCGATCTTTTTCTAAGTTAACTTTTCTATCCCCAGGATAAACAGGCATATCAGTTCTAATTTCATGACTTAAATCAACTAATTTCTTCATAAAATTCCCCTTTACAAATCTAAAATAAATTAAATTCTTCTTAATAATAATTATTAAAATTTATTATATCAGAAATTTGAAGTAATTTAAATACAAGGAAAGTATTCATAGACAAATATTGTTAAGATAATTTGCTATATAGCTTGACAGAGCTAGTAATATTTCTTATAATTTTTGATGGATTTGTTAATCATAATCAATATCTATTCAATTTTGGGAGGTATTAATATTAATGATTGATGAAGATCTGAGTGAGGAAATTCAGGAATGGATGAAAAAGGAAGTTAAAAAAAGAGATGCTGATGGTGTTGTCATTGGATTAAGTGGAGGAATTGACTCTTCTGTTGTTGCAGCTTTAAGCAAAAAGGCATTCCCAGAAAACACATTAGGGGTTATGCTGCCGGCAAATGGAACAATTTCTAAAGATGTGGAATATGCAGAAATGCTCGCTGATAAATTTGACATTGAAACTTTAAAAGTTAATATGGATGATATTAACAGACCACTTGAAAACAGGTTAAAGGATATAGAAATTGATGGTGTAGAAAGAGAATACTGGCCACAAACTAAAATTCCAACCCCTAATCCAGCTGAACAAAATATTCAAACCCGTTTAAGAATGATGACACTCTATTATATAGCAGAAAAAATGAATTATGTAGTTATGGGTACTAGTAATAAAAGTGAAATCAAAACAGGTTATTATACTCTTTATGGTGATGGTGCCACAGATATGAGGCCAATTGGTGATTTAACTAAAACAGAAGTCTGGGAATTAGCCAAAGAATTAGAAGTACCACAAGAGATAATAAATCGTCCCCCTACTGGTGGTTGTAGAGGTGATGAAAGTGATAGAGATGAAAAAGAATTTGGAATTAGTTATGAGAAATTTGATCGAATCTATAAAGAAATGAGCAATGGCAATGATTTGAGCAAATTTGATGAAAGTGATGTTGCCAGGGTGGAAGAATTGATTGATAGTGCAAAAAATAAAGAAAAAACTCCTATTTTCCAATTGAATTGATAATTAATTAATATAAAGAAGCCGGGGAACATAACATTCACTTCCCCGGCCTTTGATATATATTTACTCATCAAATGCTTTGAAAATTTTTAAGTTTTTAAAATAATTAATATCATATGGTGATTCTTCTGTAAACATTATAGCTTTAATATATGCGATTACATAGACCTTTGTTGTACCACCATTTTCATCGATTTCATAACGACTTTGCTTAGATCTGGATAAAATCACATAAGCATCTTCATCCTTTGTAAAAGGGTAAATGTAATTTTTATTTGAAAATATCTCTTCATCTTTAGCAAATGGTATATAATAGAATTTAGAATTAGTAAATTCAAAAGTAGCCATTTCTAGATTATCTACTATTTCTTTTAACTTTTGCTGGGTTAATTTTAACTCAATCCCTTTCATATATCCTTCATCATCTAAATCATTTTGAAATTCCTCAATAAAATCACCATTATTTAAAGCTTCTTTATAAGTTTTTTTAGGCCAATTTAATCTATTAAGCTGTAAATAAATATTATCAATAGTATTATCAATATTTTGTTGTGAGATAGTTTCTTTTAATTTAAAGTGTTCATAATTACCACTGTAACTTTCTTTTAGATAAATATATCCCATTTCACACTCTTGATCACAGGTAATGTCCACTTTTAACCCTCCCTTGCTAAATAGTTTTCAACTAAACTAATCAACTTCGAAAATTTTTTCAGCTCTATTTTTATAAATATTATAATCATGTTCATTATATAGGATAAATCTTATTAATTTAACACTGTTAAGCTCATCAATTTCATCTTTTATTGTCTGTAATGCAACTACAGCAGCTTCTTCAATAGGATAATTAAAAGCTCCTGTTGAAATAGCAGGAAAAGCAAGTGATTCTATATTATTTTTTTCTGCAAGCTTTAAACTATTTTGATAACATTTAGCGAGCAGTTTTGCTTCCGGTTTATCAACACCATAAACAGGTCCTAAAGTATGGATCACAT
This sequence comes from Halanaerobium polyolivorans, assembly GCF_020711195.1. Lineage (GTDB taxonomy): Bacteria > Bacillota > Halanaerobiia > Halanaerobiales > Halanaerobiaceae > Halanaerobium > Halanaerobium polyolivorans. The sequence continues at coordinate 282,496 of NZ_JAJFAT010000001.1, forward strand.
AATCATTTTCTAGCTGATAGGCAGCTGTAATTACTGCTTCTCCGGGTTTGATAGGAGCTAAAGAGCTAGATTCTTTTTCAAGTTCTGGACCTGCTGCTCTGTGAATAACTCCTGCCACTCCTCCTCCCATTTTAAGTTCTGCATTGGCAGCATTAACAATGGCATCTAAATCAGCTTGCTTAACAATATCGCCCTGAATAAATTCTAGTTCAAGCTCAGAAATTTTAATTTTATCCATATTTAGATACCTCCTTTAATTTCTATTACACTGATAATAATGCTTTGATTTTTTTATATCTATTTTTTATATTCTATAATTATTAACTTTCTCCTGCCTGAGTTCAAGAACATTATTAAAGCTGAAACTAATTTGATTTTGGTTAAATCTTTACTTGTAATTTTTTTAAATTAATAATAATATCTAGATAAAGTAGAATGGAATTTTCAAAGGGGACTTAACAAAAATGAAAATCATAAAAGATATAAAAGCCGAATTAAAAAATATAGTTCTCAGTAGAACTTTTGATACAATTTTACCTCCCTTGATCTTTGCCTTGGTCAATAATTTTTTTAATCTCAATTATGCCTTAATTCTGGCAATTTTTACTGCCTTAGCCTTAATTTTGAAAAGGTTTATCAAAAAAGAAAATTGGAAATACTCTTGGGGCGGTTTATTTATAGTACTTTTTGCCTCTGCTCTCACTTTATTAACAGATAATGCAAGCAGCTATTTTCTTCCGGCCATCTTTAGTAGTTCTATACTGCTTATTATTACCCTAACTTCTATAATTTTAGGCAAGCCAATAGCTGCCTGGGCAAGTCACATCTCAAGATCTTGGCCTTTAGCATGGTTTTGGAGAAAAGATATTAAGCCTGCTTATCAAGAAGTTAGCATTTTTTGGGCAATATTTATTGCTTTAAGATTAATTATTCAAATAATATTATTTCAATCTGCAAGCCCCTTGTTTTTAGCCTGGGCAAATATTTTGCTTGGCTGGCCATTTACAATAACAATTTTAATTATTAGTTATATTTATGGACTTTGGAGGCTTAAAAATTTAGGTGGCCCAGGAGTTGAAGAATTTAAAAATGATAAAAATCCTCCCTGGGAAGGACAGAAAAAAGGATTTTAAAAGTCAAACCCCGAATTAAAATTCGGGGTTTAACTGATTAACTATGATCATTTAAAAAGCAATAGCTAATAGCTTATAAATGATTAATACAATGGATAAACATTTAAGTGGATACCATAGTAATCATTTAATGGAACTCTAATACTAGCTTCTAGACCTGATTCTGTTGCTTTATAATCAAATCTGCCAGGTGCAGGGTTTCCACTAGGTTCACTACTATAATCTTGAACATATAGATTTGTGGTACCTGGTTCAAATGCCCAGCCATCAAGATAAACTTCAATCTCTACAAAACTTCCATTTTCTGTAAATACTACATAACCTACATATTCAAATTGACCTGCATAAATATTTGCTTCTCCATTATCTGTAAGAATATCTTCATATTTAACATAAGTTGCCCAGTTACCACCTCTACCAGGATTATATCTATAAACTCCCACATCATGAGCAGCCCAAGCAGTTTCAGCAGCCATTATAAAGTTATTAAAGATATTAACTTCTACTACTGGAGTAGCTCCTGCCACAACTTCTGCTGGGGAACCGACTATAATAGAATCCCAGGCTTCTGAGCCTTCAAAATCCAACTCTTCTACATAGTAGTCACCAGGTATCAGGTTTTCTAAAAGCTCTTCACCATAACCTGTACTAGGATCAATATCTATGGTAACTAACTCACCATTAGGATAGGAATCTCCTGTCACCTCTACTGTAATCGAAGCAGGGAAGTCTACATCTCCTTCAACATCATTTAAGTCGAACTGTTTTGTTATCAATAGCTCACCTGTTAAATAGGTGTTTGTTATATTAACTTCTACTACTGGAGTAGCTCCTGCCACAACTTCTGCTGGGGAACCAACTATATCAGAATCCCAGGCTTCTGAACCATCAAAATCCAACTCTTCTACATCGTAGTCACCAGGTATCAGGTTTTCTAAAAGCTCTTCACCATAACCTGTACTAGGATCAATATCTATGGTAACTAACT
>NZ_JAJFAT010000001.1:284716-326203 GCF_020711195.1 Halanaerobium polyolivorans
AATCGAAGCAGGGAAGTCTACATCTCCTTCAACATCATTTAAGTCGAACTGTTTTGTTATCAATAGCTCACCTGTTAGCTCTTCATCAGCAAAATAAAATGTTATATGACTTAAACCATACCAATCTCCACTTGGGGCAAGGGGTGCATGGAGGCCATTACCTGAATTTGCTCCAGGAGTATAATCATATAGATTACCACCAGGACCACCTTTGACAAAAACATAAGCGATTGTCCTATTAGAATCCCAATCAAATTCTTGACCTCTATTGGTATTATAAACATCAATGGTTATACCACTTCTAGTTGTAGTACCTTCCGGAACTGGATCAAATTTATACGAATCTAATGCTCTAACTTCACTCGGAAGATCTTTATCATTTCCATCCATATATTCAGGCTCAACCGCCAAAACACTAGTAGTTAAAAACACACCAAAAACCATTAACAGTGTTAAAAAAAGAGCTATAAAAATGGCACTCATTCTTTTATTATACATAAAACATTCCTCCTTATTGATCTTAATACTCTTTGGTAGATTTCACTATTTAGCTCACAGCCAATCAATAAGTTAAGCAGTATTATTCTGGCAGTTAAGAGCCTCAAATAAGCTTAACAAATACTTTATTAACCTCTTAATTAAGACAATAAATATCTTTTGTTTTTTTTGATAATCACCTCCTAAAATAGTTTTTTTATATTTATATTAATCAAATTGAATAATTCTATTTTATTCATTAGAAATTAAATTTATTTTAATTTCTTGATTTATTAATTTATCAGGAGTTATATTAAATTCATAAATTCCTTGCTCTTTAAGTTTAGTTCCTGCTGGTAAAGATTCTTCTATAACTCTTAATTTATATTCTCCTAAAGGAATATTCTTAACATTAAAACTACCATCACTTCTACTAAAAATTATTCTGTTGAGTTCTTTAATTTCAAGTTTGATTAAATTTAATGCAATTTCTTCTCTGTCTATGTCTGCAAATGCTTTCTGCTCAAGATTAATATTGCCTTTTAATTCTCCTAATTGGGTTAAAGCAAATTCTAAGAATATATTTTCATTTTCTCTTATTTGGATAACTTTAGCTTCTGTAAGCACCTTATATTCTTCTGGAAGTTCTCTTAAGTTAAAACCAACTTTATATAATCCACTTCTCAGGTTTTCAAAAATAAAGATACCATCCTGATCAGTATTAGTTCTTCTACCATCATTAGAAATACTTATACCTTCTAAAAGAGGATCCCCTGGATCTCTTTTGCCTGAACCATTTAGGTCTAAATAAACAAGACCTGCAATAAAAGAGTTATAAGTTTCTCTTTGTATTCTAGGATATTTCTGCCCAATAACTCTAGATGGAGTAAAACCAAGTGCTTGACTTAAATATATAGAAGCCTCATAAACTGGCTCTTCACTTCTAGATGTAGCATAAGTTCTCTCAAAATTAAAAAGAGCTTCTAAGCCAGAAACTAAATGTCTTTTATAGGCAATTCCAAATTTCTTTTGTGAATTTTCTCTATTAGCATAAGGAGCTATATACTCATAATCTAATCTCAATCCCCAGTCATTATCTGGATTTTCATAATCTAAACCAGCATTACTCCTAAGATAACTCTCATCTTCAAGAAATGTCTTCTTTACACCTGTTATTAGAGTAATGTTTCTTGGTACATCATGTCTTAAAAATAATTCTACTTCTTGAACTTCATTTGTTGATTCAATACCATATTTATTTTTTCTGTAATCAACTTCAGTGGAAATTCCAGCTGTTATTGAAGTGAAATCTCCAGTCCTTAGTCTGACTCTTAAATCAAGATCAGCATCACTTTCAAGTCTTTCACCTTCTAACCAGGTAAAAGAAGATTTTAAACCTCCACTTAAAACTAAATTATCTGTTAAACTGCTGCTGAGGTTTAATTTAGCAGAAACAAAATCTTCTCGCTTTGCAATTTCACCACTTTCTAAATCATCTTGAAAATTAATATCAGAGATCACATATATAATTTCACTTCCTAAACGAGCAGGACCTCTAAAAGTTCTTCCAGTTAAACTTATATCAAACCAATCACGATTATTTTCTCTCAGATCTAAATTGCGCCAAAATATTTCTTCTTCTCTACTTCCTAATTCAGCTGCAATAACTAATGAGTTTCTAGCCCTATCACTATAATCAAAAGTTAAATTTATAGAACTTTGCTCAAAGTTTTCCATATCTAATATAGATCGTTTATTTTCTAAGCCAAGATCTAAATTCCAGTTTTCATTAAGCTCTTTTTCTAAGTTAATTAAAGCTTGTTGACCTGCTTCTGCATTTGTTCTTTTTTCAACGATAGGTGGTACATAAGCAAGTGATGCTCTAATATAGCCATCTTCTTTAGTATAAAGTGTGCTTGCTCTTACACCATGCTCTACTAAGTCAACATCTCTACCGGCCAGCCAATCAGCTAAAAAAACTAATGGTAGGTCTTCAGGGCTTACAGCAACTCTTAACAAGCTGCCAAGGTTATATTCATCAGAATCAGAATTATTATAATTTCTTTCCACTCCAAGCTCCCAGAACAAAGAGCTTCCTGCAGAAGGTGCATATTTTATCTGCATACCACCTAGTTCTAGTAATGATTCAGAATCAGATCTTCTATTATTACTACCAAATGTATATATCCCTTCATTAGTTCCTTTTGGAAAGACATTTAAACTGCCAGCTACTTTTTTTACTATTTCTCTTTCTTTTCCCTCAATATCTTGAATTAAAACTCTAATTATATTTGTTCTTTCTTCTGTAATTGGTACATTTTCAAAATAATATTTTTCTTCACCCTGGTATAAATATTTACTATCAATCTTTCTATCATTAACATATAAAGTGATAGTACTTCCTTCCTCTGCTTCACCACTAATTGCAGTATATGCTCTTCTATCACTTATCTGCTGAATTGGATATTGAAGGTAAAAACCTCTAATATCTGTTCGCCCAATTGTATTAGGAAATCTATATTTATTATCACCTATGATAATTATTCTATCATTTTCAATGTTTCTTGCTCTTAAAAGTTTATTTTCAAACTCATATTCCTCACTATCTAAATCATATTCTAATCTATGGCCTGTAGAAATAGCCCAATCTCCTGCTCTCCCATAAATATATAAGATTTTATTAAATTCTAAAAAATCATCATTTTCATCATCACTAAATTCATAGTCAAAACCAAATTTATATTGAATAGATGCAATATTGAAATCAGGACCAGTTACTTCGGGTACTATTGAAATTTCTTCCGGTCTTTTTTTAATTCTAAGTTCAGCAATTTCTTTATCATCTTCTTTAACACTTGCGTCATAATCGAGAATTAATTCCTGTTTTCTTGGCTCCCAAATTACTTTTGCACCTGTTAAGTGTTCAACAAGAGCTACAGCAAGATAAAAATCACCTTCAAGAATTTTAGGAGGATCTTTTGACCAATCTGGAAAATCATAATAAATATTATATTTTAAATCAACAATTATATTAATATCTTTTTCTTCATAATAAACCGTCAATAACTTATTATTGCGATCATAGTTTAAATCAATATCCAGCCATCTAGAAAGTGAAACTATCGGAATTAAAATATATTCATCCAGTTCTAATATTTCAAAAAAATCATCTTGTCCTACTATTTCAGCTTGGGAACGTATTATAAATTTTACCTGGGTTGGATAGATTTCTGCTTGGAGTGGATAATTATAAAATATAAGTACCAACATTGTTATCAATATTATTAAATCTTTGCGGAGTAAATTTTTCAATGTTCTCACCTCCGAGGCTAAAAGATTTTACAAACTTAAACAAACAAAAACAGCTTAATTTTTTATAATTTAAATTAAATTTTAAATAAACAATATATTCCTAAATAAATTATAACAAAACACTTAATAAATTTTCTCGAAAAATTCTCGAAAAAATCTCGAAAACAATAACTATTATTAATAATTATAGCTGCTTTAGAAAAATGAGCTTATTAATATAAATAAAAAGTGGATAAAAAGTTAGAAACCCAGCCAACACTTATTTAAAAGTGAAAACTGGGTTTCAATTTATTTATTCTATTTATTCTCTAATTTGAAATTACAAAATCATTTTCTACCAATGATCTTAAATTTTTAACTGCTTCTTTTTCATCTTGTCCATCAGCAATAATCGTTATTTTATCGTTTTTGACAGCTCCCATACTCATTATTGAAATAATACTTTTAGGATTATATTCTTTATTTTCATTACCATTTTTTAAAAGTTTTAACTCTGATTTATATTTTGAAGCAATTTTTACAAAAAGACCTGCCGGTCTGGCATGAAAGCCTTCTTCATGTTTTAATACAAATTCACTCTTTATCATTAATATTTATCTCCTTTATCTAAATTATTTACAGTTATTCAGTAAATATTTTTCTGCTTCTTCTGACCAAAGACCATTATTTTTTTCTATTATTGCTGCTAAATCTGCAAAAATAGGGTTTTGATCTGCTTTATTTTTAAAATCATCAATTGCAGTTAATTCCATATCAATACCTGTATATACCAGCTTTTTACCACCAGGTATATTAGGAAGATTTAAAATAGTGTCTGCTGCACTATCAAGTCCACCAACATGAGTAATCATAGTTGCAGGATTAATTTTACCTTCTGCTGACATTTTTAATGATTCTCTCATATCATCATCATTTCCACCAGTTGAACCCATAATGTGAGTTGGTGAATAATGGATTTTGTAAAAATTAACTTCTGCAGAAAATCCTTTATCTGTAGGGCCAGCAAAAAAGTTCATACAACCATCTCTGCCTAAGATTTGATCACCTTGTTCAACGAGTTCTCTTACAGGAGCATATACAAAAACATCATCATAACCACTCCCACCAACAATTTCTTTCAATTCTTTAGGAACATCATCTAAATCAGCAGTGTTAACAAAATGTAATTCAACACCTTGTTTTTTAGCTTCTTCTTGAGTAAATAAAACAGCTGCTCTGTCCAGACGCTCCTGATCAATATCAGTGACAACTAAAACTGAAGGTTTTCTATCTGCATGTAGTGCATAATCAATTGCTCCTAAGCCCATTGGTCCAGCAGCTCCAAGCAAAGCAGTTTTACCACCTTCTACAATTCCCATTTTATGAATATAATTATTGCTTTCAGTATGATAAACTGCATGATATCCACCAATAATACAAGACATTGGCTCTGAGAGAGATGCTTCATAAAAAGCTTCTCCTTCATATTTTAATAAATAACCTAATTCCATTACTTCTTTAGGAATAATTGCATATTCACTATTACCACCAAAATATGGATAAGAATATCCAGGTGCATAAGGGCTACCTTTATAATTTAAAGCAGGTTGTACGGCAAATTTTTGGCCTACTTCAAATTCATCTTTTAGCTCTTCCCCAACCTCTACAATTTCACCTGCAAACTCATGTCCGGTTAAAGTCGGATTTTCTGCCACATCATCTGGAACTCTCTTATGTCTAGCTCCCTGTATAACAGCTTTATAGGTTGACATGCAAATACTATTTGAAATAATTTTGGCCAATATTTCATCATCATTAATTTCTGGTAATTCAAACTCTTCCAGCCTTAAATCATTTTCTCCATATAATCTAACAGCTCTTGTTTTCATTATAATCACCTTTCTAAATATAGTAATATCTTATTTTTTCCTTTAGATTATCAACATCTTCTTTTTTACCCATTTCAGTACCATCATTAATTAAACTTGCACTACTACAAGCTGCTGCAAGAGTTATCATTTCACTAGTAGCAAAATTATTATCTAAGCCTATTGCAAGGCCAGCAACCATTGCATCCCCAGCTCCAACAGTACTTTTAACATCTAATTTAAGTGCTTCTATTTTTATTTCTTCATCTTTTGTTAAAAACACAGCTCCCTGCTCACCAAGTGAAAGCATTATTATTTCAACTCCATAGCGGAAAAACCCTTTAGCTGCTTCAATCATATCTTCTTCTTTATTGAAATCTCCACCATAATAGAGAGCTAATTCATGCTCATTTGGTTTAATTAAGCTAGGGCCAGCTTTTAAAGCATTTTCAAACAGAACTCCATCTGCATCTAAAATAGTTTTAATCTCTTGCTGGTGAGCAATTTCTATTATTTCCTGATAAATATTATTCTTTACTCCATCAGGAACACTGCCTGATAAAACCAGCACATCACCCTTTTTTAAATCTGAAAAGAGCTCTTTTTTTAATTCAATTATTTTATCATTACTAACATAAACACCTTTTTCATTTATATCTGTAAAAGTATTTTGGCTTTTATCAACCATTTTTAGATTAGTTCTAGTCTCTCCCTCAACCTCAATAAAATGATGCTTAATATTTTCTTTTTCCAATTCTTTTCTTATAAAAGATCCGGCATCACCACCTAAAAATCCTGAAGCAGTGGTAATGCCACCTAAATTATTTATCATTTTTGAGACATTTATTCCTTTACCTCCAGCATCACGAAAAACTTTTTTGATTCTATTTAAACTATCAAGTTTAAAATCTTCTACAATTATTGTTTTGTCTAGAGCTGGATTTAAAGTTAATGTTTTAATCATATTTATATCAATCCTTAATTGTTTGTTATAGTTTACAGTAACTTCTACAGAGTAAACTTATTATAGATATAATCAAGATCATCTGTTTTTCTTAACTTTTCTGCTGTTTCATCTTCTTCAATAAGCTCAGATAAATTAGCTAAGACCTTTAAATGTTCATTACCAAGGCCAGCAATACCAATTACAAGATAAGCAGTATTTCCATCAAAATCTACTCCTTCTGGGAATTGGAGAATTGAAATACCTGTTTTTTTAATTTTCTTTTTAGCACTTCCAACACCATGTGGTATTGCTACTCCCTGACCGATATAAGTTGTTAGGTCTTCTTCCCTTTCTAACATTGCATCAATATAGTCTTCATCAACATATCCGCTCTCATATAGAAGATTACCAGCCATTTTAATTGCTTCATCTCTCTCAACACTTTCAAGTCCAAGTTTAATATTCTTTTTCTGCAAAACATCTTGACTTAATTTATCTTCAGACTCTTTTTTTTCTGCTTTTACTTCAGTTTTTTTTTCTTCTAAACCTGCTTTAATTCTATTAGTTATCATGTCATAGGCAGGTGTTTGTAAGAAATCATCAATTGAAACATGTTCTGCCTGAGGAGCAGCTTTTTTTGCTCGCTCTGTTAAATTTTTATGAGTAATAACTATTTGGGCATCCTGTGGTATCTCTTCAATTGCTTTATTTACAACTGTAATATCAGAGCCAATATTCTCTAATTTTTTCCGGAGTCTACTTGCCCCCATTGCACTTGAACCCATTCCAGCATCACAAGCAAATACTATTTTATTTATTTCATCTGCATTATACTCTTTTTGTCCTGCAGTTTTTTCAGTATGCAGATCTCTACCTTTCATATCTCTTAACTTAGTTGTAGCTGCATCTAGACTTAATTCTTCACCTCTATCAGCAGACCTTTTAATCAATGCTGAGGCTATTACAAATGATACAATTGTAGAAACTACTACTCCAGAAAGAACTGAGAATAATGCTCCTCTTGGTGTCATGGCAATATAAGCAAAGATACTACCTGGTGATGGTGTAGCCACTAATCCAGCACCTAATAAGTTAAAGGTAAATATTCCACTAGCTCCACCACCGATAACAGCTAATAAAAGTGAAGGCTTCATTAAAACATATGGGAAATATATTTCGTGTATTCCACCAAAGAAATGAATTATAATTGCACCTGGAGCAGATTGTTTAATCATACCTTTAGCAAAGATCCAGTAAGCCAGCAGCACACCTAAACCTGGGCCAGGATTGGTTTCTAGCATAAAGAAAATTGATCTTCCTGTCTCAGCTGCTTCTTGAATTCCTAAAGGACTTAAAACACCATGATTGATAGCATTATTTAAAAATAATACTTTAGCAGGCTCAACAAAGATTGAAGCAAGTGGTAATAAACCCTGATTAACAATTACTTCTACTCCAGCAGCTAGTGCTGTGTTTAAACCTAAAACAACAGGTCCAATCACCTGATAAGCTAAGATTGCCAAGGCTCCACCAACTATACCAGCTGAAAAATTGCTGACCAGCATTTCAAATCCGGATTTAACATTTCCCTCAAAAAGTTGATCAACTTTTTTAATTGTATAACCACCAAATGGCCCCATTACCATAGCTCCGATAAACATTGGTATATCAGAACCAACAATAACACCCATGGTTGCAACAGCACCAATTACTCCCCCTCTAATACCTGCTACTAACTTACCACCTGAAAAGGCAATTAATAGGGGTAAAAGATAAGTTATCATAGGTCCTACTAAAGAAGCCAGCCCTTCATTTGGAAGCCATCCTGTTGGGATAAATAAAGCTGTAATTAAACCCCAGGCGATAAACGCTCCAATATTAGGCATTACCATTCCACTTAAAAATCTACCAAAACTCTGTACACTATTTTGAAAACTATTTTTAGACATTTATTATTCCTCCTTGTGATATTCCATAGTGCTTTTTCTTTGTAAAAAATGATCAAAATAATCTGCCATCTCAAAATAAATTTCATTTTTCAAGCCTGAATTAATTGCTTCTATAAAACTTTCACTTTCAATTAAAAGCCTGCTGATCTCACTCAAAACTTCTCTTCCCTGTTCAGATCCTTCTAAAGGTGCTGCCATTACTACAACTATTCTAATTTCAACTTTTTTCTTCACATCATTTAAGATTTCAAATTTATCCTCTGGTCTAATAATAATAAATTTAACTTCTTCTACAACCCTACTTCGACAATGTAATAATAATATATTGTTGTGTTCTAAAACTGTACTCCCTTTTTCTTCTCTTAAAGATAAGTCTTTTTTTATAATTTCTTTTTCATCCTTATTATCTGCTAGAAGTTCTGCAGCATCATTCAATAATCTATCAAGATTTTGGAATTGATAATTATTTTGAATTCTGAAGTTATTTAATACTTCTAAAATCCTTTGATTATAATTATTTATTATTGAGAGCTTTTCTTTTAAACTAACATTCTGCTTGTTTTTCTTTCTTTTAGCAGCCTTATGGGTTGATAAAAACTCATTTATCTTTCTCTGGTGTTTTTCAGTTAAAAGTGGATTTACTACGATTACAGGAACATTGCTTTTAGGAATAGATACTGTTGATATAATAAGATCAACATTCATCTCTGAAATTTCTTTGTTGCTAAAATCAATTGTTGAGATCAATGCTACAACTTCTAGATTTTCAAATTCTGAGTTTAATCTTGAAGCTAGAAGCCTAGAAGCTCCTATTCCACTAGTACAGGCTACTGCAGCTCTAAATTTTTTGATTGGAGTTTTTTTTCTTCCAATTGCTGCTCCTAAATGCATAGCAATATAAGCTGCTTCTGAGTCTGGAACTTCTATATTTTCATTTTTAGCAATAATATCTGCACATTTTTTAGAAACTTCAAATAGCTCTTCATACTGTTCTTTGATCTCATTTAAAAGAGGATTGCGAATATCCAGATTCAATTTAATTCTATTAATTGTTGGTTCTAAATGCCTAACCAGGCCAATCAGTAATTCATCATCATCTTCTAAATAAATTCCTAATTCAATTTCTGCTTTTTCAATAATCTTTCTGGTCAATAAAACTAATTTATAATCATCAGTTATAGAGATATTATCATTATAAAAACCACCACGACCTTTGCTGCCTCTTAAATGCATTGTCACATAACCAATTTCTGCCTCAGGGATATCTACTGAAAAAGCTTGAGCAATCTTTGCAATAAGTGAGACCGCAATTGGATATTCTTTGCTCTTTTTTAATTCATTTAATATTTCATCTTTTATAATAATTTTTTCTCCATCTTTTATTCTTTTTAAAGCAATTGCTAAATGAACCATTAAGGCTACATAAGAATCATCTGCTAGTTGATAATCTAAATTTTCTTCTAATTCTTGAATGAAATCATCTAACAAATGAATAGTTTCCAAGCCGATCAAGTTTAAAAGTCTAGTTCTTGATAAATTTGTTCTGCTTTTATCTTGAGAGTTTTCATTAAATTTGTTCTGCATGATAGCAAATATTTCTTGAAGATCTAAATTATCATAAAGCAAATTGATACTTGCTCTTCTAATGTCTTTTTCTCTACCTTTAAGATAAACTCCTAAACCGGGTTTGCGAACTAATTTTAAATTATAATCTTCTATCCATTCTTCAATTTCATCTAAGTCATGACTTATGGTTGCTTCAGAGACATTTGTCAGCATCGTAAAATTAAATAATTTTGTCGGCTCTTGAGTTTTTAATAACTCAGACAAGATGATCAGTCTTCTCTCCTTAGGTGAATAATAATTTTCAACAGATTCAATATTTAAGAGATTCTTTAACTTCTCTTTTTCTTCTAGGCTGCAGTCAAGTCTAATTCCTGTCCCCTTTTTTTTCTCAAGTTGAAAATCGTTTTTTTCCAGCCAATATTCTACCCGAGGTAGTGCTCTTAAAATAGTACGAGAACTAACCCCAAGTTCATCTGCAATAAAATCAATAACTACATAATTTTCGTTTGTGAGCAGTATTTCCAGTATTTTCTTAGTTCTAGAACTAATTTTCATTTTTTTTGCCTCCAAGATAATCATTAAAAATTATGCTATAAGAAGTTAATTTGATTGAAGGTTCTAAACGACTATTAATTTAATAGTAGCTACTATTAAATAATGTCACTTAAAAAAGTTCTTTTTTCTTGCTTTTCTCCAGCGCTAATTTAATTTTAATGGCAATAATCCAATAATGCAAGCTAAAGAAAAATATATATGTCAATTGTCATTAATGACAGAATTTATAATCTTTAAATATGTCAGTTATATCAGCAAATTCTGTCTAAAAAAATCTAATTTTTATTCTATATACAAAGAAAAAAACAGCCCTTAAAAGAGCTGTTTTCAGATTAAAATTGAATATTAAATTTTTAAATAACAATCATAGATAATCAATTACAAACAAATTCTATCAATTTTAAAATTTATATTTATTTATATTTTTCCCTGATAATACCTTTTTCATATGCTTCAAATAATTTATTTAAATATTTAACATCATCCTGTAGTCTGGCCCCATTATCAGTATCAGCAATTTTTTGTTTGCCATCAAATTTCATTATTCTAATTGATGATACAGTATCATGACTTCTTTTGCTCAAGGCTTCTTCTTTAGAGATAAAAGGCTCATGGGAGATTAACCTCATTTCTGAATGGGTATAGGCTAGAGTATAGCCCGCTATACCAGTTTTCTTTTGGTAAGCAGCTGAAATACCACCATCAATTACCAGCAGCCTTCCATTACCCTTGATTGGGCTTTCACCTCTTTTTTCTTCAACAGGTGTATGACCATTTATTATATGTCCTTTTTCGGGATCAACTCCAAATTCTGATAAAATCTTTTTACAGGTGAATTCATTTTCTCTAGCTGCATAATATGGATTCTTATTTTCTTTATATAGTGATTTATCATCTTCATCAGTAAAATAACGCAAAAAGGTTGTCATCCTATCTTTACCAAATAATGGGGAGTATTCTCCTCGCCATAGATACCAGAGCCAATCTCTTTGATCTTTATCTCCATTGGTATCAGAATAACTTTTACGGATAATATCCTGGAAAAAATCTAAGAGTTCTTTACCTTTTGCCCTGTGGCCACCAACATCAACACAGGCAAAATCATCATCTTCATTCAGGGGAACACAGCCGTGAAATAAGAGATTCCCATTATATTTTTTATACATACTTCCATTATTGAATAAAAATCTTATATCTTCCTGTAGTTTATCATTATTTTTAAATGATTCACTTAACTGATTAATAACTTCTTCTTCCTGAGGACTTAACTTATAGGGGTCATCAGGATCAATAGTGGGAAAGTTTTTATCGGTCAGCTCATATTCATTGCCATTTAAATACAGAATTCCTTTATCATAATCAATTTTTTCTAAATAGAGTGCTTCATTCATATTGAATTCAGCTCTTCTTTTGATTAGATTACCCTCTAATTTAAACTGAATTATAGCTATGGCTTTCTGCATCTGAGTACTTATTCTACGTTCTTTTTCATCTAAATCTTTATCTAGTAATTTTGGACAAAAGATATTACAGATATCACCTTTATAATTTTCCATAGCCAGTCTGGCCAGAGGCCGCATATTAATTCCGTAACCTTCTTCGATCATTTCCAAATTACCATATCTAACAGCAATTCTAATCGCAGTTGCAATCAAAGGCTTATGACCCAGGCCTGCGCCCATCCATAATATATCGTGATTACCCCACTGTATATCTACATTATGATGATTTTTTAAAACATCCATTATTTTATGGGGATTTGGTCCTCGATCATAAATATCCCCAATAATATGAAGTTTATCTACTGCAAAAGTTTGAATTAATTCTGAAAGAGAAATAATAAAGTTTTGTGCCTGACCAATTTCAATTATTGTTGAAGTAATCTGTTGATGATAATCTTTTTTATTTTCATCATCTTCTCTCAAGTGAAGCAGTTCTTCAATTATATAGGCAAATTCCTCAGGTAGGGCTTTTCTAACTTTAGAACGAGTATAAATAGAAGAAACCTCTTTACAAAGTTTAATTATTTTATTTAAAGAATCTTTATACCACTCTTCACTTAAACCCTCTTCCTTTTTTATCTTCTCCATTTTTTCTTCTGGATAAAAAATTAATGTAGCTAAATCCCTTTTTTCAATATCATCTAATTCTTTATCAAAAATATTATTTATTTTATATTCTATTACTCCAGAAGCAGTTTTAAGCATATATTGAAAGGCCTCATATTCCCCATGGAGGTCAGTAAGAAAATGCTCTGTGCTTTTAGGCAGATTTAAAATAGCCTTTAAATTAATAATTTCTGTGCTTACAGCTGGAATATTTGGAAACTGCTTTGATAAAAGCTTTAAATATTTTAATTCATCCATAACTTCTCTCCTTTCCTATAATTCTCATAAGCTAGTCTTTTACTACCATCTTCTAAATATATTATCCCACAATATCTAAAATTACTTTTCTCTAGTAATCTCTGCATAGGAATATTGTCTTGATGTGTATCAATTTTGATACTATTTAATCCATTTTTAAAAACTAATTTTTCAATTTCCTCTAATAATAATTTAGCCAATTCTTTACCTTTATATTCTTTATCAACAGCTAATCTATGCACAACCGCATAGTTTTCTCTGCTCAGCCAACTACCCTCAAATATTTTCTGATAGCTTTTTTCTTCAGCAAATACTAAAGCTGCATAAGCAAAAACTTTATCTTTGTCAGCTAAAACATAAGCATCTTCTTTTAAAATATCCTCTTTTATATCTCTTTGATCTGGATAACCCTGCTGCCACTGATCAATTCCTGCTGATTTTAGATAATCTTTTGCCTCAGCAATAATTTTCAGAATGGCTTTTAAATCACTATTTTTAGCTAATCTAAATTCCATTTTTATTTAACTCCTTAATTATAAGGTTTTTTAAAGAAGCCTATATAACTTTATTCTAGTTATTAGTAACTTTTCCTGCAAAGAATTAAAATTAGGAATAGACTCCCAGCTAAAATTCATTTTATTTAAAGGATTCCCCACCAGGGAATAATGTTGTCCAATAAAAAGGCAAAGAAAGTTGATAGGAAAAAGCCTAAAATTGCAATTATTATCCCATGTTTAAACATGGTTTTAAGATTAACCCCATAACCGGCACTTACAGCAAGACAACCATTTCCAGAAGCAATTGCAAATGATAAATTAACTGACACAGTTAATAACAAAATAATAGGCACAGGATTGATTCCCTGAGCTATAAAGAGTCTGATGATAACAGGCATTAACAAAGCAGCTGAAGCTGTATTAGTAGATATATTTGTCAGCAGTACAGTAATCCCTGCAAAAATCAAAAAGGTTATTATACCATGGCCAGTTGCGAAAAAGCTTAGATTTTCTCCGATAATTTCTGCTAAACCAGAAAACTCTAAAACTTTTGCTAAAGCCAAAGCACTTGGCCAAACAATCATTACTGTTATCGGGAAATTCCCCATACTTTTTATTGATAAAACATTTTCATCTTCTTCGGTTGGAATAAAAAATAAAATAAAAGCTAAACTAAAAAATATAAAAGCTGGGTCTAAAAATGGTAAAAAGTTTGTATATAAAGGTTCTAAAAAAGCTGCTGCAACAGCCAGAAAAAATACTAAGCCAGAATATAGTTCTCCTTTACTTAATTTACCCATCTTTTCTAATTCTTTTTGATATATTTCTTTAGAACCGGGTAGTATTTCGTCTTCTTTTTGTAAAACACGGGTTAAATAAAAACCTATAAAGGGTATAAAAAAGAGGGTAAAGGGAAGCATTCTAATTGTCCATTCATAAAAATATATCTGCCTACCAACAGCTTCTGTCAGAAATTCATAGATCAAGAGGTTCTGACCTCCTCCAAGTGGAGTTGGTAAACTTCCTATAGAAGCTCCCCAAGCAATGGCAAGCAAAATATTTGTTGCAGCTGAATTGTTCCAGCGTTTAGAATTAGAATCATAGCCTAAATATTTTAATAAGGTAACAGCAACTGGTACAAACACAGCAGCAGTTACAGTATCTGCAATAATTGAGCTTAAAAGAGCTGATATTAAAAACCAGGCCCAAATTTGTTTGCGAGCACTATTACCAAATAAAGATAAAATCTTAAGTGATAAACGTCTGGCGATTCCCCACCTCTGCCAGGCAGCACCCATAGCACAGCTTCCTGCAATTAAAAAAACAATTCTGTGACTAAAGACAGAAACAATTTCACCCACAGGTGCAATAGGGATAAAGGTAGTAACAAAAATAGGTACTAAGGCTGTAATTGCAACTGCAATATGTCCACTAGTCCACCAAAAAGCCATCCAAATTAAAACACCTAAACCACCTCTAGCCTGCCAATCAAGAGTTGGAATTGGAATCAGCATAATGGTTAGAAAAATTAAAGGACCAATCAGTATGTAAGAGATCTGATCCATATCTACCCCAAAATTATCAACTAAAAATCTACCATCTTTTTTAAGTTTTTCATCTTTTTCAACATAATCAAGCTTATTATCCATTTTAATCGCCCCATCCTAATAAAATATTATAATATATTTATTTTTTCAATAAAGCCTCTGTATGCTCAAAATGCGAACCCTGCCAATAAATTTTTTTACACTCCGGACAAATCTTAAAATTATCATAATATTTTATAGTCTTTGCTTCTAGCCGCTCAATAATTTTATCCTTATCAATTCGATTTAATTCTTTATTACAATTAACACACCTACTTTGATGACCATTATAATAAGCAGCTAAATCATAACGTTTAATAATCTCTTCAAATTGTTTTTGCGGGTTATCATTTTTTATAAATTTAGCCCATTTAACTCGTTTTCTCATCAATAACCCCAGGTCTCTAGTTAAAATAATTCTTTTTTCCTGCAGAGATTTATCTACTATTTCTCGATCATCATAATTATTGCTGTAAGCTGCATCAAAATTAAAGCGCCGCAAATAACGGGCCAATTTCCCTAAATGTACATCAAGGATAAAGGCTGGTTTACCCTGAAATTCATTCAAGAGCTTAATTTCATCATCAAGTTTAAAACAATAAAAATAGGGATAAATAGAAAATCTATCCCCAGCTTGGACAAGATAAGAAAAATCCACTGCTTGTGAATTTTTTAATATTAAAGAAACTTCGGGATGTGGGATCCCGATGCTTTCTATTCTATCTTTGATACTTTGTCTACCCTGATAATAATGCAAATATTCTCTGCCAAATGAAGTTAAATTCTTAGTTTTATTTAAATCTATGAAGCTATTTAAATCAGCATAGAATCTTAATTTAATAAATTTATTTTTCATAATTTAATTCAGCTGCTTTTTCTAAATACTTAATTATCTTTTCTTTACTATCAGGTCTAGCAAATAAATAACCCTGCCCATAGTCACAATCTATATCTTTGAGCACTTTAAGTTGAGCTTCAGTTTCTACTCCTTCTGCCACAACTTCTATATTAAGAGCATGTGCTAGTTCTATTATTGAATAAACAATATCAAAAGACTTTTGGTCTTCAGTTAAATTTTCGATAAAAAATTGGTCAATTTTAATATAGTCAATTGGAATCTCTTTTAAATATTTTAAAGAAGAATAGCCTTTACCAAAATCATCTAGATATATATTTATTCCCTTTTCTTTTAATTGGTCGAGTTTGTTAATATTATTTTCAATATCAACCATTAAATCAGTTTCTGTTAGTTCAATACTAAAGTTTTGAGGATCAACATTATACTCTTTAAGATAATTGATTAATAATTCAACAAAATTTGGCTGTTGAAGATTACGAGCTGAGATATTAATGGCAATATCATATTCTAAACTGTTATTATTAGCTTTAAATTTTTTTATATCTGCAAGCACTGCTTTTATTACCCACTCTGTTAATGGTTCGATTAAACTGCTTTTTTCTACAAGGGGAATAAACTCAGCTGGAGAAATATAGCCTTTACCAGGATGATTCCATCGTATTAAAGCTTCAAAAGTCTGAATACTTTGGTTTTTTAAATTGATTTTAGGCTGATAATGTATTTCAAAATTATCATTTTGAATAGATTTATTAATTTCTGCCAACAAATCTAAATTTGTGCTTTCTTCTTGAAAATTAATATCTTCATAATGCCAAAAAGGAAGTTTTTTGTTTTTAGCTTTTTTAATTGCTAAAAAAGCCTGATTGATAATTCTATCGGTTTTTTTGGCATAATCCGGATAAGTTGTGATTCCAATTGTAAAATTATTATAAATAGAAATCTTGCCAAAGTTTAGAGGTTGATCAAGATATTGAAGAAAATCATTAGTAAATGCAACTAAATCATCAACTCTATCTTTATCCAGAATAATTCCATAGTGATTTTCGTTAATATAATAAATTTGTTTTTCTAAAGCGGGATATTCTTTAATATATTCAACTAGCAAATCAACATAATCAGGAAAATTGCTAAAACCGGTCAGTTTATAGATATTTAAAAGATTATTAATTGTTAAAATAAATAAATGAAATTCCTTTTCATTATTTATTTTATTTTCTATCACATTTTTCAATGTACTTTTATTTGGTAGTCCGGTTTCTTGATCAAAATAAGCTAATTTTCTATTTTTCATTATCTGTTGTTCTAAATTTGCGAAAAGATAGCCCACAAAACTACCAATTATAATTAAAAAGACCATTCTAAAAAGCCAATTTTGAGTCTGCTGCATTAACATAATCTCAGAATCAATAGGCATTAAAGGCCCAAGCACAAAACCGCTGATAACCGCTGCAATTATCCCCCCTTTTAAACCATAAAAGTAGCCTGAAATAACAATTGGTAAGTATATTAAATGAGCATAACTGTTTTTGGTTCCACCAGTAAAATAGACTAAAATACCGATTGCAAGGATAAATATGAGCAAAAAACTTTTTAATAGAATAGTTTTATTTTTCATTTTTTTAAGTTTATTATAAAGCAAAAAATTATCCTGCACAATAATCACCTCAGCTACAGCAGAATTAGTATTTCGAGCTTTTTAACAAGCTATCAATTTAAATAGCTAAAATATCTTTTAATTCTTCTTTAACCTTATTTTTAGAACAGTTTCGCTTATGTTTTTCATCCATATTTTCTAATCCTTTAATTGCCCGATGAATTTCTGTGCCGCTTAATTGCTTCAGTTCTTCAATTATTCTATATTCATCAACTGCAATTTTTTCATTTTTAATTGCTTCCAGTACAGCTCGGCTAAATTTATATGGACTAGCAGTAGAATCAATCACAGCTGTAGTTAAGTCTGAACTTTGATCCCTATATTTATTTAAAGAATCAAAAGCAACAGCAGTATGAGGATCAATTAAATAATCAAAGTCTTGATAGCAAAGCTTAATTGCTTTTTTTGCCTCATCTTCCTGACTGAATTGACCAACAAACTTGGCCTGGATCTTAGCTAAAGTTTCTTGATCGATTTTAAAGCTATTATTTTCTTTTAATTCTTTATACCATTGGTTTATCTGCTCACTATCATGTTCGGTCATTTCAAATAAAAATCTCTCCAGATTAGAAGAAATTAAAATATCCATTGAAGGACTGATAGTTTTTTTGAATTCTCTATCAATATCATAAACACCTGTTTTTAAAAAATCTGTTAAAACCTTATTATCATTTGAAGCACATATAAACTTATTAACTGGTAATCCTAATTTATAAGCATAATATGCTGCAAGTATATTACCAAAATTACCTGTAGGAACTGTAATATTAATTTCTTCTCCTTCACTAATAGCATTATCATTTATTAATTGAAAATAGGCAGAAAAATAATATACTATTTGCGGTAATAATCTACCCCAGTTAATTGAATTAGCTGAAGAAAAACGATATGAGTTTGCTTCCATTTTAGCTTTAAAGCTTTTATCACTAAATACTTCTTTTACTGCATTTTGACAATCATCAAAGTTTCCCTGTAGAGAAACTACTTCAGTATTGCTGCCACCGGTGGTTTTCATTTGATCTTTTTGTACCCTACTTACTCCAGCTTCAGGATAAAAGACAATAATTTTTACACCTTCAACATCCTTAAAACCTTCTAAAGCAGCCTTACCTGTATCTCCTGAAGTTGCAACTAAAATAACTATCTCATCATCTACATCACTTTTATCTGCAGCTAAAACAAGCAAATAAGGCATTATCTGAAGGGCAAGGTCTTTAAAGGCAGCGGTAGGTCCATGCCATAATTCAAGTATATATCTATTATTATCTAATTTCTTAAGTGGGGTTACTTTTTCAACCGGAAAATTCTGCTCTGAATAAGCAGCTTTAACAGATTCTTCAATTTCTCTGCTGCTGTAATCACTCAAAAAATATTTTAAAATCCAGCTTGCAATTTCCTGATAGCTTTTATCTTTTTTCTCCATTATTTCTTCTCTACTAAATTTTTCTACTTGAGCTGGAACAAAAAGCCCTCCATCAGGAGATAATCCCAAACGGATTGCTTCTGCAGCACTTACTCTTTTAAATTTTCCTCTTGTACTCAAATACTCCATTCTTATTAACCTCCAATTTGTATAATCACTTATTATTATACCTAATCTTAATGCTGATGTCTATTAAATGAAAATATTAATATACAAATACTACAATTTTTTATATAATATAACTAATGAAGGGGGAAAATAAATTGCTGCAATTTATATTTATATTTTTTATTTTAATCTTATTTTTTCTCTTAACGCTTTTAATTATTCCTTATTATTACCAAATTAATTTTTATTATAAAGATCACTTTCATTATTTTCTTTTATTTAAGTACAGCTTTATTTCTTTAAAAGTCAAAGGGAGTTTATTTAATTCTGAGCTGATTATCAGCCTTTTTAATCACAGCATAAATTTAACTGAAATCCCTTTTTTAAATAATATAGGCTCTCTGGCAAAAGATATAATAAATAATGAAAATAATACTAAAAAAGAAATAAAGTCAATTAAAAAGAAATTTGATTTTGCTGAAATAGCTAAAATAATTAATCAGAATAATCTTAATCATCTTTTTCAATTCATAGTTAAATTATTAAATCATTTAAAAAATAATCTTTTAAAAATAAAAATGGATTTAGCCTTTTCTGACCCCTATTATAGCGGCTTATTTTATGCATATTATTATAGTTTTAAAAACTTATTTAAGAAAGGAGTGTTTAATGCAGATCTTTGCTGGCAGGCCAGCGAATTTAAAGGAGATCTAGAAATAGCAGGTAAAATTATTTTAAATTGGTGAAACAATAGTTGTTGATGATATCAAGTTGATACCAATAATAACTGCCTCTTTTGGTTTAGGTGGAGGTATTGGTGAAGAAAAAAATGACAGTGGTGGAGGTGGTGGCTTAGGCTGCAAGATATCACCAGATGCAATATTGGTTATTAAAGATAATCAGGTAGAAATGATGCCGGTAAACACAAGAGGTTCACTTGATAAGTTAATTGAAAAAGTGCCAGAACTTTTAGAAAAAATAAATACTTGTAAGCAAAAGAAAAAAGAAGAATCTAAGCTGGAAAAAGAAGAATAAGTGCTTCAAATAAGCGGACAAAAATTAGCAGCTGTTAAATTTGTCCGCTTATTTTTTTTTTATTATTCTAAATTAAGTTTAGTAATTATTTGATCAGATTTATCAGTTAATAACTGCATTTCTTTTTCACTTAAGTTAAAATCTGCAGCACCTGCATTTTCTGCAGCCTGTTTTTTGTTTTTAGCTCCAACTAAAGCAGTTGTAATACCTGCTCGATTGATAGCCCAGTTAATTGCTACCTGGGCAGCTGTTTTGCTATTAGCTGCTGCAATATCTTCGATAAGCTCAATCAACTTTTGAACTAGATCCCAATTTTCTGCTTTGAAAAAGGGATAAAATGAATCTCTATTTTCTTTTTCACCACTAAAATCAGGTCTTTTTTTGTATTTACCGCTTAAAATTCCACCGCCTAAGGTACCATAACTTAAAGCTGCTAATTTATTTTCAACTAAATAGGGTAGAATCTCTTTTTTAATATCCCTTTTTAAAAGTGAATATTGTGGCTGTAAACTGATAATATCAGTTAAACTCGCAATTTTCTCCATTAAATTGAGATCGAAATTGCAGACTCCTAAATATTTGAATTTGCCCTCTTCTTTCAATTTCTGTAGTTCTTCTACACTTTCTTCGAGTGCTGTATCAGGATCAGGCCAATGAATTTGATAGATATCAACTTGATCAATTTCAAGCCTAGATAAAGAGAGTTCAAGATCTTTTCTAATTCTCTGAGGGCTTAAATCCCTAATATATTTAGGACCATCTCTATAAGTTCCACATTTACTGGCAATTATTACTTGATCTCTAATACCCTTTATTGCTTGACCAACTATCTTTTCTGCATGACCATCTCCATATGCCGGAGCAGTATCGATTAAATTAATCCCAGAAAAAACTGCTGCTTTAATAGCCTGAATAGATTTTTGGTCATCAACTCTGCCAAATGTATCATTGCCATAGGCCCAGGTTCCCAGGCCAACTGCAGAGACCTCGAGATCTGTACCAGCTATTTTTCTATACTGCATATTTATTCCCCCTAATAACTTCTTATAAGATTATTGTAAATTTTCAAGTTCTACCTTATCATAATTAGCTAAATATTTTCTTAACTCAGCTTTAATATATTCTAGTTTGCTTTTATCATCACATTCAACATTTAAAACTAAAACAGGATCATGTAATGACATCCTTAACAAAAACCAGTCCTTATCACCACAATTTACTCTAATCCCCTGATAATTTCTGGGAGCGACTTCCCAATTAGCAAAGACTTTTATATAATTTTTTAAATTATTAATTATATCCTGTCCATATTCTTGAAAGTCTTCCAGTTTTATATTCATTCTATATTCTTCTTTGATCTCTGCTTCTTCTAAGTCTGAAATCAGAACTCCAATATTATTAATTCCTTGAGCTTTTAAATTAGCCATTTTAATTAATACTTTAGCAACCATATAGGCACCATCATCTAAAAAATAATTTTCTTTAAATGCTGCATGACCAGAGGTTTCTATAGCAAGTGGTACGGTTTGACCTTCACTTTCTAATCTTTTAGCCTCATTAATTACATTTTTATAACCTCTTTTAAAACGATGATGAACACCACCCAGTTTATCTTCAATAAATTTATTTAAACCAACTGAAGTTACAGAATCAGTCACTATTGTTGAGCCTGGGTAGTCTTCTAAAACTATCTTTGAAGCCAAAGCAATTAATTTATTTCTATTAATTGCCTGACCATTACTATCAACTACTGCTGCTCGATCAACATCTGTATCAAAAATTATACCAAGATCGGCATCATTTTCAATAACTGCTTGTTTAATAGATTCTATGGCTTCTTTGTCTTCTGGGTTGGGAGGATGATTAGGAAAATAACCATCAGCTTCTAGAAATTGACTTCCTTCAATCTCAGCTCCAAGCTCTTTTAATATTTTATCGGCAAAAAAGCCTCCTGCTCCATTCCCAGCATCAACAATTATTTTTGAAGCAGCCAAAGGTTTATCTTTATCAATCCCTTCTTTAAGTTCATCTCTAATAATTGATTTTAAGTGATTACAGTAGTCAGAAATTAAATCGATCTTTTCAGCTTTTAATACTTTGTCCTCTTCTTTTTGATAGTTTTCTCTAATCTCTGCTTCACTTTGAGCAGCTAAATCTAGGATATTTTTAATATCTTCTTTTTCTAAACCACCTTCTCTGCTGAAAAACTTAAAACCATTTTTATCATAAGGAAGATGGCTTGCTGTTATCATAATTGCACCATCATATTGGTGGCCAGCTAAAACTGTCGCCATAAACATAGCTGGTGTAGAGGCTAAACCTGCATCATATACTTTAGCCCCATTATGGGATAAACCTTTTAACAAAGCATTTTTAAGCCTTTGAGCTGATATCCTAGAATCATGGCCAACTGCTATTGTTAAGTCATTAAGCTTTTTATCTTTCTTCTCTGCTAACCACTTAGAAAAACTATCTCCAATTCCATAAACTACTTGATTGCTTAATTCAATTGGGCCATTTTCAGTTTCTACTGCCTTACCTCTAATATCTGTTCCACTTATTAATTTTGACCAATTAATTTTTGACAAATTCACCACTCCAGTTTTTTATTAAAACTCTTTAGATTTTAGATTGTCTTATAATAAATATCCACTTATATTATAATGCATTGTTATTTTATCTTCAATCATATTTGTGATTTTAATAATATTTTAATGAAAATTACAACTTAAGTTTAACATTTCCTTCTCCAAAAGCAAAATCGCCTACCAGATAGAATATCAATTCAATATCAAAGTAGACGATTAATAGAATTTATATTAGCTTAAAACAGCTTGGCTCTTAAGTATTAATTAAAATACAAGAGCTGCTATAATACCAAAAATCATAATTGGAATATTAAAGTGAATAAAGGTTGGTACACAGGTGTCCCAGATATGATCATGCTGACCATCTATATCAAGTCCAGCAGAAGGTGCTAGGGTACTATCTGAAGCTGGTGACCCGGCATCACCTAAAGCAGCTGCAGTACCAATTAAAGCAATTGTTGCTAAAGGACTAAAGCCGGTAGCAGTTGCTAACGGTACATATATTACAGCTAAAATTGGAATTGTACCAAAAGAAGTTCCGATTCCCATTGTAACAATTAAACCAACAAAAACCATGATAAAAGCAGATATCAAAGAACTATCTCCCATCAAAGCAGATACATTTTCAACTAAAACTGCAACCTGACCTGTTTCTCTAATGACTGCCCCATAACCAGAAGCAACCAGCATAACAAAAGCAATAAAACCCATCATTCCAATTCCGTCATTTACTAAGTCATCGATATCTTTCCATTTTATAGCTCTAAAAACTAACATAATGGTTAAAGCAACTATTGCTCCTAATGGTAAAGAGTCTGTTATAAGTTGAATTGCTAAAGCTGCAGCTGCTCCTACTAATGCAACAAAATGGCTGGTATTGAATTTTTCAATTTTCTGCTTACCATTTATTTCATCTGCTAGGTCTAGCTCTTCAAGTGATTTATATTCTCTCTCATTTTTATAAGTATAAAAAACTGCTAAAATTAGACCGATTACCATTCCCAATGCTGGAACCCACATCACACTAGCGATCATGGAGTTAGTTACCTGCATTCCATTTTCTATCATTTGATCTCTAATAATATTATGAAAAATTAATCCAAAACCAACTGGTAAAGCAAGATATGGTGCTTTTAAACCAAATGTTAAAGCTACGGCAACAGCCCTTCTATCAATTTTAAGTTTATTCATAACTCCAATTAAGGGCGGAATCAAAATTGGAATAAAAGCTATATGGACCGGAATTAGGTTTTGAGATAATGAAGCAACAAAAGCAATAATTAAAATTAGAACAGTACCTTTCCCCTGCATCCATTTAGCCATATTTTTGGCCAATATTGCTGCCAAACCAGTTTTGTGGATTGATGCAGCTAAAGCTCCTAATAAAATATAGCTTAGAGCAGTTTCTGCATTTCCTCCCATTCCACCAACTAGAGTTGACATTGTTTCTCCAATTGAAAGACCGGAAAGAGTCCCTCCAACTAAAGCTGCCATAATTAAAGCTAAAATTACATTTAGTTTTAACAATGATAATACAGTCATTACAATTACTGAGATTACTACTGGATTAGTTAACAAAATAAATCCTCCCTTTATATTTTTATTTGAGCAATTATGCTCAGATTTATTAAGCAAGTTAATTTTAACATAAATTATATACTTTAATCAATTAAATTAATAAATTATTTTAATGATTTTCTGCTCTATTTTAATTAAATTCAAATTTGAAGACTAAAGAAGTAAATTCACTGAATTAAAAAAAAGCGGCTCAAACCCAAAAGCAATGAGTTTTTGCCGCTTAATTGTATTTTTAAAAATAATATTTTCACTTAATAAAAATCATTCAAAAAGAGCTTCAAATTCTTCATATCCTTCTTCAGCCAATTCTGCAGCCGGAATGAATCTTAAAGCAGCAGAATTAATGCAATATCTCAAGCCACTTGGCTGAGGGCCATCTTCAAATACATGGCCTAAATGAGAATCAGCATTTTTACTTCTAACCTCAACTCTCTTCATCCAGAATGAATTATCTTCTTTTTCAATTATATTTTCTTCAACTAAAGGTCTGCTAAAACTGGGCCAGCCTGTACCTGAATCAAACTTATCTATAGATGAAAATAATGGTTCTCCTGAAACTATATCAACATAAATACCCGGCTCTTTATTATCCCAGTATTTATTATTAAACGCAGGTTCAGTTGCATCAAGTTGAGTAACCTTGTACTGAAGATCAGTTAAACGCTCTCTCAATTCTGCATCACTTTCTGCTTCATTTATTTCTACACTATCAGCAGCTTGAGTTGCACAAAAACTTGTACACTCTGCTGGATCTATATCATTAAATTCTAATAGTTTTTCCTGTAATTCTTCTGAAAGCCCAAGTTCTCCTATATTTTTAATAATATTACCCCTTAAACCATTTCCATTTATATAGGCATTGGCTTTTGTTACAGCAGGAGAATTAATAAATTCTTCCATTGACATTTTAGCTAAATAATGATTTTTAAATTTCGCATTTTGCTGTAATCTAAACTTTTGATGATAATCTTCAGCTAAATAAAATTGTGTTAATTCTTTTATTTCTGTCTGAATTTGAGCAGAATTTTCAGCTTCAAGCTCAGCTTTAAGCTCAAGTGCTGTCTTTTTTTGCTCTTCATTTTGATACAAAATTAAGGAAGCATATTGCTTAGAGTATGCTCTTTGATAGGGATTATGACTGTTAAAGAAAATTTCTACTAATTCTCTAAATGAAATTATTTTAGGGTCATAATCGATTTCAATTGTTTCTGTATGATCACCAATTGCTTTATAGGTGGGGTTTTTTGTCTCTCCACCTGCATAACCAACCCTTGTTCTTATAACACCTTCTAAGGCACCAAAAGAGGCATCTGGACCCCAAAAACAGCCTAAAGCAAAACTTGCTGTTTCAGTTTCTACATCTCTCATTTTCTGATCATAGGGAATTTCAGTCTGGGCTATTACACTAGCTGTCATGCCAAAAACACTCACTAAGACAACTGCCATAACTATTAAATAATTCATCTAATCTACCTCCTATATATATTTAATTCATAATATTCTACTGTTCTCTTTATAGAATATTATTAATTTATATTGATTAATAGTAAGTAGATTACTCAAGATTAAGTTAAGTTAAAATATCCAGCCATAAATTTATTTGAATTTTGGCAGAAAAATAGTTATTATATAATAAGTGTGCAAAAATTCACTAATATAAATATATAAAAAGGATTTGATTAAATATAGAAAAAGAACAAATTGAAAAACCTGATTCTAAAGTTGCTGTAATTACTCTGATGACAGTTATAGCAGTTATCTATGCCTTAAGCGGCAGATTTATTTTTAGCAGTGAATAAGCTAAATAAAGAGACCTTGGGAAAAAAGCCTTAGCTTTATCTGTTTATAGTAAATTGAAAATAGATAAAAAATAAGGCCTTTGCTTTAATTGCTGTTTTCCCTAAACATATGATAAATATTCAGTTTACTTGCTTTTTTGACCTCTATTGTTTTATAGCCAAAATATTGATATAGTTCTTCGTTTTCTTTTTCACCGGTGATTAAATAAACTCCCTTATATTCACCACTTTCTTCAGCAATTTTATGAACCTTATTTAACAATTGGGTTCCAATGCTCTGATTTTGATAAGCTGGGTCTACTGCCAGCATATCTAGAGTCATAAATTTATCGGGAAGTTTATCCGGCTTTTTTGAGGCTTTATGTACTTTATATGCCCTAATGAAATTTAGACGGCATAAAACTGAAGCTAGTAAAGCAATATCTTTGCTTAAAATATGTTTAAATAATTCTGCATCAGAAAGCTCATAATCTTTAGCTAATATAGCACTACCAACGATTTTGTTTTCACTTTTAGCAGCCAAAATCTGATTTCCTTCTGCTAAATATAACTCACCTATTATCATATTAAGGCGAGAAAATACTTTTTTGCTCTTTTTTTTAGAAAAATCAAAAATATAACTACTAATTCCCTCATTAACAAAAGCATTACTAAAAACAGCAAAAACCTCTTTTAAATCATCTTTTCCTGCATTAAATATTTTTATATTATACATAGTTATCATCCTCAATTATTAAATTTTGCTTCTGGAAATAACCTTACTTCCCTTTTCTTTTTTGAGAATTTCACTTACAGGAATATCTAATTCTCTAGAAATTATTTTCAAAACCCTTGGTTTACAAAATCCACCTTGACATCTTCCGGCTCCCGGACGGACCCTTCTTTTAATTCCATCTAGAGTAGTAGCCCCTAATGGTCTATTAATAGCTGCAACTATTTCTGCTTCAGTTACTTCCTCACATCTACAGATTAACTGACCATACTTACTATCTTTTTGCTTTAATTCTTCTTTTTCTGACCAGGATAATTGACTGAATTTTTTTATGCCTTCACGCTTAGGATCAAAATCTGGATCAAAAACAAGTTCTACCCCTTCTTGATTAAGTAAATCAACTACATATTTAGCTACCGCTGGAGAAGAAGTTAAACCGGTTGACCTTATTCCAGATAAGCCTATATATCCTTTTAAATCATAACTTTCGATATGATAACCTTCTGGAGTCCTTGTTGGTCTTAAACCTGCATATTGTTTAATAGAATCTTTTGCCTCTACTTTAGGCACTCTTTTTTTTACATCTTCAATAATACTCTCTAAACCTGATTTTGTTGTTGATTTATCTCTTTTATCTTCAATATCTTCTGCAGTTGGCCCCAATAACAAATTACCATGAATGGTAGGGGTTATCAATTTACCCTTAGTTAATTTAGTCGGTACCGGTAAAATAATGTGATTTAGTTGATAGGAAACATTTTTATCTAAAATAAAGAACTCACCTTTACGGGGATGTTCTTTAAAATCACATAAATCTACCATTTCAGCAATTTCATCACAGTATACCCCAGCTGCATTAACTACATAATCACAATTTATTTCTCCTTTATTTGTGATAACACTTTTTATTTTGTTTTTCTTAGTTTTTATATCAGTCACTTTAGTAGATAAACTAATATCAACTTCATTTGTGTAAGCATTTTCTGCATAAGCTATGTTTAAAATAAATGGATCAATAATACTTTCTCTAGGGATATAAATACCCCCCTTGACATCATCACTGAGATCATTTTCGCGACGTTTGATTTCTTTTCCACTTAAATATTCAATATCATATACTCCATTTTGATAAGACTTTTTTATTATTTGGGTTAATGTTTTTAGCTCTTCTTCTGTCACAGCTGCTAAAATAGCCCCTACTTTTTTAAATGGTACATCTAACTCCTCACATAATTGATCATACATTGGGTTAGCTCCTACCACTAATTTAGATTCTAAAGTACCTGGTTTAGCATCATAACCTGTATGGATTATAGCACTATTAGATGTAGTCGCTTCTCCACCAATTTCTACATTTTTCTCTATAAGTAAAACATCTAATTTATATCTTGATAATTCTCTGGCAATCGCACTACCAATTGCTCCAGCACCAATTATTACAATATCATAGTGCTCTTTCATCTTGATCCTCTCCCTCTCCAAAGTTATCTATATTTAAATTAAGTGACATGCTTATTCACCTTTGGCCCAGTCTTTAGATCTTTTGACCGCTTCTTGCCAACGACCGATTAAATACTCTCTTTTTTTACTGCTCATTTGAGGTTCATAGCGTTTTGCTAATTTCCATTTCTTCGCAATCTCTTCTAAATCATCAAAAATACCTATACCTAAAGCTGCTAAATATGCTGCTCCTAGAGCAGTTGTTTCTGTTATTGCAGGAACATCAACAGGAATATCTAAAATATCTGCCTGAAACTGCATCAAAAACTCATTGACTACTGCTCCACCATCAACCCTCATAACATCTATATCCATACCAGAGTCTTTTTTCATAACTTTAAGATTATCATTGACCTGATAAGCTATACTTTCTAAAGTTGCTCTGACTATATGCTCTCTTTCCGTCCCACCGGTTATACCAATTAAAGTTCCTCTTGCATACTGATCCCAGTGAGGTGCAGCTAAACCGGAAAAAGCGGGGACAAAAAATACTCCACCAGTATCTTCTACAGCTTTAGCCATTGTTTCGGATTGGGCAGCATTATCAATGATTTTTAAGCCATCACGCAGCCACTGAACTGCTCCACCAGTAATATATACTCCTCCATCAAGGGCAAAAGTTAATTTATCATCTAAGCCCCAGGCAACTGTGGTCAGTAGACCGTTTTCTGAATTAACTATTTTATCACCAGTATTCATCAGCATAAAACATCCTGTCCCATAGGTTGTTTTAACTGTACCAGCTTCAAAACATGTCTGACCAAATAAAGCAGCCTGCTGATCTACAGCACTTCCTGCTATAGGTAATTCAAGTCCTAAAAAACAATCAGGATCTGTTTTAGCATATACTCCACTACTATTTTTTAATTCAGGCAGAATCTTAAGAGGTATATCAAGGATATCTAAAATCTCTTTATCCCATTTTTTATTATGGATATTTAACAGCATTGTTCTAGAAGCAGTAGAATAGTCTGTCATATGTAATCTTCTACCAGTCATATTCCAGATCAACCAGGTATCAGTTGTACCAGCCAGTAATTCACCCTTTTCGGCTTTTTCTCTGGCACCTTCAACATTATCTAAAATCCACTTTATTTTTAAAGCAGAAAAATATGAGTCAACAACAACTCCAGTTTTTTTCTTGATTAATTTTCCATGATCTTTTTTTAACTTATCTGCCATTTTTGAGGTGCGCCTATCCTGCCAGACAACTGCATTATAAATAGCTTGACCAGTATTTTTATCCCAAACAATTACGGTTTCACCCTGATTATCAAGCCCTAAAGCCTTTATATCTGACTTATTGATCTGAGCATTTTTAATTGCCTGAGCCAATGATTTTTTGGTTTTTTCCCATATTTCTGCCGGATCATGTTCTACCCAGCCTGGTTTTGGATAATATTGCTGATGTTCAAAATAGCCTTGAGAATGAATTTCCCAATCATCATTTAAAAGCAAAGCTCTAGTTCCAGAGGTCCCCTGATCAATACCAAGTATATATTTTTGAGTTTTCAATTTTATACCTCCTCACAAATTCAGCCTACAATTAGAAATTGCAATTAAAGTAAATAATTTGAAAGAATATTGTGAAAAATTTTAAAATACTAATTTATTTATTATAGATAATTCTTAAACTTCCTGCTTTTATAAGAAAATTGTTAATTATAACCCGAGCTAAAAGCCCGGGTTATTATAATATTAATTATTTTTCAATTTCTTCAAAAAGATTAACCATTTCAATTAAAGAGACTGCTGCATCATAACCTTTATTACCAGATTTAGTTCCAGCTCTTGAAATAGCCTGTTCTATTGTATCAGTTGTTAAAACACCAAAAATTACTGGCTTTTCAAGGTCTAAACCTACATTTGCTAAACCTTTAGACACCTCAGCAGATACATAATCAAAATGAGGGGTCTCACCTCTAATTACAGCTCCAAGTGCAATTACACCATCATATTTATCAGAAGCTGCCATTTTTTTTGCAGTTAAAGGCATTTCAAAAGAACCAGGTACCCAGGCTATTTCAATATCTTCCTCAGCCACATTATGCCTTTTTAAAGCATCTAAGGCTCCCTCAAGTAATTTGCCAGAAATAAATTCGTTAAAACGCCCCACAACTATACCGACTTTAATACCATCACCAATTAATTTACCTTCATATGTTTTATGCATTATAATTCTCCTTTATATTAATATTTTTAATTTAGATTTAATGCTTTTCAGGGTAAAGCAAAGAGCAATCCTTATTCATTAAAATCTAAAAGATGGCCCATCTTATCTTTTTTGATTTTTAAATAAAATTCATTATCTTTATTTGGGTCAATTTCAATTGGTATTCTTTCAGTAACTTCAAGCCCATAACCTTCCAGCCCTACAATCTTGGTAGGATTATTTGTCAACAGCCTTAAACTTGATAAACCAAGCTCTGCTAGAATTTGAGCTCCTATACCATAATCTCTCATATCAACCTCAAATCCCAAAGCAACATTTGCTTCTACAGTATCCATCCCCTTATCCTGTAAATTATATGCCCTTATTTTATTTGCCAGTCCAATACCTCTACCTTCCTGACGCATATAAAGAACTACTCCTTGACCTTCATCTTCGATTAATTGTAGTGCAGCTGCAAGCTGTTCTCCACAATCACAGCGTTTAGAGGCAAAGATATCACCTGTAATACATTGAGAGTGAACCCTAACTAATACATTTTCTTTACCTTCTACATCACCTTTGATAATTGCGATGTGTTCTTTATTATCAACATTTGTAGTATAAATTTTAATTTTAAAATCACCAAACTCAGTTGGTAGTTCCGCTGCAGCAGCTTCTTTAATTAACTTATCTTCCTTTTTTCTATATTGAATTAGATCCTCAATTGAAATTAATTTCAAGTCATGTTTTTTAGCAAATTCTTTTAAATAAGGCATTCTAGCCATTTCGCCATCTTCTTTAATTATCTCACAAATAATACCTGCTGGTTTCAGACCGGCTAATTTTGCCAAATCAACTGCAGCTTCTGTATGACCTGCCCTTCTCAGTACCCCACCTTTTTTAGCTCCTAATGGAAATACATGACCAGGCCGCATAAAGTCAGATGGTTGAGAATCCTCATCTACCATTTTCAAAATCGTATGGGCTCTCTCTTGAGCAGAAATCCCAGTAGTTACATCAACATGGTCGATGGAAACTGTAAAAGCTGTTGAATGAGTTTCTGTATTTTTATCAACCATCATTGGTAGATCAAGTCTTTCAATGATATCTTCTTCAACCGGTGTACAGACAAGACCTCTTCCTTCTTTAATCATAAAATTAATAGTTTCCTTAGTAGCCTTTTCTGCTGCCATAAGCAGATCACCTTCATTTTCACGATCCTCATCATCAACCACAACAACCATTTTCCCTGCTTTTATGTCAGCTATTGCATCTTCTATTTTATCCATCAATATCTCCCTCTCTAAATAAATTTAATAATTAAGCTTTAAGTGGATTTAAATAAAGCCATTTTCCGCTAAAAAATCTTTAGAAATTTTACTCTTTTTTTCCTGGTTTTCTTCCCTTTTTAACATCTTATAAATATATTTTCCCAGCATATCTGTTTCTATATTAACCTTATCTCCTACAGAAAGAGCAGCTAAATTAGTTTCTGACCAGGTTTCTGGGATTAAAGAGATAGTCATGAGATCATCCTCTATTTCCATTACAGTTAGACTAACTCCATTTATGGCAACCGAGCCCTTTTTAACAATATATTTTTCTATTTCAGCAGAAAGCTCCATCTTAATTATTTTCGCATTCTGTTCTGTAAAAACTTTTTTTACCTCAGCTGTATCATCAATATGACCTGTTACAAAGTGGCCACCAATAAAATCATCTGGTCTTAGGGCCTGTTCTAAATTAACTATATCTCCCCTAGCTAATTGACCAAGATTAGTAGCTTTTAAGGTTTCAGGCATCACATCAGCTCTAAAATAGTTATCGGAAAAATCAACTACAGTTAAACAAACACCATTAACTGCAATACTATCTCCTGTTTTAACATTTTTTAGAACAGACTCTGCACTAATTTCTAACTGATATTTATTATTGCCTTTCATTTTTCGGACAAATTCTCCTTTTTCCTGTATAATTCCAGTAAACAATTAAGCACACCTCCCGCTATAAATTCATTGCTCTTTTACTTTAGCAATTAAAAGTATATTATCATCCAAAAATTTTCTATCTAAAATTTTAATATCCTTTGAATCTGACATCAATTTTGGTCCTTTACCACAAAATGAGGAAATTCCATCATTACCACCATAAATTTTAGGAGCTATAAAATAATATAATTTATCAACTAAACCTTTTTTTAAAAATGAATAACTCAATTTAGCTCCTCCTTCAAGCAAAATACTGCTAATCTTTAAATCATGTAGTTTTTTTAAAATAGATTCTAAATCTAATATTTCATTTTTTTCTGCTGGAACACCGATGATTTCTACATTATTTTTAGCTAGAATTTTCTCTTTTTTCTTCTGTATGGAGTCTGCATTGTTTTCTAAATTTGCCTGAGATACTATCAATAAGGTTGAAGCAGTAGATTCTTGATTTATAATTTTAGCATCTAAAGGCATCTCTAAATTAGGATCAAGTATAACCCTTAAACTGTCAATTCCTTTTTGCTCAGCCAATCTCGTTGTTAAAGATGGATCATCAGCTAGAACGGTTCCAATACCAACCATTATTGCATCTACTTTATGGCGTAACTTATGACCTTCTAAGCGAGCTTTTTCGTTTGTTATCCATTTAGAATGGCCGGTAGAACTTGCAATAAAACCATCTAAAGTTTGAGCTTTTTTTAAATAAACAAAGGGAAATTCACTTGTTATATACTTTAAAAAAACTTCATTTAATTCTTTGGCCTTTTCTGCCATCAAACCTACTTCTACTTCTATCCCGGCTTCTTTTAAAAGTTCAATCCCTCTTCCAGATACTTCAGGGTTTGGATCTACCATAGCAATAACTGCTCTTTTTATCCCAGCTTCAATTAACTTATTAGCACAGGGAGGTGTTTTACCATAATGGCTGCATGGCTCTAAAGTTAAATAGATATCAGCATTGGTGGCCTTTTGACCTGCTTCTTTTAATGCATAAACTTCTGCATGAGGCCCACCATAAAATTTGTGGTATCCCTCACCAATAATCTCATTATTTTTTACTAAAACTGCACCAACCATAGGATTGGGTGATGCACTACCCTCTCCCTTTTTTGCGATTTCAAGTGCTCTTGCCATATATCTGATATCATTAATTGAAAACTTTTCTTCCACAATTATCCCCCCATTCTTTAATTAAATAACTACTTCAAATAAAAAACCCCTCCAAAAAAAGGAAGGGTTGTTAAATTCATAGTTATGATTTCCAATTCACTTTTAACAGCATTATAAATCTAGCCATAATTAGCTGTTAAAGAGCTAATTATCTTTAATATCAATTGAAAATCTTAAAAGTTATTCTACTAACTCCCTTCCAGACTTTACTGTCGGTTCTGCAATTTCAGCAGATCAACCCTAAATAGGCTTGTGGACTTTAACCACCGGTAGGGAATTACACCCATCCTCGCTAGTATATTTAATTTTAAAATACTAATAATTATTTTAGCATTTTAATCTTGA
Organism: Halanaerobium polyolivorans; assembly: GCF_020711195.1. GTDB lineage: Bacteria > Bacillota > Halanaerobiia > Halanaerobiales > Halanaerobiaceae > Halanaerobium > Halanaerobium polyolivorans. The sequence goes on from NZ_JAJFAT010000001.1 coordinate 318,729, forward strand.
GTTGTAAAGTACTTTTTAATTAAACTGCAGATCATCAATATCTCCCCAGGCCTCTATAATATAATATCCTGCTTCATCTTCTTCAAATTCAAGCTTAAAAATCAGCTGTAAAAATAGGAGCAGCTGCTCGGCTGATTCTTTTTTAGGTCTAAATCTTAACTGTGCATTAGTTAAATAAGGAGTTTCTTGGCTGTAATTAAAATCAGCAATTAGTTGAGCATCTGCAAAAGGAGATTCAAGCCTAGATTCAGTACTACCTCTAGGATGGGTATAATCCTGAAGATAATTAAATAAATTGATTTCTATAGAAAAAAGCTGATCTCTGGCTAAAATTCCAAATGTACTCTGATTTATTTGCTGACTTAGCTCTTCTGAAAACAATAATTTCAAATCTTTCAACTCTAAGTTTAAATTAAGTTGATTGGGATGATAACTCATATCTTCAAGCTCATCTAAATATAGATCAAAATAACCATCAAAGCTAAAAGAATCAAGCTGAAGATCTTCAAAATAATCATTTTCTAATATTTCTAAAGCACTTCCGGCAAAAGAAAAATTGTAATTAGCTTTAAGATCTTTAAAGGCTTTTGCTGAATCATTAGTTATTAAAATTTTATCTTCTGCTAAAATTTCTTCTTCATCAATATCCATTAAAACCGCTTCTAGATCAAAGTGATAACTCAAAAACTCTCCACTTAAATCAAATTCTTCTATTAATAATTCCTTTGTTTGAGAATTATAATTAGCTTTTAAAACAAGATTGTCAAAATAAGATAATCTCTCCCAACTATCTCTAGTAATTCCATAGCGCCTATAATAAGGGTAATCAACTTTAAGTTCTTCAGCTCTAAAATCAATATCATGGTCTGAAGTAAAAAAATCCTTGCTTTCAGCAAATTGCTCAAAATCTGCACTACCCTGATAAGTTATGCGGCTTTCTTTAAAGTTTAATTGATAATCATCTTTTAAATCTGAATAGCTAAAGTTATCAATTTCCATTTTAAAGTCTCTGTATAGATTCAAATCACCTGCTTGAATATAATGTATTAACTGCTGCCAGCTCAAATTAATTTCTAAATCACTTATTTCAAGGTTAAAATTTTCAGATTCTAAAAGCTTTAAACTATTGATATTTATAGTTCTTAAAAGAGGATTTACACTTGTCTGCAGCTCTCTAATCTGATAACCTTCTTGATCTGCATAAGCTCTGATGCTTTTTTCAATATCTTCAGCAATTCTATTAGCATAGAAATAGTTTAAAGAAAAAATAACTGCTGCAATTAATAGCATTAAGAATAAATAAATGGAGCCTTTTTTTAATTTATTTTTCATTGTTTTGCCCCCTTTTTAAAATAGCTAATCTTCACTTAAAATAGTGTTCATTATCTTCTGCATGTAATTTATAATTTGATCCATTCTTGCCTTCTCTTCTGAGCTAAATTGATGCTCTCTTTGTGCTGAATCAACTTTTCGAGCAATCTTAGTAAAATTTCTTTCTCCATCAGCAGTAGCTGGCAGTCTTAAATATAGTTGGTCTTTATATAATATTTGGGGGATTTCATGCAAAAAGAAGACTGGTTTTTCAATTTCTTTAAGTAAAGATATCCCTAAAAATTCTTTAGGATTTTCAGGATAAGCTAAAATATCAAGAATTGTTGGTGCTATATCTGTATGGGTACCAGTTTTGTCAATTTCTCTAGGACTTATATCCTGATGATAAATAAACAGTGGTATATGCTCTGGTTCTTTAATATTTCTATTTGCCAGAAAATTCCCGCCTGAACTATATTTATCACTATTTATATCAGCTACATGGTCAGAATAAATAACAAATAAGGTATTTTCATATAAAGATAATTCTTTTAAACCTTTAAAAAACATCTCTAATGATTTGTCCACAAATGCCATTGAATTGAAGTAATCTTTAACTATTTTAGGCCTAATATCCTCAAATTCTTCAACACTTTTTTCTTCAGGATAAAAATCAAATGGAGTATGACTGCTGACCGATATTAAAAGAGCAAAAATATTTTCTTCAGCTTCTGCTAAATAATCTAAAGATTGATCAAAAAAATCATAATCATTAATTCCCAAATAGCTCTCATCACCAATGAGCCCTTCTGAAGCTGAAAAATGATCTCGACTGTAAAACTTATCAAAACCCATTTCTAAATAACCTTTATCACGATAAAAGAAACCATCATCATTTCCATGAAAGGCAAGAGTTTGAAACCCCTTTTCAGCTAAAATTCTATTTAAGGTCTTAAATTCTGCCATATCATTTGTTTTAAAAGCATAATTCCTATTAATAGGATATAAAGAAGTTAAAAATGAAAATTCAGCATCAAAACTACCATTAATATGATGGGCATAAATATCTGTAAAGTTAAGCGAGCTCCTTTTCAATTTATTTAAAAAAGGTGTAATTTCTTTGCCTTCATATTCATAATCAATAATATTCTTATCTACTGATTCTAATTGAATCACTATAATATTTTTTACATTATCGAGTTTGTATTTTCCACTCATTTTTTGCTCAGTTGCAACAGCATCTATTTCAGCAGCATTATTTTCTCTTTGATCCCTTTTTCTAATCAACCTATATTCAGCTATATATAGGGGAATAATACCATATACACTGACAAAAGCAGGTGTGCTATATTCATATAAATTCAAAAATCCTTTTTCTTTAAATAGGGAACTACTGTAAACAATTTGTGAGGTTAATAAAATTATAATTAAGCCAGCTAAAATAAATTTATCTAATCCTTTGCTTACTTTAAAAAAATTTTTGTTATAACTGTATTTACTTTTATCTTTAGTAAATAAAAGTAAATAAGTTAAAAATGGTAGTTCAATAATAAAAATTATGTCCTGCCATCTAATCAATTGGCGAATTAGTACTTTAAATGGTCTTATTCCCTGCCCCATAGTAATATCTGTTAAGCTTAAATAATTACCAAAATATCTATTGTACCAGAGATTAGCTAAAAAGAAAATTAGAAAAAAGAAATAGATTGCAAAGGTTAACTTCTTTCTTTTATTATTTTTAGTAAAACTATCAAATAACAAAATAATAAAAGCAGTAATAATTATATTCTTAAAAAGCAAACTAATAAGTGATGGAGCTTGAAAAACAGACCAGATTAAATAATTATATTTAATTAAAACACCAAAAACTAAAAGGAAAAACAAAAACTTCTTTTTCCCTTTTAGTTTTGTTGGAATATCCACTAAAATCTCCCCTTGTTTGATAATTATTTTATAGCTTTATCTATTATTTTATCTGTAGTAGTTAATGCTTTTCTTTTTTATTGTATCATAATAATAAGCGGATTTTTAGTGAATTATATTATATTTTATTTATCTGCATATTTTCCCTGTTCTTTTCTTAAAATCATATCTTCTAAACTTCCACCAGCTGAAACCATAGGAAATACATTTTCTTCTTCTTCAATGATAAAGTTAAGCAAATAACTTCCTTTGGCTTCTAAGGCTGTTTTTAAAGCAGTTTTAATGTCTTCTCTTTGAGTTATGGTCTGGCCTTCAATCCCATAACCTTTTGCTACCTGAATAAAGTCTGGTATCATTTCAGGACAGTCTTGATTAGGTCCTGAACAATGAGGTGGACAATCTATCTGTCTGCGTAAACAGGTTGCTGAGTAACGTTTATCGAAAAATAGTTCCTGCCACTGTCTAACCATACCTAAATACTGATTATTAAATAAAATTATTTTGACCGGAACCTTATTTTTAGCAGCAGTAGCTAGTTCTTGAATATTCATTTGAAAACTTCCATCACCTACAAGGGCAAATACTTCCTGATCTGGATTAGCAATTTTGGCTCCTATAGCAGCTGGAAAACCAAAACCCATTGTACCAAGTCCACCTGAACTAATAAAACTGCGCGGACGAGAGTATTTATAATACTGGGCAGCCCACATCTGATGCTGACCAACTCCAGCTGTAATAATAGCCTTGCCTTCAGTCAGTTCATAAAGACTTTCTATTATCTCAGAAGGTAATAATTTATCATTGATTTCAGGATCGGCCTTTTTATCAATTTTTCTCCATTCATCTATTTCTTTTAACCAGGCAGGTCTTTTTGCTTTATTAACCTTGGGAATGATTTCTTCAACTACAGATTTTACATCACCAGTAATAGGAACCTGAGTTTCAATAATTTTTCCGATTTCGGCTGGATCGATATCTACATGAATAACAGCTGCATTTTTAGCAAAACTGTCAATTTTTCCTGTTACTCGATCATCAAAACGCGCTCCTAAAGCAATTATTAAATCGGAATTAGTAATAGCCAAGTTTGCTTCAGTAGTACCATGCATTCCCAACATAGCTAAACTTAAAGAATGATTTTCATCAAAAATACCAATCCCATTTAAAGTTGTTGTAACTGGTATTTCTGCTTTTTTAGCTAGTTCTGTAATTTCTTTTTCTGCTCCTGATATTATTGCTCCACCACCAGCATAAATAATCGGTTTAGCTGCATTATTAATTAGTTCTGCAGCTCTTTTAATTTGAAGTTTGTTCCCCTTATAAGTCGGATTGTAACCTGGTAGATCAAGCTGGCTAGGATAATTGAATTCTGCCATGTCAGCTAAAATATTAGAAGGTAAATCTACTAAGACTGGCCCTGGCCTTCCAGTTGAAGCAATATGAAAAGCTTCTTTTATTACTCTTGAGATCTCTGTAACATCATTAACAATATAATTGTTTTTAGTTATTGGCATTGTAATACCTTTAATATCTGCCTCCTGGAATCCATCTGTACCTATCATAGTATTAGGGACCTGACCTGTAAAAGCAACAAGAGGTACAGAATCCATATGGGCAGTTGCTAAAGCTGTAACCATATTGGCAGCACCTGGGCCAGATGTAGCAATACATACCCCTGTTTTGCCGCTTGAACGAGCATAACCATCTGCAGCATGAACACCACCCTGCTCATGATGAGGCATTACATGTCTAATTTTAGAATCATAAAGTTTATCATAAATAGTAATAACCTTTGCTCCTATATAACCAAAAATAACTTCTACTCCTTCTGCTTCTAGAGATTTAACAAAAATTTCTGCTCCACTCATCATTTTTTCATTATTTTTACTCACTCTACTCACTCCTCTTAATTTAAAATTATAATTTTAATTTAAAAAAACCCTCATCACTACTAATAGTTTAAACTATTAGTAGGGACGAGAGTTCTCTCACGTGGTACCACCCATTTTTGCTGAAAACAGCCTCATTGGCACAAAAAAGTTTTGTAACTAATTATACCTCAGCATATGATAACGGATGCTTAGCCCATTTGGGCAGCCGATAAAGCTTACTTTTTTCAGCTTTACAGTTCAAGGACTACAAAAATAATTGGCTTAGATATCGGTTCTCAGCTCATCCGACTCTCTGTTATCGATGCAATTACTTTCCTTCCTCTCAATACTTTTCTATTTATTATGTTTTGTATAGTATATATTATTTTTAGAAAATTGTCAAGAATCAGAGAAAATTTTTGAAAAAGAAAAAAAGGCGCCCGGGCAGGGACACCTTTACAGAGGATTAGTATAGCATTTGGGCAAATTTTTAAAGTTTATTATAAATTTTCTACTTCTAAAAGCAGAAAACAACTTTGCTTTATTATTTAATTATAGATTATCAGAATTTAAGCAAAAACACAAATATATTGTGCTTTATTTCACATTAATAATAGTGATTAAAAGAGATTAGATCTTCTATACTATCTATTAGTCCTTTTAAATACTTTATAATACTAATTACAGTTAAGACCAAGATTTAATATTTTAATTTACTTATATTTTCAAGAAAATTTTAATCTTCTTAGCTAAAATTAAGTATATTATATTTGTATACAGGTATTTAAAATAGCATAAAATTTATCTTTCTATAATAACTTCGCTGTTATAACAAGGCTTATAGTACTTTTTTTATTTTTTTAGCCTCTATTGACACCCCCAAAAAAAGTACTTATACTGTTATCAAGATTTAAAAATATTAATCAAAAAATAGGAGAGTGATTTTATGTCAACTTTAACAAAGACAGATATTTTAAAGATGGCCGAAGAAAAAAATGTGAAATTTATCAGGATGCAGTTTACAGATATTTTGGGAATAGTAAAAAATGTTGCAATTACAGTTAATCAATTAGAAGATGCTTTAGATAATAAAATTATGTTTGATGGATCTTCTGTAGATGGTTTTACAAGGATTCAAGAATCTGATATGTATCTGAGACCAGATTATGATACTTTTACTATCTTCCCCTGGCGTCCAGAAGAAGGTGGATCAGTTGCACGTTTAATCTGTGATGTTTACACACCTACAGGAGAGCCTTTTTCCGGTGGTCCCAGAAATGTATTGAAAAAAGCTTTAGAAGAAGCTGAAGAAATGGGTTATGAAATGAATGTAGGCCCTGAACCAGAATTTTTCTTATTTCAATTAGATGAGAATGGAGAAGCAACTACTGTAACTCAAGATAATGGTGGTTATTTTGATTTAGGTCCAGTAGATAAAGGTATAAATGCTAGAAGAAGTATAGTTTTAGCTTTAGAAGAAATGGGTTTTGAAGTAGAGGCATCTCACCATGAGGTTGCACCTGGACAGCACGAAATAGATTTCAAATATGCTCCTGCTTTAAGAACAGCTGATAATATTGCCACTTTTAAATTTGTTACCAAATCTATTGCTCATCAGCATGGTTTACATGCTACTTTTATGCCAAAACCTATTTTTGGAGAAAACGGCTCAGGTATGCATGTCCATCAGTCTTTATTTAAAAATGGAGAAAATGTCTTTTATGATGAAAATGATAGATTAGGTTTAAGTAAAACTGCCTATCATTATATAGGTGGTATATTAAAACATGCTAGAGCAATTGCAGCTATCACTAATCCAACTATTAACTCCTATAAAAGACTAGTTCCAGGTTATGAAGCTCCAGTTTATGTTGCCTGGTCAAGTGCTAACAGAAGTGCTTTAATTAGGATTCCAGCAGCTCGTGGTAATGGAACAAGACTTGAACTTAGAAATCCTGATCCAACTGCAAACCCTTATCTTGCCATTGCAGTAATGTTAAAAGCTGGTTTAGATGGAATTAAAAATGAAATTGAGCCACCAGCAGAAGTACTGGAAAACATTTATGAAATGACTCCAGAACGCAAAGAAGAATTACAAATAGAAAGTCTGCCCTCTAATATAAATGAAGCGGTAGAAATTTTAGCTGGTGATGAATTAATCAAAGCTACTTTAGGTAAACATGTATATGAGCATTTTGTAATAGCTAAAAAAGCAGAATGGGATTCTTATAGAACTCAGGTCTCAAATTGGGAACTTGAGCAGTATTTAAATACTTTTTAAATAAATATAATAGCTTGATTGTATAATGAACTTGAACTAATTAAAAAAATAATAAATAAAATGCCCATAGTGGACCAAACTGTAATATA
>NZ_JAJFAT010000020.1 GCF_020711195.1 Halanaerobium polyolivorans
TTCAACTGTGGTAAATAGTGCAATAAAAATAAATAAAAGCCCCAGTACTATAATAGTTAAACTATCAAAAAGTATATCTTTAAGTTCTAGATTGTTTTTCTGCATCTTCTAATCTCCTTAAGAAACAGTGTTATACATAACATTATAACTTTTTATGAACTTATAAGCAATTGAAACCAGATATAATTAAGAGATGCCTATTAATAAGTTATTCAAAAGCAATAGAAGTAAATACTTCTAACTAATGAATTACTCTATTTTTCAATGTACTTACCATGCATTTCTCACCCCAGAGCCCCAGCATTAAAGTTTGCCTCAGCTTTTTAAAATATTATTATTTTTAGAATCATTAATATCATTATTTAGAACATCTACTTTAAGCTGTTCTATTTTATCACCCTCAATAATCTTAATAAGGGTATCCGCTACTAGAGGAGAAAACTGGCTGCCACTATTATTTTTGATTTTAGCCAGTGCTGTTTTATAGCTTAGTGCTTTACGATAAGCTCTATTAGACAGCATGGCATCCCAGGCATCTGCCACTCCTAAAATTTGAGAAATTAAAGGAATCTCATTTTCTTTTAAAGCGTCAGGGTAGCCCCTACCATCCCATCTTTCATGGTGATGAAGTATATATTTAGCAATCGGCTTTAAATTTTCAGAACTACTCAAAGCTTTATTTCCCCAAACTGGATGTTTTTTAATCAATTCATACTCTTTATCAGTTAGTTTGCCTTTTTTATTTATAATATCGATGGGTATCAATAACTTACCTATATCATGAACGAGACCTGCCCAGTAAGTGTCTCTAATTGTCTGCTTGGAAAGCTTCATCTCCTTAGCTACAGCTGCAGCTAATTCTGCCACATTTTCAGAATGTCCCTTAGTATAAAGATCGTACATCTCCATTATTTTTATAATAGAGGTTAATAATTCTTTGGTAAAGTTAGCCTGCAAATTATCAAATCTTTTAAAAGAAAAAAATGAAGATGCTAAAGTTGAAAAAGAGTCTAATATTTTTTTGCTAATATCACTGAACTCTTTACTGCTATCTTTCTTAATATCAAGTTCAATTCTGCCAATAATCTGATCATTAATATTGATATTTATATACAATGATTCCTTGATTGGTTTTAATGCTTTTAAAAGCATTTCTCTTTTCTCTGATTCTATTTGATTTAAATCAAATAAATGATCTTCAGTATTACTAACTTCCTTGTTTTTTAGATTAATTAACAGCTTCTTATCAAAATTCATTTCCTTTAATATTTTGATGTCATGCCCAAGCAAATCTGCAAATTCACATTTATCTTGAGCATTTATTATTAAAGCTTTAGCATAGTCAGCTTCTGGTATTATCTCTACAGCATATTTTAACAGATCAGAAAAAAAATCTTTTTCACTGAGTAGAATTTTATCTTCCATATTTGATACAAGTTCAATCATATTAACAAATCTATGATTAAGCAAGTTCACTTTCTCTAATGAATGTTCCATTTCTTCGTTCATAGCAATAATTTCTTCATTATAAGCTGCAAGTTGTTCGTTTGAAGCAAATAGTTCTTCTTTTTGCTGACTAAGTTTTTCTTCTCTTAATTTTAATTTATCATAGGATTTTTCTAATAAATTGTTTAATTTCTGCTGCTCCATTTTTTCAACAGTTAACTCTGAAATAATTTCTATTATATCAATTAAGAGTTTCATGATGTTTTTAACTTCTTCTTCTGAGACAACAGGTACTTTTTTAACTGCAGAAAGATATAATTTTTGATCAAAGTCATATTGTTCTGCCTGTTTTCTGAAAAAATCTAAGGAGGGTTCTTCAAATAAAAACTGTCCTGTAAAAAGGTTTGCAAAATGTTCTCCCTTTATAATAATTGGAACTACAACATCAATTAAGCCATTCAAGCACTTATAAACATAATAATCTTCCCCTTCGGACATCTTCTTAGATAAAATAGTATCACTTTGTTTGCAATTTTTTGAGGTACACTTCTTGGCTCTATGGAAATCAGTGCAGATTTCTCTCCAACCTGATTTAGATAAAACATTTCCTTCAAGATCAACAATTGCAGTTACATAATCTGTTGCCTGGTTAAAAGCTTCGAGCAATTTATTTAGTCTATCAAAATCGAAACAATCACTTATTTTTACATCCATTTAGCCACCAACTTTCAATATAAATCTTCTCAATACTACATACTTTATATATTATATTTTAAATTTATTCACAGCCTCTGTTAAGTTATTTGCCATATTTGCTAACTCTTCAGCAGCACTAACTATTTCTTCAGTTGATGCACTTTGTTCTTCGCTAGCAGAGGCAACTTCTTCAGAATTACTTGCTGCTTCTTGACTTACTGAAGCTATTTCTTTAATGCTAGTGTCAATCTCGTTACTATTTTGATTTACTATATCAGCATTATTACTAATTTCTTCTATAAGATTTCTTAAGTTCACAGCTGCATTGTTAATCTTTTGAAAAGCTTTACCAGTAGTATCAATAGCATTAACACTTTCATCTACGACTTGTTTGTTATTATTCATTTTACCTATCGCGTCTTTCACACTATTTTGTATTTTGTTAATTAAACCACTTATTTGATCCGTAGCTTTAGATGATTCCTCTGCTAATATTCTAATCTCATCAGCTACAACAGAAAATCCTCTTCCTGCTTCTCCTGCTCTGGCTGCTTCAATAGCTGCATTTAAAGCAAGTAAATTAGTCTGATCTGCTATATTATTAATTAAATCAATAATTTCTCCGATTTTTTCGGATAAATCTCCTAACCTATTTATAGTGCTTGAAACTTCATTAGAATTACTTTCAACATTTTTAATCTTCATTACTGATTCATCAATTGAAGAGTTTCCTTCATTAATATTATTCATTACTTTATCTGCCTGATTATTCATCTGATTAGAATTATTCTTAACATCTTCTATCTGAACTATTAACTCATCAACATTACTGGTAGCTTCTTCAACTTGAGCAGATTGTTCTTCTGCACCAGAAGCTACATCTTGTATTGCCTGACCAACATTTTCAGCTGAAGCTGCTACTTCCTCTCCAGAAGCAGACAATTCTTGGCTGGAAGCAGATAAATTACCTGCGATATCAATAACCTGTCCAATTAATGATTTCAATTTATGATTCATATCAGAAAAGGCATTTGCCAGCTGACCAATTTCATCCTTTTTCCTTAACAATTTTTCTGAAACCTTTTGGCTTAAATCTCCATCAGCAATTTTTTTAGCATAATTACTAACCTCTATTATAGGTTTTGTTATTTTGTTAGAAAAATAATAGACAAATATTAGAGCTAAAATTAATATTATAGAAGAAAATATGATAATTAAATTTCTCATTCTATTAAGTCCTGCTAAAACTTCGTCCTCTGATGCAGAAACACTAACTATCCAGTCTGTGCCTTCAACCTCTGTATATCCACCATAAAACTCTTGGCCGTCAAAATTATAACTTGAAAAACCACTCTGATTGTTAATCGCACTATTCATGTACTCAGCTAAACCTCTATACATATCATTGTTTTCCTGAATAGGGTTTAACTGCTCCATTACATAATCTCTATTTTGATGAGCGACTAATGTTCCAGCATTATTAAACATAAATGCACTTCCATCTTCTTTTAGTTGAACATCTGTAATAATATTAATTACATCTTCACCAAGCATTCTTGCAATTAAAGCACCTACAATTTCACCATCCCTTTGAATAGGCACAGATACCATAGCTACTGGTTCATTAATTGCCCTACTAATTAACATATCTGAAACATAAGAGTTATTTGCAAATGCTTCCTGAACATAATTACGATCACTCAGTTCCAAAGTGCTGCCATCAATATAATTAGTTGATCCATCTAACTGTACGAGTGCTATTGTTGCATAATCTGTTCTTTCGGTTTCATCTACCAAAACCTCTTGGATTTGATTCCAATCCATAGTTTTAATGACTTTCCTATTAGCAATAGCTTCTAGTTCCTAAATACGAGTATCTAGTCTCGATCTCACTAATTGACCAACATCATCAGCTTTTTCTAAAACTCTTTCTTCAATTTCAGCTCTTATAATTACAGAAGTATTAAGATAAGCCATTATACCAAGGCTAATACAAATAAAAATTGTTAATAATCCTATGACTACAATTAGTTTGCTTTTTAATGATTTTAACTCCATTTTCTCTTAACATCCCTTTTAAAAAATTATTAATATAATCTTATATTAATATTATCGTAAATATCTTTAAAAAATTAAGTGCTATTACACAATAATACAAGAATTTAAACTTCCTAAGATGCATTTAATAACTTTATTGTGTTAAATGCTCTTAATTAAGCGAATTTCATAATCCGCTTAATTTAGTTGTGGGCTCCGTAAATTATTCTGATAGTAGGTGGAAGTCCTACCTATGTTGTGGCATGTATCATGTAGAAGTCAACAATGACAGGGTGTTCACCGTGAGATGGAATCTGAAGAGTCTGATACGTGCTGTTAGTCCAAAACATTATGTGAACCAGAGGTGGCATCTGTAAATGGCGATTCGCCAACTATACGAAGAAGCTCAATGCCGGCATAAAAACAATGCAATCTAGGCTGGATTTACGGGTGTGATTAGGGTTGGAATGACAGTAAGATAGAATAATTGACCGGAGGAGTTCTGTATTTGCCTGAAACAAAAACTAGTTTTAGTAAGTCGAGGCATAACCTGAACGGGAAAACTAAGATAAAGCAGATACAGAGTTCAGATGGCGTCAGTAGTAGCTATGATGACTGGTCCTTAGATAGCAGGGCGACCTGCAGGAGGATAAAGCCAGTTTAGCAAAAGACAGCCAGCGCAGTTGAAGTTGAAGATAATACAGGAGTGGTAAACAGATTTTAATGGTTTAAACACTGCTTAAAGCAGTGGGTCAGGCTGGTAGGCGGAGGGAGAAATCTAATCTCAAAGGTGGTAGGCCAGAAACACCATAACCTCAGTAGTAATATGTCAGAGGGGGCGATTGGTGAGAACCTAAAACGTGGCTGATAATATTATGAAGATAGGGTCTGTTTAACTGGACTGTAGAGTTAGAGACTGGTAAGTCGTGAAGTAAGGACTGGTGAAAGAGATAACTGAACAGTCCTGATGTTCCATCACGCAGATTTAAGTCAGTAGCAAAAAAAGCAGGACTTGGGGAATTTAGACTTCATGATTTAAGACACACTTTTGCAACTATATCTCTCGAAGCAGGTGTGCCTATAAAAGTAATTTCAGAAAGATTGGGTCATTCTAGTGTAACAACAACTATGGATATTTACTCACATGTATGCAGTGAATTTCAAAGAAAAGCTCAAAAAATATTTAATCAATATCTTGAAAATAATTGAGCAAATAACATCAAAAAACACACAAAAAATAAAAATCATGTTAGGATTTCGTTAGGATTTTGGCCAAAAAGCGAAAAAAGCCCTCTTTTTTGAGGGCTTTCAAAATCACTATAATAATTGTAATATCAAGTGGTGCCGAAGGCGGGGGTCGAACCCGCACGGCCGCAAGGGCCACTGGATTTTGAATCCAGCGCGTCTGCCAATTCCACCACTTCGGCATTAACATTGATAATTTTAACATATTTTTTATTTAAAAGCAAGGATTTTCAGCATTATATAGCTTAGTCTAATACCTGTAAATAGCTGCGATATCAGCATTATCAGGCATTTTATCTTCACTAAGTGGATATACCTTGCCTCCATTTAAAATAGTCTGTACAGCAGCATAATTATAAAGGTCATAATTTTCTCTGTCATTTACATCTTTAATCTCTTTTTCTTCAGGAGAAAAAACTCCCTCTTTATCTGCCTTTTTATTGATTAGTAAAGAATCAACCCGGCTGAAATAAGCTGCTTCTATAATATCTTCAAGCTCTTTTGAGATCTTTTCTGAACCCTTCAATTCAGCAAATTGATCCTTGACTGACTTGAGATAATCATGAATATGAGGTTCTACAATCTCCCAGCTCTTTTCTTTTAACTCTTTTCTATTCATATCTTTAACATTACCACTTAGATTTTCATCTAATAAATTAGAATAGCTGTTGATCTCATCCTTGTAAAGAGAAAACAGCTTGTCATCTGCAACAATTAATAAATAATCATCCTTAGATTTCAACTTCTTAAACACAACCCTGTCTATTTCTTTTAAATAATGCAGCAGATCTTCCTGATCATCATCAGCGGCTCCTTCACCATGGAATACCGAAGCGCTTCCTGCTCTGGCCATTGACTGATATCCCTGAGCACCTTCATCATCAATATTTAAAAATTCTTTAATATTAGTTGGTAGTTCCTTAAGCTCAATCTCAGCTAAAGTATTTCTATCAGCCCTGTATAATTGATTTAAGTTAGGACTTAAAGCTAAGATATAATATTTTTTATCATACCAGAGACCTGAAATTAACTGCTTTAAATTAAAGCATTGACTTACATGGGTACTGTTATAAAGATCTATCGGCAGTTTAAAGAAATCGAATTGATTTTCACTGATAAAAACGGCCAAACCTTCTTTTTGTTCCTGCCAGAAATTAATATCAGCTGCCAAAGTAGCAGCTTCATTTAAGAATTTATCTACATCTCGCTGCTTATAATCCCAGATATCCTTTAATTTTTTCTCGGTTTCCTGCAGCAGATTTTTAAATTCAATCTCCAGTTTTTTAAATTCACCTTTGCGAACGGGTTTAGTTGACATATAAATAGAGACACAGGGACTATCCTGACAACTGATAAGATCTTTTAGAATCTCGTGGTTAACTTCTGTCATTTTTTTTACCCCCTATTATTTTGCTTTGCTTACTACTCAATACTCCATTACTATTAATGTCCAACTAAATACATCTCTGCTTCTCTAATTATATTTTATCAAAAAATAGCCAAAATTAAAATAGCTTAATTAAATTAACTTAGATATTGCCGATAAATTTTTGCTAATTTGATAACCCCCTGTCTGATACTGAATTGATCAAGTGCTGCGGTGGACAATATAATCTGATTACTATTTTGCTCCACTAAAAAATTACTGTGATCTGCCAGCAAAACTCCTATTTTTTTAGCAAATTTATTAAAAGCCTTTTGATCTAAATCATTTTCTAAATAAAGAATGCTGTAAAAAGAACTCTGACTGCATTTAACTTCAATATTTCTGAAACTTTTTTCCAGCTCATCTTTTAATAAGAGATTTCTGTTTTTAAGCCGCTGTTTTAAAAGTTTAGTCCTTTTAGTTAAATAATATTTTTCTAAATAATAGGATAGTACATTTTCTATAAGCTGATCACCTGCAGATAAGGCTTTAAATTTATTTTCCAATAAATTTTTATTCAGATCGGCTTCTCTTTCATAGTAATCATTTTCAGGCAGAAAAACAAAGCCTGATTCAAGGCCGGCAAAAACTTTATCACTTAATTCCCTGATCAAAATTAAATTGTTCTTAAACTTTGAATTAAGCAGTTCCTCTACTTTTTGCTTTTGGGCATATAAATAATATGTTTCATAAATTATAATTTTAAATTTCAGCATTTCAGCCAGTTCAAAGAGTGATTTTAGTTTGGAAATACTCCAGCTTAAAACATTGGCAAATACCGGCTCATCACTTAAAATTAAATAGTCAATCTTATTTTCTCTTAAATAATCCATCAAAACCTCATAATCTGCATTTTCAACTTTAAGTATCTCAGCTTTATCAGAGTTGATCTGCCCTTCCCTTGGCTGAGCCTGAGCTAAAAAATGAGCAAATGGGCCTAATTCTGAAGGTGATTCAAATAAAAGGAGATCACTTTTTTTGATAAATAATTCTAAGATACTTATCAATTCAGAAGCTGAATTATAATATAGAGCCTGCTCTTGATAACCGGCTTTCATTTCTTTTAGAAAATCAAACCACTGCTTATCCTCAAATTCTATTTGCTTAAACACATTTCCCTGAACTTGGCTGTAAAACTGATCAAAAACAAGGTCAAAAGCATATTCGGGCATATATTCTCTTTTATACTGTTTACCACTGAAATCGATTATTCTCTTTTGAGAAGAATCCTTTGAACTCAATATCCTTAATCTCTGATCATCTTGATTTGACTTATAACCGGCAGCAGGAGCTATATAACTGCCGCTACCTTCTTTTTTATAGATCAAAAATTCTTCTGCCAGAAGATCATAGGCCTTAACAACAGTTTCTGTATTAACACCCAGGCGAGCAGCCAATTTTCTAATAGAAGGCATTTTAGAATCAGGGGTATACCTATCTTCTAAAATCTCTGCCTTAATCTGCTGATAAATCTGCTTATATAAATTTTCTTCTCCTTCACGGTCTAATTCTATCTCGAACATTTGACTGCCCTCCCTAATTAGATTGACTTTTTATTTCCAGCTTACACCTTTTACACTATCAACATCAAAATATTTTTCTTTATTATCTTTATTGGCTGTTTCTTTTGCCAATTTATAGATCTTATGATTAAGATATTTTTTATCTTCCTGCTCTAGCACTTCTTTATCAAACCCATCAATAATGTAATCACTAAATTTCCAGACCTGTTCTTTGATATTTTCAGGGCTTCCTTCTGCAATTATAACAAGTGCATCAATAATTGAGCCAGCTACCGAAACATCCTGATTACTGTAATGTCGAAGCTGATAAAAGGTCTTATAGAGCAGATACCAAAAAGAAATATCCTCCATTATAAAACAGACCTCACCTTCCTCATTATAATAATAGGTGTTTTCTATATTGGCCACCGCTATTCTAGATAAAACCCAGCCCAGCTGATTAATACAAAATATTGCAGTATTAGGATCATTGATCCCCGGAGAAATTGCCCTTAAAGCAACCTCGGTTAATTTTAAAAGTCCAAATTCGATATCATTTTTCTTGCTTCTCTCATTACTGATCACTAAATTACTATTGACCTTTGCTTTAAGTTCCTCAATTTCGATCTCTGTTTCTTCTTTATGCTCTGCCCTCCAGATCTTAAAAACAACAGAGTTTTCTGTTATATAATCACCGATCATTTTTTCTGCCCGAATAATTAAATTATACTTATCAGCTAATTTGCTTAGCTCTATATCATAGATCACCTGAATATAGCCGCTCTTAGTTGCTTTTATTTCACAAAATTCTCTTTTCATCTTTTCTTTTAAATCATCTGGGGCCTCATTTTTTATAAGCTCATTATTATCATTTCTTGCTTCAATTTTATCAACTATCTCTATGATTTCTTTTTTTAAGTTTTCAATTAAAAGATTAACCTGAACAGAATTTGCAGCATGATGAATAAAATATACGAAATAACCCAGACAAACTATGGCAATAATAACACCAATTATGGTGGAAAAAAATGATGGCTCTCCAGGTGCAGCAATATTATCCTCTAAAAAAAGCAAGTTTAAAATAGAGTATATAAAACCAGCAATAAATAAGCCCAAAACTTTTAAGGTAACTTTGCTCTTTAAGAAATCCTGCATTGTTCTAGGAGAAAACTGGGATGAATACATGGTTAAAACTACCATGATGGTTGAAAAAGAAACGGTAATCATTGCAAATAGAGAACCCGCAATTGTAGAAAAAATAGTTTTTGAAAGATCATATGAGCTCAGAAACAGAGCCGGGATATTGTTTATCAAAAAATCACTGTAGCTGTGTTCTATGTAAACTACAAGTGCTGAAAAAATTGTGGCTATAACTGCATATAATGTTGGTATAAAATATATTTTGTTTTCTATATTATGGAGGAATTTAAGTTTCAACACCTTCACTTCCTTCCTGAATCATAAGTCAATTCAACAAATTTAAAATAATAGAATATTTCTACTTATTAAATAAAATTCAACATAATTGAATAATATCCTTTTTTAAAGTGATTATTTAAGCCTAATTGCCAAAAAACTTTGCTAAATCATCTTGTTATCAGCAAAAAGATTCTATATAATTAAAAGTGAGTGTAAATTGGGGAATGAATTTATTAAATATTATAATAAGAGGAAAGGAGTAGAATATGTATTCTAAAGAAACGATTGAAGGTTTTTTAAATGAACTGGCCTCTGAACAGTCAATTCCTGGGGGTGGGAGTGCCGCAGCTTTAAGTGGGGCTCTAAATGCTGCTGTTATCAGCTTTATTTCGAATTTAACAATCGGTAAAGAAAAGTATAAGGATGTGGAAGATGAAGCCAAAGCAATCCTGGCAGAAAGTAATCAGCTGAAAAAAGAAATGCTCATAATGATTGACCAGGACAGCCAAATTCTCTCTCAGATCTTAGACAGCTATAAAGCTGGAGATCAGGTAAAGGTAAAATCTGTCTGTAGTGATGCGGTTGAATTTTCAATGGATATGACAAAAAAAGCGCTGAGATTGATGGAGTTAACACTTGCTATAAGTAAAATTGGGAATAGAATGCTGGCCAGTGATTTCGAGGTTGCTGCCTATATTGGTGATGCAGCAGTAGGAAGTGCAGTAGCCAATATTAAGATCAATCTTAAAAGCCTGGATGATAATGAATATAAGGAAAATGTCAAAAAAGAATACAAAGTTCTAAAAGCAAAAAGTGCCCAGTTAAAAGAAGAAATAATTGCATTAGCTAATTAAAATATTTACACAACAGGAGTGAATTAATTGAAAGAGTTAAGTGGTAAAAAACTTGCTGCAGAAATTAAAGCATGGTGTGTTGATGAAGTCAAAAAACTGAAGGCAGAGACCGGTAGTTCACCTCATTTGCTTGTAATGCAGTATGGAGAAGATGCTGCCAGTAAAGCCTATACTAATAGAATAGCTAAAAACTGTGAAAAGATTGGAATCGAATTCGAATATCAGCAGTTTAAAGATGATCCCGATGCTTTTTTAGCCAAACTTAAAAGTGCTAATCAGGACCCAGAAATAACTTCGATAATGGTTCAGCAGCCATTACCTGATGAACTTAAAGATAGTCTAGAAATGATCAATCCTAAAAAAGATATTGAAGGTATTACCTCTGCTTCTTTAGGTAAACTCTTTGCCGGTTATGAAACCTTAGTACCCTGTACTGCAGAAGCATGTATGGAAATACTGGATTATTATGAGATTCCACTTAAAGGTCAAAGAGCAGTTGTTGTTGGTAGAAGTAATATTGTTGGTAAACCGGTATCTATATTACTGCAGCAGCGGCATGCAACAGTAACGATGTGCCACTCTCGAACCAGAGACTTAAAAGCTGAACTGCAAAATGCCGATATTGTCGTAGCAGCAGTTGGTAGGCCAAAGTTAATCACAGCTGAGATGCTAAATGAAGATTCTATAGTTATCGATGTTGGAACTAATTTTGTTGATGGAAAATTGATTGGCGATGTTGATTTTGATTCTGCAGCCGAAAAGGTTAAAATGATCACCCCTGTACCTGGTGGAGTAGGTACAGTCACCAATCAGGTATTGATGCGTAATATAGTAAAATCATTTAAAAATTTACATTAAATTAAAAAAACTCCCCGGGGGAGGGGAGTAAATTTATTATTTTTATTTTGACCCTGAGTCAGAACTGACTCTAAGTCGAATTATATAATAAATTTTCTCTTTTGTCCAGCTTTTTTATTAATTTCTTAAAATTATTTTCAAAAATAGACCCCGGTTTTAACCGGGGCCAAACGGAGCATACTCTGCTCCGGGATAAATAATTATCCATAGCTTAATTTAATTATTTATTCTACAGTTTATAATGGATAATCTTTATCCACTATTCCACTTTTATTATCAGGGGCTTGTATTTCAGCCCCTGATTTGTAGTGGAAAAAACTTAATAATCTCTTATCAGAGATTAATATATTTTATAAAATTGTTTCCCACAACAATTTAAATTTATTAAATCTGCTTCCACTACATAACTCCACTTATACTTAATTTAAAGACAGCTTCTTCGAGTAAAGTTCTGACTACAAGATTAATTACTTCCTGCTGTCCTCTGCCTGTTTCAAATTCTACAATGTTGTTGTTCATAAATGAAAATACTTCAAAACCAATTTTTTCACCAACAATTTCTTTTTTTAAGCTTCTGGCCCAAACTACTTTGCCATCTGTAGTATCAGTAACCCTTAGATCAACTGCACAGCTGGCTACTGCATGTTCTTGAATACCACCTTTTCCTCCAACTATCAAACCCAATCCGCCAGTTCTTTTATCAATTTGATATTCTGTTACAGCACCTGAGATCAAATAATCCGCCCCTAATAATTGACCGATTATTGGTCCCTGGCCTTCGATGATCCTGTTTTGTTCTACTAGAGACTGCTCTGTCATAAAGTTGGAAAAATTAACTCTGTCTAAAACTTCAAATTGTCTTGACCTCAGCAGAGCTGTTATTAACATTTCTGTAGCACCCTGTGAAACTATATTAGAACCTATTTCACTGTACTGGCCTGTTTTGTCCTGAATATTATAGATGGCTATTTTAGCTTTATCTTCTCTGTTAGGTAAAGCTGCCAATAATTGAGTTGCAGTAGTAACATTTTCTTTAGTGCTGATTATTTGGTCTGCTGATAATAAGATATCTTCCATAATCTGCTCATGATTCTCTATATATTCAGCCTCAATCTTTTCTGCCTCTCTTGTCTGAGGATCTAATCCTGATGGCCCACCTACAAATAAGGAGATAACCAATAATGCAGCTATCATTGCTTCCATAGAACCCTCTCCCTTCACCACAGCTACTTTTTAGAAACCTGAAATATCAGGCCATTGAGCAGGATTATAGATTAATTCACTTTCTTCACCCGAAATTTTATTTCTGACATTAATTGTTACAGTTCCATCATTATTTTCTACTACAAATATATCCAAGCTGTTTGTATCATATCTTGCTTCACCAGTTTCACCAAAACCATCTCCAAGCATTTTTTCAACTATATTTTCAGTGATTAAACTCATAATTCTACCCTCAATAATTGCTATAAACTGGGCTACTTTATCATGCTCCAGGCTCATTTCATGCTGTGCTTTAGCTATATTATAGGCTACCTGACGCTGATCTGGAGAATTAAGTATTCTAAATCTATAGCTTGTGGTGGAGGCAGCTGAAATAAAAACAGAAGTGCTGCATAGAAATACTAAGAGCAGAGGCAGAATAATAATTTTTCTTCTCATATAATTTCACCCCCCTAGAAGTTTATCTTAAATCCGGCAACCGAATAAAAATCTCCCTCATCCCACTGTCCTTTATCATTGATAAACTTTGTTTCTACAAAAAAGTTTTTATTCACATTTAAACCGACAAAACCCTGATAATAGGCAACTCCCAAAAATTCTGCTCCTGCTCCAAAATAAGGAGCAAACATCCTGTCATTTAAGGTGGCTTTTAATGATAAAAAGCCGGCTAGAGAATCAACTTCTCCTTCTAAATATATACCCTCGATTACATAGGCTAAATCTAGACCATTAAACTGACCAGGAAACCTGTCTGAAGCTAAGCTGTGTTCAAATTTAGCACCTAATTTGTACTCTGTATTATCGGTATGAAAATTGGTTAGATATAAACTAACTCCACTTCTAGCAGCAGCTGCTTCTGCTTCTTCTTTAGCCATCATCTGAGAAGAATGAATTAACTGCATTCTCTCATTTAATTCTCTCTCATTTTGCTCTGTCTCTTGAGCATAAATATTAGCTGAAAATAAAAGGCTTAAAAATAATCCCACTACAATGAAAAGAATTAAAAATCTGGATACCATTTTTACACCTCCAAATTTTATATATTTTAAAAAAAGAGCCTGAAGTAAGTATTTAAACTTTCTTCAGGCTGTGTTTAATACCATTACTTGCATTAAAATTAGTTCTGAATTATTGTAGCATTATTTCTGTAGCCGTGCTGCATGATTTTAGCTACATCATTGATATCATTTTGTCTAACTACTGCATTGTTTTTAACTCCAGACTGGATAACAGTTGCAAGGTTTTTAGCACCTACTTGTCTTACGTCTGCATTGTTTCTGAATCCATCTTGGAAAACATTAGCAGCTAAATACTGACCATTTTGATAAATAGTTGCCTTATCACCATAACCGGTAGATAAAATACTTGCAAAATTTTCTCCACCAGTTTGATTAACAAGTGCTTCATGTTTCATACCAAATTGGGTAACAAATGCCACGTTATTACCTATAGAACTATAAGGAACACAACGACTTGAAGCATTGTATTCACCAGTTTGTATGACCATTGCATCATTCCAACTGCCAACTTGATTGATCATAGCATAGTCACCAGGATCACAAGGAATTTCTGGTTGACTTGGTGGTCCAGGTACCCAAGGTGGTGGTCCAGGTGGCCCCCAACCAAAAGCAGCAACCATAGATGTCATTCCCAGGACAAATAATACCACTAAAGCTAGAACTAAAACTTTATTCCTCATTTGAATTTCCCCCCTTTCAAATATGATTTAACACAGCCTTCCCTTTATATTAACTCAATTCAGATTTTGCTCTGAATAGAGATTAATCCTTTATTTGGATTCTATAATTTTGATTTTTTCGGTGTATTTATCGATTCCAGATTGAATAACATATATCTGAGAGCCGCTTCTCCACTGATCTACTGATACATCTAAATTTCTGCCGAACTGAAATACCTCTGTTTTAGCAAAATTAGCGATCTGGTTGACATTGGCCTGGTTATTATCACCGATCTGTACTAGTTCAACAATAGAGCCAATATTGCCTATTTGAGTTATATTGCTCTGATTATTTGCTCCAAGCTGTTTAATAAAGGCAAATCTTCTATTTAAATTATTATTTGAAGGAAGATTATAATTAGCGACCATAAAACTATTGTTAGCAAAGTTATGATCAAATTTATCTAAAACTGTTAAATTAATATTTGGCTCAAAAGTATTAAATTGACTATATTCAAAAGCATAGATCTTGTCTGCCGGGCTTAAATGAATAAGTAAGCAGAAGATTAGAATAAAAATTATAAAAAATGATTTGATCAGCTTCATATAATCAACCTCCCTTTTAACTTTGTCTAATTACATGATAACAGCTAATACTATAAAAAAGTCCTAATAAATCTCGAAAAAAACTCGAAACAAAGAAAAAACCACCATTTAAGGTGGTTTTGTTTAAAAATATTATTATTTTCTCTAAATTTTTAATTTATCTCAGTAATATCTATACTTGGTTTTTTGGAGAGATTTAATTCCTGACAGAACTGATTAAATCTCTGCATGACGATTCCGCTGTTAACAAGGCTCATCTCATGCAGAATAAGATAGATTTTATCATTGCCTGTAGACAAAATATCACTACATCTGAGCATTGCAGCCATTTTCTCTGCTGCTTTTTCAATTGCAAGAGGTAGTTTGCTGCCATTAAAATCAACAGACATCAAAATAAATTCTTTTTTTAATCTTTTGGCCTGCCTAATTTCTAATTCATATATTTTTTCAAAAATGTCGAAATCGCAGATCATAGCTCCCGAACTTAAATCTTTATTATTCTCAAGATTAAACTGCAGCTGCTGGGTTAAATCTCGACTCAATTTTATTCTGTGATAAACATTATTTAATTCCTGGCCTGGCAGTAAATCCAATTCTTCTTTTAAAATCCTCTCACACTTTTTATAGCTGTTTATTGCTTCAGCTATTCTACCCAACTTAATAAGGGCTTTAATATAAAGTAAATAAAAGTTTTCCCGGTAGGGATCATATTCTATCCCTTTATGCAGATAGTTAACAGTATCCCGATATTTTTCTTCTTTAAACAGCTTATTAGTTAGTATTTCAATTAAGTTTAAGTAATATTCTCTCAGCTCTTCTCTGTAAATATCAACCCAGTCTTCATATTTTAAATTACTAAAAAAATCTCCTCGATATAAAATGAATAAATCTTTTAATATTTCAATTTCAAATTCATCTGCCTTAAGCTGTTTATCAATTTCTTTCTCGAAATATTCCCAATCTGTCCATATCTTATAATTTTTATTGATGGTGTAACAGCCTGTCACTGATTCTATAATATCCTTAGGAACTCCATCCTTAGCAAGCGATCTTCTCAACAAATAAATAGTATTGTATAATTTTGTTTTTCCATCTTCTATCTCTGATTCAGGCCAGAAAATATCTATCAACTCTTCAACACTAACCTTGCGCTTCCATTCTAAAGCCAGATACATCAACAAGTACATAGCCCTTTTTGAGATCCAGTTATTGCCATCAACCCTTTTTCCTCCATACTCGAGATAAAAAGAACCCAAACCATAAAAACAAAGTTCTCCACTACTCATTTTTACCTCCCCCAAATGAAGACTTGACAAAGACAGAACATTTATATTTGGGGCATTGTTCCTCATAAATAAGAAGGAATTTAGCCATTATTTTTTAAAAAGCAGCTTCTAAAACACTTTCTATATCCTCTCTTTTAACCTTACCGGCTGATGCTAAAACAGCGGTATTATGCATTGCTTTTTCTATAATATCTGGAAACTCTCTTCTTTTAACTCCGATTTCAGATAAGGTTAAGGGTATAGCAGTTAATAATTGTAGTTCATTTAAAAGTTTTGCTATCTCTGCAACTGCCATAACTGCTCTATCTTTGGCAGCAGTATTAGAATATTTTTCCGGACCAGAAAGAGCAAGTAAAATATCCTGATATGAATTGCGACAGTACTCAAACTTAAGGTTGTGGAACATCCCATGTGGTAGTAGAATTGATAATGCATCACCATGTGAAACCCCCGCTATTTTTTCACAGGCATCACCGATAGCATAAATAATACCGGCTCTTGAATTAGCAAATGCTATCCCTGACATCAAGGCTGCATTATTCATTGCCATTCTGTGATACTTATTACTTATATCTTTAACCAGTGGTTTAAGTGAACTGCCGATTAATTTTAAAGCCGAAAAAGCATAAGCATCACTGATAGGATTTCTCTGTAAGCCTGTATAAGATTCAACTGCATGAACCAGAGAGTCAATCCCGGTTGAAGCAGTAAGTCGGGGCGGCATCTCATAGGTCATCCGAGGATCAATAACAGCCAGGTCAGGCATTAATTTGCTTGAAATGAATTCTAAATCTTTATTGAATTGATCATCAGTTATAACAGCTTTTAAGGCAGCTTCTGAACCTGTTCCGGTAGCTGTTGGAATAATAATAAAGGGTTCCATTTTAGAATATATGGTGTCTATTCCCCTTAAATTTTTAAGGTCTTTAGTATTTTCGGATATTAAAAGATTAATTCCTTTTGCAGTGTCTATTATAGCTTCTCCACCTAGAGCAATTATTCCATCACAAGCATATTTTTTATATTTTTCAGCACATGATTTTACTATTTCTACAGTTGCCTGATTTGGAATATTTTTGATTATTTGTTCTGGAGAGATATTAACTTCTGCTAAACTATCCATTAAATCATCCAAAATCTTGATCTCATCCAGCATCTGATTGGTTAAGATCAGGGGTTTTTCTACAGCAAGCTGTTCTAACTCATAACTTAAGGTATTTAGTGCATTTTCACCGGCATTAATTTTAATCGGATTAAAAAACTCATAATAATTGGGTAAATCCATTTTAAATCTCACCCTTTTCTTTTTTTGTCAAGAGAGCTTTAAAAAATAATGAAAAACGTGATATTTGTTTATCTAAATCATATTCTAAAGAATCATCAGCTGAACTTTTAGCCATAAGATATGCTTCAATTATCTCTAAAATATAAATAAAGGAAACAGCAAAGTCAAGGTCCCCCTCTAAGAGAATTTTACCTTCCGAAAAGGCCAATCTGATCCCTTCTTTTGCTGCTAATACTTGATAAGCAAATTCTTCATTTTTAAAAAATATCTTTAAATCAACTTTGCTAAGATCTTCATGACTGCCACAATATTTTATTTTTTGCTTATCTTTTTTGAATACCAAAGCTGGTGCATGATGATCAACAGCTAAGGCTAAAATAAATTTTTCGGGTAAATATGATAACTCCCTTTGCATTCTCACATCAATTGAACTTAAAACTACAAATGACCTGCCGATTAAACTGAGAATTATCTTATCCGTTAAGTGATGTAAATACTTCAAAACAAGACCTCCAAATTAATAATTTCTATATCTCGCTCTAACTCCCCCGACCATTTTTAACCTTGTTTTAGCTGCTGTCAGATGAGCTTTGCCAATTTCTTTTAAACTCAATCTAACAGGTACAGCAACATTTTTTAAATGCATAGCGATCATTGCATCCCCGATATCAATACCCAGATCAGCCTCAATGCTTTCTACGGTTACCGGGCTTTGAAAAAGTTCAAAAGCTGCTGCAGAAAAAGCACCTCCGGCATTACGATGAGGAATAACATTGACTTCGGGAAATGAATATTTTTGCTGACATTCTCTTTCGATCACTAAAGAGCGGTTGATATGCTCACAGCCCTGAACGGCAAGATATATATTTTTTTCTTTGACAATTTTTATTATTCTTTTTATTATTTTTTCGCCGAGCTTTAAATCAGTAGCAGAACCGATCTTTTTGCCCTGAATCTCACTTGTGCTGCCACCGAGAACCATTATCTGACCAGGTTCTGCCTCAGCAATATCTATTAATTCTCTGATGGAACTTTCTACATCAGTTAAAATTTTATCTGTCTGCATTAAAATCTCCTTCCTTATTCTTCTAATTATATTCTATATTATTATTATCTAGAGCGCAAACATAAATTATAGAAAAAAGCCGGGTAGACCCGGCATATAATTAGAATCAATGTTCTGCTTCCCAAAATAAAATTTGTTCTGGAAGATCGAAATATTCTGATAATTTTTTTCTGAGTTCTGGCTCAGGCAGTTCCCCTTGATAACACCATCTATGCAGTTCATGTGTTGATACATCCAATCTTTGAGCCAGTAAATTTAGAGGCATTTTTTCGGCATAAATCAAACCATAGAGTATCCGATTCCGAGTCGCAGTCATTAAATCTTGTTTAGAAACTTCCGAACAATCCCAACCATCTAAACTCATAATAACACCCCCATAAGGGACCAGCCCTCTTCTATTGTGAGTTTATTATATCACAGAAACTCAAATTAAAAAAGAGGATTTTAACTCAAATTAACCAGAAAATTTATTTAATGTTTTACCATTTAAATAATCAAATTTTTTACCCTGATAAGTATTTCTCTTATTCATTTCCTTAATTATGAGCTCATGGATCTCCCACCATGGCTTATCCCAATTTAAAAATATTGAGCCTTGCTCAGGTGCCCTTCCTATCAAACGCTGTACAGCTATTTCCGGTGATAAATATTCTAAAAATAATATAACTCTTTCAATATATTCTTCTAAAGATGTCAACTCTATTTTGCCAGCCTGATATTGTTTTCCCATTACAGAATTTTCTCTAATATATAAGGCATGTAATTTTACATGATCTATATTTAAAGCAGATAAGATTTTTGCCCCTGCTTTTACATCAGCTTGAGAATCTCCGGGCAAATTTAATATCAAATGAGCTCCAACCTCGGCCTGATATTTTTTTGCTCTCATTACTGCATCAATAAACTCCGCCAGCCCATGTTTTCTGTTTACCTTTTCTAAGGTCTTATAATTTACAGTCTGCAGACCAAATTCAAAAGCCAATTCACACTCAGGTGAATATTCATTTAAAGTATTTTTTAAGCTTTTGATATATTCTTCACTGATAGAATCCGGTCTGGTTGAAAAATAGACGGCTGCTATAGCTTCAACTTCACAGGCCTGCTTTAAATACTCAGTTAATTTTTCTAAAGGGAGATAGGTATTAGAAAAGTTTTGGAAATAGGCAATGAAATTATCTACTCCATAGCGTTCTCCAATATACTGCTTGTTTTCTAAAAGCTGATTTTTAACTGACATGCTTTCCGGCAGCATTTCAAAATCTGCCCCTTCTTCTCCACAAAAAAAACAACCTTTATCTCCTAAATTTCCATCTCGATTAGGACAGGTTGTTGGTAGATTAACTGGTAATTTATAGGTTTTTTCTCCATACTTTTCTTTTAAAAACTTAGAATATTTATAATATGGTTCTTCCATCAAATACACCTCATAACTAAATAGTTTTTTTCAGCTCTTTGAGCCGCTGTTCTCTTAAACGAAGATAATTTAATACACTTTCCTGAGAACGATTGACGATTAAATTTCTATCATAGTCTTTGCTATTAAAGATAAAATCTAGATTTGAATAATCTCCAACTTCTTTATGAAAATGAGCATCACTGTTAATTGCAATTTGAAAACCATATTTTTTGGCAAGTTTGAGCAGTTTTATCGATTCTGATTTAATACCTCTAATCGATTCTTTTTTTGAGCTATATGAACTTGCATTTATCTCTAAAATAACATTATTTTCTGCTGCTGCTCTGGCCACCTTATCTAAATCAAGTGGATATTCTTTTTGCACAGGATGAGTTATCATATCAAGATAAGGATTTTCCATAGCTTTGATTGTAGCCTCAGTATAATCCTCTTTATTTTTTAAACTATGACCTGTTTGGCGGTGAATACCAGCACTAACAAAATCTAGAGTCTTTAAGAGATCAGCCTCTAAATCAAGTTTGCCTTCATCTAAGATATTGGCTTCAACACCTTTTAAAATGGTCACCCCATATAATTTATTGGGAATAACATTAATATTGCCAAAATGATATAGGTGAGGGCCACCTGGTAGTTGAGGACCATGATCAGTTATTGCTATTAATTTTATATCATTTATAAAAGCTCCTTTGGCCATCTCATCAACTGTTGAATAGGCATGCCCACTGGCAATTGTGTGAGTGTGTAAATCACTTTCTATTTCAAACATATTAGCACTTCCTTTCCTCTTATTTACTTATAATATTATAGGACTTATGTTAATAATATATTGAATTATCATTAATTATCTGTAAACATTTTAACAATAGCTGCTGTTAAAAGCAAGTATTTATTGAAAATAATTTTTTATTCTTAAAATTGTTCAAGCTGCGGTAAAAACCGCAGCTTGGATATTGATTAATCTATAATTTATTTTTATTTTAAATGAGCCTGGCCTCTGTAAACCAAACCTCTAACACCATCAACTGTAATAATCTCTCCATCTTCAAATAGATCGGCAATATTACCTGTATTAACCACAGCAGGAATACCAATATTCAGACCCACTATAGCAGGGTGAGAGGTTAAACCTCCACTGTAAGTAACAACAGCAGCCGCTTTCTTTAAAGCAGGGATATAATCTCTATCTGTGAGATGGGTAATCAGTATATCTCCCTCTTCAACTTTCTCCATTGCTTCTTCTGCAGAGCTAACAACTCTAGCTTTACCAACAACAATACCTTTGCCAATACCCTGACCATCTGCAACCGGTTTACCAACAACATCAATTTTGATGAGGTTAGTTGTCCCAGAAATACCAACAGGGGTTCCGGCAGTAATTGTTACCAGATCTCCTTCTTCAATCAAGCCATGCTCAAGAGCAGAATCAATTGAATTCTCCATCATTTCATCTGTATTACTACTCCTAGCTGCAAGTAAAGGATAAATACCCCAGCTTAATACCAGCTGATGTAAGACCCTTTTGCTTGGTGTTACAGCAATAATAGGGGTTTGTGGTCTATATTTAGAAACCGTCCTTGCTGTTAACCCTGAGCCAGTAGATGTTATTATGGCATCTGCTCCCAGCTCTTCTGAAGTTTCACAGGTAGCTAAACTTATAGCTCCTGTAACTGAGTTAGCTTTGAATTTATAATCTTTAACAAATTTATCTTTATAACTTCTTGATTCTTCTACCTCTGTAGCAATTTGAGCCATTGTTTTTACAGATTGAACAGGATATTTACCTGCTGCTGATTCTCCAGAAAGCATTGTCGCATCTGTACCATCAAAGATAGCATTTGCCACATCAGAAGCTTCTGCTCTAGTAGGTCTTGGGTTTCTGATCATAGAATCAAGCATTTGTGTTGCTGTAATAACAGGTTTTGAAGCTTCATTACATTTACGGATCATCATTTTTTGTACAATAGGTACCTTTTCGGCTGGAATTTCTACTCCTAAATCTCCTCTAGCTACCATAATTCCATCTGCAACTTCTAAAATATCATCAAGATTTTCTACACCTTCCTGATTCTCTATTTTGGCGATAATAAATATGTCTTCATTACCACTTTCTTCTAGAAGCTTTCTGATTTCTATAACATCATCTGCTTTTCTAACAAATGAAGCAGCAATAAAGTGGATTCCTTCTTTAACACCAAAACGAATATCAGAAATATCTTTTTCGGTTAAAGATGGTAAATTAACATTAACCCCTGGCAGGTTAACTCCTTTTCTGGAGCCAACTTCACCACCATTTAATACCTCAGTGATCAGGTCATCACCATCTATCTCTACAACCTCTAATTCGATTAAACCATCATCGATTAAGATTTTATCGCCAATTTTCATGTCCTGAGCAAGCTCTTTATAAGAAACAGAGATCTTGGCCGGGCTGCCAACCACATCTTCAGCAGAAATGATCAGCTGCTCACCCTCTTCTAAAGTAATCTTATCTCCTTCCATCTCACCAGTTCTTATTTCAGGTCCCTTGGTATCAAGCATGATTCCAACAGTTTTTCCTGTTTCCTTTTCTACTTCTCTAACCAGATCAAATCTCTCTTTATGTTCTGCGTGATCACCATGGGAAAAATTAAAGCGGGCCACATTCATCCCGGCCTCTACTACCTTCTTAATAGTCTCTTTATCATTTGTTGCAGGTCCTAATGTACAAACAATCTTTGTTTTTCGCATGTTTACCTCCCAATATAATTTGTTTACATGGATAATATGCTTGCTAAATTATAGATATCCATATCAATTTGCTGTGCCTCTACAATAGCATCAGCAATTTTACAGCTGCCAATAGAATTATCTTTATAATTAATCATTATATCTCTGTGACCTTCAATTAACATGTCAACAGCTTTTGCCCCCATTCGGCTGGCAATAATCCTATCAGTTGCAGTTGGGCTTCCACCCCGCTGTAGATGACCTAAAATAGTTACCCTTGTTTCCATACCAGTTTTTTCTCTGATTAAATCTCCCATTGCAAGACCAGGGCTGCCATTATAGCCGCTTAGATCTACAAAAGGTGCTTTTACACCCTCAGCAATTAAAATAAGGCTGTGTAATTTACCCTTATTAAAACCCTGAACTATTCTATTTGTTACTTCCTGGGGAGTAAAGTCGATCTCTGGTACTAAAATAAATTCTGCTCCTCCGGCTAAACCTGTCATCAAGGCTAAATAACCAGAATCTCTTCCCATACATTCAATAACAAATGTTCTTTCATGAGAAGTGGCTGTATCTCTTATCTTATTTATAGCATCAAGTATTGTATTCATTGCTGTATCTACACCAATGGTATAATCAGTACAGGATAAATCATTATCAATAGTTGCAGGAATACCTACAGCACTGATTTCGCTTTCCTGGTTGATTTTTTGCACTCCATGTAAGGAGCCATCTCCACCAATTACAACCAGAGAATCAATTCCCTCTTCTCTCATATTCTGATAGGCTTTTTCTCTTCCCTCCCTGCTTAAAAATTCTTCACAGCGGGCAGAAAAAAGAGCAGTTCCTCCTCTCTGGATTATATCGGCAACCGAACTTCTTTTCATTTCAAAAAAATCTTTTTCTATCAGGCCTTTAAAGCCATATCTAACCCCCACTACTTCAACATTGTAAAAAATTGCAGTTCTAGCAACCGCCCTAATAGCAGGGTTCATTCCCGGAGCATCTCCACCACTTGTTAATATTGCTAATTTTTTCATCTATAATATCCTCCATTTAGAAATTTTCATGCAAACATGTATAGGCTTCTTCAGCCTCACTAGCAGGTACTTTAATTTGATAATTATTTGCCCCAATATCATCTATTTCTATCAGGAATCCTTCTCTTTCCATAATAAATAATATTTCTTCAGCTTCTTCTTTTGATGAAGCTATATACAATACCTGCCACATTTTAAAGCTCCTTTCAATAAACACCAGCAATTAATTAATCTTGTGAGCTGTCAGCTTCAATTTTACCATGTTTGGATAATAGTTCTGCCTTACCTCTAATTTTCATTGCTGAGACATTTTCTGTAAATTGAGCAGCCAGGATTTCTCCCTTATCCAATTTTTCTGTATGATTAAATCTAGTATCTTTACCTCTGGTTAGGCCAATAATTGTTACACCATCTTCTAGAGCTTTAATTATAATAAAATCAGCATTAACATCCATGGTTATTCCTCCTTTATTCTAATTAATAATATAATAAGCAAAAAAGCATTGTCAAGCAGATTTACAAATTTTACTTCTATTTCTGTAGATATTGAGATATTTTTCTCAAAGTCTTAATGTTTTTAGGCAAGAAATTCAAAAGCTGAACTCCCTAATGCCTTAGTCAGTTCTTTAATTGTCCTGCTGTTTTTACTAAGATTAAAAGCAGAATCGGTTATAATCATCTTATTATCTTTTTTCAACAGAACAGTTACATCACCTTCTTTTTTAGATAAATATTTTTTTAAAGCAATGATTTTCTTTTTTTTCAATTGAGAAATATCGATGATTAAAAAATTATTGTCTAATGACAAGATATTTTCAGCTATTAACTGGCCGTCACTTTTACGGCCATATACAGCAATTGCATTTTGCTCTGAAAGCATAAAGTTAATATTTTTAAATAAATCGGCAAAAACTATGATTTCTATTTTATCATTATGATCACTTATCGTTAAAAAAGCCATCTTATTATTCCTTTTGGTAATGTGCTCTTTATATGAGACTATATTCCCGGCAGTAAAGGCTTTTTTGTTTTCAGAGATTTTTATCACCTCTGAAATATCTAAAATATTTAATTTCTGTATTTTTTGCTGATAATTATCCAAAGGATGGGCAGATAAATAAATACCCAAATATTCTTTTTCCTGTTTTAAGATCGTTTCGGTTGGCAGTTCTTTAATATCTTCATATTTTAGGTCTTCCTCTATGAACTTATCTTCTTCAGCAAATAGTTCGGCAAAAGAGCGCTGGCCCTGGGCCCGCTGTCGGGATAGATTATTATATTTTTGATATAGCTCTTCATAATTGATTAAAAGTGCTGCCCTGCTTTCTACAATATCATCAAAAGCTCCTGCTTTAATAAAAGCCTCAAAACTTTGAATATTTAAGGCACTCATATCTATTCTTTTTAAGAAATCGATCACAGATTTAAATTCTTTTTCCTGACGAGCAGCTTCTAGGGCATAAATAGTATTTGAGCCTACATTTTTTATTGCCTTAAGACCATAGCGAATTTTATTATCTCCCTCAGCTATAAAATCATGACAGCTTTGGTTAATATCAGGTGGCAAAATATCTAGATCAATTTCTCTTGCAGCTTTAATATAATCTGCAATTTTATCCTGATTGCCCATCACCGAAGAAAAGAGGGCAGCCATAAACTCTGCGGGATAATAATACTTTAAATAAGCTGTTTGATAGGCCAAAAATGCATAGGCAGTTGAATGTGATTTATTAAATCCATAGCCGGCAAAATACTCCATTTGATCGAAAATTTCTTCTGCCGTTTCGGCTGCTATACCATTATTTACAGCCCCCTGCACAAATTTCTCTCTTTCTGCTGCTACAAGATCTAATTTCTTTTTTCCCATCCCTCTCCGTAAAAGGTCGGCTTCTCCCATCGAATAACCACCCAGGCTGCTTGCTATTTCCATAACCTGTTCCTGATATAAGATCATGCCAAAGGTTTCTTCTAAGATGGGTTTTAAGCTAGGATGAAGATATTCGGCTTCTTTTTCACCATGTCTAATCGCAATAAAATCATCGACAATATTACTGCCAAGAGGGCCAGGTCTACCTAAGGCAAGCATGGCAATTAAATCATTAAACCTTTCTGGTTTAAGCTTTTGATTTAAAGACTTAAACAAATAGGACTCCATTTGAAAAACACCGGCTGTTTTACCTGTACTTAAAAAATCATAAACCTTTTTATCATCGAAAGGAATAGAATTTATATCAATCTTTTCATTTTTTCTTTTTTCAATTAATTCCAGAGTGTTTTTTATAACAGTTAAATTTCTCAGACCTAAAAAGTCCATTTTCAATAAGCCCAGAGCTTCTAGATCATCCATTGCCAGCTGGGTTATTACATTTTCATCCTGTTTTTGCAGGGGAACCATTTCGGCTAAGGGTTCAGTACCAATTATTACCCCTGCTGCATGAGTAGAGATATGTCTGGGTAAACCCTCTACTCCTTTAGCATAGTCGATTAGCTCTTTGATCTCTTGATCTTCCTGATATAGGGTTCTCAATTTTTTATTATTTTTGAAAGATTCCTCGATTCCGGAACGAGATGAAATCAGTTTTGCCACCCGATCCACTTTTCCGTAAGTGATGCCAAGTGCTCTGCCAACATCCCTCACTGCAGCTCTAGCTGCCATAGTTCCAAAAGTACCGATTTGGGCTACCCTATCTCTACCATATCTTTCTCTGACATATTCGATTATTTGATCTCTGTTTTCATCAAAATCAATATCAATATCAGGCATGGTGACTCGCTCGGGATTCAAAAATCTTTCGAAAATCAAACCATATTTTAAGGGGTTTACCTTGGTTATCTTAAGTAAATAGGCTACCAAACTACCGGCAGCTGAACCCCTACCCGGGCCAACCATAATATCATTGTTTTCTGCATATTTAACAAAATCATAAACGATCAGAAAGTAACCAGCATAGCCCATTTCAAATATTATTTTTAGCTCATATTGAAGTCTTTGCCCAGCCTTTTTATCTCCGGCCAGACCTCTTTCTTTAAGGGCTTTTTTGCAGAGCTTTTCCAGTAAAGCTTCAGGACTCTTATTATCCTTAAGATCAGGATAATCAGGTAAATAAAATGTATTAAAGTCTAATTCTAAATTAACCCTATCTGCAATTTTAACCGTATTTTCATAGGCAGAATCAAGTTGAGGAAAAAGCTTTTTCATTTCTGCTGGAGATTTATAATAATATTCCTGACCGCTAAAGCTCATTCTGTTTTGATCAGAAATAGTTGTTCCAGTTTGTAAGGCAAGCAAGATATCCTGCAGATCTGCATCTTCTCGTTCTAAATAGTGAGAATCATTGCTCACAATCAGCGGAATATTTTCTTCATTACTGAGCTTGATTAGACCTTGAGCAGCCTCTTTTTCTTCTTTGAGGTTGTGATCCTGCAGCTCCAGAAAAAAACTGTCATGACCAAAAATAGCCTGGTAATCAGAAACCGCTTTTTTAGCCAGATCATAATTGCCCTTTAAAAGCAGCTGAGGGATTTCTCCCTGTAGACAAGCAGAAAGACAGATCAAACCACTGCTGTGCTGGGCCAGAAGCTCTTTATCAACCCGCGGCTTATAATAAAAGCCTTCCAGCCATGATTTACTAACCAGTTGAATTAAATTATGATAGCCCTCTTTGTTCTCAGCTAAAAGAAGCAGATGATAGTTTTTTCTCTTTTTATTAGTGATATTATTTTCCGCTAAATATAGTTCACAACCAATAATAGGCTTGATATTCTCTTTTTTAGCCTCCTGATAAAATTCTATCATCCCATATAAAACGCCATGGTCAGTAATACTAACTGCAGGCAGAGAGTATTCTTTGCTTTTTCTAATCAAATCCTCAATTCTGATGGCACCATCTAAGAGGCTGTATGCTGTATGGTTATGTAAGTGAACAAAATCGGCCATTTTAATCATGCTCCCACTTTTGTATAATCAAAAAAATAAAAAAGTTTTTTAAGCTTGTAAAATCTTGAGTTTTTTTGTATAATTAAAACAAAGTCATTTTAGGAGGTGCAAGTAATGAAAGAAGAAGTTCAAAAATATTTAGATAAAATAAGACCAAGCCTTCAAGCTGATGGTGGAGATGTAGAATTGGTCGAAGTAACAGAAGATGGTATCGTAAAAGTAAAACTTCTTGGTGCATGTAGTGGTTGCCCAATGTCAACCTTAACTATTAAAAATGGTATAGAACGTACTTTAAAACAAAATGTAGATGGAGTAAAAGAAGTACAACCTGTATAAATTTATGCACTTTTTTAAAAGCACCCGACCGGGTGCTTTTATTTTTCTGCTTTTTCTTCCTCGGTTTCACTTTCTAATTCTTCTTCACTAATTCCAATATCCAATTCTGAAAAAACTATTTTTTGAATATCATTAATCATTTTACTCAACTGATATTCTGCTTCCAGATATTTTTTAACACTATTATTAATTTCGATTAAGTTCTGCAAATTCTGTAGTTTTTCTTTATCTCCCTCAGCAAGCTCTTCACCGGCAATCCTCTTATTCTGTAGTTTGATCATTAAATTTTGATAATCAAGCAGCATCTTTTTAGAACCTGATTTTTCCATTACTTTTTCCCTTAGTTCCTGATAGTTTTGATATTCTTTGGAATCTTTTAGCTTTCTCTGTAATCTTCTTGCCTGATCGTAAACAGACATTATAATCCCTCCTCTAAAATTTTAATTTCACTTTTTATTTGCTCTCCAATATCTATTATACCAAAAGTATAATTTTTCTCCAATCTTTTATCGGTTGGAGAACCGGGATTGAAAAACAATTTACCCCCTAATTCTTCATTAAATGGTCGATGAGTATGACCAAAAATAATTACATCACTTTCGGGAAAACTATAATTTAAACTCTGCAGCACATTTCTACCCCCAAACTGATGGCCGTGAATTACAGAAACCTGCTTATTTGCTACCTCAAAGCTGAGCTTTTCTTTTAGTTTTTCCTGAAGGGGAAAACTATCTCTATTACCTGCTACTGCTTTAACTTCATTAATCGACTTTAAAGAATTTAAATATTTTTCTTCTGTTAGATCTCCAGCATGAATAATTAAATCAACTTTTTTTAATTCTTCAATTAATTGTTTGGGTAACTCTCTTCCTGCACCAGGAAGATGAGTATCTGAAATAACTCCAATTTTCATTTATATTAAACCTCCATTATTTTGCGAAAAAAATCCTGGCCAGCAGAGGATATTTGATCTCTACAGCATCATAAGGACATAATTCTTGACAGCAGAAACAGCGTATACAACCATCAAGTTCTACCTGAGGGAAATTATCTACCATTGTAATAACCTCAGGTGGACAGTTTGCTGCACAATTACCACAACCCACACACTTATCCTTTTTAAAAACTGGTTTTGGCCGCAGCAGAGCTTCCAGTATATCTGCCAAAAAGTCGGGCATTCTTCTATCGAGGAGATTACTCTCTTTTTCTATTCTTGGAATTTCTACTGAAGCAAAGGGAATAAGCTCATCCCCTTTTAAAAGCAATTTATCTTTTTCAATAATTGAATCTTCAACTGCAGCTTTGA
The DNA here is from genome assembly GCF_020711195.1 of Halanaerobium polyolivorans. Classification (GTDB taxonomy): domain Bacteria; phylum Bacillota; class Halanaerobiia; order Halanaerobiales; family Halanaerobiaceae; genus Halanaerobium; species Halanaerobium polyolivorans. Next base: position 29,374 of record NZ_JAJFAT010000020.1, read on the forward strand.
TCGAAGGTACCCTTTCCACTGGATTAATCCCCAGTAATTTTACCGCTGCTAGATCTAAATAAAAGGGTGATCTAGAAGCCAGTAAATAGTTAAACCTTTTTGGATTTCCATTAGAAGGTCCTTCACCATCCATACCAATAACTGCATCCATAATTGTTAAAGTAGGATTAATCAATAAGGCTAGATCATTAAGCATCCTTGAAAAATCATAAACTGACTGCATTCGCAAATGGTAATCTGCCTTGATAACTCCTGGTATACAGCCGAAAAGATTTTTCACCCCACCTGTATACATGGTTAACCCATGGGTTTTAAGTTTGGGGAGATTAATTATTAAATCTGCCTCACTGACAAAATCAACCACTTGAAAGGATTTTTTTAATTTACCCTGACTAAACTCTACTTTCTTAGAATCGGTATTAAAATTTAACTTAAAATTATATTTTTCAGCAACTGCTGTTAGTCCACTTTTGGCATAGGCCCTTTTTAATAATTGTTCTTTAAAAGGTCCACCCGGACTATCAGCTATTATTACTTCAGCCCCTAAAGCCTGAATTTTCTTGCCTAATACTGCAATTAATTGAGGATTAGTTGTTACAGCTGTTTCCGGTTTTTTGCCCATCAACAAATTTGTTTTTAATACTACTTTTTGCCCTTTTTTAACAAAAGAGGATAGACCACCTAACTCGGCAAGTAGTTCCTCAATTTTTGTATCTAATTCTTCATCTTGATATGAATTACATTTTTTCAAAACGACCTCAGACATAATACTACCTTCTTTCTCAGCTAAAATTAAAACCGGCTCAAAGGCCGGTTCATCTTATTTAAGAAGCTTTATGATCTTTTTTATCGCTTTTAGATGAATCATTTTTAGCCTGATTAACATAAAAGTTCGAGCCCTTAAAAAGAATCCCCGGAGAACCTATTATTCTCTTCACTTCTGAACCACATTCAGGGCATTTTTTTAAAGCTTCATCTTTAATATTTTGAAATTTTTCGAACCTTCCACAGTTTTCACATTCATATAAATATGTCGGCATTTTTTTAATTCCTCCTTCAAAGCTTTTATTTCATTTCGGCATTTAATAGTCCCCAGTAATTATATAACTGGATAAAAATAAATAAAGCTAAGATCAACCATTCTTGAAAATATATAAAATAGCCTCCACCAATTAGGGTAGTTGTTATAATAGCTGTTAAAACGAATTTTTTCTTAAATTTGATCTTCAAAACCTGCCAGGGAATAAGGCCGAGTCCAATAAAAACACCTGCATCAACATTGTAAGTCAGTCCAGCAATACCAATGATTATAAATATGATTAAGAGAAATAAATTCATTTATTCTACCCCTTTCCTAAATGGAGTATTATAAAGTTACTTTATAATATAATATATCATAAACATACCTCTTTTAGCAAGTAATCAGCTTAAGAATTGACTATCTCTGACCAAGAGAGTTGTCAAGCCTATTATTTCAGTTCTAATAAAGCAGCAGATTCAATATGATAGGTCTGAGGAAACATATCTACCCCTTGAATTTCTAGCAATTCATATTTTTCTTTCAGCTTTTTAAGATCTCTTGCCTGAGTTGCAGGGTTACAGGATATATAAATGATCTTTTCTATTTCCAGTTCATTTAATAAGGTAATTGTCTCATCAGCTAAACCCTTGCGAGGTGGATCAAAAATTATACTATCAATTTTTTCTTCATTTAGAATTTTAGCTAACTTATCTTCAACCAGACCATTAACAAATTTTATGTTTTTTATTTCATTTAGTTCAGCATTTTTTTCTCCATCTTCTACAGCTGATTTTAATGATTCTATAGCAAAGACTTTTGCTGCCTTATCAGCAATATACAGGGCTATACTGCCCGTACCAGAAAAGGCATCAACTATGTTTTGTTCTTCATTGTCTCCTAAATAATCTAGAACCTTATTATATAATTTTTCTGCCTGCAGGGTATTGACCTGAAAAAAAGATCTGGCAGATATTAAATAGGCGGTCTGATTGATATATTCTTTAATATAACTGTAACCACTGATAGTTATATCTTTATCCCCAAAAATAACGTTGGTGTTTTTGCTGTTTATATTTTGGATTACACCTTTTAATTCTGGAACAGCTGCCATTACTTTTGCTGCAATTTCTCTTTTAGCTGCAAATTCTTCTTTATTTGTCACAAAAATTAGTAAAGCCTGATTGGTGCATATTCCCACCCTGATCACCAGATGTCTTAATAATCCTTTTCCTTTTTCTTCGTTATAAATACTTATCTCTCTTTTGTTCAATTCTGCTAAGCTTGCTTTTAATATTCTGTTGATTAATGGGTGCTGAATTAAACAATCATGATAGGGTACAAGCTGATGACTGCCCCTTTTATAAAAACCTGCTTTAATTTTTCCCTTTTCATCTATACTCAGAGGGAACTGGGCTTTATTGCGATAGCGAAATTGATCATCTGCAGCCAGAACTTTATTTCTTTTATATTGCTCAATCCCGGCGATTCTTTTTAAAAGCTGCTCAATATTATTATTTTTGAGTTCAAGCTCTTTTTTATATTCTAGATGCTGTAATTGACAGCCACCACAATCTTCATAAACCGGACAGGGCGGCTCTTTTCTACCCTCACCTGCTTCTATGATTTCGAGCAGAGTGGCAAATGCATAGTTCTTTTTCAGTTTCGTTATTTTGGCTCTGATTAAATCACCAGGTATAGTTAAGGGTATAAAGACAGCTATCCCTGCTTCTGTTCTGGCAACCCCATCTCCACCATGGGCAAGATCTTCAACTTTTAATGTCTTGATTTCTCCTTCATACATTTAATATCTAACTCCCTTATTTTCCATCTAATTATTTAAAATAAGCTAAGTCAATATTATCATAGTTGAAGCAGCTTGACCAGCCTAAAGTATTTTGACAGCAAAAGCTTTTCTATGGTAGAATAATGTGTCAGATTAGCTATAATTAATTTTATCTTTTTATTCAATCAAGTCTGGAGGATCTTTTATGAAAAGCAGTTCAGAAAGACTAGCAAATGAAGCAATCATCCCACTCTTATTTCGCCTATCTGTTCCCTCAATTATTGCTATGGCCACCCATGCACTATATAATGTTGTTGATAGTATTTATGTGGGGCGTTTGAGCACTGAGGCCTTATCTGCTTTATCACTTGCATTCCCTATTCAAATAGTTCTGATCGGGATTGGAATTGGAACTGGAGTTGGAGTGAGTTCTTTAATTGCAAGAAGATTAGGAGAAAACAATAAACATGCGGCAGTAAATGCTGCTGAACATGGAATAATGATGATCTTTATAGGTGGTTTAGTAGTTGCTGTGATCGGCTACTTTTTTTCCACACAAATTTTAAAGCTCTTTACCGAAGATGCAGTTTTAATTGAAATGGGTAGTGAATATATTCGAATAATTTTAATAGCTTCTATTTCTATCTTTTACCCGATGGTTGTTAATCATATTTTGCGGGGAGAAGGTAATACCTTTATCCCAATGATAGCCATGCTGATCGGCTCTATTTTAAATATAATAATAGATCCCTTTATTATATATGGTTGGTGGATCTTCCCCCGGATGGAAATTGCAGGTGCAGCAATTGCAACTGTAAGCTCACAACTGATCAGTGGGATTTTTCTAACTTATATTTTACTTAGCGATAAAAACGAATTAAAAATCTCTTTAAAAGACTTTAAGTTTAATTTTAATATAATCAAGGATATTTACATAGTTGGATTTCCGGCAATGGTAATGCAGTTTTTAGCCAGTTTTATGTTAGGCGGAATGAACAGAATTCTGGCCGAATTTGGTAGTACAGCCATTGCAGCTGCAGGAATATATTTTCGTCTGCAGTCCTTTGTCTTTATGCCGGTTTATGGTTTAAACCAGGGCTATATGCCTATTATGGGCTATAATTATGGTCATAATAATCCGGAGCGGATGAAAAAAACATTTAAATCAGCCCTTTTGGTTGCCTTTATTTTTACTATCATTGGCTTTTTTGTTTTCCAGTCGGTTCCTGAATTTATGATTAGATTTTTTAATGATGATCCAGAATTGATCAGAATTGGTACAACAGCACTTAGAAGAATTAGTATCGCTTTTCCACTTATAGGACCGGCAATAATTATCTCAACTACTTTTCAGGCTTTAGGTAATGGTTTTCCAAGTCTTTTCTTTTCTTTTTTAAGACAGATAATTGTTCTCTTACCATTAATGTATCTATTAGGACAGTGGTTTGGACTCGAATATCTATGGTTTGCCTTTCCGATTTCTGAATTAGCAAGTGTACTTCCAGCCGCTTTTTGGTTGAAATTAACATTAAAAGATGTTTTTAAAAAAATGACTACTATGCTTAAAGTAGAGTAGAAAAAATATTTTTAAGGGAGGGAAATAAATAATTATCTCCCTCCCTAGTTTAAAAGCATTATTCATCTTCTTTTGGCAGCTCTACTTCTATGAAAGTGACTAGATCATTTAAAGCTTCTTTAGAATCTTCTCCTTCTGTCTTAATAGTTATTTCTTTGCCTTGACTTATCCCTAAACTTAAAAGCCCCATTATACTTTTTGCATTTATTTCTTTTTCTTCAAAAACAACACTTATTTCTGAACTAAAAGCACTTGCCTTTTCCACAAACTTAGATGCAGGTCTTGCATGCAGACCTGTTTTATTAGTTAAAATTACTTTTTTTTCAAAACCCATTTTTTCATCTCCATTCTAAATGATATTTATGATAATTTAATTTTTTAAAAAATAATTTTTTGACTTAACTCATTTCTTTATTTTCTAGCTTTATCATTGCTGCCCAAGATTTTAATTTTTTCTTTTACTTTCTCAGTAATCGCATCTCTACCTGGGCCGCAGTA
>NZ_JAJFAT010000021.1 GCF_020711195.1 Halanaerobium polyolivorans
CCCGATAGCTCAGTTGGTAGAGCAGGTGACTGTTAATCATCTTGTCGCAAGTTCGAGTCTTGCTCGGGGAGCCATTTTTGAGATATAATTGTCAGAATAATTTCATTAATAAAATAACTTTCATATAGATGCCGTTAAAGCCAGTACATACAAGGTGGGATCAAATGATGTGTGTTAAAATGGGAGTTAAAAGAATATTAAAAAATTTGCATATCTTTACATTCTTTTCATTATTTTTAAAATTATTTGACAAATCTGAAAAAAAGTGCTATACTATTTCTAGTGAGAAAATAATTCGGGAAAAATTGAATATAAAATTAGGTGGAGAAAATGAGAAAACCTTATTGATAATAACTTGAGCTAACTATGTCCAAATACTTTTATTAGTTGTTATCAATAAGGTTTTTTTCGTTGAAACCTTAATTAATAATAGAGAGGGGGATAGAAAAGTAGTACTTAGTTTGATTTAATTTCATAATATTATGACTATATTATCTTTATTATCTATTAGGAAAATCAAAAATTAGGAGGATTATTATATGGGAATTACTTTAAATTTAGTTTTAGCAGCTTTTGGTGGAGGTCTTTTCGGATCAGCAATTGGTGCATTACCCGCATTTATTTTTACAGGCTTTTTAGTACTAGCTGGTGAAGCTTTAGCACTAGCTGGTGGAACTGCAGATTTTACAGGAGTTATAGCATTTGGTACTTTATTTGGTCCACATATCGCTTTTGCTGGTGGAGCAGCTGCAACAGCTTATGCTGCAAGCAAAGGTAAAATTGAAGGTGGAGCAAATATTTTAAAACCTTTAATGGGTGTTAGAGAAAACTGGGATATCTTACTTGTTGGTGGAGTTTTCGGTGTTTTAGGTCTAGTAGTTAATCAATTCTTAGCTTCAATCGGAACTCCTAGTGATACAATCGCTATTACTGTTGTAGTTTCTGCTTTAGTTCATAGAGTTGCTTTTGGTGAAACAGGTATCTTTGGTAAATATGATCCAGAAGTAAGTGATTCAAGATGGAGTATTACACCTGATATTGCTTGGTTACCATGGCAGATGAATCTTTCTCAATTAATTCCAATTGGTTTAGGTACAGGTTTAGTTGCTGGATTTATTGCAATAGAGACTGGTACAGTATTTATTATGTTTGGTATTACAGCTGCTTCTTTAATTGTTCTGCAGATAATGGGTGAAGGTCCAGTTACTCACCATATCGCTTTCCCTGCAGCAGCGGCAGCAATGGCTACAAATAGTGTTATCTGGGGTGGAATTTTCGGTGTTCTCGGTGCTATCTTAGGTGAATTCTATGCTCGCTTATTCTACAGTTGGGGAGATACTCACATTGACCCTCCTGCAGCTACAATCGCAACATTAATTACAGCTGCAATGTTATTCTTAGGATTCTCATTCTAAGTTAAACTTACGCTTAACAAATTAATTATAGTTTGAAATTAGATAAATAGATTGTTTTCACTATGATTAATGTAAGACCTTTAATAGATTCATGTAAAATAACAAAATAACAAGAGGAGTGATTTATTTTGGAAAATTATGTCTTAGCAATTGATCAAGGAACAACTAGTTCACGGGCAATGATATTTGATCATGATGGGCAAGTTGTTAGTGTAGCTCAAAAAGAATTTACACAGTACTTCCCAAAACCTGGTTGGGTAGAACATGATCCAGATGAAATTTGGGGTACAACATTAGGTGTTATCGCTGATGCTTTAGGTAAGAAAAATATCAAACCTTCTCAAATCATCTCAATTGGTATCACAAATCAACGTGAAACTACTGTTGTTTGGGATGCAGAAACTGGCGAACCTATCCATAATGCTATTGTTTGGCAGGATAGAAGAACTGCTTCAATATGTGATGACTTAAAAGAAGCTGGTTATGAACAAGAAATTAAAGACAAAACTGGTCTTGTTGTAGATGCTTATTTCTCAGGAACAAAAATTAAATGGATGCTTGACAATGTAGAAGGCGCTAGAGAAAAAGCAGATGCTGGCGAACTTAGATTTGGTACAATTGATACCTGGTTAATCTGGAAACTTACAGGTGGAAATGTACATGTAACAGATTATACTAATGCTTCACGTACATTGATCTATAATATTAAAGAACTCAAATGGGACGATTCATTATTAGGTTACTTAGATGTTCCAAGATCAATGCTTCCAGAAGTTAAAGCTTCAAGTGAAGTTTATGGTAAAACAGTTGACTTCCACTTCTTCGGCGAAGAAGTAGAAATTGCTGGTATTGCTGGAGATCAGCAGGCAGCTACATTTGGTCAGGTATGCTATGAAAAAGGTATGGCTAAAAATACTTATGGTACAGGTTGCTTTATGCTCATGAATACTGGTGAAGAAGCAGTTGCATCTGAAAATGGTTTATTAACAACAATTGCTTATGGTATTGATGGTAAAGTTAATTATGCACTTGAAGGTTCTATCTTTATCGCTGGTGCAGCTATTCAGTGGTTAAGAGATGAATTAAACTTAATAGACAATGCTCCTGATTCAGAATACTTTGCAAACAAAGTTGAGGATACTGGCGGAGTTTATGTAGTACCTGCCTTTGCTGGTTTAGGTGCTCCATACTGGGATATGTATGCACGTGGTACAATTGTTGGATTAACAAGAGGTAGTTCTAAAGAACATTTAATTCGTGCAACATTAGAATCTATTGCTTATCAAACAAGAGATGTACTGGAAGCTATGGAAGCAGATTCCGGTATAGAACTTAAGACTCTCCGTGTAGACGGTGGAGCTGCTATGAATGACTTCTTAATGAACTTCCAGGCAGATATTCTCGGTGTAGAAGTAGAAAGACCAAAAGTTAATGAAACTACTGCTTTAGGTGCTGCTTATCTTGCTGGTTTAGCTGTTGGTTTCTGGGACAACAAAGAAGAACTTGTTGCTAAATGGGATAGAGATGCACTATTTGTTCCTAAGATGGCTGAAGAGAAGAAAGAAAAATTATATGCAGGCTGGCAAAAAGCTGTAGAAAGAGCAAAAGATTGGTCTGATGAGTAAAAAAATAATATAAAGATAAAATTATATTATTGGACATAGAAAATTAGAAAGCCCAATCCAGACAGCATATTTATTTATGGTGTCTGGTTGGGTTTTTATTTATCTTAGTTATAAAAATTTGAATTAGGAGGAATTTAAATTGTCTCAAAACAAATATGATGTAATTATTGTTGGAGGAGGCATTTCTGGTTGTGCTGTTGCCTGGAAACTTGCCAGGTATAATCTAGATGTTCTATTATTAGAAAAAGATCCAGATGTTGCAACTGGTACAACTAAAGCTAATACTGCTATTATCCATGCTGGATATAATGCAGATCCAGAAAAGCAAAAAGGACGTTTAAATAACAAAGGTAATATTCAGATAAAACAAATTGTAAAAGATTTAAATATACCTTTTGAAGAAATTGGTTCATTAGTGGTTGGTATGGAGGGCGATGATTTAAGTGTTTTAGATGAATTATTAGAAAAAGGAAAAAGAAATGGAGTAGAAGGCCTAGAAATAGTTGATAGAGAATGGCTGCTGAGAGAAGAGCCACATATCAACAAAGATGTTGTTGCTGCTTTATGGGCTCCAACTGCTGGCATTATTACTCCCTGGGAATTTGCCTTAGCTATGGCTCAAAATGCTGTTGCTAATGGAGCAGAAATTCAATTAGAAACAGAAGTATTAGATGTATATACTGAAAATGGAAAAGTTACAGGTGTAAAAACCAATAAAGGAGATTATCAGACTGATTATGTAGTCAATGCAGCTGGTTTATATGCTGATGATCTTGCTAAAATGGTAGGGGTAGAAAAAATTGAAATCCATCCTCGTAAAGGTGAATACTATATTTATGATCATGCTAAAGACTTTGAAATCAATCACGTTCTCTTCCCAATCCCAACTAAAATTTCTAAGGGAATAGTTTGTACTCCTACTGTAGAAGATAATTTACTTATTGGGCCTACCTCAGATTTTGTAGATAGCAAAGAAGATTTAGCTACAACAAGAGAAGGATTAGATCATGTCTTTGAGGGTGCTCAAAAAATGTTCCCTGACCTTACTCTTCAAGATTCAATCAGAGTTTTTGCAGGCTTAAGAGCTGCTGATAAAACAGAAGATTTTGTTATAGAGGCAGCAGATACTGTAGATGGTTTTGTTAATGTTGCTGGAATCCAGTCACCTGGATTATCTTCAGCTCCTGCAATAGCTGATTTGACAGCAGAGATATTAGAAGATTTAGGTTTAACTTTAGAAGAAAAGAAAGATGTTATTGAAACTAGAGAAGAACCTGTAAGATTTTATGAAATGTCAAATGAAGAAAGAGCAGAATATGTTGAAGATAATAAAGAATATGGTAAAATAATTTGTCGTTGTGAAACAGTTTCATATAAAGAAATCTTAGATGCTATTCATGGTCCTGTTGGAGCAAGAACAGTTAATGCAGTTAAAAGAAGAACTAGAGCCGGTGCAGGTAGATGCCAGGGTGGTTTCTGTGGACCAAGAGTAACTCAAATTTTAGCAGATGAACTGGGCATTGATACCACTGAAGTCAGATTAGAAAAAAATAATTCAAAAATTGTTGAACACAAAATAAAAGGTTTACTCGGAAGTAAGGTGATTGATAATGCTTAAAGTAAAAAAAGATGTAGTTGTTATTGGTGGTGGACCAGCTGGTTTAGCTGCTGCAGCTGAAGTTTATGATAATGGGGTAGAAGATGTAATAATCCTTGAGCGTGACTTTGAGCTTGGTGGTATTTTACCACAATGTATTCACAATGGATTTGGCCTCCATTACTTTAAAGAAGAGTTAACTGGACCTGAATATTCACAGAGGTTTGAAAATGATGTAGAAGAAAGAGATATAGAAGTAAAATTGGACACTATGGTTTTAGATGTAACTCCTGATAGAAAAGTTTATGCGATGAATCAGGAAGAAGGTTTTCTAGAAATTGAAGCTGGTGCAGTAATACTTGCTATGGGCTGTAGAGAAAGAACAGCTGGAGCTCTTGGTATTCCTGGCACAAGACCTGCTGGTGTTTTAACGGCTGGTACAGCACAGCGTTTTACAAATATTGAAGGTTATGTACCTGGAGAAGAAGTTGTAATCCTTGGTTCTGGAGATATAGGCTTAATTATGGCCAGAAGAATGAGATTAGAAGGTGCAGATGTAAAGGCTGTTTGTGAAATTCTACCATATACAGGTGGATTAACCAGAAATGTTGTTCAGTGTTTAGAAGATTATGATATTCCTTTACTGCTTAACCATACTGTGACTAAAATAATTGGTAATGATCGACTTGAAGCAGTAGAAATTACTGAAGTTGATGAAAACATGAAACCTAAACCTGAAACTTCAAAGATCATTAAAGCTGACACCTTACTTCTTTCAGTTGGCTTAATTCCTGAAAATGAACTCTCCAAAAAAGCAGATGTAGTTCTTGATGATACTACAGGAGGACCATTTGTAAATGAGGGACGTGAAACAAATATAGAGGGAATTTTTGCCTGTGGTAATGTTTTACATGTACATGATTTAGTTGACTGGGTTACTCAAGAGTCACAAATTGCTGGTAACTGGGCTGCTAAATATGTTAAAGGAGAATATAAAAGAACTGGATCTAAAATTAAAATGAAAGCTGGCGAAAATGTCAGTTATGTAATTCCTCATACAATTGAGCTTGATGGCTCAGATAGAAATAGAATGCCACTTTATATGAGGGTTTCTACTCCTTTAATGGCAGTTGACATTAATTTATATGCTGATGGAGAAAAACTATATTCTTTCTCTGAACCATTTGCAAAACCTGGAGAAATGATTACAGTTCCTTTAGCTCAAAAAACTCTTGATGATTTAGATGATGTTAAAGAAATTAGAGTGGATATTATAGAAAAGGAGGGACAATAAATGAAAGAAACTAAAACCCTGACTTGTGTTGCTTGTCCAAAGGGTTGTGAAGTAACAGTAGAATTTGAAGGAAATGAGATTTTAAATATTGATGGACATGCCTGTCCTCAGGGTCAAACTTATGCAGAAGAAGAAATTGTTGCTCCTACTAGAATATTACCTACTACAGTAAGAGTAAAAGGGGGAGCACTTCCTCTCTGTCCAGTAAAAACTTCAAAACAAATACCCTTAGAGATTATCCATGATGCAATGGAGATAATTGGTCAAAAAGAAGTAGAGGCACCAATAGAAATAGGGCAGGTAATAGTAGAAAATATTCTTGACACAGGTGCTGATGTTGTGGCTACAAGAGATCTCCCAAGGAAAATTGAGGTGTAAATTGTGAAATTAAAAGATAAAAAAATTGCGATGTTAATTGGACCAGGATATGAAGACTTGGAATTTTGGGTTGTATACATGAGAATGATCGAAGAAGGAGCAGAAGTTGATGTAGTTGGGGTTGAAAAAGGTGTAGAATACTCAAGTAAACATGGTTGTCTTAAAAAGGCTGCAGACTACACAGCTGCTGAAGTTCTAGATAATGATTATGATGGTGTTTTAGTTCCAGGTGGATGGACACCAGACAAAATCCGTAGAGATGCTGATGTTGTAGAATTGGTCAGGAAAAACCATGATGCCGGTAAAATAATAGGCCTGATCTGTCATGCTGGACTTGTTGGAATTTCAGCTGGTATTGTTAACAGTAAAGCAACTGGCTCATTAGGTATAAAAGATGACTGCATCAATGCAGGTGCTGAATGGGTTGATGAAGCTGCCTTTAAAGATAAAAATATTGTTTGGGGCAGAGTAGTCAAAGATATTCCTGCCTATTGCAGAGAGCTTGTTGCAGCATTAGCAGATTAATTTAAAAATAGCCTTATAATTTAGGATGAAATTTTAAAACTTGAAAGATGGTTTGTTTTTAGCTATGGTGAAGTATTTAATATTTTGCCATAGCTAAATTCTCTTTATATGAAATTACTATATTTGTTAATTTTTAATAATTTTATAAGTTCTTAATTGTTTGATTATTTAAAATTAATATGATAAAATTACTATGATGAAGAGAGAGCATGAAAAGTATTAATTAAACTTTCCAAGTTAAATAGAGAAAGATTTAGATTTTTTTAAAATAAATCAAAATAATAAAAGGAGGAGTTTAGTTATGAAGAAAAAATTAGTTAATAATCCAGATCATGTTGTAGAGGAAATGGTAGAAGGTATAGTTCTTGCTGATCCAGATAAGCTGAGCAAGGTTGAAGGCTATAATGTAGTTGTAAGAAAAGATAGCCCTAATGAAAAAGTTGCTCTTGTAAGTGGTGGTGGAAGCGGTCACGAACCAACTCATGCTGGATTTGTTGGTGAAGGTATGTTAGATGGAGCAATTGCTGGTGATGTTTTTACTTCTCCTACTCCTGATGCTGTTTTTGAAGCAATTAAAGCAGTAGATGGTGGAAAAGGTGTTCTCTTAGTAATTAAAAACTATACCGGAGATGTTATGAACTTTGAAATGGCAGCTGAAATGGCTGAAGCTGAAGGTATCGAAGTAGATCATGTAGTTGTAGATGACGATGTAGCTGTTGAAGATAGTTTATATACCACTGGTAGACGTGGTGTAGCAGGTACCATTTTCGTTCATAAAATTGCCGGTGCAAAAGCAGAAGCTGGAGCAGAATTAGCTGAAGTAAAAGAAGTTGCAGAAAAAGTTATAAAAAATGTTAAAACCAAAGGTATGGCTTTATATCCTTGCCGTGTTCCTTCCGCTGAAGAATCTACCTTTACTTTAGATGAAGATGAAATTGAACTAGGTATTGGTATTCATGGTGAGCCAGGAACAGAAAGAACAGAAATTATGAAAGCAGATGACATTTTAGATGAACTTTTAGGCAGTGTTATTGAAGATCTTCCATATGAATCTGGTGATGATGTAGCATTAATGATTAATGGTATGGGTGGAACTCCATTAATGGAACTATTTGTTGCCAATAGAAGAGCCAATCAAGTACTTGAAGAAAAAGGAATTAACATTTATAAAACATTTGTTGGGGAGTATATGACTTCATTAGAAATGGCTGGAGTTTCTGTAACACTACTCAAGCTTGATGATGAATTGAAAGAACTTTTAGATGCTCCAACAGAAATCAATATAATGAAATAAGCTATTAAGATAGTTATTGAAGGAGGACTTATTTGTGACTGAGAAAAGCAAAGAAATTCTGGATAAATTAGCAGATGTAATTATTGAAAATAAGAAGCACCTAACAAAATTAGATTCTGCTATAGGTGATGGTGACCATGGAATTAATATGGCAAGAGGTTTTAAAGAAGTTAAAGAAAAAATAAATGGAAATAATTATGAAACAAATCAAGAACTACTTAAATCTGTAGCTATGACCTTAATATCTACAGTTGGTGGTGCTTCTGGACCTCTATATGGAACTGCTTTCCTTTATATAAGCAAGGTAATACCTGATGCTGATTTTACTATTGATTCACTGATAGAGATAGGTCAATCTGCTGTTGATGGAATCCAAAAAAGAGGTAAGGCTGAACAGGGAGAGAAAACCATGTTGGATGCAATAATCCCTGCTGTAGATGCACTGAAAGAAAGCAAGGAAAATGGTGATGATTTAGAAGAAGCCTTACAAAAATGCAAAGTAAAAGCAGAAGAAGGTATGAAAGCCACAATTCCTATGCAGGCTACAAAAGGTAGAGCAAGTTATCTTGGTGAAAGAAGTATCGGCCATCAAGATCCAGGAGCTACTTCAAGTTATTTAATGATCAAAACTATAGTAGATGAACTATATAAATACAAAGACTAATCTCTTTAAATGATTGGAGTGAGTAGATGGTTAATATTTTATTAGTTTCTCACAGTGTAGAGATAGCTGAAGGAACCAAAGAATTAGCAGAACAGATGAAACAAGGTGAAGTAGAAATAGCTGCAGTTGGAGGAACAGAAGCTGGAGAGCTTGGTACTAATCCAGATGCAATAAAATCTGCAGTTAATGAAATTGATAAAAGTGATGGCTTAATCATTTTAGCTGATTTAGGTAGTGCTGTTATGAGTGTAAATATGGTCTTAGATTGGCTTGATGATGAGGTCAGAGCAAAGATACAGTTAGCAGATGCCCCATTTGTAGAAGGAGCTGTTATTGCAGCAGTTGAATCAGGAATGGGTAACTCGATGGAAGAAATATTATCTTCTATAGAATCTGCTGAGATAATCAAGAAAAATTAAAAAAACAAAGCTTATTTAAGGCGGGTCAGTATTAATTTACTGGCTCGTTTTTAATTTTGTAACAAATTTTTTGAAAATTATGTTGACAAACAAAATTCAATCCTATATAATCATAATTGAACATAAACAAAAACAAACAATCAATAACGAAAAGAGGTTTTAATCATGTTTGCTGAAGAAAGAAGAAAAGAGATAATAAAAACTTTGGAAAACAGCAAAAGAGCCAGTGTTAATGAATTAAGTGAAGAATTTGATGTTTCCCGGGCAACAATTAGAAGAGATTTAAGTGAGTTAGAAAAGAATGGTTTTTTGAGAAGAACTCACGGGGGAGCAATTTTAAGTGCAAGCAGTAAATTAGAACCATCATATAAGGAAAAAGAAGATCATTTTGCAAAAGAAAAAGCAGCAATTGGTAAAAAAGCTGCAGATATTATCAGAGATGGAGATACAATTTATATAGATGCAGGGACTACTACCCGTAATATTATTGAACATCTCAATGAAAAAAACAATTTAACCATAGTCAGCAATGCCCATCACATTATAAAAAGAATCAAAGATTCAGAAATAGATTGTGAGCTTGTAGTAGTTGGAGGTAATTTCAAAAAAACAACTGAAGCAATGATCGGTCCAATGGCAGAAGAGTTTTTGCAAAAATTAAGGGTTGACAAAGCATTTATCGGTGTTAATGGATTTAATTTAGATGCTGGAGCTACAACACCAGATCCCAGAGAGGCAAAGATGAAAGAAATTGCAATTTCAATTGCAGCTGAAAATTTTTTTCTCTTTGATAGATCTAAGTGGGAAGAACTATACTTCTGCAGATTTGCTGATCTAGATATGATAGATTTTGTAATCACAGATCAATTGTCCGGAGAAAAAGAAAAAGCTTTAAAAGAAAAAAATATCCAGGTTATAAAAGCCTAGATTTTAGCTATGATTCAAATCAGGAGGTGAAAAAATGATTTTAACAGTAACTCTTAATCCAGCTGTAGATAAAATAATAATACTTGATAAATTAAAGTTAGGTAAATTAAATAGAGTCAAGGATGCAGAAGCTCTTGCAGGAGGAAAAGGCATTAATGTATCAGAGGTACTTAGTGCTTTGAATGTAGATAATACTGCTTTAGCAATAGTTGGAGGAGATAATGGAAATTCAATAAATAATTATCTACAAAAAAGAGGGGTAAAAACTGATTTTCAGTGGTCAGAGATTAACACTCGGCAAAATCTTAAAATCAAAGAAAATAACAGCAACAGAGAAACAGAAATAAATGAAACAGGCAGAGTAACAAAAGAAGATATAAAAGCCTTCAAAAAAAATATAGAGAAATACTTAACTGCTGATAATACTATAGTTCTTTCGGGAAGTCTTCCGGAGGGAGTGAAGAAAAATATTTATGCAGAATTGATAGAAAAAGCTGCTGCAAAAGAGGCAAAAGTTATTCTCGATAGTTCAGGTGAAGAATTTAAACTGGCTATCAACAAAGCTCCCTATTTAGTAAAACCAAATTTAGCTGAGATAGAAAACCTTTTATCAACAAATATGGAGAGTGATGCTGACCTTAAAAAGGGAGCTGAATACTTGTTGAAAAAGGGGATAAAAATTGTGATGATTTCATTAGGAGCAGAAGGTGCATTTATTGCTTCAAAAGATGAGGCCTACAGGCTTCAAACTCCAGAAGTAGAGGTAGCTCAAACAACTGTCGGAGCAGGTGATACAATGGTTGCTGGATTGGCAGCAGAAATTGATAAAAATGCTTCTTTAAAAGAGACTGCAGTTTATGCTTCAGCACTGGCAACCACATTTGTAAAAAGCGGCTCTATAGAAAATATTAACAAAGAGCTGTTCAATAAAATAAGAGAGTCTATTCAAGTAAAAAAAATCTATTAAAAAGGAGAGGTCTGTTTATGGAAGTAAATGAATTTATTAATCAAGATTTAATCAAGATGGAACTGCAAAGCAAAGACAAAGATTCTGTAATTGAAGAAATGATCGATATCATGGTTGAAAATGGTATAGTCAGTGACAAAGAGGAAGTAGTGCAAAAGGCTATGGAAAGAGAAGCAAAAGGAACAACAGGTGTAGGTAGAGGAGTTGCAATTCCTCATGTTAAGAGTAATGCGGTTAAGAAAGCTGCTGTAGCTTTTGGCAGATCAAGTGAAGGAATTGATTATGATTCAATGGATGAAAAACCCAGTTATTTGTTTTTTCTGATAACCGTTCCAGAAGAATCACATAATGAACATTTAAAAATTCTTGCTCAGCTGTCAAGAAATCTTGTCCATGATGACTTTAGGGACAGCCTTTTAGAAGCAGAAAGTGCTGAAGATGTAATGGAGATCTTAGAGGCTATTTAATTGATTGTTTATAACTATTTATTCTATTAATTTATTTATTTATTCTATTTAAATTATTTATTCTATTTTCTATTTATTCTATCGGTTTAAAAATTAAGGAGGATTATAATGAGTGATAAGAAAAAAATTGTAGCGGTTACTTCCTGTCCAACAGGGATTGCCCATACTTATATGGCTTCTGAGTCATTAGAAGAAGCTGCTAAAAAGATGAATGTTGATATCTCAGTTGAAACACAGGGTTCTGTTGGGGTAGAAAATGAATTATCAGAACAGGATATTAAAGAAGCAGATGCTGTAATTATTGCTGCAGATACTAATGTTAGTCACGAAAGATTTGTTGGTAAATATATTGAAGAGGTTGCTGTAGCAGATGCAATCAATGATGCAGAAGCTTTAATTAATAAGGCATTAGAAGGTGCGGAAAAAGGTGAAGTTAAAGAAGATGTTGCTTTAGAAGCACAGGTCGAAGATGAAAAAGCAAAAAGAAAGCAGAAAAGAACCGGAGCTTATAAACACTTAATGACCGGAGTATCATTTATGCTGCCTTTTGTAGTAGCTGGTGGACTTGCAATAGCTATTTCATTTGTTTTTGGTATTGATGCTGCTGAGGAATCAGGTACACTTGCTGCAGCCTTAATGCAGATTGGTGGAGATGCAGCTTTTGCTCTAATGGTTCCAATTTTAGCGGGTTATATTTCTTTCTCTATTGCTGATAGACCTGGTATTGCTCCCGGTATGATCGGTGGTATGATGGCAAGTCAATTAGAGGCAGGATTTCTTGGTGGTATTATAGCAGGTTTTCTAGCAGGATATGTAACTCAGTTTTTGAAAGAAAAGATTTCTTTACCAAAGAATCTAGAAGGTTTAATGCCTATTTTGGTTTTACCTTTCTTAGCAAGTTTAGCTGTTGGACTCTTAATGATCTATTTGATTGGACCACCTGTACAGGCAATAATGACTGGTTTGGAAAGTTGGCTGCAGGGAATGACAGATGCAAATGCAGCTTTACTAGGACTTATTTTAGGTGCAATGATGGCTTTTGATATGGGAGGACCAGTTAATAAAGCAGCTTATACTTTTGGAGTTGGATTATTGGGTTCAAATATTTTTGCTCCGATGGCTGCAATTATGGCAGCAGGTATGACACCTCCGCTGGGTCTTGCTTTAGCAACAGTACTATTTAAAGATAGATTTACCAGACAGGAAATTGAAGCAGGAAAACCAGCCTGGGTAATGGGAATATCCTTTATTACTGAGGGAGCAATTCCATTTGCTGCAGCTGATCCGATAAGAGTAATTCCTTCAATAATGACTGGTTCAGCAGTTACTGGTGCTTTATCAATGTTATTTGGAGCAGGATTAAGAGCTCCTCATGGTGGTATTTTTGTGCTGCCAATCCCAGGTGTTGTAACTAATCTAGGCTTATATGCTTTGGCAATTGTTGCTGGTACTATAGTAACAGCTCTAATGTTAAGAATCACAAAACCTAAGTTAAAAAATGCTTAAATAAAGCTTTCCTAATAAATAACAAAGATAATATGCAGAGAAGAGGGCCTTAATAGGTCCTCTTTTTTGTTTAAAAAATATAATTTTAGCCCTAATTGTAAAAATGTCATTAAAAAATGATTAGAAATCCCCGGAATAGTTTCATAAAGGCAAAATATTTGATATAATAAGATAATATTTTAAGAAAGAATTTTAAAAACTAGGGAGTGTTAAGATGAGTTTTAATAAGAAGATTTTTCTTTTAACAACTATTATTTTATTATTATTTTCAATATCAGTTATGGCAGAGAATATTGAAAATACATTAAGTTTAGATGAAGGAGGTCCTGCAGCTGTAGTTAATGGAGAAGAAATTTCACAGCAGGAATTAGAGGGATTTTCCGATTTAAATGAGATATTAATGACTATTTTACAAACAAATCAAGAATTTGGCACAGTATTATTGCAGACAGAAGCCGGACAAGAAGTAATTGAAGAATATATGAGATATAAATTAGATCAATTAGTTAGTACTAAATTGATGGTTCAGGAAGCAAAAAATAGAGAAATAGAGGTCAGTGAGCAGGAAATTAATGAGATTATTGATCAGCAAATTGCTGGAATAAAACAACAAAACAATCTCACCGATCAGCAGCTAGAGATGGCTCTGAGACAGGAAGGATTTTCTTCATTAGATGAATATAAAGCTTTACTTATAGCCAGTAATAGGGATAGATTCTTTATAGAAAAACTAAGAACAGAAGTTACTGAAGAAATAACTATAAGTGATGCCGAAGCAGAAGAGTTTTACAATGAAAATCAGGCGCAATTTGAGATTCCTGCTCAATACAGAATCAGCCATATTTTGTTTGATGAATTAGAAAAAGCTGAAGAAGTATTAGTTCAAATAGAGGCTGGAGCAGATTTTGCTGAAATGGCTAGGGAACATTCTACTGGACCTACTGCTGAAAATGGTGGTGATTTAGGTTTCATTGCAGCTGATGAAAGGGGCATAGATGCAGTTTTCTTTAATGCTGCAAAAGAGCTGCAAATCAGCCAGATAAGTGAGAGTCCTGTAGAAACCCAATTTGGATTTCATATTATTAAAATGACCGATTTTAATGAAAGTGAAATTAGAGAGTTTGCTGAGGTAAAAGATCAATTAAAAGAAGAAATATTATCTCAAAAGTCTAATCAGGTCTGGAATGAATTTATGCATGGGTTGAGAGATAAAGCTGAAATTACAATCAATCTTTAAAAAGAAGATATTCTAAAGCTCCTTGTTCATTTATTGAATTGGGAGCTTTTTTTTGCACTAATTAAGAAAAAAATATATAATTAACAAAAATAATGGGAGATGAAAAAATGCAAAATATAGCCTTTAAATACGGTAAAGAAAAAATAGATTTTAATCTAGATAGTGCTAGAATTAAAAAAATTATTGAGGCAAATTATTCTGAGCAGCAAGCTTTAGAGCTTATCGCGAAAAAGGCACTTGCTGAACCGATTGCCTCTAAAAGATTAAGTAAAATTGTTAATGAAGGAGAGACAGCAGTTATTGTAATCTCTGATCTAAGTCGTTCCTGGCAGAAAATAGATCGATTTTTACCTTATATAGTCGAAGAACTGCAATCCGGTGGAATCAAATTAAAAGATATCAGCCTGCTTTGTGCTGGTGGTTCTCATCGACCTCACAGCAAAGCTGAAATAGAGAAATTAATTGGAAAAGAGTTATATCAAAAACTTAATTTCATTGCTCATGATTCAACTAAAAAAGAAGATTTAAGAAAAGTAGGGGAAACAAGTTATGGTACTCCTGTGATAATTAATAAAAATATTTTAGAAAATGATAGAGTTATTTTAACAGGTGGAATTGTTTTTCATCCTTTAGCTGGATTTGCAGGGGGCAGAAAATCTCTTTTACCTGGAACAGCAGCTTATCAATCTATTATGAAAAACCATTCCTTATCCCTAGCAGAAAAAGAGGGAGCAGGAATTAAGACTAGTGTTGATAGCAATAATTTAGCAGATAATCCGGTTCATCTAGATATGGTGGAAGCTGCCAAAATGATAAATGTAGACTTTATTTTTAATGTAATTCCAGATGGCAGAGGAGGAATTGCAGCAGCAGTTGCTGGTGATTTATTTGCAGCACATCAAAAAGGCTGTCAGATTACAGCTGATTTGTTTGGGATAGAAATTAAAGAGAAAGCCGAGTTAGTTATTGCTTCCTGTGGGGGTTTTCCTAAAGATATGAATCTATATCAGATTTCTAAGGCAATTATCAATTCGGTTAGAGTTGTCCAAAAAGATGGTTATTTACTTTTAATGGGTCAGGGGAAAGAAGGAATAGGTCATCCTGAAGTTAAAGATATTCTCCAAAACTATAATAATAATCTAGCAAGAGAAAAGCTTTTGCGTAAAAGTTTTACAATAGCTCGATTTGTAGGCTATTTGATAACTACAAAAATAGAAAATATCAATTTTATTTTAATAAGTGAACTGGAACAAAGCCAGTTAAATAATACCGGTATCAAAGTTGTAAAGACTTTAGATGCTGGTTTAGAGATAGTAAAAAATGAAGTGGGTGAACTGCCACCGGCATATATAATGCCTGATGCAGCCAATACTTTGCCATTTGAATAGAGAAGTCCAAGAATAAACTTGAATTTAAATTTTGACTGTAATATAATTAATTTAAGTAATAAATAGCCAGAGATTAAAAACTTAGAAAGGCATTAGTAGATATTGAGCAGAAATTAATAGAGAGCTGATGCTTGCTGAAAATCAGCCTGCTGAATATTCGAATCCAGCCCGGAGTTGTAAGGATTAAAGGAGTTTTCTGAGTAATCCAAACCGGAGAAGTCCGTTAAAACTTTTTAAGCGGCAGTTAATTCTGTCATTAGGGTGGCACCACGGGAAAATCTCGTCCCTTTTTATAGGGAGGGGTTTTTTTAGTTTTAAGAATATAAAAAGGAGGAATTGAAATGCTAGATATGAGATTTATCAGAGAAAATCCTGAATTAGTAGAAGCAGCTTTTGCCAAGCGTAATCTGGAATCAATAATACCGGAATTTCAAAAATTGGATGAAAAACGGCGTGATCTGCTTTATGAAGCAGAGCAGCTAAAACACAAGCGTAATGTTAATTCTGACAAAATTGGGGAGTTAAAAAGAAATGGAGAAGATGCCTCAGAGCTTATTTCTGAAATGCAGGAAGTAGCAAGTAGAATTAAAGAATTAGATCAAAAAATTGCAGAGGTAGAAGAACAATTAGATAATGTGTTATTAACCATCCCAAATATTCCCCATCAGAGTGTACCAGTTGGTAGTGATGAAGAAGATAACAGAGAAGTGAGAACTTGGGGTGATCCACCAGAATTTGATTTTGAGTTTAAACCTCACTGGGAAATTGGTGAGGATCTTGATATATTAGATTTTGAAAAAGGAGCAAAGGTAACTGGAAGCAGATTTACCTTTTTAAAAGGAGCAGCAGCTCGTCTAGAGAGAAGCCTAGTTAATTTTATGCTTGATTATCATACTGCTGAACATGATTATGAAGAGGTTTTTCCACCTTTTATTGCTAATGCAGATAGTATGACAGGAACTGGACAGCTACCAAAGTTTAAAAAAGATATGTTTAAACTTGATGGCCTAGACTATTATTTAATACCTACTGCAGAGGTTCCAGTTACAAATATGTATAGAGATCAAATTATGGATCCTGAAGAACTACCAAAATATTTATGTGCTTACAGTGCCTGTTTTAGAGCAGAGGCAGGTGCACATGGTCGTGATACCAGAGGTATAATTAGACAGCATCAATTTAACAAGGTTGAAATGGTTAAGTTTGTAAAGCCAGATGACTCTTATCAAGAGTTAGAAAGAATAACTGCAGATGCAGAAGATATACTTCAGCAGTTAGGCCTTCCTTATAGGGTTGTAACTTTATGTACTGGTGATCTAACCTTTTCTTCAGCAAAAACATATGATTTAGAAGTTTGGATGCCAGCTTATGAGACCTACCGTGAGATTTCTTCCTGTAGTAACTTCGAAGATTTTCAGGCGCGCAGAGCAGGGATTAGATATAGGCCAGATCCAGATTCCAGCACAGAGTTTGTCCATACTTTAAATGGTTCTGGGCTTGCAATAGGTAGAACATTAGCTGCTATTTTAGAAAATTATCAAAATGAAGATGGAAGTGTAACAGTTCCCGAAGTATTAAGACCATATATGGGAACAGATATTATCAAATAGTTAAATATTATCGAGAAGATTAATAATTTAATAAAGAATAAAGTAATCCTCTTTTTCTGTAGTGATTGAAGAAAAATTTGCTGCAGTAAAAGGGGATTTTTAATTTTTTAAAATTTTTTTCATAAAAAAGCAGGAGAATTGAGTTAAGCCTAGAATATAATTAATAAGATAAAAATAAAACTGTGTTTTACTATTAGAAACAATTTAGTTTTATTATTTAACTTAAACTATCTTTAGAAGCTTAAAGGAGGATTTTAAATGAGTAAATGGGATGATTTAAAAAGAGTTGAGGAAAGTGGAATTGTTGCTGTTGTTAGAGCTGAAAATGCAGAAGAGGCATTAAAAATTACCGAGGCTGTTAAAAAGGGTGGAATTAAAGCTATTGAAATCACCATGACTGTACCTGGAGCTATTGATGTTATCGATGGGTTAACAGATGAGTACAGTAAAGATGAAATTTTGATTGGCGCAGGTTCTGTACTTGATGCAGAAACAGCTCGTGCCTGCATTTTAGCAGGAGCTGAATATATTGTTTCTCCTTCTTTTGATGCGGAAACAGTTGCTTTATGTAATCGCTATCAAAAGGCTGTTATGCCTGGTGCAATGACTGTTACAGAAGTGGTAAATGCAATGCAGACTGGAGCGGATATTGTTAAAATATTCCCTGCAACATTGTTTGGACCAAAAATTATTAAAGCTGTTAAAGGTCCTGTACCACATGCACCATTAATGCCTACTGGTGGAGTTAATTTAGATAATGTTAAAGAATGGATTAAGGCCGGTAGTTATGCTGTTGGTGTGGGAAGCTCTTTAACTAAAGGAGCTAAAACTGGAGATTATGATCAAGTAACAGAAACAGCTAAAGAATTTGTTAAATTAATTAAAGAAGCTAGAGAAGAAATGAAGTAAAATAAAATTTAAAAAATTATCAGGAGGGTTTTATATTATGTCTAAGAAAGTTGTAACTTTTGGCGAAATTATGCTGCGTTTAACACCACCTGCTCATGAACGTTTTGTTCAGGCAGATAGTTTTAATGTTATTTATGGTGGAGGAGAAGCTAACACTGCTGTATCACTTGCTAACTATGGTCTTGATGCACGTTTTGTTACTAAGCTGCCGGAAAATCCAATTGGACAGGCTGCCTTAAATGAAGTTCGTCGTTTTGGTGTTAATACAGATTATATTGCTCGAGGTGGAGATCGCCTGGGAATTTATTATTGTGAAAACGGTGCCAGCCAGAGACCATCTAATGTAATTTACGATAGAGCTCATTCGGCAATTGCTGAGGCTGAAAGTGCAGATTTTGATTGGGAAGAAATTTTTGCTGATGTTGACTGGTTCCATTACACAGGTATTACTCCTGCTTTAAGTGAACAAATGTCAGATGTTACTTTAGAGGCTGTAAAAGCTGCTAAAAAACATGGGGTAAAGGTAAGCTGTGATTTAAATTATCGGGCAAAATTATGGACACGGGAAAGAGCAGGTCAGGTAATGGAAGGTCTGATGGAATACACTGATGTTGTAATTGCTAATGAAGAAGATGCCGAGATGGTATTTGATATTAAAAGTGGATCTGATATTACAGGTGGTGACCTCAATGTAGAAGGATACAAAGATGTTGCCAGTCAGTTAATTGAGCGCTTTGACCTAGAATTAGTTGGTAGTCATTTAAGAATTAGCCACAGTGCTTCTAGAAATGGTTGGTTAGTAATCTTATTTGATGGAGAGAACTTTGTTCAGTCAGCTAAATATGATATCCATATTATAGATAGAGTTGGAGGCGGAGACTCTTTTGCTGGAGCTTTAATTTATTCATTAGTTACAGGTAAAGATCTTCAGGATGCTGCTGAATTCGGTGCTGCTGCTTCTTGCTTGAAGCAATCCATTCCAGGAGATTTTAATCATGTAAGTGTTAAAGAGGTAGAAACCCTTGCTGCTGGTAATGCTTCTGGTAGAGTAAAAAGATAAGAGTTTGATAAATTATATAGATAGAAATAAGGCTGCAGTTTTCTGCAGTCTTGTTTTTATCTAAAGTAAAAATTTTCTAAATTACAAGCTTTAAAGACATTTTTCTATAAAAGAGTTAAAACTTTAAATTCTGGAGGGTTAGAAATGATTGATGTAGTTACAATTGGAGAAACTATGGCTGCTATGGCTCCCAAAGAAGTAGGTTCACTCAAATATTTAAATAATTTTTCTAAATATATTGCTGGAGCAGAATCTAATGTGGCAATAGGAGTGAAAAGATTAGGTTTCAAATCAGGTTGGATAAGCAAATTAGGCAAAGATCCTTTAGGTGATTATGTAGAATTTTTTATCAGAGGAGAAGGAGTAGATGTTTCCCAAGTTAAAAGAGATTGTAAACATAGAACTGGGCTTTTAATTAAGGAAATGCATACAACTAAAGAACCAAAGGTTTTTTATTACCGTGATAATTCTGCTGCTAGTCATCTTAATCCTAATGATATAGATGAGGACTATATTAAAAAAGCCAAACATATGCACTTAACAGGGATCACACCTGCTTTAAGTGATTCAGCTCAAAATGCTTTTTTCAGAGCTTTAAATTATGCTAAAAAAAATAATTTGCGGGTTTCATTTGATCCAAATTTGCGTTTTAAATTATGGTCAAGGTTAGAAGAAATGAAAAAAGTAATGCTCAATATAATTCCTCAGGTAGATGTACTTTTACCAGGAATTGAAGAAGGAGAAATTCTGCTTGGGCTTAGTGATCCTGAAGAGATAATTAAAGCTTTTTATAGGATGATGGATGATCATTCACTGGTTGTTTTAAAACTCGGCTCTCAAGGTGCTTTATATTATCAGGGCAATCAGATAGAACATGTTGAACCTTATCAAGTAAGTAATATTGTAGATTTGATTGGAGCAGGAGATGCTTTTGCAGCTGGACTTATTGCCGGTTTATTGAAAGACATGTCAATAAAAGAGGCTGTAGAATTAGCAAATTTAGTTGGTGCCCTTTGTATTACTGTTAAGGGAGATATTGAAGGCCTACCAACCTGGGAGCAAGTTGAATTTTATCAGGGTAAAAAAGAAGAAATTCATCGTTAATGGAATTTAATAAAGCAAGCTAAATTTCTTTATCCAAACCTAATTTGCTTTAAGCGAGTATAATTGATTAATATACTCGCTGTTATTACTGAAAAATAAACCCAATTATGCTATAATAAACATTCAGGTAGATATAGTAATTTAAAGGAGGTTGGTAATTTGAGCAAATCAGACATGACAGTAATTAAAAGAGATGGTCGTGAAGTAGAGTATCAGAGGGATAAAATAACTACAGCAATATATAGAGCAATGGTGGAATCAGGTGAAGATACTACAAAAAAAGATGCAGCTAAAGTAGCTATAGAGGTAGAAAAGTCTTTAAAAGACAAGTTTTATAAAAAAGAAAAAACTCCAAAGGTTGAAGAAATCCAGGATTTAGTTGAAGAAGAACTTATGCGGGCAGCATATGTGAGTACAGCTAAGACATATATTCTTTACAGAAGTAAAAGACAGCAGTCAAGACTGCAGAGAAAAAGCAAAGATAAAGAAAGTGCTTTGTTATCAAATGAATTTTTAAGTAAATATAAGCATCAGCCCAATCCATTTCCAACAGAGTTAGGAGAGTTTATTTATTATAGGACATATTCGCGCTGGTTACCGGAAGAACAAAGGAGAGAGTACTGGTGGGAAACAGTTAAAAGAGCTGTTGAATATAACTGCTCATTAGCTCCTACAACAAAAAAAGAGGCTGAAAAACTTTATGATAATGTTTATAATTTAAGGAACTTTTTAGCAGGCAGAACACTTTGGACTGCTTCTACTAAATCCAGCAAAAAATATGGTATGTCAAATTATAATTGTTCTTTTACAGTTATCGATAGTTTTAAAGCTTATCAAGATTTATTCTATTTATTAATGATAGGCAGTGGAGTAGGGTTTCGAGTACTGCCGCGTGATGTTGAACAATTACCTAAAATAAGAACAGATATAGAGGTAATTCATAAATATTATGAACCTGTACCAAAAGATGAAAGAAGAGAGTACACAGATTTTGATTTTGACGGTAAAGATGTTGTTGAAGTAAATGTTGGAGATAGCAAGGAAGGATGGATTCAGTCTCTAGAATATTATTTTAAGTTTTTAACTGACCATGCTTTTCGCCCTGTAAAAAGAATTATATTTAATTATGATTCGGTACGTCCTAAAGGAGAAAAGCTTAAAACGTTTGGTGGGACTGCTTCAGGACATCAAAGCTTAAAGAGAATGTTTACTAAAATTGACAAACTTTTAACAGAAAAACCGGATAGAGAATTGGATTCTATTAAAAGAGTTAAATTAAAATCTATTGATGCAATGGATATAGCAAACATAATAGCAGAAAATGTAGTTTCTGGAGGGGTTAGACGTTCATCTCAGATTTGTCTTTTTGCCAAAGAAGATAAGGAGATTGCACAAGCTAAAAGCAACCTTTATATCAAGGAAGATGATGAATGGGTTATCAATCCTGAGATCTCTCATCGCCAGATGAGCAATAACAGTATTTTCTATGAAGATAAGCCTTCTCGAGAACAGCTTAGTTGGCATGTTAAGCAGATGCGTTATAGTGGTGAGCCAGGTTTTATTAATGCTGTGGAAGCAAGTCGTAGAAGAGAGAACTTCAAAGGTGTTAATCCCTGTGCAGAAATATTATTAGACTCAAGAGGAGTTTGTAATTTAACTTCTTTAAATGTAATGTCATTTGTGGATGAAGAAGGTAATATAGATAAAGAAGCTATGTTTGAAGCTCAAAAACTTTCTGCTCGCTCAGGTTATAGAATGTCATTAATAGAATTTGAGCTGCCAGAATGGGATCAAATAAATAAGCGGGATCGTTTAATAGGTAATTCCTTAACAGGATGGCAGGATATGAAAAATGCTGCTGGACTAAGTGAAGCAGAAGAAGCAGAACTTTTAAGTGAGTTAAGAGAGGTTTCACACAAAGCAGCTAAAGAGATAGCAGAAGATGTTGGGGATAATGTACCCAAATTAATGACTACTGTCAAGCCTGAAGGTACTCAAACTCAGATGCCGACCGTTTCTAGTGGCTTACATTATTCACATAGTGAATATTATATTCGTAGAGTGAGGATATCTGCCTCTGATCCGCTGGCCCGGGTCTGTGAAGAATTAGATTATCCAATTCACCCAGAAGTAGGTCAGAATCCAGATGATCCTGAAACCCTGGTAATTGAGTTCCCGGTTAAAGCACCAGAAGGTGAGGTTAAAGCTGATATTGATGCTATTACCCAGCTGGAAACATATAAAATGTTCATGCAGAATTATGTTGATCACAATGCCTCAATTACAGTTCATGTAAAAGATGATGAGTGGGAAGATGTAGAAGAGTGGCTGTGGGAAAACTGGGAAGATGTAGTTGGCATTTCATTTTTATCTTACAGTGATAACTTCTATGAGCTGATGCCTTATGAAGAAATCACTGAAGAAGAATATAATAAAAGAGTAGAAGAAATGAAAAGGTTTAATCCTTCTTTAGTAACAAAATATGAAACAGAGTATATTGAAAGAGAAGTAGAAGAAGGAGCTTGTGAATCTGGAGCTGCCTGTCCTGTGAGATAGTAATTGCAAAAAATCTTCGTTTAACAATATAATTGCAAAACCTTAACTCCTATCAGTTTTTTGAATGATAGGAGTTTTTAGGTTAAATAATCTTTTTTAGTATCATCTGGTGAGTTATCAAGATTCTTTTTCAGTTTTTTGTATTGATGATCTAAATTCCTATATCTGATTTTAATATTTTCTATTTCCCGATCATTTATACCCATGGAAACTTCAATATAAGAATAAATAGTTTTTAAAGATGAAGCAATCTCACTTAAATTTTGTTGTTTAACTTCATTACTTTGCTCAGTGTCGTAATCTCTTAATTCTTCTTCAACAGTTTTAATATTTTTTTTGAGTTTTTCAA
The DNA here is from genome assembly GCF_020711195.1 of Halanaerobium polyolivorans. Classification (GTDB taxonomy): domain Bacteria; phylum Bacillota; class Halanaerobiia; order Halanaerobiales; family Halanaerobiaceae; genus Halanaerobium; species Halanaerobium polyolivorans. The sequence continues at coordinate 23,292 of NZ_JAJFAT010000021.1, forward strand.
TCATTTGATTATTCAATCGACTCCCTCCTTGAGAGATATAACTAATATGGTATTTGTTTGAACTTTATTGATTATAATTTGCTAAAAAAGTTTTATTGACAGGAGATTAGATGCTTAATTATTGTCATTATTCTATTAAGTATCTCTTTAGCTCTATATAGCTAGACTAAATTTGATTATGATTCAGTTTACTCTATATTACTATAATATCATTATATTAATAATTTAGCAACATTTTAGAGCTATATTAAGCTTAAATTCTATATTTAAGAAAATAAAGGCCAGCTTCTAATAATTTAGCTCTAAAAGATTCCAAAAGAAATTACTATTTAAGAAAAAAACTTTTAAAAAAACTATAGTTGTGAGAAAATAGAAGGGTAGAGAAGATAATAAATTAAAATTATTAATTAAAAATTTTAGGAGGGTGCCAAATGAAAATTGTAATGATTGAGCCGATTAATATTTCTCTGCTGAAGATAGAAGAATACAGACAAAGACTTGAAGTTGAAGGCCATCAATTGATTGCGTATTCGAATAGAGCAGAAAATGAGTCAGAAATGATCAAAAGAGCAGAAGATGCTGATATTTTAATTATTGCAAATCAGCCACTTTCAGCAGAAGTAATTAATTCCTGCCAGAATTTAAAGATGATTTCTGTTGCATTTACTGGTTATGATCATATTGCAGTTGAAGCCTGTCAGAAAAATGATATTTTAGTATCAAATGCTTCTGGTTATGCCAATCAAGCAGTAGCAGAATTGGTTTTTGGTCTAGCAATTGATTTGATGAGAAAGATGAAAGAATCTGATCAAGCAGTTAGAGCTGCAAAGACTAGAAAAGGATTAATTGGAAATGAACTTGCCGGGAAAAATTTCGGAATAATTGGTTTTGGCTCAATTGGTCAGAAAACTGCCAGTATTGCTAAGGCTTTTGGCTGTAATATTTTAGTTGACAATCACAAAAAATATAAAGCAGGCGAAGAAATGGGTGTAGAGTATTTAGCAGTAGATGCTCTTCTAAAAAAAGCTGATGTATTAAGTTTACATCTTCCTTTAAAAAAATCGACAAAAAATTTAATTGATGCAGAAAAAATTGCTTTAATGAAAAAGACTGCAATTTTGATTAACACTGCCCGAGGACCTGTAGTAAATAGTAAAGATTTGGCTGAGGCTTTAAATAATGATGTAATTGCCGGAGCAGGTATAGATGTTTTTGAGATGGAACCTCCTATACCAAAAAACCATCCATTATTAAATGCCAAAAATACTATTTTAACTCCTCATACAGCATTTGCAACAGAAGAAGCATTTTTAAAAAGAGCTGAGATAGTCTTTGCAAATATTGAAAAATGGTTAACAGGCGACCCCCAGAACGTAATTAGCTAAGAGATAATAATTAATAAGCAGCTTGAATTGCAATATGAAATGCAAAACTCATAGAAAACCAGCAAAAAATTGCAGAAAACATCTTGACAGCAATAAGATTATATAGTATTATATTACTTGTGACATAAGTGGAGAGATGTCCGAATTGGCTAAGGGGCCGGACTTGAAATCCGGTGAAGCCGAAAGGTGTCTGGGTTCGAGTCCCAGTCTCTCCGCCATGATATAACAGGGCTCAAGCCCTTTTTAGAAACCCGCCGTAAGGCGGGTTTTTTGTGTTTTAGTGTAGAAGATCAAGACTTAAAGTAATCTTAATTAAATTATTATTTGGCTGTTATAGCTTCAATAGCAGCTAATTCATCATTTGTAAATTCTATATTATTTAAGCTGCCAACATTTTCAATAATCTGTTCAACTTTACTGGCCCCAACAAGAACAGAAGTAGCTCCTTGGTCTAAAACCCAGGCTAAAGCCATCTGAGATAAGCTTTGATCTCGATCAACAGCAATCTGATTCAGTTCTCTTATTTTTTCTAATTTCTTTTCTGTAATACTATCTTTTTTAAGAGAGCCGCTTTCTTTGGCAGCCCTTGAATTTGCAGGAATTCCATCTAGATATTTATCAGTTAATAATCCCTGAGCCAGTGGAGAATAGATAATAGAACCCATTCCGGCTTCCTCAAGAGTTTCTAAAAGATTTTCTTTTTCAGACCAACGATCAAAGATAGAATAATTATACTGGTTTAAGAGCAGATCGACTCCCATATTTTCAGCAACTTTTACTGCTTTTTTAGTCTGCTGAGAATTATAATTTGAAATGCCAACATAAAGTGCTTTTCCCTGATCTTGAATTTGTTTTAAAGCTCCGATTGTTTCTGTTAGAGGTGTATCAGGGTCTGGACGGTGATGATAAAAAATATCTACATAATCAAGTCCCATTCGTTGTAGACTTTGATCAAGACTGGAAATTAAATATTTACGAGAACCCCAGTTTCCATATGGACCAGGCCACATATAATAACCTGCCTTAGAAGAAATTATCAGTTGATCACGATAAGGTCTAAAGTCTTTCTTCATTAAAATTCCCATAGTTTCTTCTGCTGATCCAGCGGGGGGACCATAATTATTGGCAAGATCAAAGTGGTTAATTCCTAAATCGAAAGCTTTACGCAGCATTTTCCGGGCATTTTCTAGAGTATCAATCCCACCAAAGTTATGCCATAAGCCTAAAGAAACTGCTGGCAATTTAAGACCACTATTACCGGTGTAATTATATTGCATTTTTTCATAACGATTTTCATCAGCTAAATAAGGCATCAAAAAACCTCCTGTTTTGATTTTTACATAAAATTTTCATTTCTAAATTTTGTTATATCAGAATTATCATACAAATTGATGTAAGCGGCTTACAACAGTTCTTATTTTTATTGAAAAACTATAATGTAAATAATCTATAATTTAACTCTTAATCTTATATCCAATTTTGAATAAATGAGTAACTACTAATAATAAAATAACAGCAAGACTCCCAATAATCAAGGCCGAAAAAGATGGTGCCATATCAGACTGACCGATAAAGGCAAATCGCACCGCATCCACCATATAAAAGACGGGGTTGAATAATGAAACCTCACTCCAGATTCCCGGCAGTCCCTTAACAGAATAGAAAACTCCACTTAAAAAGGTTAATGGTGTAATAAAAAAGTTAGAAAAAATAGAAACATGATCAAACTTTTCTGCCCATAGGCCGGCAACAATTCCAAAAAGAGAAAATATAGATGAAACTAAAATCGCAAAAAATAATGCTAAAAAAGGATGAGCAACTGCTCCTCCATAAAAGAAAGTAGCTACTAAATAAGTTACACTGCCGACTACAAGTCCTCTAACCATTCCCCCAATCATAAAACCTAAGGTGAGTTCAATATAGGAAAAAGGGGCCAGCAAAAAGTCAATGATAATCCCATTATACTTTGCACCGATCAATGAAGAAGAAGTATTGGCAAATGAGTTCTGGATCAAACTCATCATAATTAATCCGGGCACAATAAAATCAATATAGGGGATACCATAACCTGCAACCTCTCTATTTTGAAAGGAATAGGAAAAGATAATTAAATATAAGCCTGTTGAAATTAAAGGTGCAAATATAGTCTGAATAGCTACCTTAGAAAATCTTGCAACTTCTCTTTTTACAAGACTAAAGAAAGTGATATTATTAATCATCATCCCCTCCCGAATTAGTCAGCTTAATGAAGACATCCTCCAGCTTTGCACTTTCAATATCTATATCGACAATATCTAAATTTAAATCATTGATTTTCCTGAGAATTTTATCCAGATCTTGTTTTGCTGTTTCTATTTCAATCTGTCTCTGGTCATCATTTAATTTAAAATCAATTTCTATTAACTCTTCTTTTAATTCATGAGCTGGATCAGCAAATTTAATCTTAATAATCTTTTTGTCTATAGAATTTATCAGATTTTCTTTGCTGTCGACCTTAACTATCTTTCCCTTATTCATAATGGCAATCCGATCACAGAGGGCCTCTGCTTCTTCTAAATAGTGAGTTGTTAAAATAATTGTTTTTCCCTCTTTATTAAGCTGAATTACATATTCCCAGAGGCTGTTTCTCAACTCAACATCAACTCCGGCAGTTGGCTCATCTAAAACAATTATTTCTGGATCATGGACTAATGCTTTAGCAATCAGAAGTCTTCTCTTCATTCCTCCTGATAACTGTCGAGGTCCTATTTCTGCTTTATCTTTCAGACTAAGTGCTGCCAGCAGTTCATTGATTTTATCAGTATTATTTTTAATTCCAAAATAACCAGAATGTATCTCAAGTGTTTCTCTAACTGTAAAATAGGGATCAAAAGTAATCTCCTGTGGTACAATCCCTAAAGATTTCTTAGTTTCTCTATAATTTAAAATAATATCATTACCTAAAACTGTAATCTTTCCTGAATCCTTATGAACCAAGCCTCCCAAAATTCCAATCAAAGTACTTTTGCCTGCTCCATTAGGACCCAGCAAACCAAAAAATTCACCTTTTTCAATATCTAAATTTATGTCGTCTAATGCCTGTAAATTGCCATAACTTTTATTAATTTCTTTAATTTTAATTGCTGTAGACATCTTTTCCTCCTTATATATCTAAAATCAGGGGTGTTATCTTATTGTCTTTAAAATTATTTTATACTGCTGCTCTCATCATTTAAAGAAGGTTCTTTACAAATTAAAATAGAAAAACAGACACATATCTGTACCTTTTGTATAATGTTAATAACCACAAAAAGATTAGGAGGTACAGATATATGTAAAAATCATTGTAACATAAAACGAAGCAAAGATGAACAACTAGCTTTACAAAGATTGTATAAAATAGAACATTTATATAATCAAAAACTTTACTTCCTGCAGCTAGCTTTAAATGTCTTTTCTATTTTACTCTTAAGAAACATTTTGGAAAATTCACAATATATAAAGGAGATTTGTCAAATATATTGAAATATAATTATGACAAATCATTTAACTTGATGTGGGGAGTATTAGATGTATAGAGATATAGATAAATATAAAAAAAGAGCTTTATAATCTGGCTTTTTATGACGATGTATTAAAAGAAGAGTTGAATTTATCAGTTTATGAACATCGAATACTAGAAAGCAGGTTGGGATATTTCCCGCAAATTAATAATAAAGTTCATGGAATTAAAATAATAAAAAGTTCTCTTAAAGATTTACAGTACAGAGGATTAGTTGCTAGAATTAGGGATGATGATTGTTATTATGTTATTCCTCAAGAAATTGCTGAAAAAATGAGAACTATATTAGGAGTTGAATTAAGCAAAGATTCATACATTCTTTTATTAAAGAAAATTAAAAAAACACAACTTAAAGAAATACTTCGTGAAAATAGATTGCCTATTTATGGGAAGAAAAAGGAATTGTATAAAAGAATATTGCAAGCACGAATTAAGCCTTCTGAAGCATTAAATATACTAACAAGTGAAGAATTATCTGATTTGTTGCGTGAACTTGAAGATCCAAAGATCAGCGGAACTAAAGATGAAAAAATTGCAAATATAATTGATTTTTATAAGCAATTGATTACCTATAAAGTAGAAACTGGTGATGAGCGTGAACAATATTATAATTATTTAGTCGAACTTGCAAAAAGAGAATATGATCAGCTTCGCGGAAACAATATTATTAACAAAGATTTAGAAATTGAACAATATTTTGAGGAAGCAACTAAATTTCTTTTTGAAGTATTATTAGGACATGAGCTGCAAGAGATGCAAGGGAATGATAATCCAGATGGTAGGTTACTTTTTAACAATAATGAAGTAGTATTATGGGATAACAAAAGCTGTGAAAATGATTATACTTTTCCAGAAGATCATTACATACAATTTTTGAGATATATTAACAAAGAGAACAGAAGAGTTAATTTATTTTTGGTTATTGCACCTTCATTTACAAAAGAATCAATAAAAAAAGCTCCAAGGCTTAAAGCAGAGTCTAAAAAAGACACTGATGTAGGATTAATTACAGCAGAAGAAATAAAGTTTGTTGCAGAAAATTGGAGAGATTATTGTTCAAGTAGTTCGAGTTTTAGTCTTCAGGTATTTAATTATACTGGGAGATTAACAAAAGAGAGATTAAAAGATAGGATGGAGTGGGCTTTAAAATAATTTATGAGCCGAAGGTAAATAAAAAGGTAACGGCGGCCGCTTCCCAGTACTCCCCGGTGATTATAGCTCCAATGGCTGCTAAAGATACTATAGTGTCAATGCCTAGTATCTTTATTTTTAAGGTGTTATAGGCATTTTGCAACACCTGCTAACCTGCAACAATACTGGCAGTGATCATGAAGAGATCAAAATAACTCAATCCAACTTTGTCTTCTTTTTCTATTGACTTTCCAGCTATATCTCTAGTTCAAAGATGTAATTGGTTAACATAAGTGAATTTACACAATCTTTATACTTATATATAGAGGCTTAAAATATATTACTAAATTGGCTTTAAGCCAGGAAAGGAGAATATTTAATGAGTAATTATAGCATGAAGAAAAAAGTAGATCTTGATTACGAAGATGCCATAGAAAAAGTGAAAGCTGAATTGAAAAAGGAAGGTTTTGGGGTATTATCTGAGATTGATATGAAGCAGACATTTAAAGATAAAATAGGTGAAGACTTTAATAAATATATCATTTTAGGGGCCTGCAATCCTAAATTTGCTTATAAAGTGCTCCAAATGGAAGAAGATATCGGCCTGCTCTTACCTTGTAATGTGATCGTTTCTACTTCTGACTCGGGTGATACAATAGTAGCTGTCATAAATCCAATGGCAGTTATGAACCTGTCTAATAATGAAGAGATAAAGAAATTGGCTAAAGAGATCAAAGAACGTTTGGAGAGAGTTATAAAGAATATGTAGATGAAGATGTGAGCCGAAGTTGAAAAACAGCTGATTAATAAGAAAATTGAATGGAAAGTAATAAATCTTGCAAAGGGAGGCGGAATGATTCCACCCCCTACTTTATTTTCGTGATACTTTAACTAAGAATGATTAACTTAACGATATCTAACCAGAGATCTTCAACAGATTCTACGTTAAGACCAGCTGTCTCTATATTTTCCAGAGTTCTGCGATTGATATTGGCACCCCAAATATTTTTAGGGATAAAGTTTGTTAAATCCATAATCGGACCAAGTAAAAATTTCTGGCTCCGTAGATGTTCCAGCATATATACTTTGCCATTAGGTTTTAATACTCGCTTTAATTCCCGTAAGCCCTTAACAGGATCAGGTACCGAGCAAAACACACAGCTTGTCACAATAAAATCAAAAAAATCATCAGTGAATTCAAGCTTTTGAATATCCATTTCTCTAAACTCAATTTTTCTTACGGAATCAGAAGCTTTCTCCTTAGCCCTACTTAGCATCTTTGGACTAAAATCGATTGCAGTATAATTTATACCCTCAGGATAATATGGAATATTTTTACCGGTGCCCACACCTGCTTCCAATAATTTATCATACTCTTTTGAATTTTCCTCTATTTTATCCCAGAGCTTTTTCCTCCAGCCTTGAAAAGCTGCTTTTTCCATTATTATTTCAAATTTATCGTAGATAGGAGCTATTCTATCATATCTCTGTTTAGTTTTATTATCATCAGACATTTTATCACCCTATTAAAGAATCAGAATAAACTTAATGTATTATATTATAGGAATTCAAGTCAATATTTGTGTATAAATTTCTCACTCATATAAAGCACGGTCTGAACGGTTAATAAAATTTTTGCTGTTATCATCTTTGCCTAAATTGGTCAATCCAAAACTTGCAGTAATCTGACTATCAACATTGTTAAACTTCAATGAAGCAATTTCTTCTTTCAATTTTTCAGCACACTTTTTTGCGTTTTCTAGGCTGCAATCAGTTAAAAGGATTGCAAATTCGTCTCCACCAATTCTGGCATCCATATCTTCTTCACGGGTGAATTTTTTAAATACAGCAGCCCCTGATTCTAAAATCTTGCCTCCAGCCTTTTAATTAGATAGTTATTTTTGTTTATAATGTTCTTTAACAATTCCAGCAAGATTAATTTCTTTAAGTTTTGAGATAGGTGTTAGAATTGTTATATTAACAACTCCTGGTGCTCTACCAATGCTAATATCCCCATTAACTGTTACTCTATTTTTTATTTCATCAAGTGGATAATCAAGCAATTTTGCTAATTTTTCTAATCCATCTGCTGCAGCTGAATTTAAGTCTGCCCCACTTCCAATCATTTGAATAGGATACATTTCTTCTTCTATAGAACTCAAACCAATGCTTTGGGCTGTTTTTTTGATTTTTTTATTTTCTTCTTCTGTATATGGTTTTGTTAAAGGAGTTAAATCTTCAAAATTGGGAAGTATAATTGGACCCAAATTATTTAAATTTTTAATCAAATCAATAGTGACTTCTACTTCAGCGGAAATATCAGTTGTATGGCCAGCAATTTCTCCATCTCCCTGCATCGCATGAACATCTCCGATGTAAACTCCAGCGCCTTTAACTTTCACAGGTGCAATGACAACTGCTCCTTCTCTGACTTCATTAACATCCATATGAGCATCACTTCTATTTTTTAAATCTTCTTCGCTACAGGCAAATTCATGCTCAGCTCCCAGCAAGAATTGAGCAAAATCTCCAGCATTATGAGAAGAAGGCATATTAATGGCTGGCATAGTACCTATATTACCAATCATTGGTATTACACGGGCAGCTACTCCGGGCATATCATGTTTGGCAAATATATTGATAGAATGCTGCATTCCTGCTGATGTTAGATTGCTATATTTCTCAGCTTTTTTTGCAATTTCTTGGCTTATATTCTCATCAACAGTGATGCCAAATTCTCTTTTATTATCAAAATACATTGTATAGCCGTGTGGCATAATAAATGGAATTACAGGAGAATCACAGTTTTTACATTTGACAGCTTCTTCACCGGTACCTTTAACATAGGTATCTGGGTTTTTAGTTCCACAATTAGCACAGAAACTATCTATACCAGGGTCACTGTTGAAATATTCACCTTGTGCTTCATCTGTTCCTGAAGATGTTGCTCGAGATAGAACATTAATTTTATCTATTTTTATTGCTACAGCATCCCCAACCTCAGCATCTTCAATAGCTACAGGCCTGCCAACCTCATGCCAACTTTTAATGTGAGGTGTAATCATATTACCCCAACAGCCTGGATTTGTCCTTACAATAAATTTTCCTCCAGCAGCAAGTGTGTCTATCATTTCTATTTCCGGTCCAACAATATCAGTTGTTTCATCACAATATACTAATTTTTTCATTGTGCCACCTCCTTGTATAATACAATTATAGGATTAAAATTCTGATAATTCAAACTATTTTTCCGATAATACCTTTCTTAATTTTTTTTAATATATTCATAAAGCTAGAATACAAAACATAGAAAACAAAATGAATTTTAAATAAGTTAAGATGTAGCTTTTTTACAGAAAATGGGGATGATTAATATTATAATTATAAATAAAGGTTATGAGTAGGTGATATAAATTGAAAAAAAATAAAGATCATAAATTTGCTCCAGTAAGTGATAGCTTATTGATTAGTCTTCATCTAATCTTTATAATATTTTCTTTTGTTTTTGCTTTTAGAGCACCGTTTTATTTAGGTTTTTTACTTATATTTTTCCATAAAGCTCATGAAATATATTTTGGTGAATGCTATTTGACTCTTTTGCAGCAGCGTTATGGTTATAGTGGAGACAATGATGATTTTTTTTATCATTTATTTCACCGATTAAACATTAAAGTAAAAAGAAATTTAACTAAGAATATTCATCTGGCAATTAAAACCATCATTTTAATAATTGTTCTTTTTAAAACACTTTTATATTTTGATATTTTTTATTGAAGCTAGCAAAAGAACTAATAAATAATCAACAATAATTAAACAGAAAGGAATTAAAATATGAAAATTATCTTATCACCAAGTAAAACTCAAAATCATGAAAGAAAGCGAGAAGAAAAAGGCAGAGCTATTTTAAAAGAGGATAAGACCAAAGAATTATTTGAGTATTTAAAATCACTTTCAAAAGAAGAGTTAAAAACAGAGTTAGATATACAGGGTAATCTCCTGGATAGAACCTATCAATTTTACCAGGAACATAGTTTTGACGATCAAACTTTGCCTGCTATTGAATGTTATAATGGGGCAGTTTTTAAACAACTTGATTTAGAAAGTTATGCTGAGAAAGAGTTTTCTTACTTAGAGGAAAATCTTATTATTCTCTCTCCAATGTATGGACCCTTACACTCAGATACAGAAATCTGGCCTTACAGACTGGAAATGAGCTTAAAACCGAATAATATTAATCTTTATGAATACTGGCAGGAAGAAATGAAAGCTTATTTTGCTGATGTTGATCTAATTATTAATTTGGCTTCAAATGAATATAGTAAAGTTGTAGAAAAAAATTATCAGGGTAAAATAATTGACTTTTATTTTAAAGAAGAAAAAGAAGATGGCAGTCTTAAAACAATTGGTTATTATGTTAAGCAAAATAGGGGTAAATTGCTCAATAAATTGATTAAAAATCAGGTCAATAGTTTGGATAAGATTAAAGAAATAGAGTTGGATGGTTACAAATTTAATGAAAAGCGTTCAGATCAAAGAAAGTTTATGTTTATTAAACCGCTTGATTGTATAATGAACTTGAACTAATTAAAAAAATAATAAATAAAATGCCCATAGTGGACCAAACTGTAATATA
>NZ_JAJFAT010000022.1 GCF_020711195.1 Halanaerobium polyolivorans
ATTTTCAATCTCTTTCATTTTCTTTTTTTCATCTTTAGGAAGAGATCTAACCGATCCAGTTTCTTTAGCTTTTTTAACCCAGCTGTAAACAGTATGTTTAGAAATATTATGTCGTCTTGCTACAAGAGCTGTGTTGCCGATTTCGCGACATTCTTTTACTATTTGTTCTTTAGTTTCATCGGAATATTTTCTGTTTGCCATTGGTATTTCCCCCTTGTAATTAGAGTATATCACTTTCAAACTTTTTCTCCAATTCTGTTAGGGGGCTATATAGTATTTTCTAATTTATACCTATTAACTTGATCTGCAATTTCATATAACTTATATTCTAAATATCTTACATGGGCTCTATTTAAATTATCATCTTTACTAATTACTGTAACTACTTCATTCCAAAACTCTTTTTGATCAAGATGTTGTTTTAAACGATTGAATATATTTTCTGTTTGACCTATGTAAACCATATTATCATCAGGGTTATTTGGATCTTTACCAAAGAGAAAATATACTCCAATATTTTGAAGATCATTTCTATCATCCGACTCTTTCATTAAAGAACGTAGAATTTTATATGCTTTTCCTACCCAATTGGATAATTCACAGGACATTCGTTTGTTTGAATCTCCATCTAATAAGAACAACTTTATTGTTTTAGAAAAGATTGCTTTCATATTAGTCTCCAGTTTACATATTACATAAATTAAATTTCATTTAAATTTTTATAAATTTCAGGAATATCCCAATGAGTAATTATACCCAATATTTTTTCATTTCCACTATGTGTTATTAGTAAAGATTCAATTTTATTTCTGCTTTCTGATTCATTATAAAAAAAGTCTAATGTATTAATTATATTTAGATCTTTAGATATGAATTTATAGTCAACATAATTTTCTTTATAATTAAGAACATTTAGTATAGGTGTATCATTCATTATTAATTTACCGCCGCCTTGATCTTCTAAATCTCCTAACCATCTTGCAACTGTATTATTAGTTAATAAATCAATAAATTTATTTTCATCATCAAGCACTGGTATTTGAGAAAAAGAATTTTTCTTCATTAGTTTTATAGTTTCAATAATAGAATCATTATTATTCACAGTAAGTACTTCATTTTGAAAAAATGGTATTACTTTTTTTGGATTCATTAACTTATTTTATATTTTTTTTATTGTACTAAGAGAGTAATCATTCGGAATAGCATAATATTTTGATTCATGAACTAATATATTTCTGATTTCTCTAAAATGATCTAATTGATCATAATAATAAGAAACTATAATGACGATCTTAAACTTTAATTCAAATCAAAATATACCACAGTTTAAGGTTGAGTTATTTTCAGTCGCTTATTTTCTTTCAACTCACTAATATAATTAATAGTTTTCTTTTTAAATTGTTTCGCTTGTTCCTCTTCAGCATACCAAATATTAGATTGACCAAAGCCATAGCCAAGATCTCTTTGACGTGGGACTTCAAAATCTCTAAATTTTTCTTTGATTAAATAAGCCCTTTCTGCATCAGTGAAAATATTGTAATCTTTAGAAATAAGATTAGAATTTGAATAAAATTTTATTCTCTTATAATATCTTAAAAGAGTTGCATTTTCCCACCAGCCCACAATATAATGTGGTTCCTGTTTATTTTGATTTTTCTGAGCAACCCAAACTACTGTACAATCTTCTACCTTCTCACCATCAGTATCTTCAAAATGATCTTTTAAATTCAACTTCTTCCACTTGTTATCCCCAAAAGAATCAGTATATCCACCAACAAAAGCAGTATTATAAACTTTATTATTTGATTTTAAATTCATTGTCGCTTCTATAGCATCTAGATGTTCTTGTGGATGAGATCCACCACCTGTTTTTGGGCTGATTTCATCTTTTTTACTTAAACCCCTATAATATTTCATCCAGACTATATTAACATAAACTAATTTAGATTTATCAATATTATTACTCATTTATAATCCCCCAATTTTAAAATTTAAATAAAAAAACTAATCTTCATCACCAAGAACTCCTCAGCTTCTTAAGTTTACTCTCTTCACTTAAAATTTTAGTGCAGTTCTCCCAATCAGATGCTTCAACCTTCTCGTTATATTTGACCTCAAAAGGATGTTTCTCAGGTACTTTATCAATTATCTTTTTAGCTTCTTCTTTCTGGTCTAAAGCAACATTAATCCAGGCGTCTTCTAGAACATCTGGCAGCTGTCCGAAGATAGCAGTAATATTTTTAAGTCTTTTAGAAAGCAGTTCGTGAACTCTATCTTCAACTGAATTCTTATATTTCATATTATATAAATAAATTCTATCAAATCTCTGTCCACCTCTTTGAATACGACCTTTTCTCTGCTCCAGTCTTGTTGGATTCCAAGGCATATCTATATTAACTAACCTTCTTAAAGCTTGGAGATTTAAGCCCTCTGAAGCTGCATCCGTTCCTAATAAGATCTTCAGCTGATAACTCATTACCATGTCTTTAATATCATCTTTAGTTTTTTTATAAAATTTATTATTAATATAATATCCTGCTTTACCACTCCCTGCATAGATACCTATTTTTTGATCAGTAAATATTTCAGATAACTCAGATGCTATCCACTCAACAGTATCATAATATTGAGAGAAAATGATAACCCCTTCATCAATCCAATCATCTCTTTTTAAAAGTTTGACCAATTTTTCAAATTTAGGATCTACAGCTTCATTTGATAAAAGTGCATTAACATATTTATCAAGCATTTTTTGCTCCTCGGCTGTTAAATCTTTAATTCCGCTGCTTCCTTCTTCATCTTCCTCTTCACTAATTTCATTCAAATTTTCGCCCCAATTGTTTTTGAGCTTTAACCCAGTCTTTTTACCTGCTTCAATAGAACTTCCTATTCTTTTTAAAAGCAGGGTCTTAAGAAAACCTCCACCTTTTACACGGTTAGAAATTAGCTGGCAAAATTCTTCTGCATAATCATAAGCATCTTTCATATACCCTGTTAATTTTAAAGGTGGCTCATCTATTATCTCCACTTCAATCGTATCTAAATATGGTTCTCCGGTTTTAGGATTAATTTTATTTTCTAAATACTCTCTTTCCCGTCTTACTACATGACGTATGTATGGATTGTGTAGTTCAAAAAAATCATTCATTAAAAATTCAGCAGCAGCTTTGTTATGATATTTCAATTCATTATACTGTTTTGGATATACAACCGCTTCTTCATCAATATCGGCTGATGATCTTAATAAAGAATAATTAGGACCTTCATCAGAAGGAGGGAAAGGATTTTTAATCCAGCGCCATTTTTCAGTCCCAGACAAGTTTCTACCCCTATTTTTAATTAACTCTAATCCCTGGTTGATAGATCCCTTTTTTCTCCACAAAGAACTTTTCGTCCCTAAGACTCTATCCGAGCCTTGAGATAGTACATTTAAAAGGTCCCAGAGTTCTACTGGGTGTAACTGGATTGGAGTAGCTGTTGCTAACAGCAAACTCTTTGTTCTTGTAGCTATTCTTAATAAATATTCATATAAATTTGTCTTTTGAAAAGAATAAAAGTTATTATTTTGATCAATCGACTTTCTTCTAGCATGGTGAGCTTCATCAACTATTACACACTCATAATTTTTTGAAAGCAGATAATCAACTGATTCAGATTTGGCGGTTACTAAGCCCTGTGATATAATTCCGATTTTTCTTGGGCATTTAACAATATCTTCTCTACCTCTATTGGGATATTTTATGCCGTTTTCATCAACCCAATTTGTACCGTCCCAGACTGCTGAAGGCAGATTGAGCATGTCATTTAATTCATCCTGCCACTGCTTCATTAAAGTTTTGGGCACTATTATTAAAACAGGTTTATCTCCATATAGAGCCATTAACTGAGCACTTACAGCTAATTGAAGGGTTTTTCCTAAACCAACAGGATCAGCCAAAACATATCTGGCTCCTTCAAATTTCTTGTGATCATTATAAACTTTTTCAATGAAATATTTCTGATGCTCCCACAGCCCTAAATTCTCTCTATAAATTGGAGATTCAATATTTGCAGCTGCCGGTACATTATCTTCTTCCTCAAAATCATCAACTTCCTCAATAACTTCTCTATTTGCTATTCTTTTAATATCTTTGATAATAAAATCAGGTAGGGGAATAGCTGCAGAACTGTTCCATAAAGCATCAAATTCTTCCTGCACCCACTCAACTGCTTCTTTAGAATCATCTTCCCAGACTAACTCATAGTTTATATTCCAGCCGCTTTTAGATTCATTTACACTGCCTAAAAATGATGTTTGGCCTCCATCTTTAAAAGTTATTACACCAGCTTTACCGTGAACTAATCCAAATTTTTTATTGGGCAGCACCCGAACTTCTAATTTATCAGAGACTAAATATTCGTATAATTTTTTGAAGCGAAAATTTTTATTATCCATTTTTTCTGGTTCGCTTTGACACCATTCTTTTCTGATAGCTTTTTGTGCTCTCTTAGCAGTCTTTACGTCTTCCGGCAGCAGATCAGAATTACAAACGATTCTAATTTTACCTTCAATATTGTCTAAAGCTTCACCTGCAATTTCAAATATAGAACTGCTGAAATATCCTGCAATTCTATCATATGATTTTGCTTTTTTTAGTTTTTTATTGAGAAGAGAGTCTGAAATAGACTCCCTCCTTGAAGAATATCTTTTTATCATATATATTCACCTATACACCTTCATTTTTTAATGCTTCTCTTAATAACTTGGCATATTTAGCTTCTTCATGCCAGTGTTCCATATGATCTACCATTTCTATTTTAGAAATAAAAGTTAGTATTTCACGCATTAAAGGTTTTTTATACCAGTAATCTTGGCTTTGATTAAATACTCCTTTAAGATAGGTTCTACCTGAATTTGTTGAATCATTTTTAGCTGATTCAAAAATAGCAACCAGCAAGTGTCTTAATAATGAACCGTTAAAGTCTTTTTCATTAAATTCATTCTCAAGATAACTCATCTTATATTCAGAAGGAGTTTTAAGTCTGACATTATTAGCTTCGAAGTTGTGGAACATTGTTTTATACTCTTTAACTCCAAAACCTTTTGCTAACTCTTGATAGGCTCCTATAGTATGCTCATTATTCATCTCAAGTTCTAAACCTCTAATAAAGAATCTTTCAGCATTCGATAACTCAAACCAGTGATTTTTTTCAAATTCTTCGGGTATAAGGTAGCTGTTAGCTACATCACGAGCTTTTTTAATTAATTTTTCAACTGGACTTTCCTCGTTTCTATCTCCAGAAAGCCAATAATCAATATCTATACCATCAATTTCTCCATAACCTGTTAATACCTTAAGTGCTGCCGCATAAGAAGCAAGTAAATAGTCAGCATCAGTAAAATCAGGAATGTCTTTATAATCAATTCCTTTCATAGAATCAATCATCTTTCTAACTTCAATCTGGATTTCATCATATACTTCATCCTGAAAAGCAAAGTCATCTGAGGTTTGTTTTTGAAGAACTAATAAGACAGTCCCTTTAACATAATTTCCAGATTTTAAACCTGCAGATTCAGTTTCAGTAGATATGTTCCAAGCTGATGAAACTTTTAAGCCAGCTGACCACAAAATCATAGTTAATTCTGACCATACTTTTACATCTTGGTGTGTGAACATTACAATTTGATATCCGTTTTTAGGCATATTATCAGCTAAATTTTTATATATTTCTATCATACTTTCATTAAAAGACTGACCTGTTCCTTTTACAGCTAACACCCTTTTTGAATCTGTATACCATTCAGGAAAAGCCTTTTTTAAAAATTGTTTATCCCAGGCAAGAAAAAACTCTGATAACTCGTGATAATTAACTGCATCAGCATAAGGAGGATCAGTTATCCAAATATCATGACTATATTTTAAATTTCTAGCATCCATAGGACAAACTTTACTTGAAGTATCAATATTATAATTGTTAATATTAAAAAACCAACTATTTTCCAACATGCGCAGACTTCTTGAACCATATACAAAGAACGAATTCAGTGATTGGTTATAAAAAGTATGTTCAACTTTTTCATTAGCTCCACTTGAATTCCAATGACTTAATTTCGAATTATAATCGCAACATTTATTAACACCCAAAAGTCCAATAATCATTTCTTTTTTGTTATTAGATAAAATATTAGTTTTTTTCAACAATAAACTATTAATTAAAAGTTGTCTTGGATTAAATAAATGATGCCAATATTGCCACCCTCGCTCTCTAATTAACTGATCTGTATTATAACCCTCTACTATTTTATCATCTGGTATATATCCTATGTTTTTCAATTCATCATATCTTTCAAACAACAAATTCTCTACTTTTTTTTCATTTAACAAATCATGTTCATTAGGAGCTCTATAATATTTATTATCGTTATTATCTATATATTGAATTGCGAATAATCTTTCTTGAAATATAGCTTCATTATTTATTACATTTTTTTTGCTCCATTTTTCTAAGCCGTACTCTATATTACCGTTAACTTTTTTATCACCCCTGATAGAACTTATTGGAGATTTATTTTTGCAATGGGGGCATACTAATTTATCACCTGATATAGTTTCTAATTCTTTAGATTTATTAATTTGATTTTTGTCTGCATTTTGTATAATTTTAAAATCAAAAGCATTTTTACCATTATCATTTAATAATACAATTGTTTTTGTTCCTTTTCCTATATACCAAGAAGAAGCTAAAGGAACTTGATATCCACATTCAGGACATTCAACTTCACTGCAATATAGATAAGAATTAGCTCTATGCCCATTCTCATTATGTTCAATTCCCCATTCTTTAATTTGTTTATTAGCTTCATCATAAACCTTTTTTTGAAATTCTTTTAATTGTTCAATTTTTTGACCAGAAGCGCCTGCAATATTTAATGAAGCCCATGTTAGCAATGCAGCTATTGGGTTTAAATCGGATCCAAAAGCTTCTGCTCCCATTCTTGCTGCTTCAAATGGAATAGAACCTCCTCCAGAAAAGCAGTCACCAACTTTAGGAATATGGCCAAATCTTTTCTTTCCTAATTCTTGTATTAATTCCTGCAGACTAGAAGCATCTGTTTCCAAATGGTTATTAATAATTTCCCATTCATTGTCATCAGTTAATTTGACTTCTTCAGGTCTTTTACAGTAGCTTAATTTATCATCATAAGATAATCTACCAAAAGCTATTTTTTGTAGTTCTACTTTCATCTCTTTCTTATTATCTCTAGACATACCTTTAGGATATTTAGGCTTTTTTGAAGTCGATCCTTCTCTGAAATATTTTCTTTTTTCTTCTTCGGTAGTCAGTTGCCATAATTCTTTTTTAGAAATGTTTTTATACTTTCTTAACCACAAACCTTTTTCATCCATAGTCATAATTTTAAGGAATATTTCTCTATCTTTATTGTAATTATCTGAAACTGGTAATAAGGTCCCTAATAAAGCTGCCCTAACCATAACCAATGGCTTTCTGCCCCACCATTTACCTAATCCAGTGAGAGTTTGTCCTAAATTAGCTTTTCTTTCTTTATAACTTTCTTTAGATATTCTTGAAACTGGAAATTGAACTTCAATAAATGATTTATTATAATCTAACAAAATAATCCTCCTCTAAATTTCTTGAGATTTATCTAGTTTATATTAAAATAATCGCTGTACAAAGCTGCCTGCTAATTTATTATCTACAGGGTTTTCTGTAAGTGCATATCTTAAAGCTATCCTCCAGCCGCGGTTGTCGCTGTAGTGACCCGTTGAAGCATTAGTCATTGTAAAAAGCCACCATCTTTCTTCAGGTGATAAACCTAACCAATTTTTGATGGCTAAATCAATAACACCAACCTCAGCATTTTCTATAGACCACAGCAGCAGCATTAATTCTTTACCATATAAACGTTCTAAAGGTACATAATAGCTGTCGAAATCTCCTACTGGAAGACATTCGTCTTTTAAGCGCCTATTAAATTCTTTTTTAATTACATTTTTAACTTTATTCCATTTGGTCTTACTTAAAATTACCTTTTTATCTTTATCGTTTAGATCACTAACCTGCTCATCTTGATCCCAATTAAATCTCTCGTATACTGTTATTTTAGCATTTCCAGTTGGTATTTCTAAGAGGAAATGATGATTGGTTTCTTTCGGATTAAAACCAAATCCATAGGTTTTTACTTGACTCAAAAGATCATCCCCTTAATTTTGACTAAATCTATTTTTATACATTTCTAAATTAAATTCATTCTTTTCAAGCCATCTTAAAAAATCTCTACCGCTTTTGAACTTTATACCAGTTATATTAGCAGTTAAATCATGTGGCTTTTCTCCAACAAAATTATCTTTAATATTTTTTAGTTGTTCTTCTAACATATTCATATCATCTATTTCTACTTTATCTATCATGAAAGTCAAAGAAAAATCAGCTTTACCTCTGCCGGTGATAATAAATTGTGCCTGTTTGAAAGTCGCATTTGTTTCATTTAAAAATTCAAGCTCCTCGTATGTCGCTTTTGTTCCCTTTGAAGTTTGAGCTTCTGTTAATTTGACAGGCTTATCCTTATCAACTGTAACTTTCTTATTTGAAACTTTATACTGCAGCACATCCGATGTTATATCGTGTTCTTCATTTACTGCAACTGCTTGAATGTATTTTGCATCTTCAGGTATAATAATTGGATCCTGATAAACGCCTCCATTTTCTTTTGGAGAAGCACCATCCGTAGTATATCTGATTTCACAATTACTTGGTGTTGCCTGCAGTTTTAAAGCGTCTTTTCCGTTAATAGTTAGTTCCTTATACTGCAGATTTATATCATTCTCCCATCTTACAGGGGCACCAGTTTCATTAACGCCATCTGAATCAACTGCTAAAAAGTAATAGACTAAATCAGTTGCTTCAAAAGAGTTATAGTTGTCTACTTTTTTGGAAGCCTTAGTAGGCTCTTGACCTATCTCATAGTAAACTTCATCTGCATTAACTGGAGTAATGCGCAGTGTGGAAATACCATTTTCACTTATAGTGCTCATTTTAGTAACATTAACATTAGTTTCTTTTTTTGGAGGAGTTTTATCAATATAATTACCATCTTTAAACCAGATTTCTTTCTGCAGTGAATCTTCCTTTAGATCCTCAAGAGCATCTGGTTTATGCCACAGCCACCTTGTTTCAGTAGCAGTTCTTTCAACCAATTCATTCCAGGTCATTCTATCTCTAGTGAAGATAATTTTATCAAATCTTTTCCGTAATTTCTTTGGTTCAATATCTGTAGTAAACTTCATTTCACTGATTAAAGTGTTTTTAATTTCTTTTTCAGCATTAAAGTTGTTTTGAGAGAATTTCATAATTAAATTGGTGCTTTTTAATACATTTTTTCGAGGATAATATAAAGTAGTAAAGGTCTCTCTTAAACTTGAGTTCAGCCTGTTGCCGGTTTTATCTTTTAAATCCATAGCCTGCTGCATTTCACTGTCTCTATCGCTGACATTATCGGCCTGCATTCTGTCAATTATATTATTAATTGCTCTAACCTTCTTGGCAGTTTCTAAAAGCTTATTCATAACATTCTTTTGACCAGTTAAAAACATAACCCTATTTTTATATTCTACTTCTTCAAAAAACTGCTTTAATTCACTTTTTAGACCATCGCTACCCTCACTAGGTTCAGAAATTATTAAAGAAACTTTTTCTTTAGAGAGTTCAATTTCTTCAATTGAAGGGAAGACCATTAAGTTTTGATAGCAATCTTTATCATTAGGTTCAAATTCTTTTTTAAGTAAATCTTTAATATATAATTTAGCCTGACTGCGGGTTAAACTTTTTATCTCATCCTGCATTTCTGCAACTACATTTTTAGTCTGTCTAAAGAGCAGTTTATTATGGTTTTTATATAAATACCAGGCTTTTTCCTGCAGTTCTTCAATACCGCTTCTAATTTTTGTAATATCCCTATTTGGAGCAACAAGATAAGTAAAAATCTCACTCACTGATAGACCAACTATTGCCTCAGTAGCTTTTGATAAAGAAGACATTAAGATCAGTTTTGAAACATCTTGGACATCCTGAGAATCTGTAGATTTATCAATTCTCTCTGCAACAGAATGGCCGTTATTTGCAATATCATGGCTTATGGCATTTGTAAACTCTGGTTTAATTGATTTAATTTCATTAGCCATTTCAGCATTATTTAAATCAATATCATAAGGATTAATTAAATAAAGATTATCAGCTTTATCTGATTCTTTAAAAATACCTTTAAGCATCTTTTTAGTTAATCTAATTACACCACGAGTCTTTTGGAAACCTTGATTTTCCTTAAACCTTTCCACTAAATCTTTAAAAGAAGGATGGAAGGGATACGTATCTCTAATTGCTGAAGCGATTTCACCGGGGACTTCATCTGTATATCCCATTTCTACAGCTTCTTTGACGCTGTTTTTAAAGCCATTAGCTACTTTGTTGATTTCAGCTTCTTCTGGTAAGCTATCAAACATTCTAGTTTTTAAAATATCATAAAGATCATTACTGTTGCTTGATACAGGTTCTAGATTTAAAGAAAAACGATTTATTTCTCCATCAAGCTCTTTAAACATTCCTTGAATTATTTCTGATTCTTCTTCATATGTAGCTTCAAGATCAGATACTACTAAACAAACATTAGATAATTCTTTTTTATTAATAGCATTTAATAAATTTGCGATTGCAGTTGTTTCAATATCTAATAATGTACCCTGTCCATAAGTTCTAGTTTTAGCATTATTTAAATATGGCGGCAGCTCATCTAATAATATTAGAGTAGGTGTAGAACTTTCCAGTAGATTAATCCAGGCAGTTTGACCCGGCGCCTGAAGTGGAGAATAGTATTCACTAAACTGTTCTTTTTTTCCCAACTGTTTGGCAATCTCTCCCCAGGTACCATAATTCATATCAGATTCTCTACCTGTAACTGATATTGTTTTAATCTCACCTTCTATATCATTATATTTGCCGTTAAGAGTCTTTTTCCTTAAATCAGGATATTTAGCTAATAATCCCAAAGCAATCATGTTGTGAGTTTTACCTCCACCCATAGCCTGGGTTAGTTTAATAATGCTGTTTCCTGATCTATTTCTAAATTTATTCATAGCGGTATCAAAAACTGTTTCCATGTTGTCGGTGATAAATGTCTCTTTAAAAAATCTTTCTGGATCTATGTTTCCATTTTTCAAGTCTGAAAGATCCAAGACCTCATCTTTCATTGTTCTATCAAAGACACTTTCTCTAACCTTGACTGAATTAGCAAGAGTTTTCATGATTTATCTGTTCCCCCTCTTAATAATATATGATATCAATTTCTTATGTATTTTCAAAACAAATTCTAAATTTGAGCGTAATTTAATTTAAATAATTTTTATTTTTAATAATTATACCTCAATTACCTCCCAAATATCTTCATTAATACCAGATAGATATTTATCATATCTATCTCGATGAACTGCAAATGCTAATAAATGAGTCGGTCTACTAAAACCAACATAAGCAATTCTAGCAGATTTTTTAGTTCTTTTATTATCTGAATCTGTAATTTTCTCATTCTTGAATTGCTTATTCAACCTCTGAGATTCATAAGATTTTGCATTCTCACCACTTCCATCTTTTTGATAAAAAGATTCTAAATATAATGTAGCAGTGTGAGTTTCTCCTTTAACTGAGTGAACTGAACCTAATTCAATTTTGTTATTATTAATCTTGCACAAATGACAATCAAAATCAATTTCATCTTCAATAATAATTTTCTTAGGATCCTTATTAATAAATTCATTAGATTCATCTATCTCTTTACCAAAAATACCAAGAAAATCATCCAAATAATCTTTTATATCTTCACATAACTCAGATTCTTTTCTTTTAATTATTTGAGTGCTCCAACTATATAATTTTAGTTTCAAATTTTCATATTGCTCTTTATTGTTATTTTTTAAATACCAAAAGAGACTCCTTTTTGTGTAATATCTATCATTATCTATATTAATTACATTTTCTATCCTAAGTACTTTTAAAAGTAGATTTACTAGATTATTATAAATTTCTTTGTAATTATTCTTAGAATTGATCAGATAACTCTCTAATGAAGTATATTCTGTTTTGGAATTAGAATTATTTTTATTAAATTTAGGGCAATAATCTGGAAGAGTAATTTTATTATCTTCTTTCTTTTTAGTAATCCAAGATACTGCTTTTATTGGATATTTGTAATCAGCAGGAATTTCATTTTCAGTTTTAAATTTATTAATTAATCTAATGAATCTCTGAATTACTTCACACTGAGAATTATAATCATTATAAATTAACAAATGCGGTTTTATTTTAGTGTTTTCTGATTTTATACTCTCAATATCTGCAGAATTTAATGCAAAGTTTTGTAAAACTGTAGCTATATTTTTTGAAAATCTATAACTTCCAGTTATTTTAAGAGTATTTTCTCTAGATTTCCAGATTTCTTCTAACTTAAAGTTAGTTCCCCCACTATATATTGCCTGATTTCTATCTCCAATTCTTTGATAAATAGATTTACTATTACCATTATTATAAAATATTTTTTCTAATATATTATGTTGATGAATATCCATATCTTGCATCTCATCAACAAAAATATAGGAAAATCTTTTCTGTAGTAAGTTTTTGATTTCAGGATATTTTTTTAAATATTTATTGGCCAAATAATAAGCATCATCATAACATAAAATTCCTTGATTGAGTAAAATATTTTTCATTTTTGATAGTTTTCTATATGTTTTTCCAGAAGTATTTTTTAATGCAAAATCATCAGTTTTACTATTAATTCCAGAAATCAACATATTATTTTCATTAAATCTTATGTTTTGCAAAAAATCTAAAGTATTTGCTCTTTTATTTAGCCAAAAATTATCTCTTAAAACATTATTATAATAATTTTCTACTCTTTCATTATAAAAATTATCATTAATTTTTGAAATTTTCTCTTTAGTAACCTGGTTAAAAAACGGTTTAGCCAGATATTGATTAACAAAACTTTGAATAGTTCCAATAAAATTGGGATAAGAAAATAATTTAGGACAATATTCTCCTATTTCATTTTTTATCTCATCAACTGCATTATTGGTATGAGAAATCACCAGTATCCCTGAACCATCTTCAAATGGCAATTTTCTTTCTAAAATCAATAATTTAGCCAATAATGCTGTTGTTTTACCACTTCCTGGAACAGCATGCAAATCTATTGTTTCAAGATTTCTTATAAAATCAATTCTCTCATTTTTATCATCCTCGAAAGATTCATCCGCATCTAATAATATTGATTCAGCATATTTGATATCTTTATCAGTTATATTAATTTCTGCAGGCATATTTTATCGCCTCAATTAGATATGATATAGTGTCATTTTTATATGATTCTTCTTTATTAAAATCAATTTCATTAAAAGAATTACTTGTTTTAATTATATTTTCCAATTCATAAGCAATTTTGGTTTTATTAAATCTTAAATTAGAATTCAGTAATCTATTAGCTAATTCTTCTTCGTAAGAATTTGTGCTGAATATTTTAGGATGTACTTTTTTTGTAACTTCTATAAAAATATCATTCATTAATTCAGATTTATATAAACACCATTCTAATGTCCATTCAGGGGTAATAAATGGTTTAATAATGTTCTGTGTTCTTTCTGGATTACTTTGATCAAAATGTTTAATATTATCGTTTTTATTTTTAAATTCTTCTTTACATTCTCTTTGATAAACTTCTTCATTTTTTTTATTATTATTTGCCTTTTTATATTCACGTACATCAACATCATTTACAACCGATACTCTAACATTCATAGCATCAGAATCATCTTTTCGCAAAAATATTTTGTAATAATGATTAAAACCTACATTCCCAACATTAATAACGGAAACTTCATTTTCAGTCAAATCATATCCAATTTCCTTAGCTAAGGTAGGAATAAGTATTTCTTCTGACCAACCTTCAACTAAAATAACCCCTTTTGCAAAAAACAAATTTGATTTTGTAACATCAAGAAACTTTTCTAAAAATATGTAATCGTCTTTATCTAATTCAGTATAATCACTCCCCATAGGGAAAGCAATATCATTAGTACAAATTATTAAATTTTCAAGTTTTATTTTTGAAGCTAAATTTGGACTGTGAGTTGTTAGAATTAATTGGATATCATTATTATCCTGTAATTTTTCTATTACTTTCATCTGCACTTGAGGATGAAGATGTGCTTCTAATTCCTCTATTAACCCCAGTTTTAAACCAGGCCAACTATCTTTTTTTAAATGTAATAATTCAACAGCCATAAATAAACGGTTTAAAGTTCCTAAACCAGGATTATCAACATCTGAGATTGTTAATTCTAAAGTTTCCAAAATACTTCTCAAATTTGCTTCAGAAGTTCTAAACTCACTCTTGCTATCTTTATCATAAAAACCTCGAATAAATTCATCAATTACTTTTTTAATCTTATAACCTTCATTTTTTAGTTCTTCTTTATTAGCTTTTTTAAAATAATTAGAAATTTCTTCATTAAACTTTTCAAATTCTTGATATAGCTTATTA
>NZ_JAJFAT010000023.1 GCF_020711195.1 Halanaerobium polyolivorans
TCCTCCAATTTAGTTTGGTATTATCTTATTATATCATGTCCGAGAAAAAACTGTTTAATTAATTATACCCGATCCATAGATCCCTTTGATCAAAAGCATTTGTTTCAGTAGATATCGCTTGAAACACACCATGATTTTCCATCGGTACAGTTATACCCGATTTATATATCTCTTTTGCTGGTGTTGCATTAGGGTCTTTATCGGTATCTAAAGTTAAATAACTTTTATTATTTTTAAATGCCTTACCAGCAATTCCATAATTTAAAGGAAGGACTTCTGCTTCCATCCCTTCAGACGCTGCAGCTGGAACAAATTGATTTTCTTTAGCTAAAATAATATGAGATAGATCAAAATCCAACAATTCCCTGGCTTCTTCGATGGTTTTCTGACATATCTCTTCTTCTTTATCGAGTGTTTGGAACTCTATAGCCACCTTATGAAGTTCTTTTATTATTTCTTCATATTTTTGCTCTTTTGAAATATCAATATCTATTCCAAGCATTTTCTGAGCTTTGCCATCATCTGTCCAGGAAATAATTTTACCTCTGCTCAGCACCCATACCCAGTGGCTTTGCTTGTGTTTTAACCTTGTTTCAGCCCTGTAGTGATCAACTTCACCTTCTAGATGTTTTTTAAAAGCTATTGCGTGTTTTTTGAAATCATCGGGATGAACAAATTCTTTCCAGCTTTCAATGGTCATTGGCCTGATTTCTTCTAGCTTATAGCCAAGCATTTCTGCCCATCTTTGATTACAACTGCTTTTTCCTGTCTGGAGATTAGTTTCCCAGGTTCCCAAATTCGCACCTTCAATAATCCAGTTCAATCTTTCTTTCTGCTCAGCAATTTTATCATTTTTCTCTTTTAGTATTTCCTTTTCAGTTAATTGTTTTAAATCTTCTTCTATAACGTTCTTGAATTCTTTCAGTAAGTTTTTAGTATTTTGACTCAGATCAATGCTTTCACTATCAAGAATACAGATGGTACCAAAACTTTTATCATCTGGCCAGTTAAGAGGCAAGCCGTAATAAGAGATCATATTTAAATCAATATCGGGGTTATCTTTCCAGGCTCCATCTTCGAGTGCGTTTTTAATATATAATTCTTTGTTTTTGGCAATTACCGTTTCACAGTAGAGCCCATGCCCTAAAGAATCACTTCCTCCAACCTTATATGGGTTGTCTTCACTTTCGCTTTTTAAAAACACTTCCATCGAATCTGGATTTATTCTCATTATCAAAGCAGCTTCTATTCCTATCATTTCTGCCGTTATATTAATTATATTCTGCCATTTCTTTAATATTTCATCACTTATTTCTGGTTTGTCAGGATCAGTTATAGCAACTTTTTTATATTCTTTTTCTTTTCTTAAAAATACTTCTGTATCCACTGGCATTCCTCCCTTTTAAAATTTATTTTTGTCGAGATGTTGCTTTTAATTTCTTTGCTTCTCTATTAGTTAATAAATATATACAAAATAATAGAAAGTAATATAATAAGAGCAAAGAAACAGCCGTAAACTTTACTTTTTCCTGTCACTTTATTCATTTTATAAGTCAAAAGTTGCAGGGAAGATTTTGCTTTGTTTTTAGCACTGATTTTCCCATATTTTAAAGCTTTTTTATTTTCTATATTTAATTCCTGCTCTTCAGCTGAAATATTATAGTTTTTGATTTTATTAATCTTTATAATACATTTTGATATTTTATCTTCTGAACCTCTTTTAATTATTTCTGATATTTCAGCTTCATACTTATTACCTTTTTTTATCCAATCAAATATTTCTTCAGATACACTATCTTCCAACCATCCTAGTTGTTCATTTAAAGGGCCACTCATAACTTTTACTGCAGTTTTATTATAAGCCTTAGGATAGGGAATTAAAAATATTTGATCTCCCTCTTTAGATGTTTTCAGTAGTTTGGCTCTGCTTGTTCCATTATCATTTTTGTATTTAAAATCAGTTATCTCAGCTTTGATTTCTTGATAATTGTTTTTTATCATTTTTATATTCATTCCTTTAATTTTTAAAGCATCTGAATTTAAAAAACCTCTATGATTAGTAAAGGTAAGATAAATGTAATTTATTTAATAAATTAAAAATTAATCAAGTTTGATGAAAAAAGAGGCCCCCCAATTTCCAAAAGAGAGCCTCTTAATTTATCTAAACATTTATTTCTTCAATTATTTTTTCGTCTCCTTCGGCAATTTTTTTACCAACCCCAGATTTAATTGTACTACCACTAGAAATATTCTTGCCATCAAAACCGTTTTTACCGACATATGAAAATACTCTACAGTTTCTTCCCATGGTAGTTCCTTCTGGAATAGTAGCTCTTTTAGCAATAATATTTAAACCATTTGCTAAAAGATCAGGTTTTTCTCTATTTGCAGTATGATCATCACCATATCCAATTTTGCAGTTTTCTTTGATCTCTACTTCTTTGTCAACAATCGTTTTATCTATTATCGAATTGCTGCG
The DNA here is from genome assembly GCF_020711195.1 of Halanaerobium polyolivorans. GTDB lineage: Bacteria > Bacillota > Halanaerobiia > Halanaerobiales > Halanaerobiaceae > Halanaerobium > Halanaerobium polyolivorans. Next base: position 2,480 of record NZ_JAJFAT010000023.1, read on the forward strand.
GATTATGCTATTATTAAAAATAATTGAATTTTTAACAACCGCGCCTTTTTCAATATATACTCCTGGACTAATTATCGAGCGGCTTACCTCACCATTAATAATTGCTCCATTAGAAATAAGGCTGCAGGATGAGCTCCCATGTTTTCCGAACTTTACAGGAGGTTTTTCTTCACTTCTAGTTTGAATTTTCCATTCTTCACAATAAAGATTTAATTCTGGGAGTGATTTCGTTAGTTCTAGATTAGTCTCCCAGTATGAATCAAGAGTTCCCACATCTCTCCAATAATCATCATATTCATACAGATAAATGTAACGCCCCCTAAGAATATTGGACAGATACCAATTTAACATTTTATAATAATTATAGGGGGTAAAAGCAAATGCCTAAATCTTATGATCCTGATGAAAAAATGGAAATTGTTCTTCGTACTATAAAAGGCGAAAAAGTATCTGATCTTGCTGATGAATATGGTGTTAGCCGTAACTCTATCTATCTCTGGAAAAAAGAATTCTTAGATGGCGGTATGAGTAAGCTCAGTGGTGATTCTGTTACTGAGCAGGAAGCCAAGCTTAAAGAAAAAGACGAACAAATTAAAGAGATGGAGAAAATTATTGGTCAACAGAAAGTTCAGATGGAAATCCTTAAAAAAAAGCCCTGGCAGAACTAAATACTGCTGATAAAATCAAGATTATTAATCAACTTAAATCAGATTATACTGTAGCAGAATTATGCCGAACTTTTAATATAGCTAGAAGTACCTATTACTACCGTCAAAACAATAACCAAGACGAAAATACTAACACTGAAGAACAACTCTATACTGGACATCCAGCTTATGATAAAGATGGTAATTTAGTACCAGAAGAAGATGTTGTTCAACTGGTTAAAGATTACTGTGATGAGTCTCCTCATCTAGGATACAGAATGGTAACTGATTACTTAAATTATACAGAAAATCTGAAAGTTAATCACAAACGCATTTACCGCATTATGAAGGTTTTAGATCTCCTGCAGGATAAAATAGTTCCAAAACCTAAAGAATATCAATTGAGACAGAAACATGAACTAACTGGACCTAACCAGCTCTGGGAGATGGATATGGTCCAGATGTACATAGATAACAGTGGTCAGTGGGTCTATATGTTTGATATTATTGATGTATTTACCAGAGAAATTGTAGGTCATCATGAAGGCCTAAGATGCCGCACAAAAGAAGCTCTTAAAGCACTTGATGAAGCAGTAGAAAACCGAAACACTGATGATCTAGTTTTAAGAACTGATAATGGCGTTCAATTTAGAAGTCGAGAGTTTCAGACCAGAATTAAAGAACTTGATATATCTCATGAAAGAACGATGGTAAATACACCAGAAGAAAACGGTTATATTGAAAGCTTTCACGGCACTTTAAAAAGAGCTGAAGTATATCAAACACATTACCGCAGCATAAACCACTGCAGGAATTCTATTGCTAAATTTATTAATAAATACAATAACAGAAGACCACATTCATCTGTTGGTAAAATACCACCAGCAGTTTATCATAAAAACATTCTGAACAACTTAGTTTCAGGAATTAAATTTGCTGCATAAATGGTTAAATTCACTGAGAATTTGTGTTAAACAAATCATATTAAAGCTTGTCCAAGATTAGAGGGGCTAGCTCATAAACATTGTTTTTTTCTATCATTGGTGGAATTATATTATGGCCAAAGTCTGAACTTTCATTTGTACAATATTTCTCTAAAACTTCGAGTAATATTTCTTTTTTAAAAACATATATTCCCATTGAAGCTAAGTTGCTGGGAGGATTTTCTGGTTTTTCTACAAAATCAGTAATTTTCATCTCATTATTACAATCTAGGATACCAAAACGGTTGGCATCTTCATATGATACAGGCTGAGCAGCTATTGTTAAGTCAGCTCCTTTTTTAATATGATAATCTATCATTTTGCTGTAATCCATCTCATATACATGATCTCCAGATAAAATAATAATCTGATCTGGGTTCTGACTTTTTAAATAGCTCAGATTTTTATAAATCGCATGAGCAGTTCCTTCATACCAATCTGTCTTACCGGGTTTGCCTCTAAAAGGCTGCAAAATAGTTACTCCACCTTTTTTGCGATCAAGATCCCATGGTTTACCAATACTGATATGTTGGTTAAGAGAATGAGGCAAATACTGGGTCAGAACACCAACATTAAAAATACCTGAATTAACGCAGTTGCTTAAAGCAAAGTCAATCAACCTGAATTTACCCCCAAAAGGCACACTTGGTTTAGCACGGTGAGCTGATAATAGGTCAAGTCTACTTCCCCTTCCACCTGCCAGAATCAATGCTAATGTTCTCATTTTTATACCCCCTTAATATAAATCATCACACAGATCAATCTATAAAGAGTTTTAAAAATGGAAAATTATTTATTTTACTATATATATATTATTCAAGGTTCAATTAAATTATCCTGTATAATATTCAGAATATTTTAAATAATTTTGGTAGAATAACTTGCAAAGATAATTATAATAATTAACAGTAGCCGACCAGAATAATTGAAAATATTTTATCAAAAGTCATCGATAATTCCTGCTCAATATTTGTAAAACCATAAGATTTAATCATTTTAACTTCACATGCTAATTATATGTCCATATTCTCAATTATTTTCTTTAAACGATGAATATCCAGTTCCAAAGTCGTCAATCGCAATTTTAACTCCTAATTCTTGTAGTTCTTTTAATGATTTGATAGTAAAATTGATATTTTTCATAGCTGTTCTTTCGGTTATTTCAAGCAGAAGATGGTTAGGATCTAAACCAGTATTCAATAATATTTCTTTAATTTTTTTTATAAAATCATCTTCTAAAAATTGCTCTGGACTAACATTGATTGAAACGAAAAAATCATTATCAATATTCCCCTTTAATTCTTTAAATTCTTTTAACTGAGTACACGCCTCTTTTATTACCCAGGTGTCGATCTCTTTTATAAAACCAATTTCTTCAGCAATAGGTATAAATACACCAGGATAAATCATACCTTTTTGAGGATGATCCCAACGAATAAGTGCCTCTAAGCCAATCGTTTTTTCATTAGTTGCTGAAATAAATGGTTGAAAATAAAGTATAAACTGTTTCTTTTCTAAAGCAGCTGCTAATTCTGTTTCTATTGTATTTCTTTTTAAAATATCTTTATCAATATTTTCAGAATAAAAGTATATTTTTTTGCAGCTAGTTTTTTTAACTAAATGCATAGCAGAACTTGTATTTTTAATTAAGATAGTAATATCTTTAGAATCATCAGGATAAACGGAAATACCCATACTACTAGATAAATAGGTTATATTATCATCTATCAAATAACTTCCATTTATTTGTTCCAATATTTCTTTTGCTTTATTATATATTTTATCCCTATTATTATCTTCAGCCAAAAGATAGAAATAAAACTCTTGACCCTCCTCGGGGCAAGCCCACGAGGTTTGCGAGCAGACTTTCACTCTATCACCTGATTCATCTGCAATAAAGAAAAAATAATACTCTTCAACTCTATTTGTTAATTCAGTTTGTAAATAATTTTTTTTGCTGCCAGCTTCCATTTGTCATTATCTCAGTATTAGCATAAATTTCAAGATCTCGCTTTCTTTCTAAAAGCCAGGAGCTAATCAATTCTGCTTGTTGTTGAGTATTACTTTGTTGATTATTAACTACTGTATCTTTTAAAATCTCATTAGTAGTATTTGTAATTATCAAAATGGTTGTTATAGTCAAAATTATTATTAAAGCAATTATAAGAATAATTATTTTATATTTAAAACTAAAATTTTTAATTTCCATATAAACGCCTACTTTTTTTAAGGATATTAATTTTTGTTTGCATTCATCATATCTATAAAGTCTTCAGTTAATTTAGGATCGAATTGACTGCCTGCACATCTTTTGATCTCTTCTAAAGCCTCTTCTTTGGAGATAGCCTTGCTGTAAGGCCTCTCATTTGTCATAACATCATAGGAATCAATAATCGATATTATGCGAGCTAAATAAGGTATTTCTTTACCTTTTAAGCCGACTGGATAACCACTCCCATCCCAATGTTCATGGTGGGCTAATATATCCTCAGCTATTAATATGAATTCTTCAGATGCAGAAGCGATTTTGTATCCTTGTTTAGAATGATTTTTCATGATCTCCCATTCTTTTTCACTTAACTTGTCTGCTTTGGTTAATATCGCTTTTGAAATAGTAGTTTTACCGATATCGTGCATAGAAGCTAATAGTGAAAGCCTGTTAATTTCAGCATAAGTTAGTTTTAATTTACTGCCAAATCTAATAGCTAGTTTCTTCATCCTTTTAGCATGGTCTGTTGTTTCATTGCTTTTTGCACTCAGGCTGTTTAAAATACTTTTTACAATCTTATTTTTACTGCTCCTGCTTTCAGATAATTTGTTTTGATACATATTATTATCTGCTTTTTTAAGTACTTCATTTATATCCTCAATTTGCTTTTCTTTAGTGGCTGAACCAAGAGCGATCGAGAGTGGTAAATCTTCTTTGCTATTTATATCCTCTATTTTATCTCTAATTCTTTTGATTATTATATTTAACTGCTCACTATTAGTTTTAGGCAGCAAAATAGCAAATTCATCTCCACCCTGACGGGCAACAATATCTTCCTCTCTTAAAGTTTCTTTTAGGATTTCAGCTGTTTTTATCAATACCTCATCACCTTTTTCGTGTCCATAGCTGTCATTAATTAGCTTCAGACCGTTAAGATCAGCCATAATAACACTAATCGGCAGCTGTCGCTCTGTATCCAACCTTTCCATTTCTTCTTCAAAAAATCTGCGGTTATAAAGGTCTGTTAATTTATCTTTATAAGATAAATATTCAATTTCTTTTTTTTGTTTTATACTCTTTGTAATATCTATGAGAATTAATGCATTTAATTTTTTATTATTAAAGTTTGTTTCGATAAATCTAATATCTACCCACTTATTAGTAGCTTCTATTTCTACTTTAATAGAATTACTGCTATTTTCTAACTTGGTTTTATTTAAATATTTATCTAACTTTTGACCAGGAAATATTTCAAAAATATTTTTATTAAGAACATTTTTTCTCTTTTTTTCCATAATATCTAAAAAGGCTTTATTAACATATTTTATTTTTTGATCTTTAAACAGAAAGCATATACCTATTGGATTAACTTCCATTATTTTTTGGAATAATTGAACAGATAAAAATAAAGATCTGATACTCAATAATTTCTCAATCCGAGAGACCAAAGTTTTTTTATAAACAGGGATTAATATTATTTCATCGATTATATCCAGATAATGTACTGCTATCTCTTCTTTAGGTCTTCTAGTTATTAAGAGCAAAGGCAAGTATATTGATTTTTCAGATTTTTTATTCATAATAATATCTTTTTTTTCTTCTAAGCCTTGCTCATCAATAATAATTAGATCTATATTTTCAATTTCTTGAGTGAAATTATTAGTTATAACTTCATATGCAGAATCTAAATATTTTTTTAATATTTTTTTATTTTCTCTATGTGATATTATTAAAGCGACTTTCTTTTTTTCTAATAAATCAAAATCACCTTTCAAAATATTATTATTTATCACTAATATCCTGTCTCCTTTTTTTGATATTAAGCTTTATTATTTATTTATAAACTCAGGATTGCCACTTAGTATTCCTCTTAATTCTGTTAACGGATCTCCGACTTTAATTCCTTTTTCAGTTATCTCAAAATCTCTAAGTGTATTTTCAAAACCACTCATTCTCTTTTTTAAAACTCCAATAGATTTTTTGAGTTTGCCATTTATTTCTAAATAACGCAAAAATATAAGGTTATCAGCTATAAAACTTGTTTGCATTTCTGTTGCTTGGAAATCTCCAGTTATCTTGTTTTGCTCATTAATCATTAAAACTGTAACCCCTTGCTTTTTCAAATATTCACACAAACTATGAAATTTGGCAATCATTTTTTGTATATTGTTAGAATCATTGAAAGTTAGAAAATATCCCGTAATAGAATCAATTAAAATTATAGAGATATCTTTTTCTTTTACATCTTGGACTATCTCATAAGCAAATTCAGAAGGTGTATATTCTATAGGGCTAATTTCTTTAATAAAAATTTTATCTTTACTTATAAATTGCTCTAAGGGTATGTTAATAGAATTACTTCTTCCTATTAATGTTTTATAACACTCTTCGAAAGTATATATAATTGATTTTAAATCATTGCCTCCATTTGCTGCAATGAATTGAGTTCCGAGTGAAGTTTTACCAACTCCAGTAGGACCAGATATAATTGTTGTAGTTCCTTTTTCTATACCTCCATAAAGTAGTTTATCAATCTCTGAAATACCAAAGGAAAGTAATTCAGTTTCATAATTGAAGTTAGTCTTTTGTAGCTCCAATTGGGGATAAATTTTAATGCCATCTTTTTTGAATTTCATTGTATGTTTGCCTTTGTTAAAACTTGAACCCCTATATTTTTTTATTTCTAAATAGTGGTTTTGATTTTCATAAGAAATATTTATAATTCCATCTACCATAAATTGCAAGTCATCATCAGGCTTAGAAGGGCTTGCTTCAGATGTTAATAAAATGGTAGAATCATATCTCTTTAAAAATTGCATAAAAGATAAGATTTGTTTTCGAAACTTAAATTGATCAGAGCTCAAATATTTCAACTGAGTAAAACCATCAAATAGAATTCTGTCGGGTTTTAATTCTTCAATTTTGTTAATTAATTTATTAATTAACGGTTTCTGCTCATTTTGGGCAGATAAAAACACATCATAATCTTTATTTTTTGCTATGAAATCTTCTGAAGGGCTTAAATCAATATAATTAATTTCATCCATAGGAAAGTTGAATTCTTTACCATTATCTTTAATTTTTTTTATATCTTCTGTCATAGTTACTAGAAGTATTTTTTCGTTGCTTTTTAAACCTTCTATTAAAAAATGAAGTCCTAAAGTCGTTTTCCCAGTACCTGGACCCCCTCGCATTAAATAGAATCGGCCTGGTATTAATCCACCTCTTAATATTTCATCCAGGCTTTTTATGCCTGTTGATAATAAATTTTTCTTCATAATTAATAACCCCTTTTTATAATAAATATATTTAGTTTATCAATTTGTATTTATCTCTTCTAAAGCCTCTTCTTTGGAGATAGTCTTGCTCTAAGGCCTCTTCATTTGTAATAACATCACAGAAATTAATAATAGCTATTATACGAACTAAATATGGTATCTCATCTGCTTTTAATCCCTAGTATAACCACCACCCTTCCAAGGCTTATGATGTGATAGAATCTCTTTGATATCTTCTGAATAGATTATTGTATAAGTTATAGTTAAAAGAACTTAGTCTAATATAAAAGAACATTTCTCAGCTCATCGGTTGTTAATTTTTCTAATAAAATATATTTTTTTAGCAATTATCTTTTTTTCTCTTATTCATATACATTAAATGATCTGCTTTCTTCATTAGTTCTTCGATTGAATTATTATTATGATTAACTGAGCAACCAATAGACACACTAAGAGTTAAGTGTGTCTCCTGTAAATTAGCATTATATAGTTTTATTAAATTATCTATTCTTTTTTCTATTAATTTTGCTGTTTTTTCATCCCCTTCAGAAATAAAAACTGCAAACTCATCTCCACCAGTTCTTGCTACAATGTCATCTTCTCTAAATGACTTTTTTAAAATATCAGCAAACCTTTTTATCAGTTTATCTCCTTCATTATGGCCAAAATTATCATTCACATACTTTAACTTATCAATATCAAACACAAAAACTATTTTTATATCATTCTCTAGATTTTCATTGAATAGCTGATTTAAATAATTTCTATTGTACAATCCTGTCATAGAATCGTGAAAACTAAGGTGTTCTAACTTTTCTTTTGTTTTTAATATTTCTTCATATTGTTCATGATTATGAAGAGCAAGCCCTGAAAATTTAGCTATATCTATTGCCAGATTGAGATATCTATCAATATACTCAGAAAAAAGAAAACCACTGACATCTAAAATACCGTAAAAATTACCACCCCATGCAACTTTAATATAAAAACCGCTTTTATCTTTATTTATTATATATTGAGCATCATCTTTTTTGAATTTAATTAATTTATTTGGCAGCCTTTTTGAATACCAACTCCAAAAATTAAAGTTTTCAGCACCAAAAACCATAATAAACAATTCTTTAACTTTTCCTATTATATCCCTCTTGTTTTTATATGAAGATAATTTAGCTAGTATATCAAAAACTGTAGAATAATCTGCTGTTTTCCTCTTTAATTCATTAATCATTTTATTTTTTTTGTTTTCTTTTTGATGAAGACGCCATTCAAAGACCCTGCTTTTTAGCAATAATCTAACTTTTTCTAAATTTATGGGGATAATTAAATAAGGAATATTTAAATAAGAAGATACTTCTTTTAAAATTTCTTCGGCATCATCTATAATAGATGCATCAAGTAAGACAATTTCTTTGATTGATTCATTAAAAAACTTTCTTGCAGTATTTTGATCAAAACCCATTTCTTCAAGATGTTTTTTCCAATTTTTTAGCCAGCTTGTACTTATAATATAACTCTTTTGAGATATAAGGTGGTCGATAAATTCATCGCAAATTAAATGGGAGAAACAAAAATTAGAAGTAAGTTCTATCATTTTATTTTCTTTATCAACAAGTTTTAAAGAATCACAAAGTTTGCTACAGATAAGAATACTTTGGTTTTTTGAAGCTTTAGAAAATATTTCTTTTATTTTGGACTTTTTCCCTTTGTGATCACATAAACTGGGAAATTTAATTAGCTTTACATCATCCATTTTTTCTTGCTTTAAAACAAGCTTGTATTCTTGATAAAGGTTTTCACAGATGAAGATCTCTAATTTATCCATTTATTTTTCCACCTTAATTGGATATATACCATGTTTTTTGACTGCTTCACTAATTTCTAATAAAATATCTTCAGAGACTTGATAAGGGATTTCCCCATGATTATCAGATAAAATGAATCCGCCTCCCTTTGCAGCTTGATGAATAATATTCTTCACTTTTTTTGCTACTTTATTTCTATCTAAACTTGCCATTTCAACCCCATTTAAATTTCCTAGAAGGCATATTTTATTAGCAGCTCTTTCTTTTATTGCCTCAATGTTATCTTCATTACTAAAACCAAGTACTGCTGAACCAGTCTCCACAATATCATCAACTACTGGAAAGGCAATACCTGAAGCAAGGTGAGTTGCAACAGCTCCTTTGATTTGACTTATTGTTTTTTGAGCTATTTTATGGCCTGTTTTAAGATACGTTTCTCTTTCAATAATTTTGGGTGAGGCTAAAGGGTCAAAATAACAAATTGCAGCTGCACCTGCTTTAAGTTGAGCATTAGCCCAATCTACACAAAATTTTTGATTTATTTTCATCAACTGCTCAAATTCATCTTTTCTAAAATATAATAACTCCAGATATTTTTCAAAGCCAAGCTGCATTACTGGAAGAGAAAAAGGAGACATGACAACTCCAATTATGGGAACTTTATCTCCTATAAAGCTTTTTAGCATTTCTGTTGTTTTTAAAACTTTATGTAAACATTTTGAATCTTGAATTTTAGGTGGATTTATCTTTTTTATTTGCTCAATACTCTTAATAACAGGTTCTCCAGAGTTTGGTGGACAATCTTCAGCAAAAATTACTTCTCCACCAAAAGCTTCTATCTCAATCGGTGCATAAAAGAATGTATATAAACAGTCATTGCTATATTTCTTTCCCATATGTAGTTGTGTTTTTGCAACATAATCTGGATTGGAAAAATATTTTTTAATTGATATCCCCATCTCTTTAGCACCATAATGACTAAATAAATGAAATACAGGGACCCTATCTGGTTCTTGATGATTGATTGTTGTCATTACACGCTCCATTGAATTCATATTATTGCCCACCTCCCGTATATTTGTTAAGAATTTTTAAAACTCTGCTTCCGTTTTTACCATCAAAATCAGCATCAACTTTCTGCCATAAATCATTGTCCAATCTAAATGGAGCACCACCTACAATGACTTTAACTGGTGAATTATTATCTCTGAGAATGTCAACGACATTTTTCACTTTCAAAGCAGAGGAGAGCATCAAAGTAGATATTAAAAGAATATTGATATCATTTTTTAGAGTTTTATTAACTATTTCTTCTACAGTTAAACCCTCTCCAAAATCAATAATCTTATATCCTCCAGCTTTTAAAACTGAATAAATTATTTTTTTTCCTAAACCATGATAATCCTGCAGAACTCCAATAGCTATTTTAATATTATCATTATAGAACACCTCATCATCAGGTAGATAATTTTCTATTAATTCTTCAGAGATAACTCCACTCATATAAACCTGAGATAAAGACACCTGGCCGTTCTCCCATTCATCACCTATTTTTTCTAATGACTTAGCTGTTAAATGCTCCAAAGATTCAAAGGATTGATCTTCTGCATAAATATCCTTAAAGATTTCTGCTGCTTTTATTCTGTCAATATTAAGTAGTGCACTTTTGAAATCAGCAACTATCATATCTGGTACTTTCAATAAAGCAACCTCCTTTTTTAAATATCAAGCTTTGCTATAAGTTTATTGTAATTTATTTTAATCCATTATTTATCTAACCCCAATTGATTTTAACTTATTAAAGATATCATTTCTATGAATTCATCTGCTAGCTTGGGATCAAACTGAGAACCTGAGCAGCGTTTAAGTTCTTCTATAACTTCCTCTTTGCTCATCGCCTTTTTATATGGCCTTCCACTAATCATTACATCATAGGCATCTATGATAGCTAAGATCCTTGATAAAAGAGGTATTTCTTCTCCTTTCAAGCCTGCAGGGTAACCACTGCCATCCCAACGCTCATGATGGTGCAGTACAGGTTCTGCTATGTGTGAAAATTTAGGGATACTAACTAAAATCCTATATCCAGCTTCAGGGTGAGACTTTATTGTTTCCCATTCTTCATCAGTTAGCTTTTCTTTTTTGTTTAGTATTTTTTCTGGTACAGATACTTTCCCAATATCATGTAGAAGGGATAATAATGCCAGTTGATCAATCTTTTCACTGGATAAATTGAGCCTTTTGGCAAATTTTTCGGCTATTATACTCATCCTATTTACATGAGTTTCTGTTTCATTGCTTTTTGCTTTCAAAGTGTTTAAAAAGCTTAATACCACCATGCTTTTACCACTTGAACTATCAGCAAGTTTGTTGGTATACATTCTATCTTCTGCCAGGCTTAATATGTCAGAAAGATTTTCTTCTGGTTCTGTTTTGGCAGCTGCTCCAAGAGCCAAATTGATCGGTATGTCTTTATAAAAAAGTCCTTCTTTTGTTTTGATTCTTTCCATTATCTCCTCGGTTTGCTCTAAGGTTGTTTCAGGAAGGAGAATAACAAACTCATCTCCACCCGATCTTGCGATAACATCCTCCTGTCTAAATACATCATTCAGTAATTTAGCAGTATCTTTTAATAGATCATCACCTTTTGAATGACCATAAGTATCGTTTATTAGTTTAAAATTGTTAATATCAGCCATGATTAAACTGATCGGCAAGTTTCTTTTGCTATCTACTCTCTCCATCATATCTTCTAGATATACCCTGTTATAAAGTCCTGTCAGACTATCATGAAAACTCATATAGGCAATTTTTTCTTGATGATTTTTCTTTTCGGTAATATCAGCTAAAAAACCTTCGATAATAAAGTCATCTGTTTGTTTTTTAGAACTAATTCTGGCATTCTCTTCTATCCATTTAATCTCAT
>NZ_JAJFAT010000024.1 GCF_020711195.1 Halanaerobium polyolivorans
TTAGATTACCTAACACCTGTTGAATATAGATATTTAATGTTCGATAAAAAATTGTTGTAAAAAGGGTTGACAATCCAGTGCTTTAAGAGCTTCTTTTGTGCGGCATCTTAGGCCTTCATGATGACCTACAATTTCTTTGGTAAATACATCAATAATATCAAACATATATACCTACTGACCACTGTTATCTATGTACATCTGGACCATATCCATCTCCCAGAGCTGGTTAGGTCCAGTTAGTTCATGTTTTTGTCTCAATTGATATTCTTTAGGTTTTGGAACTATTTTATCCTGCAGGAGGTCTAAAACCTTCATAATGCGGTAAATTCGCTTGTGATTTACTTTTAGATTTTCTGTATATTTCAAGTAATTAGTTACCATTCTGTAGCTCAGGTGAGGAGACTCACCACAGTAATCTTTAACCAGTTGAACAACATCTTCTTCTGGAACTAAATTACCATCTTTATCATAGGCTGGATGACCAGAATAGAGTTGATTTTCAGTATTTTCATCTTCGTCTTGATCATTATTCTGACGGTAATAGTAGGTACTTCTAGCTATATTAAAAGTTCGGCATAGTTCTGCCACAGTATAATCTGATTTAAGCTGATCAATTATCTTTATTTTATCAGTAGTATTTAGTTCTGCCAGGGCTTTTTTTTAAGGATTTCCATTTGGACTTTCTGCTGCCCAATAATTTTTTCCATCTCTTTGATTTGTTCGTCTTTGTCTTTAAGCCTGGCTTCCTGTTCAGTAACAGAATCACCACTGAGCTTACTCATGCCACCATCTAAAAATTCTTTTTTCCAGAGATAGATAGAATTGCGGCTGACATCAAATTCATCAGCAAGATCAGATACTTTTTCACCTTTAATAGCACGAAGAACAATTTCCATTTTTTCATCAGGATCATATGATTTAGGCATTTGCTTTTACCCCCTATAATTATTATAAAATGTTAAATTGGCATTTGTCCAATATCCTTAGGGGGCGTTACAATTTTTTTACTTACAATGTTTTAATTTCATTTTTATCAGTACTTAATCCTTTCATTTTCATGAATTGATTAATTATAATATATGTAATAGAGAAAAAAACTAAAATTATTATCCCATCTTTAGTATCTGTTTTAGTTGCTATATTATTCATTTGTAATAAAGCCATAATTATAAAGCTCAAGATATAAGAAAGTGTACCTGAAAAAATTATATTTAGAAGTTTTAGTTTTTTCTTTTTTTTCCAACGTAAAATAAAATAAACTATAAGGTAAATAGGACTGTACCAACCTATAATATAAGAAATTATATTTGTAGCAGAATACATAACAATTCTCCTTTCATAAGATTAACATAATCGACTTTTTATTAAAATATTATCTGAGCGAGCCCCTCTAATCTTGGACAAGCTTTAGTATGATTTGTTTAACACAAATTCTCAGTAAATTTAACCATTTATGCAGCAAATTTAATTCCTGAAACTAAGTTGTTCAGAATGTTTTTATGATAAACTGTTGGTGGTATTTTACCAACCGATGAATGTGGTCTTCTGTTATTGTATTTATCAATAAATTTAGCAATAGAATTCCTGCAGTGGTTTATGCTGCGGTAATGTGTTTGATATACTTCAGCTCTTTTTAAAGTGCCGTGAAAGCTTTCAATATAACCGTTTTCTTCAGGTGTATTTACCATTGTTCTTTCATGAGATATATCCAGTTCTCTAATCCTGGTCTGAAACTCTCGACTTCTAAATTGAACGCCATTATCAGTTCTTAAAACTAGATCATCAGTGTTTCGATTTTCTACTGCTTCATCAAGTGCTTTGAGGGCTTCTTTTGTGCGGCATCTTAGGCCTTCATGATGACCTACAATTTCTCTGGTAAATACATCAATAATATCAAACATATATACCCACTGACCACTGTTATCTATGTACATCTGGACCATATCCATCTCCCAGAGCTGGTTAGGTCCAGTTAGTTCGTGTTTTTGTCTTAATTGATATTCTTTAGGTTTTGTTACTATCTTATCCTGCAGGAGGTCTAAGACCTTCATAATGCGATAAATTCGCTTATGATTAACTTTTAGATTTTCTGTATAATTCAAGTAATCAGTTACCATTCTGTAGCCCAGGTGAGGAGACTAACCACAGTAATCTTTAACCAGTTGAACAACATCTTCTTCTGGAACTAAATTACCATCTTTATCATAAGCTGGATGACCAGAATAGAGTTGTCCTTCATTGTTTTTATCTTCGTCTTGACCATTGTTTTGACGGTAATAGTAGGTGCTTCTGGCTATATTAAATGTTCTACATAGCCCTGCTTGCACCTGCTACAGTATAGTCTGTTTTGAGTTGATTAATTATCTTGGTTTTATCGGCAGTGTTTAGTTCTGCCAGGGCTTTTTTTTAAGGATTTCCATCTGAACTTTCTGTTGGCTAATAATTTTCTCCATCTCTTTAATTTGTTCGTCTTTTTCTTTAAGCTTGGCTTCTTGTTCAGTAACAGATTCGCTACTAAGTTTGCTCATGCCACCTTCTAAAAACTCGTTTTTCCAGAGATAGATAGAATTGCGGCTGACATCAAATTCATCAGCAAGATCAGATACTTTTTCACCTTTAATAGCACGAAGAACAATTTCCATTTTTTCATCAGGATCATATGATTTAGGCATTTGCTTTTACCCCCTATAATTATTATAAAATGTTAAATTGGCATTTGTCCAATATCCTTAGGGGGCGTTACATTATCCTCATAGTATAATATACACCATAAATACTATTATTCCTTTATATATTTTTTTAATATAATGGTTATACTGCGAAAATTATTAATTAGCAATTTTTGAACTGAACAATCCCTATTATGAAAGGGGTGTCAAATTATTAAAATATCCATAATTGACTTTTCGCAGTGCAATCATACAATAAATTCTAATATATAATTTAGGCCTTTTCTTTTTGGTGGTTGATATAAGTGATATTACAAAAATATTTAAAACCAGTGAATTTGAAAATATAATGGAAATAAGAATTGAATAAATAGCGACCAAAATTTTAAATCAGTCAAACTATAATTATGGAAAATTTCAGTCCAAAAACCCCATCCAATCAGGATCAAAAAACTTGACTTTTCAACCCAAATAATGTAGTCTAGAAACTACGGAAGGTTTTGCAGGGTCAAAAGTGTTAATACCCAAAAAGTCAAACGCTTTTCAAATTTTAATACTGGAAATCTTACTTAAATAACTCTAAATATTTTCTGAAAATGGTCTTTTTTATTGTCGTCAAGACACTTAAATTACCAACTTAAACAGCTCACAAAGGCTGTCAGATTAATAAATATAATTTTTTCTCATAAATTCTTTGACGATAATAAGAGTAGCTGTTATAATATTTATTGTTGCTTAAGAAAAGTTTTAACTGTGCGCCCGTAGCTCAACTGGATAGAGCGTCTGACTACGGATCAGTAGGCTAAGGGTTTGCGCTTTTTTTGAAAATACCATTTAAAATCATCTATATAATAATCACTTAAACATCTCCCAGCGACTAATTACTTGGGAGATTTGTTTGTTTAAATATACCTTTTTTATGGTATTAAAAAGTTTTGAGATGATTTTTGAAAATAATTCATGCCCATAAAATTGAATATCAATTATTAGAAATAATGAAGATAAAAAAAGCAACCAAACTTGAAGATTTGTTCTGCAATAGTAAGGAGAAGAGACTGACCCCATTTTTATGAACAAATATTATTGCAATAAAGCATATTAGATTAGTCAAATTTATTTCTGTACTTGTTTTTTGCAAGTTAAAATTCCCGGTTTTTGCAAAGTTTTTTTAGCAGCCACCCAATAGGGAAAAATTAAAGTTAATTTTGGGCTCCTTTCATCAGTGAATTTTTGATTCTATGACTGTCACCAGGAAAAACAAGTAGGTGACTGTGGTGCACTAATCTATCAATTAAAGCAGCTGTCATCTGCTCATCATAAAAAATATTAGCCCATTTACTAAATTCAAGATTTGTAGTGATTATCAAGCTCTTTTTCTCATAACAGTCTGAGATTATCTGGAATAGGAGCTGGGATCCCTCTCTGTCGAGAGGAATATAGCCCCATTCATCACAAATTATTAAGTCGGCTTTTTCTATCTTTTTAAATATTTTATCCAGTTTTCTTTCTTCTTTGGCTTTGCTTAATTGATTAACCAGGGTTGCAGTCCTAAAGAATAAAACTGATTTTCTCTGGCGACAAGCTTCTAGGCCAATCGCCGTTGCAAGGTGGCTTTTACCTGTGCCGGCAGCCCCATATAAAATTAAATTTTCATTTTTCTCAATAAAAGTCCCGGTTTTTAGATCTTCAATTGATAGTGCAGAAGGTATTCTGATTTCATCAAAAGAGTAGCCTTCAAAGATCTTAATAGTATAAAATTTAGCCTGTTTAATCAGTCTTTCTATCTTTTTTGCTTTACGGTATTCAACTTCATTTTGCAGTATTTTAAGTAGAAATTCGTGTCGATTTTCAGCTTCAATACTTTCAAAATTATCAGCTATGTTCTGACTTAATTTGAGTGTTTTACAGCAGGCTGCAATTTGCTCTTTAATCATTGGCCTCTACTCCATCTGCTACAGTATAGAAAGTATCATAAAAACTAATATCAGGTTTTAGTTCAGGTAATTCAGGTGCATTTTTAGCTGCTAAATGTCCATCTAGTTCCATAATCTTAGAGTTCTTTCTCTTAAATAGGACCTGGATGCTGTCAGTATCACTTGCTCCATGAGAGATAGCATCTAAGAGTGCATCTACTGCAACCTCAAAATTTGTTTCTTCTGTAAGGGTATTTAGAGTTTTTAGTGTTGCTTTTAAGTTCTCGTAATCTAAAGTATCAAAATAATCTTTAGCTGCCTGGGGAAATAGATCATAGATTCCAGTATATTTTAAAGCTGTTGGTCTTTTTGATATCTGATCTAAATATAGAATCCAGTTAATTGATTCCTGTTTTAAGTCACCATAAAGCCTATCATGAGTGACAACTTCTTTAAGATCTTGATCTAAGATTATCACTTTATCAGCTGTAAGTTTAACAAAAATATTACTTTTAGCAAGACTTGGTTTAGTTGAATACCTGTGTTTACCTTTATTAATAGTAATACAGGCATTAGCATCAGTTTTCTTGGAAACAACTATTGCTGGCTCAAACTCAACTTCAGGCATTGGTAATAATGCTTTTAGATCAGCCTGAAATAGTTCATGCTGAGTAGCGTTTTTTCTGTAATGTTCACGGTACTGATCATCATCAAGTTCAATAAGTAGTGATTTATTGAATTCATCTAAATTATCAAATTCTGGTGGTGGTACAAAGTAGTTGCGTCTGTGGTAACCAACTTTACCCTCAATATTGCCTTTTTCATTCGCACTTGCTGGATTACAAAATACTGCTTCAAATCTAAAGTGGTTTTTAAACATCATAAAGTGTTCAGTCAGCTTTCGATATTTGTTTTTTCCAATATCTGAAACCATGCTAGAGGCATTATCAAAAACTATTCTTGAGGGAACACCACCGAGATGATTAAATATGTTTATCATACCCTGTTCTAAACATTGCAGGTTTTCACCTTTAAAAAGCTGTGTATAACCAGTATTACTCTGTGGGAAACTGAGATTTAAGTGGCGTCCTTCATAAAAAGTTCCATTTTCTCTGAAATCAGTTCTGCCGAAATCAACCTGAGCTTCACCAGGCAGATGTTTAAGTGGTAAAAAGAATTTCGGTTCATCAGAAAATATCTCTTTCTTTTTAACTCGCACATATTCAGCTAACAATCGATATGAGCAGTCATATTTACTGCCATAGAGTTCAGTTAATCTGGTATGTACTCTTTTTGCGGTATGACGCTGTTTTAGCCAGGATTTTTTATCAGCTTCAAGCCATTTATCAATAGTTTTCTTAAATGGATCCAGCTTTGAGCCACGTTTTGATCTTTCAGGTGGTTCTAAAACTAGATTAAAATCAGTCATATCAAGGTATTTATTAATTGTTTTGCGATCATGACCTGTTTTTCTCATTATTTCAGCCACATTTAAGCCTTTCTTAAAGTACAGTTCTTTGATATCATTAATATCAGTCATTGCTAATGTCATCTCCATTTTCCTCTCTTATATAAGTTGTGGTTGACTTAATATAAGGGTACGGTATTTTGGGGGTGACTGCAATGACTTTTTTATTCTGCAATAATATTTGTTCATAAAAATGGGGTCAGTCTCGAATACTACTTTGCAATTCCCGGTAATTATATTATGCAACAAATAAATAACAAAGCTGTTAAACTTTTTAAAATCATCCTTTTTTATTACCGAATTGTAGCCGAGAAAGCCTCGCTTATGTTAATGGGCGGGGATGAATCGGCTATTTTATATAATACACTCCTTGAACAAGAACCCCTTTTATAATATAATGGATATAACAACTGATATTAAGGGGTTTTTAATGATGAATACCTATAAAAGTACAAGACACGCAAAGTTTCTTTTAAACTATCATTTTATATGGATACCTAAATACAGAAAACATATTTTAGATAATCCTAAAATCAAACAATTAACTTTAGATACCATTAATGAATTAGCTGATACACATAATTTTGAAGTATTAGCTACTGAAATAATGCCAGACCACATACACCTTTTTATATCAGCTTTGCCTAAGTATTCTCCTAGTAAGCTAATGAATATTATTAAAGGTACTACTGGAAGAAGAATATCGAAACACTTTCCTAAATCAAATATTAAAGGTTCTGTATGGACTAGAGCTTATTTTGTAGCTACTGCTGGTAATGTAAGTTCAGAAACGCTCCAACACTATATTGAAAATCAAAGGTGATTAATATGCAACTAACTTATATTCTAGAATTATTAAAACCAACTAAAAGAAAACAAAATATATTTTTAAACAGCATTGCAGAAGTAGTTAAGAATCGTCAATTTATTGCTGAGAAACTTAAAGCAGGAGAAAACAAGTTGAGTTCTGCTGATTTTAAAGAGATAAACCTCCCTTCTGCTGTTAAGAATCAGAATATTAGAGAAGTCAAAGCACTCTATAAGTTGTTTTTAAAATCTAACTCTAGTAAAGATAATTTAGCTTTTAAAGCTAACCAGCCCATCTGCTATAATAATCAAAATTATAAAATTGATCATCATATAATTTCTATTCCTCTTTATTCTACTAAATGTCAGAGGTTTGCCTTTCCTGTTAAGCAGACTGAAAGGTTTGAAGAACTGCATAAATATATCAAAAGTGGCTGCAAACTAGGTAAAGCCAGCCTCTTCTATAAAAGAGGGAAATGGTACTTCGCAGTAACAATTAAAATTGCTGATAAAGAAACTACTAACTCTAGGGTAATAGGAATTGATATAGGACTTCGACAATTAGCTGTTGCTAGTATTAAAAATTCTCAAGGGAAAGAAATTAATCGTCAATTCCATAATGGCAAACAAGCTGGTTTTATTCGTAAAAAATATCGTTCGTTAAGAAGAAAACTAGGTCAAGCTAAGAGAGTCAAAGCTATTAAAAATATTGACGACAAAGAGCAGAGATGGATGACTGATTTAAACCATAAAATTAGTAGACAACTTATTAATCTTGCTGTGCAAGAGCAAGTTGGTACTGTAATTATGGAGAATCTAGAGAATATCCAAAATACTGCTAAAAGTCTTAATAGAGCAGATAGAAACCTTCATAACTGGACTTTTTATCAACTTCAACAATTTATTGAATATAAAGCCCAATTAGCTGGGATTAAGGTGGAATATATTAACCCTAAATATACCTCCCAGAGTTGTTGTAAATGTGCTAAAGTTAAAAAAGCTAATCGCAAAGCTAATCTATACTCTTGTGAGTGTGGTAATCATATCCACTCTGATTTAAATGCAAGTAGAAATATAGCTAATAAATATTTAGAACAACAATCTGCTTAGATGGTAATAATCTAAGTGCCTAAGTGGCTATATGCCTATCTTAGGAGGGCTGATGGCACAGCCTAAAGTTTGCGTCATACTTGCCTACCAGAAATGGACTGGCATTTAATCAGCAGATAACCTCGTAAGTTCCTTTAAGGAATCCTCGTTCGTGACGATAGGAACGGGCGGGGAGGATGTCAAAACAAACAAAAGTAAAAATAATTAATTTAGTAGTACTTTAAAAAGGCTTATTCATCATATCAATAAAATCTTCAGCCAATTCAGGATCAAACTGGCTACCTGCACAATCTTTGATTTCAGCTAGTGCTTTATCTTTTGAGATAGCCTTGCTGTAAGGTCTCTCATGAGTCATAACATCATAGGCATCTATAATCGATATTATGCGAGCTAGAAAAGGTATCTCTTTAGCTTTTAAGCCACCTGGATAACCACTACCATCCCAATGTTCATGGTGGCCTAATATGTCCTCAGCTATTAATATAAATTCTTCAGATGCAGAAGCGATTTTGTAGCCCTGTTTAGAATGGTTTTTCATAATCTCCCATTCTTCGTTATTAAGCTTGCCTGCTTTAGTTAATATTTCTTCTGAAATGGTAGTTTTACCGATATCATGCATAGATGCTAATAATGAGAGCCTGTTAATTTCGGCATAAGTCAGTTTTAATTTGCTTCCAAATCTAACAGCCAGTTTATTCATTCTTTCGGCATGCTCTCTTGTTTCATTGCTTTTTGCACTAAGACTGTTTAAAAGACTTTTTACAATCTTATTTTTGCTGCTTTTGCTTTCGGATAATTTGTTTTGATACATATTGTCATCTGCTTTTTTTAGCACTTCATTTATATCCTGAGTTTGATTTTCTTTAGTGGCCGAACCCATAGCAATTGAGATTGGTATATCCCACTTGTTATTTACAAGATCTATTTTGTCTCTAATTCTTTTTAATATTATATTTAACTGCTCACTACTAGTTTTAGGCAGCAATACAGCAAATTCATCCCCACCCTGACGGGCGATAATATCTTCTTCTCTTAAAGTTTCCTTTAATATTTCAGCTGCTTTTATTAATACCTCATCACCTTTTTCATGACCGTAACTGTCATTGATAAGTTTTAAACCGTTGAGATCGGCCATAATAAAACTTATCGGCAGCTGCCTTTTTGTATCCAGTCTATCAAGCTCTTCTTCAAAAAATCTGCGGTTATAAAGATTAGTTAAGCTATCATGAAAAGATTTGTATTCTAATTCTTTTCGATAATACAGTTTATCTAAAGCTGCTTTAGTACTTGCAATAAGAGTTTCAGCAAGCTCAAGATCTTTTTGATCAAAATCATTTTTTTTGGTAGATATCGCCAGAAAAACACCAATATCCTCGATAGGTACAGCAATAGCGGACCTATATATTTTTTTAGTTGGTCGTGCATAGGGATCTTTTTCTGCATCCGATGTAAGATAACTTTCATTGTTTTTAAATGCTTTACCAATAATTCCATGATTTAGAGGAAGAATTTCTGTTTCCATTCCCTTAGAAATTGCAACTGGAACAAATTTATTATCCTTAACCAGGCTAATATGAGATAGATCAAAATTTAGTATCTCTTTGGCGGTATCGATGTTTTTCTGACAGATGTCTTCTTCATTATCAAGTTTTTGAAGCTCGATTGCTATTTTATGAAGTTCTTTTATAATCTGCTTATATTTTTTCTCTTTTGAAATATCAATGTGAACACCAAACATTTTATGAGGTCTGCCATCATCTGTCCAGGAAATTATTTTACCCCTGCCGAGCGTCCAGACCCAGTGACCTTTTTTATGTTTCATTCTAACCTCAAAATCATATTGCTCAATTACTCCGCTGAAATTTTTTTCCAAAAGTTTTTTCGATTTTTTTGAATCTTCTGGATGAGTCAACTCTTTCCAGGTTTTAATAGTAATTGGTTCAAGCTCATTAAGTTCATAACCTAACATTTCTTCCCATTTTTCATTGCAGATTATTTCTTCTGTCTGCACATTCCATTCCCAGGTTCCCGCTTTGGTACCTTCAATAATCGAGTTTAATCTGTCTTTTTGAGATTTAATTT
Source organism: Halanaerobium polyolivorans (assembly GCF_020711195.1). Lineage (GTDB taxonomy): Bacteria > Bacillota > Halanaerobiia > Halanaerobiales > Halanaerobiaceae > Halanaerobium > Halanaerobium polyolivorans. The sequence goes on from NZ_JAJFAT010000024.1 coordinate 10,050, forward strand.
TTTTGTATGATACTTCTAATAAACTATTTAGTTCTTGCTGTTCCTTTTTTTCAACAGTCAAATCTGAAATTATTTCAATTATATTAATTAAGATTTTTATGTTTTCTTTAACTTTAGCTTCTGATACCACAGGTATTTTTTTAACTGCTGAAAGATATAAATTTTCATTAAAATTATATTGCTTTGCTTGTTTTTTAAAAAAATTCATTGAGGGTTCTTCAAAGAAAAACTGACCAGTAAAAAGATTAGCAAAATGTTCTCCTTTTATAATAATTGGAAAAACAACATCAATCAAACCATTCAAACATTTATAAACATAATAATCGTCCCCTTCGGACATCTTATTTGTTAGAATAGTATCACTTTTTTTACAATTTTTTGCAGTTTCTTTATTAACTCTATGAAAATCAGTACAGACTTTTCTCCAACCTGATTTAGATAATATATTGCCCTCAAGATCAAGAATTGCTGTTACAAAACCTGTTGCTTGATTAAAATCTTAAAGTAATACATTAAGCCGTTCAAAATCAAAATATTCGCTGATATTTACATCCATTTTTCCTACCACCTATCTAGCCTCTAAAAGTGCATCTTTCTGTCTGGCAGGTTTTTGTTTGCTACTTGAAACTCTTATGTAACCATATTTTCTACTACTTATATTATTTCACTTTTATTTTCAAGTATTAGTTATAGTATATCATAAAAGCTTCAAAAGGTGCATCGTTATTATGAGAGATACCAAAATTGAATTTAATACCTTTTGAAACGAATATAGCAAAATAGGTATCTAATAGGCGATCAGACTATTACAGCTGCAATTTTAGATTGCATAGTTCATAAGTGCGAAATCATCAATTTAGATGGAAATAGCTGCAGATTGACTCACCGAGAAACCATTTTTGGAAAATCTTAATGAGCGAAAAGTGTTAGGATAATAGCTCTTTTCTAGTGAAAGTTTTTGTTTTTAAAAAAATAGTTACAAAACTTTAATCTTTATGGTATAATTAAAGCGCCATAAAACATTGATTAAAGTGATCCTGATACTCTTTTGAGAGTATCTGAGCGTCGGAGCTCCAAATTATTTTAATTAGTTTTGTGGCTTTTTTTATTTTTGCTATTTTAAAAAGGATCAGAGAATGGTATTTATCTTTGAAAAGAGCAATCAACCCAGGTATATTTTGGGTAAATCTATGTAGATAAAAATATACTGCTCGTTTGTAAAGGATGAGCTTTTTCTGGAGTAGATATTCTGACAATATTTTATCAGATTATTTTAGGAAAAATAAGAGCCTATCTTAATTTATTTTGATTAATATTTATCGTTTTCTAATGGATTAATTTGATAGATAACATTTTATCGGATTAGTATAAAATAATTAATGGAGTATTTAAGGGGTTATATTAATGAAGTTTAATTTAAATCAATTCCTGATTTCTATTTCTTTTGTATTAGATTATATTGAAATCGATATTTTAGATGATATTTCAAATCATGGCAAGAGAGTTGGCTATATTGCTTTAAAAATGGGCGAACAATTCAACATGTCATCAGAAGATAAATTTACCTTGCTTGCTTTTGCAATAATGCATGATATAGGTGGAGTCGAAAATGAAGCTAGAGTAAGTAAAACTGAGCTAGAAAAAGCAAAAAACCACTGCATTATTGGAGAAAAAAGTGTTGAAAAATTTCCTTTTTTAAATGAATATGAAAATGTTATATTATATCATCACGAAAATTATGATGGAAGTGGATTTTTTGCTAAGAAGGGAAAAGAGATTCCTATATTTTCGCAAATAATTTCAATAGCAGATTATTTTGAATTAAGGTATATTGATGATATAGAAAGACATGAATTAATTTCAAAAATTAGAAAACAAAAATCTAAGAAATTTTCTAAAGAAATAGTTGATAAGTTTTTAAATATAACTAATAATGAAAGCTTTTGGCTGAGTTTAGAGGATAATTTTGTTTTAAATGCAATAAAGAAAGAAAGCCCAAATCATTCTTTAGATTATTCCTATCAAGAAATACATAAAATCACAGCTTTATTTTCTGATATAACAGATTCAAAATCAAATTTTACACAACTTCATTCTAAGAAATTAAGTGAAAAAGCAGGGATTATGGCAGATTATTATGGTTTTAATAATCAAAAAAAATGCAAATTTATAATTGCAGCTGATTTGCATGATATAGGTAAATTAGCAATTCCTAATATGATTTTGGATAAGCCAAGCAAGTTAACTAAACAAGAATATAGGAGAGTAAAGGCTCATAGTTTTTATACTAGAAAAGCACTTGAAACAATAGATGGTCTTGAGGATGTTGCAAAATGGGCTGGGAATCATCATGAAAAAAATGATGGGTCTGGATATCCTTATGGGTTAACAGAAGACCAGTTAGACTTTCCTTCTCAAATATTAGTAGCCCTTGATATTTATCAAGCACTTAAAGAAGAAAGGCCTTACAGAAATCATATGAAACATGGTGAAGCTATGGAAATATTAAACAGGATGGCGGCGGAAGGCAAAATCAATTTAAAAGTAACTAGAGATATAGATAGAATATTTAATTAAATTGTTACTGTAGTGTATGCTATTCAGGGTGCCCTTATGATAATGCATTGGTAGAAGCAGCCTTCAAAGTAGTTAAGACTGAATTTGCTTATGATAGATCTTCAACAGCTTTGAAGAACTGGAATATGAGCTATTTGACTATGTTAACTTGTATAATAACCACAGAATCTACGGGTCGATAGATTACCTAATACCTGTTGAATATAGATATCTAATGTTCGATAAAAAATTGTTGTAAAAGAGTTGATAATCCATTCTTTCATTCCCATTATAACTAAATACAATATTTTTATTTAAGCAGTTTCTATTCATAAAGGAACTGCTTTTTGAATGCAATAATTTCCAAATAATGGCTTGAAAAGAAAATAAAAACATGATACAATATAATTAATGGTAAAAAAAGTAATTAAAAGAATAAAATTCTATATAAGGAGGTGCAATATTTACTTTTTTAAAATATAAGAAAGGGTGCTTATCATGAAATATAATAAAGTGCAGTCAAATTTTTGGATAAGTAGTGATGTCATGAAATGGGACAAAAACACAATATTTATTGCCCTTTATATTTTAACCAACCAACACCGTAGTTCCGAAGGTATTTATCGATTACCGAAAGCATATGTTTCTGAAGATGCAAATTTTGAGCCTCACGAGGTAGAAAAAGCTTTTGAAGAACTTATTGAATCTGATTTCATAAGATATGATAGTGAAACATCGGTGATCATGATAACCAAAGCTTTAAAATATCAAACTGTAAATAATCCCAATCATCAAAAAGCAGCATTAAAAATATTAAAACCTTTACCAAAAAGTTATTTATTAATCGATTTTATAAAGCAGGCCGATAAATACTGCAGATCTTTCAAAGAGTTTCTTTTGGAATCACTGGAAGATGAGCTTCTAGCTGAAGTTCAGAAAAAGAAGAATGAAATCATTAAAAATACAAATGATGGTATATCAGTTGGTATTGATGATGCCATCGGTAATCCACAAGCACTAACACAATCACTAACAACACCAACACAAAAACAATCACGAAAACGTAACGAAAAGATGGTTATTGATAATTTAAATACTGATATTAGTAAAAATATTGACTTTGCTGATGTAAAATTGAAAGATAGTAAAGAACTTTGGGAACTATCTCCAGAAAGCAAAGCTGTAGAATTAACTAAATATTTAATTGAAAAGATTAAAGATAATAATTACAGGGCAAGGGTTCCAGAAACTGATCTTGATAATAAATTGTTCAATAAATGGGTAAAAGAACTGGAAAAGATAAATAGACTCG
>NZ_JAJFAT010000025.1 GCF_020711195.1 Halanaerobium polyolivorans
AGATCAACTAAAACTAATTTTATACAAGTAAAATTATTACAGTTTGAAATTAGTTCAATTTATTATTGCAATTTAGTTAATTTTTTTAATCATTGGCCTAATGATTATTTTTTTCTAGCTTGATTACATATTATCACAAGTTAATTATAAATAAAATTAACAATTACTTCCGTTTAATTCCGGAAATTATGTATTTATATATGTTGATTTCAAATATTCAGTCAAGCAGAGTTAGAATAATTAGTTTATTTATATCTTTTAAAACTATAAATAAATTTGTATATATCAGATTTATTAAATGTTATAGATTCTAATTCTTCTGCTCCAGGAAGGCCAGGAATCTCATAACAGCTTCATAAGCCTCCTTGTAATCAGTGTTACCCTTTTTCTTTTTGCGGCCAGCTGTTCTGAGTTTAAAAGCTTTTTCTCCTTCTTTATTATATCGTTGTAACCATCGGTATAATGTTGAAGGATCTAAATTATACTTGTCAGCTACAACACTTACTTTTAAGCTTTCATCCAGAACTTCTTTAATTGCTTTTTCTCTAATGTCATTGCTATAATTTTTACTGCCTTTTGCTTTTCCCACTGAATTCCCCCCCTTCATAGCAAGTTTATTACTTGCAATAATATTTGTTCATAAAAATGGGGTCAGTCTCGAATACTACTTTGCAATTACCGGTAATTTTAGTATACAATAAACATAAATATGTTAATTAATCATAAATTGTTTGATAATTAATGACTAATAAGTTATAATTAATATACAATAAAATAAATTGAAGTTAATAAATTTGATATTTTATATTGACGATTGGTGGTGATTGTCATTTTTGATAAAGAATTAAATCGGGTGAAATTTTTAATAGAAGATGGTTGTGATGTTATTAATGAATTTATTGGAGGATTAGAACAGAAGGAAGCGGAAAAGGTAATTAGGATAATTAATCTATTAGATGATCTGGGTTTTAAAAGATTAATTCTTACAGAAATGTGTGCAGGGGTCGTTGGTTATGATAATTTATGGTATTTGAGAGCAAAATACAGGTCTAATATATATAGAGTGTTTTTCTTTAAATATTTTACTGACGATCACGAAGTTTATATATTAGTTAATGGAATAGTTAAAAAAACTAAGAGAATTCCGCCAGGTGCAATTAGCTTAGCGGACAGAAGAAAGAAAAAAATTATAGCTGAATTAGAAGGGTAAATAATTTTGATATATATTCAACAATATTAATTATACAGGAGGTTTAAAATAAAATGGAAAAAAAATATGGAATTAGAAATAAGGATGATTCTTTTAAAGAATTAATTAAAAATAGAAATGATTTAAAAGATACAGTTGAGGAATTTGATCCTGTTTATGAACTAAGGAAAAAGATATTGTTATTAAGGTTAGATGAAGGTTTGACACAGGAGGAATTGGCTGCTAGAGCGGGAATGAAGCAGTCAGTTATATCTAGAATAGAAAATGGTGAAAGCGAACCAAGAATTGAGACAGTTAATAAAATTGCAAAAGCATTGAATAGGAAAGTAAAGATTGATTTAGTTTGATTTCTAATCTCACTGTAATAGGTGGGATTTTTTCTTTTTTAAAAGCTTTGATTCAATGCTGCATAATTCACAAGTGCGAAATCATCAACTTAGATGGCGAAAGCTACAGATTAACCCACAGAGAAACCATTTTTGGAAAATCTTAGGTGTAAAATCTTAATGAGCGAAAAGTATAAAATCTTATTTGACATTTACACCTATTTACTTGAAGATAATTATGATGAAGTCGGTACACTTTGGTATAGCAATAGTTTCATCTTGGGTGATAGAAGAGGTGGACATTTAATTAACTATATAAAACATAATAACAAATATTATATATTTGATGGTCTCCCCTACATTATGGAACGAGAAGTTCATTCATCACCAGAAAATGGTCAAACTTATTATGAGGGAAATTCTTTAGGGTTAATCCATGAAATAACGATTGATGAAAATGGAAATCCTGATTTTAATCCTTTTATTGATATGTTGACATATTTTAACCCAAATATTGCTTCTATGACTTTAATATCAGAAACAAGATTACCAGCTATAGGTACAAAAACAAATTTTCCAAGTAGAGATACAGAAAACTGTATTGCTAATACTATGAGAGCTAGTCAATTTGAACAAATTTATCAAAACCCTAAAGACCCTCAAGAAATAACAATTCATGTATTTAATTCAGATATTCCAAAAGAATACAGAGAGGATCCACCATATTAAAAACTTTATTTGAGGTAAGATAAAGATTTTAGATTTACTGTTCTTTACAATATATATAACTTTATTAGTCCACTTTTATATCAGATCATAAAGGTGGACTAATATCAAATAACTTTGCTAAATTTTAATTTAAAATCACTATCAAACCAAGGAAAATAAAGGCAGTACCTATTGCTTTTGATAGTTTTTTCTCCGAAGCACCATTAGCAAAAGTAGCAGCTGTTACTGCACCAGCAAAAGCAAAGAAACCGCTTAGCAATAATTCAAAATATGGGATATGCTGTTCAACTATAAAGTGACTTGCAGAAGCAAAAAGAGCTGTAAAGGTCATAATCAATACAGAAGTCCCAATTGCCATATGAGTCTTATAATCTAAAACAAAGGTTAAAACCATTAAAATCATTATCCCTCCACCAGCACCAAAAATTCCGGTCATCAATCCAATAAAAGTTCCAAACAAAACTGAAGATAGTTTTTCTCTTTCTCTGAAAAAGTTAAGTTCAAATTTATTTTTAAACTCTTCTACTCTTTGATTGATTGGTTTTCTTCTAAATGAAATTCCGGTCAATAAAATTATTATCCCAGTCAAACCACCTAAAGCTGTTGGAGTCATTCCTGCAGAAAACCAACTACCAAAAATAGCTGCAATAACAGCAGAAATAGCTATTAAAAGCCCACCTTTAATATTAATATTGCCGTGTTTGCTATATGTAAAAGCAGAAACTGAAGAAGCAACAACATCAGTAGCTAAACTGATACCAATAGCCGAATAAGGATCATAACCTAAAAAAATTACCAAAAAGGGAGTTACAATTACAACAGCTGAAGCACCGACTAGACCGGTGACAATTCCAGCCCCAAAACCTGCAAAAATTATCACTAAAATTTCAAACATTAAGCTAACAACTCCTATTTATTTATAATTTATAAATATTATAAGTTAATATGATTTGCTAAGCAGTTAAATACTAACATTTTTTTATTAAATAATCAACTCCATTGATTTAAATATTATCTATGTTATAATTGTCTTGATTTGCTATTAAAATTTTCTAAATTATGAAAGGAGTTTTAAAGTGAAAAGCAAGGACGAATTAATCGACATTCAATCAATAAAAAACAAAAACTTAGGTGGCCCAAAACCAGATTTCCTCAATGCAGAAGCTGCAAAACATGTTAGAAGATTTCATATTTCTTTTGAAGAATACAGAGCAACTCCTCTGACTAGCTTGAAAAATCTGGCTGATTACCTTGGTATTAAAAACATCTATGTTAAAGATGAATCATATAGATTTAAGCTTAACTCTTTTAAGGTTTTAGGTGGTACCTATGCTATTGCAAGATTTCTGGCTGAAAAACTTGGGCGAGATATTGAAAATTTAAATTTTGAAATGCTCAAATGCAAAGAAGTTAAAGAAGAATTGGGAGAAATAACGTTTATAACAGCAACTGATGGAAACCACGGCAAAGGAATTGCCTGGGCTGCAAATCATCTCGGGCATAAAGCTGTAATTTACCTACCAGATGGTTCTGCTCAAAAAAGAGTTGATGCTATTAGAGAAGTAGGTGGAAAAGCAATCGTGACAAATTTAAACTATGATGATACGGTTGCTTATGCAATGAAAAAGGCTGAAGAAAATGACTGGCATCTGGTACAGGATACTGCCTGGGATGGTTATAGAAAAATACCAAGCTGGATTATGCAGGGCTACACCACAATGGCTGAAGAGATTAAGCTTCAGCTCGAACTAGAAGGTATAGAAGAACCAACCCATATGTTTCTGCAGGCAGGAGTAGGATCTATGGCCGGCTCTATTCTGGGATATTATATAAATCAATTTGATAATTATCCGATCACCACAATTATTGAGCCAAATGAAGCAGCATGTGTATTTAATTCTGCTGCTCACTCTGATGGTAAAACCCATAAAGTCGAAGGTGATCTAAAGACAGATATGGCAGGCCTTGCCTGTGGAGAAGCTAATCCTATAGCCTGGGAGATTTTAAGAGATTATGCCCATATGTTCGTCAGCTGTAATGATTATGTTTCTTCAAGGGGAATGAGAATTCTGGCCAATCCAATTGCTGATGATAAACAGATTATTTCTGGTGAATCAGGATCTGTTGGGCTTGGTTTTCTTTCTTTATTGATGGAAAAAGAAAATCTGCGCTCTTTAAAAAATGAACTTCAATTAGATGAAGATTCAATTGTTCTAATCTTCAACACTGAAGGAGCCACAGACACAATTAATTATAGAAAAATTGTCTGGGATGGAAAAGACAGTTTACTGGATTAAATTGAAATCAAATATAACTCAAATCGAGCAGGAGAGAAATAATTAATTATTTCTCTTCCTCTCACACCACACAGCATACCGTTCGGTACTGGGATTTGCACTCGTGCCTGATTCCGTCAGGAACTGGCGTAAAACCTGCTTTTTTCTTTTACCTGCTTGCTTTTTAAGTAATACAGATGTTATAATATAGTAGAGGTGGGCAACTATGAAAACTATAAAGTTAAGAAAAGTTGGTAATAGCTACGGTTTTACTATTCCTAAAGAGCTCAAAGAAAAATATAATCTTAAAGAAGGTGAAGAACTTCATATTATTGAAAATAAAGATGGTTTTACAGTAACCCCTTTTAACCCTGAATTTGAAGAATGGGCTAAAGCTTTTGATAAGACTAACCAAAAATATAAAAATACTCTTAAGGAATTAGCTAAATGAATGACATCAAATTTATACCTAAAGATATAATTGTTTTTTTTTATAAGCAACTTGTTAAAATTTATGATGGAAGTTTTGGTATAAGAGATGAAAATTTATTAAATTCAGCGCTTGAACAGCCTAAAGCAACTTACCAGGGTGAATATTTACACGATTCATTGTTAAAAATGGCAGCAGCTTATGGTTATCATCTTTGTAATAACCATCCATTTATTGATGGAACTAAAAGAATAGCTTTTGTAGCTATGGATACTTTTTTACAAAGAAATGGTCTAGAAATTACAGCTTCTGAGAAAGAAGCCTATAAAATGATGATCCAAGTATCTTCTGATAAGTTATCAAAAAAGGAATTAACAATATGGCTTGAAAATAATACAAATTCAATAGATTGATAAACCTTCTGAGTTCATTTATCAGGAGTTTTTTTGTTTCGCAATCTAGTAATCAGCAAATGTCACATAACATTCCTGAGATTTTCGCTTATACTTGATTCCTTAGAAACTGGCGTAAAGCTTGCTTTTCCATAACTATTATTAGTTATATTGCAAGCTTTGTGACAGAAGACATGCTGTGAATCTCATTTTATGAGCAAATCAAACCCTTCTCTTTTAGATTATGAGAAGGGTTTATGCTTGAAAGATGATTTTTTAAAATCTAAAAATAATTTATTTATTAACTAAATCCATCAGCATCACTATCTTTATATTTTCAATTCTTTTAATTCAGAAATACCTTGTTCTGCTAAATCTATTATATATTTTTTTACCTCATCATATTCCGGATCTGTTATCTTATTTAATTGTTCAAGAGCTTTCTCAAACTCTCCTAATTCCCTAAACAATTCTCCCTTAAGTATTAGATGCTCATCATTATTATCATTGAGAGCATCCAACAGCTTTTCTAGTAAAGCTGGCATGTGTTCTTCAATATCTTTTGAAATTTCTTCCTGATCATCATTGCGATAATAATCATTATAGTTCCACCAAATTTGCCTCAACAAATATAAAGCGTCTTCATCATCTTTAACTTCTAACTTTTCTAATGCTTCAATATATTGTTCTAAAGTCAATTCTTTTAAAAGTTCTGCATCAGGATATTTACCTGAATCAAATTCAACCTTATCAATTAACTCTGCATCTTCAACCCAGAAAAAATTATCACATTCTTCACAATAAGAAACAATTACACTATCTGGCAGCATTGGAGTTTCACATTTTCCATCAGTCCAATAAGTAGCACCCAAAGTATTACCTGAAGCTAAAGTACTCTGCCTAAATTGATTTTGACAGCTCGGACATAGGATTATCCTATCTTTACCTGGAAGCATAATCTTCAATCCCTTATAATAGATTTGATTATTCTAAAACTATTATATCATCCTACTGTGACAGCATAGTGGCATAGTGAAAAAACTTTTTAAGCTTAAGTCTCTAAAAGCTCTATAATCTCATTTGGAATACTTCCTGGATTTTTTATAAATTCCTGATAAGAAAAATAAATTGTCCTCTGCAATACTATAAGAAAGATGAGCATCTAATCTGATTTAAAAAAGCTCTATATCTTGTTGTCCTTAATTATTATATAGATATAATAGATCTTTAACTGTTAGGAACTCATATCCTTTATCCTGAAGAGTTTCTATTAACTGAGGCAGCATATCTAAACCATTTCCACTACCCCCACTTGAATCATGCATCAAAATAACCATTCCTGGATGATGATTTTTAATTATTTCTTCATACATTTGCTGAGGATCATTTAATTCACTTTTCCAGTCAAAAGTATCAACAGACCAGTTAATAATTTGCCAGTTTTCTTCTTTTAAATGCTCTATTTGAGAGTCTGAGATACTGCCATAAGGTGGTCTAATTATCTTAGGATAATTACCGGTAACTTTTTCTATAATTTCTGAAGTAGGATATATTTCTTCAGCAAATACAATTTCGTCTTGCATGTCACTAAAATTAGGGTGATTATAAGAATGATTACCTACATAATGACCTTTATTAGAAACTTTTTCTACAAGTCCAGAATATCTATCAATCCTATTTCCTATCATGAAAAAACTAGCTTTTATTTTATATTCATCTAAAATATCTAGAATTTTCTCAGTGTAAATAGAATGGGGCCCATCATCAAAGGTAAGAGCTACCACTTTTTCCTCCGTGTTAGCACTTAAATGAAAAGTATCAGCGAACTCTACAGCCTGCCTTTCCACATTTTCTTTGAATTCTTCTGCACCTTCTAAATAATTATATAACTGGGGATATTCTTCTGCAGCTAATCCACTATCTCCTATTATTAAAGCAAATAATAATATTATTGATAACATAAATATGAATCTTTTATTCATTTTGATCCTCCAGTCTATAATTTTATATAAAAATACTTGACGTTTAAAGTTTTCAAATTCCGGAACACCATAACCAATTATTTTGCTCAACTGAAACAAGCAAATGCCTTTTTTATTTAGATTGGCATTATATCTTTGCAATATTAATTATACATCCTAGATAATTAAAATTGGACCTAGGTTCATTGTGTATATTAATTGTTTTTATTCAGAAATAAGTTCCATAATCTCATTTAAAATACTTCTTGGATTTTTCAAAAATTCCTGATATGGAAAATCAATTATCTCCTCATCTGAGGCAGCTATTAACTCTTCTTTATCTACTATTATCTCTACATTTGCTACTTTAAAACCTCCAATTCTATTTATTTTATCAAGATTTTTATTCTTTACTAAAATATTAATTTCTTCTTTAACTCTTTTTAGTTCAAACCAGAGCCGCCATTCTTTTAAAGAACGGATACTCAATTCTGGCAGGGTATCAGCCTTTTTGAGCAGCATATAATTAGAATAGATATGGCTGCCGCTAACACCATAACCCTCTGTTGTAATTTTTTTGCCGAGCTGCTGCCATTTCTCTACTTCAAATAATAGATAGTCAGCATCTCCAGTGCTTCTGCTGGAAGGAAAATCAATATCTTTTCTTTTTACAATTTTGATATTTTTTACTTCTGCATAATATTTGATCCCACTTTGATCTCCAAATTTAGATTTGCTCTGGAATATTGCAATATGTTCAATATTATGATTAAGAATTGTTTGTTGAAAGGGTAGATAATATATTTTTTCTTTTAAAAGATAATCTAGCTGAGCTTTACTGCTTAAAGAACCTAATAATAGATCAATTTTAAATTCAGCTTGTGGCCTAAATTCTTCTGTTCCAAGTGGTAAGAGATTGCGGTTATAATTGCTGAAAGCTGATTCGTCTATTATGTTTTCTAAAAAATCTGCTAAAAGTTCTGTACTATCTGGTAGAAATGGAAAAGCCCCGATATTTATTTTGTCAATACTTTTATAAAATTGATGATTTTTGAATTTCTGCTGATCATGATAGGGGAAAAGTACATAGGCTCCAACCATTGTTCTCTGATATTTGCTTTCACTTAACTCTGCAGCCACTGCATCTCTATAGCGGTGCATAGTATTGATATCTGCTTCTTCTGGTCCAGGGATACCCTTATATCTATTTCCATACCTTGTTCCTTCTTCAGCCATATTAAGTCTATATTTAGCATCAAAGATGAATTTATAATGATACTTCGAATCTTTTTTGCTTAAGGATAATATATTATCAGGTTGTTGGTTGGTAGTTATCCCATCTCCTGTTTGAGTATTATAGCTTAAAGTAAATACTTCTTCTGTGATTGGATTAATATATTCTACTTCAGCCTGAGCTCCTTTAGATAAAGTTACATTGATACCACTGTAGTCAAGTTCAATTATATTGTTTTTTATCATCTTATACTTATTTTGCAGTAGTCTGTTTAACTTTAAGAATGTCCAGTATTCATAGAGCTGCCAGAGTTCTTTAATAGATAATCTAAATATCTCTCCATTGAGAGATAAACCTTTTAAGAGCATTAAATAATATCTATAGATCTCTTTATAGCCTGGGGCCATCTGCAAAACTAAAGAAATAGAATCTATTTTTTGAAGTTCTCCTACCTGTTCTAAAAATGATCTTTTAAGAGTCAATTTTAATTTTCTTATCATTTTCTCTATTTTATTTACTAAATCCTGATCTGGATTTTGCTTATAGTCTAAGTACTTATCTTTAAAACTGTGCAGGCGTTTAATGAGTTCTGTAAAAACCCACTTTAAAAATTTATTTTCAAAATTATTATAACTTAGCTTTTTTTCTACTGCTAATATTTTTTCAGGTAACTGCAGTTTTCTATTGTAATGCTGGCTGTTTTTGTTAAGCCATTTGATGCTCTGGCGGTTGATGCTTTTTACCCGAGCAGCAGGCCTAACATTTCTCTTTTTGATAATTCTGTGATGAGGTGATTCTTCTATTCTTCTAAAAGCTTTAAACAAGTCATCAAAAATATTTTTAATAATAACAAAAAATTCCGCCTCAGTAACATTGTTCTCTTCTGCTATTTTCATATTTTGATAGGTCTTTCTTAAAAAATCATAGGCAAGATTATATACTTCTTGATTAACTTCACTAATTAGCTGCTGATAGTCTTTTTGATAGTCTATTTTGCTGGGGAAAACTTCAAGCTTTAAGCTCAAAAGAGCTGTATTATTAGATCTTATCTCAAATTCAGAATAGCCGATATCACTGCCAAAATTTATGCTCCCATAAAGTATATTGTCATTATTATTAGGATAAGACAATGATTCTCTAATTTCACGATTAGGATGGTAAAATTCTATAGCTTGAGAAGCTTCTATGTAAAAATCATAATTTTGATATTCAAAAAACAAGGGGTAGCTTTTAATTGAATTTAAATTACTCAGTTTTAGTTGATCTTCTTCTGGGTCATAATATTTAAAGTTAAAGGCTTGATTTAATTTGCTGTGATAAGCAATTCTAGCCTGAGCCTTATTCTCCTCGGGGAATTCTTTTTCATGGTCAGGATGAAGGGGTTTTCCTTTAATGTTCAATGAAAATTGATTATTTTCTATTGTGATTAAATCTATTTTTTTAGTCGCCATAATACCACCTTATTATTTAGGGAGATAATAGATCCATCCCTCTTCTTTTGTTTCTTCTGGCATTATTCCGTAATCTCAACCCTATTTCCATCTGGATCACTAATTACACCTTCGTAATAGCCATCTCCTGTTGTTCTCGGCTCACTCAATACTTTATACCCATCTTCTTTAAATCTTTCAGTCAATTTTATTACATTTTCTTTGCTTCCTACACTAATTGCAAAATGAGCTAAACCAACAATGCTTTTAGCTTGAATATCCCTTTCTTCTGTTACTGGCATTCTCATTATTTCTAATCTGCAGCCTTCTTCAAATGCTAAAAAATATGATTCAAACCCGCTCTTTTGATTGGTATACTTCTCACTACTTTTGGCTTCAAAATATTTGCAATAAAACTCTCTAAGATTTTCTAGATTATTTGTCCAGATGGCTATATGCTCTATCTTCATTCAATTTCCTCCCCTATTGATATATTTTACAAAAAATAGTTTAGCTTGTTATTTAGCAAAATTTAATTACAGCCAGTAAGAAGTAAAGCTATCTTCTTCATAGCGACGAAGCATATAGACTATCTTTTCAGCTGATTTAGAATATTTAATTTCATCTTTATTAGTCTCATAATATTTCCACATCTTATCAGCAAACTGGCCATTTTCCGTACTATAATCTTTACCGGCAAAGAATTTAAATAATTCAACTAATACTTTTTTGATAATTAAGGAACTGCCCTGAATCCTGGGTAATACTTTCTGCAATATTTCTGTGTCAAAAGCTGTTGTTTTATTCATTAAATTTTTATCTAATGCTTCAATTAAATAAAAGTTTATCTCATCTCTTATTCTATAGCCTACCTGCAAGTTTGCTTTTTTTAGTATTTTGTTCAATTCTTTTAATTCTTCAGTTATTTCAGTAATTTTTTCTTTTTTCTCAGGCAGTAAATCTTTTAATTTAAGATAATTAGTTTTTAAAAATTCATTGCTTAATTTTAAATTTTCAACTTTTAAATTATCATAATCTTCTTCTAAAAATGCAGTTAATTCAATCTGATTAAATTCTATAGTATTTGCTCTATCTAATACTTTTTTGCTGAAAGGCTGGGTAGTCTCATCCATATTAACTGTACCAATTATATATAGATTATCAGGTAAATATAGATTTCCATACTTAGATAAAGCATCAGTATTATCTCTAGCATCAAATTCATTTTTCGATAATATTTTATCTGTTTTAATCCTATTATCTTCAAAATATCTTGTTTCCATTTTAGATAAAAAGTCACTGAAATAATATTCTACTCTAGCTAAGTTCATCTCATCTAAACAGACTAAATATGGATTATCTAGATCATTTGAAGCCTTTTTAATAGTTTCTAAAATAGGGCCAGTCTGAAAGTCTCCACTTATATTACTGTAGCCTAAAAGATCAGCACTATCATTCCAGTCTAGTTTAACTGAGATAAGTTTAAATCGTTCATTTTCAGAAGTACAGCCAATAGCTTCTGCAAATAATTGCACTAGTTTTGTTTTACCTGTACCTGAGATACCAGCTAGTAGTACAAAAGGCTTTGTTTTTAAGGAAAGATAGAAGTTCTCTATTAAATTATCAGGATAAGTAAAGCCTTGAGCTTTGATGTAGTTTTTGATTTGAGAGAGCTTTTGTTTAATTGTTAAGTCATCCATCTTTTCAGAAACTCCTTCTCCTGTTTCAATTTCAACTGCATTTATTTCTAAATAATATTGTTCATAATATTTTTGGTAAATATTCATCATTTTAATTAAATCTTCTATTAATTCTTTTTCTGTAATTTGATTATATAATTTTCTGTTTTAAAGTTTGAAGAAAGTTCTTTTACTAAATAATCTGGCAACTGATGACGCGTGAGATCTCCAGGTTCATGCTCAGCAAATTCTTCGTGTAATCTTGCTTCTTTATATTCTGAAACTATTTTGGCTAAATAATCTTTAATTGATGACATTGTATCTACCTCTTTTTATTTTTCAGTATAATATTTTGAAATTTTATAAAATTTATTTCCTTTTTATAGAAAATATGTTATAATTAACATAATTTAATGGAGGTGAACTAAATATGAGCTTTTCTGATGACATGAGAGAAGCTAAAGCAACACTCAAAAAAATTAAAAACTATGATATTAAAGGTTTTGCTAGAGAATTAAAATATTGGATTAGAGAACTACACTTTTTTTATAATATAATTGTTCCTAACGAAACAGATGATCCATCAACTTCTTTTTATAAAATAAAACCAGCAAATAGGCCAACAACAGGTCAAATTGCATATTTTAATTTAAGAAGAGGATATCCAAAAGAAATTTATGGTGGTCATTACTGTTATATATTAAAAGATTTTGGATCAAAATATTTAGTTATTCCTACTACATCAGTAAAAGAAAACTCCAATCCTCCAAATTCTAAAATGGAGATTGATATTAAAATTAAAGATTTTAAAAATGATAAAACTTCACGCCTTCATTTAAGTGATATGAGAGCAATTGATATTCAGAGAATTAATGAACAAAAAGCTATATATGAAATTAAAGAAAACCCAGCAGTTCTTAACCAAAAAATAAGTTCAATTTTGTTTAAAACTGCTTGACAATTTACGATTAAGATAGTATTATTAAGTTAGAAAATAAAATTACAAAGAGCTCTTAAATGGGCAAAATTAAAATTATGAAGGCACCTGATATTTTATCAGGTGTTTTTTCTTTTTTATAATTACAATTTATTCTTCATCAGGCTTTTCAAATTCTTTTAAAGTCATTCCATTATTTAATTTCCATTCTCTTAAACCATTAGCATTTCTCCCCATAACTATTGCAGCTGCAGTTGAAGGACTAGAAAACAAATAGTCTTTTTTGAAAATATAATTTTCATTATTTTCAACCACAATTTCTTTTTCTAATAACTCTTCTCTCTTTTTAATTACCCAATTTTGTGCTGAATCAACAGTGTTATTAGCCATTTTAGATCCTTTTAGTACTACAAAGCCCTCACTAGTAATTTGTCCTTTACCCTTTGCCCCTCTAACAGAATCTATATAAAAATAATTTTCGTCTTTATTTTGTTTCTCTTTTATTTCTTCAAAAATTTTATATCCTAAAGTGTTTACTAATAATTTAACGTTATATATAAACTCTTCCATCTCAGCTTTATCAGGTTCTGAAATAGATGGCACTTTCGGAATAGAACTATTCGGTCCAACCCCCTAAATATGGAGAATATGTTTGTTAAGCTCGTTCATTCTTAGTTTCTCATTTTTTCTATTTAAGCTAGTACTGGTTCA
>NZ_JAJFAT010000026.1 GCF_020711195.1 Halanaerobium polyolivorans
TTATCAAAAAGGGAGTCTTCTTTCTATTTTTTTTATGATTCAGTTTTGAATCTCCAAAAGTAATTTTACACTAACTTTTTTTATGCTTTAATTAGATGAATTATTTGTATTTTTTGATCCAATAATTATTATAATAGAGGAATTATAATAGAGGAATTTTAAAACCCATCTACAAAATAAATGTCCTCAGCAACAACTGGAGCAAACCGAAAATTCCCCCAAACCACCCGTATTGTTTTAGTTGATTAAAGTAATGACCGGCAAAACTATTAAATGTGCTTTCAATTTCTGCAGGGTCCATTTTTCTTATTTCAGCAGCAGTTAATTCTTTTAATTCTAAGCTTTCAACAATTTCTTCAGAATTAACTATTAAACTATCAATTCCACTCTGCAAAAATAATTCTAACAAATAATTTAAGCTTTCTCTATCCATTTCCTTTTCTAAATAATTGATAAAATCAACCACTAAATCTTTAGTCTCTGCATGTACATTATTATAAAAATCATCTTTTTCCAAGCTTGAGCTAAGATTATCTGTAATTTTAGCTATTGCTTGAGAAGATATATAGTTTTTATTTGCTAAACTTAACTCAGCAGCAAATGCACCCCATCTTTCTTCTGCTTTTGCTAACTGCTCATTATTAATTAGATATTTAATTTCTTTTTTAATTTTTTGCTCTGAAAAAATATTTTTCAAATCTACTAAAAGTTTTAATTTTTGTTCTAAGCTAAATTGATTTTTTATAAATTTTTCTAATTCTAGCTTGTTGACCTCAAAATTAAAATTAAATAATTCCTTGTTTTCAGCTTTAAGTAAATTTTGAGCAAGTTTTTCTATTTCAGTCTCATTTAAAAATATTAGATCATTTAAAAACTTTTCACCTTTATCAGAAGCAAAGAAATATTCTGCTGAAGCTGAAAAATTAAAACTGCTTAAACTAGCAAGTTCTTCTTCTCTTAAATTATTAAGATGTTTTTCTAAATAGCTTTTTAGTTCTTGATCTTTATCTTCCAGAAATTCTGGTAAAAATTGATTGAAAATCTTCCTGCCAACTGAATCTATAAAGCCATCTAGATCAGCCATCAATATCGCTCCAGAAATAATTGTATTTTTAAGGAGTCCACCTTCTTTACTTTTCTCTAGCTCTATTAATTCATCTTTTTTAAATTTTAATTTCTGCAAAATATTTTCTTCCTGTTCATATAAAAGGCCTTTTGCTGCTTCAATAAGACCAGTCTTATTCTCTACTAAATATGGAAAAAGCAAATCATTTAAATCTAGCCTTAAATCCAATTTAAAAAGTTGGGGGAGAAGATATTTTGCAAAAGGAAAAATCTTTTTATCACTAATAATTTCTTTAAAGCGATTTGAGCTTAAACTTAAAGTATACTCACCAGCTAAAGCATTTGCTAGTTTCTCAACTGAGAATAGATCTTGGCCTAACTGAGCGGTTGAGAAATTAATCTTTTCTCTATTATGATCAAGAATTTCGCTGCTTATTTTCTCTAGATTAATAGCTTTAATTTCATTTTCTAAAATATCATTGAGCATTGAATTAATGTATTTTTGTAAATAGATCTTAGTTTTAGCTTCAGAAATCTGCTCAGCAGAAAAATTAAGCAAAGCATCTGCAATTAAACTATCCTTCTTTTTTAATAAGTTAAATAAAAGCTGATAGTCCTGATCTTTGAAAAACTGCAGCCCCTTATCAGTAATTTCCTTTCTATTATTCTCTATTAAATCTGCTGCAGAATTTGCTTTAAGCAGCTCTTTTTCTACAAAAGAACCCATGGAATCAGCAAATCTATTCCTGTTCTTTGCTACTACACCTGGAGTAAAGGGAACTTTAAAAGAAGCAATATATTTTTCCTGATAAGGATTAAAAATCATCCAAATGGCTAATACATTTGTCAACCAACCAACACTACCATATAAAAGTGCAGATGATAAATAATCTACCCAGACTGGAGATGCAGCCATAAGAGCAGATTCTGCACCGGTTAAATTGAATATAACTCCAGCTGCTGCACCAAGCAAAGCCCCTAAATAAGTGATAGGTTTCAACTCTTTGCCGATAAATTCTTCAATCGCAGTTTGTACTTCTTGGTCTGAAAGTTGCTTAAGATTTGCAGAAGCTGTTTGAGCGATACTGCCCTCAACTACTTCTGGCAGATAATTATATAAAAAAGCACATAACTCATCACTTAGTTTAAGGATATTCTTTTTATCTTTTGTAAAGTTTTTATATAAATCTCGCAGTTCTTTAGAGCCAATTTCACTTTCTAAATCTAAAAATTTATTTTCTAATTGTTCAGAAATATTGTTTGGGTTATTTTTAATATATTTATTCAAATCTACTAAAGCATTATTATTAATATAGTTAAACAAGAGCTCAATAAAAAGGGAATTATTTTTCAAATTATCCAGAAGTATTTTTTCTAAAAAGGCAGCTTTTTGAGAAAAATGCTCAGTTTTAATTAACCTTTCTAATGGCAAATCAAAAATGTTTTCTATAAATAGTTCTAATAATTCTTGGTCTGACAGTGTGTTTTGAATAAATACAAAAAGCAGCTCAAATAATTTGCTTTCAAGATTCTGATTATCAAAAAAGTCCTGAGAAAAAATATCTTCTAAAGACTTAGCTTTATTTTCTTTTAAAAAATTAAAGAAATAAGCTTCGATTTTTTTTGCTGTAATATCTGTTTTAATAAAACTACTTAATAAAGCTATGTTTTTTGTTTTAATCTGATTTAAAATTTTATTAATAAGGTCATTATTTTCTTTAGAGAGAGAATCATTTAGATAATTAATGATTAAATCCACCGGACGACCATATTCGTCTATATTTTCTTGATATTTATTATAGATAGCAGAACGGCTCATTGCTTTAAAGCCGCTGCTTAACTCTATTTCTTCTTCTACTGCTCTAAATATAAATTCTTCAATTTCTGCTTCATTTGCTCTGATAAAATTAATGATTTCCGCTTTGCTTTGAATAAGTATTAGCTTAAGATCTTCTTCTATATTTTTTTCCAGCTGAGGAGAGATTAAATCTGCTATTTTTAAATCAGAGTTTTCGATTTCAACTTTAAAGTTTGCTATAATTCCCTTAATAATGTTTTGAAATTCATCTTTACGCCTAAATTCTTCTAGACTGGCTTCTGCTTTAAAAAGCTCTTCTATTTTAATTTTTTTTATTTTCTCAATCAAGCTACTGCTTATTTTTTCTAAATTAAGCAGATTGTTAAGACTTGCTTTTAGAGCAGCTTTATCTTCTTCAGAACTATAGGCTCTATTTATTTCTGCAGCAAAAGTCTTTAAAAAATCACTTAATTCTGCTTTGCTTTCTTCAGTTAATAAAGTAGATAGCTTCTTATTTTTTATTTCCACATAAATATCAAACAGTATTTTTTTGAATAGTTTATTACTTTCTACTGCTTCTATAAAATCAAAATAAAAATTCTCAATAATTTCAGTTAAGCCTTTTTCATCAATTAAATCAACCATTTGATAATTCTTGCCTAATTCTAAGCTTAAATTATCAAAATATTGAGCTAATCTTTCTGCTAAATATTTAGTGCTCAGCTGATAATTTTTTTCCCAGGCCGGAAATTCTGCTAATTTTTCTGCTTTACTGCGCTGATAAAGATGAAATTTTAGCAGATCTTTAACAGTTTTATTTAAATTCTTTTTAAATTCTGGTTTAGAAAACTCTTCTTTGAGGGTAGCATGATTGATAATATCTCGTTCTACTAACTCAGAAATGCTTTCTATAAACTCATCTCTGGTTTTTATTACTACTCCACCAAAAGGTCCATATTTTTTAAATATCATTTTTAATGCTAAATTATTGGTTAAATAGCCAGTAACTGCACCTGTACTTGCAGCAGCTAAAATTGCTGGAATATCTAAAAACATAATCATGTCCTCCTGTAATGATAATCATTTTTGATATCCACAACTCTGGATAAGTTGTTAATAAGTTCTTAGTTTAGTCCACAAAATCTGTTGATTAATTGTTGACAACTGTGGATAAAACACCTGTTTTGTTATTAACTTGTGGATAACTTTGCCTAATGCTTTATTTATCCCCTATTATAAGCTTTTTTATAAATTTATCACTGAGTTTAGGATCAAAGACCTTTCCCTTATATTTATCTATTTCTGCTGCTATTTCTTGATCTGTTAAAGCAGCAAAATAATATTTATCTTCTTTAAAAGGATAATAAAGATTATTTTTAAGATTGTCATAAAAATTAAGCAGTGTAAAAAGTCTATTTAAAAAAGGTATTTCTTTTTCTTTTAAAGCTGCTGGATAGCCACTTCCATCAAAATGTTCATGATGATGATAAATCAAATCATAGATTTCTGCTAAATCATAATAAGAAGCAGCAAAAATTGCTGATTTATCAACATGGCTTAGATATCTTTTCCACTCTGATTTATTTAAAGAAGCACCTTTTTTCAAAATATTTTTATCAATAGTTAACTTGCCTATATCATGTAATTTTGCTAGAAGCATAAATTTTCTGCTTGCTTCTTCATTTAGATTAAACTCTAGAACTGTTTTCTTGCTTAATTCCAAGAGATTACTGCTGTGATGTAGATTATTATAATTATTTTTTTCTATAAAATCGCAATGACTTTTATAAAAAAGACTTTTTTGACTATCTCTCAAATTATATTCAATGCTTTTTAGCTCATCAATACTAATCTTAAAAATATCTAACAAAGTTTTTTGCTCAGAGTTACTGCTTTTTATTAAAACTGAAATATCAAATTTAATATTATTTAACTTTAGTTTTGAAAATTCCTTTTTTATTGCTTCAGCAGCTGAAATAAGCTCATTTTTAGACCTGTTCTCTAAAAGCACGGCAAAAAGAGCATTATCAATCTGAGCTTTAAGAGAATTAGCTTTAAATATCTTGTTGATGATTTCAGCAGATTTTTTTAATAATTCATCAGCTTTTTCAAATCCATAAAAGTTCTTGTATAAATTAAAAGAATCAATATTTATAAATAAAAAGGAATAAACCGCTTCTTCTTTTATCTCTAAATTTTTTAATTTGTCGATAAAATAATCTTTATTATAAAGTCCTGTTAAGATATCATGCTCCAAACAATATTTTAATTTTTTCTTTTTCCTTTCTATTTCACTGATATCAGTTAATGAACCAACTACTTCTTTTACTATATCATTTTTTAGGATTGGATAAAGGTTTATATCCCAGATTCTTTGTGAACTAGAAAATACCAAACTACTTTTAAAGTTGACTTTTTGCTTTTCTCTTACACAGCGATTGATATTTTCTTTTAGTTCTTCAGCAATTTCTGATGAAAATATATCATCTGTTTTATATTTTTCAAGTTCTCTATTTTTGAATCCGGTTAAATCCAGGCAGCTTTGATTCATTCTTGTATAATAAAAATTATTTGAATCATCTAATTCAAGTAAGAAAATAGCATCATTATTATAATCTATTATTTTTTGATAGTCTTCTAATATCTTTCTGTTTTCAGCCATGTTTTTAAGTTTTTGTTTCTGTTTAATAGCAGTCATCCGCAAAGAATTTATAAAGCTATCACTATTTGAAAGCTTTGTCAAAACTGAATTAAGATTATTTAGCTGATATTCAGATAAATTTAAATTATCATTTTCTTCACTGATTAAGATAATACTAGAATAAGGAAACTCTTTTTCAGCAAGTAGTGCAAAATCTATGCCAGAATAAATTCCTTTTAAAGAATTTTCGATAATCAAAATATCTATTTCCCGATTTTGATAAAGAAAATTGATAGCTTCAGAACTATCATTAAATTCAGCTACCAATTGAAATTCAAACTGCTCCTGAGAGCTATTAAGCTTATTTAAGTATGATTTAACCTTTGCCTTTTCAATTAAATCATTAATAATCAAAACTATTTTAAGCACTTTGAATTCTCCTCTTTATTTTAATTTTGAATCAGTGAACACTATTTGGGTTAACATGAACCAATACATCTTTTACATCATCATGTTCCGAGACAATTTTTTGTTTAACAGCTGCTGCAATATTATGACCCTGCCTAACCGTAAGCTGACCACTTACTACTATCTTTAGATCAACTATATACCTTGGACCATAGCTCCTGATTTTAATATCTGAAACATCGATTACCCCTTCGATAGTTTCGGCTGTTTTGTGGATTGTAGTAATTTTTTCTTTAGAAGGCCTTCCATCCATCAATTCATAAGAAGTTGCCTTTAATATATCATAACCTACTTTAAATATTAATACTGCTACCACTAAACCGGCCAAAGGATCTAAAACCCTAAAGCCCATTCTGGCTCCAGCTATACCGATTAAAGCAGCAATGGATGACAATGCATCTGAACGATGATGATGAGCATCAGCAATTAATGCTCTGCTATTTATCCTTTTGCCAACAATAATAGTATAGCGATATAGTAACTCTTTAGCAAGAATAGAAATAAAAGCTACAACAAGAGCTAAAAATCCTGGCTGAGAAATCTCCCCACTAATTAAGGTTAAAAAAGCATCACGGCTGAGAAAAACGGCTGTTATAATTAATATAACTGCCAGAAGATTTGTTCCTAATGCTTCTGCTTTTTCATGGCCATAGGGATGATTTTTATCTGCCGGCGCTTCAGAAAGTTTCATGCTAATTAAAACAATTAGAGTTGAAGCCATATCTGATACTGAATGAAAACCATCTGCAATCAATGCAGTACTAGCAGCTAATAAGCCTATAGAAATTTTTAAAATTGCCAATAATATATTGGCTATTAAACTAATATATGAAACTTTTTTTCCTTCTTGATACCTTGTTTTTTGCTCCAGCACAAAACCACTCCTAGATTTTAAAAAATATTCATATGATTTCTTAAATTTGCTATATTTCACAGTCAATTAATTATACCAATTAAAACTAATAATCGCAATTATCATTAAGACAAAATCATTATATCCCATAAAAATAAGACTGCTTTTAATTGAAAGTTCTTGAAAGCAGTCTTAGTTTAGTTTTTAAAGATTAATTAGACAAAACTCTTAATTGAGTAAAATTTCTTTTTCTGCCATAAACTCCGCATCATTTTTATCATGAGAAACCAGGATTGTAGTTATTCCTATTTCTTTTATTATGCTCTTCAATTCTTTTCGGATCTTATCCCTTAATTCTGTATCAAGATTTGAAAAGGGTTCATCCAAAAGCAGTAACTTAGGACCAGGCGCTAAAGTTCTAGCAAGAGCAATCCTCTGTTGTTGACCCCCACTCAATTGATGTGGATAACGTTTTTCAAAACCAGCTAAATTAACCAGTTCAAGCAGTTCTGCAGTTCGTTCTTTTCTTTTCTTTTTACTAAGATGGTCTATCCCAAAAGAAATATTTTGATAAACATTTAAATGAGGAAATAATGCATAGTCCTGGAAAACCATTCCTACCTTCCTTTTTTCAGGAGCCAAAAATTTTTGCTCATCAACTACTGTTTTACCTGCTATTTCTATACGTCCAGAATCAGGGATTTCTAAGCCTGCAGTTAAACGCAAAATAGTGCTTTTCCCACTTCCACTCCTGCCAACCAGGGCAGCAACCTCACCCTTGTTTATTTCTAAATTAAAATCATTTAAAACTTTTTCCTTCTTATTATAACTAAAACTTAAATCACTAATTTTCAGCTGCATTTTTTCTCCTCCTTCTCTGGTGAGTAATTATATAAATAGCAAGTGCAGAAAATATAATTAAAACTAGAGATAAATCTGCTGCTCTATAAATCATTTCATCATTTGCATATTCAAATGCTCTAGTAGCAAGAGTATCAAAATTAAATGGTCTTAAAATCAATGTTAATGGTAATTCTTTCATAACCTCAATGAATACAAGTAAATATCCACTTAATAAGGCTGGTTTTAACATTGGTAAATCTACTTTAAAAAATGTTGTAGTTACACCCTTGCCTAAAGTCCTAGCAGCTTCAAAATAGCTCTCACCTATTTTATCATAACCGCTATCTACTGAATTAAAGGCTATTCCTAAAAATCGAACTGTATAAGCAAAAATAAGCATTAATAAAGTACTGCTTAAGACTAGATTTGTTTCAATTCCAAAGTAAAGGTTCAGATAATCAAATAAAAGATCAAGCTGCAGCATAAATAATAATATACCTACTGCTATCACAGCTCCAGGAATAGAATATCCTAGGATGGTTATTCTGCCTAAGATATTTGCGATTAATTTTGAACTCATTCTGGCTGTATTGGCAACAATAACTGCTCCGATGATTATTATGGCAGCTGCACCAGCAGCAGTAAAAAATGAAGTCAAAGCATGGTTGAGCACCTCACTAAAATTACCACCTCTACTTAAAATACTCCAATATATAAGCTGAAACATTGGAATTATAAAAGCAACTGTAAATACTGAATAGCTTAAAAACATTGCCAAAAATTTAGACCTGCCACTTAATTGTCTCCTTCTTAATGGCCTAAGCTTAGATGTTGAATAACTATATTTGCGTCCACCCCTTAATAACTTCTCTATGAATAGAATTACAACTATTAAAAGCATAGCAGTAACTGCTAGCCTTACAGATGTAGCAAGATCTCCCATCCCAAACCAGCTGTTAAAAATAGCGGTTGTAAATGTACTGATGCCAAAATATTTTACTACTCCATAATCATTTAAAACTTCCATTATAACAAGGCTGCTTCCTGCAATTATTGCTCCTCTGGAAAGAGGAAGAATAATTTTTAAAAAAATTGAATAATCGGATTTGCCGAGCAACCTTGAACTTTCCAGCAGAGAAGAAGATTGTTTTGCTAAAAAGGCTTTTGTCATTAAATATACATAAGGAAAAAGAAAGATTGTGTAAATAAATACTGCTCCCCTGAGATTCATTAAATCAAAATACCTCTGTTCAATTGTTATTGAAAAATAATTCCTTAAAAGCCTCTGCACTGGGCCAGTAAAATTAAAGATTCCCGCATATACATAAGCTCCTATATATGGTGGTACTGCAAGAGGCAAGATCAAAGCCCAATTTAAAAATCTTCTCCCTGGAAAATCATATGCAATTATTAGCCAGGCCAATCCCGCTCCTAATAAAGCACTCAAAAAACCACTGCCCAGGATTAAAATTAAAGTGTTATGAAAATAATTTATCAGCAAATATTCTCTTACATGCTCCCAATTCTCACTAACCTCCGCAAAAAGATTAATGATTATATTAAAATTAGGCAGCAGAAGAAAAAAGATAATTACTAATGTTAAAATATACCAACCTGGTGAGCCTTTTTTTAATTTTTTTAATAACTGCATATTACCACCCAATAATTAAAAATATTTTTAAACTACTGCCAACCAACCATATTAAATAGCTGTACTGCTCTAGTATTGTGAACCCCTAGCTCGGTTAAATCAATATCCTGTACCTCAAATTCTCCCCAAGATTGAAGTAATTCAGATGCTTCAACAGCTGGGTTTACTGGATATTCATAATTTGCTTCTGCAAAAAACTTCTGGGCTGATTCTTCACTCAAATATTCCATCAGTTTAAGAGCCTCTTCTCTATTAGGAGCATGTTTTGCTAAAGCAACTCCACTGACATTAATGTGGGTTCCACCGGTATTTTGTGAAGGAAAGAAAATAGACACATTTTCTGCAACTTCAACTTCAGCGGGATTATCAGAATTAATCATTTTTCCTAAATAATATGTGTTCATAATAGCAAGATCTCCCTCACCTGCAGCTACTGCAGTAGCCTGTGATCTATCATTACCCCTTGGACTTCTGTCCATATTATTAACAATCCCTGCAGCCCATTCTCTTGCCCACTCTTCTCCATAAAGGGAAATAAATGAAGCCAGTAAAGATTGATTATAAATACTTTCTGATGATCTAACAACTATTTTGCCCTGCCATTTTTCATCTGTTAATTCTTCATAACTTGATAAATCACTGCTGTCAACTCGGTCATCAGCATAAACAATCACTCGAGCTCTCATTGTGAGACCAAACCAGTAATCATCTTTATCTCGCAAATTAGCTGGAATATTATCAAATAATTTTTGACTGTCTGCTGCCTGTAATATTCCTCTTTCCTTAGCCCTAT
This sequence comes from Halanaerobium polyolivorans, assembly GCF_020711195.1. Classification (GTDB taxonomy): domain Bacteria; phylum Bacillota; class Halanaerobiia; order Halanaerobiales; family Halanaerobiaceae; genus Halanaerobium; species Halanaerobium polyolivorans. The sequence continues at coordinate 10,113 of NZ_JAJFAT010000026.1, forward strand.
GTAATCTACCTGCATCTGCAGTAATTAAAAGGTCTGCTGGTGAGTTTTCACCTTCTCTAGCAATTCTTTCAATTAATTGATCAGAATCTCCTTTTAAGACATTTACCCTAATACCTGTTTCTTCAGTAAAGCGATCTAATATTTCCTGATCAGTATCATAATGACGATTAGAGTATAAATTTAGCTCTCCAGCTGCAACTCCACTAAAACTCGTAAAGACTATAAAAGTTAATAAAAATAAAACTATAATTTTTTTCATAATCTAACCTCCTGATATTTTATCTATAGTTCTAATTGAAAACCATTATCAATGCTAGCAATATGAATTATAACTAATCATATCAGTTTTGTCAAGATTTATTTTAAAAAATAACACCTTATCATCCCTGTCATATCAACTATCAGTAATAATTACTGATAGTTGATATTGAAAAATAGTCACTGTTTCTATTATTGAATTTTTTGCAAAATTTTGGTATAATACAAATATTGTGATTTTCATAACTATAGATTAGCCTTTTTTCTGACAAAGTTAAAAGGAAAAAAGCATCATTATTAAAAATTTTTAGTTTTAAAAATTTGCTATAATTATTTTCTAGTAATATACTATATTTATGCAAAATAAAAGAATAATAGCTTGATAAAAAATTTAGAGCTCAACTATAATTTAATTATTTAAATTTGGGAGGAAATAAATATGTCTGATTTAATGCAAGGCAAAAAAGGTATAATTATGGGAGTCGCTAATGAAAAGTCAATAGCATGGAAGATTGCAGAAAGGTTAAAGGAAGAAGGAGCTGAGCTTAGCTTTACCTATCAAAATGAAGAAATAGCTAAAAAAGTTATTCCTCTATTTAAAGAAATTGAAGCAAAAAGCTATCATAAGTTGGATATTACAAATGATCAGGAATTTGAAGCAGTTTTTAATGAAATTGGCAGAGAATTAGGAAGTGAAGTTGACTTTATTGTTCATGCCATTGCCGGTGGTCCGAGTAGAGAAGATTTAAAAGGAAAATATCTAGATACTGGTCGAAGCAGCTTTTTGCGCAGTATGGAAATAAGTGTTTATTCTTATGTTAAAGCTCTGCAGCTGGCATACCCTTTTATGAAAGAAAAAGGTGGAGCTGCAATTACTCTTACATATTATGGAGGAGAAAAAGTAATTCCTAATTATAATATAATGGGAGTTGCAAAAGCAGCCCTTGAATCTTCTGTTAAATATTTGGCAGCTGATCTTGGTCAGGATGGAATTAGAGTTAATGCTATTTCTCCTGGACCAATTTTAACCAGAGCTGCTAGTGGTATTTCTGATTTTAGAGATTTGCTGAGAAATTTTAAGCAAAAATCACCTATGGGAAAACTGGTCAAACAGGAAGAGGTTGCTGCTAGTGCCCTTTATTTGCTCAGTGATCTCTCAGCTATGGTAACAGGAGAAATTGTGCATGTAGATGGTGGCTTTAATATAACTGGTTAATGAATTAAAATTACTTAAATTATTTGGCTCTTTGACAAATGTTGTGAAATCTAAATAGCACCGATTGAATCTTATTATCTCTTTAATTTTTAAATTTAAT
>NZ_JAJFAT010000027.1 GCF_020711195.1 Halanaerobium polyolivorans
TTAGATTACCTAACACCTGTTGAATATAGATATTTAATGTTCGATAAAAAATTGTTGTAAAAAGGGTTGACAATCCACTAGAACTTGCTGAAATTCTTATTGCAAATACGAACGCAGCTTTAGATAGACTATATTATCAAAATGAATTAAAATATAAATCTTATCATGATGGCTTGACCAACTTATATAATCGGAGGTTTTTTGAAGAAGAGATGGAAAGACTGGATGTAGAACGGCAGCTCCCGATAAGTATTATTATGGCTGATCTCAACGGTCTGAAGTTAATCAACGACAACTATGGACATGAAAAAGGGGATGAAGTATTAATAAAAACAGCTGAAATCTTAAAAAAATCTTTAAGAGAGGAAGATATTGTTGCTCGTTTGGGTGGAGATGAATTTGCAATTTTAATGCCTAAAACCAACAAAGAGCAGGCAGATAGAATAATAAAGCGAATTAAAGATAAAATAGATCAAATAACCGCTAAGAAAGCTCTGCCGATTTCACTTGCTTTAGGAACAGCCACGAAGGAAAAAGCGGTTGAAAATATATATGAAGTCTTAAGAAAAGCAGACAACAAGATGTATCAAGACAAATTGTCAAAAAATAAAAAGAGATGATATTCCATATTTGGCCCGCATAATAGCTATTGTGGATGCTTATGATGTCATGATAAATGAGAGATCATATAGTAAGGCTATCTCCAATGAAGAAGTGCTGGCAGAAATAGAAAGATGTGCAGGCAGTCAATTTGACCCCGAATTAGCTAAGATTTTTATTAAAATGATGAGCTAATTTCTTTAATAATTTTAATCAAATACTGTTTAGATATAAAATTAGCTATGCTATAATAAAAATACAACTAGATGAAGGGTCTATCCTTCTGGGGGGTGGTATTTGTGACCTTAGATGGTTTAGACTGTACTGAATTGTCTAAAGAGGATCTGATCACCGAAACTGAGAACAGGATACTTTATGGTCTGATTTTCGCCGAGAAAATGCCGCTGAATTTGCTGGCCCAAAAATTGGATGTTAGCCCTAAAGAACTTCATGAATGGTGCTGTGAAGGCAAAATACCTAGAGCAGAAGTTAGAGAAAAATTAGCAGATTATTTTGAGCTGCCAGAACAAATTTTGTTTTGGGAAGCAAAGCATTGAATTTAACCGAGTAGGGTAAACATTTCAAAATGGTTACCCTACTCAATTTTTTTAATTAAATTTAATTTTTACTTTTGAGGCATATCCACATTAAATTCTATATTAATCCTTTCATTTAATTCTTCAAAAGCTTTTGCATTTAATTCCTCTGCTTTTTCAGACCTATAATCATTCCAATTTTCTTCCTTGTATTCTTCTAATGTCAAGTTTTTAATCCACTCAATATCCTCAGCAAATTCTTCTTTTTCTTCTTCGCTTAATTCTGCAATTTCTTCTTTATTTCTTTCGATAAATATTTCCATCTCTTCTTCAATTTCATCATCCATTTCTCCAGCTTCTAACTTTTCTTCAGCTTTATCTTTAAAATATTCTTCGATTAAATCAATAATAGCCATCATCTCTGCATCCTGAATCAAAAGTTCAGGTGTTGAATCAATTTCATCAAAGCCAGCTAGTCTTTCTGCAATTTCTTCAATAGGTGGCTCACTATCATCAAAATGCCCTAATGGATAAGTATCTGTCATTTGAGAAGTGATCATTGTTTCCATAGCTCTCATGCTGTCATATACATCATCATCACTTAACTCCAAATCTTTTTCATCAATCAATTCCAGACCCATTTGACGATTAACAAAGCCCTGTATTACAGCTGTTTTGGCTTCATCTTCAGACATGAAATCAATTCTTTCGTTAATCTCATCTTCTAACTCATTGAAAGTTAAAACCGATTCATTTACTCTTACAGCAATTTCTTCTTCTGCCAAGACATTTGCGCTGAAAAGTAGAGAAAAGAGCAAAAAAATGCCAATAAAAATAATTGAAAACTTCTTCATGATTAACCTCCTAATTTTTAATAAATTTATTAAAAACTATACTTTTGAAGAAGCCAAGCCAGCTGTCTTATAATACTAATTAACGGAATAAAACCATATTCCTTCAAATTTCATGAGGTTTTTAGCTTAAAATAGATATCAAATTCACCTGTAGCTAAGTTTTTATTAAAAGGTAAAATAATACTTTTGGTGAAGTATAATAATAGAAATAATATTAACTAATTATCTCTAAGGAAGTGAAAATTATGATCAGCAAAGGAAAGATCCTTATTATAAATGATAATAAAAAAATATTAGATAATTTAACTAAAACTCTAGCAGAGCAAGGTTTTCAGGCTTTAGCTGCAGCTACTGCTGAAGAGGGATTAGATATTCTTTCTCAAAGAGAAATCGATTTAATATTACTGGATATTGTTATGCCGGGAATAAATGGTTTTGAGTTATGCAAAAAAATAAAAGCAAAAAGCAGTACTAAAGATATTCCCATTATTTTTATCACTTTCTTAGACGGGACGAGAGAAAAAATTAAGGCTTTTAAGCTAGGTGCTGTAGACTATATTACTAAACCACTTATTACAGAAGAACTTTTGGCAAGAGTAAGAGTTCATGTAAATATTAAAGCTGAAAAAGAAGAACTCAAGCTAAATAATGGAAAACAGCAGCTTTTATTAGAGAATATAGATACCCATATTTGGTATTTAAAAGATGTTGATACTTATGGTCAAGTTAATCAAGCCCATGCTGATTTTTTCTGTCTTGACAAAAGCGAAATTGCACATAAAAATATTAGAGATCTTTATTCAGAAGCAGAGGCTAAAATTTGTATAGATGGCAATAAAAAAGTATTTGAGCAGAAAAAGAAAATAGAGACAGAAGAAGTTATCAATAATTGTGAGGGAGAAGATAGAATTTTTTCTGTCATAAAAACTCCCAAGCTGAACAAAGAAGGTAATGTAGAGTATGCAGTCTGTACAGCCGTAGATATTACAGAAAAAAGGAAGGCAGAAAAGAAGCTTAAAGAAGTTAAAGAGCAGTTGAGAAAACTGGTAGAAGGAGCCCCTGGGATGAGCTATCAATATCAGCTATTACCTGATGGGACTCCAACATTCCCCTATTTATCGGAGGGAATCTATCAGCTTTTTGAGCTGGAAGCAGAATTTGTTAAAAATGATCCCGAAAAAATTTTTAAAAGAGTTGATCCTAGAGATATAGATAGAATTCACAACTCGCTTGCTAAATCAGCTAAAAATTTAACAGTTTGGAAAGAAGAATACAGGGTTAATTTGCCTGAGCAGGGTATGATATGGTTGGAAGCAAAAGCGAGACCGGAAAAACTTTCTGATGGTAGTACTCTCTGGCATGGGAATACTCATGATATTACTGCAAGGAAAAATCAAGAAATGAAAATTAAAGAGCAAAGGGATAGATTGAACTGGATTATAGAAGGTACTAATTCGGGAACCTGGGAATGGAATGTACAAACAGGGGAAACAAAATTCAATCAAAAATATGCAGAAATGCTTGGCTATACACTTGAGGAATTTAAAGCGAATAACATAGAAATCTCAAAAAAATTAACCCATCCAGCTGATTTAAAAAAATGTAAAAAAGAATTAAAAAAACATTTTACTGGTAAAACTGATTCATATAGTGTGGAAACAAGAATGAAACATAAATCAGGCGACTGGCTTTGGATACTGAGCAAGGGTAAAGTTACCGCCTGGGATTCTGAGGGTAAAGCTCAAAAAATGTTTGGTATCAATATCGATATCTCAGAACAGAAAAGGCATGAACGAATTATAAAAGAACTTAACAAGGTAGCAATTGAGCTTCAAGACTTTAAAGATGAAAAAGAGATCTGCCAAAAAATAATTGAAACTGCCAGAGAGATTTTAAATTTTGATATATGTCATATTAGTTTGGCCAGGCAAAACCACTTTGAGATAGCTGTAGCTTCCGATAAATTAAAGATAAGGACAGTTCCTTTAGATCATGGTGTTATGGGTATAGCATTTCAGAGCAATGAGAGCTTTCTAACTAAAGATACAGAAAAAGATCCAGAAGCAAAACCAACAGAAGAAAATTATAAATCAGGTATTACGATTCCAATGCAAGATATAGGTATTTTTCAAGCTATTTCTGCTCAAAAAGATGATTTTAATCAAAGGGATTTAGAACTTGCCGAAATCCTGGTTGTAAATACTAAAGCAGCCTTAGAAAAATTATTTTATCAAAAAGAACTGGAATTTAAATCTTTCAATGACAGCTTAACTGATCTCTACAACCGCAGATTTTTTGAAGAAGAGTTAAAAAGACTGGATACTAAAAGACAGCTGCCAATAAGCATCATAATGGCTGATGTAAATGGCTTAAAGCTGATCAATGATAGTTATGGCCATCAAAAAGGAGATGAATTACTGATAAAAACAGCTGAAATTCTAAAAGAAGTATTAAGAGAAGAAGATATAATAGCACGAATGGGTGGAGATGAATTTGTTGTCTTAATACCTAAAACTCCTAAAAAACAATTAAACAGAATAATAGAAAGAATTAAAGAAAAATTAGAGCTTATCAATAATAAAGAAAAATTACCGTTATCTGTTTCTTTTGGTTCAGCCACCAAAGAAAAAGAAGCTGAAGATATTAATCAAATTTTAAAAAAAGCAGATGACGATATGTATCAAAATAAGTTGCTGGAAAGCCGGAGCAGTAAAAGCAATATTGTTAAAGGCATATTAAATAGTCTAAGTGCTAAAAGTAATGAGACCAAAGAACATGCAGAAAGAATGAAAAATTTAGCGCTTGAATTTGCTAATAAATTAAAATTATCTAATTCTGAGCTTAATAGGCTCTCATTATTGGCTGTAATGCATGATATAGGGAAAACAACAATTTCTGAAGAAATATTAACAAAAGCAGCTAAGTTGGATGAAAAAGAATGGGAAATAGTAAAAAAACATTCAGAAACAGGTTATAAAATTGCTTTTGCCTCTGAAGAATTTGCTTTAATTGCAGAAGAGATATACAGCCACCATGAACACTGGGATGGGAATGGTTATCCTAGGGCTATAAAAGGTGAAGAAATACCATATTTGGCCCGTATAATCTCAATTATAGATGCCTATGATGTAATGACAAATGAGAGAACCTACACCAAGGCTATTTCTAAAGAAGCAGCTCTGGCAGAAATAGAAAGATGTGCTGGCGGTCAGTTTGATCCAGAACTGGTTGAAAAATTCGTTGAAATGATGAAAGTTTGTTTTTGAACTTAAAGCAGCTGCAGGCAGTCAATTTGATCCTAATTTAGTTAAGAAATTTCTGGAGTTTATAAAATAAATAATTACTTTAAGATCTCTATTTTGCTTTTATATTAAGGCTATTTATATCCGTGTACACAAGGATATAAATAGCCTTAACTATTTCTAAAGATAAATATTTGCTTTATAATTAAATTAGATTAAATATTAAGAAAATTTAAAAAAGCAACTGAAGGGGGTTCTTAAAATGAAAAAGATTGAAGCATTAATTCGTCCTGAAAAGTTAAATAAATTAACTGAAAAACTAAAAGCTATGGGACTTAAAGAATTAAATACAGTAGAATTTGCTAGTTATAATTTGGAGAAAGACAAAAGGGTGGTTAAAACAAAGATTGAGTTTGTGATTAATTATTCTGAAGCAGATAAATTTATAGATGCGATTAAAAACACAGTTTATACTGGAGAAAGTGGAGATGGTAAAATATTTGTATCTGATGTTGAAGTTTCTGTAAAAATAAGCACAGGAAAAGAAGTAAAAGCATTATAATTATCAATCCCCCTCTAGGGCGAAAGCTCTAGAGGTTTTTTTATTCAGGTGTCAGAAGACAAAGGTGTTCAAACTTATAATGGCTCTCAATTTAGAAATTAAGTAAAATATACATCAGTTCGCGACATTATGCTGTCATAGTCTTTTGCTATAATTAATATTAAGAGAACTATTTATTATAATGTGAAAACATTATTAAAGGAAAAACCATATATTTCTAGAATTATATACTTAGGAATTAAAATATTTAGATCAGCAAAAATATAGCTAAATTAGCTTTTCTTTTTTTATTGATCTTGAGAGTAGTGAGTAAATATTTAAGATAAAGGAGCCATAATTATGCCATTAAAAATCTTTCATACCGGAGATATTCACTTAGGGATGCAGTTTAGTAGTTACCCTCCCTCTGTTGGAGTAAAGCTAAAAGAAGCCCGAATCGAAGTATTGTCAAGGATAGTTGAGTTAGCAAATGAAGAAGACTGTGATTTGATTGTTGTCGCTGGAGATTTATTTAATAATAATAAAGTTGAGCGAAAATTGATATCAAAAGCTGTAAATATTTTTGATCGTTTCAAAGGTAAAGCAGTCTTATTTTTGCCTGGTAATCATGACTATGATATTGGCCAGGATAATGTTTGGCGAACTTTTGAAAGAAAGGCCACAAAAAGAATGGTATTATTAAATGAATTTAGAACATATGATTTAAGTGAGCACGGTCTTGATCTAACAGTATATCCTGCTCCCTGTGATTCAAGACATTCAGCCAGTAACAATCTTGACTGGATTAAAAACTTTAATGATGAAGCTAAAAATAATTTTTCGATTGGAATTGCCCATGGAGCATTAGAGGGTATTTCACCAGATCTAACTGATCAATACTTTAAAATGAGCAGAGCCGAATTACTGGCCATAGAGATGGATTTATGGTTATTAGGGCACAGTCATATTCAATATCCTGAAGAAGATAAAGCTGTTAATAAGAAGATTTTTAATAGTGGGACTCCAGAGCCGGATGGTTTAGACTGTAATCATGAAGGTTTTGCCTGGATAATTAATTTAGATGCTGATAAGCATATTTCAGCTAAAAAAGTAAAGACTGGAAAATTTAGATTTTTTGATCTAAAGAAAAATATAAATAACAAGAAAGATCTCAAAGCTCTTAAAAAAGATTTGCTTGCTGATAGACCACAAAATAAGGTGGTTCGTTTGAATTTAAGTGGTGGGATTGAAGAGTCAGTCTATAATGATAAAAATAACCTCTATAATGACTTAAAGCTTGAGCTGGCCTATCTTGCTATTGAAGATGAAAACTTATATATTAAGCTGAATCATGATCAAATCGAAGCTAAATTTACAAAAGGGTCTTTTCCCTATCAATTTTTGCAGAGGCTGGAAGATGATGAAAAATCACTTCACTTAGCTTATGAATTGATTAAGGAGGTGCAGAATGAAACTTAAGAACTTTAATACCCAGATATTTGCCGGACTCAGTGATCAGGAAGTTTCATTTGCCCCTGGTTTGAATATCCTATTAGGTCCTAATGAAGCTGGTAAGAGTAGCATTATTAATGCTATATTTGCCACCCTGTTTAGTGATCCTAAAATCAAAAGAAATACTACTAAAGATAAAGAATTTAATCAGAAGTTCCTTCCCTATCCAGATGGAGACTATATTCACGGCAGCTTAATTATTGAAGATAATGCTAAGAGCTATAGAATAGAGAAGAAGTGGAGCAGAAATAACCCCTCAGTATTACTTGAAAAGCCAAATGGGAATTTAATCGATAGTCCAGAAAAAATTGATAATATTTTAAATGAAATTTTGCTTTATGGGGAAAGCACCTATGATAATATTGTCTTTGCAAAACAGAGTGAGGTTAAAGCAGCTGTTAAAAAGATAGCTGAAGAATCTGAGCTAAAGAGTACCGTAACTGATTTTTTGCGGAAAGCAGTTATGGAGATGGATGGAATAGTAACCGATGAAATCAAAGAAAAAATCGAGGCCGAAAAAGATAAGCTTTTATCTAAATGGGATCTAGATAAACATCAACCAGAAAATCCTGATAGAGATGTCAATCACCCCTATATAAAGGCAAGGGGTAAGATCTATGATGCCTATATAGAAAAGGAAAGTATCAAAGCAAGGATCAGAAAGGCAGAAAATAGTGAAAAAGAACTGCATAAGATAAACGGGGAAATAGAAAGCTTAGAAGCTGAGTTGAAAGCAGTTGTTAAAAAATTAACTGAATTAAGTGCAATAGAAGCTGATATTAATAAAAGAAGTGAGATTGAGCCAGATTTAAAAAGAAAGCAGGAAAAATTAAGTGAATTAAATAAAATAAAAAAAGAATGGCCAGAGTTATTAAAAAAGAATAAAGAGCATAAGAAAAAATTAAAAGAATATAAGCAAGCACTAGAAAAATTAAAAGAAGAAAAAGCTGCCTATGATAAATTTAAGCTTAAAGAAGAGCTGGAAGAAAAGCTTAGCAAGGTCAAAGAGCTAAATCAAAAAATAGAAAAGATAAGTAGTGAAAAAGAAAAATATGCCGAAGTAAATGAAGAAATAGCCGAAGAACTTGTAAAGCTGGAAAATAAAATTTCTAATATTGATGCTCAGCTATTAGCAGGCAAACTAAAAGCTAAAATAAATAAAGCCTCTTCTGCTCTAAAGATTGTTAAAGGTATTAATGCGGAAGAAGAGATTGAAGCCGGCAGCGAAATTGAAGCTGATGGTTATATTAGAGTTCACAACAATGATATCGATCTAGAAATAAGTTCTGCCGAGATCGATTTTGAACAATTGCAGGAGGAACATCAATCTTTTAGAGAAAAATATAATAAAATGATAAATGAATTAGAAAAGTTAGAGATAAGCAATTCTAAAGAAGCTAGAGAAAAACTTAAAACTAAAAATGATCTATTGAGAGATAGCAAAGAAGCTCAAAAAGAAAAAGCTAAAATATTAGCAGATAAGACTCACAAAGAATTAAAAGAAGAACATGAGAATATAGAAGTTGATTCAAGCAGCAGAGAAATAGAAGTGATTAGAGCAGAAATCGAGCAGTTAAAAGATAATAAGATCAGTGATTTAAAAATTGAGATAAAAACCAAAGAGAATAAAATAGAAGAATGGCAGGAAGAATATAACAGTCTGGAAGAGCTAAAGGATAAAATAAAAACTTTAAAAACTAATAGCAATAATTTGCAAAAAGAGCTTCGGAAACTTGCTGAATTACCGGAAGAATTTAATTCAAATAAAGAATTCAGAGAAAAAATAAGAGCGTTAAGAGAAAGCAAAGAAGATAAAACAGAAGCTAAAAACAATAAAAACTATGAATTAATTGAAATTCAGGATACAATGCCTGATGAATCTTTAGAAGAGCTCGAAGAAATTTATGAGAACAAAAAAAGAAAATTTAATGGCTTAGAAGGTCGAGCCAGCCGCCTGTTAAAAGTAGAAGAGGCTTTTTCTCAAACATTAAAAGAAATGGATGAGAAGTCATTTGAGCCCTTAATAAATTCTTTCAACAGCTATTTAAATATCTTAACAGCTGGTAATTATCAGACCAGTAAGATTAATGAGAGCTTTGATATTGAAATAATTAAAGAAGATGCTAATAACAAACTTCCAGTAAATATTAATCTCTTATCTTTTGGGACCTATGATAGTGTGGCCCTTGCTTTAAGATTTGCTTTATATGAAAACCTCTTTCAAGATAAGCCGGGCTTTATTATCTTAGATGATTGTTTGGTTAACTTAGACCCAGAAAGAACTGAAAAAGCAATTGATTTAATTAAAAGCTTCAAAGACAAATATCAGATTATCTTTAGTACTTGTAATCCAGATACTGCTGATAGATTAGGTGGGAATATAATAGAGTTGTAGGGAGGAAAGAGTAAGGAAAGGGTTTATAATAATCTAAAATTGACCCACCATAATAATTTAAAATTGACCCGTTTAAATAGATAATATAAACGGTCCATAATAAAAACCAATAAAGAAGGATTAAAAGAGGATGAATTTTATGATTGATTGAGTGAAAATTACTTTTTTAAAAACATTTAGATTTGACAGTACGTATAGATTTAAAGGAGGGGAAAATATGAAAAAGAAAATTATTATAATCAGTATTTTTATTCTTTGTTTTAGTTTTATTTTAAATGGTTGTAGTGGTGGAGGCTCTAATTCTGTTGATAAAGAACAAGTGAGAACTGAGGTGGGTAATTTTATAAATAACATGGCAACCTCCGAAGAGTCACCTGAAGCTGAAATAGATAAAATCCAGGAAAACATTTCTTCAGAAGCTCATATTTCTGTAATTGAAAATGGTAATATTACTTATTTAACAAAAGAAGAATATATTGATTTAACTGCTACATTTTATTCTGATGGTTATAAAGTGATATCTTATAGCTTAGATAATATGTTAATTACCGTTAATAGCTCAACCAAAGCTACAGCTAATTTTAGATTTTCTCAAACTATTGCAAATCCAGATAATGAAATATATACAGAAGAATTAGTAAAGACTGTAGTAGAAAAACAAGCAGGTAATTGGATTATTATTGAGTATGTTTCAACAATAAAAGAATATCAAGAGTATTTATTGTAAATCTGAAGATGATTTTGATATAGATGACATTGTTGAAAATTATGATGGGAAAACTGGCAAAGTTCATGATATTGAGGATGATATATTAATAGTTATAACGGATTCTAATTTTGTTGAGAAATGGAAAATCAAAGATGTAGAGTTGATTAGACCTAGTTGATTGTAAAATATATTATTTTGGGATTGAGATAATTTGCCCAATAATTAAGCTGTGTTAATTTTTAACACAGCTTAATTTTTTACTTATTATACTTTTTATCAAAATATACATAAGTTCGTGACAATATGATGTCATAGTGTTTTGATATAATTAATAAAAAGACTAAACTCATCACAATTAATCACTTTAATTTGGATTTGGAAGGATTTTATAGATTATTGTAGAATCATAATAAGTAGGAATATATATAATTTGTTAATAATAGGAATTGTTACAAAGTATATATAATACTTAAGATAAAAATTCCAGAACTATACTAAAGAAAATTGGGGTGATTACTATATAGCCCCCTAACAGAATTGGAGAACAAGTTTGAAAGTGATATACTCTAATTACAAGGGGGAAACACCAATGGCAAACAGAAAATATTCCGATGAAACTAAAG
>NZ_JAJFAT010000028.1 GCF_020711195.1 Halanaerobium polyolivorans
TTAAATTTAAAAATTAAAGAGATAATAAGATTCAATCGGTGCTATTTAGATTTCACAACATTTGTCAAAGAGCCAAAATCTCTAACTATATTTGTAAATATTAAAGCTGGAAAAGCAATATCAATTGTTAATTCAGCTATTCCTTTTTCAGCTGCTTGGTTGATTTTACCGGAGCGCTTCAAATAAAAGCCAAGCAAAATCAAAACTGCCATTAATAATAACTGCTCTAATATTGGATAAATATTTTCCATTAACCAATGCCTCCTTTCATTATTATATTTAAACTATTATACTCCTGCTTCTACAACAAAAAGTTTAACTGCTTCATCACTTGTAACTACAAAGGAGTGAGTACTATTATTTTTGGTTAAAACTGCATCACCAGCTTTCATTTTAACTAATTTACCATCAACTGTCATCTCACCTTTACCTTCAACCATAAAATATATTTCTTCACTTCCCTCATGGGTGTGTTCTCCAATTTGTGTGCCTGGTTCTAAAATTAATTCATGTAAAAAGTGGAGAGAAGAATCAAAGTCATCCGGAAAACCATCTACATCAGGCAGAGCAGCATCTTTACCCATTAACTGAGTAATATACATTTTGCCTTTGCCACCGAGAGTCTCGATATATACCTGTTCTACATCATCTTTACCTCTTTTAATCATTACTATTTTCCCCCTTTAAAAGTTTTTGTCAATTTCTAAAGCGCTCCAAAAACCATTTCTAGTCGCATCCATTATATGCCCACAACCATTCTCAACCCTTAATTTTTGAACTTTTATTCCCTTTTTTTCTAACTCTTTTTCCATTTCTGTTGTATCTAAATTTTTAAATCCAACTGCACTTAAAATATTGTCACAGTTTATTTCTTTTTCCTGGTCATTATGTTCTACAATAACACTATTTTCTTTTATTTCTTTAACAAGATGTGAAGTTAGTACTTCAATATCATTTTCTTTTACTACTTTTTTAAGATGAGTAGATAACATAGGACTTAATTCTCCAGCAATTTCTGACTGCATCTCTATTATTTTAACATTTTTATTTTTTTCTCTTAAAAACATTGCAGTATCAATTCCTACCCCACTACCACCAATAACACAAATGTCTTTTCCCAAGCCCTGACAGTCATCTGCCAATTTATCAACTGCTATCTCTGCATGTTCATTACCCTTTAGCGGCAGTTTAATTGCTTTAGAGCCAACTGCCAACACAACTATATCTGGAGAGTACTCTTCAATAATATCTGCCGTTGCCTTAGTTGATAATTTGAGATTTATAGCTAGGCGTTTAAGCATAGTTCTATAATATTTTAATAAACCGCTAAATTCAGTATTTTTATAGGCCGGAATTGAAGCTATTTTAACTAATCCTCCGATCTGATCATTTTTTTCTAAAATTGTTACTTTATGACCTAATTTAGCAGCAGTTATTGAATACTCTAATCCAGCCGGACCAGCCCCAACAACAACGATATTTTTTGGATCTTGACTTAATTTTAATAAATTCTTATATTCATATCCTAATTCAGGGTTAACTGCACAGGCTAAATATTTTCCGGTATCAACACTACCTGTACATTCATTACATCTTAGACAGGTTCTAATCTCATCATAATTGTTATTTGCAACTTTTTTAGCAAATTCCGAATCTGCCAAAAGTTCTCGCCCAATATTTATTAGATCAGCCTTTTTTTCTTCTAAAACATTATTAGCAATTTCAGGTTTTATACCAAGACTTCCAACTGCTATAACAGGTATTGAAACATCATTTTTTACAGCTTCTGATAAATAAATTAACTGATCAAAACTATCACCCTGCATTGGAAAATGTTTTAAACTCTCATAATTACCATGAGTTACATCAAGACAATCTACCCCTTCAGCTTCCAATACTTTTGCATATTTTAATCCTTCTTCTAAAGTTAAGCCTCCTGCTGATGACTCTTCTGCACTAAAGCGAAAAAAGAGGGGGAAGTCCTCTCCAACCTTTGACCTGATATCACGAATTATCTCTACAGCAAATCTACATCTATTTTTAAAACTACCTCCCCATTTGTCATTTCTTAAGTTAGTTAAAGGTGAAATGAACTCTTGAATTAAATAGCCATGAGCTCCATGTAGTTCTACTCCATCAAATTCAGCTTTTTTTGCTCTTAAAGCAGCATCACCAAAAGCTTTAATAGTTGCTATTATTTCTTCCTCGGTCATTTTTTTAGGCATATCACCACCAACTTTAGATTTAACAGCTGATGGAGCTAAAGGTGGCTTGCCATTTAAATTGCTGCTAAAAACCTGTCTACCCACATGGTGTATTTCCGGAATAATCTTGGCACCATAACGATGTACAGCTTTTACAAGTTCATTTAAAGCGGGAAGAAATCTATCATCATAGATAGCTACTGGATTTCCGTAAATTCTACCTTGTTCCCATTCAATACAGGTGTTTTCTAAAATAATTAAAGCGACTCCATTTTTAGCTCTCCTTGCAAAATATTCAATTAATTTATCGCTTACTTCTCCTGACTCACTTGCATATTTGGTATACATAGGAGCCATAGAAATACGATTCTTTAATTCTAAACCATTGATGCTAATTTCCTGCAGTAACTTTTTACCCAATTTTTTCACCTCTTTTGTTAATATCTAAAATATCGAGCAGCCAAAAATAATTAATTCCCCTCCTCCCTCTTTGCAAATTAAAATAGTTATAATTTAAATTGAGAAAGGGACTCAGAAAAATCATTAAAAAATGATTTTCCTCAGTCCCATAAAATTTATAGTTCAAAGGGTCGTCCACTTAAAGTTCTCGATACCTGGCCAGATTCAGAAGTTTTACTTCCTTCCCCCGTTGGCAACTGATCATTTAAAATCAGTATTTTCCTCTAAGCTTCATACGAGTTAAACGATATTCGGTTTTTGTTAACAATTAACATTTAACATATTTAAATTATAATCTATTGATATTTATTTGTCAAGTGTTTTTTTAATTTTCTCACTTTTAAATGTTTTGCCTCTCACCTTTTAAATATACATCTTTTACTGTTAGGTCCTTATCTAAAAGAACAAAATCTGCCTGTAGACCAACTTTTATCTGCCCAATTTTATAGTCCAGATTTAATAAACGAGCCGGATTATAAGTTGCCATTCTTATAACTTCCGGTAATTCTAAATTACTAAACCTTAACATATTTCTGACCCCTTGATCCATTGTTAATACACTGCCAGCAAGAGTGCCATCTTCAAGTCTAGCGCTTCCATTTTTGACACTTACCTTCTGACCACCTAAATTATATTCACCCTCATCTAAACCTGAAGCTTCCATGGCATCTGTCACTAAGATAAGTTGATCAGCTGTTTTGATTTTTGCTGTTAACTCTATAACTGCAGGATCAATATGAATTCCATCAGCTATAATTTCACAACTTATGTTTGAGTTTAAAGCAGCCCCTACAATGCCTGCTTGACGGTGGTGAAGTCCAGACATCGCATTATAAAGATGGGTTATTAAAGATAAGCCATGATTTTGAGCTTCCATAACTTCTTCATATTCTGCATCAGAATGACCCAGGGAACTTATAATACCCCTTTGATGAATTTTTTCAATTACTTCTAAGGCCCCTTCTTTTTCAACTGCAAGAGTCATAACCTTAATAATATCTAAGTAATCTTTAAATAGCTCAGTTGAAGGATTAATTATATATTCTGCAGACTGAGCACCTTTTTTTGCCTCATTAATAAAAGGGCCTTCTAGATGCACACCTAAAACCCGGGCTCCAGAATTAGAATTTTTTAAATATTTTTTTATATTATCTAATGCGTTATATATCTTCTCTAACTCCATTGTCATTGTAGTAGGTAGGTAAGCAGTAACTCCATTTTTGATCAGATATTGACTGATTTTGTTTAGAGATTTTGTAGTAGCTTCCATAGTATCCATACCCCCTGCACCATGGATATGAATATTGATAAAACCCGGACTTAAATAAGCACCTCCACCATCAATTACTTTCAATCCAGAATAATCTTTTTCTCTAAAAAAACTGTCTACAGCCTTAATTTTTTCAGCAAAAATCACCGCTCCATTGTCAATAATTTTATCAGGCAAAATGATATTTACATTTTTTATTGCTTTCATATTATCATTCCTTATTAATATTTAATTTCTAGCTCACAGTTAGCAGAAATATTATCTTCTGAAATTAAAGCTGCAGCCTCTTTATCAATTATCAGAGTAATTTCCGGGTGAGTCTGCAATAATGAGGCTGGTACCCCAGTAGATATCTTGCCACTAACTGTGGCTTTAATTGCTTCAACTTTATTTTTCCCACTGGCTAATAAAAGAATTCGCTTTGATTTCAAGATTGTTGCCATCCCCATTGAAATAGCCTGTTTAGGAACCTTTTCTTCATTCTCGAAATAACGGCTGTTTGCTTGAATGGTTTCCTTGCTTAAATTAACAACATTTGTCATTACATTTAATTTTTCAGCCGGTTCATTAAAACCAATATGACCATTAGCACCAATTCCTAAAACCTGCAGATCTATACCTCCAGCATTTTCTATCAAACTTTCATATTCTCTACACTCTTTATTATAATCTTCTGTCATCCCATCTGGAATATTTACATTCTCTTTTTTTATGTTGATATGATTAAAAAAATTATCAAACATATAATAATGATAGCTGTTAGGATTCTCTTTGCTTAAACCACAATATTCATCTAAATTAAAAGTCATTACCTGTGAAAAATCTACTTCATCTTCATTATACATTTCAATTAATTTATTATACATTCCCATTGGTGTCCCACCAGTAGCAAGGCCAAGCTTGCTATTTTCTTTTAAATGAATTTGACTTGCCAGAAGCAGAGCTGCTCTATTGCTCATTTTTTCATAATTTTCTTCTACGATGATTTTCATCAATATCACTTCCTGATTTTATATTCTAATCTTATTATATCTATTAAGCTAAAATTACCTTTAAAATCTTTTGCCCTGCTTTTACAGATCCTTTTTTTAAGATTTCTATTTTTTTAATCTTTTCCATATTTGTTATTACTATAGGGGTTGCAGTTGAAGGAGAATTTTCTCTAATATAGTCTAAATCAAATTCTATTAAAGCTCTACCTTGTTTGATTTTTGCTCCTTCCTCAACTAATTTATTAAAGCCCTGCCCGGCAAGTTCAACTGTATCGATACCAAGATGGATCAATAATTCTAGACCATCTTTAGTTTTAATTCCTAATGCATGACCAGTTGGGAAGATCTGTATTATCTCACCATTAACTGGTGATTTAAGGATATTTTCTTCTGGAATGATTGCAAACCCATCTCCCAGCATTTTTTGTGAGAACACCTGATCTGCAACATTTTCCAGCTCAATTACCTCTCCTTTAAATGGAGCATTTATATATATTTCTTTTTGCTTAAAAATATTAAACATCCCAAAACCTCCTTTGTCTTGATTTTATAATAATTTATAGTTATTAACTATAATTTTATCGCTATTAACAATTTAATTCAAGCCGCAGCTTAAGCTCCGGCTCAAATTAAAAAGCTTTGTCATCTTCTTTATTTAAAGTTCTTTTTTGATCTTATCTGCGATCATTTCTGCTTTAGTACCAACAACAATTTGTGCATTAGTTTTGCTTGCTTTTAAAACACCAGAAGCTCCCATCTTTTTTAAAGCTTCTTCATTTATTTTTTCTGAATCATCTACTTCTAATCTTAGTCTAGTTATACAGGCATCTACTTTTTTGATATTTTCTTTACCACCAAGTGCTTCAATATACTGCATTGTTAGATCTTTAGAACCTTGAGACTTTTTGCGCTGACTTTCTGGTAAAACGCTCATATCAGTGGCTCCACCTTCCGAATCTAAACGTCCAGGTGTGGCAATATCAAATTTTTCTATCACAAAACGGAAAAGGAAATAATAAATAGCAAAAACTACAGCACCAATTGGAATGATCATTAATGGTCTTGTTGCAAGTCCATAGTTTAAAAAGTAATCTATTGCACCAGCTGAAAAACCAAAACCATGTTGGATCCCAAAAATATAGGTTATTACCAGTGAAAGCCCTGTTAAACCTGCATGAATAACATATAAGGCAGGGGCTAAAAACATAAATGCAAATTCTATCGGTTCAGTTATTCCTGTTAAAAATGCTGTTAAAGCAACACTTAAAAATATACCTGCAACTGCCTTTTTATTTGCTTCTTTGGCCGAGTTATACATCGCAAGTGCTGCTGCAGGGAGCCCAAACATAAATATTGGGAAAAAGCCTGACATAAAGAACCCAGCTGAAGGATCACCAGCAAAAAAGCGCGACAAATCACCTGTAACTACCTCTCCAGCTGCTGTTGTAAATTCTCCAAAAACAAACCAAATAAAACTATTTAGAACATGATGGAGACCAACCGGGATTAATAATCTATTTAAAAATCCATATACAAATACTCCAATAGAACCTGCTCCTATAATCCATTCTCCTGACATCTGAATTGCCTGTTGAATAGGTGGCCAAACAAAACCAAAAGCAGCTGCCAAAATAACACTAGCTGCACCTGTAACAATTGGTACAAAACGTTTACCTCCGAAAAAACCTAAAAAGTCAGGTAGTTCAATATTATAATAACGATTATAGAGAAATCCAGCAGTTAGACCACCAATGATACCTGCTAGAACTCCCATATTAATATCAGGATTGATAGATTCAGTTGCATTAGTGATTATAAAATAACTTACTGCACCGGCAAGTCCAGCTGAGCCAGAACTATCATGGGCTATACCTACAGCAACACCGATCCCAAATAAAATAGCAAGATTATCAAAGATTGCACCACCAGCAGCCATTATAAAGGGAATATCAAAAACATCCGGAGCACCTAATCTGAGCAGCAGGGCTGCTGCTGGTAAGACTGCAATTGGAAGCATTAAAGATTTACCTATTCTCTGTAGTTGTGAAAATACTTTTTTCATTTTTACAAACCTCCTGTTTTATTATTAACTTTACAAATTTATATAATAACTACAGTTTAACTGTAATTTTATTTTATTTAATTAAAGTAAATAGAAAAGCCGAAGAGAAACACCACTCTATATTGTGGTATTAGCTCTTCGGCTCTTGCCTGATCTAACAGTAACACGCCTCAATAATTAACTTTTATTGAAAATTTAATCAATCAATTCCGACTTCTCTTTTTAAACGCTGCAAATGAATAGCCAGATAGCCTTTTTCATCTTCAGTTATCTCACAATCTAAACGTAATTCTATAATTTCTGCTAGCTTAGCAGCTAAACTAAAAGATTCAGCAAAATTATTTTTTATATTTTCAAGGAGAGGATTCAAATTATCTTCTTTATTATTTTCTATTCTTTCTAAGGCAAATCGCAAATGATTAACCAGACGAGCATAATTTAAACTTTCATATGCTAAGTTATGACCAATTTCTGCCTCTACTTTTGCAACTAGCTTTTTTATTAATGAAGTATTTTTAACAGTTTTGGAAACTTCACTATTGCTTCTGGCTCCATGAATATGAAAAGCAATAAATCCTACTTCAGCTTCTGGAATTTCAAGCTTAAAGTTTTTTTCCATAATTTCTACTGCTTTTTTAGCTAAACTGTATTCTTTTTTATAAAGAGTTCTTGTTTCTGTTAAAAAAGGATTAACTATTTCTATTCCATCTTTGATTCTCTTTAAAGTAAAAGCTATGTGATCAGTAAGCCCGATTCTAATATACTGATTTATATCTTCTCCTAGTTCATCTCCTACCAAGGTTATTATTTCTTCTGTTACTGCAATCACTTTGCTGTCAACTTCTTCTAGAAGCCTCAAATAGTTTTTTCTTTTCTCTCCTTCTAAGGGAATGAATTCTTTTTCAATCTCAAAATTATTTTTGTTTATTGTTTTTCCTTTCTGACTGGAAAAACCTATTCCTTTTCCTATTAAGATATATTCCTGAGCTTCTGCATCTTTTTCTGCTAGAACAACATTATTATTAAAGACTTTTTTTATCCTATAGAACTCTCTAGCAGCCATATAATTCCTCCCTTTTTTCTAAAAGTTACGTCAAATTTAACTTATTTATTAAGCAAATAAAAAAATCTAGAAAAAAATATAATTTCCTTCAATGGATTTCTGAAGCAAAGAAATTTATATTCTCTCCTAGATTATGCCTGATTTAACAGTAACACTCTTTAACTTTTATTTAATTTTCTTAATTGTAACATTATTATTTTATTTTTGCAAGCTTTTTAGCTAAATTTTCTGCTTGATTAAAAGACCTGCTTTTCAGCAGGTCTAAACTTTGATTTAAGAATATTATCAAATTATCTCTAAAAAGATCTTAACTAACTCCGGATCAAACTGAGTTCCTGCACATTCTTTCAATTCTGCAATAACTTCTTCTTTGCTCATCGCCTCTTTATATGGCCGACCACTTATCATTACATCATAGGCATCTACAATTGTCAATATTCTTGAAAGCAAAGGAATCTCTTCTCCTTTGAGACCTTCTGGATAACCACTACCATCCCATCTTTCATGATGATGAAGTATTTCTTCTGCAATATGAGAAAAACGGGGAATACTTTCAATTATCCTATAACCAGCCTCTGGATGAGACTTGATAATTTCCCATTCTTCTTCACTCAATTTATCTTTTTTATTTAATATTCTTTCTGGAATGGATATTTTACCGATATCATGCAGTAGTGATAAAATAAATAGTTTATCTATTTGTTCATTAGAAAGCTCAAGCTTTTTACCAAAACGTTTTGTCAATTCACTCATTCTATTTACATGAGTTTCTGTTTCAAAACTTTTTTCCTTCAAAGTATTTAAAAAACTAGATAAAATAATCCCTCTACCACTTTCTCTATTGGCAAATTTATTTATATACATCCTGTTTTCTGCTTCATTTAGAATCTCAAAAATTTCTTCATTTTCATTGCTTTTACAGGCAGCTCCAAGAGCAATTGAAAGCTCAACTTCCATCCCGGCTGCAAATTCTGCTTGATTTATTCTTTGAATTATTTTTTCGCTTTCTTTTAAGTCTGTATTGGGTAAAAGAATTACGAATTCATCTCCACCCCATCTAGCAACCACATCTTCTTGACGACAGGATTGAGTTAAGATCTCAGCTGCTTTTTTTATACATTGATCTCCGGTAGCATGACCATATAAATCATTAAGCTGTTTGAGATTGTTTAAATCAGCCATAATTAAACAAATAGGGAGGTTTCTAGCCGTATCAATTCTCTCCATCATATCTTCTAGATATACCCTGTTATAAAGTCCTGTCAGACTATCATGAAAACTCATATAGGCAATTT
>NZ_JAJFAT010000029.1 GCF_020711195.1 Halanaerobium polyolivorans
ATCAACTAAAACTAATTTTATACAAGTAAAATTATTACAGTTTGAAATTAGTTCAATTTATTATTGCAATTTAGTATCTATATTTAGACATACTTCTCCTATAAATATCAGAAATCATTTATCCAGCTTAAATTATTGGATTATTTATCATTGTATCTGATATATTTTTTAATCCTTTAACCCAGTCTTGACCTGATTTTGGTCCTTTTAGAGCAGGCATTGTTACTTTCAATACTTCAGATTCTGATCTGGAATATTTCTTTTGCACAGTATTATATGCTTTGTTTAAATCATCTGTTTTGAATTCCCAGTTAACTTTATCTAAATGCTTTTCTAAAGTGTTATTTCTATCTGCTATTTCTTTATCTGTTTTTTTCTGTCTGTATTGTCTTGCTTTTTTTTAGGTTTTCTCTTGGTTTATCTATATCATTTTCTTTTATATTATCCAGTAATTTCGGTATGAATTTCGATCTACCAAGTTTCTTAAAAAGATTTTTATTTAGATGATATTTATCTAAAAATCTCACTTTTACCTGAGGTATATATTCCCTTCCTGTTGTTATCCAATCAGCTCCATCTCCGCATAAAACTGAAATGCTGCCATTAGCAAATGAGTAGTCTTCATAAATCTCTGCAGCAGTTTCTTTCCAAAGTTCATCACTGCTAAATACGCCACCATAATATTTTTTACCTGTTAAATTATATTCATCACTCATTGGATGTCTTTTTTCCCATCCCTGATAACTCATACCAAGCTTGAGTTCACCCTTTTCTTTGTCATCTTCCTGGAGTGGAATATGAATTTCGTCTGCTTCTACAAAAAGATGTTCAATTTCTTTTCTATCTCCATATTTATCATCAGGTATCAGTCCATCATTAAAGAAATCATGCTGCTTTGTTTTAGCTTCTTTGGCAAGTTTAGAACCTTCTTTTTGAACCCAGTTAAAAATTGAAGAATGACTGGTTGAAGTCTCTAAGATATTTTCTATATGGAAGTTCTGTTACTAAATCTAATGCTATTTCTTTTAAAGCTGGAGACTGCCTTTTATTAGCTGGTATATTTAAGTACTCATCTAAAAGAAAACGAAAATCATCATTTGAATCTTTATAGTATCTTCTCTTAATAGTTACTTCTCCAAAAAGAGTATCAAGAGTTCTTTTTTTGATATCTTTGTTATCAAATTTATCCTTATCTCTACTTTCCATAATTATCTCATCAATTTTTTCTAAAAGTCTTTTTAGAATTTCTCTAGCTTGATTACAGACAATTTTAAAATTTTTTTCTCTAAATCCTTGAAGTTAGTTTCATTTTGTAATATCCTTAAATCAAGTTCCAAGGGGCCTCACTCCTTTCTTTTTAAATTGTCCTTGTGAGGCTCCTTCTTTATTTGTCTTAAAAATCCTGCCTATTTACTCAAATCAATTCTTAAATCCCACTTTTGTTTTACACTAACAAAGAAAAAAACAAGTAATTATATAAATTAAAAATAAAATATTACAATTGATTTTACATAAAATTTAATGTATAATTTAATTAAGATAATCATTTATAAAATATTTTAATTTATGGAGGTGCAGATAATGGTTACTTTAAGAATTGATAGAGATTATATGGTCTCATCTTCTGAAATTGTTCGAAATTTTAGCAAAATGTTAGATAAAACAAAAGAGTCCCCACTATTTATTACCAGAAATAATGATATTGAAGGTATTATGATGGATATTGAAGAATATGAAATGTTATTGGGAAAAATAGAATTTCTGGAAGAACAATTAGAAGATACCCATATTGAAGAAATCATAGCCAAAAGAAAAGAAAATTTTGATCTTAAAGATGCAGTAAATGAAAAAGAAATAATGGATTTATTAGATAAAGAATAGTTTTTAGGGGTCTTAAGTTGATGAAGCTTAAATTTCATCCTGAAGTTAAGAATGATATTGATAATTTAGAGGGAAGTGTTAAATCCAGACTTAAGAGTACACTTAAAAAATCAAAAAATCACCTGAGTTAGGCAAACCACTTGGAAATAAAGGTAATATGAATCTATCGGGTTGTTTAAAAATATACTTTTATAGGAAAAAGTATAGAATTGTTTATCAAATATTGTGTGATTTTGCAAATTAATCCAGTTAAATTATTCAGATTAAATCAGCCTAAATCAGCTAAAATTACAGCATAATTTTCAAATTAAATTAGTAAAAACAAAAATATTTTGCAGATTAAATTAGCAAGGGACTTAAAAATAAGCCCCTTTAATTTGAATAATATTTTTCACTTTAAAATGTATCTTTTTCGCAGGCTTTGAAGACAATTTCCTGGTTTATCTGCTCTGCTTTAAGCTGAAATCCTAAAAGCAGAGAATTAACTGCGATATTGTTGATCAATCTAGGTAGCCCTCTGGATCTCAAGGCAATTGCCTCCAGAGCCTGAGGTATGAATACTGGGTGATTTGCTCCAGCAAGTTTAAGCTGGTGCTCAACATATTCTTTGACTTCTTCTTTGTTTAAGGGGTTCAGCTGATACTTCATGATCACTCGCTGATTTAAGGACTGATTATGATTTAAATTTAGCTTTGTCATAAAGTGAGATAAACCAGCTAAAATCAGAATAAATGGGTTCTGAGAATCCATAGCAAAATTAAATAAAATACCAAGATCACTCAAAAATTTGTTGGGAGCAAGCTGCATTTCATCTAAGATAATGATGGGAGTAATCTTTTTCTCGTTGTAAAACTTTAAGATAGCAGCCTGAACCTGATTAAAAAGATCCACCTTTCTGAATTTAGGTTCTTCTCCCAGGCCAATGGCTATGCCTCTGTAAAAATCCATTACTGAGCCTGTAGATAAGGGGAAATAGATGACCTTAAATAATGATGGATTAACACTGTTAGCCATAGATCTCAGGGCAGAAGTTTTACCACTTCCAGGTTCACCAATAATGACAGCAATGCCTCTTGTTTTTTTAAGATAGTCAAGTCTGGCAGACAGTTCTTTTAAGTTTTCAGACTGGTAGAGATCTTTAGTTTCAATCTCTTTTTTAAATTGATTATCTGATAAAGAATAAAAAGATTTATACATTTTTGCTACCTCCTTCAGTCATTTTAGCAAAGGAGATAGGATTACCTCTTTTAGCATGAGCATTATCAGCCATAATCACAGGCTCAGCTTTAGTAATGCATTTACCATTTTCATAAAGATAAATATTATCATATGTTTCTTGATCAAAGCGGATCTTAACCTTTTTGCCAATATAGACAGGTGGCACCTGATAGAGTTTAGAATTAACAGATATAGTTCCATCATGTCTAACTTTTCTCTGAGCTCTTTTGAGAAAAAGCAGCTTAAGTTTTTCAGGATCATCATAGGTTTTAACCTGACTAATCTGGGACATGTATTTATCCAGAGGGGTCATCTTCAGAGAAGAGTGCACTTTACGGTGATAATCTTTTTCCAGCCACTTAAAAAAGCTCTTGTTTAGCTTATCCAGGGAAGATAAATCTTCATCAGTTAAAAGAGGTAAAAATCTTTTTCTGACAGTTAAGTAAAACCTTTCAATTTTGCCTTTATTATGTGAAGCTTCACATAACAAGGGTTATGCAAAGTGTATGATTATGTAAAGTACATTAAAATAATGTTGATATACTAGAAATTTTTGCTGGTTTACTTTACATAATTACTCTATAATTAGTTAAGGCAAAAGCCTAAATATTATAGAGAGGAAAATGCAAATGAAAAGAGAACAAAAACTTCAGGAACTAATATCAGAACTGGGGGTGCATCTTAAAAGTCTATCCTACCAAAGAGCTACACAATTAAAATATCAGAGAGGCTGGCAGCTTTTAAATGACTTTATGGTCAAAAACTCTATTGAATTCTATAATTCTCAGGTAGGAGAAAAATTCATATCCAGTATAATGAAAAATCGCCCCTATGAAAAACTATGCAGAAAAGAAAAAGACCTTATCAGAATAGCAAATGTAACCAGTGAATTTCAGGCTACGGGTGTAATTAAATTTAGATCAATCTCTAAAAAGTATAACTTTGATGGAGAGATAGGTAAAATTATTTTAACCTATCTAGAACACCTTAAGCTTAGGGGATTTGCAGCAAAAACACTGGAAAGCAAGAAAATTTATTTATTAAGATTTTTAGATCACCTGAAAGCAAATAATATACTTTCTTTAAATAGGATAGAAAGTCAGCATATACTTCAATTCATTAATAATCTGGGGATATATTCTAAAGCCACAATCCATAATATGTTCAGCACTCTTAGAGGTTTTTTAAAATATCTTTATCAGAATGAAATAGTGTTAATTGATTTTTCATATGTTATTCCAAAAAGCAGTTACAAAAAAGAAAGGAAATTACCAACTACCTATACCAAAGATGAAATTAAAAGGCTACTTAAATCAGTAGATAGAGCAAATCCCAAAGGTAAACGAGATTATGCGATGATGCTGCTGGCAGCAAGACTTGGATTACGAGCTTCTGATATCTGCAGATTAAAGTTTGAAAATATTAACTGGAAAAAAAATATGATTAGAATTAAACAGACAAAAACAGCCAGAACAGTTGAACTACCTCTTTTAACGGAAGTGGGTAATGCAATTATTGATTATCTTAAATTTGGGCGTCCAGAATCAGAACTCCAGTATATTTTCATCTGTATAAATCAGCCTTATGATAAGTTAAAAGAGCCAACACTGCACAGCATAGTTACATTTTATTTAAATAAAGCAAAAATTTCTAATCTGCATAAGAAAAAACATGGACCCCATGCCCTGAGACACAGCCTTGCCTGTTCTTTACTGGAGCAAAAAACTCCACTTCCAGTTATTTCAGAAGTGCTGGGTCATAGCAGTACAGAAAGCACAAAAACATATCTAAGAATAGATTTAGATTCTTTAAGACAGTGCTCACTTGAAGTTCCAGATCTAAATTCACCTTATTATATTCAGGAGGTGAACTAAAATGGAATTTAAGAGCATATATGCAGTGCTTTTAAAACAGTATATAGAATTTAAAAGAAATATTGGTTATGACTACAAAGAGATTTCTAGTTTTAAAACATTTGATCGATTTATTATTAAAAATGAATTTACTGAGATAGGTTTAACTAAAGATATATCTGATAAATGGGCTAAAAAACGAAAAAATGAAGCTGATACTACAAGATACAAAAGGATTAATCATATTAAAAATTTCTCGATTTATTTAAACAAGCTTGGATATCAATCATATATTCCAGAGCAGATTAAATTCAAAAAAACTACCTTTACACCATATATCTTCTCTAAAGAAGAAATTAAAAGTTTTTTTGATGCCTGTGATAATTTAAAATTCCATAAAAAATTAAATACAAGATATGTTATGCCAGTTGTATTCCGTATGATTTACGGCTGTGGTTTAAGAGTTAGTGAGGCTCTCTCTTTAAAAACTGAAGATGTTAATTTAACCGAAAAATACATTGTTATTAGAGATTCTAAAAATGATAGAGATAGAGTTTTACCTTTATCTGACTCATTAACTGACATCTGCCTGGTATACAGAGAAAAATGTTTATCGAAAAATCTAATCACAAATTATTTTTTCACTCAGCAAGATGGAAGCAGTTATGACTCTAATACTGTTTACCGCTGGTTCAGAAAAATATTATGGGAAGCCAATATTTCTCATGGCGGTAAAGGAAAAGGTCCACGAGTCCATGATTTTCGACATACCTTTAGTGTTCATTCACTGATTAAAATGGCAGAATCTGATCTTGATCTATATTATTCTTTACCTATTCTGTCTAAATATTTAGGGCATCAATCATTGGAGGCAACAGATAGATATGTCAGACTGACATCTGATATGTATCCAGAACTAATTAAGGAAGTTAATAATCTCTGCTCATATATTTTTCCAGAGGTGAAGCTTCCATGAAAAAAGCTGATTTTTCCTATTATTTAACTTCTTTTTTAAAAGTTTATTTACCTGGTGAAAAAGGAGTCAGCGAAAATACTATTTTATCTTACAGGGATACCTTTATTCTTTTTCTTAACTTTCTTAAGGATAGCAAAAACATTCCTGCAGAAAGTATTACTTTAGAAATTATCACAAAAGATATTATTGTTGATTTTTTAGATTGGATAGAAAATCAACGGCAGTGCAGCATAACCACCAGAAATATTCGGCTGGCAGCCATACATTCTTTCTTTAGATATCTTCAATATCAGAATCCTGAAAATCTGCAGGAGTGGCAGCAAATATTATCAATACCAGTTAAAAAAACAGAAAAGAAAACAATTAATTATTTAAGCTTAGATGGGATTAAATTGTTACTGGAAATGCCAGATCAAAGTTTGAAATCAGGGCAACGCAATCTAGCAATACTGAGTTTAATGTATGATACAGCAGCCAGAGTACAGGAAATCATTGATTTAACCCCCTCAAGTATTCGTTTTGATAAACCATATACAATCAAACTAATTGGCAAAGGAAAAAAAGCAAGAATAGTTCCTTTAATGGAACCAACAGCTAACATTTTAAGAAAATATATGGAGGTAAATGGCCTGCTGCAAGATTATGCAAATGAGTATCCACTATTTTTCAATAGTCGTAAAGAAAAGCTCACAAGAGCTGGAGTAAACTATATTCTGAAAAAATACAGCAACTTGGCTAAAGAAAATGCACCTGCTTTAATACCTGATCAAATTTCATGCCATTCATTGAGACATTCAAAAGCTATGCACTTACTTCAGGCAGGAGTTAATCTTGTTTATATTAGAGATATTCTTGGTCATAGCTCAGTTCAGGTAACTGAAGTCTATGCCAGAGCTGATTCCAGACAGAAACGCGAGGCAATTGAAAAAGCCTATACTGATGTTTCTCCTGAAGAAAAACCTCAATGGCAGGATAATGACAATTTATTATCCTGGCTGAAAAAATTTGATCAATAGATTAACTCAAATTATGTAAAGTTAATTTAAGAACGATGCACTCATTACAGTGTTTTAAGAATTTACTTTACATAATCATACACTTTGCATAACCTTTATCAGCAGGTGAATACGGCTTAGTGTGAATCAGGGTAATACCCAGAGAAGCACAGGCAAAATGAAGATTATCACTGCGATAGACTTTACCATTATCAACATAAAGGAGTTTTGGAATACCTCTTCTTAAAATAGCTTCTGAGAGTACCTGCTGCACAGCAGAAAACTTTTCTGTTGTTAAGAATTTGGCATAAGTAATAACCCTGGAGCAGTCATCAATAAAGGCAAAGAGAAAAGTCTTAACCTTTTTGCCATCAAGGTTGAGATAGGGTCCATACATCTCGTCTCCCTGCCAGAGCATATTAACCTGATCATAGGCAAAACGGCGTCTGTTTTCTTCTTTGCGGGGAGAGTTGACCAACAGGTTCTTCTTTTTAAGAAAGCGATAGACAGTAGAATAGGAGGCTTGAGAGGGCAACATTTTCTTTTCAGTGATCAGCTGATCATAGAGTAAAGAAACAGACCGATCAGGATGATCTTCTCTAGCTTCTAAAATAACTTCTTTAAGTTCTGGAGTTAAAACACGGCTTTTGCCTTTGTCATTTCTGGGTTTGGGTTTAAGCCCTTCAAAACCACCTTTGCGATAGGCTCTAACCCACATGGATATGGTTTTTGGTGAGTATTCTCTGACTCCATAATAAGGGACATTATGTTTTTTAGCAGCCACCTTTGCCAGATACTCGTTCTGTTTTTTCACCTGTCTATTCAGGATAGGTGAAATGAGTGAAAAACGAAATAGAGCTATCTGTTCTCTGTCATTATCAGTCATCAAAATCAGCTCCTTTAAGCTTAAATTTTAGCATTTAAGAGCAAAAATGTTCTTAAACTGCTGATAATAACATTTTAATCAGAAAAATAGCTCTTTTCTAGTGAAAGCTTTTGTGTTTAAAAAAATAGTTCCAAAACTTTAATCTTTATGGTATAATTAAAGTGCCATAAAACATTGATTAAAGTGATCCTGATACTCTTTTGAGAGTATCTGAGCGTCGGAGCTCCAAATCATTTTAATTAGTTTTGTGGCTTTTTTTATTCTGGATAATTTAAAGGGAATCAGTGAGTGATATTTATCTCTGAAAAAAGCAATTAGACCAGGAACATTGCAGGTAAACCTGTGCAGATAAAAATATACTGCTCGTTTGTAGAGAAGGAGTTTTTTCTGCAGCAGATATTCTTTCATACAGCAGATAATATAATTTAGAGATCTCTGAAATCTAGGGAAGAGAAAGGCTGGAAGAATCGAAACAGTTTTGCCACAATACTGGCATTTATATCTTCTGATTAAGATTAAGTAGCATTTTTTATCGATGGTGATTACATAACGAGGATAAAACCCATGTTTCTTAAGTTTATCATGGCAGTGAGGGCATTCTTCTGGGTGCAAAAAATCATTATCCTGACCAAGTTCAGAATATTCCTTAACAGTAATTTTAAAGTCATGAATAATTTGCATCCGATCACATCCTAAATATTCTGACAATATTTTATCAGATTATTTTAGGAAAAGAAAGTGCTAGTTTTAAATTATTTTGATTAATATTTATCGTTTTCTAATGGATTAATTTGATAGATAACATCATAGATTTCAGCCAGAATGATGAGTTCTGGAGTTCAAACATATTAAGTGCTAAAAAGCTGAGAAAGCAGATTGTTAAATTG